>NZ_NSJZ01000169.1 GCF_002287065.1 Paracoccus salipaludis
GCTCGATCGCGTCACCGCCGCAAGCCCTGTCCTGGGCTGCGCGCAGTCGCCAAGGAACGGAGCGCGGCCCAGGACAGGGGGCAGGAAGAACCGCTGTGCAGGTCGCCGGAGGAGGTGCGGCAGAGGGCAATCAGGGCCGAGAACCGGGCGTGTAAACATTCCACAGTTCCTGCCACTTCCACCCTCCTCTCACGAGCCTCTGCCTGATGAGGAGGAACCCTTGATGCCTGCTCCTATTTGTGTATATACAGAAAGCCATGCTGATGATCGTCTGGGATGAGCCGAAGCGGCAGACGAACCTCGCCAAGCACGGCCTGGACTTTGCCGATCTGGACGAGGGGTTCTTCCTGGCCTCGCTTGTCATCCCGGCAAAGGACGGTCGGCACATGGCCATAGGCCGCCTGGGCGACGGCACCATTGCCGTGGTGTTCGCCACCTTGGGCACCGAAGGGATTTCGGTGATCTCGATGCGGCCCGCCAGCGAAAGGGAAAGGAGCCTGCTATGACCGGACAGCACCTG
>NZ_NSJZ01000170.1 GCF_002287065.1 Paracoccus salipaludis
ATGCCGAAGCCATCGCGCATCGTGTTGCCGTTTTCGCTCCGAGCGGCGTAGGACGCGTCGAAGCGCTTGCGCACCTCATCGGCTGGGAACAGGTACACGTCCACGTTCCGGGGGTCCGCCGGGTCGTCCACGGCCGACACCAGCACCAGCTCCACCTCATCGAGTGTCTTCCACCGAGTGCCGCCTTCGACGGGCTGGTAGGCGAACCAGCGGTCGCGCGTTGTGCGCACCGAGACGGTCGAGGTCTTGCCGTCCTTGATGGCGTCGTAGGTGTTGCTCAGGCCGCGGCCGGGTTGCCGCTTGAGGTCGTAGCCGATCCGCTTCGCGCCCTCGATGGCGGCGCCGACCATAAGGCGCCACGAAGCCATGTCGTTGGTGAGTTTCAAACGGTCTCCCATGACTTTTTCCCTTCCCTGTCGGTTACGTCGAACTGATTCAATTACCCTAGAACCTATTACAGAAAAGGAAGAGCGTTTGTCAAACCGTTTGATACCGTATGCCCCAACTATAACCAAACATG
>NZ_NSJZ01000171.1 GCF_002287065.1 Paracoccus salipaludis
GGTCCATCCCGGCCAGACTGGCGATGTGCTGGAACAGCAGCACGGAATACTTGCTGCCCAGGTGGAACACGGTCTGCCGGTCGAGAATGGCCCAGTGATTCGACCGCTCGGCCATGTCCCGGAACATCCGGCCGAAGAACCACGAGACCAGCACATCGCCGCTGAGTTCGTGGCGATAGTCCACCACGGCCTGATCGAGCAGGCCGCCGATGGTGTAGCGCATGGCCTGAGGGTCGTCATAGGTCAGCACCGCCGCGCGCAGTTCCTCGAACAACGGCTTGAGGCTTTCGCGGTCGTGGTGGGCCATGCCCTCGATGCGCCGAATGTCGGAGAGGCGCATCTCGTGGCGCACGTCCTGGGCCATGCGCCCGCCCGCCGTGGAGATCATCAGATGCATGAGCTTGAGGGCGCGCAGACTTGGCGCGTTCCGCATGTAGACCCCGCGCGCCACCTCGGCGGGCAGCACGGTCTTGGATTGGTCATAGGCCCGATCAGCGGCCACTTGCAGCGTCTTTCCCAT
>NZ_NSJZ01000172.1 GCF_002287065.1 Paracoccus salipaludis
GCAGCAAGGTGCTGACGGTGCGGGTCAGCACCGAGGACATGGAGCGGCTGGACGCCCTGGCGGGGGAGCTGAACCTGAGCCGGGCCGACACGGCGCGGCGGGTGCTGCTCTACGCAGCGGGCGTCTACCACATCGAGCCGCCGGAGGCGGGCGAGATCGCGGAACTGACCAAGGAGGTGTCCGCGATCGGGCGGAACGTGAACCAGGTGGTGCGGGCCATGAACGCGGCCGTGCAGCGCGGGCAGAAGATCCCCCGCCTGCAACTGGACCAGTTAGCCCACCAGCTGCACCAGATCGCCCGGGACAACGACAAGACCCGCAGCCTCATGGTTCGCCGCGCGCAGCAGCAGCGGGCGCATGTGGATCAGATCATCGAGGCTATGAAGGGCGGCGAAGAAGCCGCACCATTGGATTGAACAACTACAATTATTTTATTTTATGACCCCTAGTGCCGAGTGGAGCATCGGATGAATCTTCACCTTTGTAGATTGTTCAAGTTGGATTGTGGGAAGCGGTTTT
>NZ_NSJZ01000173.1 GCF_002287065.1 Paracoccus salipaludis
AGAAATGCGCTGAAAGACAAAGGGATCACTCCCTGCATCCCGGGGCGAAAGTCTCGTGGTCGGCCCGTAAAATATGACACGCGCCGCTACAAACGCCGCAACAGGATCGAGATCATGTTCGGTCGGCTGAAGGATTGGAGACGCGTCGCCACGTGTTGCGACAGATGCCCGAAGGTCTTCCTCTCCGCCGTCGCACTCGCCGCAACCATCATGTTCTGGCTATGAAACTTAACGAGTCCTGACTCTAGCCTATGCGGATACCACGTGCACTAGGCTCCAGACCCATTGATCTTCAGAGCCAAAACAGGACGGTGGCTGCGAGGGCGATTGCGGAGAAGAAGGTTTCTGGGCATCGGTCGTATCGAGTGGCGACGCGTCTCCGATCCTTCAGCCGACCGAACATGATCTCAATGCGGTTGCGCCGCTTGTAACGCCGCTTGTCGTATTTCACAGTCTTCTTGCGGGACGACCTGCCTGGGATGCAGACCTTTATTCCTTTATCCTCAATAGCCTCTCGGA
>NZ_NSJZ01000174.1 GCF_002287065.1 Paracoccus salipaludis
CCCATCAAGAGCACCGAGGAAGTGATAGGCGCAGGCATCCGGGCAACCGAGGCGGTGCTGGTGCATATCCGTCACCGGGAAGACGTGGCGACCGACTGGCGCATCCTCTGGCAAGGCAAGCCCTACCTCATCGACGGCATGAGGAACCTGGACGAGCGGCGGCAATACCTCACCCTGTCCGCTCATTGGGTGGCATGAGCCGCTGGCCCTACAACACGCAGCGGTGGCAACGCCTGAGGCGGAAGAAGCTGGCCCGCGATCCGCTCTGCCAAGCCTGCGAGAGCCTGGGGCACGGCACCCCGGCCCATGCGGTTGACCATATCAAGGCGATCAGGAACGGCGGCCCGGCCTTCCCGCCCATCGACCAGCTCCTAAGCCTCTGTCAGACCCATCACACGCAGAAGACCGCAGCCGACATGCTCGACCAGGGCGAGGCATGGACCCTGCGCGGCTGCAACCCGGACGGCACCCCACGCGACCCGGACGACCCGTGGAACGCGCCCTGAGCGCCCCTGACAG
>NZ_NSJZ01000175.1 GCF_002287065.1 Paracoccus salipaludis
GGTAACGGCATGAACCGACCTGCCCTGTTTCTCGGGGGTCATGCTTACCTCGACCGTGCCATAGTCGTTCACCGCTGTTAGGGCTGGGTCCAGAACCCAGCGTCGGAACTGCCCCCAAACCTCATAGGACTTCTTGTCAGCCACCCCCATGAGCGAGCGCAGTTCGTCCACGGTGAAGGTCCAGAATGGCCGTCCGAGCCGCTTCTTGTCGGCAAGCAGCACATAAAGCTGGCGGCCGTGGCCGGTCAGGCTGTGAGCGGCGCGGGCCTCGATCTTGGCAAAGTTCTGCGGGCTGCGGAGCGCATGGACGCCGGCTGGTGGGATCAACGCCCGCACCATCGAGCCACCTTGGGTGATCTTCCATTCGGCCAGCAAGACCGCGCCCCAGGGATCGCCACGCCACTCGCCGCTGAGCTGCACCCCGGTTAGGCGGGTCAGGCACTCGCGCAGCCAGATGTTGTCGTTGCGCCCGTCCTCGCCGCGCAGCAGCCGCGACGGCACTTCCAGCCAGACGCTGTT
>NZ_NSJZ01000176.1 GCF_002287065.1 Paracoccus salipaludis
CTGTTCGAGGCGGCAAAGACTGCCGGACAGGCCAAAGAGGCCATGTCGATCCTCTGGATCATTTGCCGCTACCTGTCTTGGCAGTCCTACGAGTGCACGAAGACCGCCGCCGACCTCTGCGATCTCACTCGCACCGACAAAGCCCAGATGGCACGCTCTCTCAACCTGCTTGAGGAAATTGGGGCGATCCGCCGGGTGAAGCGCGGCCGCAACAAGATCATCACCGTGACGCCCGAGGGTGCCTTCCGGGGCAACATCAACACCCACGGGCAGGCGGTCGAACGCTACCGGCTGGACGTGATCGAAGGTGGCAAATCTGACAACGAGAAGTGACAACTAACTGATATTGTCACTGACAGATCACTGCAAATGCTGACACCACAGCAGGCCGCAAGCCGCGCTCAGGTTTCGCGCGGCACCATCATGAATGCCATAAAAGATGGGCACCTTTTTGCTAGAAGGGACAACCGGAACCGCTGGCAGATCGAGCCTGCCGACCTGTTAAAATGGCTGTCAG
>NZ_NSJZ01000177.1 GCF_002287065.1 Paracoccus salipaludis
GCCGTGTTCATCGCCCGCACCGCCTGGTTCACGTTCCGCCCGATCGCTGAAACCTCCTTGGTCAGCGCCTCGATCTCGCCCGCCTCCGGCGGTTCGATGTGGTAGACGCCCGCCGCATAGAGCAGCACCCGCCGGGCCGTGTCGGCCCGGCTCAGGTCCAGCTCCCGCGCCAGGGCGTCCAGCCGCTCCATGTCCTCGGCGCTGACCCGCACCGTCAGCACCTTGCTGCGCGACTGCGGCAGGCGCTCGTCCCAGCGGTTCCTGTGGTTGTAGATCGTCCGGCGGCTGACCCCGTATTTCTTCGCCAACTCCGTCACCGGCACCTTCGCGTCGAGCTCACCCCGGAGAGCTTGCTTCTGGGCGTTCGTCAGGCGGCTGAACTTGCGTCTCGGCATGTGTGAAGTATCCAACTTGGAGGCTGTGAAGTATCCAAGTTATATTTCCTGCTATTAACACACATCCGAAAACAGCCTTCACAGATCAGGGGAAACCCAAGCCGTCTCGAAGCCCGCTGAG
>NZ_NSJZ01000178.1 GCF_002287065.1 Paracoccus salipaludis
TGACTGCTGTGATTTATGGACCTCTTCGCCACTTCCACCAGGGACGCTTCGTCCTATAAGCATTATCGCTAATGAGCGCGGTAATACGCTGCTCGGCTCGATCCAGTCGCACTCGCAAGTCAGCCACAGTTCCGGCTAACTGTTCGCGCTCGCGCTCTGCGATGGCTCGTTCCCGCTCCCGCTCGTCTATCAATAGAGAAAGCTGCAGGCGCAGGATTGCTGCTTCATCTGTCTCACTGTTGCGTGGTGCACCATGGTGTGCGTCATGCTCTGCGTCGGACGGGGCCACGAAGGGATAAGCACGTGCGAGCTCAGCAGGATCTATGGCAAACATCCCCTCAGCGTTGCGGGAGGCAGAAAGACGACCTGCCTTGATAGCACGTGTAAGAGTTGACTTGCTCTTGCCTGTCAGTTCAGCCGCCTGTCGCAAGCTTAGCATCACCGTTTTACTGCCTTGTTGCGTGGTGCACCATCTTCTCCACTATGAAGCGCATCAGGATGCGTCACGTCAAA
>NZ_NSJZ01000018.1 GCF_002287065.1 Paracoccus salipaludis
CCCATCCCGAACTCGGCCGTTAAGCGCCGTCGCGCCAATGGTACTGCGTCTCAAGACGTGGGAGAGTAGGTCACCGCCAGACCTGGAAAGAAACGCAAACCTCTCCGAAACGATCACACAACCCCCGCACCCAAAAACCCGCGGGGAACCCGCTGCGCAAACGCAGCTCGGACGCGGGGTAGAGCAGCCCGGTAGCTCGTCAGGCTCATAACCTGAAGGCCGCAGGTTCAAATCCTGCCCCCGCAACCACTTCTACTAACACTATCAGCTTCCTACGCAGCGCCCCACAGGGCGCTTTCTGCGTTCCGCAAACGTGTCAACACAGTGTCAGCAAAACACAGGCGCCGGGGGGCAGGGAATGAGGCGCGCCCCAGTGCGCCACCGCGGTCGTCGCGACTATCGACATGGTGAGTCAGTCCACCGGACTCCCACAAGGGGAGGCGCGGAGCTGAAAGCGCCAGCTCCTTGTGCAGTCGGACGCTGGCCACCCAAGGCCCTCACCGGCGCGGGCGTGACACCTGTTGTACGTCGAAAGTTGGCTGGCCGAACACGAATGCCCGAGTCTGGCGGTATTCCCCTTCAGGGCTGGAGCGCCTGCCGCTGACCCGCCCCTGCAAGCTCAGCGGCCAGCCCCAAGTTGGCACGCAACTATGCTGTGAAGCTCTGCCCGACTCCGCGCGCATATAGTCGAGTACGTCGCCGCCAGACTGATTGTTCGGCGATCACCTGTATGACTGCTTCCGCAAGCTCGCCGGCGTTCGCGGCCAGCCGCCCGCATTTGCCACTGGCCAGCAACCCCTTTGCCCAACCGGCCGGTAGCGCGACCAGTGGTACGCCAGCATGCAGCGCATCGAAGATCGGCCAAGGACCGAAATCAGCATCGCTGGTCAGTACGATCACGTCGAAGCTCGACAGCCAAGCGGGCGCATGAGTGAATGGGCACTGCGCAAGGCGCAGGGTTCGGCAGACGGCCCCGCCGCGCCTGCCCGCCATTGCGGTCCCTCCGAGCTGTTCGCCGATCAGCACGACCTCGGCGACGCGCGCCCAGCGGCAGGCGGCGGACACAAGCGGATCGAGACTGCTGATCTCAGTTCCGTCGCGGCGCGTGGGCCGGCCGACCATGCGACCTTCGGGCGCGCACTGGCCACGGGTTCTGACGGAGCGGTCTCGCGCCATCCCACCGGCTGCATGGTCCAGCGACGATGCCGAACGGCGATCCCGTTTTCCTCCAGAAGCTCGATCTGGGCGGGATGGGTCAGCGAAAGCGCCGCGTCGGCGGCCACGCCGGCGCGCGCCGCCGGGACGATAAAGAGCGCCGCCGGCAAGGTCGTGGATCTGCACACCCGTGCGCTGCGGATCTGGCGTTCTTGCCACCTCGGCCGCGCGCAGGAAGATCCAAGCGGCGGCGGTGGGCAGCGGCTGCGAACTCACCAAGACCTGAAAGCCCGGCTGCCCGGCCGCCACAAGCGCGTGCTTCCAATCCTCGAACAGCCATCGTCGGTTCTCGCAGACCACGTTGATGACCGGCACGGGTGCGCAATGGCTCAGCGCCGGGACCAGTCGGGCGGCCGGAGGCGGCGGCCGGTCCCCCCTGCCAACGGCCTGGTCGATCAGCGTGGCGGCCCGACGGGGGGCGCGCGCCTGCTGAAGCCTCCACTGCTGGCGGATGAGGTTATGCGCATAGGCCCGGCGGCTGGCCACCGGCTCGGCCGCCGCTGCGCTTTCGGTCAGTTGTGACCAGTCCTCGGGGACGGCGGTCAGGAAGGGCGTGCGCGGCAGACTCATGGCTTTGCACCCCCGTCTGATGGAGCAGCTTGGGGGCCGCTGATCACGAAGGATCTCGCGCTGCCGTTCGCGGTCGGAATCCGCGGTGCTTTTTTGGCAAGATCCAGCTCCATCGTGAGCTGACCCACCTTCCGCTCGAGCGCGGCGATGCGGGCTTCGTATTCAGCAATGACGCTTGCCTCGGCCCCCTCGTCATTCAACTTGCCTCGGTTGAACTGTGTCAGCCTCAGTTGGATGAGGTTGGCGGAGAGATTGTGGCTGCGCTGCGCATCTCGCCGCATGGGGACACCGGCGCGGATGTCCTGGCAGAGCTGCAGCTTGAACGGTGTCGCATGCCGACGGTAGGGACCTCGTGATGTCATGAGCCTTCTCCGATCAAGGCCCTCCAGCGTATCAGTTTCTCAGGGTCTTGGGGTCCAGCCCAAGTGGTTCACTCCAGACCCGGGTCAGTTCCGGGTGGAAATCAACAACCAGAGTGATTAGAGAGCTTTTCAGAGGGCGGACCAGCGTTCCGGCACCGTCTCCAGACGGCCGTTGGCACGCCTGATCATGCCCCCGGGCGATCCGGGAAATTACACCAGCTTGAAGGACGTGACCTGTCCAAGAAGAATGGGTTCGGTTTCCCGGGGCGAAAAACCGGAAATTCTGTCCTCCCGCCCGATCCGACGGTTTCATGTCGTCGTGCTGGGGGAGATTTCCTGCAACTTTCGTGTTGCGGACGACTCTCGTGAGCCCAACTTCCGTAAGATTTCGGACAGTAGCGTAACCGGGTCTAGTCCCCAGCCGGACAGAAACGATTTCCCATGGCCCTCTACGGCTACGCCCGCGTGTCCAGTACCGACCAAGATCTCTCGCTGCAGGAGGCTGCGCTGCGGGTTGCCGGCTGCCAGGTGGTCCGGGCCGAAAAGAAGACCGGCACCTCATGGCACGGCCGCGCCGAGCTCGACATCCTGCTGCAGTTCCTGCGCCCGGGCGACCTCTTGTCGTCATTCGCATTGACCGGCTGGCGCGCTCCCTTAAGAACCTGCAGGACATCGTCCACGAACTGACAGCAAAGGGAGTTACGCTGAAGGCCATCGAGCAACCGGTGGACACCTCGACCGCAGCCGGCAAAGGCTTTCTTCGACATGCTGGGATCGTCGCCGAGTTCGAGACCAACCTGCGCCGCGAGCGGCAGATGGGGGGATTGCCGCAGCGAAGGCGCGCGGCGCCTGCAAGGGGCGCAAGCCGAAGATCGACCCGGACGAGGTCCGCCAGCTGCACGGGAAAGAAGGGCTCAGTCCAACTGCCATCGCCCGGCGGCTCGGGATCGCGCGGTCGTCGGTCTACAGGTTTCTGCCGGCGACAGATCAGGCAGGCTCACAACAAAGCACAAAAGCTTAGCTTGGAGAGAAGCCAGCTACCACCCGGCAATCTGTGGGTCCACCCTCTCCCCCCGTGCGCTTGAGCGCCTTCCACTGGCGCATCCTTCGCCTCGAGTTCGGGCTCTTATCTCAGCTGCCGTAATACGAGCGGGGCAGCTGAGACTCAGGATATGTCAGATCCGGTATCATGCTAAATTATCAACTCTCAGCGCAGATCCCTCGGCAGCAGTGTGTCGGGCAGGTTCTGGTAGCAGACGGGCCGCAGGAAGCGGCGGATGGAGAGCGTGCCGACGGAGGTGGCGCCGAAGTTGGTGCTGGCGGGATAGGGGCCACCATGAACCATGCTGTCGGCCACTTCGACGCCCGTGGGGAAGCCATTTGCCAGGACGCGCCCAGCCATCCGCTCGAGGACCGGCATCAGGCGACGGGCCAGATCTGTGTCGCCCTCGTCCAATTGCAGCGTCGCTGTCAGCTGGCCCACGAAGCTGCGCGCCACCTCCTCCATCTGCGCTGAGTCGCGAACGCGAATAATCAGGCCCAAGGGACCAAAGACCTCTTCGGCCAGCTCGTGGTTCTCCAGCCAGTCATCGGCCGCAACCTCGAACAGGTAAGGCGAGGCGTTGCGCGCGGCGCAGGTCGCGGTCAGGAGCGAGCGGACCCCTTTGCCGGCTTCCACACGTGCTGCGCCGCTGCGGTAGGCCTCGGCCATGCCGTCGGTCAGCATGGTCTGGGGCGCAATGGCGGACAGCGCCTCCTTGGCGGCCCCGGCGAAAGTGTCCGCCTCCGGCCCGTCGACCACCACGGTAATGCCGGGGTTGGTGCAGAACTGGCCCGCGCCCATGGTCAGGCTGGCCGCCCAGCCTTGACCGATCTCGGCTCCGCGCGCCGAAGCTGCCTCCGGCAGCACAAACATCGGGTTTACGCTGCCCAGTTCGCCAAAGAAGGGGATCGGCTCGGGGCGGGCGGCGCACAGGTTGTAGAGCGCGCGACCGCCACCCAAGGAGCCGGTAAAGCCCACCGCCTTGATGCGCGGGTCGGTGACCAGCGCCTCGCCCACGTCGCGCTTGCCGCCCTGCACCAGGCTGAAGATGCCGGGGTTCAGGCCGCACCGCGCAATGGCCGCCACAACCGCGTCGGCCACGATCTCTCCGGTGCCGGGATGGGCGCTGTGGCCCTTGACGACAACCGTGCAGCCCGCGGCCAGAGCCGCGGCCGTGTCGCCGCCTGCGACCGAGAAGGCCAGCGGGAAGTTCGAGGCGCCAAAGACCGCCACCGGGCCAATGGGGCGCTGCATCATGCGCAGGTCGGGGCGCGGCAGCGGCTGGCGGTCGGGCAGCGCTTTGTCGTGGCGGCGGTCGAGGTAGTCGCCCTTGCGGATGTGCTCGGCAAAGAGGCGCAGCTGACCGATGGTGCGGCCCCGTTCGCCCTGCAGGCGCGCCTGTGGCAGGCCGGTCTCGGCGCTGCCGATGGCGGTAATGGCCTCGCCGCGGGTTTCGATCTCCTCGGCAATGGCTTCCAGAAGCTTCGCGCGCTCCTCGCGCGTGGTGGCCGAGAACTCTTCGAAGGCGGCATGGGCGGCGGCGCAGGCCCGCGCAACCATCTCGGGAGTGCCCGCCGAGAACTCATGGGCCGTGCCCTCGACCGGCGCCGAGGAGAAGCGCCCTTCCGTCCGGATCTTTTCGCCGGCAATCAGGTGATCACCATGGGGTATATAGGTCATGTCAGCGTCCTGACCGTTCACGCCATTCGGCGTATTTCGTCAGATTGTCCTCATCCGTTGCCGGATAAAGGCCGATGATGCCAGCACCTGCCTGCACCTGTTCCAGGACAAAGTCCTCGTAGGACTCCATACCCGTACATTCATCCGCGATCTCGTCGGCCAGATGGGCGGGAATGACCATGACCCCATCGCCGTCGCCCAGCATAACGTCGCCCGGAAAGACCGGTGCGTCGCCGCAGGAGATGGGCACGTTGATCTCGATGGCCTCGTGCAGCGTCAGGTTGGTAGGCGCCGAGGGGCGCGCAAAATAGGCCGGCATGTCGAGCGCAGCGATGCCTGCGGCATCCCGCACCCCGCCGTCAGAGACAACGCCCGCGGCGCCGCGCAACGCCAGCCGCGTGATCAGGATCGAACCGGCGGTTGCGGCGCGGGCATCCTTGCGGGCGTCCATGACGAGGACATGACCCTCGGGGCAGGTTTCCACGGCGACGCGCTGCTTATGGTCGCGATTGCGGAAAACCGTCAGGGGGTTGCGGTCCTCGCGCGCCGGGATGTAGCGCAGCGTGAAGGCTTGCCCCACCATGGTGACCGGCTTGCGTTCGACCGGCACAACGCCTTGGACGAACTGGTTGCGCAACCCGCGCTTGAAGAGCGCCGTGGCCACGGAGGCGGTCGACACCTTTTTCAGCTTTTCGCGCGTAGCGTCGGACAAGACGTAGTCGGTCATACGGTTTCCTCCAGGCAAAGGTTGTTGGCGGCCATGAAGCGGTCAAGCTTGTCCTGCTGGGCCGCCGTCAGCGGCCAGGCCGAGGGCGGGCGGGTCGGGCCGCAGTCGAGCCCCTGCGCGATCAGCGCCGCCTTGACGCCGGTGACGTTGGTGCCGTTCATTTCCTCGGCCCGGATGTCCTCAAAGGCGCGCATCCCGGCGATCAGCGCGTTGGCGCCGTGGTAGTCGCCCGCCTCCAGCGCCGCGTGGATGGCGACCGAGCGCTCAGGCCAGACGTTGATGAGCCCCGAGGTGAAGCCCCGCGCACCTACGGCATAGAAGGTAGGCGCCCAGACCTCGGCCAGTCCGCCGACCCAGACGATGCCGGGATCGCAGGCGGCCTTCGCCTCGGCCAGCTTCTGCGGGTTGGGCGTGGCCCATTTCACGCCCCGGACCCCCGGCACCGCGCAAAGGTCCGCAATGGCGCGGATGCCGATGGCGTCGTTGCGCAGGTAGAGCATCATCGGCAAGCCGTCCGAGGCGTCAGCGACGGCATGAAGGTAATCGACCACGCCCCGCGGGGCGACGAAGGGGTCGGGCGGCTGGTGAACCATCAGCGCCGCCGCCCCGGCATCGGCCGAGGCGCGCGCCAATCTTTGTGCGTCGCGTATGCCGCGGCCGACGCCGGCCAGCAGCGGCGCGCGGCCGGCGATGATCCCGGCAACCTCGGTCGCCATGGCGCAGGCCTCGTCGGTGGTCAGGGCATAGAACTCGCCCGTGTTGCCGTTCACCACCGGCATGTGCATCCCGGCGCCAAGCGCGCGGTCGATGATGGGGACAAGCCGCTGCGGCGCGATCTCGCCCGCCGCGTCATAGGGCGTCACCAGGATGCCCGAGATGCCCGTCAGAGCCTGGTCCAGCGTCAGGGCCATCAGAAGATCTCCGGCTCGCCGGCGGCGGAACCGAAGCCGCGTTCAAGGAAGTCGAAGTCGCAACCCTTGTCGGCCTGGGTGACGTGGCGCGAGAACATCCAGCCCCAGCCCCGGTCATAGCGCGGTGGCGGCGCCACCCATGCGGCGCGGCGGGCGGCGATCTCGTCCTCAGACACCAGCATGTCAAGGCGGCGCGCCGGCAGGTCCAGCCGCACGATGTCGCCCGTCCGCAGCAGCGCCAGCGGCCCGCCGACGTGGCTTTCAGGCGCCACATGCAGCACGCAGGCCCCGTAGGAGGTGCCCGACATCCGCGCATCCGAGATCCGCAGCATGTCGCGGTGACCCTGCCTGATCAGCGCCTTGGGAATGGGCAGCATCCCCCATTCGGGAAAGCCCGGACCGCCAAGGGGGCCTGCGTTGCGCAGCACCATCACCGTGTCGGGCGTGACCTCCAGGTTCTCGTCGTCAACCGCCGCCTTCATCTCGGGATAGCTGTCGAAGACCAGCGCCGGACCCTCGTGGACGTGGTATTTCGGGTCGCAGGCGGCGGGCTTGATGACCGCGCCGTCGGGGCAGAGGTTGCCGCGCAGCACCGCCAGCGAGCCCTCGTGATAGACCGGGTTCGACAGGGGCCGGATCACGTCGTCGTTGAAGACCTGCGCCCCTTCGAGGTTCTCGCCCATGGTCCGGCCGGTGACGGTCAGCGCCGACAGGTCCAGCCGGTCCCCGATCTGCTTCATCAGCGCCCGCAGGCCGCCCGCGTAGAAGAAGTCCTCCATCAGGTAGTCCTTGCCCGAGGGACGGACATTGGCGATCAGCGGGGTAGTGCGGCCAAGCGCGTCGAGGTCGTCCAGCGTCAGGTCCACGCCCGCCCGCCGCGCCATGGCGATCAGGTGGACGACGGCGTTGGTCGAGCAGCCCGTGGCCATGGCGACGATGGCGGCATTGCGGACGGACGCCGGGGTGACGATCCGGTCGGGGGTCAGGTCCTCCCACACCATGTCGACGATGCGGCGGCCGCAATCAGCGGCCATGCGCTGGTGCCCGCTGTCCACCGCCGGGACCGACGAGGCGCCGGGCAGGGTCAGCCCCATTGCGTCGGTGATCGCCGTCATGGTGCTGGCGGTGCCCATTGTCATGCAGACGCCGGGCGAGCGCGCGATGCCGCCCTGAAGGCCCTGCCACTCTTCGTCGGTGATGTTGCCCGCGCGGCGCTCGTCCCAGTATTTCCAGGCGTCCGAGCCCGAGCCGAGCTTCTGCCCGGCATAGTTGCCGCGCAGCATCGGGCCGGCGGGCAGGTAGATCATCGGCACGCCCGCCGTCAGCGCCCCCATGACGAGGCCGGGGGTGGTCTTGTCGCAGCCGCCCATCAGCACGACCCCGTCCAGCGGGTGGCTGCGGATCTGCTCCTCGGTTTCGATCGCCAGCAGGTTGCGATACAGCATCGAGGTCGGCTTGGTGAAGCTTTCGTCCACCGACAGCGAGGGCAGTTCGACCGGAAAGCCCCCGGCCGCGAGAACCCCACGCTTCACGTCGCCCGCCCGTTCGCGGAAATGCGCGTGGCACGAGTTCAGCTCGGACCAGGTGTTCAGGATGCCGATGATCGGCCGGCCCATGAAGTCGGCCTCGGAATAGCCCAGCTGCATCATCCGCGAGCGGTGCCCGAAGCTGCGCAGGTCGTCGGGCGCGAACCAGCGGGCGCTGCGCAGCTCGGCGGGGGTCTTTCGGGCCGGCACGGCGGCTTCCTTCATGGGCGCGTTCATTCTTCGGCTCCGGCTTTCAACAGGTTGGCGCCCTGACGCGGGCGGAATTCAGTCCACAGCTGCCAGGCGATCGACAGCGCCGCGAGCGCAAGGAAGGCGCCCGAGATCGGGTTGGTCAGGAACCCGGTGTAGTCGCCCCGCGACAGCTGCAGCCCGCGGCGGAAGCTGGTCTCGGCCATCGGCCCCAGGATGAAGCCGATGATGAAGGGCGCGGTGGGAATGCCCGCCTTGACAAAGGCAAAGCCCAGCACCCCGAAGGCGAGGATCGTCCAGATGTCGAACACCCGGCTGGCCAGCCCGAAGGCCCCCACGGCGCAGAGCACCAAGATCACCGGCAGCAGGATGTGCTTGGGGATCGCCAGCAGGCGGATGAAGATCCGCAGGCCCCAGAATTCCAGCGCGAGCATGACGAAGGTGGACACGATCAGCGCGGCGAAGATGGTATACACCAGCGGACCCTGCGACATGAACAACATGGGTCCCGGCTGGATGCCGTGGATCATCAGCCCGCCCAAGAGGATGGCGGTGACCGCGTCGCCGGGGATGCCCAGCGTCAGCAGCGGCACCATGGCCCCGCCGATGCCGGCGTTGTTGGCGGTCTCGCTCGCGACAACGCCCTCGATGGTGCCCTTGCCGAACCGCTCGGGCGTCTTGGACCGCTTCTTGGCGGCGATATAGGCGATGATGTTCGAGGTTCCGGCCCCGATTCCCGGCAGGATGCCGATCCCGAGACCGATCATGGCCGAGCGAAAGGCGTTCGGCAGCTGGCCGATGAATTCCGCCATGCTGAAGCCGAAGCCCTTGACCGCGACGGGCTTGGCGCGGCTGTCCTCGGGGTTGGAGGTCTTGGCGCTTTCGGCGACCTTGATGATCTCGGCCACGGCGAACATGCCGACCAGCACGGTTAGGATGGAGAAGCCGGCATTCAACTCGACCCGGCCGAAGGTGAAGCGGGTGGTCGCGTCGACCGGCGCGATCCCCACGGTCGAGACGGCGAAGCCCAGCACCCCCGCGAACACGCCCTTGGCCATCGAGCCCGAGGACAGCGTAGCGATCAGCGTCAGCGAGAAGACGGCGATGGCAAAGTATTCGTGCGGGCCGAAGGACAGCGCGACCTGCGCCAGCCACGGCGCGATGAACATCAGCGCCGCGATCGAGATCATGGTGCCGATGAACGAGAAGACGATGCCGGCGCCCAGAGCCTTGCCGCCCTCACCCTTTTCCATCATCGGGCCGCCGTCGAAGGTGGTGGCGATCGAGGCTGGCGTGCCGGGGATCTTGAGCAGGATCGCCGAGATCAGACCCCCCGAGGTTGCGCCGACGAACAATGCGATCAGCAGCGCCATGCCGGTCCCGGGCTCGAGCCCGTAGGTCATCGGCAGACACAGCGCAATGGCCATGACCGCGGTCAGCCCCGGCACCGCGCCGAAGACGATGCCCACGGCCACGCCGATAAAGATCAGCATCAGGACGAAGGGCGACAGAACATTCGCGAAGCCGGTGAGAAGAAGATCGAACATCGCGGCCTCCTTACGGCAGCAACGGGGTCAGCGGACCCGCAGGCAAAAGCAGGCCGAAACCATAGCGGAAGGTGACAAAGATCACGGCCGCGGCGGCCGCCGCGATCAGCGCGTAGGCCGGCAGGGCCGGGCGGATGCTGCGCGGGGTCAGGACGATGAACTGGACGAACAGGTAGACGGCGGTCGCGACCGGGAAACCCAGAGAGCCCAGCAGGGCGACATAACCCGCGATCAGCGCCAAGGTGATCCCGACGGTCGCCATGTCGGATTTCGCCGCCGCCGGAATGGCGGCCTCAGCCTGGGCCTCAGTGCGCACGGCCTCGTCCCCAAGAGGACCGTGGCCGGCGGCGACGGGCTCTGCCGGATCGCCCAAGACCACGGTGGTGTTCTGCAGGGGCGCCCACCACCTGCGCAGCACTGCGACAAGCTCGACCCCGCCCAGTACGATCATCATGCCGGCAAGTATCACCGGCACGGTCGAGGCATCGACCCCGTCCCGCTTCGGTACGCCCATCGACATACCCATGTAGACGATGCCCGTCATCAGCATGGCGCTTGCGACGATCAGCTCCTTGTGGCGCATGGGTTCCTCCTCCAGCTCGACCCACCATGAGGAACGGCGGCGCCTGCGCGGCGCCGCCGAGCGGTCAGCGGTTGCCTTGCAGCGCCTCGCGATAGGGCATGTAGGCGTCGCGGATTTCGTTCAGGCGGGTGAGTGCCTGGTCCTTGGGCAGGAAGACGACCGGCTGCTTGAACCCTTGCTCCAGATCGGCCGCGTATTCCGGCATCTGCGCGATTTCCTGCATAACCGAGCCCATCTTGGCGACGATCTCGGGATCGGTCCCTTTGGGAAAGGCGACGATGTAGGGGTTGTTCATAACCATGTCGACGCCCTGCTCGGCGAAAGTCGGGATCTCGCCCAAGAGCGGGTTGCGCTCGGCGTTGGGCTGGCCCAGCACGGTCATCTGACCCGAGGTGACGTAATCCTGAACGGCGCCATATGCGATGCCCGCGACGTCGATGCGCCCACCAAGAAGGCTGGCGATCTTTTCCGACGCCGAGCCGGTGTCCACGACATTCATCTCGACCCCGGTCGCGTCTTGGAAGATCAGGCCCTGCAGGTGCGAATAGCCGCCGAGTTCGGTGCCGAAGGTCAGGCTTCCAGCTTCTGCCGCCTTGACGTCGGCGACTGTCTTCAGGCCCGATTTCTCGCTGGTGACGAAGACGGCGCCTTGGTCCACGGCGGCGATGCAGCAGATCTCGAAATCGGCGATGCCGTAGTTCGCAAGGCCCGACACCTCGGCCACGATCAGGTGGCCGGTGTGGCCGAACAGCATGGTGTAGCCGTCGGGCGCGGCATCCTTGACCGCCGAGGTCGCGATGGTCGCCCCGCCGCCCGGCATGTTGGTGATGACCATGGTGCTGCCGGTCACCTGCTCGAAGTACTTGGCCATCGTGCGGGCGTTGAAGTCGGTGTCGCCCCCGGGGCTCGCACCGATGATGACGTTGATGGTGCGCTCGGGCCAAGCGGTCTCGGCCGAGGATACCGCGGGCAGGATACACAGGCCCGCAAGCAGCGCGGCAAGAATCGGTCTTTTCAAGGAATTTCCTCCATCTCGGCCGTCTTGCGGCCTCCTCCACAGATATGCTCTAATATATTTGTGCAAATGACGCAATGCTTGTATGCGCTTGCGGCCGCCACCTCTTCTATCCATGGAGTCCGGGAGCCCGGTTTCGCTAGAATGGAGCGCATGAACACCGCCATGAGACAGCGCCGGTCGCGCAGCGACGAGATCTATGACGCCCTGCGCCAGATGATCGTCACGGCCCAGCTGCCGCCCGGTGCGGCGTTGGTGGAACGAGATCTCTGCACCTTGTTCTCGGCCAGCCGCACACCGCTCCGCGAGGCAGTCCTGCGGTTGGCTGGCCACGGGCTGGTGACGGTTGCCCCACAGCACGGCACGTTTGTCGCGTCCCTGTCTCCTAGGATGGTGCGGCTTGCCCATTTCCTGCGAGAGAACCTCGAACTCCCTGTGATCTCGCAACTTGCCGCGCAGGGCACCCCCGACCTGCGCGCCGCGCGCGCCACAATCATCGAACAGAAGCTGGCCGAGGCGCGCGACGACAGCGCGGCATTCATCCTGCTGGATGATCGGTTCCACCAGGCGCTGTTCGACGCGGCGGGACTACCCGAGGTTTGGGACGTGATCCGTGCCAAGAAGGCGCACCTAGACCGGATTGCCTTTGGGCAGGAACAGCGCCGCGGGTTCGCAACAGCCATTGCCCAGCACGAGCAGATCCTGAACGCCATCGAGATCGGCGATACCCAAGCGGCCGTCCGCTGCGCGCGGGACCATGTCGCCGCCCCTCTTGCCTATCTTGAGGAATTGCAGTCCGAGACTGACGCCCAAAGCGCGGCGGTCGGATCATGAACTGGCCCGGCGACATCCAGAACGGGATAGAGGCGGATTTGCGACGCCGCATCTGCATGCTCGAACTGCCGCCGGGCGCGGCGCTGTCGCGCGCGCAGCTGATGGAGGATTACGGCGTCAGCTCGACCCCGCTCCGCGACGCGCTTCTGCAGCTCCAGGCCGAGGGGCTGGTCGAGATCCACCCTCAGTCGCGGACCATGGTCAGCCTGATCGACCTGGACCATGCACGGCAGATCCACGTCATGCGGAACGCCTGCGAACAGGAGGCGGCGGCCGTGGCGGCCCGCCTGCACGACCCGGCCCTGCCGCGCGAGCTGTCCCAGATCATCGAGCTGCAGGTCGATGCTGCCCAGAACGGCGACCTTGCCGCCTTCACCCGACTGGATCACGCCTTTCACGACACCATCTTCCGGCATGCGCAGCTGGAAAAGGTTCGGCGCGTGCTGCGCCGCGAGTCCGGCCACATCGACCGGCTGCGGGCGCTGCACCTGATGCAGCCGGAAAAGACGGTGCAGATCGTTGCGGACCACACGGCCGTCCGCAACGCCATCGCGGCGGGCGATGAGGCCGCGGCCCGCACCGCAATACGGCACCATCTGTCTCAGTCGATCCTCATCAGCGAGAAGCTGCGCGAAGCCCGGCCGGAATACTTCAGCCACAATGTTCAGCCGAGTGACCGCCGTCCTGACTCGGCTGCCTAACACTACCTGCACCGAAGACTTTTTTTGATAATCGCAGACCCACAAGGTCCGCTCGTGGGCCAAAGGTGGCCTGTGGCATAGGCGTGCGCTGCGGCGAGCGACCAGACGCGGATCCGCCCCTAGTTGGAGCCGATCAACTATCGCACCGTACATGCTGAGCATTGCAGGCTTGGTGCAGCGACTTTGGAGCGTGATTTGTGCCTCTCTCAGGGCGTGATTGATCGAAGCTACACTGCTTCATGACGTCAAGGGTGTGGCCTGCCCCACTGAGGTAGTCCATTTCTGATCTTAGTGCATGACGGGCTGGTCCCACCCCGGAGCTTGGACCGGATCAGATGAGAACCTCCGGCGGGTTGGCGGCTCGGGGCGGCGCCTCGAGCCTTGATATCATGGTCTGCGGTGACCTGTCACCGATTGCGCCATGGGGTCTCACTTCGTTGTAGTGGCGGCGCCAGTTCTCGACCTTTTCCTGCGCATCGGAGAGATCCGGGAACCAGTGCTGGCCCAGGCGTTTCATCCGCACGATGGCGTTGAAGCTTTCGGCACAGGCGTTGTCGGTGGGTTTGCCCGGCCGACTGAAGTCCAGCACAACGCCCTTGCCGTAAGCCCAGAGGTCGAGTTCCTTCGAGGTGAACTGGCATCCCTGATCCACGCGGATCGCCTTCGGGTGCCCGTATGTTCGGCAGGCCTCGTCAAGCGCGGCGATCACCTCCATTGCCGTGGCAGACCGGCAGACGCGCATCACCGGGCACACTCGGCTCCAGGTGTCGATCACAGTCAGCACCCAGAGCCGCTTGCCCTCGAACGTCTCGTCGAACATCCAGTCCATGGCCCAGACCTGATCGGGTCCGGTGGCCTCACTGCGATCGCTGCGAAGCTTCGCCATCACCCGCCGCCGCGGCGGCTTCAGCCGCATCTGCAGCCCTTCAAGGTTGTATGACCGCCTGACCCGCTTGATGTTCACCGGCCAGCCCTCCCTTTGCAGCAGGATGTGAATGCGGCGGCAGCCGTAGCGCACATGGGTTTCGGCCAGCTCGCGGATGCGCTTTCTCAGAACGTCCTGCGGCGGCCGCTTCGAGGCGTAATGACAGGTCGAGCGCGGCGCCGGCACCGTCTGGCACGCCCGTCGGACGGACACCCCGAACACCGTCTTCACGAAGTCGATCATCTCGCGACACCGGGTCGGTACTAGATCTTTTTTCGGATCACCTCCGTCAGCATTTCCTTGTCGAGGCTCAGATCGGCGACCAACCGGCGCAGGCACGCATTGTTCGCCTGCTCTCTCGGACCAGTGGCGTTCGCAGGCTCACTCCTCAAGTTGCCTCAACCTGCGGTCCTCGGAGGGCATCAGCCCGCCATAGACCTTCTTCCAGCGGTAGAACGTGGCCTGGCTCACGCCCATCTTGCGGCACACCTCTTCCACTGGCGTCCCCGTCTCGGCCTGCTGCAAGGCAAAGGCAACATGCTGGTCGGTGAACTTCGATTTCTTCATCGGCTACGGCCCTCCAGGGTGGCCCATCGTAGCCGGACAACTCTCGCTCAGAGCGGCCCGATCTTTCGGGAAGGGACCACCCGTCCCCTGCACCCCGCGGGATGAGCAGCGTCTCTCACAGTTGCCGACGATAGCTGTTGGCAAGCAACTTGAAACAGACGACCCAGCCCAGCAATGTCCCGATGCTGGTCAGGGTCGTGATGACCTCGCGGTGATCTGCGATCCACTGCATCCACATGCCCCGCTGCCGCCGGGCTTCAGGTGGCACTTCCCCCATCGAGGCCCGCCTCGGGTTCATGCTCCGGCGCGCCCACGAGCAGCGCAGTCTCGGGCGACTGGACGAGCTTCAGGTAGCGCTCGAATTGCACCAGGACGTCGGCGACGATCTGATCCTGCGTCAATGGCATCACGTCGTAGCCCTGGCTGCCATCGCTGAAGAAAGTCCGGGCCTCGAACCGCATCTCGGGCTGTGCGGCTTCGAGGGGAGAGAAGGCCGCAAGCCGCCGCGATGCGGGCTGCACGCCATAGATGAAGTCGCGCCCGCCTTCCGAAGGAACCTTGAGGGCTGTCGATGACTCTTCACCGCCCTCGGACACGGTTGCCGCCATGCCTCGCTCCTTGAAAAGCGCCGCTACCTTTCGAAGGGCCGGCGTTACCGCAGCCATGATATGTTCCTTGACGTCGCGTTCATCCGGCGGATTCAGAAGAAGCGACAGCCTCCTCTGCAGGGGGGCGCCGGCCGCGGGATGGGCCTGCGGGGCCGCGAACCCGGCCCGCTGTTGCGCCAGATCGGCCTGCATGCCCTTGGCCAAGGCCCAGATCAGCACCAGCATGATGAAGGTGAAGGGCAGCGCCGTCGCGATCGTCGCTGATTGCAGTGCCCCCAACCCCCCCGCGGCCAGCAGCACCCCCGCAACCACACCTTCCAGCGAACACCAGAAGACCCGTTGCGCCGTCGTGGTATCGGTCCGTCCGCCCGCGGCGATCGTATCCACGACCAGAGATCCCGAGTCGGCCGAGGTCACGAAGAACACCCCGATCAGCGCCACCGCCAGGGTCGAGGTGACGGCCGGCAGCGGCAGGTATTCGAAGAACTGGAACAGCGCCACGGACATGTCGGCGGCGACCGCGGCCGACAAGGCCCCTTCCGCAACCGTGGTGTCGAGAAAGAGCGCGGTGTTGCCGAAGACGGTCATCCAAAGGAAGGTGAAGCCCGCCGGCACGCAGAGCACCGCGATCACGAATTCGCGCACCGTTCGCCCGCGCGAGATCCGGGCAATGAACATGCCGACGAACGGCGACCAGGAGATCCACCAGGACCAGTAGAAAAGGGTCCAGGCGTCGATCCAGGGCCGCGGCTCATAGGCATAGATGTTGAAGGTCCGCAGCAGGAAGCCGTCGAGGTAGAAGCCGATGTTCTGGACGAAATCGCGCATCAACAGCGCGGTGGGCCCGACCGCCAGCACGAACAGCATCAGCAGGACCGCGGTGGCCAGGTTCAGTTCGCTGAGAATGCGCACGCCCTTGTCCACGCCGGTGACGACCGAGATCGTGGCGGCCCCGGTCACGACGGCGATGAGGGTCAGCTGCACCAGCGCCGTGTTCGGAAGACCGATCAGATGCGTCAGCCCGGCGTTGATCTGCAGCACGCCGAAGCCCATCGAGGTCGCAACCCCGAAGATCGTCCCGCAGATAGCGAAGATGTCCACCGCATGGCCGATCGGACCATGGATGCGCTCCTTCAGCAGCGGATAGAGCCCTGAGCGGATTGTCAGCGGCAGGTTGTAGCGGTGGCCGAAATAGGCCAGCGACAGCCCGACCACGGCATAGATCGCCCAGGCATGGACGCCGTAATGGAAGAAGGTCACGGTCATCGCCTGCCTCTGGGCGGCGATGGTCATCGGCTCGGCATCGGGCGGGGCGGCGTAATGCGTCAGCGGCTCGCCCACGCCGAAATACATCAGCCCGATGCCCATGCCCGCCGCGAACAGCATCGCAACCCAGGACAGGAACCTGAAGTCCGGCGTCGAGTCGTCAGGCCCCAGCTTGAGATTCCCGAACCGGCTGGCGGCGAAGAAGACGACCGCGCCGAGGAAGATCGCCACCGCGAGCAGGAAAAGCCAACCGAACGACGCCAGGGTCCAGCCCTGCACGGCACCGAAGATCGTTTCGGCGCGTGCCGGAAGGAAGGCCCCGATTGCGACGAACATTCCCGTGATCGCGACGGAGCCGATGAACACAGGACGATTGATTACGAAACCGCGCATCAAATTGAAGCCTTCAAATGTGGGAGCAGGGTCGCGCTATACAACAACACGCAGTCGGTATCGGTTCTCGGAAAACAGATCAGGTGCCGCATCACGGCGCTGCAGCTTGCCGGAAAGGGTGCCTGAAACGGTGCCAACGTGGTGCGTATTCGTAGCAGGTTCGAGACGCCGGCTGCTCAGGGATCATGGACGTCACGTTGACGTCTCACGTTGACGTCCATGATCCCTGACCGAACCGCCGCTGACGTCATGCTTGCAGCAAATGGCAAGAAGGACCACATCCGGGCCGGCAGGGGGCGGTGTTCGCAGGTCGTGCCATCGGGTGGGCTCAATGCATCGGCTCACCGGAACTGCGTGCAAGACCAAGGCGTTCGGCCGTCATGGAGACTGGCGCGTTTCATCCTGTCCACCTGGCATGGCTCGACGTTTTCCTGCGGATCGCAGGCGCACTGGTCCTGTCGCTGGTGTTGGGGCTTGAGCGCTTCCTGCGCAGGAAGCCGATCGACTTCCGCCCATTCGTCATCATCTCTGTCGCCTCCTGCGCGCTTTCGGTGGGCATCATCGAGTTCGCCTACGGGACAAAGGACGAGACGATGTCCATTGACCCCGGCAGGGTGCTCAGCGGCGTCATGAGCGGGATCGGCTTCATCGGGGCCGGCGCCCTGTTCCGGGAGGACAAGACCGTTTATGGCGCGGGCTCGGCGGCCTCGATCTGGGCGTCGGGGGCGATCGGGCTGATCTGCGGCCTGGGCTATCTGTGGCTGGCGGCGATCCTCGCCCTTGTGCTGCTTGTCCTTCTGATCGTCAGCCGGCCGTTCACCGGGGACTACACCATCGGCAACAACGACGAGGGATAGGCACCTGCCGGCATGCAGGCCCAGGCGCTGAACAGGCGGCCCGGAGGGCGCAGAACTTCAGGGGCGATCGTGATGAGCCACAGGATCACCTTGCCCGCGCAAGCTGCAAGGCATGGCTTGGGAACAGGAGGCAATCCGGGAGACATGACGAAGCCCACGCCAGGACCCGATGTCGAAGCAGCCATCCTTGACCTGACCAGGCAGGTGGCGATGCGCCGGGGCGCTGCGCGGCAATCCGAAGGGAGTGCGTGATGTTCTTTGACGGTTGGTCCGACCTTCTGCGCATCCTGGTCGTGGGCCTGTGCGCCTACGCCGGGCTGGTGCTGATCCTGCGCACCACCGGCAAGCGCACCTTGTCCAAGATGAACGCCTTCGACTTCGTCGTCACGGTGGCCCTGGGTTCCACCCTGGCCTCGGCGGTGCTGAGCAGCGACGTGTCGCTGTCCGAGGCGCTGCTGGCCTTTGCATTGCTGTGCGGGCTGCAGTTCGCCATCACCTTCCTGTCCGTGCGATCGCGGCGCGTCCAGCACCTCGTCAAGTCCGAACCGGCGCTTCTGGCCTGGCAGGGCACCCTGCTTCCCGACGCGCTGCGGCGCGAGCGCGTCACCAAGGAGGAGATCCTGGCCGCCCTGCGCGCAAGCGGCAAGGCCACGCTTTCTACGGCATATGCCGTGGTGCTTGAAACGGACGGATCGTTCAGCGTCCTGGATTTCCCCGACAGCGGGGCGGGCGAAACGCTGCTCAATGTGCAGCGACCCGCCGGCGCCTCGGGCCTGGACCTGGACGCCCGTTTCCCCAGCCAACCGGGCAATCAGCCATGACCAGCCTTCCCGCCGCAGATCCCGTGCTGGAGCCGACTGCCTGGGGCCGTGCCCTGGCGTGGGCGCTGGCGGCCGTGATGCTTGTCGCCAACCTGGCCGGTTACGCCCTGGATCTTTACCAGCGCTTCTGGTGGTTCGACCGCGTGCTGCACGGGGGCACGATCCTTGCGATCACCTTCTGGCTCGGTCTTTTCTTCTGCGCCCGCCGCCTGCATCCCAGCTATGGCCGCGATCTCGTGGCCGTGTTGCTGCTGGCCTGCGTAGGCATCGCGATTGGGGCGCTGTGGGAGGTGGCCGAGTGGGGCGCCGATCTTGTCCTGCCCGGTGACGTGATCAAGGGCAAGCACGACACCATCATCGACCTGATCATGGACACGGCGGGCGCGCTGGCAGGGGCAGCCCTCGCCATGCCCTGCCTGCGTCGGCGGCCGGCCGCGTGAACGGCGGGCCGGGCCGCCGCCCGGCCAGATTGCCCGGATCAGTCACCGCGGTCCCGGCCTTGGGCCCGAGGGCCGGCAGAGGCATCGATGTCCGCCGCATCGAAGATTGCGGCCCTGGCCCGCGCTTCGGCCCGGATCGCCCGGACCAGTTCCAGAAGCGTGGCCCGCTCGTCCGGGGCGCGGGCGGCCACTGCCTCCATGGCGGACACAAGACGGCGAACCACGTCGGCGTCGCCGACCCCATAGCGTGCCACTGCCCGAAAAATCGGCAAGGCAAGTTCGTCCAGCCCGCGCCCCCTTGCCACAACACGCGCCGCGCCCGTCTTGTCGCAGCGGATGGCCGAGGGAGTCTCGCGTCCCGCCAGATGGCAAAGCGCCTCTTCCAGCCGATCGATGCAATAGCAGGCCGTCGTGGGATCGTTGATCCCGGGCGACAGGGCGCGCTGCGCGATCTCGACGATCCGCCACAGCGAGAAGGCGAGGTCCTGCCGCGGCGTTCGGTCCTCGCCCAAGGCCACGGCCGCCTGCAATTCGTCCACCAGAGCGTCGGATACCTGGACGAGCGGCGCGACAGTAAGGAGCGCGTCTCCCTCGCACACGAAGCAGCCCGGCCGGGCCTCTACCCGCACCACGACTCCGTGGCGGGCGGCAACGGCAAGAAGCGCCTCGTCATCCATGGCCTGCACGTAGCCGCCCTGGCCTGCCGGCACTGCCTGGCCATTCCGGTCAAAGTCGGGAAGCTGCGCCGCGGCTGATCGCGCATACCCAGGCGCGCGCGACGCCCCCTCGCCGATCCGCGCGGGATAAAGGCGGTCGATCGCGTCGCGTGTTTCCGCAGCAAGCCCGGACAGCACCGACTCCAGCCGGATGGCATGGGCAGTGTGATGGATGAAGAAGATCAGCACCGCCAGGCTGGCGATGGCCAGGGCAAAGCCCGTCGCGACCGAAAGATGGGGGACGAAGCTTGCCTCGTCGGTGCCGCGCACTGTCCGCAGCACCAGCAGGCAGTAGACGAAGGTACTGATGAAGGTGCCCAGCACGATCTGGTTGCCGCGGTCGCGCAGGAAGCTGCGCAGGAGCCGCGGCCCGAACTGCGACGACGCAAGCTGGAGCGTCAGCATGGTCAGCGAGAAGGTCAGGCCCGCGACCGTGATCATGGACGAGGCGATGGCCCCCAGGATGGCGCGGGCGCCCTCGGAGCCGAAGGTCAGGAACCAGCCCGGCTTCGTGCGCAGGTCGATGCCGATCCAGACATCGACCTCGACCATGACGAAGGACAGCACGATCGCGCCTGCTGCCATGACAGAGGGCAGAAACCAGAAGCTCGCCCGAAGACGCTCCAGAAGCTGCAGAAGACCGGAAGCCGAGAAATTGCCGAGAATGGAAGCCTCCCAAGGCAGATGATGCCGGAACTGGAGAATGGCCCTGTCACTGTTCCGGTCCGACTTCGTCCCGACAGGCACCACAGAACGCAAGGAAACGCAGTCAGCGGATCAGGCTTTGCCGTTCTCCATTTCATGGGCCAGACTCGGCAGCGCCTGCAGGTCCGACAACTCCTGCGCGGGCCGGCCATGCAGACGGTCCATGGGTGCACCCTCGCGGTTCACCCATATCGACCGGAAGCCGAAAGCCGCCGCCGCGCAGGCGTCCCAGCCGTTCGACGACACGAAGCCCGTTTCGGCAGGCGCGGTGCCGAAGCGGGCGCCCACCATCGCGTAGACCGCGGGATCGGGCTTGAAGACGCCCACCTCCTCGACAGACAGGACCGCATCCAGCAGGGGCGCGATCCCGGCCGAGGCCACCGCTGCCTGCAGCATCGCGGGCGAGCCGTTCGACAGGATCGCCAGCGCGAAGCCCCGATCTTTGAGCCTGCCCAGCACTTCAGGG
This sequence comes from Paracoccus salipaludis, assembly GCF_002287065.1. Taxonomy (GTDB): domain Bacteria; phylum Pseudomonadota; class Alphaproteobacteria; order Rhodobacterales; family Rhodobacteraceae; genus Paracoccus; species Paracoccus salipaludis. The sequence goes on from NZ_NSJZ01000018.1 coordinate 20,688, forward strand.
ACTTCGGGAAAGGCAGGAAGCTCGAAGTAAAGATCCAGCAGGCGCTGCCGAAGCTGCGGATCAGCCAGCGCTTCTACCTCCAGCGTCCAGTCAAGCGCGTCCTGCGTGACCTGCCAGAAATCGGCATGGGCCCCGGCGACCGCCCGGATCCAGCTGTATTCCAGCTGCTTGCGCCGCCACTGGCCGGCAAGGGCTGTCCAGCGGTCGGCCCAGGCCTCGGCGCCGGGCTCGGCCGCGGCACGGCGGGCGGCGGCGGTCACATCGAACAAGGTGCCATAGGCATCGAAGACGAACAGCCGTATCGCCATTCAGGATTTTCCCCCCGGTGAACGTGGTGCCGAGCAGCGGGTGGCACTGCAGGCCTGCCTTGCAGATACAGGCTGACCGCGGGGGTCCGGTTCCATCCCCGGCAGACTTCTGGAACGCGATGCGGCCGCCCCCTCTCATAAGGCCGGCAGAAGGGCGGCGTAACCGGCCGCGCCGCCGGCGAAGGCCCAGAAGCGGCTCTGCCGCTGGCTCGGAACCTCCTCCTTGAGCACGTTGAGCACCACGCCGCCGCCCAGAAAGGCGGTCAGCGCCGCCACCCCGGCCTCGGGCAGTCCCGTGACAAGCCCGAGGATCCAGCCGCCCGCGAACGAGGCCATGTGAATCCAGAATACCCGCGGACTCGTGGGTGCCGCTGTCCCGTCCTCCGGGGCGCGGCCTGCGGGCACCGGCGCGCCCTGCCGGCGCGCGCGGGAGATCTTGGCCAGCAGGCCACGCCCGTAGAAGGCGAGAAGCCCGGCAAGGGCGATCAGGAGCATATGTCGCCGGCCAGGGCCAGGCCGCCCGTCAGCTCGCCCGCCGCCGCCGCGACGGCCGCCTGGCTGGCAGCGAGATCAGGCAGGGAATGCACGGACACATAGCCCCACCGAGACGCCGCCCGCGACCGACAGCCAGAGGGTCCGCGGCGTCCCCTCGAGGAACTTGAGGGAGGGCGTTGCGACATGGACGAGGACGAGAAGAACCAATGCCGCCAGGACGCGGGAACGAAGTTCGGCATCCGCGTCAGTCTTCCGAGGCGTCGGGATCGCCGCCCGGTGGCCCGGGCGGCTGCCCCGGCCAGCCGTCAGTGCAGATCGCCCAAGGCATCGCGGCAGGCTTCGGCGCACCGCATGCAGGATTCGGCGCAGATGCGGCAATGCTCGTGCATGCCGGCGTGCTTGCGGCATTCCTCGCCACAGGCCCGGCAGGCGGTGCCGCAAGCGTCGATCACCGCCCGGATGACTTCGATATTAGAACCGGTGCGGCGGCTTGCGATCGCGCCTGCGGTCGCGCAGATGTCGGCGCAGTCCAGGTTGAGGCGGATGCACTGCCGAAGCTGCTCGACCATGGGCTCGGCCAGGCAGGCATCGGCGCAGGAGGTGCAGACCGCGGCACAGTCGTGGCATTCCTCGATGCAGCGCAGGAGCCTGCCGGCCGTGTGGCCCTTCACCTCGGGATGGGTGGCGATCATCTGCTGGATGTGCATGTCGGTCTCCTTCTGACTGGAGAGGCGCAAGAACCCCTTGAGCCAGCCCAACCCCTGCAGTGCCGCCATGTTCCGAAAAAGGCCGGGTTGCAGAGGGGCAGGGGCCATTGAGCCGCCAGGCCGGTCCTGCGCGACTCGGAAGGAATCGTGGCGCTTCGCGGCATTGCCCGACTGGCAAGGCTTCGGACCCCTGGCCTGGAAGGCCAAGGGTCAGTCGTCGGGTTTCATGCGTCCTGACCAAGAGGCAAGGTTTCGGCCGGCTCATCCTGACGGCCGCCTGCGGTCTTCCGGTCAGCGGTCCCTTTCGAGATCGGTGACCAGCTTGCGCCGCCCGCGCCTGCTTCTGATCTGCCGGGTGCTCAGCTCCTGTCCCGCGATCTGCCAATCGCCGTCACGCTCGTGCAGAACAAAGGTTCTGCGGGCGCCGACGGGAAGGTCTTCGGAGCCGTAGATGCCGATGACCTCGATGGTGATCGACCGCAACGGCAGGTCGGACGGATCGCCTGCGGCGGACGTCCGGGACAGGGCCTGTCCCGCCAGGCTGCCGAATGATCCCAGATCCCGGCTTTCGCCGCTTGCCAGTGGTCCCTGACGCGTCCAGCGGCCGGCATCCTCCACGATCCTCCCGCCACCGTCGCGGATGTCGGTCACGGCTCTGACGGTCGTTTGTGACGGCGTCTGCAGCGTGACCAGGACGCTTGCGACATAGACGGCTCCCGAACTCATGTTGGTCAGGAAGCAGCGGGCGTCCAGCCCGTCGCCCGCTCCGCGCGTGATCAGCAGGGTGGCGCGCAACTGGCGGCGATAGCTGTTCACGAAGACCTGCAGATAAACCACCCAGACGAGCAGCGTTCCGATGCTGGTCAGGGTGGTGATGGTGTCGCGGTGTTCTGCAATCCACTGCATGTTCTTCTCCCGGCTGTCGCCACACTGCAGAGGCCACCCCGCCCATCCGCGCGGCGTCGTCCCCGGATCATGCTCGGGCGCTGTCACCGGCAAGGCGGTCACGGGCAGCTCGACGAGCCGCAGACAGCGTTCGAACTGCGCAAGAAACGTTTGTATGTTCTCGATTCAGGAGCGGGCGCCAGCTGCCTGGCGCCCGTTCCTGACAGGCAACTCGCAAGGTCTCAACGGGCTGCTGCGCGGGCCTGTTCCAGCCAGCCGTCCACGGTTGCGCGGTTTTCCGCGTTCCAGGTGGCTGCATGGGCCGCGATGTCGGTGTCGCCGGCGTTTGGTCTGCCCCCTGAAAAGCGGTCCTCCCTGAAGTAGGCTTTCGGGCCAGATGGAGGACGAAGGAATGTCCCAGAAGAAGCACAAGCCCGAGGAGATCGTCGCGAAGCTCCGGCAAGTGGACGTGCTGGTGTCGCAGGGCCAGTCGGTGGCCGAGGCGGTGCGCTCGATCGGCGTGACCCAGTTCACCGATTACCGGTGGCGCAAGGAGCATGGCGGGCTGAAGAGCGACCAGGTCAAGCGGTTGAAGGAGCTGGAGAAGGAGAACGAGCGGCTGCGGAAGGCGGTCTCTGATCTCACGCTGGAGAAGCTGATCCTGCGCTTGTCCGTTGTCAGATGATTTGAGACTGCCGGCGTCGCTCAGGATCGGAGGGTCTGGTCCATCTGGGGGTGAGGTTAGGCTGTTGCGGCGTGATGCTGCAAGCGCCGTTGGGTGAGGGTCTTTCGCTTGATCCGCGCCCGCTCGGCCAGGATGGCCTCGCCGCGGCCGAAGTGGACGTCGGCCGCGGTGAGGTTACCCAGGCTCTCGTGGGCGCGGCGGTGGTTGCAGTGTTCGACAAAGGCTGAGACCTGCTCCTCGAGGGCGCCGGGAAGGTAGGAGTGCTCGAGCAGGATGCGGTTCTTCAGCGTCTGGTGCCGGCGCTCGATCTTGCCTTGGGTCCGGGGGTGCCGGGGGGCACCCCGGATGTGGGTCATGCCCTGGTCTTCAAGCCACTCCGCCAGCTCACCTGCGATGCAGCTCGCGCCGTTGTCGCTCAGGAGGCGCGGACGGTGCCGCACCCTCACCCGGTCGAGCCCCGAGGCGGTCAGTGCCGGATTCAGGGTGGCAGTGACATCCTCGGCCTTCATCGTGGAGCAGAGCCTCCAGGCCACCACGAAGCGGGAGAAGTCGTCGAGCACGGTGGACAGGTGGTACCAGCCCCAGCCGGCAATCTTGAGATAGGTGAAGTCCGTCTGCCGGAGCTGGTTCGGGGCCGTGGTCTTGTCGGTGAATTCGTCGGCGGCCTTCACGACGATGCAGGCCGGGCTGGTGATCAGGTCCTGGGCCTTCAGGAGGCGGTACACCGACGCCTCGGAGACGAAGTACCGCTGCTCGTCGGTGAAGCGCACGGCCAACTCGCGGGGCGAGAGCTCCGGCTGCTCCAGAGCCAGTGCGATGACCCTGGCCCGGACCTCGTCCGGGATGGGGTTCCAGATCCGGCTTGGCCGGGAGGGGTGGTCCTCCAGCGCCTCGGGTCCGCCCCTCTGGTAGAGGTCGTACCACCTGTAGAAGGTCGCTCCCGGGATCCCGAGCTTCTCCAGGGTGCGCCGGACCGGCAGGCGGGACTGCTCCACGAGGCGGATGATCTCGGCCTTGTCGGCTGCGGGGGACCTCATGCGTCGTCGTCCCCAGCCCCGCTCATGCTTTTTTTGAGCAGGCGGTTCTCCAGGGTGAGATCCGCCACGACCTTCTTGAGCGCGCTGGCCTCGCGGCGCAGTTCCTTCACCTCGTCCGACGTGGCCGCCCGGGCGGTGTCGCCCGCCAGGCGGCGCTTGCCAGCCTCCAGGAACTGCTTGGACCAGCCGTAGTACATCGAGCTGCTGATGCCTTCGCGCCGGCACAGCTCGGCGATGCTGTCCTCGCCGCGCAGGCCTTCCAGCACGATGCGGATCTTTTCCCCGGCGGAGAACTGGCGGCGCGTCGCGCGCCGGATGTCCTTCAGGACGGCCCCTGCGGGCGCCTTCTTCGTTGCCCCGGATGTCTGCTTCATCTTCGCTCCTTGGCGGCTACGATGAACCAGTCATCCTCCTCTCATGAAATGCCCCGGTCTGTCTCATGGGCGCTGATCCGGGACATGTGGCGGTCAGTTGCCCGCCGCCAGCCGGTTGCTCTGACAGTGCCCCGAGGCGGCATCCTTGGCTCGGCCGGTGCGGGAGTGGTTGGCCGATCAGGCGGCGGTGGTCCCGACGGACACCGGGCAAAAGCGAGGATCGCCGGCGGCGCTGTCGCGCACCGATTCCGCCGCCGCCTGGCCGGCGCGCACGGCCTGCGGCCGATTCGGCTACGCGCTCAATCTCCTGATCGACACTCCAAGCGGAGTCGCGCTCGACGTGCAGGCCAGCCCTGCCCGCTTCGCGTCCGAGGTGGATGCCGGACGTGACATGCTGAGGCGGGCTCTAGAGCGGTTCGGCTACCGCCCGAAGCGCGTCGCAGCCGACGGCGCCTACGGCAGCGCCCCCTTTCTGGCTTTCATGCGCGACCACGGTGCGCTTCGGGCATGGCCTTCAGCCGAGCAGGTTCTTGTGCACTTGGCCGCCCTTGATGATGACCGCAAGATTGCGGTCGGGGTCCGTCAGCAGGTTGATGTCCTGCGTGGGATCGCCCTCGACCAGCAGCATGTCGGCCCAAGCACCGCGTTCCAGCACCCCCAGCCGTGCCTCGCCATAGGGATTGCGGCGGCCGCTGAGGGCGAACAGCTCACAGTTGCCTGAGGTGGCAATCCGCAGGGCGCCGGCGTTGCCGAAGACACGGGCGAAGCGGGTCAGCAGTTCGGACTGCTTGTAGGTTCCATTGGGCTGGAACAGCATGTCCGTCCCAAAGGCGACACGCGTCCCGTGCAGGCGCGCCCATTCCACCACGCGGTCCCAGTGGCTCGTGGGCTCGGCCTTGGCGATCTGCTCGGGGGTCAGGGGGTTGTCGCCCTCCTCGAAGGGCTGGATGCTCAGCCAGACGTCGCGCTCGGCCATCAGGCGGACGGTGTCCTCGTCGGCGATATGGCCGTGCTCGATCGAGCGCACGCCCCCCTCGATCGCGCGCCGGATGCCGTCCACCGTATAGACATGGGCGCAGACATAGGTGCCCCAGTCGGTGGCCGCCTGCACGGCGGCGCGGATTTCTTCCGGGGTGTATTGCAGGGTGTCGATCGGGTCGGAATCCGAGATCACGCCGCCGCCGAGCGAGATCTTGACCTGGCTCGCCCCGCGCCGGAACTGCTGGCGGACGGCCGCGGCGACCTCGGCCGGGCCGTTGGCGATCAGGAAGGCGCCGATGTCCTCGTAGCGCGAGCGCGCGCCGCCCAGGGTCGCGGTGTTTTCGTAGGCCGCGGTGAAGTCGCCATGCCCAGCGGTCTGCGAGATCAGCGCGCCGCTGGGATAGACCCGCGGGCCGGGGATGCCGCCCTGATCGATCGCCTGCTTGAGGCCGAAGGTCGGGCCGCCGGTGTCGCGGATGGTGGTGAAGCCGCGCATCAGCGTACGCTCGGCCTCGGCCACGGCATAGGCGTACATCAAGCCGGTATCTGCGGCCACCATGTTGGCCATGCTGTTGGGGGCGAAGACCATGTGCCAGTGGGCGTCGGTCAGTCCCGGCATCAGCACGCGCCCGGCCCCGTCGATCACCTGTGCGCCCTCAGGCGGCTGAATCTGGCCCTCGGAAACCTCGGCGATCTTGTCGCCCAGGATCAGCAGGTGCCCCGGACGAAGCTGGTCGTTCAGCCCGTCGAAGATGCGCACGTTGCTGAGCAGGGTCGCCGGTTCCGGCGCGGCCGTTTGCGCCGCCGCAGGCCGCCCCCCGGTCAGGAGCGCCGTGGTGATGGCGCCCCCGAGCGCGAGCAGCGTCGATCTGCGGGTCATCGGACTGGTGGTCATGGCCGACTCCTGTTGTTCATGGCGGGTCGCGGTGCGCCGCCGTTGCCTTCAGCCTTGGTCAACTCTCCGGCAGCGCCGGCCGCTCGCCCCTGCCGTGTTTTTCTGACCGGCCCATGCGTGCCGTCGCACGGGCCGGGGCGGGACATGCGTTCAGCCCGCCTCGGGCTGGTGATCGACGCCGGCGCGGCCGGTCGCCGACCAGATCGCGCCACCGATCAGCATCCCGACGACGGCGGGGATGACCCAGGCGAAGCCCTGCCCGGCCAGCGGGATCGCGGCATGGGCGTGCTGCAGCCATTGCGGCAGCGTGAAGCCCAGCATCGACCCCGACAGGCTGAGCGAGTCGTAGATCCCGATCGCCACGGTGGCGACGGCCATGCCCTTCCAGACCCCGTCATTGACGAGGCGGCGAGGAAAGAGGCCGAGGATCGCGATGCCGATCGCCACGGGATAGATCAGCATGAAGATAGGCCCGGCCATCCAGATGATGTAATCGACGCCGCCGAAGGCCTGGAACAGCGCCACGACCGTGGTGACGATGGCGCCGGTGCGATAGCTCACGCGGTCACGGGTCCATTTCGCGATATAGGAGGCCATGACGGCCGTGGCGCCCACCGCCGTGGTCAGGCAGGCGAGGACCACGGCGACGGCCAGCGCTGCGGCGCCCAGGTTTCCCGCCAGCCGGGCCACGAGGCCGGTCAGAAGCGCCGATTGGGCGGTGTCCTCGGGAAACAGGCCGCTGCCGGTCGCGCCGAGGTATTCCAGCCCGCCATAGACGATGAGCAGCCCGGCAAAGGTGATGGCGGCCGCGCCGATCAGCATCGGCACGAAGGCGCGCGGGTTGTCGTGGTTCTTGGCCCTGATCGCGTCGATGAAGATGACGCCGAACAGCAGGCCGGTCAGCACGTCGCCGGTCTGGTAGCCGGTGATGAAGCCGTAGTGGAACGGGCTCGCCTGCCGCGAGGGGACCGGCTCGCCCAGGGGGGCGACGAAGGCCCAGGCGACGATGCCGACCAGAAGGACCAGAAGCGCCGGGGTCAGATACTTGCCGATCTTGTCGATGACGCTGCTGCGGTCGATCGCGAAGAACAGCGAGATCGCGAAATAAAGGATCAGGAACGCAGTCTTGCCGGCCACGCCCGAAGCCGCCGGCACCAGTTGCGCCAGCCCCGTCTCAAAGGCGACCGCGCCCGTGCGCGGGATGGTGACAAGCCAGGCCACCAGCGTCATCGAGACCACCAGAAGCAGCGTCCCGAACCAAGGCGCGATGGGCCGGGTCAGCCGCTCGAAGGTGCCGCCGCGCAGGCCCACGGCCACGACCCCGAAGGTGGGTAGCAGCATCCCCGTGACCAGCAGGCCCAGCAGGCCCCATTCCCAGTCGGCGCCGGTCTGAAAGCCCACCTGCGGCGGGAAGATCAGGTTTCCGGCGCCGAAGAACACCGCAAACATGGCGAAGCCCACGACCAGCATGTCGCGCCACATCCGCGGGCTTTTCATCATTGTCATCCTCTGCTCCTCCCCATTGGCATCAGAATGTTCAGTGGGCGCGCGGTCAGCCCAGGATCTCGCGCGCGGCGCCGGTCAGGATTTCCGCCCCGATCGGGATTAGATCGTCCGGGAAGTCATAATCGGGGTTGTGCAGCGCGCTGACCCCGGTGCCCGCCCCCAGCAGGATCATGGCCGTTTGCGCGGTCTCGCCGAAGCGGCCGAAGTCCTCGGACCCGCGATAGGGTTCGGGCATTTCTTCCCGGCGGACCTGCCGGGCGTCGAGGACGCGGCGCATGATGGCCGTCGGCTCGGCGTCGTTGGCGGTGCAGGCGAAGTCATCATGCCAGTCCAGCGTGACCTTCAGCCCCGCATCCCGCGCGATCCCGCGCGCCAGCGCCTCGGCCTCGGCGCGCAGCCGCGCCATCCGCTCGGGCATCAGCGCGCGCAGCGTCGCCTGCAGCTCGGCCCGGCCCGGCGCGATGCCGTAGCTCGGCTCGCCCAAGCGGGCATGGGTCACGGTGACAAGGGCGAAATCCTCGTCCATCGAGCCGCCCGGCCCCAGCGCGGCGATGCGCCCGATCAGCGCGGCCAGCGGTTGCGCGGGCGAGTTCCCCGTCTCGGGCTGCGAGGCATGGGCGGTGCGCCCGTCCAACTGCACCCGCACGCCCACCGAGGCGCAGAACATCGGTCCCTCGCGGAGTCGCGCCTCGCCCAGGGGGATGCCGGGCATGTTGTGCCAGGAAAAGGCCATGTCGGGGCGCAGCTCGGCAAAGCGCGGGTCGGCGATCACCGCCGCCGCGCCCGAGCCGTCCTCCTCGGCCGGCTGGAACATCAGCACCACGCGCCCGCGCGCGGGCCGCTGCCGGGCAAAGGCATAGGCGCAGCCCAGAAGCGAGGCCGCGTGCCCGTCGTGACCGCACATGTGCCCGCGCTCCGGGATGGTCGAGGCATGGGGCACGTCGCCCGTTTCCTCGATCGGCAGCGCGTCCAGTTCCGCCCGCAGCATGACCGTGGGGCCGGGCGCGGCCCCGTCGAAGATGCCGGCCACGCCATGCCCGCCAAGGTCGGTCACGACCCGGTCCGCGCCGATCTCGCGCAGCTTGGCGGCCACCCTGGCGGCGGTCTCGCGTTCCTGCCCCGAAACCTCGGGTGTCTGGTGCAGCAGGTGCCGGAACCCGGTCAGATCGGCGATCTCGCGGTTGGTCAGAAAGGTCCCCTCCATGCCGTTCAGGCGACCTTCAGCGAGGCCGACCGGCGGTCCAGCATCCCGAACAGGTCGCGCGGATCGTCCGGGTCGGCCAGCAGGTCGAGGTTCTGGTAAAGATTCGTGCCGCGGATCTTGTCATGCACATAGCGCAGCGCGCTGAAGTCCTCGGTGGCGAAGCCCACGCTGTCGAACAGCGTGATCTGGCGGTCGTCAGTGCGGCCCGGAGCTTGGCCCGTCATCACCCGCCAGATCTCGGTCACGGGGAAGTCCTCGGGCATCTGCTGGATTTCGCCTTCGATCCGGGTCTGGGGCGGGTATTCCACGAAGACGTCCGAGCGCAGCAGGATGTCCTTGTGCAGTTCCGTCTTGCCGGGGCAGTCGCCGCCGATGGCGTTGATGTGGACGCCGGCGCCGACCATGTTGTCGGTCAGGATCGTCGCATACTGCTTATCGGCGGTGCAGGTGGTGATGATCTCGGCGCCCTGCACGGCTTCCTGCGCCGAGGCGCAGGGGATCACGGTCAGCCCCTTGCCGGCAAGGTTGCGGGCCGCCTTGGCGGTCGCCTGCGGGTCGATGTCGTAAAGACGCACGGTGTCGATGCCGCAGATGGTCTTGAAGGCGAGGCACTGGAACTCGGACTGCGCGCCGTTGCCGATCATCGCCATGGTGCGCCCCCCCTTGGGCGCGAGGTATTTCGCCACCACAGCCGAGGTCGCCGCCGTGCGCAGCGCGGTCAGGATGGTCATCTCGGTCAGCAGGACGGGATAGCCGGTATCGACATCGGCCAGTACGCCGAAGGCGGTGACGGTCTGGCGGCCGCCCTGGAAGTTCTTGGGATGGCCGTTCACGTATTTGAAGCCGTAGGCCTTGCCGTCCGAGGTGGGCATCAACTCGATCACGCCCTCGTCCGAATGGGCGGCGACCCGCGGCGTCTTGTCGAAGCTTTCCCAGCGGCGGAAGTCTTCCTCGATATAGCCGCCAAGCTCGGTCAGCACGGTCTCGACACCGATGCCGAGAACAAGCCGCATCATGTCGTCGACGCTGACAAAGGGTACCAGGCTCATGGGACCCGGTTGCGACGCATTCATCATGGCTTTCCCTCCTTCGCGAAGGGCGCCAAGCCAGAAAAGCCGCAACCATCCGCTGTCACATATCCTTCATGTACAGCAGAATTCCTTTTCTGACAACTGTTGACAGTTTAATTTCTCGCCTTTTCCTGTTTTCACGTGCAGACTCGCGCTCGCACGAGGGCAAAGAACCAGAGACATGAACGACACAGGCATGATCAGGCTGCACCATCCGAGTCTGTCGGACACCGTCCGCGAGGAGCTTGTCCGCCTGATCGTGACGGGCTTGCTGAAGCCAGGGCAGCGCCTGAACGAGGTCCACTTGGCCGAGCGGCTGGGCGTGAGCCGCGGCCCCATCCGCGAGGCCGCGCGCGAACTGGAAGGACAGGGGCTGATCGTCAGCCGCCCTCGGCTGGGCTTCTATGTCGCAGACTTCAGCGCAACCGAGATCGTCGATCTTTACGAGATCAAGATCTGGATCGACCGGGCGCTGATCCAGGACGTGATCCGTTACTGGCCGGACGAGGCGCGCCAGGCGACGCTTGCCGGGATCGACCTGATCGACCGCTCGGCCAAGCTGCCGTTCTCACGCTCGCTTTTCGAGTTCCGCGGGCAAGTCGTCGAGCGGATCCACAACCGTTACCTGGCCGAGCACGCGCTGTCGCTGTATCGCAAGTTCTACATCGTGACCGCCCTGATCGACGTTCCCGACGAGGCCGAGCGCATCGACCGCATCATCGCCACGCTGCGCGGCTTCTGGTCGGCGCTTGTGGCGGGCGAGGCCGAGGACGCGCGGCGGATCGCGGAAGAAGACACGGCCTACTGGACCCGCGACCTTCCCGCGCGCTTCGTTGCCTGCATGGGCTGAGCCCGGGCCACAGCCGTGCGCAGGCCCACCCTTGGATGACGTGCAGCCCGCGCGCGCGACGGCCACGGCCGGCGTGCCTTGGCGACGACGCAGGGCAGACAAGTGACGACCTCAGGACCTCAGCCGAGCCAAAGGGAGTTTTTTCAACAGCCTCGGTATGAATCGGGCAGATTCGACGTCGGTAAATGCACCTCGAAATGCGGTGACCGTCTCACGCGCAGTCTTCTTTTCGAAGCAGCTTCCGTGATCCCCTGCCAGGCACACGACGACCGAAGATTGGTGAAGTCCTCCAGCCGGTTGAAAGCCTACTTCAGGGACGACCACTTTTCAGCGGGAAGACCATCCCGTGCTGCATCTTTCGGTGCGGGGATCGAGAGCGGAAACAGCAGGTCGATGAAGCGCTCCGCTGTTGGCTGGGGTTCATGATTGGCCAGGCCCGGGCGCTCGTTTGCCTCGATGAACACGTAGTCGGGCTGGGTCGGGGATTTCACGATCAGGTCAATGCCGGTGACGGGGATGTCGATGGCGCGCGCGGCGCGGATGGCGGCCTCGATCAGCTGGGGATGGGTCTGGTCGGTGACATCATGGATCGTGCCGCCGGTGTGCAGGTTGGCCGCCTTGCGCACCATGACCTCTGCTCCCTCGGGCAGGATGTCGTCGAGGGTGTGGCCGTTCTCGGCAAGGCAGGCCTCGGTCTCGGCATCGACGGGGATGGTGCTTTCGCCTCCGGTGGCGGCGCTGCGGCGGCGGCTTTGCGCCTTGATCAACTCGTAGATGGTGTCGCGGCCATTGCCCACCACGCGCGGGGGGCGGCGCAGGGCGGCAGCAACCACGCGGTAGTCGATCACCACCAGGCGCAGGTCCTCGCCTTCGTGGAACTCTTCGACCACGACATCGGCGCAGTAGGTGCGGGCGCGGGCAATGGCCTCCTGCACCTGTTCGGGGGTGGAAAGGCCGACAGAAACGCCGTTGCCCTGTTCGCCGCGCGCCGGCTTGACCACGACCTTGCGGGCGTCCTTCAGGAAGGCGCGGATCGCTTCGGGGTCGGCCTGGATGATCTGGCGCGGCACGCGGACGCCTGCGGCCTCGACGATCCGGCGGGTGACGCGCTTGTCGTCGCAGATCGACATGGCCACGGCAGAGGTGAACTCGCTCAGCGATTCCCGGCAGGCGACGGTGCGGCCGCCGTAGGTGAGCTTGAAGAAGCCGCCCTCGGCGTCGATCACCTCGGTATGGATGCCGCGGCGCAGGGCCTCCTCGACGATGATACGGCCATAGGGATTCAGGTCGGCGGCCGGATTTGTGCCGGCATAAAGCCTTTCGTTGATGCGGTTCCTGCATTTCACCGAGAACACCGGGACGCGGACGAAACCCAGCTTTTCGTAAAGGGCGCTCGCCTCGGCATTGTCCTGCATCACCGTCAGGTCGAGATAGGCGCGGCCCAGAGCGCGGAAGCGGTCGGCAAGCGCGCGCACGAGATATTCGCCGACTTTCCCATGCGGGGCCGAAGGCGCGACGGCCAGGCTCCAGAGCGAGGCGCCGCCCGTGGCATTGCCGAAGGCCTCGACATGATCCACCCCCATCACTGCGCCGAGGATCTCGCCGCTGTTGTTGTCCTCGGCCACGAGAAGGGTCACGGGGCCGTCGCTGCCGTTGAAGCTGGAGGGCAGGGGGATCATGCCCCGCGCGGCATAGACATTGCTGGCGCCCTGGGCATCGGCCTCGTCCTTGAGGGGGCGGATGTGGAAGGGCAGGCCATCGGTGGAAAGCGGAGCGTGGTCCGAAAGGTCGAGCCGATAGCAAAGCGACGGGTCGAGGAACAAGGACTGCGGCGCGCCGGCAAGCACCATCTGCGGTTCGTCGACGTAGAAGGCGATGTCGCGCTGGCCGTCCTGCTCGGACCGGAGGGTCGAGACGAGCGTGGCCGTGTCGCGGAAGGTGTTCGCGAAGATCAGCCGGCCCCATCCGCAATCCACGAAGGCGTTCTCTTTTTCGCCGCGCGCCGGCGTGTCCGCTTCTTGCTGCATCAGGGTAAGTCTGTCTGCCACTACGCTCTCCGTTGGCCCATGCTCTTGGGCGCCCGCTTTCAGTCCGCATCTGTTCGCCGATGCCCCATAGGAACAGGGGAGGGGCCGCTTTGTTCCAGAAGGCCGAGGGCGGAACCAATCCCGGAGGTGGCTGTTGGTCCCGCCAGTGGACCCGGCAGGTAGCTGACTGGGTTGCCCACTATTGGAAGTACTGAAAGGAACCCTCTCTCATGTGCGGCATTTGCGGCGAGATCTTCTTCTCCGACAACAAGGCGTCGGAGCGCCGCCTGCAGGCCATGACCGAGACGATGGCCCGGCGGGGGCCGGACGGGTCGGGGATCTTCGTTCGCGGCCCCGTGGGCTTCGGGCACCGCCGCCTCATGGTGATCGACCCGACAGAGGCCGGGGCCCAACCCTTCGTGATCGGGGAGCTTGGGCTGTCGCTGGTGTTCAACGGCTGCATCTACAACTATCCGCAGTTGCGGCGGGAACTGCAGGAACTGGGCCACAGCTTCCGTTCCACCTCGGACACCGAGGTCATCCTGCGGGCCTGGTCGCAATGGGGTCCGGCCACGGTCGATCGGCTGATCGGCATGTTCGCCTTTGCCGTGCATGACTGGAAAAGCGGGTCCGTGACGCTGGTGCGCGACCGTTTCGGGATCAAGCCGCTTTATTACGCTGAAGTGCCGGGGGGCCTGCGCTTCGCCTCGACGCTGCGGGCGCTGCTGGCGGCGGGCGACGTGGACCGCAGCATCGACCGCGTCGCCCTGCATCACTACATGACCTGGCACGCCGTGGTTCCGGCGCCCCGGACGATCCTGGCGGGGGTGCGCAAGCTGCCTGCCGCGACGATCCGCACCTACGAGGCGGATGGCCGGCACAGCGACCGCGTCTTCTGGCAGCCCGACTTCACCCGCTCGGCCGAGGACGAGGCCCGCCCGGCAGAGGAATGGCGCGACATGGTGCTGGAGGCGCTGCGGGTGTCCGTGCGCCGGCGGATGGTGTCGGACGTGCCGGTGGGCGTGCTGCTGTCGGGGGGCGTGGACAGTTCGCTGATCGTCGGGCTTCTGGCCGAGGAAGGGCAGCGCAACCTTGCCACCTATTCCATCGGTTTCGAGGAGGCGAAGGGCGAGAAGGGCGACGAGTTCGTCTATTCCGACCTGATCGCAAGGCACTACGGCACCAATCACCACAAGATCTTCATCCCCAGCGAGGAGATGCGCGAGAACCTGCCCGGCGCCATCGGGGCCATGTCCGAGCCGATGGTGTCTTATGACAACATCGGGTTCTATCTGCTGTCGCGCGAGGTCTCGAAGACGATCAAGGTGGTGCAGTCGGGACAGGGCGCGGACGAGGTCTTCGGCGGCTACGACTGGTATCCGCCGCTTGCGGGGTCCTCGGACCCGGTGGCGGACTATGCCGCCGCCTTCTTCGACCGCTCGCACCAGCGGCTGTCGATGCAACTGTCGCCCGACTACATGGCCGACCGGGACGAGAGCCTGGGTTTCGTGCAGGCGCATTTCGCGCAAGCCGGTGCCGATGATCCCGTCGACAAGGCCCTGCGCCTCGATACCAACGTGATGCTGGTGGACGACCCGGTGAAGCGGGTGGACAACATGACCATGTCCTGGGGCCTCGAGGCGCGGGTGCCCTTCCTCGACCACGAGCTGGTGGAACTGGCGGGCCGCATTCCCGCCTGGCACAAGCTGGCGCAGGGTGGCAAGGGCGTCCTGAAAGAAGCGGCGCGGCTTGTCATCCCCTCCGAGGTGATCGACCGGCCCAAGGGCTATTTCCCGGTGCCCGCGCTGAAATACATCGAGGGGCCGTATCTCGACATGGTGCGCGACGCCCTGACCGCGCCCGCCGCACGCGAGCGCGGGATCTTCCGCGAGGATTGGCTGGAGCAGCTGTTCGCCGCGCCCGCCGATCACATCACCCGGCTGCGCGGCTCGGAACTGTGGCAGGCGGCGGTGCTGGAGATGTGGCTGCAGGACATCGGGGCCTGAGCGATGACCGAGGCAACACCGCGGCTGGCCATCGACATCGACTATCTTGGGGCGCAGCTTGCCGCGCTTCTGCAGATACCAAGCCCTACCGGCTATACCGACAGCGTGGTGCGCCATGTCTGCCACGAACTGGAATCGCTGGGCTTCGACTACGTCCTGACACGGCGCGGGGCAATCCGCGCCCACATGAAGGGAGCGCAGCCGAAGGGCGCACGGGCCATCGTGGGCCATGTCGATACGCTGGGTGCACAGGTGAAGGCGCTCAAGGCCAACGGGCGCCTTGAACTGGTCCCCATTGGTTCATGGTCGGCTCGCTTCGCCGAGGGGGCACGCACGACCATCTTCTGCGAGCGCGGCACCTACCGGGGAACGATCCTGCCCCTGAAGGCTTCGGGCCACACCTATGCCGACGAAATCGACACCCAGCCCACCGGCTGGCCCCATGTGGAACTGCGCGTCGATGCCCGTGCCCAGACACACGATGACCTCGTTCGGCTGGGAATCGACGTGGGGGATATCGTGGCCATCGACCCGCAGCCGGAGTTCCTCGGGAACGGCTTCATCGTGTCGCGGCACCTGGACAACAAGGCGGGCGTGGCGCTGATGCTGGCCGCGCTGAAGGCGATGAAGGACGGGCCTGAGCCGCCGGTGGACGTCTACTGGCTGTTCACCATTTCGGAAGAGGTGGGCCATGGCGCCGCGTCGATCCTTCTGCCGGACGTGGCTTCGATGGTGGCGGTGGACAATGGCACTTCGGCGCCGGGGCAGAATTCGTCGGAATTCGGCGTCACGATCTCCATGGCCGACATGACGGGTCCGTTCGATTACCACCTGACGCAGAAGCTGGTGAACCTGTGCCGGGCAAACGACATCCGCTTTCGCAAGGACATCTTCCGCTATTACCGCTCGGACAGCGCCTCGGCAATCGAGGCGGGCGCGGATGTGCGGACCGCGCTTGTCACCTTTGGCATCGATGCGAGCCACGGATATGAGCGGATCCACATGCATTCTCTGCGGTCAGTTGCGGAACTGCTGACAGCCTATGCCCTGAGCGAGGTAGAGATCACCCGGGATTTCGAGCCTGTCGGCCCGTTGGAGGGATTTACAAAGCAATCCTCAGAACCGGCAGGTCAGGCGTTGACGGCCCACAAGCCGCCGCCGCCCCGCAAGCGATAGGTGTATGGTCCCGCGAAGCAGTATCCCGCTGCGCGTGGGGACTTCGAGAAAGGTTTCTTGGTCGCGGCCCCTGGGGCGGACCTTTCTCTTGCTCCGCCCGCCTCACAGGCAGAGCGAGGTGGTCGCCACCGGCATGAGGCTCCACACCGTGGCGACCAACGCGACGCAGCCCAGGATCGTGGCGAGCCGCTGCACCCAAGGGTGGGGCGAGGCAAAGCGCCGGCTGCGCAGCGCTACCAGCAGGGCGACCTGCAGCGCGATGGCGGCGACCCAGGTCGCGACCAGCGCGCCGCGTCCTTGGCCGAGGCTCAGCCCCGCGCCACGCCACAGGTCCGAGCAGATGACGCCCTCGAGCCCGTAGACCGCGCTGAAGGCGGCGATCCAGACGGTGATGGGGACCGAGATGCGCAGGATGTCGGTCATGGCAGCACTCCCGGCAGCCAGGCCGCGCCAAGGCCCAGGGCCGCGGTCAGCACGGCATAGTCGATCCAGAGCCGCACCACGCGCGCATCGCCGAAGCGCCGGGCCGAGACATAGCCCGTGCCGATGCGGCACAGCAGGAACAGCACCATCAGCCCCGCCAGACCGGCGTGGAAGATGACATAGCCTGCGATCACCCACAGCGTCGCGTCATAGGCATGGGCGTTGTAGGTCGTCCCGGCGAACACCGTCGCGGCGGCGGCCCCCAAGGCGGCAAGCCCTGCAAGGCTGGCCAGCAGGCCCCTCCAGGGCGCGCCGTCCTCGCGGATCGCGCGGTCGCCCAGGCGGATGCCGCTGCTGGCAAGCGCCACCCCGGCAAGCGCCAGGACCGGTCCCAGGATGCCGGGCTGCAGGATCCGGGGCGGCGGCCAGTTCGGGGCAACCGTCCACAGGAAGGCATAGCCGAACAGCAGCGAGCCGAACAGCACCGAGTCCGCCAGCAGCAGGAACAGCGACCCCCACCAGCCGGGCTTATAGGCGACCTCGGTATGAGGGGGCAGGGACACACCCCGGCCGGCGTCCAGCAGCCCCTCGTCCCGGCGCGAGCCGTTCGCCCAGGCCCAGACAAGTGCCAGCACCGTCACCCCTGCGGCCGCGATGAACATGAGCCAGTACCATTTGAACACCGGCGCCATGAACATGACGCTGGTGACGACGGCCATCACGAAGGGCACGATCGTGTTCTTGGGGAACACCGAGATGAACTCGGGCTCGCCGCGCGAAATGCTGACCGCCAGCGTCTCGCGCCGGTTGCGGTCGGGCCAGGCCAGGAAGCCCTCGCCGCGGGCGATCTGCACCGGCAGGTCGGGATTGTCGTGCAGCGGATAGCGGCTGCTGATGACCGGGATCGAGGCGACGTTGTAGGAGGGGCCGGGGATCGGCGTCGCCCATTCCAGCGTCCCCGCCTTCCACGGGTTGCGGGGGCCGCGCACCGCGACAAAGGCGTTCACCGCCACGTCCAGGATCACCAGACCGAAGCCGATCGCCAGGACGAAGCCGCTGATCGAGGCGAGCAGGTTGATGGACTCCCACCCCGACCCTGCCTCGACGGTGTCGATCCGCCGCCGCATCCCCAGAAGGCCCGCCCAGTGCAGCAGCAGAAAGGTTCCGTGGAACCCCACCATGACCAGCCAGAAGGCGGTCTCGCCCATGCGGAAGAAGCGCTTGCGCCCGGTCAGGACCGGCATCCAGTAATAGATGCCGGCGATCATCGGGAAAACATAGCCGCCGATCAGGACGTAATGCAGGTGCGCGACGACGAAATAGCTGTCATGCGCCTGCCAGTCGAAGGGCACCATGGCCACCATGACCCCGGTCAGCCCGCCCATCACGAAGGTGACGAAGAAGCCGAGGATCCACAGCATCGGCAGGTGCATCTCGGGGCGGCCCTTCCACAGCGTGCCGATCCAGGCGAAGATCTGCACGCCCGTGGGCACCGCGACCAGCGTCGAGACCGCCGAGAAGAAGGCCAGCCCCATGTGCGGGATGCCGGTGGTGAACATGTGGTGGACCCACAGCCCGAAGCTGAGGACCGCCAGCGAGATCGCCGCCGCCACCACCCAGCCATAGCCCAGCAGCGTGGTGCGCGCCATGACGGGAAGGACCATCGAGATCACGCCCGCGGCGGGCAGGAAGATGATGTAGACCTCGGGGTGGCCGAACAGCCAGAACAGGTGCTGCCACAGCAGGCTGTCGCCGCCGTGCTCGGCCTGGAAGAAGGGCATGTCGAAGGCCCGCTCCAGCTCCAGGATCAGCGAGCCGAGGATCATCGGCGGGAAGGCGGTCAGGATCATCACCGCCACGACCAGCATGTACCAGGCGAAGATCGGCAGCTTGTCCAGCGACATGCCGACGGCGCGATAGCGCAGCACGGTGACGACGACCTCGACCGCGGCGCCGATGGCCGAGATCTCGATGAAGCTGATCCCCAGAAGCCAGATGTCGGTGTTGATGCCGGAAGAATAGGCGCTGGAGGACAGCGGCGGATACATGAACCAGCCCCCATCGGGCGCGACCCCCGCCACAAGGGCGACGATCATGATCGTGCTGCCGATCATGTAGCACCAGAAGCCGTAGGAACTGAGGCGCGGGAAGGCCAGGTCGCGCGTCCCCAGCATCCCCGGCAGCAGGAAGACGGTCAGCGCCTCGAAGAAGGGGATGGCGAACAGGAACATCATGATGGTCCCGTGCATCGTGAAGATCTGGTTGTAGATCTCGGGACCCATGAAGGCGGACCGAGGCGAGGCCAACTGCGCGCGGATCAGCATGGCGAGAATGCCGCCGGCCAGGAACATGCCGGTTGCGCCCAGGATGAACATGTTGCCGATGGTGTTGTTGTTGACCGTGGTGAGCACGCCCTTCCAGCCGGGATCGTTCCGCCAGATCGGATACAGCGCCTTGTGCAGGCGCAGCGCGGTCATGCGTTTCTTCTCGGTCACGGCAACTCCTCGGCCAGAAATGCATCCCAGGCGGCAGCGTCATGGGCAATCACGGTGAAGCCGTGGCTGCGGTAGCCCGCGCCGCTGAACTCGGCGCTGACGCCGGCGTATTCGCCCGGCTCCCACGCCTCAAGGCGCAGGACGTTCACATGGCCTGGGATCGCGTCGAGCTTGCCCGCCAGCCGCGGCACCCAGAAGCTGTGGATCACGTCGGTGCTGGTAATCCTGACATCGACGGGGCGGCCTGCAGGGATGTGCAGCACATCCTCGGTCACGCGGCCCGGCTGGTCGGGATAGGAAAAGCGCCAGGCCCATTGCCGCCCCTCGGCCTCGACCGTGACGATGTCGGGGCCGGGGCGGGGCAGCAGCCGCTCTCCGATCAACAGCCCCCAGGCGGTCAGGGCGGCCAGCACCGTCATCGTAAAGCCAAGGCCCAGCCCCTTGATCCAGACCGTCTCGCGCCGCTTGTCCGCGGTCTCGCCCGAAGGCCCCTCGTCCCGGCGGAAGGCCAGCGCCAGCAGGACCACGACCAGCAGGAAGATCGCCGCTGCGCCACCCAGCATGACCCACCAGAGGGTGGCGATGATGTCGGCCGCGGGACCGGCCGGATGGACGGCGGACAGCCGCTCCTCGCAACCGGCGAGCACAAGGGGCGTTGACCCCCCGACCATGATCCTGAGGGGAAGGCGCCGATGGCCAAGGACAAGAACGAGACGCAGGACGACCAACCGCAGCAGGAAGGCCAGGCGCAAAACAAGGGCGACGACGCGGCGCCCGGCGTCGATCAGGGCGGAAAGCAGGGCCACGGCAAGGAGCAGGAGGGCCCTTACGAGGACCCGATCGCCGACCTGCCCGGCTTTCACCAGACATCCTCCACCATCGCGATCGCGGGCCATCCGCTTCATGCGATGAGCGTGGCCTTTCCCATCGCGCTGACCTTCTGCACCTTCGGCGCCGACCTGTTCTACTGGTGGACGGGCGACAGCTTCTGGGCGCGGGCGGCACTGTGGGCGGCGGGCATGGCCTTCCTGATCGGCGTGGCCGCGGCCTTCACGGGCACGCTGGAGCTGCTGTTCGTGCCCGGCATCCGGGCGCGGGCCGCGGCCTGGACCCATGCCGGGATCGCGGTCGTGCTGCTGTCGATCCTGGGCGCGAACTGGGGCTATCGGCTTTACGGCTACGAGGAGGCGGTGCTGCCCTACGGCATCCTGCTGTCGGGCTTCAGCGTTTTCATGGTGGGCGCGACCGGGTGGCATGGCGGCAAGCTCGTCTTCGACTACCATCTGGGCACGTCCGAAACCGGCAGCTGACGGCCGCGGGGCTCGGTCAGCCAGCCGGGCAGGGGGATTTCCCCCAGCTCGGGTTTCAGCAGGACCAGCGTCAGGATGGTCAGGACGGGCACCAGCAGAAGCAGCAGCGGCAGGCGCGGTCCCGGCGGCTCGTGCCGGCCGTCGGTTTCGCCGACCTTGACGATGTGGTGGCCGATCCAGGCGTGAAAGCCGATCAGCAGCGCCACGAAGACCAGCTTGGCGAACATCCAGGGGACGAACACCTCGCGCAGGAAGATCAGCCAGGTGCCGGCGACGATGGCCGTCACCGCCGCGGGCGTGATGACCCAGACATAGCTGATGTGCGAGGCCAGCCGGATCCGGGTGAAGTCGGCCTGCCCGATGGCCGGGTCATGGCGCGCCAGCATGACCGGCAGGCCGAACAGGCCGCCGACCCACAGCGCCAGCGCGATGACGTGCAGGGCCTTGAGGTGGGGGATGACCGGCTCGAGCCACCCGATCATGCCGGCCGCCCCTGCAGCCGTCGCCAGGCCCGCAGCGCCACCAGCGCGCCGAAAGCGGCATAGGGGATGCCCGCCGGCACCCACATGATGATCCCGCCCAGCTGCTGGTCCGAAAGCGGCGTGAACCCCCAGGACAGCGGCGCCCACTGGTGGATCGCATACAGCGGATCGGGCGCAAAGGTCAGCAGCGCCCCCAGCAGGCCCATCTGCATGTAGGCCCCCAGGATCGCCAGCCCCGCCTGCCCGGTCGGCTGCCCGGGCGCCAGCACCGCCCGCCAGAAGGCGGTGGCGGTCCCCAGCAGCGTCACCTGCATGACCCAGTAAAGGCCCATGTTCGCCATCGCCGCGTCATAGGCCTGCGGCAGATGCCAGGCCCACAGCACCGCCGTGGCGATCAGGAACAGCGGCGTGGCCCCTCGCGGCACCTTTGCCGGCAAGGCGAGCGCGATCAGCGGCGCGGCGAGCGCCACCAGCAGCAGGTGATGGACCACCCGCGCCGAAAACAGCGCCGCCGACAGCGCACAAAGCGGCGAGACAAAGGCCGCGGCCAGCGCCGCGACCGCCGCCAGCCCCGCCCATGAGCGGCCGATCCCCAGCGCCAGCGCGGCCAGCGCCGCAAGCAGCAGCGGATCGAGGTTCCAGCGCCCCCAGATCGCGCCCGGATCGGGGGCCGGTCCGCAGTAGAGCCCCGCGAGGCTGCCCGCGATCAGCGCGTCGGGGATCATTCGGCGGCCCTCGCCTCGCCGGCGGCGTCGTCGGGCCGGATGCGGACGGGAACGCCCTTGTAGGCAGGGGTGTGGGACAGCTCGTCGCGATAGTGGACCGGGACCAGCGGGTTCACTTCCGGGTAATAGGCCGCCACGCAGCCGTCCGGCAGGTCATAGCCGACAACGCGCAGGCCCCGGACCACCCGTTCATGGCCATCCTTGATCGCGCATTCCAGCTTGACGGGTTGCCCTTCCGCAAGGCCCAGGCGCGACATCTCCTCGGGGTTGATCAGCACGATCTCGCGCCCCGCCAGCCCCCGCAGACGGTCCGAGAAGCCGTAGATGGTTGTGTTGAACTGGTCGTTCGACCGCAGTGTGACCATCGTCATCTGATCGCCCGCGGCATCCGCGCCAAGCGCGCTGAGCGTTTCGGGCGCGGTGAACTCGGCCTTGCCGCTGTCGGTCTGCCAGATCCGCTCGCGCGCCTTGTTGCCGCGGTGGAAGCCGCCGGGGGTATAAAGCCGGTCGTTGAAGTCCTTGAACTTGTCAGGATAGGTCGCCTCGATCAGGTCGCGGATCAGGCTGTAGTCGCCGGTCCAGTCGTCCCACTTCACCTTGGGGTTCGGCGGCAGCGTGGCCTTGGCCATGCCCGCGACGATGGCGACCTCGGATTTCAGCTGCGGCGAAGCCGGACTGCGCTTGCCGAATGAGCCGTGGATCATGCTGAGGCTGTCCTCCATCGTCACCGCCTGCGGCCCGGTGGCCTGCCGGTCCTCCTCGGACCGCACGAGGCAGGGCAGCAGCCAGCTGTGCCGGCCCGGGAACAGATGCGAGCGGTTGAGCTTGGTTGCGATCTGCACGTTCAGGTCCAGCTTGCTCCAGCAGGGCTCGGCCCTTTCGCGGTCGGGGATCGCGCGGGCAAGATTGCCCCCCAGCGAGATGAAGCCCTTGACGGAACCGTCCAGCAGCCCCTCGACCAAGGCCGTGGTGTTGCGACCCTCCTCCATCGGCGGCTCGAAGCCGAACAGCTCGCGCAGCTTGTCGTTGGGGACCAGCTTGGGTTTCTCGGTGATGCCCACGGTGCGCTGGCCCTGCACGTTGGAATGGCCGCGCACGGGCGAGATGCCGGCCCCCTGCCGCCCGATGTTCCCGCGCAGCAGCAGGAGGCTGACATACATCCCCAGGTTCAGCCAGCCTTTGACGTGCTGGGTCAGGCCCATGCCGTAGATCCCGATGGTCTTCTCGGCCTGGCAGTACATGTCGCCGACCGTTTCCAGGTCCGCGCGGCGCAGTCCCGAGGTCCGCTCGATCTCGTCCCAGGAAATCTGCTTCATCCGGGCCGCGAAGTCCTGGTAGCCGGTGGTGTGGCTTTCCAGGAACGCATAGTCGATGATCTGGCGGTCGTTCCGTTCGTCCTGCTCGATCACGCGCTTGCAGATGCCCACCAGCGCCGCGACATCGCCCCCCGGCTTCACCTGCAGGTAAAGGTCGGAAATCGTGGTCGGCGGCGTCACCGTCATCTGCGCAGGGTTCTGCGGGCTCGTGAACTCGACCAGACCGCGCTCGCGCACCGGGTTGAAGGTGACGATCCTACAGCCCCGTTCCCGCGCGGATTTCAGCGTGTGCAGGAAGCGGGGCGAGTTCGACCCCGTGTTCTGCCCCATGAAGATGATCATGTCGCAGTGGTCGAAGTCGTCCAGCACGCAGGTGCCGACCGACACGCCGATGAACTTCTTCAGCCCCACGCTGGTCGTCTCATGGCACATGTTCGAGGAGTCGGGCAGGTTGTTGTGCCCATAAAGGCGTGCGAACAGCGCGAACAGATAGGATGTTTCCAGGCTTGCCCGGCCCGAGGTGTAGAAGACCGTCGCCTTCGGATCGAGCGCCCCGAGCCGCGCCCCGATGCCCTCGAACGCCTCGTCCCAGGTCGTCTCGACATAGCGGTCGGTCGCACTGTCATAGCGCATCGGATGGGTCAGGCGGCCGGTCTTTTCCAGATCATGGTCGGAAAGCTCGCGCAGCTCGGTCACGCTGTGTTCGGCGAAGAAGTCCGGTCCGCAACGGTCGCGGGTCAGGTCCCAGATGGTTGCCTTGGCGCCGTTCTCGCAGAACTCGAAGGGATGGGGATGCTCGGGCTTGGTCCAGGCGCAGGAGGTGCACATGTGCCCGCCCGGCTTGTTCTGTCGCATCAGGGTGCGGAACGCGCCCGCGGTCGGCCTCTGGTCGGCCAGGATGCGCGCGACCCCCTTGAGCGAGCCCCAGCCTCCGGTGGCGTTGGTGTAATAGGGGGTGTCCTCCCGCTGCTGGGTGGACTCGACTCCGGTGGGCTCGTCCGCGCTCATCGTTTCCTCCTCTGGGCAATGGACATGCAGGCGCCGGGTCAGGCCTATCGGCAACACGGGCGCGCGGCGCCGGGTTCCAGTGCCGACGACAGCATGCATCTGGCGACGATGGCCGCGATGCCGCGGCATGTGCCAGGTGGAACGCCAGTCTCGGGGGAACCCCTGTTCCCGGAACCGATTGGGAATGGATACCTGTCCCGAGGAGGAGATGATGGCGCACGTCCGGCCTGACGATCGATCCACCATCCACCCTGCCGAGCGCCCCGGCGCACGGCATCCGGTGCCCCGCGCCCATCCCGTCGCACGTTGGGCCACGATCATTCTCGGCGTGGTCTTCCTGCTGGTCGGCGCGGTGCTGGTCGCCGGCGGTGTCTGGCTGATGACGCTGGGCGGGTCATGGTACTACCTGATCGCGGGGCTGGGCCTCGTTGTGGTGGGCGTGCTGCTGATGACGCAGCGCATGGCCGCGCTGTGGCTTTATCTGCTGATCTATCTTGGAACCTGGATCTGGGCAGTCTGGGAGGTCGGCTGGGAGGGCTGGCCGCTCGTGCCGCGCGTGGTCGCCCCGACCGTGCTGCTGGTCCTCGTCCTCTTCACGATCCCCGTCCTGCGGCGCACCGGTCGCCACCGTGGCTCCGCCGTGACGCTCGGCGCCAGTGGGGCGGCAGTGGCCGGGCTTGCACTCGCTGCCGTGGGAGCGCAGCAACTCCTCCAGCCCGACCGCGCGATCGCCCAGGAGGAAGTGTCTCCCATCGTGCAGGCCCCGGCCGGAGAATCCGGCGTTGGACCGGCTGGCCAGCCGGCGGCGCCCGCGGCGCAGGCACCGGCAGCCGGACAGGCGGCTGCGCCTGCTGCGGCCTCCGGGACCGCTGGGGCCATGCCCATGCTGGAGACGGGCGCCGACTGGCCGGCCTATGGCGGCACGATCCACGGGACGCGCTATTCTCCCCTCGACCAGATCAGCCGCGACAACGTCGCCTCGCTTGAACGGGCGTGGGAATACCGCACCGGCGACATGCCCGACGCCGACAGCGAAGGCGAATACGCGGCCGAGACGACGCCGCTGAAGATCGGCGACGACCTGCTGCTCTGCTCGGCGATGGGCGACATCATCGCGGTGGACGCGGCGACCGGGCTGCAGGAATGGCGCTTCGAGGCGGGCGTGTCCGAGGACGCCATTCCCTACAGCGCCACCTGCCGCGGCGTGGCCTATTACGCGGACCCGGCGGCCGACCGCCTCGACCTCTGCGCCGAGCGGGTGCTGGTCGGCACGCTGGATGCACGGCTGATCGCGGTGGACGCCCGGACGGGGCAGGCCTGCACGGGCTTCGGCCGGAACGGGCAGGTCGATCTTGAACGCGGCCTGGGCGACACGGTGCCGGGTTGGGTCGCCGTGACCTCGCCTTCCACGATCGTGCGCGGTGTTGCGGTGATGGGGCACCAGGTCAGCGACGGGCAGGCCCGCAACGCGCCGTCGGGCGTGATCCGCGGCTATGACGCGGTCACGGGCGAGCTGCTGTGGGCCTGGGATCTCGGCAATCCCGGGCTGACCGGCCTGCCGCCCGAGGGCGAGACCTACACCCGCGGCACCCCCAACATGTGGACCATCGCCGCCGGCGACGAGGATCTGGGCCTCGTCTACCTGCCCATGGGCAATTCCGCCGTGGACTACTGGGGCGGCGACCGCTCGGCGGCGGAAAACGAATACGCGACCGCGCTGGTGGCCATCGACGTGACCACTGGGCGCCCCGCGTGGCATTTCCAGACCGTGCATTACGACGTGTGGGACTATGACCTGGGCAGCCAGCCCGCGCTTGTGGACTTTCCGGCCGAGGGCGGGACCGTTCCCGCCGTCATCCTGTCCAGCAAGCAGGGCGACATCTTCGTGCTGGACCGCCGTACGGGCGAGCCGCTGCACGAGGTCGAGGAAGTGCCGGTGCCGCAGGGCGGGGTCGAGCCCGAGCGCCTGTCGCCCACCCAGCCGGTGTCGCGCTGGCACAGCCTGCTGATGCCCGACCTGACCGAGCGGCAGATGTGGGGCATGTCGCCCCTCGACCAGATGTGGTGCCGCATCCAGTTCCGCCGTGCCTATTACGAGGGGCCCTATACGCCCCCCACCGCCGACCGGCCCTATATCCAGTTTCCCGGCTACAACGGCGGTCAGGACTGGGGCAGCCTCGGCTTCGATCCCGTGCGGGGCGTGCTGATCGCCAATTACAACAACACCGCGAACTACAACCGTCTGGTCCCCCGCGAGGTGGTCGAGGCGGAAGGCGTCACCGCCGTTAACGAGCCGCAGGTGGGCGACCGGCAGCCGCGCGACGACATCGACCCGCAGGTCGGCACGCCCTACGGGATCCAGCTCAACGCCGGCTGGCGCGCGCCGCTGACGGGGATCCTCTGCACCCAGCCCCCCTATGGCGGCATCCGCGCCATCGACCTGGCCACCGGCGAGACGCTGTGGGACCGGCCGCTCGGCTCGGCCCGCCGCAACGGACCCTTCGGCATCCCGTCCATGCTGCCCTTCACCATCGGCACGCCCAACAACGGCGGCCCGGTGGTCACAGCCGGGGGCCTGATCTTCATTGCCGCCACCACCGACAACCTCATCCGCGCCATCGACATCGAGACGGGCGAGACGCTGTGGGAGGACGTGCTGCCCGCGGGCGGGCAGTCCACCCCGATGGTCTACGAGCAGGGCGGCCGGCAATACCTAGTGATGATGGCCGGTGGCCACCACTTCATGGAAACACCCATCGGCGACCATGTCATCGCCTGGACCCTGCCGCAGCGCGAGTGACGCGGCAGGCCCCGGCCTGGTCGGGCGTGTCGCCGGGGAACGGCCGTCCGCTCCGCCCGTTGTCCTTCCGCTGCCATTGCCAGCCCTGGGAGGCGCCGACGGATCACACGAGCGCGACCGGCCGCAAATGAAAGGATGGACCATGCACGCCATGACACCCGAGATGCAGAGCTGCATCGACGAATGCCTCGCCTGCTACCGGACCTGCCTGGGCGAGGCGATGAACCATTGCCTCGAGGCGGGCGGAAAGCACACCGAGCCCGTCCACTTCCGCACCATGATCGCCTGTGCCGAGATGTGCCGCACGAGCGCACATCTGATGCTGACAGGCTCGGAACTGCACCGGCACAGCTGTGCTGCCTGTGCCGAGATCTGCGAGGCCTGCGCTGAAAGCTGCGAGGGCATCGAGGGCATGGAGGCCTGCGCCGAGCAGTGCCGCCGCTGTGCCGAAAGCTGCCGTCACATGGCCGCCTGAGGCCTGCTTCCCGCCTGCGCCGGAGAAGCCCCGTCTGGCATCTTTCCAGCAGAACGGGGACCTGCGGAAGCGATGGCCGGCCTTGGTTGAGGATAATATTCAAGGTTGCCGTCCGGCGTCGCAAGCCGGCATCTGCGGTGCCCCACTGCATGGTCTGGCGGGGCAGTGCTGGGCAGATCGAGATGCGCATGGCGCAGGAATCGCGGGCGCCCGACCCGTGATCGGGGTCGCTGACGGAGCCGTTCGACGATTCCGGCGTTGAAAGTAGCCCAAGGACAGGAGCCATCATGCGCATCAGGGACATCGCTCGCCACGTGATCGGCAATGCCGTCGCGCCCGAGCCGCGCAGCGGATCCGACAGCCCGCGCCTCGACGAGGCCGAGTTCAAGCGCCGCTTCCGCAGCCAGTTCCAGGACCCGGCCTTCGACGCGCTCGGCCCCGAGCTCGACCGCATCGCGGAGGCTGCCTGGGACGGCTATGCCCATCAGCGCAAGAGCCCCCGGACCCGCAAGGCCGGTCCCGGCTATGCCGACCCGGACTATGACCTCGCGCTTGACTGGATCGGGGCGCGCGAGGCGATCGAGGCCGCGCAGGCCCGCCACGACGACCCTGCGGGCCCCCTGCGCGTCCTGCTGGTCAACGGCTCCAGCCGGTCGGAACACACCTGTCCGGGCGAGCTGTCGAAATCCTGGCGGCTGGCGCAGCTTGCCCGCGAGGTGCTGGAGGAGGCCGGGATCTCGGTCCGCTTCCTCGACCTGTCGCGGCTCGCCTCGGAATACGGGCGCAACATCCATCCCTGCAAGGCCTGCTTCTCGACGGCGGCCGCGCTCTGCCACTGGCCCTGCTCGTGCTATCCCAACTACTCGCTGGGGCAGACACAGGACATGATGAACGAGATCTATCCGATGTGGGTCGAGGCCCACGGGGTGATGATCGTGTCGCCCGTGAACTGGTACAGCCCGACCTCGGGGCTGAAGCTGATGATGGACCGGCTGGTCTGCGCCGACGGCGGCAACCCCGACCCGACCCTGACCCATGGCAAGGACGCCAAGGCCGCCAAGCGCGAGGAACTGAAGGGCTGGTCCTATCCGCGCCATCTCAAGGGGCGGCTGTTCTCGGTCGTGGTGCACGGCGACGCCGAGGGGGCCGAGAACGTCCGCCGGAGCCTGAGCGACTGGATGCGCTCGATCCAGATGGAAAGCGCGGGCTTCGAGGCCGAGCTGGACCGCTACATCGGTTACTTCAAGCCCTACGCTACCAGCCACGAGGAACTGGACCGCGACGAGGCGGTGCAGGACGAGGTCCGCAACGCCGCCCGGACGCTGTGCCAAGCCCTGCGCGCCCGCCGCGCCGGCCGCCTGCAACCGACCGGCGAGGGGCTGGAGGAGCCGCGCGAGAAGTAGACCGCCCGGCGTGCGGCGCCGCGGTTCGACGCGTTGCGCGGCGGTCAGCGGCAGGGAAACCGGGACGGGCGCGCGGCCCTCCGGTTCATTCCCGCACAGGCCGCGGCCGCGGCAGGCAACCTGCCGGAGGTCCGGCCCGCCCTGTCCTCGCCGGGCGGGCCTGCGTCCTTATTGCGCGGGCGCCTGCCGCGCATAGGTGCCGACCACCTCGCCTGCGGCCAGCACATGGCCCTGCATCGCCCCCAGCAGCTCGGCCCTGCCCGCGCCCGCCGGCAGGTCGAGCCGCGTGTCCAGCGCGAACACCTGGAAGTGATAGGGATGCGCCGGGTCCCCCAGCGGGGGCCGCATCCCGAACCAGCCGGTCGAGCCCTGGTCGTTCGCGCCCTGGCGCGCCCCCTCGGGCAGGGGCAGCGCCGGGGTGCCGGGAATGCCCTCGCGCAGGTCGGTCACGTCGGCGGGAATGTTCCAGATCAGCCAGTGGACAAAGGGCGGTTCCTTGGCGACGTCCGGGTCCTCGACCAGGATGGCATAGCTTTGCGTGCCCTCGGGGCCCTCAGCCCAGTCGAGCGGGGGCGAGGCGTTCTCGTGCTCGGCCGCATGGGCGTCGGGGATCGGCTGGCCCTCGGCAAAGGCGGGCGAAGTCACGTCGATGGGGCCGCCCCGCGCCTCAAGGATGGCCATGGCCAGCGCCGCCTCGCCGGGCGAGGGGGCCGTGGCCGTGTCCTGCCCCCCGGTGCCGACCTGCGCGCCCTCGCCGTTGGTCGGCGTCAGGCCGGCGGCGCCGCCCGACGCGCCCTCGCCCTCATGGGCGATGCGGTAGATGACGCCGTTCTTGTCGTCCGACAGGTAGAGCGCGCCGTCCGGCCCCTGCGCCAGCCCCGCGAGCCGCCCCAGGTGGCCCCAGCCCGAGGGGCTTTCCGCGTCCTCCATCAGGAAGCCGGTGACAAAGGGCTCGAAGCCGACCGGCTTGCCGTCCTCGAAGTCGATGCGCACCACCTCGTAGCCCGAGGGCGGGCGGCGGTTCCACGACCCGCGCATCGCGACAAAGGCGTCGCCGCGATACGCCTCGGGAAAGGCGTCGCCGGTGTAGAAGGCCATCTGCATGGGCGCGGAATGGGGAACATACATCCCCACGGGGGCCGTGCTCTCGGCGGCCCATTCCTCCATGGTGATGCCGGCGGGCGGGTCGTCCTGCGGGTTGAAGCGGCCGTCGTCATACACATAGGGCCAGCCGTACTTGTTGCCCTTGACGATGTGGTTCAGTTCCTCGTGCTGCTCGTTGTCGCCCAGCCAGTCGATGCCGTGGTCCATGCCCCACAGCTCGCCCGTCGCGGGCTCGAAGCCGAAGCCGATGGTGTTGCGCAGCCCGCTGGCGAAGATCGACGAGGTGCTGCCGTCCGGGGCGACCTGCATCATGGTCGCGTTCCGGGGGTCGGGCTCGTTGCAGGCGTTGCAGGTCGATCCGACCGAAACGTAAAGCATCCCGTCCGGCCCGACGGCCAGCGTGCGGTTCGGGTGCTGCCCGGCGGTGGGCAGGTCGTCCACGATCGGCTCGCCCAGGGGTTCAAGCGTGCCGTCCTCGCGCCGCGTCGTGCGGTAGATGTCGGTGACGGTGATGATGTAGACCGTGTCCCCGTCCAGCGCGACGCCATGCAGGTCGGGGCGGCTGGCCACCGTCTGCTGCCGGTCCGCGCGGCCGTCGCCGTCGGTGTCGCGCAGCATCAGAAGGTCGCCCACCTCGCGGCGCGAGACGTACAGCGTGCCGTCATCCGCGACGGCGATCATGCGCGGGTTCACCAGGTTCTCGGCGAAGACCGAGATTTCGAAGCCCTCGGGCAGGGACAGGCGGTCCAGCCGCTCGGGCGTGGGGGCAAGCTGGGCGGGTTCGAGGATGCTGCCCATGACCGTCACGTCGGCGGCCTTGGGATCCTTCAGCTGCTCGGACACCGGGGGCGGCGGCTCGGCCGTCTGGGCCAGGGCGGCGCCCCCGGCGGCGAGGGCAAGAACGGCAGCCGAGGCGGCCAGACGGGTCTTCGGCATAGGGAACCTCGCGGAACAGAAGGGGACGCAACCCCGGGGCCGGAACGCCGGCGGGCGCGCCTTCGGGCAACCCGCCGCGGCCCCGTCCGGTTCCGCGCGCGCGTGGAAGCCTCGGGCCCCGGGAACATTCGGCGGCAGGGCGAGTTGCCTCTCGGTCCCTCAGCGGAAGTGGATCTTTCCATGAACGACCTGCCAGATTTCTCGCGCCGCGGCTTCATGCGGACCTCGGCCCTCGGCCTCGGGGCCGGGATGGGGCTGGGCCTCGGCGGGCTGGAGGCCCTGGCCCAGACCGCCGGGCCCGAGACCGCCGGGCGCGCCATCGGCAGCGGGCAGACCCCGCCCGCCGATCCCTTGGAACGCCGGGCGGCCGGGCGGCCCGAGCCGGAACTGGACGCGACCCCGCGCCCCTCGCCGCCCGAACGGCGCGTGGGCTGGGCCGTCTGCGGGCTGGGGCATTTCGCGCAGAACTACGCCATTCCCGCCATCGGCCGCTCGGCCGAGGCCAAGCTGACCGGGCTCATCTCGGGCAGCCGCGACAAGGCGCTGGCGGTGGCCGGGGCCTGGGGCGTGTCGGAAGCCTCGGTCTACGACTACGGGATGCAGGGGCTGGCCGACAACGACGACGTGGACGTGGTCTACGTCATCACCCCCAACGCCATCCACGAGGAGAACGTGATCGCCGCACTCGAGGCGGGCAAGCATGTCTTCTGCGAAAAGCCCTTCGCCCACAACTCGGCTGCGGCGCAGCGGATGATGGACGCGGCCAACGCCGCCGACCGCAGGATCATGATCGCCTACCGCGCCCATTTCGAGCCGAACAACACCGCCCTGAAGGAGATGGTGCAGAAGGGCGAACTGGGCGACATCTGGTATGCGACCTCGGACCACCACCGCCCGCTGGACCCTGAGGTCGAGCGCGACCAGTGGCGGATGGTGCGCGCCCTCGCGGGCGGCGGGTCGCTGATGGACATCGGGATCTATTCGCTGAACGGGCTGATCTGGCTTCTGGACGAGGTGCCCGAGCGCCTGGTCGCCACCACCTTCTCGCCCGAAACCCCCGACGGCCGCTTCGGCGAGATCGAGGCCATCGGGCAGGTGCAGCTGGTCTTCCCCTCGGGGCGGCGGGCCAGCATCTCGTCGGGCTATGTCGCCAACAAGAAGCGGATCGACCTGTGGGGGTCGAAGGCCGTGGCCGTGCTGGACCCGGCGACCGAATACTTCGGCAACCGCCTGACGCTGAGCACCGCCGAAGGGGACGAGATGCCCACCCCGTCGAAACCCAGC
>NZ_NSJZ01000179.1 GCF_002287065.1 Paracoccus salipaludis
CTAATGCACCAATTGCGTACGTCATAGCTCAAGTTCAATTCCCCTCTATTATGCGCATCAGGGATGACAGCTATATAGTAGAGTTTCAGGACCGCATTCGAAAAGTCTATCCTTTTGTAGAAAGGATAGAAGCAGTGCCTCTACCTATACCGGGCAGTGCACCGGAGATTAGTGGCACTGAGGTCCATTGGAACTTTAGTAGTGTTGATAAAAAGTGGCGCGTTGTTCTCGCAGCAAATGCAATTACGCTAGAGACTAAAGATTACAATGGGCACAT
The DNA here is from genome assembly GCF_002287065.1 of Paracoccus salipaludis. GTDB lineage: Bacteria > Pseudomonadota > Alphaproteobacteria > Rhodobacterales > Rhodobacteraceae > Paracoccus > Paracoccus salipaludis. The sequence goes on from NZ_NSJZ01000179.1 coordinate 278, forward strand.
CGACTTTATTAAGCGGTTCGGTTTTATCCTGAATGCTCTGGCCGATACGGTTCAGCCGACAGTTATGATCCGAATTGGCTATCGATATATCAATAGGCTTCAAAGTCCGGAAGACCTCTCGAATATTCAGATTCTTGTACGTGAAAATCTTATTGGTTTGGCTGATGCTAAGATTCGAGAGAATGTTGTTCAGTCTGTTGCACAATCCACTTGTCGTACAAAAGAGGGAG
>NZ_NSJZ01000180.1 GCF_002287065.1 Paracoccus salipaludis
GTGCGGAGGCGCGGGCTCGTCGCCTGGAAAGGTGACCCGAGCCGGAGCTGCTGCGCAGATCAACCAGATCCGTGTCAGCATGAGCTTCGGGCGCAAGCTTCCTTGACAGTATCGTGGCGGGACCGGAGGGTCATCATGATAGTCGTGTCTCGGGAAAGCCGGTGAAATTCCGGTGCGGTCGCGCCACTGTAACCGCCAATATTGCGGGAGCCAGACCCCGTGCACGCCTTCAGTCCTTTCACCCCGGACGCGTATCCGGAAGGAGATCGCCATGACCTACATCACTGCCGCCCCCGGCACTCACACAGCTCCGATCCCCCTGCGCGAGATCGCCCCATGGGCCATTTTTGCTGGGCTGATTGCGCTCCTGGCACTGTATTTTGTCAGCACCGAACAGGGCGCCGTTGCGGTGTTCGACGGGATGTACGTGCATGAATTCGTGCATGATGCCCGCCATCTCCTTGGCTTTCCCTGCCACTGACGGGAGGGGAACATGGGACGTCTTTT
>NZ_NSJZ01000181.1 GCF_002287065.1 Paracoccus salipaludis
CGATATAATTTTATGACTTACCGGTCTGAGACTGATAAAAGGATGAAAACGAAAGGTTCGTCACATCAATAGCAAATGAGCTTAAATAATCTCGCGAGGAAATATCATCATACGTTCCAAACCTTATAGCAGGAATATCCTGATCCGTGGAAAGAAAGAAATCCTTATCCCACTTCAAGCCAGCAAGCTCTTTAATGAACGTCTCCCTAACCGCAGATTTAGCATCATCAGTAGCAGCATCGCTCCAAATAACTAAGAAGGACAGCTGAACTGGCAGTTCCTCCCAAGAGGAGGTGGTTGAAACACGGATTTCATCAACAGCTAGAAGCTTTCCGCCAAATTCCTTATTGGGCTTATTAACGTTCTTCTTAATTTTCTCTACAAAGGGTGTGAGAATGTCATTGAACTTATCTGGGAATGCAAACCGACCGAACGCCCGTTCAATATCGCGCGCGAATCTTTGCCGCCCATCATCAGTGGAGAAGCCAACCTGCCTGTTCCAAG
>NZ_NSJZ01000182.1 GCF_002287065.1 Paracoccus salipaludis
GGGCGTGCCGGCTCCTGTGATCGAACCCCCACTCGCCCCTTGAGGCGAGCCCACAAGCACCGCAAACCGGCCCCAGGGCATCTTATCGGATAGCGGGGTCACCTTGATCCTTCCTGTTCCCCTGCCTGCGGCCGTGCCACCGGACCGGCAGGGCAGAAGGGAAAGGGACCGCGCTTCTTATGTTCTTAGGATACATGGATACGCTGGAGCGTTTCTGTGGTTTCAGCCTTGCCACGCTGGACCTGAAAGAGATTGACAGTTGATTGGTGGTCAACTGTAGTTGACTGGTAGTCAACTGTCGGAGCGCAAGATGCCTAAAGCGACCATCCACGAGCTGCGCCGGTCGGGAGTGTCGCAAGAGGAAATCGAGCTTGCCAAGGCCACCCAGGCAGCACAGCGGCGCAATGGCGCCCCGGTGCAATCGATCGCCGTGCTGGTCGGCGCGGCTACGCCGCGCCAGCACCACAACCCGAACCCGCTAGCGGATCTGACCGATCGCGCCCT
>NZ_NSJZ01000183.1 GCF_002287065.1 Paracoccus salipaludis
ATAAAATTATATCGTTCATTGACTGCTGTGATTTATGGACCTCTTCGCCACTTCCACCAGGGACGCTTCGTCCTATAAGCATTATCGCTAATGAGCGCGGTAATACGCTGCTCGGCTCGATCCAGTCGCACTCGCAAGTCAGCCACAGTTCCGGCTAACTGTTCGCGCTCGCGCTCTGCGATGGCTCGTTCCCGCTCCCGCTCGTCTATCAATAGAGAAAGCTGCAGGCGCAGGATTGCTGCTTCATCTGTCTCACTGTTGCGTGGTGCACCATGGTGTGCGTCATGCTCTGCGTCGGACGGGGCCACGAAGGGATAAGCACGTGCGAGCTCAGCAGGATCTATGGCAAACATCCCCTCAGCGTTGCGGGAGGCAGAAAGACGACCTGCCTTGATAGCACGTGTAAGAGTTGACTTGCTCTTGCCTGTCAGTTCAGCCGCCTGTCGCAAGCTTAGCATCACCGTTTTACTGCCTTGTTGCGTGGTGCACCATCTTCTCCACTA
>NZ_NSJZ01000184.1 GCF_002287065.1 Paracoccus salipaludis
TCGATAGCATCGATGAAGGGGTTCCGCGCCCGACCAGCCAGCCGAAGATCAGTCCGGTTCCGCCCCACAGAATTGCGTTGAGGAGCAGCGAGACAGTACGGAACTGCTGCAGCACCTCCGCCGGAAAATCGGCAGGAACCTCTCTCACCGCAGGCAGGATCAGCGCCGCGAGAACGACGATACCCGCGTAGGTTGCCCCGCCCGCCAGCCAGCCAAGCCGGTGGTCCGTCACGCGCCGCGCCACAACCACCGCCGCCACCATCCCGGCGATAGAGATTGCGAGCATCAGAAAGTACAGCCCAGTGCGCATGCCGATCGTCTCTGGGCTGCCGACAGCAGGCGGGTTGGCGGCGTATTTCAGCCCCGGGACCAAGGTCACAGAAACATAGCCGAGGACCGCAATCGCCCCAGCGGTTGCCAGGGGGCTAAGGTCCGACAGACGCCCGTGCGCCCAAGCATAGACTAAGGCGAAAACCCCTCCGAGGGCGGTCGCGAAAACGATC
>NZ_NSJZ01000185.1 GCF_002287065.1 Paracoccus salipaludis
ACTTCCACCAGGGACGCTTCGTCCTATAAGCATTATCGCTAATGAGCGCGGTAATACGCTGCTCGGCTCGATCCAGTCGCACTCGCAAGTCAGCCACAGTTCCGGCTAACTGTTCGCGCTCGCGCTCTGCGATGGCTCGTTCCCGCTCCCGCTCGTCTATCAATAGAGAAAGCTGCAGGCGCAGGATTGCTGCTTCATCTGTCTCACTGTTGCGTGGTGCACCATGGTGTGCGTCATGCTCTGCGTCGGACGGGGCCACGAAGGGATAAGCACGTGCGAGCTCAGCAGGATCTATGGCAAACATCCCCTCAGCGTTGCGGGAGGCAGAAAGACGACCTGCCTTGATAGCACGTGTAAGAGTTGACTTGCTCTTGCCTGTCAGTTCAGCCGCCTGTCGCAAGCTTAGCATCACCGTTTTACTGCCTTGTTGCGTGGTGCACCATCTTCTCCACTATGAAGCGCATCAGGATGCGTCACGTCAAAAGCCATCCGGCGTAGAATG
>NZ_NSJZ01000186.1 GCF_002287065.1 Paracoccus salipaludis
GACCCGCGATCAGCCCAGCAATCATGCCGAGCAGCAAAAGACGTCCCATGTTCCCCTCCCGTCAGTGGCAGGGAAAGCCAAGGAGATGGCGGGCATCATGCACGAATTCATGCACGTACATCCCGTCGAACACCGCAACGGCGCCCTGTTCGGTGCTGACAAAATACAGTGCCAGGAGCGCAATCAGCCCAGCAAAAATGGCCCATGGGGCGATCTCGCGCAGGGGGATCGGAGCTGTGTGAGTGCCGGGGGCGGCAGTGATGTAGGTCATGGCGATCTCCTTCCGGATACGCGTCCGGGGTGAAAGGACTGAAGGCGTGCACGGGGTCTGGCTCCCGCAATATTGGCGGTTACAGTGGCGCGACCGCACCGGAATTTCACCGGCTTTCCCGAGACACGACTATCATGATGACCCTCCGGTCCCGCCACGATACTGTCAAGGAAGCTTGCGCCCGAAGCTCATGCTGACACGGATCTGGTTGATCTGCGCAGCAGCTCCGG
>NZ_NSJZ01000187.1 GCF_002287065.1 Paracoccus salipaludis
TGACGGAAGTTATTCCAACGCTCGTAGGACTTCTTGTCGGCCACCCCCATGAGGGAGCGCAGCTCGTCCAGGGTGAAGGTCCAGAACGGCCGCCCCAAACGCTTCTTGTCAGCAAGCAGCACATAAAGTTGGCGGCCGTGGCCGGTTAGACTGTGGGCTGCGCGGGCCTCGATCTTGGCAAAGTTCTGCGGACTGCGGAGGGCATGGACGCCTGCGGGCGGGATCAGTGCCCGCACCATTGAGCCACCTTGGGTAATTTTCCATTCAGCCAGCAAGACCGCGCCCCATGGATCGCCGCGCCACTCGCCACTGAGCTGTACGCCAGTCAGGCGTGTCAGGCACTCGCGCAGCCAGACATTATCGCTGCGCCCGTCCTCGCCGCGCAGCAGCCGGGAGGGCACCTCGAGCCAGACGCTGTTGTCTACCTCGGAGGGGATACGGGCGGCGTCGAGCGCCGATGCCAATTCCCAGATGGCCGAGACCATGGCCGGGGTCAGCGG
>NZ_NSJZ01000019.1 GCF_002287065.1 Paracoccus salipaludis
TCAAGATCGTCGAGCGCGGCTCTCTCGGCCCGGTCTTGAGGTCCTCGACCGTCTGGCGCTTGCGCCATTTAGCAACGGTCTTCGGGTTGATCCCAAGATCCCGGCTCAACGTCGCGAGCGAAGCTTGCGATCGTTGTATTGCAGCTCTGACGGCGTGCGTGGTCGTGGCGCTTCCGTGACGAACCTGGCCCATAATGCTTCCTTCCATTCCTGAGAAAGGATCGCACCATCAAACCGTGGGATCAAACATCTAGGTACGAGATATCCAGCAAACGTTCGGACCTCGTACATGTGGGACGAACGGTCTGGCAACCACACCGCTCCCGCTCTTTCCTGTCGGGAACGGTGTCTGGAAATCAGATGTCCGGCATACCCTTGCTCAGCTGCGATCCAGACACGCTGGTCGGCAACAATGCCAGAAGCAAGCAGGTGACTGGATGCCGCCTCTGGCAGATCGTTGCCCTGCCCCCGGGATCATCTCGATTTTCACGCCAACGTCGGCACTGCCCCAGGCCTGATCGGCGGTCAGAGCCGGGGCGCCGAGTTCAGCCGCGAATGCCAAGCAGGCGCGATCCCCAAGCGAGAGGCCGAGGGCTCGTGTGGCGGACCTGAGGTGTCCAGTGGCATAGGCCTGGGTCGCCGTGAGTGGGCGGACATTAAGGTGCAGACTGCCGAGCACCTCTCCCACCTCTTCGGCGCTTAGGCGAACTCCCGCGATTAGCCTGACCGGACCAGCGACCTCCGAGTATCGGATGTTGCATCAGACGGCGTCGACGCTCGAGATGCTCCTCCACTGCTATCTTGGGCGCAGGTGGGTGGTGCCGTGGATCGAGAGCCGGCGTTCGTCCCTACGGTGACGAGCGACGGCTTGGGCCGCACAGCGACACGAACCACTAAGCCTGCGGGTTGCCACTTCGCATCTGTCTGACGTCAGCTCCCATAGGACGAACAGACCGATTTTGTGACGGAATATCCGATCCTCAAGGCCGTATTTCGGCCCAGGTTGGTACTTCCCCCAGCGATGCGTTTGCCAGGATGATAAGCTTGCACATGACGGCGACAAGAGCAACCTCTGCAGGCTTTCCGCGTCGAAACGCATGGATTTTTCCCTGTCCAGCTCTCGGGGTTTCACCTGATAGCCGATTTCGGTCCGTAGTGTCGGGTTACTCATGTGGCACTCGGCTCGACAGAGGGACAGGAGATGCACCATGAAGAGATGGCTTCTGTCAGCACCCACAATCATCGCCCTCGTCACATCTGCGTTTGCCCAGACTCCATCTTCTGACGACCTTGCCCGCCGCACTGTCGAACGCCGCGCCGTCGAGGCAGCGATCTGGGGCATGCCTCTTGTGGCCTCTGAGACCATGCGGCAGGCATTCCTGCGCGATGCCGGAGCGAGCTATAACGACATCGTCTACTGGTCGAGGCAGGCCGATTGGCGCTTCCAGGTCACCACGCCCGACGCATCGTCCTGGTACGTCTACATCGCCATCAACACCAAGGATGGTCCGGTGGTCCTGGATCTTCCGCCCGCAGAGGGCGCCGGCCTGTTCGGGTCGATGAACGATGCCTGGCAGATCCCGCGCGCCGATGTCGGTCCGCGGGACTAGGACCAAGGCAAGGGCGGCAAGTACCTGCTGCTGCCACCCGGTTACGATCAGACCGTTGCGGCGGGATACATTCCGGTGCGCTTCGACACCTGCAACGGTTATTCGATCCTCCGGGCCATTCCGGTGACCACCTCCGAGGCGGATGTGGCCAAGGCGCTCGACCTGGTGAAAAAGACGCGCCTGTATCCGCTGGATCAGGCGGAGAACCCCCCGCCGCAGCGCCACATCGACATGGCGGGAAAGCTGTTCGACGGCATCGTTCGCTTCGACGACAGCGTCTACGACAGCCTGGCGCGGATCATCAACGACGAACCCGTGCAACCGCACGATCTCGTTGCCATGGGGCAGTTGCGGAGCATCGGCATCGAAAAGGGTAAGCCGTTCAATCCCGACCCGGCAACCCGCGAGACCCTCAAGAAGGCGATCCAGGACGCGCATGCCGGCTTCATCCGGACGAACGCGGCGCTGCCGCCCTACTACCCGGGAGCACAATGGAGCCTGGCCATCGGCGATTTCGGGCATGAGACAGGCTTCACGTTCCGGGACGGCGGGCACATCGCACTCGACGAGCGCGCCGCCTTCTTCTTTCTCGGCTGCGCCCCGCGGTCAAAGGCGGTGCGTCATTCTACCTGCTCGGGCAGCGGGACGTGAACGCTGCTCCGCTGGAGGGCAGCCGAACCTATCGGCTGCGGGTTCCGCCCCACGTGCCGGCGCAGCAGTTCTGGGCCGTGACCGTCTACGATCAGGCGGAGGCGAACCTGATGCGTGAATCGCCGAAGGTCGAGGTGAACTCATACCAGAACCTCCAGAAAAATCCGGACGGCTCGGTGGACGTGTACTTCGGTCCAGCCGCTCCCAGCGGCCAAGAGACCAACTGGATCTACACGGCACCGGGGCGGCATGGGTCACCCTGTTCCGCTTCTACAGCCCGGAGAAGCCCGTCTTCGACAAGAGCTGGCAACTTCCGGACATCGAGGAGGTAAAGTCATGAAGGTTGGGCTCGGTGCTCTCGTTCTGGCTGGCGCAGCCGCCGCGGCACAGGGACAATCCGGTCCATCGGAGAGCACCGTCCCGGTCACTGTCGACAACTTCCATCGTGCGGAAAGCGACATGTTCTTTGGCATGTTCATCAGGCGCAGCGGGATCGGGCAGTTCTATCACCACCGCGAGCCTCCGCCCCTCGACGCCGGCGGTGTGCGTCCCAATCGGGACATACTGTACTCGGAGGCAGTGTTCGATCTCGACGCCGGGCCGGTGACGATCACGCTGCCCGAGGCGGCCGGACGCTACATGGTCCTTCAGATCGTCGACGAGGACCACTACGCGCAGGATGCCATTTATGCGGCAGGCGATCATACCTTTACCCGCCAAGGAATCGGCATACGCTACATCCTTGCGGCGGTCCGCACGCTTGTTGATCCAGCCAGCCCGCAGGATGTCGCGGCGGTCCATGCCCTTCAGGATGCGATCCGCTTTCAGCAGCCCGGCGGCCCCGGGCGCTTCGAGGTGCCCCCTTGGGACGAGGCGAGCCGGAAGACGGTTCGCGATGCGCTGCTGGCGCTCAATGCCACTTTGCCGGATCTGAGGCGAGCCTTCGGCCAACGAGGTCAGGTCGATCCCGTGCGGCACCTCATCGGTACCGCGTCCGGGTGGGGCGGCAATCCGGACCGGGATGCCATCTCTCTCACGCGGACGCCGGCAAGGAACGACGGCAGCGGGGCGTACAGGCTCACGGTCAGGGACGTGCCGGTCGACGGCTTCTGGTCGATCAGCGTTTATGATGCCCAAGGGCACTTCGCAGAGAACCCATTCGGTGCCTACACGCTCAACAATCTCACCGCGAGGGGAGAGCCCGACGGATCGGTGACCATTCAGTTCGGCGGCTGCGACGGTCGGACCGCCAACTGCCTGCCGATCGTGCCCGGCTGGAATTACATGGTCCGTCTCTACCGCCCGCGTCCAGAGATCCTCAACGGCACCTGGCAGTTCCCTGAAGCACAGTTGCCAAACTTACCCCTCCGGGCAGCAAGCACAGCCCAACGGTCCGACCAGGCCTTGGCTCCAGGCTCGGCCGCTTCTAGGCGGACGGCCGAACCCACGTCGAACAGGGTGGCATAGGCATCGAAGACGAAGAGCCGCAGCGCCATTCCAAAGTTCCTCCCCGTCTTCTGGCGTTGCGTGAGGGGCGGGAACTTGCTTGATACAGGCGGCCCGAAGAGGTCCGGTTCCACCAATGGCCTCGTCGACCTGCGGAGCTGCCGCAGGAAGGAGCCATGGGCCTTGTCAGCGAATGACCTCGACCGTTACGCCCACCTCGGCCTCCCCCCAACGCCTGATCCGCGGTCAGAACCGTGGCGCCGAGTTCGGCCGCCAGCGCCAAACAGTCGCGATCCCAAGCGAGAGGCCCAGGGCTCGCGTGGCGTCACCCGCATCAACCGGCTGGCGCGCTCGCTCAAGGATCTCCAGGACCTCGTCCATGAGCTTCGCGCCAAGGGCGTCACGCTCAAGGCCACCGAGCAGCCGGTCGATACCTCGACGGCCGCCGGCAAGGCCTTCTTCGACATGCCGGGAGTCTTTGCCGAGTTCGAAACCAACCTGCGCCGCGAGCGGCAGAGGGAGGGGATCGCCGCCGGCAAGGCGCGCGGCGTCTACAAGGGACGCAAGCCGAAGATCCATCCGACCGAGGTCCGGCGGCTGCACGCCGGGGAAAGGCTCAGCCCTACGGCGATCGCGCGCCGCCTTGGGATCGCACGGTCGTCTGTCTACAGGTTTTTGACGTCGACCGGATGAATTTCATCAATGCCGCTGCTTCAGCGCCCCAGGCACCATGCAAACCTGATCCGGTGTCCACGAAACCGGCAGCAGGCCGCGAGTGACTAGACCAACGCGCCCTGAACCGCATCAAGGGCCGACTTCAGGGTTGCCTTGTCCCCGGCTGCCATGGCGGCGCGGTCGGGCGTGATCCCTGCTGCAAGAAGGCGGCGCGCGAGCATGTGGATGCCCGGATCGTTCAGCGTCTCGACTGCGACAAGCCGACCCCCGGCAAGCCGCCAGACGGCCCGCAGGGCGCCGGTCGCTGAAAGGACCGGGATATCCTCGTCAGAGCCGGGGGCGAGGCCCGCGATCTGCAACTTTAGCGCGCCGATGTCGGACCAGAACCAGGGCACCGCGTCATAGGCCGCCGGCCTGCCGGTCAGGGTCCGCGCCAGCGCGCGGGCCTGGTCGGTGGCGTTCTGCACCGACTCGACACGGGTGCGGGCATTCAGCTGTGCTTGCGGGAAGGCCGCGCAGTCGCCGATGGCGAAAACGAAGGGGTCGGCGGTCGCCAGCATGCCGTCCGTCACGATGCCGCCTTCGCAGGCCAGCCCGCACTGCCGGGCAAGGCCGTCATCCGGCGCCGCGCCGATCCCCACCACCACCATGTCGGCGGGCAGCTCGGTTCCGTCCTCAAGCCGCACGCCCGAAACCGCGCCGTTGCCGAGCAGCCTGTCCAGGCCGGCACGGCATCTGACGACGATGCCCTGCCGGGCAAGGTCGTCGGCGACGGCCATTGCCGTGGTGGCGCTGACCGCCCGCCCCAGCAGCCGCGGCGCAAGCTCCACCACCTCGACCCCGTGGCCGCGCGCCCTCAGCATGGCCGCGGCCTCGAGCCCGATGAAGCCCCCGCCGATCACCACCACGCGCCCGTGACCGGAAAGCGCCGATCGCATGGCTCGGGCATCCCCGGCCGTGCGGAGATGAAACACGCCGCCCTGCCCTGCGCCGGGAATGGTCAGCCGGCGCGCCGAAGCGCCGGTCGCAAGCACAAGCCGGCCATAGGGAAGACGCGTGCCGTCGGACAGGATCACCTGCCGGGCGGCACGGTCGATCCCCGTGACCTCGGCGCCAAGCCGCAGCTCGATGCCATGGTCATGGAAGAACCGTTCCCCCTTCAGGGGCTGCAGTGGGGCGCCCGAATCCTTCATGAAGGATTTCGACAGCGGCGGCTTGTGATAGGGCGCGTCCGCCTCGCGCGAGATCAGCGTGACCGGACCGGGGAAACCTTCCTCGCGCAGCGAGGCGGCAAGCTGGGTGCCCGCATGGCCTGCGCCGACAATGACGATATTGCCGAGGGGCGCGCGTTCCGGGTGCAGGGCTGCGGTGTGGTTGCGCATCATCCGGTCCTCTCGCTCAGGCCTGCTCGGCCGGGATGGTGACGACAAGGCCGTCCATGTCGGCGGTCACGCGCAACTGGCAGGTCAGGCGCGACCGCACCGGGTCCGGCTCGCAGGCGAATTCCAGCATGTCGGCCTCCATCTCGCCTTGGGGCGGCAGCCGTTCGACCCATGCCGGATCGACATAAACATGGCAGGTCGAACAGGCGCAGGCCCCGCCGCAATCCGCAAGAATACCGGGAATGTCGTTGTCCCGGGCGCCTTCCATGACCGTGAGGCCGACTGCGACCTCGACGACATGCGTCCGACCGTTCGGGTCGCGATAGGTGATATGGGGCATGCTGGTTTCCTTTCAGTCGAGTTCGACGCGTGGCGGCAGAAACGCGCAAGGCTGCGGCCACCGGGACGAAGGGCAGGTCCATGGACGCAAAGACCCGTGCCGGTCATGGACCTGTCCGCCCGGTCGGGGATGGGATGGCCGGGCCTGTGTGTCCCGGCGATCCCGATGTTCGGTTGTGGCTGCCCCGCCCCGCTTCGGCGGCGACGCCGGGCACGATGCGGGGCCGATCCCGATGGGGTCAGAAGACGTAGCCGACATGGACCGTCACGGCCTGGTCCTTGCGCTCGCCCTCCAGACCGTCGTGGCGCCCGTATTCGAAATCCAGACGCCCGCCGCGGCCGATGTTCATCGACAGGCCGACGACGCTGTGCAGGATGTTCGGGTCGTCGACGAACAGGTCGAGGTCGTTCACGTATTCATGCTGCAGGCCGACCTCGAAATAGGGCGCCAGCCTGCCGGGCCGGAAATCCATGCTTTCGAACCGGGCGCTGGCGCCCACCCAGCCATAGTCGTCGCTGTCGCCCACCGTGCCTTCCACCGTCTGGCCGAAGCTGGTGGTGGCCGGGTCGAACTCGGTGCGCTGATAGACCGCCGAGATCATCGGATGGAACACCCATCCCGCGGGGATCCAGCCCGCATCGCGGCTGGTATAGGTGCCGACCACGTCCCCTTGCAGATACAGGCGCGTGTCGTCCTGATCGAGCTCGTAATCAACGCCCGGCGCGACCGGAACGCGGGTCTCGGCGGTGCCGAAGTTCAGGTCGGCGCGCGCGGCCACGCCCCAGTGCGGGCTGAACTTCCGCACGTAATCGGCCCGGATGCCCCAGCTGTCGCGGTCGATGGTGCCGCCCGTATGCTCCAGATCGACATCGACGGCCTCGACATAAAGGCCGATGCCCCACAGCGTGTCCATGTCGGGAGACCGCATGTACTGCACATCGAGCCGCTTCACCGACGACTTGAGCTGCGTGGGGTTGCCGCCTGCCCCGCTGACGTCGTTCACGAAGCCGTTGAAGCGCAGGAAGGACTGCCCCCCGGAGCCGGGCAGCGCATACATCACGTCGAAGGGCAGCACGATGACGTCCGAGTCGTCCCCGTAGCCGCTGGTGATGCCGGACACGCGGGAAAACTCGATCTGCGCGCGGGACAGCGCGATGCGGGCCTGGACCGTGTTGAAGTTCTCGTAGGTATTCATCCGGCCCAGCAGGCCCGCCGAGCCCAGGTTGTAGGCCAGCCGCGCCTGCGGCGGCATGGCGTCCAGCGGCGGCATGCCGCCGGGTTCCTGCGCGGAGGCGGCAGTGGCCGCCAGCACCGCGGCTGCCGCGGCAAGGAAAGACAAGTGTCCGTTGTGGTTCATTCTTTTCCTGCCTTCTGCGAAGATGCCGCCGCCTGTCCGGCGTTCTGGCGATCCGGGACGCCGGTGCCGGCCTCGGTGCCGTCGATGCAGCCTGCCTGCACGGCAACGGTCCCCTTCTCGCCCCGAAGCGTGCCGAGCGGCCCCTCGACATAGCCGCCGAGCGCGCAGTGAACGCCAAGGCCCGCGTTCGGCGCCGTGCCGGTGTTGCCCGCCTCGGGCCGCTCGGTTCCGGTGCTGTGGAATGCGACCCCGGAATTGCGGCTGACGGTGATGCCATTCGCCCCGTTGCCCGAGATGTCGTTCGCGGCGACATCCGCCTGCGAGCCCCGATCGACAAGGATGCCGGTTCCGGTGTTCGACGTGATCCGGTCGCCCGTGGCGGCCTTCTCCAGCGCCTCGGTGATCGTTCCCCCCGCGCCGCAATCCACGGCGATCTCGGCGGCCAGCGCCGGCGCGGCGGCGGCCCAGCCCAGGGCGGCCAGGGCGATGGGCGCCCTGCTCCGCAATCCTGGTTCAGGTTGACTGTACATGCAGATATCCTCCCGTTCTTGCATGCAAGCGGCTGTCCGTAGGCGCGGGCGCGCCTGCGGTCGTGTTCTTGCGTTTTCAGCCGGTCGCTGTGCGCCGCCCGCGGCGGGGACGCACATGGTCAGTCCGCCTTCACCTCCGCGGCTGGACTGACGGATCGATCACCGGGTCATTCGATGCTCAGCGCGATGGCCGGACAGGCCTGCACCGCCTTGCGCGCGGCTTCCATCCGGTCGCTCACGTCGGCGACGTCGATGACGACCTCGCCCGCGTCGTCGAGGTGCAGAAGGTCGGGCGCCATGATGGCGCACTGGCCGTGGCCTTCGCACCTGTCCCGGTCGATCCGCAGAAACGCGCCCTTTGTCATTGCCGCCACCCCGCTCATTTCGCCCGGATTTCAAGAACCGGCAGACTGCTCAGCCCCCGTGTCATGTTGTTGATCTGGCGCTGCCCCTCGCCGACGCGGAAGCTGCGCACGCGCCGGGCGCAGGCCGACAGGATCGCCAGCGCCTCGATCCGGGCCAGGCCTTGGCCGGCGCAGGTGTGGATGCCATAGCCGAAGGCCAGGTGGTCCGCCGGATCGCGGTCGATCCGGTAGGTATCCGGGTCGTCGTAATGGCGGGGATCACGGTTCCCGGCCGCGAACAGCACCGCAGCCTGTGCCCCGGCGGGGATCAGGGTTCCCTCGACCTCGATGTCGGACTTCACATGGCGGCCGAACAGGTTGACCGGCGGCTCATAGCGCAGGGTTTCGTTGAAGGCGGACCGGACCAGCGACGGATCGGCGGCGAGCCTGGCATACTGGTCGGGGAAGGCCGCGAAATGGGCGATGGCGTTGCCGATCGAGGTGATCGTGGTGTCCATGCCCGCCGCGACATACTGGTGGATGATCGCGCCGCAGCTTTCGGGCGCGATCTCGCCCCGCTTGGCGGATTCGAAGATGCCGTGGCCCAGGCTTCCCTCGACCAGGTCCTCCTGCCGGACGGTCTTGCACCATTGGAACAGCTCGCCCGCGACGGGGAAGTTCTCGACGGACCGCTGGTTCATCGGGCCAAGCACGTTGAAGGCGGCCTCGCCCCACCGCAGGATGTTCTCGCGCGCGACGCCCTGCACGCCGATCATGTCCGACACGACCTGCAGCGGGAAGGCGCGGGCCAGATCGCCGATGGCGTCGAAGGACCCGCGCGCAACCAGGTCGTCGACCAGCCGGTCGGCCTTCGATCCGATGTCGTCCTCGATGCTTTTCAGCGCGCGCGGCGTCAGCGGGGCAAGCAGGGTCTTGCGAAGCTGGCGATGGTCGGGCGCATCGGTCGCAAGGCTGGTGCCTGCAAGCGCCCGGTTCATGTCGTCGTTGAAGGCGACCCTTTGCGAGGAAAAGACGCTGCTGTTTTCCAGCGCGTCGCGGATGGTCCGATAGCGCGTCAGTGCCCACAGGTCGTTCCGGGGCAGATAGACGACCGCGCCTTCCTCGCGCAGCGCCGCGTAATGCGGATAGGGGTCCTGCAGCACCTCGTCCGAGAAGATGTCGATGCTGGATGTCGCGATCTCTGTGGTTGTCATGGTTTACCTCCCTTGTTGAAGCGGACCGATCTCCTCCCGGTCCCTCGGGTATGCATCAGGCTCTGGTTCCGCCTTGCGGGGCCGCCGGGACCAGCCGGTTCCCTTGTCCGCGACCGGGATCGACGGCGCGCCGCCCTCCGGCCGGGACTGCGTCAGGTCCTCGCCCGCGACGGGCGGGCCGGAACAGGTCTTGGGTGCGCGCGTGACGATCACGTGCCGCGGCGACCGGCCGCGCCGCCCGCGGCAGGCGGACCATGCGGGACTGGACCGCGAGCCCGTCGACGTGATCCGAAGGGTGAGGGGTCGGAAAGACGGCATCGATCCGGCCCGCGGGCACGCCCCTCCCGGTCAGGCCCATCGTGGCCGCGCGCCCCGCATCGAAGATCGGGTTCGGACCGCCGGCAAGCGCGATCCCGGTCACGAGCCGACAAGATGCACGGTTCAAGGAGATACTTCGCTTTCTGCTGAAATTGTCGGGATGCCCCCCGTCACGATCCGGCGGGTCTGGTTGAAGCAGATCAGCTGGACGATCACGAACAGGATGGCTGCATATCCGATGGCCTCGAAGCCAATGAACTGGACCAGCGTGCCGCCCAGGAACGGCGCGCAGGCCGAGCCGACCATCAGCATGGCGGGGGTGCCCGCCACGGCGCGGCCCGTCGGGTCCAGCCGGGCCAGCAGGCCAAAGGCGAAGGTGTGCACGAAGATGATCGTGAACCCCATCAGCGCACCCGCCGCCGTATAGAGCAGATGGTTCGTCGTGGTCATCGCGATCAGCGCGAACACCGCCTGGAAGACCGGAACGACCGAGATCACCGTGGTGGCCGCGACCTTCCGCTCCAGCAGCGCCGCGATCGGGGCCGGCAACAGCGTGACGACGCCATAGACCACCAGCGACACGGTCACCATGTCCAGCGTGAAGCCGCGATGCTCTCCGACGCGCTCGAAGAAACTGAGCGTCATGGCCTGGGTCATGCACATCAGCGCAATGGCCACGATCGAGAACCACACGGCCGGGCCAAGCGGCGGCACGCGGCGGCCGGTGTCCCGGCCCACGTCGTCGCTGGCGATGTGCCGCGTGACCTTGGGGAAGAACATCAGGCCGACAAGGGTCGCGGCCCCCATGAGAATGGCGAACAGGACGAACAGGACCGGCCCGCCATGCGCGGCGATGAGGCCGGGCGCCGCGCCCAGGAACAGGATGCCGAAGATCCCGATGGCAAGACCCGCCAGCGCGAAGGTGCGGTGCGGGTTCGCCGCATGGCCGATCGTGCCATGGGTGGAGCTGAGCGCGACCCCTGCGGCCACGCCGCCGACCAGATGCAGGACCGCCAGCACCTCGAAGGCGGCGCTGCGCGAGGCCAGGATGAAGGCCGCGCAGGACGTGGCGAAGCCCAGGACCGCCGCGAGTTTCGGATTGATCCGGTTGAAGCGCGGCGCCAGGACCATGCTGGCCAGCGACGCGCCCAGAAGGAACAGCGTCGCCAGCCCCCCTGCCTGCTGCGGCGCGAACCGGTATTGCGAGATCAGCGTTCCCACCCAGACGGGCAGGGCCACGAGGTCCAGCATCCCCGCGACATGCGCCACCATCAGCGCAACGATGCCGCGTTTCGATTCCGTGGTGATCATGCGTCCTCCTCCTCAAGGATTCCGGCAGCCCGGATGTTCTTGTCTGCGGCGGTGCGTGCTTCCTCCCAGCCGCTCACCGCCCTACCCCTGGCGCGGAAGCCCTAGCTTCCGGGAAGACTGCGGCCGGGGCGGCATCGATGCGGCGCCCTTGGAGCGACCGGCTCGTGAAGGGCGAAGGTCATGATGCCTCCTCAAGGGACAGCGGGGACTTCGCCGGATCGGGCTTGCCTTTCAGGGGCACGAACCAGAAGGCGAGCGCCGCGAGCAGGCCGGGCAGGCCGAACCACAGGAAGTTTGCGGAAATCGGCAGGTTCATGGTCAGCAGGACGCCGCCGAAGATGGGCCCGAAGATCGCGCCGATCCGGCCGACCGCCGAGGCGAGCCCGATCGCGGTCGAGCGCATGAACGGCGGGTAATACTGCGCGACAAAGGCGTAGGAGAGGTTCTGCGCGCCATTGGCGGTGGCGCCGGTCACGGCGATCAGCGCGAGCAGGAGCACCAGTCCGCTGCCGAAGCCCAGCAGCCCCAGAGAGATGGCGGCGCCGACATACATGGGCACGAGCACCCTTTTCACGCCCAGCCTGTCGGCAAGCCGTCCGAAGAACAGCGTGCCGACGATGGCGCCGATGTTCTGCCAGATGGGAAAGTTGAGGCTGGACCCGAGATCGTAGCCCGACCTCACCATCAGCTGCGGCAGCCAGACGGTGAGGCCGTTGAGCATGAGCAGGCACATGAAGAACGCGATCCAGATCATGACGGTGCCCAGGGCACGGCCTTCGGTGAAAAGCGCCTGGATGGGCGCGCGCTGCTCCTTGGCCTCAGGGGCAGGGAAGGACACCTCGGCGGCGGCGACAGGCCGGCCGGCAAGGTCGCCAAGGACGCGCAGGGCGGCGTCCGGCCCGCGGCGTCGGACAAGCACCGACGGAGAGTCCGGGAAGTAGCGGCCCATGAACGGGACGAAGAAGAGCGGGATCGCGGCGAGCCAGTAGACCGCCTGCCAGCCGAGCCGGGGGATCAGCGCCATGGCGACGAGGGCCGCGACGATGCCGCCCACGTGGAAGAAGCTCATGACGATCGCGACGTAGCTGTTGGCCCGGCCCTTCGGCGCGTAATCGGTCAGCGTGGCGATGACGGTGGGCAGGATGCCGCCGATCCCCAGGCCGGCGAGAAACCGGAAGACCGAGAACACCGTCGGCGACGGGGCGAAGCCGCACAGGGCCGTGGACGCGCTGAACAGCACGACGGCGGTCAGCAGGATGCGCTTGCGGCCGAACCGGTCCGCAAGCACGCCGAACCCGACTGCCCCGAGCATCATTCCGAAGAAGCCGTACGAGCCGATGGCGCCCGCCTCGACGGGCGTGATGCCCCATTGCTTGATCAGCACGGGAAGCACGGCCCCATAGACGACCAGGTCGTACATGTCGAAGGTGATGATGAAGCAGGTCCAGAACAGCATCCAGAAGTGGAACCGCGAGAAGGATCGCTGCTCGATGAACTCACGGACGGTGGCGGTGCCGGTCATGCGCATTCCTCGGATGAAGGGGAAAATGGCAGGCGGGGTCCCGGACCCTCGGCGGGCAAGGCGCCCGGGAACCCGACTGTCCCGGAGCAGGCGCCGCGCCCTGCCGGCGCGGACAAGCGCGGAGGTGAGGCACTCCGTATTGCAAAGGTTGGCCTGCCGACCCGCAGGGACCGGGCCACGGGGTCCGGCCTCGCCGCGACATGCGCCACCACCGGGGCCACGACGCCCCGCTTCGATTCAGTCCTTGTCATGCGGTGTCCTCCTCCAGAACGCCTGACATTGCGATGTCGGGTCGCGGCCCTTCCCCTGCCCCGCCCTTCAGCCCGCCCCTACCCGGCCTTCGCGAAGGGCAGGACGAGACGCGAGGGATGCTCGGCATCCCGATAGATCGTGTGCGTCACCGGGCGGCCCACCGGCAGGTGGAAGGCGTCGGGCGGCAGCAGCGAATTGTGTTCGTCCACCAGCGGCTCGTTGCACATCAGCTCGACCACAAGCCTGTGTCCGGGGCGGAAGTCGTTGGCGAAGGGATAGACCCGGACCACGTATTCGTTGATGACCCCCGGCTCGACCGGCACGCTTCGGGTATGGGGGTGATAGGGCTCGCCTTCGGTCGTGCGGTCGTCCAGTTCGCGGTGCGAGGCCTTCAGGAAGCCGGTCGTGACCAGTTGCCGCTTGCCCGAGGGCGCCTCGTCCCAGAACCGCAGGATGAGGTTGGTGTCGGGCTGGTCGATGGCAACGAACAGATGCGCGGCGCCCGTGCCGTGGACGGACGTGAGCTTTTCGAAGGGATCGGTGCACCAGGTCAGCTTTTCCACCTTGTCGGTGATGGTCAGCGGGGCCTGGTAGAAGCCCTCGGGATGGGCCACGTCGGCGCCGTAGGGTTCCGGCTCGAAGGCCAGCTTGCCGCGGGCGCGCAGGTAGACGGGACGGTATTCGACATCCTTCACCGGCCACTTGCTGCCGGTGGCCCAGTGCCGCGTCCCCTCGACATGGACCTTGACGGCGGGCTCGTCCATGATGCCGTTGTCGATCCCCTTCAACCAGTAGTCGTACCAGCGGAACATGGTGTCGTGCTCGTCCACCCAGGGGCGGGTCTGCATCGGCGGATAGGGTCCGATTTCCAGCTTCTTGGGGCAGTTCAGGACATTGAACAGCTCGATCGTGCCATCGACCGTCCAGCCGCGGCCCTGGTTGATCTGCAGATAGACCGGGATGTCGATGTTGCGGGCCAGGTTGATGGGGTTCTGTTCCTCGTACCACGGGCCGTCGACTTCGTTCGTGATGATGTCGAACCAGCTTTCGTGGTGGATCGGATAGTTCAGGACGTGGACGAGGTTCGGCCAGGCCGCCACGTCGGGATCGGCCAGGCGCTCCGCGACGCGCTGCCGGACCTCCTCCTCGGAAAAGGCCTCCAGCATCCGCGACTTGTGCCGGTGGGTGAAGGCCCAGCCGGAATCGCCGCCACGACCCTCGCGCGCCGCGCGCGGCATGAACCACATGATGCCGCCGTGATAGGTCGTCTCGTAGAAGTCGAAGTGACCGCCGCTGACGAAGATCGCCTTGAGGCTGGGCGGGCGCTCGGCCGCGGCAAAGACCTGCATCGAGCCGAAATACGAGATCCCGATCATGCCGACGGTGCCGTTGCACCAGGGCTGCGCGGCCACCCATTCGATGAAGTCGTAGGCGTCCTGTCCCAGCGGCACGCCACCGGCATTGTAATTGCCGATATGCTCGCCTTCCGATCCGCCCGATCCGCGCACGTCGCCGATCACGTGGACATAGCCTTCCTTGACCACACGCGCGATGTCGCCCGCCTCGATGCAGCCGTCCCACAGCGGCGAGGGACGCTTCTGCGGCGGAATGGTCAGCGCGAGCGCCTGAAGTTCCTTGCCATAGGGGCTGAGCGCGACTAGGGCCGGGCGGGGTTCGTCACCGGGGGCGTGATAGGCGTCGGCCGCAAGATGGACGCCGTCGCGCATGGGCACGCGCAAGTCTTTGAGGATCTTCATCAAGACCGGTAACCCTTGTTGAAATAGCCGTGCATGGTGGTGAAGAAGGGCGAGGGCTCCAGCGTCGGGTCACCGTCGTACTTCAGGTAGTCGGCGATGCAGCAGAACGGGGAATGCAGCCGTTCCTCGACGCCGGGTCCGTCAATGCCGACCTTGTAGGTGGCGTTGCGCACCTTGGCCTCGATGTCGATGCTTTCCTGGATCTTCGCCGCAGCCCGGTCGCGGTCCAGTTCGACGCCCTCGGACTCCGCGCCCTGGCTGCGGTAGGGGTGGCCCAGGAACAGGCGGTTCGGCCTGACATGGTCGCGCAGGCGCAAAAGGCTGTCACGATAGGCATCCGGATCGGCATAGCTGGGAAAGCCGTTGGCGGCGCCGTGGATCTGGACGGAATCGCCCGCGAAGACGTCGCCCTGCCCCACGATCTCATAGGCGACCGATCCGGCCGAGTGGCCCGGCACGGAATGGACGCGGACCGTCACGTCGGGACCCAGCGACAGCTCGTCGCCGTGGCGCACCACGACATGGGGCTCCATCTCGCCCGAGATCGCGGCCAGGCAGGCGGCGGCGATCTTCGATTCCCCGTCCGTGTCCCTGATGTAGCGGCCGCGTGCTTCCAGGTATTCCTCGACATGCGCCCGGCGCGAGCGGAGGAACGGCACGTCGGCCTCGTGGATGACGACCTTGGCCTTGCGGCCGGTCATCTCCCACAGGGCATGGGCGCCGCCGACATGGTCGATATGGCCGTGGGTCAGCAGGATCCAGCGAAGATCCTCGACGCGCCGGCCCAGTTCGCGCAGCCCCGGCGCGATCCCGATCGAGGGCGAACTGGCGATGCCGGTATCCACGATCGCCGGTTCGCTTCCATCGATATAGAAACTGTAAAGCCCGAACCGACCCCATTGCGAGAACAGCGTGTGGATGCCGACGCCGCTCATCCCCGGCCCCGCAGGAAATCGGCCGTTTCGGCAAAGACGCCGTGGAACTCGGGCAGCCACGAGAAATGCTGGACGAAGCCGTGCCCGGCGCCTTCGTAGCGGCGGACGGTCGCCGGCACCCCGGCCTCGGCCAGCTGCCGGCCATACGCCTCGCCCTCGTCGCGCAGCGGGTCGTATTCCGCCGTGACGATCAGCGCGGGGGGAAGGCCGGACAGGTCCTGCCGCCTGATGGGCGAAACGCGCGGGTCGGCGGGGTCGGCGCCGCTGTCCGTGTAGAAGGCGTTGAAGGGCTTCAGCAGCGCCGTTTCCAGCCCATAGCCCTGCGCGTTGGTTTTCAGCGACTCGTAGCGGTCGGCATCGAAGTCGAGGTCGAGCGAGGGGTAGTACAGCACCTGATGGGTGATGGCATCCAGGCCGTCGTCCTGCGCCATGGCCGCCACCGCCGCCGCGAAGTTGGCGCCCGAACTGTCGCCCGCAACGGCCAGCACCTGCCCGTCCCAGCCGATCCCCCTGCCGGGTTCCCGGCCATGCCCGGCGATCCAGCGCACCACGGCGTAGCAGTCGTCCAGCCCCGCCGGGAAGGCATGTTCCGGCGCGCGGCGATAGCCCACCGAGACGACGGTGCAGCCGGTGGCGTTGGCCAGTTCGCGCGCCACGTGGTCGTGGGTGTTCAGGCTGCCCAGGAAGAAGGCCCCGCCGTGGAAATAGACCAGGACCGGGTGGGTCTCGGCGCCGGAGGGCGTGTAGACGCGCACCGGCACCTCGCCCGCCGTGGTCGGCAGGGTCAGGTCCGCGACCGTATGGACGGGCAGGCGCTTTTCCGGCGCGGGGACGTGGCTTTCCTCGCCCGCGCGCATGGCCTCGGGGTTGAGCGGGCCGGGCGGGGGCGCCGGCATGTCGGCCAGGAACCTGGCGATGGTGGGATGGAGGGGCATGTCAGCTCCGTGCCGCGATTTCGCCGGGGCGCTGGTTGGGGAAGACGGTCATGATCTCGTCCTCGCTCCAGCCCTGGCGCGAGGTGCGTTGAAGCATGTCGGTCACCGGCTTGCGGTTGGCCTGATACTGCGCCAGTGCCTCGGCGACCGAGCCGGCCGCCTCCAGCGCGTCGGACAGCGCGCCCGCGTCCAGCACGGCCGAGTTGGCCCCCTGCCCCTGGTGGTGCAGCATCGCATGGGCCGCGTCGCCGATCAGGACCACCGAGCCGGAATGCCAGCTGTCCACCGGGTCGATGTCATAGACGGCCCGCAGGTTCACCTTCTCCATGTCGAGGCCCTCGGTGATCTTCACCAGCCTGTCGTCGAAGCCGCCCACGACCCTGAGCAGCTGTTCCTTGCTGCCCTGCGGCGCGGGCGTGGAATCCGTCGCAAGGCAGGTCACGTCGTAGGAGACCTCGTTGCGGTGAAGCAGCGGCAGCAGATAGATCTTGGTGCCGTGGCCCAGGTACATGCGCAGGTTGCCGTCCCCGACCAGCCCGAAGGTGTCGGCAATCGGGATCACGGCGCGATAGGCGTGCTCGCCCGCGAAGACGGGGGCGTGGTCGCCGAACAGGTGCTGGCGCACCTGCGAGCGGATGCCGTCGGCGCCCACGATCAGGTCGGCCTCGATCTCGGTCCCGTTGTGGAAGATGGCGGTCGCGGTGCTGCCGTTGTCGGTCAGCCTGACCAGTCTGTGGTCCAGCTTGACCATGCCCTCGGGCAGCACGCCCAGCAGCGCGTCGATGAAGTCGCCGCGATGCACGAAATGGGTCGAGGCGTTGAAGGCCTGCTTTTCCGGCCATTCCTCCATCGCGATGCGCTGGCCCTGCGCGGTCAGGATCTCGAAGAAGTTGCTGGCCGTGGTGACCCGGTCGATGGCGTCGAAGATCCCGAGCTTGCGGAACTGGTCCATGGTCGAGGGGCGCAGGCCGATCCCGGCGCCGACCTCGCGGACCTGCCGCGCCTGTTCGTAGACGGTGACATCGGCGCCCAGCCGGCTGAGGGCCAGAGCGGCGGTCGCGCCCGCATAGCCGGCGCCGATCACGGCGACGCGCAGGCTTTTCAGAGTATCAGGTGTCATGGCTCCCCCCTTGAAACCCGTTTCGTTACTGAGCGGAGATCGGCTGCAGGGTCAGGAACTCTGCCGCGAGCTGCGCGAAGATCCTGTCGATGGTGGCGTCATCGATCCCCGCCCCGTGAAGGTCGGGGATGAGCTGTTCGAACAGGTAGTTGACGGTGTGCCCCTTGACGCCGGGCCAGCCGAGCGGCGAGCAGTTCGCATCCGCCGAGACGAGCACCTGGTCCACAAGCCCGCCCTGCAGATAGCGGAGAAGATGATCCAGGCGTTCCTGCCGCGGGCGACCCCAGAACGGCGGGTCGGGCAGTTCCAGGTCATAGCCGAAGGTGTCGAAGCCGATCCGGCCGCCGGCTGCGAGAATGGCCTGTTCGTTGATCCTGCCCTGGCTCACGCCGTCGTCGGCATGGCCGAAAAGGACGCGGTGGCAGGGCAGCCCTTCTTCCGCGAAGATGGCAAGCGCCGGCTCGCAGTCCACGGCGAGGTGGGTGAAGATCGGCGCGCCCGTGACCTTCGAGGCGCGGGCCGCGGCGCGGTAGATGCGCTTGTCCAGTTCCTTCATCTTGAAGCCGCGGCTGACGCCGACCTTGATGATGCCGGCCTTCGCCCCGCTGGTGCCGATGCCCACGTCGATCTCGTGGACGAACTGGTCGGTCAGGTATTCGACGCTGGCGCGCTCGAAGAAGGGCAGCGCGGTGTCGCCGCCGACAAAGCCGGTGCTGGCGACGATATGGACCTCGGTCTTGGCCGACAGGGACTTGTAATAGTCCACGTCGCGGCCGTTGCAGATGCCGGTCGCGTCCACGAAGGTCGCAGCACCCCAGGGCTTGGCGTTCTCGTGGAACTGCCGCAGCTTGGGCACCGTCTCGTCATAGCGTTCTTCCGGCGTCTTCCACCAGCGGCTGTCAAGCTCGCTGCCGGGCATGCCGTAGCCGATATGTTCGTGGATGGCGACGAACCCCAGTTCATGCGCCGAAATCGTGCCAAGGACCGTGTTTACGCGTGTCATCAAGCTTCTCCGCCCACGCTCAGAAGGCGCGCGGGGTTCGTGATCAGGATCTGGTCGATCAGGTCCCGGGAAACGCCCGCCTGTTCCAGCATGGGCACGAAGGTCGTCAGGACGGTGGCGAAGGGCAGGTCGTTGCCCGGCTCGCCGAAGGCCACGCCGGTGGCGCTGGACGACAGGACGATGCGGTCGGCATGGCCCGCCCCGATCAGGTCGAGGACCAGGGCCACGCGCTCGGCATCGCTGACGTAGAAGGGATCGGTCGAGCCCACGTGGTCGATGCCGACGCAGGCCCCGGCCTGCGCCACCGCCAGGGGCCAGCCCTTGGCAACGGCGTCGCGGCGGTCGAGCCCGGCGATCACGACACGGTCAGGCCGCATCGACTCCTCGATGGCCAACTGCAGTTCCGCAAGCGCATCCGAGCCGCACCGGATGAAGACCGGCACCCCGTAGGTCGCGCCGGCCCGCGCCGCGCCGCGCACCAGGCTGCCATCGGTGGCCGTCATGCCCTCGAGGCTGACCGCCGTGCAGATCATCCCGGCGGGCGCACGCCGCTCCAGCCGCGGAACGACCATGCCTTCGTTCACTTCGCGGCCGAACATCTCGGCGAATTTCTGGGCGGGCCAGGGGGTCGGGGGGTTCGTCTGCGGGGTCAGGAAATACCCGCCCAGCATGTTCTCCGGCCCCTGCCCGGACGTGGCGACGATATGGACGCCGGTGGCGCGGGACAGTGCCTCGTACAGCCGCAGGTCGCGCCCCTGGAACATGCCGGTGGCGTCGACGATCGTGCCGCCGCCCGCCGCCTTGAACTCGGCCAGCCTGGCCGCCAGCCGGTCGAAGACCTCGGCGCGGTCGATCCTGATGTCGAAAGCGTACTCGGCGCCGGGCAGCACATACATCAGCGCCTCGCTCAGCAGCGTCACGCCAAGCTGGCTCGCCTCCACCGCGCCAAGCACGGTGTTGACCGTGCCAACGGTGGCCTCCCTGTCAGCGGGCCGGTCGAGAAACAGCGAGGTGAACGGCGGCACCGGTTCAGCCGCGCCGCGGCTGTGTTTAAGGCACATGATTTCCTCCCTTTGGCGCAGGAGAACGGCGTTCTTCCCCACCCAGAACACGTCCGTCGCGATCGGGACGGCGCTCCCTCCGGCCGTCCTTATTGTGCTATTATTATAACAATGGCTGGGACAAGAAAAGAGGTTTTCAGCGGTTGATGCTGAGGGCGTACTTGAAGTCTTCGGCGCGGTGCACCGCGCGCCGCCACAGGCCCGGATACCCGTCGGCCTTGAACATGGTCGTCACCGTGACAAGCACGGGGTCGCCCGCCTTGACATCAAGCGCGTCCGCTTCTTCCCCCGTGGCGCCTGCGGCCCATATATTCTGCTCGCCATGCGTGAAGACGATGCCAAGCTGCTGTTCCACCAGTGAAAAGATCGTTCCGCTGCGCTCGAGTTCTTCCTTGCCGGGAAGGAAGCCGGGCGGCGTCCGCAGATAGCTGGCGGCCAGAACCAGCGGAGAGTCCTCGACAAGGATGACCCTCTTGAGATGAAGCAGTTCCTCGCCCGGCTCGAGGCCGAGCGCCTGCCTGACCTCCTCCGGCGCCTCGACCCTCCGGACGTCCAGCACGCGCGAGGTCGGCTTCATCCCCTGCTCTGTCAGGTACCGGCTGAGCCCGCCGATTTCGACGGCCGACGGAAGGCGCACGTTCAGGCCGCGGACGGGAAAGGTGCCCTTGGCGCGGTGGCGGATGACGAAGCCCTCGTCCGCCAAGCCCTTCAGCGCCTGCCGAATCGGCGCGCGGCTCACCTGGAACCGCTTGATCAGCCCGTTCTCGGTCAGGACCGGGGCCGCCGTGCGGTCCGGGTCCTGCAGTTCGTCGATCAGGATCTGCTTGATCTGGCTGTGCAGGGGGACCGGCGAAGATCGGTCAACGGTGCGCTTCATGACTGGTCCTCACAGGCGGGCGGCTGAACCCGTCCCCTTGCCTTCGGCAGGGCGGGCTTTCAAGCCAGGGACTGCTCCAGCCCCTCTTCCAGGATGTTCCGGGGCAGGTCGATGCCGATGAACACCATCCGGCTTTGCCGCGGCTCGCCGGGTTGCCACGCCGGTCCCAGGTCGCTGCCCATGACCTGGTGGACCCCTTGGAAAATGACCTTGCGGTCGAGGCCCTTCATGCTCAGCACGCCCTTGTAGCGCAGCATGTTCGGGCCGTGCACATCGACGACGGCGGTCAGGAACTCTTCCAGGCGGACCGGGTCGAAGGGGCGGTCGGCCCTGTAAACGAAGCTTTTCACGTCGTCGTCGTGGTGATGGTGATGCCCGTGCCCGTGCCCGTGCCCGTGCCCGCCCTGAGCATGGCCTTCGGCATCATGCCGGCAATGCCCGTGGTCATGGTCGCAGTGGTCGTGCGCATGGTCGTCGCCGGTCAGGAACTCCGGGTCGATGTCCAGCCTGGCGTTCAGGTTGAAGCCCTGCAGATCCAGCACCTTGCCGAGCGGCACGTCCCCGAAACGGGCCATCTCGACCGGCGCGCGCGGGTTCATCCTCTTCAGTCGGGGGATCAGCGTTTCGAGAGCGTCGCGATCCGCCAGGTCGGCCTTGGTCACGAAGATCCGGTCGGCGAAGCCGATCTGCCGGCGCACCTCCTGCCGGGCGTCCAGCTGCTGGTCGGCGTGCTTGGCGTCCACCAGCGTGATGATGGAATCGAGGACGTAGCTGCCGGCCACGTCCTCGTCCATGAAGAAGGTCTGCGCCACGGGACCGGGGTCGGCCAGCCCCGTCGTCTCGATGACGACACGGTCGAAGTCGAGTTCCCCTTCGTGCCGCTTGACGGCCAGCATCCGCAGGGTGCTGCGCAGATCCTCGCGGATGCTGCAGCAGATGCACCCGTTGCTCATCTGGATGATCTGCTCGTTGCTGTCCGAAACGAGGATGTCGTTGTCGATGTTCTCCTCGCCGAACTCGTTCTCGATGACGGCGATCTTCTGGCCATGCGCTTCGCCGAGCACGCGCTTGAGCAGCGTGGTCTTCCCGGAACCCAGAAAGCCGGTCAGAATCGTCGCGGAGATGAGGGTCATGCGCCTTGCCTGTGGACTGCGAGATTCCCGCGGTTGTCGGTTAAGACCGAGGCAAGCGTCAAGTCCCGGCGCCGCCACGGACGCGAGCCGGGCGTCCCGGCGGCGGGCTCCGGAACGGCAAGGGCCCTGCCCTCATCGCCCGGATCGCGCTGAAGGCGGGCAGGCGAACCTGTGCCGGACTTCGTCACGCCTGCACCCATCAGTCGCCCGCCGCGGCCAGCGCGCGGGCGACCAGGGCGACGAATGTCGCGCGCTCGGCCTCGGAAAGCCCCGGCAGGATGTCGGCCTGGATCGCGGCCACGCGCGGGGCCAGCCGGGCATGCAGGTCCCGGCCCGCGCCGGTCAGCTCCAGCTCGATGGCGCGCCGGTCATGGGCGCTGGCCGTGCGCGCGATCAGGCCCTTCTTCGCCAGCCGCTCGGCCACGGCCCCGACCGTCGCGCGGTCCTTGCCGATGGCGCGCGCAAGCGACGCCTGATCCAGCCCGGGCTCGGCCGCGAGCGCATCCATCATCGCGAACTGGACCGGCGTCAGGTCCTCGCCCGCTTGCGCCATCGCCGCGGCGAAGACCTGCGTGGACAACTGGTGCAGGCGCCGGATCAGGTGGCCGGGCATGGTGCGGAGGGTTGGGTCAGTCACCGTCGTTCCTGTCGGGCAAGGCGCAGTTTGTAGCTACACTTACTTGTCCTTGCCTGCCAAGCCGCCAGATTGTATGCCGTCTTACCAAATCAGGGAGGATCACATGCAGTATCACCGCGACGGCTTCCGCCCCGGCGACCCGACCATCCGGCCCGCGGCCCCGGGGGTTCCCGAGGACGGCACCCCGCTGCCTGACAGGATGGACGTGCTGATCGTCGGCAGCGGACCCGCCGGGCTGACGCTGGCCGCCCAGCTTTCGGCCTTCCCCGAGATCGTCACCCGCCTGGTCGAGCGCCGCGAGGGCCCGATGGACAAGGGCCAGGCCGACGGCATCTCTTGCCGCTCGATGGAGATGTTTCAGGCCTTCGGCTTCGCTTCCACCGTGCTGGACCAGGGCTATTGGGTGAACGAGACGACCTTCTGGAAGCCCGATCCCGCCGATCCGTCGCGCCTGACGCGCAACGGCCGCATCCAGGACGTCGAGGACGGCCTGTCCGAGATGCCGCACGTGATCCTGAACCAGGCGCGCGTCCATGACATGTACCTGGACATCATGCGCAACAGCCCGAACCGGCTGAGCCCCGACTATGGCCTGACCCTGCGCGATCTGACCGTGGCGGACAGCGGCGATCACCCGGTGACGGCGGTGCTGGAGGCGGCCGACGGCAGCACCCGGACGGTCCGGGCGCGCTATGCGGTCGGCTGCGACGGCGCGCGCAGCGCCGTGCGCCGGGCCATCGGGCGCGAGCTGAGGGGCGATTCCGCCAACCAGGCCTGGGGGGTGATGGACGTGCTCTGCGTCACCGACTTCCCCGACATCCGCATGAAGTCGATCCTGAAATCCTCGCAGGGCAGCGTCCTGATCATCCCCCGCGAGGGCGGTTACCTGACGCGCATCTATATCGAGCTGGACAAGCTCGCCCCCGGCGAACGGGTCGCCGACCGCGCCATCACCGTTGAAAAGCTGATCGCCTCGGCGCAGGCGGTCTTTGCGCCCTATTCGCTCGACGTCCGCGAGGTCGCCTGGTGGTCGGTCTACGAAATCGGCCAGCGCCTGACCGACAGGTTCGACGACGTGCCGGAAGGGTCGGACCGCCTGCCCTGCGTGTTCATCGCGGGCGACGCCTGCCACACCCACAGCCCCAAGGCTGGGCAAGGGATGAACGTGTCGATGGGGGACACCTTCAACCTCGGCTGGAAGCTGGCCGCCGTGCTGCGGGGCCGCGCCGACCCCGCCATCCTGCACAGCTATTCGGCCGAGCGGCAGGGCGTGGCGCAGGACCTCATCGACTTCGACCGCAAATGGGCCCGGATCATGAGCGAGCGCCCCGAGGACGCCGCGGCCGGGGACACGCCGCTGTTCCAGCGCAGCTTCATCGAGAACGGCCGCTACACCGCCGGCATGCAGGTGACCTATGCGCCCTCGACCCTGACCGGCGGGGCGACGCACCAGCACCTGGCGACGGGCTATCCCATCGGGGCACGGTTCCATTCCGCCCCCGTGATCCGGCTTGCCGACGCGCGGCCGATGCAGCTTGGCCATGCGGTCACGGCGGACGGCCGCTGGCGGCTGTTCGCCTTTGCGCCCCATGAGGACCCGGGCGCCGAGGGTTCGGCGATCCAGCGGTTGTGCGCCTTCCTGGCGGACGACCCCGCCTCGCCGCTGCGCCACAACCGTCCGGGCGAGGATGTGGACGCCCAGATCGACCTGCGTGCCGTCTTCCCGCAGAACTTCCGAGAGCTGAAGCTGGAAGAACTGCCGCCGCTGCTTCTGCCCCGCAGCGGCAGGCTGGGGCTGATCGACTATGAAAAGGTCTACTGCGCCGATCCCGCGCAGGACATCCATGCGCTGCGGGGCATCGACCGCAGCCGCGGCGCCCTGGTCGTGGTTCGTCCCGACCAGTATGTCGCCCATGTGCTGCCTCTGGACGCGACCGATGAGCTTGCAGCCTTCTTCGACGGCTTCCTGATCTGACGCGCGCCCCAAGGCCCGGCCGGACCACCCGGCCGGGCCGTTGCATGGTCTTCGGCCATGTGCTGCTGAACGACCGGTCGGCGCGCGGCGTGCAGGCATGGGAATACCCCTCGCCTGGTTCCGTGCAGTGCAGGGCGCTCGGCACGACGATCATTCCCGGTTCGTGACGCAAGCCGCGCCGGAACCCTTCCGTTGTCAGGGCGCCGAGCCACCTGCCGCCCTGTCTGCAGGAAACGCGGCCAGGGTTCCACGACCTGACAGTCGGCCGAGCCCTGACCGGACCGGCGCTGCTGGAGACGGCCGGGACGGCGACGGGGATCGGCCTGTCCGCCGGTGCAGAAGGCGGCGGCTACCGCATCAGCCTCGGTCCCTGCGCTGGCACCGTCCTGCCGGCGCAGCCCTGACGACCCTGGTGGATCGCGACCGGGTGGGCGGCACGGCAGCCGGCGCCGATCCTGAAGATCGCCATGCGCATTCAGGTCGATCAGCGGGGTGCCGGATGATGAGGTTCGTCCCGGCCCAAACCGTCCGGGCTCGGGATCGGAAGGTTGTTCGCCTCGAGCCAGGCCGGGTTTTCGGCATACATGTCGCGGATCAGCGTCTTGACCAGGCCGAGATAGCGCGAACTGTCGCCCGCCCGGTGGTTGAGGATCACGGGCGAGACCGCCCGGGCGTTGTCGATCATCCGATAGCGCACGTCCGGCCGCATCTGCCGGGCCGAGGACGGGATGATGCAGATGCCCGATTCCGCCGCGACGAGCCCGAGCGCGGTCTGGATCTCGCGCACCTCCAGGACGTCGGCGGGACGGATGTCCTCATCCTGCAGCAGGGCCAGCACCTGGTCGGCATAGCTGGGACGCGGCTCCTTGGGATAGACGATCAGCCTTTGTCCCCCGATCGCCGGCAGCGGCAGCGGTGTCGTCTCGCGGGCAAGCGGCGTGCCCTGCGGCAGAGCGACCACCAGGCGTTCCTCGCGCAGGACGGTGCTGACGACATTCGGGTCGCCATGCTTCAGGCGGCCGAAGCCGATGTCGATGCGGCCCTCCTTGAGCGCCGGGATCTGCTGGATCGACAGCATCTCCAGAAGCTGGATGTCCAGCTCGGGCGCATTCTGCCGCAGCTTCCTGACCAGCGCCGGAAGCCCCCCGTAAAGGGTCGAGGCCACGAAGCCGATCGACAGCACCCGGTTGCGGTTCATCCCGACCCGGCGCGTCGCGTCCTTCATCTGGTCGACCCGGCCCAGCACCTGCAGCGCCTGTTCGTAGAACAGCCGCCCCGCGTCGGTCAGCCTGATCGGCCGGCTTTTGCGGACGATCAGGGCAACGCCCAGTTCCTCCTCCAGCAGCTGGATCTGCCGGCTGAGAGGTGGCTGGGCAATGTGCAGAATCTCGGCCGCGCGGGTGAAGTTCCGTTCCCGCGCCACGGCCGTGAAATAGCGCAACTGCCGCAGATCCATGCCGTGTCCTCGGGCCGAGACAGCCGATTTCAGTCCATCCAGGGTATTCTGCGGCGCAGCAAGTGGCTGAATCGCAGCCTTTAATCCTTCATAATACCCTGAAGGTATCGTTTCAAACGCAAATGGTGTTGGACGGGCGGCGGTGGCCGCAGGCACGCTGCCCGTCATGAACCAGTCATGCGCCCCCCTCGACCTGACCTCGACCGCCACGCCCGTCGTCACGCGGGTCGAGACGGTGATCCTGGACCTGCCCACCATCCGCCCCCACAAGCTGTCGGTGGCGACGATGGATGGACAGGTTCTGATGCTTGTCCGCGTCCATTGCAGCGACGGCATCGTCGGCCTGGGAGAGGGCACCACGATCGGCGGGCTGGCCTATGGGGGCGAAAGCCCCGAAAGCATGAAGACCAACATCGACACCTGGTTCGCGCCGGTGATGGCGGGCCAGGACGCGACGCGGGTGCAGGCGCTGATGGCGCGCATCGGCAAGATGGTGAAGGACAACCGCTTCGCCAAGTCGGCGGTGGAAACCGCGCTGCTGGATGCGCAGGGCAAGCGGGTCGGCCTTCCGGTCAGCGAGCTTCTGGGCGGGCGCCGGCGCGACCGGCTGCCGGTGGCCTGGACGCTGGCGTCGGGCAACACCGCCCGCGACATCGCGGAAGCCGAGCGGATGCTGGACCTGCGCCGCCACCGCGTCTTCAAGCTGAAGATCGGCGCGCGGGGCCTTCGCGAGGACATCGCCCATGTCGCCGCCATCAAGGCCGCGCTTGGCGATCGCGCCGCGGTGCGTGTCGACGTGAACATGGCCTGGTCGGAAACCGAGGCCGCCCTGGGCATGGCCGCCCTGGCCGACGCGGGCTGCGAACTGGTGGAACAGCCCGTCGCCTCTGCGGCGGCGCTGGCCCGGCTGGTCCGCCGCTTCCCCCTGGCGCTGATGGCCGACGAGGCGCTGACCGGCCCCGAAAGCGCGTTCGACCTTGCCTGCGCGCAGGGCGCCGATGTCTTCGCGGTCAAGCTGGAACAAAGCGGCGGCGCCTTCAACGCCCTGCGGGTCGCGGCCATCGCGGACGCGGCGGGGATCGGGCTTTACGGCGGCACCATGTTGGAAGGCGCGGTGGGCACGGTGATCTCGGCCCATGCCTTCGCCACCTTCGCCAACCTCCAATGGGGCACCGAGCTTTTCGGCCCCCTTCTGCTGACCGAGGAAATCCTGGCCGAGCCGCTGGACTACGGCGACTTCGAGCTGACCGTTCCCGCCGGGCCCGGCCTGGGCGTGACGCTGGACGAGGACCGCGTGGCCTTCTTCGCCCGCGACGGCATCCGCAAGACCATCAGCCTGCCCGGAAAGGCCTGACCATGCTGTTTCATGTGACAATGGACGTGAAGATCCCGCGCGACCTGCCCGCCGAGGAACGGGCGGACATCCTCGCCCGCGAGAAGGCCTATTCGCAGGACCTGCAGCGGCGGGGCAAGTGGCGCCACATCTGGCGGATCGCCGGGCAGTACGCGAACGTCAGCATCTTCGACGTGCAGGACAACGCCGAGCTGCACGACATCCTGTCCGGCCTGCCGCTGTTCCCCTTCATGGCCATCACCGTGACGCCGCTTCTGCGTCACCCCTCGGCCATCCGGGACGACGACAGCTGACCCGCCGCAACAGGCCGGAGGGGGAACCGGCCCACCCAGATTTCAAGCAGATCCAGGAGGAGAACAACATGACCGTCAAGATCCACGACCGTCCCGATGTGCAGGCGTTCCTGAAGGAACTCAGCGGCCTGAACAACAACGACGGCAATCCGCGGATGAAGGAAATCACGCACCGCCTGATGTCGGACCTGTTCAAGGCCATCGACGACCTGGACATCACCCCCGACGAATACTGGACCGGCATCGCCTGGCTGAACGACCTGGGCGCGGCGGGCCAGGCGGGGCTGATCTCGCCCGGCCTGGGGCTGGACCACTTCATCGACGAACGGCTTGACGCCATCGACGCTGCCCTGGGGATCGAGAACCCGACGCCCCGCACCATCGAGGGCCCGCTGTATGTCGCGGGCGCGCCGGTGGCACAGGGCTTTGCGCGGCTCGACGACGGGCGCGACACCGACGGCCAGACGCTGATCATGCACGGCACGGTTTACGGCTCGGACGGCAGGCCCCTGCCCGGCGCCCGGGTCGAGGTCTGGCACTGCGACACGCGCGGCTTCTATTCGCACTTCGACCCGACCGGCCTGCAGTCCGACTTCAACATGCGCCGCACGATCGTCGCCGACGAGAACGGCCGCTACAGGTTCCAGAGCATCCTGCCCTCGGGCTATGGCGTCCCGCCCGGAAGCCCGACCGAAAGGCTGCTGACGGCCCTCGGCCGCCACGGCCAGCGCCCGGCGCATATCCACTTCTTCATCAGCGCCGACGGTCACCGCAAGCTGACCACCCAGATCAACATCGAGGGCGATCCGCTGATCGACGACGACTTCGCCTATGCCACCCGCGAGGGCCTTGTACCCCATGTCGTGGAACGCACGGACGAGGACAGCATCCGCGCCAACGGCCTGACCGGCCCCTTTGCGGAAATCAGCTTCGACATTCACCTGACCGCACTGGTCGATGGCGTGGACAACCAGGTCAACGAACAGCGCCGCCGCGCCGCCGCCTGAGCCGCGCCGCACGGCGGCCCCCCGGCAACAGAGGGGCCGCCCCCCCCCGCACCCGTTCCTTTCATCACCGACATCTAGGCCAGGGGCCTGCCCGCGACGCGCGCATCCCCCGGAAAGGAGAACTCATGTCCGCGATCATCGAAAAGGCCCGCGACCTGGACCAGCTGCTGGCGGTCGCCGTGCAGGACGACGCCGAGGCCGGCCTGTACCGCTGCCGGCGCGACATCTTCACCAACGAGGATCTGTTCACGCTGGAGATGAAGCACATCTTCGAAGGCAACTGGGTCTACCTGGCGCATGAAAGCCAGATCCCGGAAATCAACGACTATTACACCACCTGGATCGGCCGCCAGCCCGTCGTCATCACCCGCGACAAGACCGGCGCGCTCAACGCGGTCATCAACGCCTGCGCCCACAAGGGCGCGATGCTCTGCCGCCGCAAGCAGGGCAACAAGGGCAGCTTCACCTGCCCCTTCCACGGCTGGACGTTCTCGAACACCGGCAAGCTGCTGAAGGTCAAGGACGCGAAGACCACGCAGTATCCCGAGCAGTTCAACACCGACGGCTCGCATGACCTGACCCGCGTGGCGCGCTTCGAAAGCTATCGCGGCTTCCTGTTCGGCAGCCTGAATGCCGACGTGGCCCCGCTCGAGGACTACCTGGGCGAGACCACGGTCATCATCGACCAGATCGTCGACCAGGCGCCCGAGGGGCTCGAGGTCCTGCGCGGCAATTCCTCCTACATCTACGACGGCAACTGGAAGCTGCAGATGGAGAACGGCTGCGACGGCTATCACGTGAGTTCCGTCCACTGGAACTATGCCACCACCATGGACCGCCGCAGCGAGACCGGCACCAAGGCGGTGGACGCCAACAGCTGGTCCAAGTCGGTCGCCGGCGTCTACGGCTTTGACAACGGCCATATCCTGCTGTGGACCAACACCCGCAACCCCGAGGTGCGCCCGGTCTGGAACCGCCGCGACGAGATCGTCGCCCGCGTGGGCGAGGAGAAGGCGGGCTTCATCGTCAACCAGACGCGCAACCTGTGCCTTTATCCGAACGTGTTCCTGATGGACCAGTTCAGCACCCAGATCCGCGTCGTCCGCCCGCTGTCGGTGGACAAAACCGAGGTCACGATCTTCTGCTTCGCCCCCAGGGGGGAAAGCGCCGCCGACCGCGCCATCCGCATCCGCCAGTACGAGGATTTCTTCAACGTCTCGGGCATGGGCACCTCGGACGACCTCGAGGAATTCCGCGCCTGCCAGACCGCCTATGCGGGCAGCCACCACCTGTGGAACGACATGTCGCGCGGCGCGCCCCTGTGGGTCCACGGCCCCGACGAGAACGCCCGCCGCATGGGCCTGAACCCGCTGATCTCGGGCGAGCGCAGCGAGGACGAGGGGCTGTTCGTCTGCCAGCACGACTACTGGGCGAAGGTGATGCGCGACGCGCTGGCCGCCGAGAAGGCCGGAGAGAAGGCCCGCGAGACCGAAGGAGAAGCGGCATGAGCCTGGATCACACCGCCACCGGCGCGCGCATCGGCCACGACGCCATCTGCGCCTTCCTTTACCGCGAGGCGCGGCTGCTGGACGACCGGCAGTGGGACGAATGGCTGACCTGCTACGCGCCCGACGCCTCCTACTGGATGCCGGCGTGGGACGACAACGACACCATCACCGAGGACCCGCAGTCGCAGATCTCGCTGATCTACTACCCGAACCGCGAGGGGCTGGAGGACCGCGTCTTCCGCATCAAGACCGAACGGTCCGGCGCATCGACCCCCGAACCCCGCACCAGCCACGCCGTCCTGAACGTCGAGGTGGTCGCGGACCGGGGGTCCGAAGTGGACGTGCGCTACAACTTCCACACGCTGAACCACCGCTACAAGGTCACGGACCAGTTCTTCGGCACCATGTTCGTGACCCTGCGCCGCGCGGGCGACGGGCTGGTGATCGCCGCCAAGAAGATCGTCCTGAAGAACGACTACATCCGCCAGGTCATCGACGTCTACCACGTCTGACCGCCCCCAACCCCGCACAACCGCAAGGAGGAGGCGACCATGTGCTATACGATCGCGCTGAACTTCGAGGACGGGATCACCCGCTTCGTCGATTGCAGAAAGGGCGAGAAGGTCCTCGATGCGGCCTTCCGCAACAAGATCAACCTGCCGATGGACTGCTCGGACGGCGTCTGCGGCACCTGCAAGTGCCGGGCCGAAAGCGGCAGCTACGACATGGGCGAGGACTACATCGAGGACGCCCTGACCGAGGACGAGGCCGCCGAGGGCCTTGTCCTGACCTGCCAGATGGTGCCGTCTTCGGACTGCGTGATCTCGGTTCCGGTGACGGCCGCCTCGTGCAAGACCGGCCAGCAGGTCTTCGCGGCCACCGTCACCCGGATCGAGCCGCAGCAGGACGCCGCCGTGGTGCTGGAACTGGACGCCGAGGAAGCGCCCGCCTTCCTGCCGGGGCAATATGTCAACATCGCCGTGCCGGGCAGCAGCGGGCACCGCTCCTATTCCTTCAGCACGGCGCCGGGGGAACGTTCGCTCGGCTTCCTGATCAAGAAGATCGAGGGCGGGCTGATGAGCGGCTGGCTGACCCGCGCCCGGCCCGGCGACCGGCTGGAGCTGACCGGGCCGATGGGCAGCTTCTACCTGCGGGGCGGCGACGGCCCGCTGCTGTTCCTGGCCGGGGGCACCGGCCTTGCGCCCTTCCTGTCCATGCTCGAGGTCCTGGCGCGCGAAGGCTCGCGCCGCGACATCCACCTGATCTACGGCGTGACGCGCGACCTCGACCTGGTGCTGGTGGACCAGCTTTCGGGCTTCGCCGGCCGGCTGCCGAACTTCACCTTCGCCACGGTCGTCGCCGACCCGGCCTCGGACCATCCCCGCAAGG
Source organism: Paracoccus salipaludis (assembly GCF_002287065.1). Lineage (GTDB taxonomy): Bacteria > Pseudomonadota > Alphaproteobacteria > Rhodobacterales > Rhodobacteraceae > Paracoccus > Paracoccus salipaludis. The sequence goes on from NZ_NSJZ01000019.1 coordinate 31,393, forward strand.
GCTGGGTCACGCAGCACATGCCCGAGGAGATGCTGGCCGCAGGCGAGGTTGATGTCTATCTCTGCGGCCCGCCCGCGATGGTCGATGCGGTGCGCCATTACCTGGACGAGAACGGCATCCGCCCCGCCAGCTTCCATTACGAGAAGTTCACCCCCAACGCGCCGCTGAAGGCCAGCGCATGACGGCGGCGGTCTTTGCCGGGCGCTTCGCGGGCAAGGTGCTGGTCGTGACCGGGGCCGCCCAGGGGATCGGCCGCGCCGTCGCCCTGCGCGCCGCCGCCGAAGGGGGCCGGGTCCTGCTGGTGGACCGCGCCGATTTCGTGGCCGAGGTCGCGGCGGACGCCGGAAACGGGGCCGCCGCCTTCACCGCCGACCTGGAAACCTGGGACGGCGCCGAGGCCGCGATGGCCCATGCCGCGCGGACCTTCGGCGGCATCGACATCCTGATCAACAACGTCGGCGGCGCGATCCGGATGCGCCCCTTCGCCGAGTTCGAGCCCGTCCAGATCGACGCCGAGATCCGGCGGTCCCTGATGCCGACGCTTTACTGCTGCCGGGCGGTCCTGCCGCACCTGCTGGCGCGCGGGGCGGGGACCATCGTCAACGTGTCCTCGAACGCCACGCGCGGCATCCACCGCGTGCCCTATTCGGCGGCCAAGGGCGGAGTGAACGCCATCACCCACTCGCTGGCGATGGAAATGGCGGGCCGCAACATCCGCGTCGTCGCCACCGCCCCCGGCGGAACCGAGGCCCCGCCCCGCCGCGTGCCCCGCAACGCCGAGGGCGACAGCGCGGCCGAGAAGGCCTGGATGGCCGAGGTCGTGGACCAGGTGAAGCAATCGGCCTTCATGCGCCGCTACGGCACCATCGAGGAACAGGCCGCCCCGATCCTTTTCCTGGCATCGGACGAGGCGTCCTACATCACCGGAACCGTCCTGCCCGTCGCGGGAGGCGACACGGGCTGACTGACCGGCAATCCAACAACAGGGAGGAGACGAGGAATGCGCGACATCGAGGTGAGCGAGGCCATAGATGACGGCCCGTTCGGGAGATTCCAGTGGATGGTCGTGGCGCTCTGCGGCGCGCTGCTGATCGTGGACGGCTATGACGTGTTCGTGGCGGGCACCGTGCTGCCGACGCTGATCGCGGAATGGGGGCTGACCAAGCCGCAGGCGGGCGCGCTTCAGGCCTGGGCGCTGTTCGGCATGATGTTCGGGGCCCTGATCCTGGGGCCGCTGGCGGACCGGATCGGCCGCAAGAAGGGCGTGGCGATCAGCTTCGCGCTGTTCACCTCGGCCACGGTGATGACGGGCTTCGCCAGCACGCCCGAGCAGTTCAAGGTCTTCCGCTTCATCGCGGGGCTGGGCTGCGGCGGGCTGATGCCGAATGCCGTGGCGCTGATGAACGAATACGCGCCCAAGCGCCTGCGCGGCACCATGGTGGCGCTGATGTTCTCGGGCTATTCCGTCGGCGGCATGGTCGCGGCGGGACTGGGGATCGGCCTCATCCCCGCCTTCGGCTGGCAGCCGATGTTCTTCATCGCCGCCCTGCCCCTGGCGCTGCTGCCGCTGATCCTGTGGCGGCTGCCCGAGTCGCTCGGCTTCCTGATCCGTCAGGGCCGGCAGGACGAGGCCAGGCGCATCTTCGCCCGCATCGCTCCGGCCGTGGCGCTGTCTGCCGACGACCGGCTGGTCTTCACCGAGGCCAGGGGCGCCCCGGCCTCGGTGGCCGAGCTGTTCCGCCACGGCCGGGCCCTGCGCACGCTGATGCTGTGGCTGTCCTTCTTCTGCTGCCTGCTGCTGGTCTACCTTCTGTCCTCGTGGCTGCCCAAGGTCCTGCAGGAAGCGGGCTATGCCCAACGCGCCAGCCTTCTGTCGCTGTTCTCGCTGAACTTCGGCGGCATGGCGGGGGCGATCATGGGCGGCCGGATGGGCGACCGTTTCGGCCTGCCCAAGGTGGTGGTCGGCTTCTTCGCGGCGGCCGCCCTGTCCATCGCCCTGATCGGCATGAACCCGGCGCCGGGGCTGCTGTTCGCGCTGATCTTCGTCGCCGGCGCCACGACCATCGGCACGCAGATCCTGCTGTATGCCAGCGTCGCGCAGCTTTACAACCTGTCGGTGCGCGGGGCGGGCCTGGGCTGGGCCTCGGGCGTGGGCCGGATCGGCGCCATCGTCGGGCCGACGCTTGGCGGCGTGCTGCTGGCGCGGGAACTGCCGCTGGGGCAGAACTTCCTGATCTTCGCCATCCCGGCGGCCGTCTCGGCGGTGGCGATGATGGTCTTCGCCTTCAGCAACGAGCGCCAGCGCAACCGGATGCGGCTTGCCGCCGCCTGATCTCGCGACACCACGGGCGCGCGGCCGGACCCGCGCGCCCGCCTTGTTTTTCCGGAACCGTGACATGCCCTGCCTCGACCTGCCCGCCCATCGCCTTCACTACCGCATCGACGGGGCAGACTCGGGAAAGCCCTGGCTGACCTTCTGCAATTCCCTGGGCACCGACCTGCACATGTGGGACGCGCAGGTTGCCGGCCTGGCGCAGGATTTCCGCATCCTGCGCTACGACCGGCGCGGCCACGGGCAATCCGGCGCCCCCGCCCGGCCCTGCAGCCTGGCCGATCTGGGGGCCGACGTGATCGCGCTGTGGGATGCGCTGGGGATCGGACGGACGCATTTCTGCGGGCTGTCCATCGGCGGGCTGACCGGGCAATGGCTGGGCATCCACGCCGGCGCGCGGCTCGACCGCCTTGTCGTCTGCGCCACGGCGGCCCGGATCGGCACGCCGGAAGGCTGGAACGCCCGCATCGCCGAGGTCAGAACGGACGGCCTGGCCGGCCTTGTCCCTGCGACGGCGGAACGCTGGTTCACGCCCGCCTTCCGCGCCGCCCGGCCCGACGCCGTCAGGGCGGTCCTGGACGGTTTCACCGCCACCTCGGCCGATGGCTATGCGGGATGCTGCGCGGCGCTGGCCGGGGCCGACCTGCGCGACCGGCTCGGCGAAATCGCGTCGCCCGTGCTGGCGATCTCGGGCGACGACGATCCGGTCTGCCCACCGGGCGACCTGCAGGCGATCGCTGACGCCGTCCCGCGGGGACATCACGTGTCCCTGCCGGGACGCCACATCGTCAACCTGGAATCCGCGGACCGGTTCAACGACCTCCTCAAAGCGTTCCTGACCCCCGGAGCCTTCCGGGAGTGACGCGGCGCCGCCTGCCGACCCTTCCCCCCTTCTTTGCCGGACAAAACATCATGACCGAGACCCCCTGCATCATCTGCGTCGCCATCACCGGGTCGTTGCCGACCAAGGAGAACAACCCGGCGGTGCCGATCACTGTGGCCGAGCAGATCGAGTCCACGCACGAGGCCTTCGAGGCCGGCGCCACCATCGCGCACTGCCACGTCCGCGACGACGAGGGAAAGCCCACCTCGGACCCCGAGCGCTTTGCCGCGCTGAAGGAGGGGCTGGAGAAGCACTGCCCCGGGCTGATCGTGCAGCTTTCGACGGGGGGCCGCTCGGGCGCGGGGCAGGCGCGGGGCGGGATGCTGCCGCTGCGCCCCGACATGGCGTCCTTGTCGGTGGGGTCGAACAACTTCCCCAACCGCGTCTACGAGAACCCGCCCGAGCTGGTGGACTGGCTCGCGTCCGAGATGCTGAAATACGACGTCAAGCCCGAGATCGAGGCCTTCGACCT
>NZ_NSJZ01000002.1 GCF_002287065.1 Paracoccus salipaludis
GGGTGCGGAACGCAAGCCCTGGGCGGCACGCCCCGAGGGCGGCGACCGGAAGCCGCGCGCCCCGCGCCGTGACGCCGAGGGCGCCGAGCGCAGGCCTTGGTCGCCGCGCCCCGAGGGCGAGGGCTTCGAGCGCAAGCCGAGGGCGCCCCGCCGGGACGCCGAGGGCGCGGAACGCAAGCCTTGGGCCGCACGGTCGGGCGAGGCGCGGCCTCCTCGCGGCGAGGGCTTCGAGCGCAAGCCGCGCCGCGAGGGCGGCGACTTCGAGCGCAAGCCCCGCGAGGGCGGATTCGAGCGCAGTCATGGGGCCGAGGGTGGAGCCGGCCGCTTTGAGCGGGGGAACGACCGCGGCCCGCGCAGCCGCGACGACCGCAAGCCTGCGGGCCCGCGCCCTGACCGTGCCGACGGGGGCCGCTTCGGAGACCGCGAGCGTGCTCCTCGGTCGGCCGAGGGCGGCTTCGAGCGCAAGGGCCAGGGCCACGCGCGCCGGGGCGAAGCCGAGGGAGGACGCGGCCAGGGGCCGCGCGGCGACCGCAAGCCCTGGGCCGGGCGAGAGCAGCGGGACGGTGATCGGCCGTTCCGGGATGGCGCCCCCCGCACACCCCGCCGCAGCGAGGATGAGGGCTTTGCCCGCAAGCCCCGCACCCCGCGCCCCGACCGGGCGCAGGGCGAGGGACCTCGGGGCGACCGGCCCTCTCGTCCTGCCGCAGAGCGTGGTCCCCGGGCAGAAGGCGCGCAGGGCGCACGGCCGCGCAGCGGTCCCGGCGGCGACAAGCCGCGGGGCGGGTTCTCCTCGGGGCGGGGACCCGGCGGCAAGCCGGGCAACCGGCCCAAGGGTCCGCCGCGGGGCGGGCAGGGGCGCTGACGCGGCCTTGCCACCCATGGTTAAGGGGGTCCCGGCGCGGAGCTGCCGGGGCTCTCTCCCTGCTTTACGATTCGTGGCCGGGTTGCAGGCCGAGCCCTTATTTCACCCGGTGCAATCCGGTTCCCGACTTTCTCGGAACAGGCAAAGGATGTGCGGTTAGTTGCCGGTCTTCGGGCTTTTGATGCAGAAGCGCCACAGCCCGTTAACGGCGATTGGAAACGCGGAACCTGCGTGCCGAGCGGGTGTTGGCGAAAAAGCAACAGTCCACGCTGACCCGCAGCGAAACCGGCCGTTAGCCGCTTTTCAATATCGGGCCTTTGTGTAACTGTCGCCTCGATGCTGTCGGGCAACTGGCAGACTTCAAAAAAGTACGGAGCATGATCATGACCAAATTCGCTACCTTTGCCCTGGCCCTCGGCCTGTCGGCTTCGACCGCTCTGGCCGGTGGCTATGTCGCCCCGGTCGTCGACGTCGAGCCGGTCGTCGTCGACACCAAGCCGGCCTCGACCAACGCTGGTCTCGTCGTCCCCGCCCTGCTGCTGCTGGGCGTCATCGCTGCCGTCGCTTCGGACGACGATGACGATGATGATGACGACGACGACACCACCAACTGATTTCGTCCAGAAATCGGAAGTGATCGGGGCCAGTCTCAGGACTGGCCCCTTTTCCTTTTGCGCTGTCGGCTGCCGATTGCGGCCTTGTCGGCAAGGAATGAAAAAGCCCGCCTGACGGCGGGCCGCTGTGCAGAGGGAAGGCCGGGTTCAGTCGCGCAGGACCTGGATCGTCGCATAACCCAGGCCGGGTCCGATCCATTGGCGCGAAACGCCCGCCGAAGGCAGGTAGCTGTTCTGGAACGACAGCCCGTGGCCTTCGCAATCCTCGACCATCACCCCGGCGTTGGGTCCCGGCCCGATCCGACAGGTGAAGTCGATCGGCCGTTCCAGCCCGTCCCCGCTGTAATAGCGCATGAGGCGCCGCGCGGTCCCGGACCGGCCCGCCTGGATCAGCGCCGCCGAGGGCGCGGCTTCGGCCACCGACAGGTCGTGTCCCAGGCCGCGCGTGCCGGTCAGCATGAAGCCGCGCATGATCACGGCCTGCTCGTTCGGGGTCATGTAGGTGCGCATCCCGCCGTTCTGGCCCGTCATCGCCATCACCTGCGTCGTGCCGGACTGTTCCAGCCCCACCATGATCAGGGGCCCGGGGTTTGCCGCCAGGGCCGCGGCGGCCATGTCCTGCGGGCTGCGGGCGGGGGCGGATGCCGCCTGCGCCTGCTGGCGCTGCGCCACCACCTGCCCCAGGGCAGCCCGTGCGATCCCGAAGGGCGAGGCCGAGGGCTCGTCCTCGTTGATGTTGTTGCGGCTGGCACAGCCAGCGACCACGGCCATCACCGCAAGGGCGGATGCCAGCTTCAGCATGGGCCTGTTCATCGCCAGAATTTCCCCCAACCCTCATACATCTTGGTCGAATGGCTGTCGCGGACGGTTTCGTACAGCCGGTCGTCCACGCGCACCCGCCGCCCGCCGTCGCGGTTGAGCGAGCTGAGCGAACCGCCCACCGTGCGCTTGGACGGCATCCCCGTGGCCCAGGCCAGCGGGATCTTGATCTCGATGCCCTTGTCGAACGAGCCCTCGCCATATTCCTCGGCCGACAGGTTTGTCTTGGTGGCATAGGCGCCGACCGACCAGCCGCTGGCGAATTCGCGCGTCAGCGTGACGGTCGCCCCGTCGTCGCCCGCCAGATAGCGGCCCACGTCCAGCTGGCCCACGAAGCCGCCGCCGAACTCGTAATAGGCGGACACGTGGCCCGTGGTGACCTCGTAGTCCAGGAACTCGAAGGCATCGGTGTAGTCGCGCTTGCGGACGCGGTTGATCTCGGCCCCCAGCGCCAGCGGCGAGTTCACGGGCTTCCACAGCACCTCGCCCGAAACGCCGCCGTACATGTTCTCCAACAGGCCCACGGTCACGCGGGTATAGACCGTCGAGGTCGGATGCGCGTTCCAGGCCAGCGTCAGTTCGGGCACGCGCGGCTTGTCGTTGCCGGAATACATCCGCCCGTCCGAGCGGACGCGGTAGACGCCATTGTTCTCGGCGGCGATCTCCTCGTCCGTCAGGGCCAGGTATTCATCGACCGTGAAGTCGCCCGGGGCGTCCTGCTCGGCATTGCCGAACAGGCGCTGGCGCACGGTGCCCTTCAGCGTCAGGCCCGGCAGCAATTCGTAGCTGGCGGTGGCGGCGGCGCCGACCTCGAAGCGGAAGGGCTCGTCGGGATCGAAGAGGCCCGTGCTCAGGTAGGGACGCAGCCCCCACTGGAAGCGCGGCGTCACATCGGGGCTGCGCACCAGCCCGGCGGGACGCGGGTCGGCGTCGGTCAGCGCGGCGACGCTGGCGATCTGCCCGACCTCGGTGTTCTCCAACCGCTCGACGTCCGAGCGGCGCATCGTGACCGAGGACACGGGCATGCCCCCTTCCACCGAGGTCACGACCAGCGTTTCCACCGAGGGCGGCAGGGCGCGGGTCATCAGGCGGGCGGTGCGGCCCACGGCCTCGGCCTGCTGGACGTAGCGGTTGTTGCGGATGCGGACCTCGGCGCGGTTGGCGGTCAGCACCATGGATTCCAGCACCTGGCCTTCCTTGCGCAGGGCGTCGCCCAAGGCCTGCTGGATCGCGGGCTGCGCGGTCGGGTCCTGCGCCCAGGCGCCCGACCAGCCGTCGGGATCGGCGGCCACCGCCGGGCGCAGTCGGACAGGCGCGGGCCCTTTTTCCAGCCCCGAGGGGAAGGGCGCCTGGCGCGGGTTCAGCGTCATGCTGGCCTGGATGCCGAAATGCTTGCCCCCCAGCACATAGGCGCCGATCTGGTAGTTCTGCCCGGCCTGGTAGCTGAGCCCGACGTTGATGTTGGTCGACAAGGGCTCTTCGTCGCTCAGCCAGACGTCGCGGGGGCAGCTGTCGGCATCGCCCGTTTCGCAGGCATAATCGTCGCCCGAATATTCGGCCAGCAGCGTCAGCTTGTCGGTGGCCTTCCACTGGATGTTCAGGAAGGGCGCGGCTTCGCCCCGGAACCACTGGTCCGTGTTCAGCGTGCCGCCTTCCTCGTCGTCGGGCGCGCCCCGGTCGTCGATCAGCGAGCCGATGCCGCCCGAGCTTGCCAGCCGCCCCCATCCGAGGCCCGCGGAAACGCGCAGGCGCGGCGACAGCGTCTTGGTGGCGACCACGTATTCCGAGGCATAGAACCCCGTGCCGATCGCATCCTGAAGGCCGACCGCCACCGCCGGCCGCCAGCCGTCCGGGGATTCGTCCAGCAGCGACACGCGGATGTCGAAGGACCGGTCGCGGACATAGCCGCGCTCTTCCTCGGTGCTGTCGAACTTGCCGTAGCGCAGCACGCCGGTGACGCGCGGCAGGATCTGGAAGCTGAGGCCCGCGGTGTTGCCCAGCGCGGAATAGCCCAGCACCGCGCCAAGGGTCGCGTCGGGCGTCATCTCGGCCGAGGGCGTGTCGATCGCGCCGGGCAGGCCATAGCGGTTCGTCACCGTCCCGATCATGGGGTCGGCAAGGCCCGCGCCGGCCGGGACCAGCGCCACTGCCGTCGGCAGCGCCGTGGCCAGCAGGCGGCGGGTCAGAGGGGTCAGGCGGGCCTTCGTCATGCGAACTGTCCTTTCGCGGGCGGAACCCGGTCCCACAGGGCAGCCGGGTCTTCCGATGGGCCGCCGGTCGGACGGCGGCGCCGGGTCATGTGCCGCGGGCCGCAGGGCCGCCCGCGGTCGTCGGTCAGGCGGCCGCGGCCGGCGCGGCGCAGCCCGACAGCGTGTTGCCGCTGGCGCGGAGCGTCGCGGTCATGGGCTGGCCGCCGCAATCCTGCGCGTTCACCCGCAGCACGAAGGGCTGGCCGCCCAGCACGCCGATGTATTCGATGCCGCCCGAATAGGGGATGCGGCGCACGGTGACGTTCGCGGCCTTGCCGCCGGCGGGCTCGAAGCGCGCGGTGGTGCCCTTGACGCTGGCGGTCCAGCCCTCGCCCGAGGCGGTCAGGTCCGTCACGGCCAGCGTCTCGGCCTCGGCGGTGGCGATCTTGGCGGTCTCGCCCTGGATTTCCAGCGGCTGCACGGTGGGCGAGGCGCCGGTCGGCTCGGGGATGGTGGGGGGCGCGGGCTGGGCCGGGGCGGCGGCCACCGGCTCGGGCTTGTCCCAGGGCATCCGCAGGTTCTGCATGTTCTGCATGGCCTGGCTGTCGCATGCAGCCAGCGCGAGCGGCAACGCCAGCAGGGCAAAGCGCAACGTCATGTGATTATCCTGTCCCAAGTCGTTCTTTTGCCGCCAGCCTTAGACAGCGCGCTCCCTCGTGACAAGCATTCCCCGCACCCCGAGGCCCCCCTGCGGCGCGGTTTTGCCGTCAGCAGTTGGGCACGTTGACCGCCAGACCCCCCAGCGAGGTTTCCTTGTACTTCTCGGACATGTCGCGGCCGGTCTGGCGCATCGTCTCGATGGCGGCGTCCAGCGGCACGAAATGCCTGCCGTCGCCGCGCAAGGACAGGCTTGCCGCGCTGACCGCCTTGATCGCGCCAAGCCCGTTCCGCTCGATGCAGGGCACCTGCACCAGCCCCGCGACGGGGTCGCAGGTCATGCCCAGGTGGTGCTCCAGCGCGATCTCGGCGGCGTTTTCCACCTGCTCGGGGGTGCCGCCCAGCACCGCGGCCAGCCCCGCCGCCGCCATGGCGCTGGCGGACCCGACCTCGGCCTGGCAACCCGCCTCGGCGCCCGAGATCGAGGCGTTGTGCTTGACCAGCCCGCCCACGGCCGAGGCGGTCAGCAGGAAGGTGCCGATGTCGCGCTCGGACGCGCCGGGCACGTGGTCCAGCCAGTAGCGGATCACGGCGGGCACCACGCCCGCAGCCCCGTTGGTGGGGGCGGTGACGACCTGTCCGCCGGCGGCGTTCTCCTCGTTCACGGCCATGGCATAGGCCGACATCCAGTCGTTGATGACATGGGGCGCGGTCAGGTTCTGCCCGCGTTCCGCCAGCAGCGCCTGGTGGATCGCGGCGGCGCGGCGGCGGACCTTCAGTCCCCCCGGCAACGTGCCCTCGGCCGCAAGCCCCCGGTCCATGCAGTCGCGCATGACCTGCCAGATGCGGGCCAGCCCGTCGCGGATCTGGATCTCGCTGCGATGCACCCGCTCGTTCGCCAGCTTCATCTGCGCGATCGACAGGCCGGACTGCGCCGCCATCTCCAGCATCTGCGCGGCGGTGGCGAAGGGGTAGGGCACGCGTGAGCCCGCGTCGCTGCGCCGGTCTGCCGCGCGGTCGGCCAACTCGGCTTCGGTCAGCACGAAGCCGCCGCCGATCGAGTAAAAGGTTTCGCGCCCGATCACGTCGCCCTGCGCGTCCGTCGCCATCAGGATCATGCCGTTGGCATGTCCCGGCAGGGAACGGTCGAAGTCGAAGATCAGGTCGCGCTCGGGGTCGAAGCGCAAATCGCCCAGGCCCTCGGGATGCAGCAGGCCGGTCTGGCGGTTCGCCTCGAGCGCGGCGTCGGCGGCCTCGCGGTCCATCGTCTCGGGGGTGAAGCCCGCCAGTCCCAGGATCGTCGCCCGGTCGGTGGCATGGCCCTTCCCGGTGAAGGCAAGGCTGCCGTGCAGGCTGGCCCGCAGGCCATGCGCGCGGAAGGGCGCGGCCCGCAGAACGTCCAGGAAGCGCGCCCCCGCGACCATCGGCCCCATCGTGTGCGAGGACGACGGCCCGACGCCCACCTTGAAGAGGTCGAAGACCGACAGGAACATGGCGGTGCCTTCCCTTGCGAAGCCCGGGGCAACCTAGGGCCCGAACCCGTCCGCCGCCAGCCCTTTGCACAACCGGCACATTTGCATTCTGCCCAAAACTTAGGCATACGGGCGCGGTGCGAGGCAGTTGCCCGGCGGCGATGGTCATTGCCCCGAAGTCATGCCGCCTGGCCGCTTTCCGATCCCCGGCAGCAAGGTCAACTGAGCCCATGACGACCAACCCCATCCGCCTTGGCGACGCGCTGCTGGACCCCCCGGTCTTCCTGGCCCCGATGGCCGGGATCACCGACCTGCCGTTCCGCCGTGCGGTGGCGCGGCACGGGGCAGGGCTGGTGGTCAGCGAGATGGTCGCCTCGACCGAGATGGTGACGCCCCGCCCTTCCACCCGCGCGGCCGTGCGCGCCAAGGCGATGGTCGAGGAGAACGGCGTCCCCGTCAGCGTCCAGATCGCCGGGCGCGAGCCGGGGCCGATGGCGGAAACCGCCCGGATCGTGGCGGACATGGGCGCCGGGATCATCGACATCAACATGGGCTGCCCCGCCCGCAAGGTGACGGGCGGGCTGTCGGGCGCCGCGCTGATGCGCGAGCCCGACCGCGCGCTGTCGCTGATCGAGGCGGTCGTGGGCGCCGTCCCCGATCTGCCGGTGACGCTGAAGATGCGGCTCGGCTGGGATGCCGATTGCCTGAACGCGCCCGACCTCGCCCGCCGCGCGCGGGACGCAGGGATACGGATGATCGCCGTTCACGGCCGCACGCGGGCGCAGTTCTACACGGGCAGCGCCGACTGGGCCGCCATCCGCGCGGTGCGCGAGGCGGTGCCCGACGTGCCGCTGGTCGCCAACGGTGACGTGGTGGATGCGGCCTCGGCCACCCGCGCGCGCGAACTGTCGGGGGCGGACGCGGTGATGGTCGGGCGCGGGGCGCAGGGCGCGCCCTGGCGGCTGGCGCAGATCGCGGCGGCCAACCATGGCGCGCCCGCGCCCGAGGTGCCGCAGGGCGCGGCGCTGGCCGACGCGGTGGCCGAGCACCATGCCGACATCCTGTCCCACTACGGCCGCGACCTGGGGATGCGCGTCGCGCGCAAGCACCTCGGCTGGTATGCCGAGGCGGCGGGCCTTGCGGACCTCGCCGCCGCCCGCGCTGCCCTGATGGCCGCCGCTACCCCCCAGGCTGCCATGGCCGCCATCCGCGCCGTCTTTTCCGGCGCGGGCGAAAAGGCGCGGGCGGCATGACCGGCGCCTTCATCCCTGCGGACCCCGGCGTCGTGCTGGCCGCGCTGCCCGCGCCGGTCGCCACCTTTGACGCCCAGGGCCGGTGGAGCGGGCTGAACGAGGCCGCCGAGCTGTGGCTGAACCTGTCGGAACGCGGCGTGGCCGGCCTTTCCGCCGACGATCCCGCCCTGATCGCCCGCCTGCGGGTCGAACCCGAACTCGGCCCCCTTGTCGCGCAGGCCGCGCAGGCGGGGGAATCCGTCCTGCACCCCCGTGTCCGCTTCGAGATCAGCGACCGCGCCGGCCGCTGGACCGCGCGCCGGGCGGGGCTGGATCTCGCACCCCTGCCCGACGGGGGCGTGGTCGCCCTGATCCGCCCCGAGCCCGAGGCCGAGGTGGACGCCTCGCCCCGCCGCGCGGCCCGCAGCGCGATCGGCATGGCCGAGATGCTGGCGCACGAGATCAAGAACCCGCTGGCCGGCATCCGGGGCGCGGCGCAGCTTCTGTCCGAGAACCTCGGCCCCGAGGACCGCGAGCTGACCGACCTGATCGTGGCCGAAAGCCGCCGCATCGTGGCCCTGCTGGAAGAGGTCGAGCGCTTCGGCGACACCACCCTGCCGCAGCTTCGGCCCGTGAATGTCCACGACATCCTTGACCGCGCCCGCCGCAGCATGGCGCTGGGCGGCGCCGCGCCGAAGATCGTCGCCGACTACGACCCCTCGCTGCCGCCCGCGCTGGTCGATCCGGGCCGGATCATGCAGGTCGTGCTGAACCTGCTGCGCAACGCCGCCGAGGCGCTGGCGCGCGAGGCCCGCGCCCCCGACGACCCGCGCGGCCCCGCGCTGATCCGCCTGCGCACCGCCTATGACCGCGACGTGCGCGGCCCCCATGGCACCGCCCTGCCGTTGCAGGTCGAGGTCGAGGACAACGGCCCCGGCGTCCCCGAGGCCATCGCCGACCAGATCTTCGAGCCCTTCGTGTCGGGCCGGGAAAACGGCACGGGGCTCGGCCTCGCGCTGGTCGGCAAGATCGTGACCGAGCATGGCGGGCTGATCCGTGTGGACAGCCGCCCCGGCCGCACCCTGTTTCGCGTATCCCTGCCGCTTGCCGGGAAAGGAGCTGCCCCATGGACGGAACCGTACTGATCGCGGACGACGACCGCACCATCCGCACCGTGCTGACGCAGGCGCTGACGCGGGCAGGCTGCCGCGTCCATGCGACCGGCAGCCTCGGCCAGTTGATGCGCTGGGTCGAGGACGGCACGGGCGACCTGGTCGTGACCGACGTGATGATGCCCGACGGCAACGGGCTGGACATGATCCCCGGCATCTCGCGCGCGCGGCCCGATCTGCCGGTGATCGTGATCTCGGCCCAGAACTCGATCGTGACGGCGATCCGGGCGACCGAGGCGTCGGTCTTCGACTACCTGCCCAAGCCCTTCGACCTGCCCGATCTGATGGGCCGCGTCCGCGCCGGGCTGGAACGCCGCATCCGCCGCGAGCCCGCGCCCGCCGCCTCGTCCTCGTCCGCGCCGGTCGTGCCCGAGGGCGTGTCCCTGATCGGCCACACGCCGGTCATGCAGGGGCTGTTCCGCAGCGTGGCGCGCATCGTCAACACCGACCTGCCCGTGATCGTGGCCGGAGAGCCGGGAACCGGCCGCAGCACGCTGGCGCAGGCCCTGCATGACCTGGGCGACCGGGGAGAGGGGCCGCTGGTGCGGCTGGGCGCCTCGGAAACGGCGGAAACGCTGGGCACGCGGCTGGCGCAGGCCCAGGGCGGCACGCTGATCCTCGAGGACCCGGCCGGGATGGAGCCCGCCGTCCAGGCCCGGCTTGCCGGCCTGATCGAGGCGGCCGAAAGCGGCCCCGACCGCGCCCGCGCGCCGCGGCTGGTGGCGACGACCGGCCCCGACCCGGAAGGGGACCTGGCCGCCGGGCTGCTGAGGCCCGACCTGTATTACCGGCTGGCGGGCATGGTGCTGACGGTGCCCCCCTTGCGGTCGCGGCTGGACGACCTGCCGGCCCTGGCGCGGCTGATGCTGGACCGCGCCGCCGGGCAGGGGGGCGCGGCCACCCTGTCGGACGCCGCGCTCGAGGCGCTGCGCGCCCATCCCTTCCCCGGCAACCTGCGCGAGCTGGACAACCTGCTGCGCCGCCTGGCCCTGACCGCCCCCGGTCCCCGGATCGAGGCCGAGGACGTGGCCGCCGCCCTGCCGGTGCCGAACGCCCCCCGCGTCGGCGCGCCGCGCATCGACCCTTCGCGGCCCCTGTCGGAAGCCGTCGAACAGCACCTGCAGCGCTATTTCGACCTGCATGGCGACCAGCTTCCCCCGCCCGGCCTTTACGACCGGGTGCTGCGAGAGGTTGAGCGCCCGCTGATCCAGATCGCGCTTGACGCGTGCAACGGAAACCAGCTGCGTTGCGCCGATCTTCTGCAGATCAACCGGAACACGCTTCGCAAGAAGGTGAACGACCTGAATATCGAGGTGACACGCCGCCGCCGCCTGATGTAAAACGGTCACAGAGACACAGGGGCACGTAACGCCTGTGCAACAAGAACGCCGCGAAAACAGCGGCGGACCGAGGGCGAGGCAGTCAAGGTGGCACACGCAATCGCGGCGCGACCCTGGGAACGTCTGGCGCGTCTGCGCCGGAAGCGGCGCGTGCGCAACGCGGCCATGCTGTTCATGGCTGTGCTGGGCCCGGTGCTGGCGGTCGCGACCTATGTCGTCATGGGTCCGCTCAGCCAGCAGACGGCCAGCACGGGGCTGCGGCTCGTCTTTCTGGCCGACCTCATCTACATCCTGCTGCTGACCGGGCTGGTCGGGTCGCGGATGGCGGCCATCCTGACCGCCCGCAAGTCCGCCGCCGCCGGATCGCGGCTGCACATGCGGCTGGTCGGCGTCTTCACCGCCCTGGCGCTGTTCCCGACCGTTCTGGTCGCGCTGTTCGCGGGGCTGACGGTCAACATCGGTCTGGAAGGCTGGTTCTCGGGCCGGGTGCAGCAGGTGGTCGCCACCTCGCTGTCGGCGGCCGAGGCCTATCAGGACGAACACCGCCGCGACCTGACCGAGGACGCCCGGCTTCTTGCCCGCGTGCTGGACGAGGCCGCCCGCGCCGCGCCCTTCCTGGACGACGGCACCGTCCGCGGCGTGCTGGCCGAGGGCCAGGCCCTGATCCAGCGCGGGTTGCGCGAAGCCTACGTGATCGACGCAACCGGCGCCATCCGCGCGCGGGGCGAGCGCAGCTATCGCTTCTGGTACGAACAACCGACCGAGGAGCAGTTCCGCGCCGCCGACCGCGAGGGCACGCTGCTGGTCGAGGACTGGCAGAACAACGAGTTCCGTGCCCTGGTCCGCCTGGACCGGCTGCCGAACCGCTATCTTTACGTCACCCGCGACGTGGACGGCGACCTTCTGGGCCTTCTGGACGACACCCGCGCGACGGTGGGCGAATACCAGCAGCTCGAACGCACCCGCAGCCGTGTCCTGTTCGAGTTCTCGCTGCTTTATCTCGGCTTTGCGCTGCTGCTGGTGGCAGGGGCGATCTGGCTGGGCCTGTGGTTCGCCGAACGGCTGGCGCGCCCCATCGGACGGCTGGCGGCGGCCTCGGAACAGGTGGGCGAGGGGAACCTGGACGTGCAGGTCCCGGAACCCGACACCGGCGACGAGATCCAGACGCTGGGGCAAAGCTTCAACCGGATGACCCAGGCGCTCAAGCAGCAGCGGGTCGAGCTGGTGGACAGCTACCGCGCGGCCGACGAGCAGAGGCGGCTCTTCGACAGCGTGCTGACCTCGGTGACGGCCGGGGTGATCGGGCTGGGGCGCGACGGGCGGATCGACTTCGTCAACCGCTCGGCCCTGCGCCTGCTGGGGCTGGACCCGACGGCGACGGACGACATGCCCCTTCTGGACGTGGTGCCGGAATTCGGGCCGCTTTTCGCCCGCCTCCAGGGATCGGTCGCCGACAGCGTGCAGGACGAGGTGCGGCTGCAACGCGACGGGCGCATCGAAAGCCTGCTGGTGCGCATGGCCGCCCGGCAGGGCGAGGACGGCACCGTCGCGGGCTATGTCATCGCCTTTGACGACGTGACCGAACTGGTCACGGCCCAGCGCATGGCCGCCTGGGGCGACGTGGCGCGGCGCGTGGCGCACGAGATCAAGAACCCCCTGACCCCCATCCAGCTTTCGGCCGAACGCATCCGCCGCAAGTTCGGCAAGCTCGCGCCCACCGACGAGGACCGCGAGGCGCTGGCGCAATACACCGATGTCATCATCCGCCAGACCAACGACCTGCGCCGGATCGTGGACGAGTTCAGCCGCTTTGCCCGGATGCCCGAGCCCGACCGCGAGGAAACCGACATCGCCGCCCTGCTGCGCGAGGCGGTGGTGCTGCAGAAGGACGCCATCGCGGGCGGCGTGAAGGCAAGCATCCCGGACGAGTCGGTGATCGTGGACTGCGATCCGGGCATGATGGGACAGGTCTTCACCAACCTCCTGAAGAACGCGGGCGAGGCCCTGCGCGACCGCCCGGCGGGCGACTGGACCCCGCGCGCCGAGGTCGTGCTGGAAGCCCGTCCCGATGCGGTGACGATCCGCATCTGCGACAACGGCGTGGGCCTGCCCGAGGACCGCGCCCGGCTGTTCGAGCCCTACGTGACGCTCAAGCAGGGCGGCACCGGGCTGGGCCTGCCCATCGTCAAGAAGATCGTCGAGGAGCATGGCGGTTCGCTGGTCCTGACCGACGCGCCCCCCGATGCCACCGGCCACCGCGGCGCGATGGCCGAAGTCAGACTGCCCCGCGAACGCCAGCCCGTGCGGCTGGCCCCTTCGCGCAAACATAAACTCGAAGAGGCGACAGGCACATGAGCGACATTCTGATCGTGGACGACGAACGCGACATCCGGGAACTGGTCGCCGACATCCTTGGCGACGAGGGATTCAAGACCCGCACCGCCGCCAATGCCGACGAGGCGCTGGCCGCCATCAACGCCGAGGAGCCGGCGCTGATGATCCTGGACATCTGGCTCAAGGACAGCCGGATGGACGGGATCGACATCCTCAAGCAGGTCAAGCGCAACAACCCCTCGGTGCCGGTCGTCATCATCTCGGGGCACGGCAACATCGAGATCGCGGTCGCTGCGATCAAGCAGGGCGCCTATGACTTCATCGAAAAGCCCTTCAACATCGACCAGCTGATGGTTGTCATCACCCGCGCGATGGAAACCAGCCGGCTGCGGCGCGAGAACATGCAGCTGCGCCGGCGCGAGGTCACGGCGGCCGAGATGCTGGGCCATTCCGCTTCCTTCCGGCGGCTGCGCGAGAACCTCGACAAGGTCGCCAAGTCGAACGGCCGGGTGATGCTGACGGGCGAGCCCGGCGCGGGCAAGGAGATGGCCGCCCGCTACATCCACGCCCATTCGCCCCGCGCCGAGGCGCCCTTTGTCCCCGTTCCCTGCGCCACGATCGAGCCCGAGCGGATGGAGGAGGTCCTGTTCGGCCGCGAAACCCCCGAGCGCGGGATCGAGCCGGGCCTGCTGGAACAGGCGCATGGCGGCGTGATCTATTTCGACG
Organism: Paracoccus salipaludis; assembly: GCF_002287065.1. GTDB lineage: Bacteria > Pseudomonadota > Alphaproteobacteria > Rhodobacterales > Rhodobacteraceae > Paracoccus > Paracoccus salipaludis. Next base: position 13,418 of record NZ_NSJZ01000002.1, read on the forward strand.
AAGTGGCCGACATGCCCCTGGGCACCCAGCCCAAGATCCTGCGGGTCCTCACGGAACAGCAGTTCCAGCGCGCGGGCGGCACCGACAAGGTGCGGGTGGACCTGCGGGTGATCTCCTCGACCAACCGCGACCTGGGCTCCGAGATCGCCGCCGGCCGCTTCCGTCAGGAGCTTTACGACCGGCTGAACGTGGTGCCCGTGCAGGTCCCGAGCCTTGCCGAGCGGCGCGAGGACATCGTCGAGCTTGCCCGCCACTTCATCGAGCAGTTCCACGCCAGCCAGGCCCTGCCGCTGCGCGCCCTGCCGGAGGAGACCATCGCCGCCCTTCAGGCTATGCGCTGGCCCGGCAACATCCGCCAGTTGCGCAACGTGATCGAGCGCGTCCTGATCCTGGGCGAGGGCAGCGGCCCGATCCAGCCCTCGGAACTGGAGCCCCAGGGCGCCACCCCCGACAACGGCGAGGCGCTGGCGTTAGGCCCCCAGATCACCGCGCTGGCCCTGCGCGAGGCGCGCGAACTGTTCGAGCGGGAATACCTGCTTGCGCAGATCAACCGCTTCGGCGGCAACATCAGCCGCACCGCGCAGTTCGTGGGAATGGAGCGGTCGGCCCTGCACCGCAAGCTCAAGTCGCTGGGCGTCGTGGGCGGAATGCGGGTCGAGGATGAGGTGATGGCGAAGTAGGGCCCCGCCGCCGCGCGGGCTGCACCGCCTCGGCCTTCGGCGACGACGCCGGAGGCCGAAAGACAAGGCATCTGCCGCGTTCCGCAGGTCGTCTCCCGGCTGCAAGCCTTTCGGGGGTGGGGTGCTGCCCCCCCCCAGCCGGCGCTTCGCCACTGCCGCAGGACGGATGCATGTGGAGCCTGCGGGCGTCGGCCGATGCCGCGGACCGGAGGGGACGCGGGCCCGCCGTCAGTCGTTCGCCAGCGGGTCCCAGCCACCCAGGCGCGGCGGCGGATCGACGTCGTCCTCGTCATCCTCGGCCGCGGGCCGGTCGGCGCCGTCCAGCGCCTCGAAGGCCGCGCGCTGGCGGCGGGTCCAGAGCACGTGCAGGCGGGGGCCTTCCTCGGTCTCTTCCTCGCGCTCCACCACGCCCGCCTCGTGCAGCCAAGCGCGGCGGCGGCCCTCGGCATGGGTCAGCGTGACCACGCCCGGCTCGCGCGGCTCGTCCAGAACCTCGGCCAGGCGCGCGTCGATGGCGGCGATCAGGTCCGGCAGCCCCTCGCCGGTCAGGGCGCTGACGGCCTGCACATCCGCGCGGCGCGCGTCGGTGCGGCGCAGGGCGGCGCGGCTTTCCGGCGACAACGCGTCGATCTTGTTCCAGACCTCGATCAGCGCCACGTCCTCGTCCACGCCCAGGCTGTCGAGGATGTCGCCGACGTCGGCGGCCTGCTCCTCGGTTTCGGGGTGGCTGATGTCGCGGACATGCAGGATCAGGTCGGCTTCCAGCACCTCCTCCAGCGTGGCGCGGAAGGCGGCGACGAGTTCCGTGGGCAGGTCCGAGATGAAGCCCACGGTGTCGGACAGGATGATCCGGCGGCCCCGCGCCTCTCCGTCCGCCGAAGGCAGGTGGATCGCCCGCATGGTGGGGTCGAGGGTGGCGAACAGCATGTTCTCGGCCAGCACCTCGGCCCCGGTCAGGCGGTTGAACAGCGTGGACTTGCCCGCGTTGGTATAGCCCACCAGCGCGACGATGGGATAGGGCACCTTGGCCCGCGCCGCGCGGTGCAGGGTGCGGGTACGGACGACGCGTTCAAGCTGGCGGCGCAGGCGGACCATCTGGTCGTCGATGGCGCGGCGGTCGGCCTCGATCTGCGTCTCGCCGGGGCCGCCGACGAAGCCGAAGCCCCCGCGCTGGCGTTCCAGGTGGGTCCAGGCGCGCACGAGCCGCGTCCGCTGATAGGACAGCGCCGCGAGTTCGACCTGCAGCACGCCTTCGCGCGTCCGCGCCCGGTCGGCGAAGATCTCGAGGATCAGGCCGGTGCGGTCCAGGATCTTGACGTCCCAGTGCTTTTCCAGGTTCCGCTGCTGGACCGGGGTCACGGGGCCGTCGATCAGGACCAGCTCGGCTTCCGCCGTGCGGATCGCCTCGCCGAGTTCTTCCAGCTTGCCCGAGGAGAACAGCATCCCCGGCGAAGGGTTGCGCAGCTTGGCCACCGTGCTGCCCACGACCTCGATCGCAGGCAGGGCGCGCGCGAGGGCCACGGCTTCCTCCAGCGCAAGCTCGGGCGAGCGGCGTTGGTCGCGGCGGCTGCCGAGGTCGGGATGGATGACAAAGGCGGGCGTGCGCCGCGTTTCGGTCGAATGGGCCTCGGCCACTCAGTCCTCGCCTTCATACAGGCTGATGGGCTGGCCCGGCATGATCGTCGAGATCGCGTGCTTGTAGACCAGCTGCGATTGCCCGTCCCGACGCAGCAGCACGCAGAAGTTGTCGAACCAGGTGATGACGCCCTGAAGCTTGACGCCGTTGATCAGAAAGATCGTGACCGGGACCTTGGCCTTGCGGACATGGTTCAGAAACGCGTCCTGAAGGTTCTGCTTGTCGCCGGCCATGCGGGACACCTTTTCTTGTTCTTGTGCGTTGCCTTCACATTAAGGTCAGCCGCCGCAACGTGACAAGGCGCGGGCAAAAATGCGCCACAGGTGTTTCCCTTTCGCCACGCCCGGCTATTCTTCGCCGACTTGCGACAAGGAGCCGCGATGCAGTCCGTCTTCCACCTGGCCTATCACGTCACCGACCTGGACGAGGCGCGCGCCTTCTATGGCGGCACGCTGGGCTGCGCCGAGGGGCGTTCCACCGACAGCTGGGTCGATTTCGACTTCTTCGGCCACCAGATCAGCCTGCACCTGGGCCAGCCCTTCGCCACCACCAACACCGGCAAGGTGGGCGACCACATGGTGCCGATGCCACATCTGGGCGTTGTGCTGGGGATGGAGGACTGGACCGCGCTGGCCGAACGGCTGCGCGCCGCGGGCACCCGCTTCGAGCTTGAGCCGCAGATCCGCTTTCAGGGCCAGCCCGGCGAGCAGGGGACGATGTTCTTCCGCGATCCCTCGGGCAACCCGATCGAGGTCAAGGGCTTTGCCGACACGTCGGGGATCTTCGCCCGCTAGCGTTTCCAGGCCCCGGGCGTCAGCAGGGCAAGGATCGCCAGCATTTCCAGCCGTCCGGCCACCATGGCGGCGGCCAGCACCGCCTTTGTGAAGGGGGCGAGCCCCGCCCAGCCCTGCCAGGGTGCGCCCGCGATCCCGGCGCTTCCCTCGAAGACGGGGGTCAGGGGGATCGCCTCGGCGAGCTGGCCCGTATTGGTCAGGGCGGCCACGCTGAGCATGGTCGCGGTCTCGAAGGACACCGGGCGCACGGACACCAGCGCGATGGTCGCCACGATCGACAGGGCGAAGACCATGAAGAAGATGAAGGACAGGTAGGCCCCCGGTCCCCTGAGCCGCCGGATGACCGGACCGCCGCCCGCGACCGAGGCGGGGTGGACGATCTTGTCCAGTTCGCGCTTGGCGTGGAGCGCCACGGCGAAGACACGCAGCAGCTTGACGCCGCCCGCCGTGGTGGCGACGCCGCCGCCCATGATGGCAAGTCCCGCCAGCATCAGCCCCGGTGCGGACAGGCCCGCCCAGGCCCGCGCGCCGTCCCAGTGCATCGAGGTCCAGCCGGTCGTCGTCAGGAAGGACAGGGCCGTGAACAGGCTGCCCCAGGCGGCGCCGGCGGCGCGGGCAAGCCCGCCGGTCAGGCCCGGCCCGGCAGGGTGGGGCGGGGCGACCGGCTGCACGTCGGCATTGAACGCGCCGAGGAAGGGTCGCAGCACCAGCATCAGCGTGACCAGCGCCAGAAGACCGGCCGCGACCCGAAGTTCGGGGTCGTCGCGCAGGCGGCGTGTGGTCTGCAGCTCGCCGCCGCCCGGCCAGGCGCGGCGGGTCAGGGCGGCCAGCATGAAGACGGCGACCAGCGCCTCGGCCGCCATTCCGCCGCTGGCGCCGACCGGGCGCGCGTCAAGGCCGACGCCGCTGCTGGACAGCGTTCCCATGGCGCGGATCAGCGCGTTCAGCGCCTGGTCGCCCGTCATCATCAGCCCCAGCCACAGGACCCCGGTCGCGCCCGCGTAAAGGGGCGCGACGGCAAGGCCCCAGCGGATCAGCCGCAGCGCGGGGTCGCCCAGGTGGGCGGCATAGTCGCGGCCGCGCCGGACCTCGGTCCTGCCGCCCAAGCGCTCGAAGCGTTCGTCGGTGCCGGTCGTGCGGTCCATGATCTCGAAGCCCCCGACCCGAACCGGGGCCATCAGCGCGATCGCGGCCACCAAGATGAACAGCCCGCCCAGCCAGCCCACGGTGCCGCGCCACAGGTGCAGCGTGGGCGGCAGGCGGTCGGCGGCGTAAAGCGTGGCGCCCGTGGTCGTCAGGCAGGACAGCATCTCCCACCAGGCGTTGAAAAGGCCCGTGTCGGCCATCACCGCCGCAAAGGGAACCGCGCAGAGCAGCGGAAGCCCGGCATAGACGCTGAGAAGCGTGCCCAGCACCCCGCGCGAGGGCGCGGCGGCGGGAGTGGCGGCGGTCGCCAGCCCCAGCATCGTTCCCAGCACCAGCGCGCCGAGTGCCGAGGCGGCGAAGATCGCGGCGATGCGATGGTCGCCGATGGCCTCGGCATGGGCGGCCGGGACCAGCATCGCCAGGGCAATCGCCAGCCCGGCGATGACCAGGGCGGGCAGGCGGGCGATCCGGTCCATCAGAACCAGTCGGCCGAGACCTGAAGCAGGCGCTCGACCTCGTGGATGTCGCCGGCCAGCGCGAAGATCAACACCAGATCGCCCGGTTCCAGCCGCGTGTCGGGGCGGGGCTTGAGGATCTCGCCCCCCTTTTCCACCGCCGCGATCAGCGCGCCGCGCGGCAGCTTGAGGTCGCGCACCGCCTGTCCCGCAAGGGCCGAGCCGGGCAGGACCTGCGCCTCGATCAGCTCGGCCTCGGTGTCGCCCAGGGAATAGACGTCGCGGACGCGGCCCCGGCGGATGTGGCGCAGGATGGAGGACACGGTGACGGCGCGGGGGCTGATCTGGGCGTCGATCCCGAGGGATGAGGCCAGGGGCAGCAGCGTCGGGTCGTTGATCAGCGCGACCACCATGCCTGCGCCCGCCTGCCGCGCCCGGATCGCGGCCAGGATGTTGACATGGTCGTTGGCGGTCAGGGTCAGCACGGCGTCGGCGCTGGGCACGCCCGCCTCGGCCATCAGGTCGAGGGACATGCCGTCGCCCTGCAGCACGACGCTGCGGCGCAGCCGCTCGGCCGCCGCCTCGGCGCGGCCGAGGTCGCCCTCGATGATGCGCAGCGTGACGTCCGGCGCCTCGTCCAGCGCCCGCGAGACCGCGGTGCCGATGTTGCCGCAGCCGATCACGACCACGCGGCGGATGGGCCGCCCCGGCAGGCCGAAGATGTCCAACGTGCGGGCCACGTCCTCCTGCGGGGTCACGACATAGGCCCGGTCGCCCGCGTGCAGCTGGTCGTTCGGTTCGGGCGCGAAGAAGCGTCCTCCGCGCCGCAGCCCCACCACCACGGCGCGCAGGCCGAAGAAGGTCTGGTCCAGATGGCGCAGCGGCGTGTTCAGGATCGGGCAGCTTTCCGTCAGCACCATGGCCAGCATCCGGACGCGCCCGTCCATGAAGGTTTCGGTGTCGAATGTCGTGGGCGCGTCCAGGCGCGACAGGGCGGCCGCTGCGACCTCCTGCTCCGGGCTGATGACGACGTCGATGGACAGGTTCTGCGCTTGGTAGAGATCGGCGTATTCGGGGCGGACATAGGCCTGCGCCCGCAGCCGCGCGATGCGGCGGGGAACGGAAAACAGCGCCGCCGCGATCTCGCAGGCGACGATGTTGACCTCGTCGCTGGCGGTGGCGGCGATCAGCAGGTCGCAGTCGGCAGCGCCCGCGCGGTCCAGCACCCCGGGGTGGCTGGCGTGCCCGGCGATCCCCTGGACGTCCAGCGCGTCATTGACCTGCTGGATCAGCCGCTCGTCCCGATCGATCAGCGCGACGTCATGCCCTTCGCCCGACAATTGCCGGGCGATCTGCCAGCCGACCTGCCCCGCACCGCAGATGATGATCCGCATGGCCCTGTCCCGCGGTGAATGTCAGTACGCAGCCTTAGGCCGAGGTCGGGCCCACGGCAATGGGCCGCTTTGCGGCCGGGCCGGGAGCGTAGCCGCGGAGGGGCAGGCTCATGGCGGTGAAGGGTCGTCCCGCAGGAGCGCGGGAAGGACCGGGGCGCTGCCCCGGACCCCGGGATATTTTGACGAAGAAGAAGGAACTCAGGGCGCGAGCCGCGTTTCGTTCGTCCCTCCTGGGGAGAGGAGGGCAGGAACGAAGCGTGCGGATGCCGGCCCTTCTTGCCGCGTGGGCCGCATCGCAGGGCGTCGGCCTTTTATTGTTCGCGGAAGGCGCGCACGAAGTAGTCGGTCAGCGGCTTCATCAGATAGGCGAGGGGGCTGCGCTCGCCGGTCTGGACATAAACCTCGACCGGCATGCCGGGGATCAGGGACAGGTCGCCCAGCCTTGCGCGCTCCGCAGGGGGGATCGTGACCTCGGCGCGGTAATACTGCATCTGCGTCGCCTCGTCCGTGACGGCGTCAGCCGAGACGCGCGCCAGGGTGCCATGGATCTCGGGCGTGGTCCGGCTGGAGAAGGCGGAAAAGCGCAGCGTGACATCCTGCCCGACCGACACCTCGTCGATGTTCAGGGGCGAGACCCGCGCCGCGATCACCAGGGGGCGGTCCTGCGGCACCAGGAACAGCACCGGGTCGGCCGCCCGGATCACCGCGCGGGGCGTCGTCACCTGCAACTGGTGCACGATGCCCGACACCGGCGCGCGGATGTCGAGCCGCGAGATCTGCTCGGTCAGCGAGCGGCGGCGCTCGGCCAGTTCCAGTTCGCGGTAGCCGAGGTCGCGCAGTTCGGTTTCGGCGGTTTCGCGCCGCTCGGCGGCCTCCTTGAGCTTGGTGATGTCGATCTCGGTCACCCGCGTCTCGCCCTGCGCGCGCATGGCCTGCGTTTCGCCCAGCTGGCCGTCCAGCCGCGCCGCCTCGCGTTCCAGCCCCAGCACGCGCGAGGCCTGGGCCAGCCCGCGGTCGAGCAGCGTCTGCTGGTCGGTCAGTTCCTCCTGGATCAGGTCGCGCTGGGTCTTCAGAGCGATCATCTGCGCGTCGATCCCTTCGATCTGGTTGCGCACCTGCTGGGCCTGCTGGTCCAGCTGGTCGGTCGATTGCCTGAGCGTGTCGAGACGGCTTTCGAAAAGCCGCGTCTGCCCCTCGATCAGGGCGGCCACGTCGGGGCGGGTGGGGGCGAGCTGCAGCAGTTCCTCGGGGAAGGTGATGGCGGGACGGTCGGCGCGCTCGGCCTCGAGCCTGCCGCGGCGAGCGAGAATCTCGAAGTACTGGCCCTCGACAATGGCAAGCTCGGTGCGCAGCAGCGTGCCGTCCAGCCGGATCAGCAGGTCGCCGGCCCGGACCGGCTGGCCTTCGCGCACGGCGATTTCCTCGACCACGCCGCCCTCGGGGTGCTGGACGACCTGGCGGTGCTGCTCGACCTCGACCTGGCCCGAGGCGACGACCGCGCCCGCGATGCGCGAGGTCACGGACCACAGGCCGAAGCCGCCGACCAGCAGCAGCATCCCGACCAGCCCCAGCATCAACGCGCTGCGGGCCGACCAGCGGCTGCCTTCGGCCGGCGGGGGCGACGGGGGTTGCCCGGTCCCGCGCGCCGGGCGGCGCGGAGGGGTGACGATGCCGTCCACCTTGGCCACGGGTGCCATGGCAAGGCCCACCGGGCCGGGACCGCGCATCTGCGGGGTGGGATTGTTCATGTCACGCCTCCGCCCGCGCCGCGCGCGCGGGTGATCGTCTCGGCATTCCTGACGGTCGAGCGCAGCACCTCGTCGCGCGGGCCGAAGGCGCGGCGCATGCCCCCTTCCATGACCAGCAGAAGCTCGCATTCCGCGATGGCGGCCGGGCGGTGGGCCATGATGATGACCGCGCCGCCGCGCGCCTTGATCGCGCGGATCGCGAGGTTCAGCGCCTCGGACCCCTCGTTGTCGAGGTTCGAGTTCGGCTCATCCAGGACGAACAGCACCGGGTCGTCGTAAAGCGCCCGCGCGAGGCCCACGCGCTGGATCTGGCCGCCCGAAAGCCGCGCGCCCGCCTGCGCAAGCGGCGTGTCGTAGCCCTGCGGCAGGTCCAGGATCATCCGGTGCGCCGCCGCCGCCGCCGCCGCGCGCACCACCGCGTCCGGATCGGGGCGCGAGGAAAGCCGGGCGATGTTTTCCGCGATGGTGCCGTCGAACAGCGTCACCTGCTGGGGCAGGTAGCCGATCAGCCGGCCCAGCACGTCGGGGTCGTATTGTTCCAGCGTGGCGCCATCCAGCCGGATCGAGCCGCTGGCCGGCGCCCAGGCCCCGATCAGCGCGCGGGCGAGCGTGGACTTGCCCGCGCCCGAGGGGCCGATCACGCCCAGCGCCTGCCCGGGCGCGAGGTTGAAGCTGACGCCGCGCAGCGTGGGCACGGTCTGCCCCGGCGGCACGACGGTGAGGTTCGCCACGTCCAGCCGCGCCGCGGGCCGGGGCAGGGGCGTCCGCTGCGGCTGCGGCGGGCGGCGCGTCAGCAGCCCCCCCAGCCGGTTCCAGCCGTCCAGAGCGCGCTGCACCGCCGACCAGCCGCCGACGATCTGTTCGACCGGCGCCAGCACCCGCCCCATCAGGATCGAGCTTGCGATCATCGCCCCGGGCGTCACCGCCTGCTGCAGCACGAGCCAGGCCCCCGCCGCCAGCAGCGCCGATTGCAGGAAAAGCCGGAAGGTCCGCGAAAAGACCGAGAAGCCCGAGCCCCGGTCCGAGGCCGACATCGTGGCATCGGCCATCCGGTCGCGCGTCTGCTTCCAGCGGGCGAAGACCGCCTGCCGCATGCCCAGCGCGCCGATCAGTTCGCCCTCGTCACGGTAAAGGTCGGCGGCGCGGTCGGCGGTCTGGCCCGAGATCATCGCCTCCTGCAGCGGGCGGCGGGTCAGCGACTGGTTCCCCCAGGTCGTCAGGACCAGCACCAGCGCCCCCAGCGTCGCCACGACCCCCAGCACCGGATGGAAGATGTAGAGCCCCGCCAGGAAGACCGGCGCCCAGGGCAGATCGAACAGCGCCATCAGCACCGGCGAGCCGATCAGCTGGCGCACCGCTTCCAGGTCCCGCAGGCCGCCCTGCGCGGCGGTGGCCTGGCCCGTAACCGCCCCCTCGGCCAGTGCGGCCTGGAAGACGCGCGATTCCAGCCGGTCCTGAAAGCGCATCGCCACGCGCGACATGACGCGCACGCGCGCCAGGTCGATCAGGCCCATCATCGCGAACAGGAAGGCCACCAGCCCGAACAGCGCCGCCAGCGTCGGCACCGACCCGCTGCCCAGCACACGGTCATAGACCTGCATCATGAACAGGGGTCCCGTGAGGTTCAGCAGGTTCACCGCGATCGAGAAGACGGCCACGGCGGCGACCAGCCCCATGCTGCCACCGCGTGCCGCCCGAAGCTCGGCGAATCCGTCCTGACGTCCTGTTGCCATCGCCCCCGTGCTTCCGTTCATGCGCGCCAATCGGCCGCCCTTTCGTCCTGGTGGCGGCCACAGGTTGCCGTGGCACCGCGCGCCCTTTATCCCAACCCGAACCATTCAGACAGTCCGGCGGCAAGCCCTGTTCGGCAATCAGCCCACACTCGCCGACAGATGTTAAGGAGAGATTGATGCGTCTTGTTCCGGTTGTGCTGGTTCTGGGACTTGCCGGCTGCGCCGCAGCCCCCCCGGGCGAGATCGCCGATCCCTATGAGCCGATGAACCGCCGCGTCCACGCCTTCAACAAGGCGCTGGACGCCAATCTGGTGCGCCCGGCCTCGCGCATGGTCAAGGGGGACGGGGCGTCAGGCCCCAGGCCCCCCGGACAGCCGCCGGGCGTGCTGCAGATGGTCGGGAACTTCGGCTCGAACCTGTCGCTGCCGGGCAAGGTCGTGAACAGCCTGCTGCAGGGCCGGCCCGAGCCTGCGGTGAGAAACACCTTCCGCTTTGCGGTCAACACGACGCTGGGCCTGGGCGGCCTGTTCGATCCGGCGGGGTCGGACTTTGCCCTGCCCGAGATCGACACGGACTTCGGGGAAACGCTGCATGTCTGGGGCGTGCCCTCGGGCGCCTATCTGGAACTGCCCCTGCTGGGGCCGTCCACGGAACGCGACCTCGCGGGCAAGATCGTCGACTTCGCCCTGATCGACCCCTTGGACAACGTGCTGACGGACGACCAGAAGCTTGCGGGCACGGCGGCGCGCGTGGTGTCAAAAGCGGGTGAGCGGGCGCAATTCGGCTCGACGGTGGACTCGGTCCTGCATGAAAGTGCCGACAGTTACGCCCAGACGCGGCTGCTTTACACCCAGCACCGCCGATACGAGCTGAAGCAGGAAGAGGACGCCATTGACCCATATGCCGAATAGCACCCGACGCGGGTTCCTGGGGATGATCGCCGCGGGCGGCGCGCTGGCGGTGACGCCCGCCCATGCGATGACGGCCGGCGAGGCCTCGGCCGCGATCCGGCGCGCGGTGGACGAGGTGCTGGGCATCATCAGCTCGGGCCGGCCGCCCGCGCAGATGTATGCGGCCTTTGCGGGCGTGTTCCAGCGCCATGCCGACGTGGACGCGATCGCGCGCTCGGCCCTGGGGCCCGCGGCGCGGCAGATGGACGCGGCCAGCTTCGCCCGGTTCCGCGACGCGATGACGGGCTACATCGCGCGTAAATACGGCCGCCGCTTCCAGGAGTTCCTGGGCTCGCGCATCGAGGTCGGGACGGCGCGTCCGCTCAAGTCCTTCTGGGCGGTCGAGTCCACGGCCTACCTGAACGGCCGCAGCCCGATGCAGGTCGAATGGCACATTTCGGACAAGACCGGGCAGCCGCGCTTCTTCAACCTCATCATCGAGGGCGTGAACATGCTGGCCTCGGAACGCGAGGAGATCACCGCCATGCTGGCGCGCCGCAAGGGCGACATGGCCGCGCTGATCGCGGACCTGCAGCAGGCGGGCTGAGACCTTTCTACGCGCCATGAAAAAGCCCCGCTCCGGCGGGGCTTTTGCTTTGGTCAGTTCAGGGCCGGGATGCCTTGTAGCGCCTGGCTGAGCGCGTCGTTCAGCACGTCATCCGCCGGAAGATCGGCCGGGGCCGCCGCCTCTGCCATGGCGGCCTCGGCAGGATCGGGGGCAGGGGGCGCGGCCTCGCCCGAACTGCTGACGGTCGAGCCCTCGGTCCGCGGCGCGGGCGGGGGGACGGGTTCCGCCCCGATCGGGCCGGAGCGGACCGGCACCGGCTGGGGCACCGGCGCGGGTGGCGGGGCGGAAGGCGCCGGTTCCACGAGGCGTGCGGGCTCGGACGCGGGGGCGGCTTCGCCCATCGCCTCGGCCAGTGCGGCGGCAAGCGGGTCCGCCGCGCCGTCGGGCGAGGCCGCCACGATGGCGGGCGCGTCGATCGGCATCCCCGTGGCGCCGCCCGGCTGCGCCACGTCGGCCATGCCGCCGTCCACCGGCTGGGCCGCGGCCACCGCCTCGGCCAGGGCGGCTGCCAGCGGGTCGTCCGAATCGGCCGACACGATGTCGCTGGCGACGATCATGTTGCCCGCCGCGTCGGGCGCGATCACCCCCAGCGGCTGGGGCGGCAGGCCCTCGTGGATCTCGGCCATCACCGCCTGCCAGATCTCGGCGGGCAGGCCGCCGCCCGTCACCCCCTGCAGCGGCGTGTTGTCGTCATAGCCCATCCAGACGCCCGTCACGTACTGCTCGGTGAAGCCGATGAACCAGGCGTCGCGATAGGAGGAGGTCGTGCCCGTCTTGCCCGCCACCTCGCGTCCCGGCAGCTTGGCGCGCCCGCCGGTGCCGCTTTCCACGACCTGCTGCATCATCCAGATCAGTTCCGACGCGGCCTTGGGAGAGATGACGCGCTGCCCCATCCCGCCGATCTGCCCGATCAGCGGCTTGTCGTCGCCCTTGATGCGCAGCTCGACCAGACCATAGGGACGCACGGCGGTTCCGCCGTTGCGGATGCCCGCATAAGCGCCGGTCATTTCCAGCAGCGTGGTTTCCGACACCCCCAGGCCCATCGAGGGGCTGGCCATGATGTCATGGGCAAAGCCGAAGTCCTGCGCCACGCGGCGCACGTTGTCGCGGCCCACGGCCTCCTGCAGGCGGATGGTCGAGGTGTTGATCGACTTGGCCAGCGCCGTGGTCAGCGTGATCTGCCCCAGGTGGTTGCGGGTGTAGTTCTTGGGCGTCCAGGGTTTCGAGCCCTTGATGTGGATCGTGATCGGCGCGTCCAGGATCGTGTCGTTGGGCGAATAGCCCTGGTCCAGCGCCGCCGCGAAGACGAAGGGCTTGAAGGCCGAACCCGTCTGCCGCTTGGCCTGGGTCGCGCGGTTGAAGGTGCCCGCGCCCGCCGTGTCGCGTCCGCCGATCATCGCGCGCACCGCGCCGTCAGCCGACATCACGACCACGGCGGCCTGCGCCTTGGAGCCGTCCTTGACCTTCTCGTCGAAGATCCGCTTCAGCGCGCGTTCCGCCTGCCGCTGCACGGTCTGGTCGAAGGTCGTGGTGATCGTCACGTCCTCGGTGGTTTCCGAGGTCAGGAAGCCCGGACCCGATTCCATCACCCAGTCCGCGAAATAGCCGCCCGCCCGCGCCGCCGCTGCCTTGGACAGGACCGCCGGGTTGGCCTTGGCCTGGGCATATTCCTCGTCGGAAAGATAGCCCTGGTCCCGCATCAGTCCCAGGATCACCGCCGCCCGATCCTGCGAGCGTTGCAGGTTCGAGGTGGGCGAGAAGTAGCTGGGCGCCTTCAGAAGCCCCGCCAGCATCGTGGCCTCGGCGGCGGTCACCTCGGACGCCGACTTGCCGAAGTAACGCTGGGCCGCGGCCTCGAAGCCGCGCGCCCCCGCGCCCAGGTAGCTGCGGTTCATGTAGATGTTGAGGATGTCGGCCTTGGAATACTTGGCCTCCATCGCGAGGCTGTAGGGGACTTCCTTGATCTTGCGCCACAGCGAGGACTTGCGGCAGTCGGCCTCGTAGTCGGCCTCGGACTTCCACTTGATGGGGTCGAATTCCTCGCCGAGGCACAGGAGCTTGGACACCTGCTGGGTGATGGTGGAGCCGCCGTTGCCTTCCAGCGGGCCACGGCCCTCGGCCATGTTGATCTTGATGGCGCTGGCGATGCCGCGCGGGTCGATGCCGAGGTGGTTGAAGAAGCGCTTGTCCTCGGTCGCCACCACCGCGTTGCGCAGCACCGGCGCGATCTGCTCGGCGCTGAGGGAGTTGTAGGTCTCGCCCCGCCAGGCGAAGACGCGGCCCTCGCGGTCCAGCATCGTGACCGAGCCGCGCGCGCGCCCGTCGAACAGGGCCTGCGGATCGGGCAGCGTGGAATAGTAATAGGCGACCGTCAGGCCCAGGATCAGCGCCAGCGTGGCCCCGGTGCGCCAGAACGACCCCCAGATGATGCGCCAGGTCAGCGACACCGCGCCGGTCACGCCGCGCGTGACGAAGTTGCCGCGCCGCGGCTTGCGGGGGGGCGCCGCGGCGGCCCGCCGCTGCGCCTGCTGGGGCGGCAGCCCTCCGCCCGAAGGCGGGGCCGCGTCGGTGGGGGCGGCATAGCGCCTGTCGGCGGCAAGGCGCCGGGGCTTTTCGGGTTTCTTCATGCCTGTGTCCAATGGGCCGTTTCCCGGCCTTTTTCGTCCGCCCACATATAGCAACCATGCCCGCTTGAGAACACGCCGTCAGCCTGCGCACCCAGACGTGACCTGCCGGAATATCGCGCAGTTTCGGCAAAATCTGCCGCGCGGACGGGCAATCCCTGCCGCAGGCTGGCCGAAATCCGCCTGCCGCTGGACGTGCCGAGGGCAGTTGCCGCGTGATCCGGCTGAAGGGCGGGCCGGCGCAAGGGCCCGCGGCAAGCGACGAGGACATGCCGATGAGCCAGATCTTGATCCATGCAGGCGACGGGCCCGCGGGCCGTCAAAGGATGGCGGCCGCCAGGATGGCCCTGCCCCTTGCCGCGGGGGCGTTTCTGGCGCTGACGGCCGGGACGGCGCTTGCGCAGGCGCCCGAGGCGGTGGCGGCCCCCGCGCCCGTCATGGACAAGGGCGACGCCGCCTGGGTGATGATCTCGGCGGTGCTGGTGATGATGATGACGCTGCCGGGACTGGCGCTGTTCTACGGCGGGCTGGTCAGGTCGCGGAACGTGCTGTCGGTGCTGATGCAGGTGCTGGCGACCTTCTCGGTCATGGCGATCCTGTGGGTCGTGGTGGGCTATTCGCTGGCCTTCACCGGCGCGGGCAGCGCCGAGGACGCGGGGCCGCTGACCCCCTTCATCGGCGGGCTGTCCAAGATGTTCCTGAACGGTGTCACCACGAGCTCGATGGCCGAGTCCTTCTCGGCGGGCGTCTTCATCCCCGAATATGCCTTTGTCGTCTTCCAGATGGCCTTCGCCTGCATCGCGCCTGCGCTGATCGTGGGCGCCACGGCCGAACGGATGAAGTTCGCCGCGATCCTCGCCTTTGTGGTGATCTGGTTCTTCCTTTCCTATCTGCCGATGGCCCACATGGTCTGGTGGTGGGGCGGCCCCTCGGCCTATGACGCGCCTTCGGGCTATCTGTTCGCCCATGGCGCGCTGGACTTCGCGGGCGGCACCGTCATCCACATCAACGCGGGCGTCGCGGGTCTTGTCGCCGCCATGGTCGCCGGCCCCCGGCTTGGCTACGGCCGCGAGCCGATGGCGCCCCACAACCTGACCATGACCATGCTGGGCGGCTGCCTGCTGTGGATCGGCTGGTTCGGCTTCAACGCGGGCTCCAACCTGGAAGCGAACGGGCTGACGGCGCTGGCCATCATCAACACGGCGGTTGCCACGGCCGCGGCGGCGCTGGCCTGGGCCTTCGGCGAATGGGCGACCCGCGGCCACCCCTCGCTACTGGGAGGGGTCTCGGGCGCCATCGCGGGGCTGGTCGGCGTGACGCCTGCGGCGGGCTTCGTCGGGCCCATGGGCGCCATCGCCATCGGGCTTGCGGCAGGGCTGATCTGCTTCTGGGTGGTGGTCTCGCTGAAATCGAGGATCGGCATCGACGACAGCCTGGACGTCTTCGGCATCCACGGCGTGGGCGGCATCGTCGGCGCCGTCCTGACGGGCGTCTTCGCCGCGCCCTCGCTGGGCGGGGCCGGGATCTACGACTATGCCGCGGGCGGACCGGGCGCCTTCGACATGGGCCACCAGGTCTACGTGCAGGCATTGGGGGCGGTGATCTGCGTGATCTGGTCGGGCGTCGTCTCGTTCCTGGCGATCCATCTCGTGCGGATGACCATCGGCCTGCGGGTCGGCGCGACGGACGAGCGCCAGGGCCTCGACCTCACCACCCATGGCGAGAACGCCTACAACTGAGCCTTCCCCGCAAGATGGCAAGGCCCGGCAAATCCGCCGGGCCTTTTGCATGCGCGTTCTTCTTCGCTGAAGTGTCCCGGGGACAGCGCCCCGGCCGGGCCTCAGGCGACCCGTGCCACGACGAAATCGGCAAGCTCCGCCAGAAGCTCCCGGATCTCGCCCTCGGGCAGGGAGGCCAGCGCCGACCGGCCGCGCGCAGCCCAGGCCAGCGCATCCGCCCGCGCCGCGTCGATGGTGCCATGGCGGCCCAGGATCGCCATCGCCCGGTCGAGGTCGCCCTCCTGCTGGTCGCCCTTCTCGATGGTGCGCTGCCAGAAGGCGCGCTCATCGGCATCGGCCCGCGCCACCGCCTTGATGACCGGCAGGGTCAGCTTGCGCTCGCGGAAATCGTCGCCGACGTTCTTGCCGATGGTCTCGGTCGCCCCGCTGTAGTCGAGGATGTCGTCCACGATCTGGAAGGCGATCCCCAGCGCATCGCCGTAATCGTAAAGCGCGCGCACCTGCACGTCGGTGCCGCCCGCGATCACCCCGCCGACCTCGGTCGCGGCCGAAAACAGCGCGGCGGTCTTGCCGCGGACGACCTGCAGGTAGATCTCCTCGGTCGTCCTCAGGTCCTGGGCGGCGGTCAGCTGCAGCACCTCGCCCTCGGCGATCACGGCCGAGGCGTTGGACAGGATCCCCATCACGCGCATGTTGCCGGTTTCGGTCATCAGCTGGAAGCTGCGGGCGAACAGGTAGTCGCCGACCAGCACGCTGGACTTGTTGTCCCAAAGAAGATTCGCGGACGGGCGGCCCCGGCGCTGGCGGCTTTCGTCCACAACGTCGTCATGCAGCAGGGTCGCGGTGTGGATGAACTCGACCGTCGCGGCGAGCAGCTGGTGATGCGCGCCCCGGTACCCCAGCAGCCGGGCGGCGGCGATGGTCAGAAGGGGCCGCAGGCGCTTGCCCCCGGCCTCGACCAGATGCGCGGTAACCTCGGGGATGCGGGGGGCGTGGCGGCTTTCCATCCGGGTGCGGATCAGGGCATCCACCGCCCCCATGTCCTCGGCCAGAAGCGCGGCCAGTCGGTCCAGCGGTTTCGCCACGGTTTCGTTCACACCCATGAGAGCACCCCTTTCGCCGCGCCCCATGCCACGGCGTGGACAGCAAGGCAACCGCGCCCTAGCGTGGCGCGGATGAAGGAAGTCCTGCGCACCACCGATCCGCTGACCATCACCCGCGCCGAGGGCGTGCTGGCCGCCGAGGGAATCCCGGCGTTCCAGTTCGACCAGCACATGAGCGTGCTGGAAGGGTCCATCGGCATCCTGCCCCGCCGCCTGATGGTGGCCGACCGCCATCACTTCATGGCCACGGCCATCCTGCGCGACCACGGGATCGGATGACGCGCGACGATGCCTTCCTGGGCGGACGGCTGGTCCTGCGCCAGCCCGCGCGCGGCTATCGCGCGGGCGCCGACGCCGTGATGCTGGCCGCCGCCTGCCCCGCGCGGGCGGGCGAGCGCGTGCTGGAACTTGGCTGCGGGGCAGGGGTCGCGCTGTTCTGCCTGGGCGCGCGGGTGCCGGGGCTCGACCTGACGGGCCTGGAACGCCAGCCCGGCATGGCCGAACTCGCGCGGCACAATGCCGAGGCGACCGGCATCGCGGCCCGCATCGTCACGGGCGACCTTTCGGCCATGCCCCCCGCCCTGCGGGCCGAGACATTCGACCATGTCATCGCCAACCCTCCGTTTTTCGGCCCCGGCACCCGCGCGCCCGACGGCAGCCGCGCCGAGGCCCGGCACGAGGAAACCCCCCTCGACGCCTGGATCGACGCCGGGCTCCGCCGGCTGCGGCCGGGCGGGTGGCTGGCGCTGATCCACCGTGCCGAGGCGCTGGACCGCATCCTTTCGGCGCTGCAGGGCCGCGCGGGGTCCACGTCGGTCCTGCCCGTCGCGGCGCGCCGGGGCCGGGACGCGGGCCGGGTGATCGTCGCGGCGCGCAAGGGCGCGCGGGGCCCGCTGCGGCTTCTCGCGCCCTTTGTGCTGCACGAAGGCCAAGCGCATGAACGCGACGGCGAGGACCTGACGCCCGCCGCGCAGGCAGTCCTGCGACACGGGGCCGCCCTGAACGTCAAAGCTTCAGGATCGGGGTGACAGCGCCGGCGAATCATGCTGCACTGCCCTTCTCGACACCAGAGAAGGAGTATTCGGAATGACGGTTCAGTCGCACGTTGCGGAACTGCGCAGGAAGCACCAGAATCTCTCGGAACAAGTCGAACGCGCGCAACGCGCTCCGGGTACGGACGACCTCAGCATCGCGGCGATGAAAAAGGAAAAGCTGCGGCTGAAAGAGGAGATCGAGCGCCTCAGCATGAGCCATTGACGGGCCGCGTCCCGGATGGGGACCGCGGAATGCCCAGGGGATCGGCCATGCCGGTCCCCTTTTTCGATCTTTCGCCCCTGGGCCGGCGGATGACGCTGCGGCTGCGGGTCCGACTCGTTTCTGTCACATGGTTGACACAAAGCCGATCTAACGGGACGCAGGCCGTCAGGGCCCACACCGCAGGAGCTGCCCCATGAACATGATGAAATTCTCCGCCTCGGCGCTTGCCATGCTGGCCGTCTCGGCCACGGCGGCGGCCGCGCGCGACCAGATCCAGGTCGCAGGCTCGTCCACCGTCCTGCCCTATGCCACCATCGTGGCCGAAGCCTTTGCCGAGAACATGGACTTCACCGCCCCGGTGGTCGAGGGCGGCGGCACCGGCGCGGGCCTCAAGCAGTTCTGCGCGGGCGTGGGCGAGAACACCATCGACGTCGCCAATGCCTCGCGCAAGATCAAGGACGCCGAACTGGCCGAATGCCGCGCCAACGGCGTGAACAACATCATGGAAGTGCAGTTCGGCTATGACGGGATCGTCTTCGCCTCGTCGATCGACGGGCCGGACTTCGCCCTGACCCCGCAGGACGTTTATCGCGCGCTGGCGGCGCAGGTCGTGGTGGACGGCAAGCTGGTCCCCAACACCGCCGCCACCTGGGCCGACGTGAACCCCGCGCTGCCCGCGCAGGAGATCACCGCCTATGTCCCCGGCACCAAGCACGGCACCCGCGAGGTCTTCGAGGAGAAGGTCATGGCCGCGGGCTGCGAGGCGTCGGGCGCGCACGAGGCGCTGGTCGGCCTGACGGACGAGGACAAGGCCGACGAGGCCTGCGTCGCGATGCGCACCGACGGGCGCTCGGTCGATATCGACGGCGACTACACGGAAACGCTGGCCCGCATCGGCAGCAACCCCGGCGGCCTCGGCGTCTTCGGCCTGTCCTTCTACGAGAACAACACCGACAAGCTGAAGGTCGCCACCATCAACGGCGTGGCGCCCTCGGTGGAAACGGTCGCCTCGGGCGAATATCCCGTGTCGCGGCCGCTGTTCTTCTACGTCAAGAAGGACCACATCGGCACCATTCCCGGCCTCAAGGAATACGCCGAGTTCTTCGTGACCGATGCCATCGCCGGCTCCGGCGGCCCGCTGGCCGAATACGGCCTGGTTCCCGACCCTGAACTGGCCAATGTCCAGCAGGTGGTTTCCGCCGAAACGGTGCTGGGCGCCAACTGAGCCCGGCCCGCCACCGGTGGGCGGGCCGATGTCGGCCCGCCCGCTTGCGGCTTTGCCGGTGTCGTGATGACCTGAGCCGGTTCCCCCCTTGTGCGAGGTTTGATGTCGCCCTTCTGGATCATGATCGCCACCCTTGCCCTGGCCGTGCTGGGGTATCTGCTGGGCCGCAGCCGCTCGATCCGTCTCGCCGGCGGCGATACCAGGGCGCTGCACTCGCGGCCCGGGTATCACGGCTGGAACGTCGCGCTGTTCACCGCCCTGCCGGCCCTGCTGCTGCTGGCCGGGGCGCGCCTGTTCCATGCGCCGGGCTGGGTGGCGCCGGCGGCGCTGGTCCTGGCGCTGGCGGGCCTCGGTCTGTCGCTGTCGCGCACCACGCCCCAGTTCCGCGCCCGCAACTCGGTCGAGCGGGTGATCCGCGGCGTCCTCGTCGTCTGCGCGCTGATCGCCATCGCGACGACCCTGGCGATCGTGCTGTCGCTGGTCTTCGAATCGGCGCGCTTCTTCCAGATGTATCCCTGGCAGGACTTCTTCTTCGGCACCGAATGGACGCCCAGCTTCGGCGGCGGGTCGAAGCTGGGGATGCTGCCGCTGCTGTGGGGCACGCTGTACATCTCGCTGATCGCGCTGCTGGTGGCGGTGCCGATCGGGCTTTACGCGGCGATCTACATGTCCGACTACGCCAGCCCGCGCGTCCGCTCGGTCGTGAAGCCGGCGATCGAGGTGCTGGCCGGCATCCCCACCATCGTCTACGGGCTGTTCGCGCTGGTGACGGTCGGCCCCCTGCTGCGGGACTGGATCGCCCAGCCGCTGGGCCTGGGATCGGGCGGCTCGTCCGTGATGACGGCGGGCGTGGTCATGGGGATGATGCTGATCCCCTTTGTCAGCTCGCTGTCGGACGACATCATCAACGCCGTGCCCCAGTCGCTGCGTGACGGCAGCCTCGCGATGGGCTCGACCCATTCGGAAACGATCCGCCAGGTGGTGCTGCCCGCGGCCCTGCCGGGCATCGTGGGGGCGATCCTGCTGGCGGCGTCCCGCGCCATCGGCGAGACGATGATCGTCGTCCTTGGCGCAGGCGCCATGGCCAAGATCAGCCCCAACCCCTTCGAGGCGATGACCACGATCACCGTCAAGATCGTGGGCCAGCTGACCGGCGACAACGACTTCGCCAGCCCGGAAACGCTGGTGGCCTTCGCCCTGGGCCTGACGCTGTTCGTCATGACGCTGGGACTGAACATCCTGGCCCTTTATATCGTGCGCAAATACCGGGAACAGTACGAATGACCGACGCGACCACGCCGCGGCCCCATCCCGCCAGCCCGGCCGCCCCCGTGCGCCGATCACTGCTGATCGAGGACGCGCGCACCAAGCGGCGCAACGCGGCCGAGCGGCGCTTCCGCGCTTATGGCGTCGTTGCCATCGGATTGGCGATAGCGGCGCTGGTGTTCCTGCTGTTCACGATCTTCCGCGACGGCTCCAGCGCGTTCTTCCAGACCTATGCCCGCATCCCGGTCGCCATCGAGGCGCAGGTGGTGGACCCCGCCGGCAACCGCGACCCCGCCGAGATGCAGAAGGTCCTGACGATGGGCTACGGCAAGCTGCTGGACAACGCGCTGGCCGCCTATGTCGAAGAGAACGGCATCCAGATCGAGGGCCTGTCCGAGCGCGACCTGTCCACCTTCTTCTCGGCCCAGGGACGCGCCGACCTGCGCAACGCGGTGCTGGCCGATCCCGCGCTGGTCGGCACCGTGATCGAGGCGCCCGTCATGACCTCGTCGCGCGTGGACGGGATGTTCAAGGGCCGGGTCAGCCGCGACTCGGCCGCTCGCGACGCAAAGACCTCGGTCGCGCAATACGAACTGGCTATGGCGATGGAGAAGCAGGGCGACCTGCAGACCCGGTTCAACTGGGACTTCGTGACCTCGACCGACAGCTCGGACAACCGCCCCGAGGCGGCGGGCCTGGGGGTGGCGATCCTGGGGTCGCTCTACATGATGCTGATCGTGCTGGTGTTGTCGCTGCCCATCGGCGTCGCGGCCTCGATCTATCTCGAGGAATTCGCGCCGAAGAACCGGCTGACCGACGCGATCGAGGTCAACATCTCGAACCTCGCCGCCGTGCCCTCGATCGTCTTCGGCATCCTGGGCCTGGCCGTCTTCGTCAACTTCGTGGGCCTGCCGCGCTCGGCGCCGATCGTCGGCGGGCTGGTGCTGACGCTTTTGACGCTTCCCACGATCATCATCTCGACCCGCGCCGCGCTGAAGGCGGTGCCGCCCTCGATCCGCGACGCCGCGCTGGGGGTGGGGGCCTCGCGGATGCAGACGATGTTCCACCATGTCCTGCCGCTGGCGATGCCCGGGATCCTGACCGGGACGATCCTGGGGCTGGCGCACGCGCTGGGCGAGACCGCGCCGCTTCTGCTGATCGGCATGGTGGCCTTTGTCACGACCTACCCTTCGGCGCCGCCCGAGGGCTTCCTGGACCCCGCCTCGGCCCTGCCGGTGCAGGTCTACAACTGGACCCAGCGCGCGGACCCCGCGTTCTTCGAGCGCGCCTCGGGCGCGATCATCGTGCTGCTGGCCTTCCTTCTGGCGATGAACCTTCTGGCCATCTACCTGCGTCGCAAGTTCGAGCGGCGGTGGTAATTCCCGGGAAAGGAACCACATCATGGACGACGTGAGATTGGCGGAGCGAGCGGTGGACACAGACGCCCGGGACATCAAGTTCCAGTGCAGGGACGTGCAGGTCTGGTATGGCGAGAAACACGCCATCAAGGACGTCAGCGTCGACCTGCTGGACAAGACGGTGACGGCCTTCATCGGCCCCTCGGGCTGCGGCAAGTCCACCTTCCTGCGCTGCCTGAACCGCATGAACGACACCATTGGCATCGCCCGCGTCGAGGGTCAGATGCTGCTGGACGGCGAGAACATCTATGACCGCCGCGTGGACCCGGTGCAGCTGCGCGCCCGCGTGGGCATGGTGTTCCAGAAGCCGAACCCCTTCCCCAAGTCGATCTACGACAACGTGGCCTACGGCCCCCGCATCCACGGCCTTGCCCGCAACCGGGCGGAACTGGACGAGATCGTGGAAAAGGCCCTTCGCGGCGCGGCGCTCTGGAACGAGGTCAAGGACCGGCTGCACGAGACCGGCACCGGGCTGTCGGGCGGCCAGCAGCAGCGGCTGTGCATCGCGCGGGCCGTCGCCACCGCCCCCGAGGTCCTGCTGATGGACGAGCCCTGCTCGGCGCTTGATCCCATCGCCACCGCCCAGGTCGAGGAGCTGATCGACGAGCTGCGCGCGACCTTCTCGGTCGTGATCGTCACGCACTCGATGCAGCAGGCCGCGCGGGTCAGCCAGAAGACCGCCTTCTTCCACCTGGGGAACCTGGTGGAATACGGCGACACCGACGACATCTTCACCCGGCCGCGCGATCCGCGGACGGAAAGCTACATCAGCGGCCGCATCGGCTGAGGGGAATGGCATGAACCGGGACAAGCACATCCTTTCCGCCTTCGACCGCGACCTGGAAAGCATCCAGGCCGAGGTGATCCGCATGGGCGGCATGGTCGAGGCGGCCATCGAGGAAGCCGCGCGGGCGCTGGAAACCCGCGACGAGGAACTGGCCGAGGAGGTCCGCCGCCGCGACCGCGCCATCGACGAGCTCGAGGCGCATGTCAACGAATCCGCCGCGCGCCTGATCGCCCTGCGCGCGCCCACCGCGACCGACCTGCGGCTTGTGCTGTCGGTCATCAAGATCGCGGCCGCGCTGGAGCGGGTGGGCGATTATGCCAAGAACATCGCCAAGCGCACCCACCAGCTGTCGCAGATGGTGGTGATCCCCGGCACCGGCCTGGCCCTGCGCCGCATGGCCACGACGGTGGAAGGGATGCTGCGCGACGCGCTGGACAGCTATGTCCAGCGGGATGCGGCGCTGGCCGCCGACGTGCGCGCCCGCGACCTGGAAGTGGACCAGATGTACAACGCCATGTTCCGCGAGTTCCTGACCCACATGATGGAGGACCCGCGCAACATTTCCGCCTGTATGCACCTGCATT
Organism: Paracoccus salipaludis; assembly: GCF_002287065.1. Lineage (GTDB taxonomy): Bacteria > Pseudomonadota > Alphaproteobacteria > Rhodobacterales > Rhodobacteraceae > Paracoccus > Paracoccus salipaludis. The sequence goes on from NZ_NSJZ01000002.1 coordinate 36,525, forward strand.
TCATCGCCAAGAACATCGAGCGGATGGGCGACCACGCGACCTCGATCGCCGAGCAGGTTCTGTATGTCGTCACCGGAGAGCTGCCCGACGACCCCCGGCCCAAGGGCAACAGCGTCCTGTCCGTCGACCCCGTTCCGGGCGGCTGAACCCGCCCCCTGACGCAGGAAGGAGCCCGCCATGACCGTCCAGCAACCTTGCGTTCTCCTGGTCGAGGACGAGGGCGCACAGCGCGAGGTCCTGACCTACAACCTTGAATCCGAGGGCTTCCGCGTCGTCGCTGCCGAAACCGGCGACGAGGCGATGCTGCTGGTGGCCGAGGAGGCGCCAGACCTGATGGTGCTGGACTGGATGCTGCCGAACGTGTCGGGGATCGAGATCTGCCGCCGCGTCAAGGCAGACCCCGACACGCGCCACATCCCCATCATCATGCTGTCGGCCCGCTCGGACGAGGGCGACCGGGTGCGGGGCCTGGAAACCGGCGCCGACGACTACGTGGTCAAGCCCTATTCCGTGGTCGAACTGATGGCCCGCGTCCGCACCCAGTTGCGCCGCACCCGTCCCACGACCATGGGCGAGCGCCTCAGCTTCGAGGACATCCTGCTCGATTCCGGCGAGCACCGCGTCTTCCGCGGGGGGCAGGCGCTTCACCTCGGCCCGACCGAGTTCCGCCTGCTGTCCACCCTGATGGAACGCCCCGGCCGCGTCTGGACCCGCGAGCAGCTGCTCGACCGCGTCTGGGGCCGCGACATCTACGTGGACAGCCGCACGATCGACGTCCATGTGGGACGGCTGCGGAAGGCGCTGATGGCGAACGGGGGGAACAACCCGGTGCGGACGGTGCGGGGAACGGGGTATGCGTTGGGGTGAGGGGCTGCGGCTTCAGGACCGGGACGACCTCATGGGTTCGCTGGTCGGGGTCAGTTTTGCGGGGAAAAAGCAGCCGTTCGCTGTGCATGCACAACGCCTGACACAACAGCGGTATTCACGCAGAATGGGCCGACAGCTTTCCAAGCGGATCGGAGCGACTGGTTACGACGCTCCTCCGCCTGTCGCAGGTTCGCAGCAGGATTTCAGCGGTTCTGCCTTTGACACATCACGCCAAGTGCAGGAACACCTGCAGCTTGCCCGTATCGGACAATTGGGCCGAGGCCGACGCGCCATGATCCATCAACCGCGACAGGACGCCGGCCTGGGCTGGCGGCAGATACCCCACTCTTTGGCCTTCTTCGGTTTCGACCGCGACGGCGGCGGGATCAAAGGCACGGCTGGGATCGCGCCGGAGGACCAGACGCTGCCCGACCTTGGGACGGTGTTCGAACCGGTCCGCGTTCGCCAGATGCGTCGTCAGCACTTCCAGTCCCGCGGGCATGGCGGGGCGGGCCAATGCCCCAACCGGAGCAACGGTCGCCAGCGCCAATCCGCCCAACAAGGCACGCCGTTCCATTACTGCTCTCCAATCTGTTCGGACTGTGCGCCGCTCTGAGGCCGCGCTGCCCCGAGGTCAGGCTTTTCCCCCAAAGGCTGCATTGGCTGCGCCGTGAACTCGCCTTTGCCATCGATGGACTGGCCATCGGACCACCGACCGGCCACCGGCTCGCTGCCATCCGCCTGGAAGCCCAGATAGGCATAGCTGAAGTCGGTCTTTTCCTGGTCCTGCGGGAAGCTGTTGGGAATCGGGAAGGCGCCGGTCATGCCGCCCAGTTCCTCGAGCGCGGCCAGCCACTGGTTCTGGTGCATGGTGTCGCGCGCGATCAGGTAGGACAGCATGTCCTTCATGCCTGCGTCGTCGGTCATGTTGTAAAGCCGCACGGCCAGCGTCCGGCCGGTCGACTCGGCCGCGACATTGGCGGTCATGTCGGCGGCGATGTTGCCGCTGGCATAGATGTGGGACATGTCGAAAGGCACGCCGTCGCTGTCCACCGGCATCGCCGACAGCCCCGAGGACAAAAGGTTCTTGAGGTTCATGCCCCCCATGATCGCGCCCACCGCGCGGTCGCTGGCGGCCATTTCCTCTTTCATCGACAACGGCGCGCCTTCCAGGTTCATGGCGACGGCGGTGGCCAGCATCTCGATATGGCCCAGTTCCTCGGCCGCCGTGTTCATCAGCAGGTCGCGGAACTTGGGATTGCCGCGGGCCCCGCAGGCCTGGAAGAAATACTGCATGGCCACGCGGATCTCGCCCTCGACGCCGCCGATGGCCTGTTGCAGGGCGCGTGCGAAGACGGGATTGGGGCTATCGACGCGAACGGGGTATTGCAGCTTGTTGTCGGTGTAGAACATCGCGAACTCCAAGGTTGCATAGGTTCTGAAGGGCCTGCGTCTTCCGGTGCAGCGGCCGCCGAGGCGCCGGAGGAACTGCACTTCAGGCCGATTTGTTCCTGAGGCAGCAGGCTTCGCTAACAAACATCATGAAGCTCCCGCAGACGCGGCAAGCATGTCTTCGATGAATCACCGAGCTTGTGCCAAATGGCGCCGCTACTTGTCGTATTCCTTCCCAGTGACCGCTCCGCTGCGGACAGCCTCGAGATCGATGAGAATCTCGCTGGATCCTGTGTGGAGGGCAGCATCTGAGAACACCGCAGCACGGATGAACGTCAGCTTTGGGCTCAAACCGACCGGTGGCCTGCTCCCTATGCTGGCACTGGTTTCATGATACGGCACCGCGACTGGCGCGGTGCACGCCAAAGCAGCGCCTCATTGCGAAGCCTGTCTGTCCTGGCATCGTCCTGGCCCTGCGCCAATCCGACTGCGATCGTGTCCGCCTCGTTCGCCCGCGCGTTAGCTCGGCGACCTCCCTTCGGACGGTCACAAATATCCTGGGGTCCGGGGCAGAGCCCAAGTCCGGCGGCGACGCAAGCGGTGACTTAGAAGTGGATCACCCGCCCATAGGCGTCCAGCACCGCTTCATGCATCATCTCGCTCAGCGTGGGATGCGGGAAGACGGTGTGCATGAAGTCTTCCTCGGTCAGTTCCGCCGTCTTGCCGACCGTGTAGCCCTGGATCAGTTCGGTCACCTCGGCGCCGACCATGTGGGCGCCCAGAAGCTCGCCGGTCTTGGCGTCGAAGACGGTCTTGACCATCCCATCCGGCTCGCCCAGCGCGATGGCCTTGCCGTTGCCCATGAAGGGGAAGCGGCCGACGCGGACCTCGTGGCCCAGTTCCTTCGCCTTGGCTTCCGTCAGCCCGACCGAGGCGACCTGCGGCTGGCAATAGGTGCAGCCGGGGATGTTCGAGGGCTTGACCGGATGGACGTGCTGGCCCGCGATCAGCTCGGCCACCATCACGCCTTCGTGGCTGGCCTTGTGCGCCAGCCAGGGTGCGCCCGCGACGTCGCCGATGGCGTAAAGCCCCTCGACCCCCGTGCGGCAGTATTCGTCGGTCAGGACATGGGTGCGGTCGATCTTCACCCCCAGTTCCTCGAGCCCCAGCCCCTCGACATTGCCGACGATGCCCACGGCCGAGATCACCGTGTCGAAGTCCTGCGTCTCGGTCTTGCCGTTCGTCTCGATATGGGCGGTCACGGTCGCGCCCTTGCGGTCGAGCTTCTTGACCGTGGATTTCTCCATGATCTTCATGCCCTGCTTGACGAACTGCTTCTTGGCGAAGGCGCTGATCTCGGCGTCCTCGACGGGCAGCACGCGGTCCATGACCTCGACCACCGTGGTGTCGGCGCCCAGGGTGTTGAAGAAGGACGCGAACTCGATCCCGATGGCGCCCGAGCCGATGACCAGCAGCTTCTTGGGCATGCGCTTGGGCACCAGCGCGTGCTTGTAGGTCCAGACGAGTTCGCCGTCGGCCTCAAGTCCCGGCAGCTCGCGCGCCCGCGCGCCGGTGGCGAGCACGATGGATTTCGCCGTCAGCTCCTCGGTGCCCTTGTCGGTCTTGACGGACAGCTTGCCGGGCGCGGTCAGCTTCGCCTCGCCCATGATCACGGAAACCTTGTTCTTCTTCAGCAGGTGCCCGACGCCGCCCGCCAACTGCTTGGCGACGCCGCGGGACCGCTGCACCACGGCGTCGAGGTCATAGCCGAAGCCCTCGGCCTTCAGCCCGAAGTCCTTGGCCCGTTCGAACAGGTGGAAAACCTCGGCCGAGCGCAGCATGGCCTTGGTCGGGATGCAGCCCCAGTTGAGGCAGATGCCGCCCAGGTGCTCGCGTTCCACGCAGGCGACCTTGAGCCCCAGCTGCGCCGCGCGGATCGCGCAGACATAGCCGCCGGGGCCGGCCCCGATCACCACCACGTCGAAACTCTGTGCCATCGGAACCTCTTGCATTCGGACGTTCCGTCACATTTGCAGGCTCAGGGCAGATCGGCAAGCGACAGCTTGCCCGAAACGAGCGCGCCATAGCCGCCCGCCTCCATCACCATCCGCTCGGCTTCGGTGGGGGTGCGGCCCAGGGCCTCGTTGCGCCAGGGAAAGCGGCCGAACTTCGCGATGGTGTCGCGGTGGATCCGCGCGTGCAGAAGGCTCTCGCCCGGCATCCGCTCGGCGAACAGCGCGACGCTCCGGTCCTGGTCGGGCAGCTCCTCGCTGTGTTCGAAGGGCAGGTAGAAGAACTGCCGCCCGGGTTCGGGGGTGGCAAGGTCGTGGCCCGCGTCCAGCGCGGCGCGGGCGATGCGAAGCGCCAGGGGGTCGGTCGAAAAGGCGCGCGCGTCGTTTCGGAACATGTTGCGCGGGAACTGGTCGGTCAGGATCAGGGCCGCGAGCGATCCTTCCGCCGTGCCCGCCCATGCCTCGGCCAGCCGGGGCGCGTCGATCCAGGCGGCGGTGAAGCGGTCGCGGATGTCCCGGTCCAGATCGCCGCTCTGGCTGTACCAGCCCTTGGGGCCGACCTCGTCGATCCAGAAGCGGATGATCTCGGCAGGGGTGGGATCGGTCATGGTCATAAGGTGCGCTCCTGCGGGGAAGGGTGGCCGTCGCCGGCTTCGGCCAGGGCGGTCTCGACCGCGACGGGCGTCGCCGAGGGCGACAGGACGGCATAGCTCTGGTCCATGGGGGGCGTGGCGCGCCGGGTCATGCGCCAGCCGCCGTAAAGGCCGAGGGCCGCCAGCAGCACGGCCATGTAGATCCAGAAGCCCTCGGGGCCGATCACGGCCATCAGCCAGCCGGTCAGGATCGGCCCGAACACCGACCCCGCCCCGTTGATCAGCAGCAGCCCCGCCGAAGCGGCTGCCATGTCCGAGGTGTCCAGGAAGTCGTTGGTATAGGCGATCAGCAACGCATAAACGGGGTTCGCCACGCCACCGACCAGGGCCGCGGCCAGCAGATAGCCCCAGATCCCGGCCGGAATGGCCGCGGCCACCACCGTCACCAGCGCGCCGAAGACCGCCAGCGCCGTGATCAGCAGGCGCCGGTCCAGCCGGTCCGACAGCCAGCCCACGGGATACTGCGCCATGAGCCCGCCGATCCACAGCGCGGCGACAAAGGCCGAGATCTCGCGCACGCTCATCCCGATCGAGGCCGCCCAGACCGAGCCCATCCCCATCACCGCCGAAAAGACGCCCCCGATCAGGAAGATGCCGATGCAGCCCAGCGGCGAGGTCCGGTAAAGCCGCGCCATGCTCATGGGCGCGATGGTCTCGAAGCGGGGCGCGGGAACCTGGGCCAGCAGGATCGGCGTGAAGGCCACCGACACCAGGACCGAGGGGATGACGAAAAGCATCCAGCCGCCGGGATCGCCCACGTTCATCAGGACCTGCCCCGTGACGAGGCCCAGCATCTGCACGATGAAATAGGCCGACATGGCGCGGCCGCGCGTCTCGTTGCCGGCGCTGGCGTTCACCCAGCTTTCGGCGGTGATATAGACGCCGCAGAAGCTGAAACCGATCAACAGGCGCATCAGCGTCCAGGCGATCCAGTTGGGCGCGGCGGCGTAGACGATCAGCACCGCCGAGATCAGCGAGCCCAGCGCGGCAAAGACGCGCACATGTCCCACGCGCTGGATCATCCCCGGCACGATCAGGCTGCCCAGCACGAAGCCGCCGAAATAGGCGGCCATGACCACGGACATCTGGGTGGTCGAGATGCCCTCGATTTCCCCGCGGATGCCCAGCAGCGTGCCTTGCATCCCGTTGCCGACCATCAGCAGAAGGACGCCCAGCAGCAGCGGCCAGGTGGTGCGCAGGACGGCGATCATGATTCCCGGGGCAGCAGCAGCGACGCGTCGCCGTAGCTGAAGAACCTGTAGTTCTCGTGAACGGCATGGGCATAGATCGCGCGGATGCGTTCGGTTCCCATCAGCGCCGAGACAAGCATCATCAGCGTGGATTTGGGCAGGTGGAAGTTCGTCATCAGACCGTCCGTGACGCGGAAGCGATAGCCGGGTCGGATGAAGATGTCCGTCTGCGCATCGAAGGGATGGACGAGGCCGTCCTCGGACGCCGCCGATTCGATCAGGCGCAGGGCGGTGGTGCCGACCGGGATCACGCGGCGGCCTTCGGCGCGGGCCGCGTTGATCGCGGCGGCGGCTTCCGCCGTGACGATGCCGCGCTCGGCGTGCATCCGGTGCCGGCTCACGTCGTCGGTCTTGACCGGCAGGAAGGTGCCCGCGCCCACGTGCAGCGTGACATGGACGCGGCGCACCCCCATCGCGTCCAAGGCGTCCAGCAGGGGTTCGTCGAAATGCAGGCTCGCCGTAGGTGCGGCGACGGCGCCGGGGCGTTCGGCCCAGACGGTCTGGTAGTCGGTGCGGTCCTGTTCGTCCGGTGCGCGCAGCGCGGCGATATAGGGGGGCAGGGGCATCGCGCCCACCTGCGCCAGCGCCGCGTCGAAGGCCTCGCCCTCGGCGTCGAAGGAAAGGGTCAGGCCCGCCTCGGTGATCGCCTCGACACGGGCCGACAGCGCCTCGCCGAAGCGGATGACCTCGCCCTGCCGCAGCTTGCGCAGGGGCTTGGCCAGCGCCTGCCAATGCCCGCCGGGGGCCGGTTCCAGCAGCGTGACCTCGATCCGGGCGGTGGCCGGGCCTTGCGCGGAATCGCGGGTGCGGGTGCCGGTCAGGCGCGCGGGGATCACGCGGGTGTCGTTCAGGACCAGCAGGTCGCCGGAACGCAGGAACGAGGGCAGGTCGCTGACCCGCGCATCGGTGATGGCGTCACCGCGCGCGACCAGCAGCCGCGCGGAACTGCGCGGCCGGGCGGGACGGGTGGCGATCAGCCGCTCGGGCAGCTCGAAGTCGAAGTCGGAAAGACGCATGCGGCCTTGTCGGCCCGGGCGCGGGCGGGGTCAACAGGCCCCGCGCCCTCCTCAGCCACCTGTGAGGCCCCTTCCCATCGCGCCCCCGCTTGCCTAAGACGCCCCCATCCGCAGCCGAGAGCCCTTCCATGACCCAGACGCCGTCCCTTCAGGTCACGCCCCAGCCCGGCATCATGGACATCGCGCTGTACGAGGCCGGCAGCGCCACCCTGTCGGGCCGCAGCGACGTGCTGAAGCTCAGTTCCAACGAGAACCCCTTCGGGCCGCCGGCGGCTGCGCGCGAGGCGGTGGCCCATGCGGCGCAGGCGATGCACCGCTATCCCTCGACCGACCACGCCCGGCTGCGGGCGGCGATCGGCGAGGTTCACGGGCTCGACCCCGACCGCATCATCTGCGGCGTGGGCTCGGACGAGATCATCCATTTCCTCTGCCAGTCCTATGCTGGCCCGGGGACCGAGGTGCTGTTCACGGAACACGGCTTTCTGATGTACCGCATCAGCGCGATGGCGGCAGGCGCCACCCCGGTCGAGGCGCCGGAACGCGAGCGGACCACCGACATCGACGCGCTGATCGCGGCGGCCACGCCCGAAACGCGGCTGATCTTCGTCGCCAACCCCAACAACCCGACCGGCACGATGATCGAGACGGCCGAGCTTGAGCGGCTGGCCCTTGCCGTGCCGCAGGCGATCCTGGTGATCGACGCGGCCTATGCGGAATACGTCAGCCCCGATTTCGACGGCGGGGCGGAACTGGCGACGCGGCTGCCCAACGTCGTGATGACGCGGACCTTCTCGAAGATCTACGGCCTCGGGGGGCTGCGGGTCGGCTGGGGCTATGGCGCGCGCGAGGTCATCGACGTGCTGAACCGCATCCGCGGGCCTTTCAACCTGTCCAACGTCGCGCTGGAGGGGGCCGAGGCCGCCGTCCGCGACCGCAGCCACGTGGATCATGCGCGGGCCGAGAACGCCCGGATGCGTGACTGGCTTGCGGCCGCGCTGGCCCGCCACGGGGTGCCTTCCGATCCGTCGCACGCGAACTTCATCCTTGCGCGCTTCGCGGACGAGGCCACCGCCGCCGCCTGCGACGCCGCCCTGCGCGAGGACGGGATCATCGTCCGGCGCGTCGGCGGCTATGGCCTGCCGCAGTGCCTGCGGATCACAATCGGGGACGAGGCCGCCTGCCGCCGCGTGGCGCAGGTCGTCGGCCAGTTCATGGCCACCCGATGAGCGAGGGGCCGATCTTCCAGCGCGTCGCCCTGATCGGCCTCGGCCTGATCGCGGGCTCCATGTCGCTTGCCATGCGCGAGGGGGGGCTTGCCGCCCGCGTCGTGGGCTATGCCCGTTCGGCCGAAACGCGCGACACGGCGCGAGAGATCGGGCTGGTGGACGAGGTGGTGGACAGCGCCGCCGAGGCCGTCGCGGGCGCGGACCTCGTGGTCCTGGCGGTCCCCGTGGGCGCGATGGGCGCGGTCGCGGCCGAGATCGCCCCGCATCTCGCGCCGGGCGCCATCCTGACCGACGTGGGCTCGGTCAAGCAGTCGGTGATCGACGCGGTCGGCCCCCATGTGCCCGAGGGCGTGCATTTCATCCCCGGCCATCCGCTGGCCGGGACGGAACATTCCGGCCCCCGGTCGGGCTTTGCCACGCTGTTCCGCAACCGCTGGTGGCTGCTGACGCCCCTGCCGGACAGCGACCCTGAGGCGGTGGAGAAGCTTTCCGCGCTGGTGCGCGCCATGGGCGCCAACGTGGACAGGATGGAGGCGCCGCACCACGACCTCGTGCTGGCCGTCACCAGCCATGTGCCGCACCTGATCGCCTACACCATGGTCGGCGTCGCGGATCACCTGCGTCGCGTCACGGAATCCGAGGTCGTCCGCTATTCCGCCGCGGGTTTCCGCGACTTCACCCGGATCGCGGCCTCCGACCCGACCATGTGGCGCGACGTGTTCCTGCACAACAAGGACGCCACGCTCGACATCCTCGGCCGCTTCGCCGAGGAGCTGTTCGTCCTGCAGCGCGCCATCCGCATGGGCGACGGCGAGCATCTGCACAAGTATTTCACCGGCACCCGCGCCATCCGCCGCGGCATCATCGAGGCCGGCCAGGACACCGCCGCGCCCGACTTCGGCCGGGCGGCGGCCAAGGCCGTCCGCTAGGCGGGGAACGGCGGCGCCTCGCCCAGGGACAGGGGGCCGAGAAAGGTCTTGCCGTCCCGGAAGATCAGCGGCACCCGCAGCTCGCCCTCTGCGGGCTCGGCCGGTGCGGGAACGCCCGCGGGCAGGTCCACGGGGGTTTCCGCGGCCTGCTGCAGCACGGTGTCGGCCAGCGCCACGGTGACGGCGGGAATGGCGTCCAGGTCGGCGGCCAGTTGCAGCCAGGCGCGCGCATCGGTGGTGTAAACGAAGGCCGCGCCCTCGGTCCGCCCGTCCGCGCCCGGCCGGACCGTGCCCGCCAGCCGCAGGGACTGGTCGCCCAGCGTCAGCGTCACGCCCTCGGACGAGATGCCGACCAGCCGCGGCTGCGGGGCATCCGCCGCCTGGCGGAAGGGCGCGGTCAGGAAGACCCGCGCGGCGCCCTCGACGGAAATGGCCCGGTCGCCAAGCGCGGGCGGGCGGGGCAGCAGCCCCAGGCCCGTCAGGTCGCGCAGGCTGCCGCCCAGGTCATAGGCCGCACGGGCGTCGCGGGGGGCAGCGGCCCCCATCGCCACCAGCTGCGCCTGCGCGTCCAGCGCCCCCAGCAGCGGATGGCCCTCGATCGCCACGGGGCCGCTGGCGGCCGCCACCCGGCTGATCGCCATGTCGCTGCCGGGAGAAACGCGCAGCGTCAGCACCGCGTCGGCCGCCGTCACCGCCAGCGGGCGGCCCATCACCGGAAGGGTCATGACGGGGGGCAGCGCCGCGTGGAACTGGGTGGGCGACGTGGGCGCGGCCCACAGTTCGACTTCGGGCAGCAGGGCATCGCCTCCGGGCGTGGCGATCTCGACCTCGGTAAGGCCCAGGCCGATCCGGTCGATCTCGCGCAGGGGGGTGACCTGGGAGGCTTCGACGCGCGGGTCCTCGGCGATCATGGCCTGGGCCTTGCGCGCAAGCCAGGTTTCGCCCCCCAGCCAGGCCGCCGCCACGGCGCCCCCGATCAGCAGCAAAAGGATCGCCAGCGTCTTCACGGTGCCTCTCTTGAAATCATGCAGGACCGGCCTAACCTGCGCCGGACGGAAAGGGCAAGCGATGGATGACGGCTTCTGGGTCTTCGGCTACGGCTCGTTGATGTGGGCTCCCGAATTTCCGGTGGCCGAGTCCGTCATCGCCCAGGCCGATGGCTGGCGGCGCAGCTTCTGCCTGCGGTCCATCCGCCATCGGGGAACCGAGGCTTGCCCCGGCCTCGTGCTGGGGCTGGAACCCCACCCCGGCCGCGACTGCACGGGCCTGGCCCTGCGGGTCGAGGATTCCCTGTGGCCCGGGGTGATCGCCGCCATCCGCGCCCGCGAACTCGTGACCGAGGCCTACCGCGAGGCGCTTGTTCCCCTGGCGCTGGCGGACGGCCGCCGGGTCGAGGCCGTGACCTACGTCATGCGCCCCGACCACTGGCAATATGCGGCGGGCCTGTCGCCGGACGAGCAGGCGGCGATCATCGCCCTGGCCTGCGGGGGCAGGGGGCCGAACGCCGATTACCTTTACAACACCGTTGCGCATCTGGCCCAGCTGGGCATCCCCGACGACGACCTTGCCGATCTTGCCGCCCGGGTGCGTGCGCTGCGGGACGCGGCCGCCTAGCGCGGGTCGAGCAGCCTGTATTCGTCGGGAAAGCGGCTCAGGTAATCCAGCATCGGCCCCGCCGCCCGCCATTGCCGCAGAAGCGCGCGGCCCAGTCGGCGGCGGTCCGGCCAGTGGCGGCGGCCCAGCCCCTCGTCGGCGCCGGGCAGGGCGGCATAGGCCGCCCTCCAGCGCAGCGGCACGATCCCCTCGGACCGCTTCAGCCAGGGCTTCTCTGGCCCGATGAAATGGACAAGGCAGGGGTCCGCCATCGCGGAAAGATGCGCCGAGGCCCAGGTGAACTGCCAGTTCCACAGCGGGCTCATCTCGGCCCAGTTGCCGCGCAGCACCCCGTTCAGCAGCGCCTGGTCGCGGCCCAGCCCTGCCAGGTGCGTCCGGGCGAAGGCCGCGCAGCGGGCGGCCATGTCCTGTTCCGCCCAGGCATCCGTATCCACCATCACCACGCCCGCGTTGAAGTAGGGCGCCGCGGGCCAGCCGAGCTTCCTGAAGTCCGGCACCCGCTTGCCCGGTTGCCGCCATTGCCGGTTGTCGCGCACGGCCGCCACGGCGCGGCCCCTCATGTCGGCCGCCATCAGCCGCCCCGGATCGCCGCGCTCGAACAGGATGTCGGCGTCCAGCACCAGGATGCGCCGCCAGCGTCCCTTCAGGGCGCCCGCGAGGAACACGTCCATGTAGGTCGCGACCGAACGCCGGCCATCCAGCGGCAGCGCGGCCTCCAACCCCGCATCGCGGGCCGCGACATGGCCCACGCCCGCGTCCGTCAGCGCGCCGGCCAGGTCCAGCGGATCGGGAGAGCCGATCAGCACGTCCCAGCCGCGGCCCGCCCGCGCAAGCTGGCCCGCCACCACCGAGGCATAGGGCAGGTAGCCCGCGTCGCAGGCCACGATCACGGCGCAGTCGGAAAGCTGCCGGAAGCCCGGCGAGATCACGGCATTCATGCTGCCCGATGTCCACGCGTTGAAACCGAAAGGCAAGCGCGCGCTTTCCCCTCTAACCCTGCCGCAAGCGGCGTGATAGCGTGAACACCATGGTCCAGATCCCTTCCCGACAGCAGATCCTCGAATGGATCGCAGACAATCCCGACGCCACCGCCAAGCGCGACATCGCCAAGGCCTTCGGCATCAAGGGCAGCGACCGCATCGAGCTGAAGCGCGTGCTGCGCGAGCTTGAGGACGAGGGCCTGCTGGAACGCCGCCGCCGCCATTACCGCGACCACGAGAAGCTGCCCCCCGTCAGCGTGGTGGAAATCCTGCCGCCCGACGCGGACGGGGACATCTTCGCCAGGCCGATGGAATGGCAGGGCACCGCCCCCATGCCGCGCATCTTCTTCGCCCCCCGCAAGGCCGACGCCGCCGTGGGCGCGGGCGAGCGCGTGCTGGTCCGCCTGACCGAGGTCGAGGGCGAGGACTACCAGTACCAGGCCCGGCTCATGCGGCGGATCGGCACCGCGCCCCACCGTGTCGTCGGCATCTTCCGCAAGGCGACCGAGGGCGGGCGCATCGTCCCCATCGACAAGGGCGTGGACCGCGAATGGCGCGTGGCCGCCGACGCCACCCAGGACGCGAAGGACGGCGAACTGGTCGAGGCCGAGCAGGTCGGCTCGCGCAACCGCATCGGCCTGCCGCAGGCGCGCATCGTGGAACGGCTGGGCGACCCCTCGGCCCCCCGCGCGGTCAGCCTGATCGCCATCCACCAGCACGGCATCCCCGACGACTTCCCCGACGCCGTGATGGCCGAGGCCGACGCCTCGACCCCCGCCACCATGAAGGGCCGCGAGGACCTGCGCGAACTGCCGCTCGTCACCATCGACCCGGTGGACGCCCGCGACCACGACGATGCCGTGGCGGCCATGCCCGACGACGACCCCCGGAACGAAGGCGGCATGATCCTGTGGGTCGCCATCGCGGACGTGGCCCACTACGTCCGCCCGCAGTCGGCGCTGGACAAGGAAGCGCGGCACCGGGGCAACTCGACCTATTTCCCCGACCGCGTGGTGCCGATGCTGCCGGACGTGCTGTCGGGCGACCTCTGTTCGCTGCACGAGGGCGTGGACCGCCCCGTGATCGCCGTCAGGATGCGGATCGACGCGCAGGGCAACAAGATCGGCCACGACTTCCACCGCGGCATGATGAACAGCATGGCCTCGCTGTCCTATGAACAGGCGCAGGCAGCGGCCGATGGCACGCCCGACGACCAGGCCGCGCCGCTGATGGACAACGTGATCCGGCCCCTGTTCGCGGCCTACGGGCTGCTCAAGGCCGCCCGCGCGCGCCGCCAGCCGCTGGACCTCGACCTGCCGGAACGCCGGATCGAGCTGACCCCCGACGGCCGGGTGAAATCCGTGGCCTTCCGCGAACGCTTCGACGCCCACCGGCTGATCGAGGAGTTCATGGTGCTGGCCAACGTCGCCGCCGCCGAGGAACTGACCCGCCTGCGCCGCCCGCTGCTGTTCCGCGTCCACGAGGAACCCAGCCCCGAAAAGCTGAACGCGCTGCGCGACGTGGCCGAGGCCTCGGGCTTTGCGCTGGCCAAGGGACAGGTGCTGCAGACGAGCCACCTGAACCGGCTGCTGGCCCAGGCGCAGGGGACGGACTTCGACGAGCTGATCAACGTCAGCACCCTGCGCTCGATGACGCAGGCTTACTACAACGCCGAAAACCTCGGCCACTTCGGGCTGGCGCTGAAGAACTACGCCCATTTCACCTCGCCCATCCGCCGCTATTCCGACCTGATCGTGCACCGCGCGCTGATCTCGGGGCACGGCTGGGGCAAGGACGGGCTGTCCGCGCAGGACATCGAGACGCTGGAGGACACCGCCCAGCACATCTCGGACACCGAGCGCCGCAGCATGGCGGCGGAACGCGACACGACCGACCGCTACCTGGCCGCCTATCTGGCCGACCGCGTGGGGTCCGAGTTCACCGGCCGCATCAGCGGCGTCCAGCGCTTCGGCGCCTTCGTCAAGCTGGACGAGACGGGGGCGGACGGGTTGCTGCCCATCCGCGAGATCGGGAACGAGTATTTCCACTTCGACCGCGACGCGCAGACGTTGGTCGGGTCCGACAGCGGCGTGGTGATCGGCATCGGCCAGCGCGTCACCGTGCGCCTGGCCGAGGCGATCCCGACCACCGGCGGGCTGACGCTGGAACTGGTGGAACTCGAAGGACGCAGCGTCGCCCGCGGTCCCCAGGGCCGCCGCGGGAAACCCCCGCGCCGCCGCGACGCGCAAAACGCCAAGGCCGGTGAAGCCCGCGCCCGCAAGCTGCGCCGCATCCGCAAGCGGTGAGCGCTGGGCGCTGGTGACGCCGGGGGGACCATTTCCCCGGCGTCGAAGCGCATGACGAGGCCTTCTCCCCGCGCTCCTGAAGCTTGGCCGGTCGTTTCGAACCCGGTCCGGCCCTGCTGTTTCTTCTTCGTCCAAATATCCCGGGGTCCGGGGCAGCGCCCCGGTCCGGCGGCGCAATGAAAAAGGCCGCCCCTCGCGGGACGGCCCCTTTCGATCCGGGTGTCGGGATCAGATCGCCGCGTCGCGGACGGCCTGATCGACCTTGGCTTCGTATTTCTTGAAGTTCTCGCGGAACATGCCCTTCAGCTTCTCGGCCTGCGCGTCGTAAGCCGCGCCGTCCGCCCAGGTCTGGCGCGGGTCCAGCAGCTTGTCCTCGACGCCCGGCACCGAGACCGGGACCTCGAAGCCGAAGTTGGGGTCGCGGCGGAACTCGACGTTGTTCAGCGAGCCGTCCAGCGCCGCCGTCAGAAGGGCGCGGGTGGCCTTGATCGGCATCCGGCGGCCGGTGCCGAAGGGGCCGCCGGTCCAGCCGGTGTTGACCAGCCAGCAGGTCGCGCCCGACGTCTCGATCCGCTTTTCCAGCAGCTTGCCGTATTCCTCGGGGCGGCGCGGCATGAAGGGCGCGCCGAAGCAGGTCGAGAAGGTCGGCTGCGGTTCCACCACGCCGTCCTCGGTGCCCGGGGTCTTCGAGGTGAAGCCCGACAGGAAGTGGTACATCGCCTGCTGCGGCGTCAGGCGCGAGATCGGCGGCATCACGCCGTAAGCGTCCGAGGTCAGCATGATGACGTTCTTCGGCTCGCCTGCCGTGCCGGTTTCCGAGGCGTTCGAGATCGCGTCCAGCGGATAGGCGCAGCGGGTGTTTTCCGTGATCGAGCTGTCGGCGAAGTCCAGTTCCAGCGTGTCGGGATCATAGACCATGTTCTCGACCACGGTGCCGAAGCGGTGGGTCGTGGCGTAGATCTCGGGCTCGGCCTCGGGCGACAGGTTGATCGTCTTGGCGTAGCAGCCGCCCTCGAAGTTGAAGACGCCCTTGTCCGACCAGCCGTGCTCGTCATCGCCGATCAGCGTGCGCGAGGGGTCCTGCGACAGCGTCGTCTTGCCGGTGCCCGACAGGCCGAAGAAGATCGCCACGTCGTCCGGGTTGCCGATGGCGTGGTTGGCCGAGCAGTGCATCGGCATCACGCCGCGTTCCGGCAGGATGTAGTTCAGCAGCGTGAACACGCCCTTCTTGTTCTCGCCCGCATAGCCGGTGTTGCCGATCAGGATCATCTTGCGCTCGAAGTTCAGCGCGATGACCGTTTCCGTCCGGCAGCCGTGCCGGGCCGGGTCCGCCTTGAAGGACGGGCAGTTGATGATCGTCCAGTCCGGGGTGAAGCCCGCCAGTTCCGACGCCTTGGGGCGGCGCAGCAGGTGGCGGATGAACAGGTTGTGCCAGGCCAGTTCGCTGACCACGCGCACGTCCAGGCGCTGTTCGGGGTCGGCGCCGCCGAACAGGTCCTGCACGAAGTATTCCTTGCCCTTCATGTGGGCCAGCATGTCCTCGTACAGACGGTCGAAGGCCTCGGGCTCCATGGGCGCGTTGTTGTCCCACCAGATCGAATCCTCGACGCCCGCGGTGCGCACGACGAACTTGTCCTTGGGCGACCGGCCGGTCTTGGCGCCGGTGGACACCAGGAAGGCGCCGCCCAGGCCCAGCTTGCCTTCGCCCCGGCGGATCGCCGCCTCGATCAGGGCGGGTTCCAGCAGGTTGTAGTGAATGCTGCCCAGACCCTCGATCCCCTGGTCCTCAAGCTTGCAGTTCGGGTTGACGCGGGGCTGTGCCATGCCGGTGGTTCCTTGAGTCGAGTTCGCGGCGACCGGCGCGCCTGGGACATGGTCACCCAGACCCTGACGACCCTGGTCTTCGAGCTTGCGATTCAGGTTGACGACGGTCTGTGCCATGCAGGGAACTCCTTGGATCGGGCGCGCTGTGCTTCCGGCCCCTATAACATGGCGGAATGATGAAGATAGACCAACAGCGGCGGCAGTTAGCGCAACCAGCAGTGGTTAGCGTTATCATTGCCGCAATGGTTAACTGCGGGGTGGATGCCCCGTGACCACGATCCATGCCGGCGCGGTCGGAATCGGGGATCGGGGACTTCTGATCCTCGGTCCGTCGGGGGCGGGCAAGTCGGCGCTGGCGCTGGCGCTGATGGGACTGGGCGCGCGGCTCGTGGCGGACGACCGGGTGATCCTGCGGGTCGAAGACGGCCGTCTGCTGGCCGATTGCCCGCCGGCGATCCGGGGGCGCATCGAGGCGCGCGGCATCGGCATCCTGCGCGCGGATGCTGCCGGCCCTGTCCCGCTGGCGCAGGTCGTGGACCTGGGGCGGGCGGAAACCGCGCGACTGCCGCCTTTCCGCACCACCTCCGTCCTGGGGGTGGACCTGCCCCTTGTGTTGGGGCCGATGGGACCGCATCTTCCATCGGCACTGATGCAGCTGATGCGCGGCGGACGGTGCGACTGAAGGCCGGGGCAGCCCCGGCGGAAGGGATGGGCCTTGGACAGCGATCCGGCAATGGCAGTCGAGCACGGCCTTGAGCCGCAGGCCCAGCGGCTTGTGCTGATCACCGGCCCGTCTGGCGCAGGGCGGTCCACCGCGATTCACGCGCTTGAGGACATGGGTTTCGAGGCCATCGACAACCTGCCCCTGTCGCTGATTCCGCGCCTTCTGGACGGCCAGCCGCGCCCCGTTCCGCTGGCCCTGGGGCTGGACGTGCGCAACCGGGATTTCTCGGCCGGCAACCTGATCGAGCTGATCGACGCACTGACCCGCAACCCCGGTTTCGCGCCCGAGGTGCTGTATCTGGACTGCGCCACGGAAACGCTGCTGCGGCGCTATTCGGAAACCCGCCGCCGCCATCCGCTGGGCGCGGACAGCACGCCCTCCGACGCGATCACCGCCGAGCGCGACCTGCTGGCCCCGGTCCGGGCGCGCGCCGACCTGCTGATCGACACGACCGAGCTGACGCCCCACGACCTGCGGGCGGAAATCGCGCGGACCTTCGACCTGCGCGGCGGGCGGGGACTGGCGGTGTCGCTGCAGTCCTTCAGCTACAAGCGGGGGGTGCCGCGCGGGCTCGACATGATGTTCGACTGCCGCTTCCTGGCGAATCCCCATTGGGAACCGGCGCTGCGGCCCTTTGACGGGCGGGACGCGCCGGTTCAGGATTACGTGACGGCAGATCCCCGGTTCCGGGCCTTCTTCCAGCAGGTCCGTGACCTTATCTTGTTCCTGCTGCCCGCGCAGGTGGATGAGGGCAAGGCCCATCTGGCGATCGGCTTCGGCTGCACCGGAGGACAACATCGTTCCGTCACTTTGGTGGAGCTGATGGCCGACACGCTTGCGAAAGAGGGCTGGCAGGTGTCAAAACGACACCGGGAATTGGAACGTCGCGCCTCGGCGCTGCGACCGGCCGACCCGGCCCGCCCAGAACAGCCGGCGGTGTCCGGGGGATCGGCGGGCGGCGTGCCGTTGCGAATGGTGGAAGGCAGTTGATCGGAATCGTCATCGTCGCACATGGGGGGCTGGCGCGTGAGTATGTCGCCGCCGTCCAGCATGTGGTCGGACCGCAGACCGGCCTCCGGGCCGTCACCATCGAGGACAACCACGACCGCGCCGCCAAGCAGGACGAGATCTGCCAGGCCGCCAACGACGTGGACACCGGCGATGGCGTCGTGATCGTCACGGACCTGTTCGGCGGCTCGCCCTCGAACCTGTCGATGCCGGCCTGCCTGCCCGCGCGCCGCCGCATTCTTTACGGCGCCAATCTGCCCATGCTGGTCAAGCTGGCCAAGTCGCGTCACCTGGCGGTCGAGGACGCCGCCGCGCTGGCTGCCGAGGCCGGACGCAAGTACATCGACTGCTACACCCCCGAGCCTTCTCCGGTCCGGGCGGCGCTGTGACCGAGATCAGCCGCGAACTGCGGATCGTCAACGAAAAGGGACTGCACGCCCGCGCCTCGGCCCGCTTCGCCGAGACGGTGGAGCGTTTCGACGCCCGCGCCGTCGTGGAAAAGGACGGCGAGAAGGTGTCGGGCGATTCTATCATGGGCCTGCTGATGCTGGTCGCGCCGCGCGGCAGCACCATCCGCGTGACCACCAGCGGCCCCGAGGCCGAGCCGCTGATGCAGGCGCTGGCCGAACTGGTGGACAACTACTTCGGCGAAGGCCGCTGAGGGCCGCCCCTTGGCCCGCGACAGCTATCACCACGGCAACCTGCGTCAGGCGCTCGTCGACGCCACCGTTTCGCTGATCGAGGACAAGGGCCCGATGGCCTTCACCCTGGCCGAGGCCGCGCGCCAGGCAGGCGTCAGCGCCGCCGCCCCTTATCGCCATTTCTCGGGCCGCGAGCAGTTGCTGGAAGAGGTCGCGCGGCAGGGCTTCCTGGACTTCGCCGCAAGGCTCGAAGCGGCCTTCGACGAGGGCCGTCCCTCGGCCCTGTCGGCTTTCCTGCGGATGGGGCAGGCCTATCTGGGCTTCGCGGCGGCAAAGCCGGGCTTCTACATGGCGATGTTCGAATCCGGCATCTCGATCGCGGGAAACGCCGATCTGGCCCTTGCCGCCCAGCAGGCCGAGGCGGCGCTGGTGCGCGGCGCCGAGGCGCTGTTCGCGCGCCTGCCGGCGGACCGCCGCCCGCCCGCGACCATGGTCGCCAACCACGTCTGGGCCATGTCGCACGGCGTGGTGGAACTGTTCGGCCGCGGCCGTCCCGGCGGCCGCAGCCCGATTCCTGCCGACCAGATGCTGGAAAGCGGCCTGCTGATCTATCTGCGCGGCCTCGGCGTCATCGAGTGAAAATCTTGTGGCGAGGGGATTGACGCAGGCCCGGTCCGTTCCAAGATTGTTAATGTGATTAACATTCACATCAAACCACGGAGCAACCGCCCATGATCCCGGCCTACGAACCCCGCAGCTATCCACCCGCCGAGGGCCCCCTCCAGTCCGCCCGCCAGCTTCTGCTGCACGCCCGCGACTGGCTGGACGCACGGGGCAGGATGGCCTGGCTTGCCGCCATGGTCCTCGGCCTCGTCCTTGCCTGGCCGGTGGGCCTCGCCATCCTCGGTTACATGATCTGGAGCAAACGCATGTTCGGAACCTGCACCCGCCGCGGCCGCAGCCGCCACGTCCCGGCCTATCGCGACGAAAGCACCGGCAACGCCGCCTTCGACGCCTACCGCGACGAGACGCTGAAGCGGCTGGAAGACGAGCACCGCGCCTTCCTCGACTTCCTGCAGAAGCTGCGCGACGCCCGCGACAAGGCCGAGTTCGACCAGTTCATGGACGAGCGCCGCCAGAACTGATGCAAAGGGGGCCGGGCTTCCCGGCCCCCCTTTTCAATAGGCGCAGTCGGCGTAGATGCGCGACAGGTCGCCCTGCCATTCGCCGTGGTATTTCGCCAGCAGGTCGTCGGCTTCGGTGGCGCCCCGTTCCACCCGGTCGCGCAGGACGGCGAGGAACTGCGCCTCGTCCGAGCCCCGGTCGTTCAGGTGCCCGCGCGCGGCAAGCCCCGCCTCGGCCAACACCAGCGCCTCGGCGGCGAGGTCGCGCAGCTTGAGCCCCTCGAACTCGCCTGCCAGACCATCGCGGGCGGCCGCGCGGCGCAGGCCCTCGCGCTGCTCGTGCGTCCAGCCGCGCGTCAGTTCCGTCGCCGCGTCCAGCGCCCCCTGGTCATAGGTCAGCCCGACCCACAGGGCGGGCAGGGCGTTCAGGTGGCTGAGGGGACCGCAGTCCGCACCGCGCATCTCGATGTATTTCTTGACCCGCGCTTCGGGGAAGACGGTGGTCATGTGGTCGGCCCAGTCCGACAGCGTGGGCACCTCGCCCGGCAGCGCGGGCAGCCGGCCCTTGAGGAAATCGCGGAAGCTCTGCCCCAGCGCGTCGATGTATTTCCCGTCGCGGTAGACGAAATACATCGGCACATCGAGGACATAGTCCACCCAGGCCTCGTAGCCGAAGCCCTCCTCGAAGACGAAGGGCAGCATCCCCGTGCGCGCCGCGTCGAGGTTCTGCCAGATATGCGCGCGCCAGGACTTCATCCCGTTCGGCTTGCCGTCGAGGAAGGGCGAGCTTGCGAACAGCGCCGTCGCCACCGGCTGCAGGGCCAGCGCCACCCGCAGCTTCTGCACCATGTCGGCCTCGGACGCATAGTCGAGGTTCACCTGCACGGTGCAGGTCCGGTACATCATCTGCGTGCCCAGCGTGCCGACCTTCTGCATGTAGGGCGTCATCAGCGCATAGCGCCCCTTGGGCATCATCGGCATCTGGTCCTGCGTCCAGACCGGCGCGGCGCCGAGGCCCATGAAGCCGATGCCCAGCCCTTCGGTCACGGCCGCGACCTCGGCCAGGTGCTGGCGCGTCTCGGCGTCGGTGTCGTGGATCGTCCCGACCGGCGCGCCTGACAGTTCAAGCTGCCCGCCGGGTTCAAGGCTGACGTTCGCGCCGTCCCGCGACAGGCCGATCAGATGGCCGTTCTCGCGCAGCTCGGACCAGCCGAAGCGGTCGCGCAGCCCTTCGAGGATCGCCAGGATCGAGCGCGGCCCCTCGTAGGGCAGGGGCTCGAGCGTGTCCCACAGGAAGCCGAACTTCTCGTGCTCGGTGCCGATGCGCCAGCTGTCGCGCGGCTTCTCGCCCGAGGCGATGTAGTCGGCAAGCTGCTCTTGCCGCTCGATCGGGCCGCCGCCCTGCTGGGGAATGGACATGGGGCCCTCACGAGGTCGTAATCGTTGGGACAGGTGGCGCGGCGGTGGAGGAGTGTCAAGCCAACCCTTCGGCGGGTCCCGCCCAAGCCTTGCCCGGCCCGCCCGCGCGTGTCACAGGCTGGGGCCAATCCCCAAGCCCCCGAGATCGCCATGACCGACCCGTCCGAAACCCTCGATGCCCACGTCCTGCCGGTGGTGCGCCTGCGGCCCAAGGCGAATGCGCGGGCGATCCGGCACGGCTTTCCCTGGGTTTATGCCGACGAGTTGGTAGTAGACCGCCGCACCAGGGGCTTGGCCCCCGGCGCAATGGCCGTGCTGCAGGACGCCGAGCGGGCGGACCTTGGCGTGGTCACGGTCAACGTGAACTCGAAGATCGTGGCGCGGGTCATGGACCAGGACGCGAATGCGACCATCGACCGCGCCTGGCTGGCCGGCCGCCTGCGCCGGGCGCTTGCGATGCGCGAGCGGCTGTTCGACGCGCCATTCTATCGCCTCGTTCACGCCGAGGCCGATGGCTTGCCGGGCGTCGTCATCGACCGCTTCGGCGACGCGGCGGTGATCCAGCCCAATGCCGCCTGGGCCGACCGGATGCTGCCCGACCTGGCCGGTGCGCTGGCCGAGGTCACGGGCGTGTCCACGGTCGTCATGAACGGCTCGGGCCGGGCGCGGGGGCTGGAAGGGCTGGACGAGCGCACCGAGGTCCTGACCGGCGGCGTCCCGGCCCCCATCGAGGTGCCGATGAACGGCGCGACCTATCTGGCCGACCTGACGGGCGGGCAGAAGACGGGGCTGTTCTATGATCAGCGGCCGAACCATGCCTTCGCCCAGCGGTTGTCGCGCGGCGCGCGGGTGCTGGACGTGTTTTCCCATGTCGGCGGCTTCGGGCTTGCCGCGCTGGCGGGTGGGGCGGAAAGCGCGACCTGCGTGGACGGCTCGGCCGCGGCGCTGTCGCTGGCGCAGGGCGGGGCGCGCGCGATGGGGCTCGAGGGGCGCCTGACCACCCGGCAGGGCGACGCCTTCGCGGCGATGGAGGCCATGGCGGCCGAGGGCCAGCGCTTCGATGTCGTGATCTGCGACCCGCCCGCCTTCGCCCCGGCGAAACAGGCGCTGGAGGCCGGCCTGCGCGCCTATGAGCGGATCGCCCGGCTGGCCGCGCCGCTGGTGGCGCCGGGGGGATACCTGTGCCTCTGCTCGTGCAGCCATGCCGCCGACCTGACGGCCTTCCGCAACGCCAGCGCACGCGGGATCGGGCGCGGGGGACGGCGGATGCAGCTGATCCACACGGGCTTCGCCGGGCCGGATCACCCCATGCTGCCGCAACTGGCCGAAAGCGGATACCTCAAGTCGCTGTTCTTCCGGCTGGACGGATGAAGGCGGTCCTTGACGCCTGCGTCCTTTACCCGACCGTGCTGCGGGAGATCCTGATCGGCGCGGCGGATGCGGGGCTTTACGAACCCGTCTGGTCCGCCCGCATCCTGGCCGAATGGCGCCACGCCGCGGCCCGCCTCGGTCCCGACGGGGCCGCCGTGGCAGGGGCCGAGATCGCCCTGCTGCGCGCCGCCCGTCCCGCGGCCGAGGCCCCCGACGACGGCACCCTGGCCGCGGGCTTCGACTGGCCCGACCCCGCCGACCGCCACGTGGCCGAGGCTGCGCTGGCCTCGGGCGCGGAGCTGATCGTCACCGCCAACCTGCGCGACTTTCCGCTGCGGGCGCTGGGCGTGCTGGGCCTGCGGGCGGTCCATCCCGACGCCTTCCTGCTGGACCTGTGGCGGCGCGCCCCCGAGCCGGTCGCCGCCAGCGTCCGCGCCGCCCATGGGAAAGCGCAGGCCCTGGGCGGCCCCATGCCCCTGCGCGACCTGATGGCGCGGGCGCGGCTGCCGCGGCTCGCCAAGGCCCTGGGCCGCGTCGGCTGACTTGCCGCCGGGCCGCGCAGCCTCTACCACCGTCCGGGCAAGCGATGGGGGAAGCGGATGGCCTCGCGTCTGATCCAGGTCGATGACTTCGACCTCGTCATCTTCGGCGCGACCGGAGATCTGGCGCGGCGCAAGATCCTGCCGGGCCTGTTCCGCCGCCATGCCGGGGGCCAGTTCCCCGAGGGCGCGCGCATCATCGCCGCCGCCCGCGCCGAGATGGACGACGCGGCTTTCCGCGCCGACATCCGCGCCGCCATCGCCGAGTTCGACCCCGACCGCGCCGAGGACCCCGAACTGCCCGGGTTCCTCGACCGCCTGTCCTATGTGCGCGTCGATGCCTGCGGCGAGGAGGGTTGGCCCGAACTGGCCGCGAGGATGCGCAAGGACGTCGTGCAGGCCTTCTATTTCTCGGTCGCGCCCAGCCTGTTCGGCGACCTGGCCGAGCGGCTCGCCCGGCACGGCATCGCCGGGCCCCAAGCGCGCATCGTCGTCGAAAAGCCCTTTGGCCGCGACCTCGCCTCGGCGCGCGAGTTGAACCAGGTGCTCGCCCGCCACTTCGACGAACGCCAGATCTATCGCATCGACCATTACCTCGGAAAGGAAACGGTCCAGAACCTGATGGCGGTGCGCTTTGCCAACATCCTGTTCGAGCCGCTGTGGAACGCCCATTACATCGACCACGTCCAGATCACCGTGGCGGAAACCGTGGGCGTCGCGGGGCGCGCGGCCTATTACGACCATGCGGGCGCCATGCGCGACATGGTGCAGAACCACCTGCTGCAGCTTGTCTGCCTAATCGCGATGGAGCCGCCGTGGCACTTCGGCCCGGACGCGGCACGCGACGAGAAGCTCAAGGTCATCCGCGCGCTGGAAACGGTCCCGCCCGCCGACATCGTGCGCGGGCAATACGCGGGCGAGGGCGACGAACCCGATTACCTGACCGACGTCGGCAACCCCGACAGCCGCACGGAAAGCTTTGTCGCGCTGAAGCTTCGCATCGCCAACTGGCGCTGGCAGGGGGTGCCCTTCTACCTGCGCACCGGCAAATGCCTGCGCGCGCGCACCAGCGAGATCGCGGTCGTCTTCCGCGAGCCGCCGCATTCGATCTTCGACACGGCCGACCAGCAGAAGCCCAACCAGCTTGTGATCCGGCTGCAGCCGAACGAGGGGATCAACCTCAAGGTCATGATCAAGGAGCCCGGCCCCGGGGGCATGCGCCTGGTGCAGGTGCCGCTGGACATGAGCTTCGCCGAGGCGCTGGGCCCCGAGGGCGCCGAGATGCCCGACGCCTACGAACGGCTGATCACCGACGTCATCCGCGGCAACCAGACCCTGTTCATGCGCGGCGACGAGGTCGAAGCCGCCTGGGCCTGGGCCGACCCCATCATCGCCGCCTGGGAACAGGGCTCGGCCCGGCCCGAGCCCTATCAGCCGGGCACCAGCGGCCCGGATGAGGCGTTGAGGCTGATCCACCGCGACGGCCGCCGCTGGCGCGACATCAAGACCTGAACCCTGAGGCGTGACCCGATGACCCTGACCGAGCATCCTGACCGCGAGGCCCTGACCCTTGCCGTGGCCCAGGCCATCACCGAGGCGCTGGGCATGGCGCTGAAGGTGCGCGAGCGTGCCGTGCTGTGCCTGCCGGGCGGCTCGACGCCCGTGCCCGTCTTCAAGGCGCTGGCGGCCGCCCGGCTGGAATGGGACCGGGTGATCGTCATCCCCAGCGACGAACGCTGGGTGCCGCCGGACCACTCGCGCTCGAACGCCAGGCTGATCCGGCGCAACCTGATCGAGGAAGGCGCGGGCGCCGAACTGATCGAGCTTTACGCCGAGGGGCTGGACCCGCAGGCGGGCGCGGCGCTGGCGTCCGAGCGCATCGCGCCGCTGCTGCCGCTGTCGGTCCTGCTGCTGGGCATGGGCGAGGACATGCACACCGCAAGCCTGATCCCCGGCGCCGAGGGGCTGGCCGCGGCGCTGGAATCCTCTGCGCCCCCGGTCCTGCCGATCCAGACCGCCGCCGAGCCGCGGGTCACGCTGACGGTGCCGGCGCTGTGCTCGGCGACCGAAGCCTTTCTGATGATCACCGGCCCCGAAAAGCGCGAGGCGCTGGAGCGCGCGGCCGCGCTCTCCGTCGAGGAGGCGCCGGTCCGCGCCGTCCTCAAGGGAATGATGGTTCATTACGCAGAGTGATTCGAGTGAAGGATTTTCCGATGACCGACATCTGGCAGCGGCTTGCCGCGCATCGCGCCGAAACCGACGACCGGCCCATTGCGGCCCTGTTCGACGCGGACCCAGATCGCGCCCGTCGCTGCACGGTGACGGCCGACGGCCTGTGGTTCGACTGGTCCAAGACCGCCATCGACGACACCGCGCTTGACCTGCTGCTGGCCCTTGCCGAAGGCGTCCCCGCCCGGCGCGAGGCGATGTTCACGGGCGAGAAGATCAACGAGACCGAGAACCGCGCCGTCCTGCACACCGCGCTGCGCGCGACCGAAGGCCCGATCCTGGTCGATGGCCGCGACGTCCTGCCCGAGGTCCATGCGACGCTGGACCGGATGCGCCGCTTTGCGGACCGGGTGCGGTCCGGCGAAATCGCGGGGCAGGGCGGGCGCTACACGGATGTCGTCAACATCGGCATCGGCGGCTCGGACCTTGGCCCCGTCATGGCCGCGCTGGCGCTGGCACCCTATCAGGACGGGCCGAGGCTGCATTTCATTTCCAACGTGGACGGGGCGGACGCCGCCGACACGCTGAAGGGGCTGGACCCCGAAACGACGCTGGTGATCGTGTCCTCCAAGACCTTCACCACCATCGAGACGATGACCAACGCCGAAACGGTCCGCCGCTGGATGGCGGAACGGGTGGATGATCCCGCGGGCCAGTTCGCGGCCGTGTCGAGCGCGCTGGACAGGACCGCCGCCTTCGGCATCGACCCCGAGCGTGTCTTCGGCTTCGCCGATTGGGTGGGCGGGCGCTATTCGGTCTGGGGTCCGATCGGCCTGTCGCTGATGCTGGGCATCGGGCCGGACCGCTTCGACGAATTCCTGGCGGGCGGACGGGCGATGGACGACCATTTCCGCGCGGCGCCCCCGGACCGCAACCTGCCGGTCATGCTGGCGCTGACCGGCGTCTGGCACCATCAGGTCTGCGGCTATCCGACCCGCGCGGTGCTGCCTTACGCCAACCGCCTCCTGCGGCTGCCCGCCTATCTGCAGCAGCTCGAGATGGAATCGAACGGCAAGGGCGTCACGATGGACGGGGCGGACCTGTCCCGCCCCTCGGGTCCCGTGGTCTGGGGAGAGCCGGGCACCAACGGCCAGCACGCCTTCTACCAGCTGATCCACCAGGGCACCCAGGTCGTTCCCTGCGAGTTCATCGTCGCCGCCCGCGGGCACGAGCCCGAGCTGGACCACCAGCAGAAGCTGCTGATCGCCAATTGCCTGGCGCAGAGCGGCGCGCTGCTGCGCGGCCGCTCGCTCGAGGAAGCGCGGGCGCTGATGGCGGGCAAGGGGTTGGACGCCGCCGAGGCCGAGCGGCAGGCCCGCCACCGCGTCTTCCCGGGCAACCGTCCCTCGACCACGCTGGTGACAAAGGCGCTGACGCCCTTCACCCTGGGCCAGATCGTCGCGCTGTATGAACACCGCGTCTTCGTCGAGGGCGTGATCCTTGGGATCAACAGCTTCGACCAGTGGGGGGTGGAACTGGGCAAGGAACTGGCGCTGAAGCTGGGCCCGCTGCTGGACGGCGGCGCGGCGGACGGGCAGGACGCCTCGACCCTTGGGCTGGTGGCGCATATCCGCGAGTTGCGCGGCGAAGGCTGAGCCGACAGGCGCGGGCGGCGGGTGTGTCCGGCCCTCGCGCTGCTCCTCATGACACGCGGCCGGTTCTCCGCGTGCGGGCCTTGCGTGGAGAGGCGAGGTCGCATGGGTATTTCGGATCAGGAAGAAGCTGCGGGGAACTTCCGGCCTGAACCCCGGCCCGACCTTGGCTTCTCTCTGACCCAAATACCCATTCGGCGGTGACGGAGGCACCACGGCAGGAGGTCACGCCCTTTGCCGAAGCTGTTCCCTGACGGCCGGCGCAGTGCGGGACCGCTTGCAGGAGAAGACCCTCGGGATCAGGCCCGGAACAGTTCAAGGGCGGCGGCCAGGAACTGTTCGGCCACCGGGGCGGATTCGAACATCAGCTCGTGCCGCGCGCCCGGAAGGTCGAGCAGTCGCGCCCCGGGCCAGACGGCGGCGCGATTCTGCACGGCCGCGCGCGATATGACCGCCTCGGCCCCGCCCAGGCCGATCAGCGCGGGCAGGTCGGGCGAGGGCAGGGCGGCGAGGCGGCGGCACTCGGCCCGGGCGGCGGCGATCCAGGCATAGGTCGCGCCCCCCAGCGTGAGGTGGGGCCAGCTTCCCGCCTGTGCCACCAGCCGCGCCCACTGCAGGGGGTCGCCCGTCAGGGCGTTGCCCCGGAAGGGCGCGTCCAGCAGGTAGGTGCCGCCCCCGCCCGTGCCGATGGCGGTCAGTTCCGCCCGGCCGAGCCGGTGCGCGGTTCCCGTCAGTCCGGTGATGACCGCATCGGGGACGCGGGGATGGTGCAGCCCCCACATCGGGGCCGAAAAGGCCGCCGTCCGCACGGGCAGCCCGTTCAGCAGCGCTCCCAGGCCGATGCAGCCGCCCATGGAATGGGCGAGCAGGTGCCAGGGGCGGGGCAGCGCCAGCGCATCGGCGGCCAGCACTATTTCCACCACGTCGGTCTGGTAATCCGCGAAATCCCGGATGTGGCCCGCGCGGGGATCGGGCAGCAGGCGGTCGGACATCCCCTGTCCGCGCCAGTCGATGGCCAGCACGGCCAGGCCTTCGGCCGCCAGCCGGGCGGCGACAGGGGCGTATTTCTCAAGATACTCGGTGCGGCCGGGGAACAGCAGCACCGTGCCGGTGGCCTCGCCTTCCGGCTGCCAGAGGCCCAGCCGCAGGCGCAGTCCGTCCTCGGTCCGAAGGAAGAAGGCCTGTCCCGGCGAGTGTGCCTCGCCGGGCAGTCGGTTCAGAGGCGCGGGCTGGAAACCCGCAAGCCGGATCGCCGGGGCCCCTGCGTCCATGGGGCGTCAGGACAGCGCGGCGCCCAGCTTCATCGCGGCCGGCAGCGAGCCGTCGATCTTCAGCTTGCCCGTCATGTAGGCCATGGTCGGATTGGTGTCGCCGTTCAGGATGCCCTCGAACGTGTCGCGGTTGGCGGTCAGCGTGACATCGGCCGGCTCGTCGCCCGCGCGCACGCCCTGTTCGTCGATCATGATGGCGCCTTCGCCTTCCACCACGAACTTGGCCGAACCGTCGAAGGACGAAATCCGGGCCCCCAGCGCCTTGACGGCCCCTTCAATGACTGCACTCATCAATCTCTCCCAATCTGGCGCCGCGGCGCGGGAATGCTTACATCGTTCATATGCGCGTGCCGTTGACCCAGTTCCACTCTGCCGCCACGGCATTTGGCGCGGCACTGCTGTCGATCCTGTTAACGGCAGCGCCATTGGCTGCACAAAGCCCGGAAGAAATGGATTCACTTTTCAGCGAATTGTCCTCGCAGCAGGGGGACGGATGGATGCGGGCGCAGTCCGACATCGAGCGGATCTGGTCGCGCTCGGGTTCGGCGGCCCTGGACCTGCTGCTGATGCGGGGCGAGGCCGCGCTGGACGCGGGCGACGTGCCGGCCGCCATCGGCCACCTGACCGCGCTGACCGAGAACGCGCCCGGCTTCGCCGCAGGCTGGGCCGCGCGGGCGGTCGCCTTCCAGCTGGCCGGGGAAACCGGCCCGGCCATGGCGGACCTCGCGCAGGCGCTGCGGCTGGAACCCCGGCACTGGCCCTCGGTCACGCTGCTGGCCACGATCCTCGAGGACATGGGCGACACCGAACGGGCGCTAGCCGCTTATCGCGAAAGCCTCGCGATCAACCCGCATCAGGAAGAGGCCGAGGATGGCGTCGCCCGCCTGATGGCCGAAAGCCAAGGGCAGGACGCCTGAGGTGGCGGGTCGCGTCACGGCCGTGCTGGGGCCAACCAATACCGGCAAGACCCATTACGCGATCGAGCGGATGCTCGCGCACCGGACCGGCGTCATCGGCCTGCCGCTGCGGCTGCTGGCGCGCGAGGTTTATGACCGGATCGTCAAGGCGCGCGGGCCGTCCGTCGTCGCGCTGATCACCGGCGAGGAGCGGATCGTCCCCGAGCGCGCCGCCTACTGGGTCGCCACCACCGAGGCCATGCCCGAGGTGCTGGCCGATTTCGTCGCCATTGACGAGATCCAGCTTTGCGCCGACCCCGAGCGCGGCCATGTCTTCACCGACCGCCTGCTGAACATGCGCGGCCTGCACGAGACGCTGTTCCTGGGCAGCGCCACCATGCGGCCCGCTATCGCGGCGCTGGTCCCCGAAGCGCAGTTCATGCGGCGCGAGCGGTTCTCGACGCTGTCCTGGGCCGGGTCGAAGAAGCTCAGCCGGATGCCGGCGCGCTCGGCCATCGTGGGCTTCAGCGTCGATGACGTTTATGCCACGGCGGAGCTGATCCGCCGGCAGAAGGGCGGCTGCGCGGTGGTCATGGGGGCGCTGTCGCCCCGCACCCGGAACGCGCAGGTGGCGATGTATCAGGCGGGCGAGGTCGATTACCTTGTCGCCACCGATGCCATCGGCATGGGCCTGAACCTCGACATCCGCCACGTCGCCTTCGAGTCGACCCACAAGTTCGACGGCCGCCGCCTGCGGCCCCTGTTCCCGCACGAGCTGGGCCAGATCGCGGGCCGCGCGGGCCGCCACACCGAGCCCGGCACCTTTGGCGTCACCGGCGAGGCCCAGCCCCTGGACGAGGGCCTGATCGACGCCATCGAGAACCACCGCTTCCAGCCGATCAGCCGCCTGATCTGGCGCAACTCGTCGCTGGAGTTCGGCACCGTCGAGCGCCTGATCCAGTCGCTGGAACAGCCCTCGGGCAACGAATGGCTGGGGCGCGGGCGCGAGGCGGACGACATGACGTCGCTCAAGACCCTTTCGGCGCTGCCCGAGATCCGCGACCGGGTGACGCATCCCAAGGACGTGCGGCTGCTTTGGGACGTTTGCCGCATCCCCGATTTCCGCGGCATTTCGCCGGCCGAGCACACCACCCTGCTGACCCGGATCTTCGGCTTCCTGCAGGACGGCGGCATCCCCGGCGACTGGCTGGCGCGCTCGGTGGCGCGCATCGACAAGACGGCCGGCGACATCGACACCCTGTCCAAGCGGCTCGCCTATATCCGCACCTGGACCTATGTGGCGCAGCGCAATGGCTGGGTGAGGGACGAAGCCCATTGGCGCGAGGAAACCCGCGCGGTAGAAGATCGGCTGTCTGACGCGCTTCATGCCGCGCTGACGCAG
Source organism: Paracoccus salipaludis (assembly GCF_002287065.1). Taxonomy (GTDB): domain Bacteria; phylum Pseudomonadota; class Alphaproteobacteria; order Rhodobacterales; family Rhodobacteraceae; genus Paracoccus; species Paracoccus salipaludis. Next base: position 66,810 of record NZ_NSJZ01000002.1, read on the forward strand.
CGATTCGTGGACCGGCGCACCTCCGTGCTGCTGCGCCGGCTCAAGCAGAAGGAGAGCCTGGTGGCCGAGGTGAACGACAAGGGCGAGGTGACGGTCGAGGGCGAATTCGCCGGCCGTCTTGAGGGTTTCCGGTTCCGCACCGACCCGAGCGCCCAGGGCGACGAGGCGAGGATGCTGACCCGCGCCGCCTATGAGGCGCTGCGCCCCGAGTTCCACCTGCGCGCGGACCGCTTCTACAACGCGCCGGACACGGAACTGGACTTCACCGTGCAGGGCGGCCTCATGTGGGGCGGCTCGGCCGTGGGCAAGCTGGTCAAGGGCGCCGATCCGATGAAGCCCGGCATCGAGGTCTTCGTGGACGAGGAAGCGGGCAGCGACGTGGCCGAAAAGGTCCGCCGCCGCTTGCAGCATTTCATCGACCGCAAGATCGCCGCGGGCTTCGAGCCGCTGATGGCGATGCAGGCCGACGAATCGCTGACGGGCCTTGCCCGCGGCGTGGCCTTCCGGCTGGTCGAGGCGATGGGCGTGCTGCCGCGCGAAGGCATTGCGTCCGAGATCAAGGAACTGGACCAGGACGCGCGCGGCAGCCTGCGCAAGCACGGGGTCCGCTTCGGCCAGTTCACCATCTTCCTTCCCGCGCTGCTGAAGCCCGCGCCGACCCGGCTGCGGCTGCTGCTGTCGGCGCTGTGGGCCGGGGCGGACGAGTTCCCCGAATCACCGCCTCCGGGGCTGGTCACGATCCCGAACCTGCCCGACGTGCCGCGCGATTATTACACGCTGTCGGGCTATCACCCGGCGGGCGAGCGCGCGATCCGCATCGACATGCTGGAGCGCCTGGCCGACATGCTGCGCGGCCAGGACAGCCGCGCGGGCTTCGAGGCGACGGCCGACATGCTGTCGATCACCGGCATGACGCTGGACCAGTTCGCGGACCTCATGGGGGGCCTGGGCTACCGCGCCGAGAAGGGTGAGCGGGCCAAGACCCGCGCCGCCGCCCCGGTCGCGGTTCCCGAGCCTGCCCCGGCTGCCGAGGGCGAGGCGGTCGCACCGATGACCGAGGAGGAAAGCGTCCTTGCCGCCGAGACCCGCGCCCGCTGGGAGGCCGAGCAGGCCGAGCGCCAGCGCGCCGAGGCCGAAGCGGCCGCCGCGTCGGGCGAGATCGACGAGGCGGCGTCCGAAGGGGCCGAGCCCGCTCCGGTCGAGATGGAAGGCTTCTACACCTTCACCTGGGCGCCGCGTCCGCGCGGGCCTCGCCGTCAGGGCGGTGACAACGAGGGGCGTGGCAACAACCGCAGGCCGCGCCGCTTCGACGGCGCGCAGGGCCAGGGCCAGGGCCCGGACCAGGGCCAGCGCCGCGAGGGCCAGCCCCGCGACAGCCAGCCCCGAGAGGGCCAGCCGCAGGACGCAGCCGCCCCCGAGGGTGCGCGCCGCGATGACCGGCCCCGCGGCGAGCGGCGCTTCGACGGCAAGCGCCGCGAGGACCAGGGCGAGGGGCAGGGGCGCCACGGCAAGGGCAAGCCGCAGGGCAAGGGCGACCGCGGCAAGTCCGAAGGGCGCCAGGGCGGCAAGGACCGGCCACCCCGCAACGAGGGCGGGCGCAGCTTCGAGGCGCGGCCTCCGCGCAACGACAAGCCGATCGACCCCGACAGCCCCTTTGCCGTGCTGGCGGCGCTGAAGAACAAGTCGTGACGCGGGCCGGAGGCCAGCGGCGCTGATGGCGCGCAGGGGCAGGGACCGGGCGCCCGAGGTCGAGGACGCGCCGGCGGACTCGATCCGGCTGGACCGCTGGCTCTGCCATGCGCGCGTCTTCAAGACCCGCACGATGGCGGCCGAGCGGATCGCGGCGGGGGGCGTGCGCATCAACGGCGCGCCCTGCCGCAAGCCGGGGCACGAGGTGAAGGTGGGCGACGTGGTGACGGCCGCCGCCCCCGGGGGCGTGCGCAGCCTGCGCGTCCTGTCGCCCGGCGAGCGCCGCGGCCCCGCCAGCGAGGCGCGCGAGCTTTACGAGGATCTGGATGCGCCGCCCGTCCCGGATGCGCCGGACGCATGACGGCCGCGCAGGCCGCAGCCCGGGTTGAACCCGCCCGGCGAAAGGCATAGGTGAGGCCCCGCACCTGCCCGCGAGGAATCCGATGACCTATGTCGTGACCGACAACTGCATCATGTGCAAATACACCGATTGCGTCGAGGTCTGTCCGGTCGACTGCTTCTACGAGGGCGAGAACACGCTGGCGATCCACCCCGACGAGTGCATCGACTGCGGGGTCTGCGAACCCGAATGCCCCGCCGACGCGATCCGCCCCGACACCGAGCCGGACATGGAGGCCTGGGTCGAGTTCAACCGGAAATATGCCGAGCAGTGGCCCGTCATCACCCGGAAGAAGGACCCGCTGCCGACTGCCACCGAAATGGATGGCGTTGCGGGCAAGCTTGAGAAATACTTCTCTCCGACTCCGGGCGAGGGCGACTGAGGTCGTCCTTCCTGCAGCGCGCGGGATGCCGGTTCGGCAGGCCCGGGCGGCCTGATTTGGCGTGCAAGCGCCCGAATACCCCTTCAAGAAGGGGGTGATTCGTGCTATATCATTGTCACATTGGCCACGCTCTCGGGCGTGGGCCAGCTGTTCTGCGGCCCGAAACCTGACAGCCCGGACAGCCGACAAAGATCACACGCACCCCAGGAGGACAAGACCCTCGGGGGTATTTTGCGCCTCGCAAGACGCGACCTGGAAGGAAGCATGATGTCGAAGACCAAGAAGAACGAGTTTCATCCCGACGATTTCGTGGTCTATCCGGCCCACGGCGTCGGCCGCATCGTGTCCATCGAAGAGCAGGAGGTCGCCGGCCTCCGTCTTGAGATGTTCGTGATCTCGTTCGACAAGGACAAGATGACCCTGCGCGTTCCGACCGCCCGCGCGACCGAGATCGGGATGCGCAGCCTCGCCTCGCCCGACATGGTGGACCGCGCGCTGGAAACGCTGAAGGGCAAGGCCCGCGTCAAGCGCGCCATGTGGTCGCGCCGGGCGCAGGAATACGAACAGAAGATCAACTCGGGCGACCTGCTGTCGATCGCCGAGGTCGTGCGCGACCTGCACCGCAGCGACGACCAGCGCGAGCAGTCCTATTCCGAGCGCCAGCTGTACGAAGCCGCGCTGGATCGCCTGACCCGCGAGGTTGCGGCCGTCAGCGGCATGGACGAGGGGGGCGCGCAGAAGAAGGTCGAGGCCGTTCTGACCGCCCGCGCGGCGTAAGCGCATTCGTCCGGCAATGCAGGGGCGGGTCCGTCGGGCCCGCCCTTTTCATGTCCGGCGCGGCTCGACCAGGGCGATGACCAGCGACATCACGGCAAACCAGGGGACTCCCGCCGCCAGCAGGAAAGGTGCGATCAGTCCAAGGCTGTGAACCGTCTGGCTGATGTCCCGTCCGGAAAGACGGCATCCTTGGACGCTGCCGCCGGCAAGGTCGCAGCCGGGCAGGAGCGAGACAGCAGCCAGCGCGATCAGCCAAGCGGCGAGCGCCGCCCCCAGCGGCAGGATGCGGATCAGGCGAAGAAGCCGCACCTACCCGGCCGCCTCTTGCCTTGCGGCTTTGCGCTCATCCTCCACCTGCGGCATCGACTCCGGCTCCCCGCCTGAAGTATGGCTCACCCGCGCGTCGCCTTCGACAGGAAGGGCTACCCTTGTCGCTGAAGGTCATGATTTCGATCCATGTCCCCAAGACCGGCGGAACAAGCTTCCGTCGGATGCTGGAAGATCTGTTCGGCGACGGATTCCAGCCCGACTATGACTGGGAGCCGCGGCCCGCCCTGATGGACGGGACCGAACTGCAGGGCAGCGACGACGAGATCCGGGCGATGTTCGAGAACGGCATCCGCTGCGTCCACGGACATTTCAACGCCCGCAAGTATCTGCGCCTGCGCGAGATCGAGGGGATCGAGCCGGTCTTCATCACCTGGCTGCGCGACCCCGCCGAACGTTGCATGTCCACCTATCACTTCCTGCGCAAGCTGGATACGCCCGTCGACGAGCAGCCCGAATGGGAACGCAAGGCCAAGGAACTCTCCGAACGCGAGTTCTTTGAACAGACCCGCTATGGTGCCAACCGCCAGTTCGCTCAGTTGCGCGCGCTGGACCGGGACGAACTGGCCTTTATCGGCTGCACCGAGCGTTTCGAGGACAGCGCCCGCGTCTTCCGCCACCTGTTCTTTCCCAATGCCGCCCCCGTCGCGATCCAGCACGAGCTGAGAAATGAGGAGCGGACAGGGAGGTATCACATCCCCGCCCCCCTGCGCGCCCGCCTGGTCGAGCTGAACGTCTTCGACGAGCAGCTTTACCAGTACGGGCGGGGCTGGCTATCGGGCGCTTTGCGGACCATGCCCGGCGACCAACAGGTTTTCCCTACGCCAGCGCAGCCAGAATCCGCGCCCAGCTTCGCGCGCCTTTGGCAAAGCTTTGGACGTCGTATTTCTCGTTCGGAGAGTGAATCCGGTCGTCGTCCCGGCCAAAACCGATAAGCATCGTGTCCATCCCCAGCAGGCGCTTGAAGTCGCCTGCCACGGGGATCGACCCGCCCGCGCCGATGAAGGCGGCCTCGCGGCCCCATTCTGCGGTCAGCGCCGCCTTGGCCGCCGCGAAGGCGGGGTCCGAGGTGTCCATGACGCTGGCCTGCGAATTGCCATGGGCGTGGAACTCGACCGTGCAGTCGGCGGGGACATGGGCGCGGACGTGGGCGCGCAGGGCTTCGCGGATCGCGTCGGTGTCCTGGGTGCCGACAAGGCGGCAGCTGACCTTGGCGCGGGCTTCCGCCGGAAGCACGGTCTTGAAGCCCTCGCCCGCATAGCCCCCGGCGATGCCGTTGATCTCGAAGGTCGGACGGTTCCAGACCATCTCGAGCCCCGTGCGGCCCTTTTCGCCGATGGGCTCGTGCAGGCCGACCCGGGACAGGAACTCGGCCGGGTCGAAGCCCAGCGCCTGCCAGTCGGCACGCAGTTCGTCCGTCAGCTCGGGCGCGCCGTCGTAGAAGCCGGGCAGCGTCACCCGGCCCTCGGCGTCCTTGACGGTGGCCAGCGCGTTCACCAGCACCTGGATCGGGTTCGCGGCCAGGCCCCCGAAGCTGCCCGAATGCAGGTCGCGGTCGGCCGCGCGGACCACGATCTCCTCGCCCAGCAGCCCGCGCAGCTGGGTCGTGATCGCGGGGCGCCCGTCCGAATACATGTTGGTGTCGCAGATCAGCGCGAGGTCGGCCCGCAGCATCCCTGCATTCTCGCGCAGGAACGGCTGGAGGTTGGTCGAGCCCGATTCCTCCTCGCCCTCGAACAGCAGGATGAGGCCCGGGGGCAGGGCGCCGTGGACGGCCTTCCAGGCGCGGCAGGCCTCGACAAAGGTCATCAGCTGGCCCTTGTCGTCGGCGGCGCCCCGGCCGCGGATCACGGGGCCGTTCGGCGTGTCCTCGACAGCCGGGTCGAAGGGCGGGCGGTTCCACAGCTCCAGCGGATCGACGGGCTGCACGTCGTAATGGCCGTAGAACAGCAGGCTGCGGCCCTCGCCCGCCGGCGTGCGCGCCACCACCATCGGATGGCCGGGCGTGTCCATCACCGCCGCGTCGAATCCGAGGTCCGCCAGTTCGTCCCGAAGCCAGTTCGCGGCCGCGCGCACGTCCGCCGCGAAGGCGGGATCGGTCGAGATCGAGGGGATGCGCAGGAAGGTCCTGAGCCGTTCGACCGCCCCGGACAACCCCGCGTCCAGCCGCTCCAGCACCTCGTCCAGCCGGGAATCCGTGGCCATGTCGCATCCTTTCCTGAGCATATTCATCGCGTTCCCCTAGGACTTTTCGCCTCACCCGGGGAATAGAGGGTGTTAATCGCCGCCATTGATCCTTATCAATGCATGGACCGCTCGGCCGGACGATGTTCCGGTCAGGCGTGTGCCGCAAGCCCAGCCAGTTACGCAAGGGATCAAGACGATGAACTACGAAGCCGCACTCGATCAGGCACTGCAGCGTCTGCACGACGAGGGCCGCTATCGGACGTTCATCGACATCGAGCGGCGCAAGGGACATTTCCCGCAGGCGATCTGGAAGCGGCCCGACGGGGGCGAGCAGGAGATCACCGTCTGGTGCGGGAACGATTACCTGGGCATGGGCCAGCATCCCGTCGTGCTGAGCGCGATGCACGAGGCGCTGGACGCGACCGGCGCGGGCTCGGGCGGGACGCGCAACATTTCCGGCACCACGGTCTATCACAAGCGCCTGGAAGCCGAGCTGGCCGACCTGCACGGGAAAGAGGCCGCGCTGGTCTTTTCCTCGGCCTATATCGCCAATGACGCGACGCTTTCGACGCTGCGCAAGCTGTTCCCCGGCCTGATCATCTATTCGGACGAGCTGAACCACGCGTCCATGATCGAGGGCATCAAGCGCTTCGACGGCGCCAAGCGCATCTTCCGCCACAACGACGTGGCCCACCTGCGCGAGCTTCTGGCCAAGGACGACCCGGCGGCTCCCAAGCTGATCGCCTTCGAATCGATCTATTCGATGGATGGCGACTTCGGTCCCATTGCCGAGATCTGCGACCTCGCGGACGAGTTCAACGCCCTGACCTACCTGGACGAAGTGCACGCGGTCGGCATGTACGGTCCCCGCGGCGGCGGCGTGGCCGAGCGTGACGGGCTGATGGGGCGCATCGACATCTTCAACGGGACGCTGGGCAAGGCATTCGGCGTCTTCGGCGGCTATATCGCGGGCTCGGCCAAGATGTGCGACGCGATCCGGTCCTATGCGCCGGGGTTCATCTTCACGACCTCGATCCCCCCGGCCGTCGCGGCGGGGGCGGCCGCCTCGATCGCCTATCTGAAGACCGCCGAGGGCCAGAAGCTGCGCGACGCCCAGCAGCTGCACGCCCGCATTCTCAAGATGCGCCTGCGCGGGCTTGGCATGCCCATCGACGACCGCGGCAGCCACATCGTGCCGGTTCATGTCGGCAACCCGGTCCACTGCAAGATGCTGTCGGACATGCTGCTGTCGGACTTCGGCATCTACGTCCAGCCGATCAACTTCCCCACGGTTCCGCGCGGAACGGAACGGCTGCGCTTCACGCCCTCGCCGGTGCACGATCCCAAGCAGATCGACCATCTGGTGCGCGCGATGGATGCGCTCTGGTCACGCTGCGCGCTCAATCGTTCGCACGCGGTCGCCTGAGGCCAACAAGCAGTGTCGCTGCTCTCGCCCCCGTGATAACCTGTCCTTAAACAAAGAGGGTCAGATTCGCGTTAGGCGTGAACCAGACCTTCCAGAATGAGGCAGGCAGAGATGAGCGGGACGCGGGCGTCGTCGACGACGGGCGATTCCTTGACGGATGGGGCGGCTGCACCGGGTTTCGACGATTTCGAAATGCGGCTCGGCGACATGATGCGCGGTGAGCGTGCGACAATCGGCAAGTCGCTGCTGGACGTCCAGCGCGAGTTGCGGATCCGCGCCTCGTATATCGCCGCCATCGAGAACTGCGATATCTCGGCCTTCGACGCGCCCAGTTTCGTCGCGGGCTATGTGCGGTCCTATGCCCGCTACCTCGGGATGGACCAGGACTGGGTGTTCCGCCGCTTCTGCGAGGAATCGGGCTTCCAGCCGGCCCATGGGGTCGCACCCGGCTTGCCCGGCGCCAAGGCGCCGCGCCAGCCCGGCGACCCGGCCGAGGCGCTGGCCAATCCGCGCGCGCTTTATCTTCCGCAACCCGAAAGCTTCTGGTCCTCGCTGGAACCCCGCGCCGTCGGCTCGGTGCTGGTGATGGCGGCCGTGGTCCTTGGCCTCGGCTATGGCGGCTGGTCGGTGCTGAAGGAAGTGCAGAAGGTCAACCTGACGCCCTCGGACCAGGCGCCCGCAGTGGTGGCGACCCTGGACCCGGTGCAGGACGCGGCGCCCGCGGGGCTGCAGGACATGGCCTCGGTCGATCTGCCGCAGCCCGAGGCGCTGGACCGCATCTATCGCCCCCGCGCGCTTGAGGTGCCGGTCCTGACCCCGCGCGACACCCCCATCGCCGCGATCGACCCGGGCCTGCCGGAACAGCAGCCCGCCGCCCAGACGCAGGTCGCTGCGGCCGATGTCGCGCAGCAGCCCGGCACGGCCGCCACCCCGCAGCCGGGCGCCGCCGAGGCGCAGGTGGCTGCGCAGACGGTCCGCACGCTGGGTCCCGATGCGCCGCAGCTCGAGATCCTGGCGGCCCGGCCCGCCTGGGTGCGCATCAGCTCGGCCGACGGGACGGTGATCCTGGAAAAGACGCTGGACGCGGGCGAGCGCTTCACGCTGCCGGCGACCGAACAGCCGCCGAAGCTGCGGACGGGGAACTCGGGCGCCGTCTATTTCGCGGTGAACGGGCAAACCTATGGTCCGGCGGCGCCGGGGGCCAAGGTCATCAAGGACGTGGTGCTGTCGCCCGACGCGCTGGCGCAGAACTACGCGGTCGCCGATGTCACGGCCGACCCCGAGCTGGCCAGCATGTTCGCCGTCGCCTCGGCCGCGCCCCTGCCGGGCGAGGGAGGGCAGGCGACCCCCTGACGGCTTCGTGCGGTTGCCCGCGCGGCGGCAAGCGCCTATGTCTGCGGGCGTCAGCCGAAAGGTCCCGCGATGACGCACAACCCCATCCGTCCCTGGCGCAACATCGAACGCCGCCGGTCGCGCCAGATCATGGTCGGCCGCGTGCCGGTGGGGGGCGACGCGCCGATCAGCGTGCAGACCATGACGAACACCGATTCGTCGGACGTGCGCGCAACGCTTGCGCAGGTGATCGCGGCGGCCGACGCGGGCGCGGACATCGTGCGCGTCTCGACCCCCGACGAGGCGGCGACCCGTGCGCTGCGCGAGATCACCCGCGAAAGCCCCGTGCCGATCGTGGCCGACATCCATTTCCACTACCGCCGCGCGATCGAGGCCGCGCAGGCGGGCGCCGCCTGCCTGCGGATCAACCCCGGCAACATCGGCGACTCCGCCCGCGTGCGCGAGGTCGTGCAGGCCGCGAAGGATTACGGTTGTTCCATCCGCATCGGCGTGAATGCCGGTTCGCTGGAACGCCACCTGCTTGAGAAATACGGCGAGCCCTGTCCGGCGGCGATGGTCGAATCCGGGCTCGACCACATCAAGCTGCTGCAGGACAACGACTTCCACGAGTTCAAGATCAGCGTGAAGGCCTCGGACGTGTTCCTGGCCGCCGCCGCCTATCAGGAACTCGCCGAGGCGACGGACGCGCCCATCCACCTGGGCATCACCGAGGCCGGGGGCCTGCGCGGCGGCACGGTCAAGTCCGCCATCGGCATGGGCAACCTTCTGTGGATGGGCATCGGCGACACGATCCGCGTGTCGCTGTCGGCCGACCCGGTCGAGGAGGTCAAGGTCGGCTACGAGATCCTCAAGTCGCTGGGGCTGCGGACGCGGGGCGTCCAGATCATCAGCTGCCCGTCCTGCGCGCGGCAGGGCTTCGACGTCATCAAGACGGTCGAGGCGCTGGAAAAGCGGCTTGAGCACATCAGGACGCCCATGAGCCTGTCGATCATCGGCTGCGTGGTGAACGGACCGGGCGAGGCGCTGATGACGGACCTCGGCTTCACGGGCGGCGGCGCGGGCAGCGGCATGGTCTACATGGCCGGCCGGCAAAGCCATAAGATGTCCAACGAGCAGATGATCGACCATATCGTCGAACTGGTCGAGCGGCGGGCCGAGGAGCTGGCCCGCGAGCCGCAGGCGGCAGAATAGGCTTTCTCCGGAGGGTTGGGGACCTTTCGGTCCCCGGCGTCTCGTCGAGTCGCCTTACCCCCTGAAGAAACATCGTACTCTTTGACAAGGTGTGCCCCCGCCTGCATGGACGGGGGCTTGCTTTCGCCGGCGCGGCCTTCGGCGCTTCCGCCTGTGCCGCGACACCGCTTCTAGGGTCCGAGAGTTAACATTCCGTTAATGGCATCGTCTGACGTCACGTCCGGACGCTCAGCCCTGAGCCGCCCGGATCTGCTCGACCGCAGAGGCCAGCCCCGTCGAGGGGATGCCGCGCAGAAGCTCGGGCCCGATCACGAAGGTGGGCGTGCCCATGATCTGCATCTTCTCGGCCAGCTGGCGGTTCTTGCGGATCTCGGCGGACACCTCCTCGGTGTTCATCCGCTGCACGATGGCCTGGGCGTCCAGTCCCAGTTCCTGCGAGATCGCGTTCAGCGACTCGATCGTGACCGCGCCTCGCATGGCGTAAAGCCTGTCATGCACCGACTTGTAGCTGTCGCCGCCAGCAAGCTGCTTGACCGCGATGGCGTAGCGCGAGGCGAGGTCGCTTTCCTGCCCGAGGATGGGGAACTCCTTGAGGATCAGCTTGATGTTGCCGTCCTTGGCCACGACCTCGTCCACCTCGGGGGCGACGCGGCGGCAGTAGCCGCAGCGGTAGTCGATGAACTCGACAATGGTCAGGTCGCCCTCGGGGTTGCCGCCGATCCAGGAATGGCCGTCCTCGAAGATCTCGGCGCTGTTGGCGGCGACCAGAAGCTTGTCGTTCTCGGCCTCGTTGGCCAGGCGCTTGGCCTCCATCGCGTTCAGCGACTCGACCAGCACCTCGGGGTTCTGCATGATGTAGTCGCGCACCGCCTCGCCGAAGGCCGCGCGCTCGGCTTCGGTCATGCTGGCGGGGTCGAAGGCCGCGGCGGGGGTGGCAAGGGCCGCCGTCATCAGCGCGGCCGTCATCAGGGCTTTCATCGTTGGTCCTTTCCCCGGGTTCGCGCGGACATTGCGCCAGTCCCGGGCGCGCTGTCCATCCCTGCACGGATCACCGCCGCTTGACCAGCAGGGGGGGCGGGGGTGAAAAGGGCGGCCGAACGAAAAGGGGCAGGCGGATGCGGCAGTCGCGGCGGGGTCAGGTCGACCCCTTCATCGTCATGGACGTCATGGAAGCCGCGCGCCGGGCCGAGGCCTCGGGCCGCCACATCATCCACATGGAGGTGGGCCAGCCCTCGACGCCTGCGCCCGCTGCCGCGCTGAAGGCGCTGGGGCAGGAACTGGCCGAGCCCCTGGGCTATACCGTCGCGCTGGGCCTGCCCGCGCTGCGCGAGGGGATCGCGGGCCTTTACCGCCGCTGGTACGGCGTGGACCTGGACCCCGCGCGGGTGGTGGTGACGCCCGGGTCCTCGGGGGCGTTCCTTCTTGCCTTTGCCGCGCTGTTCGACGCGGGCGACAGGGTGGCGGTCGGCGAGCCGGGCTATCCCAGCTATCGCCAGATCCTGCGCGCCATGTCGGTCGAGCCGGTGGGAATGCAGACCCGCGCCGAAAACCGCTATCAGCCCGTCCCCGCGGACATCCCCGAGGGCGTTCAGGGCGTCATGATCGCCTCGCCCGGCAATCCCTCGGGCACCATGCTGGACCGGCAGGCGCTTGCGGCGCTGGTCGAGCGCACGCAGGAAATCGGGGCCGCGCTGATCTCGGACGAGATCTACCACGGCCTCGACTACGGCCAGCGTGCGGTCAGCGCGCTGGAGCTGACGGACGATGTCGTCGTCATCAACAGCTTCTCGAAATACTTCAGCATGACCGGCTGGCGCGTGGGCTGGCTGGTGGTGCCGCCCGACATGGTCCGCACGATGGACCGGCTGGCTGCCAACATGTTCATCTGCGCGCCCCATGCCAGCCAGGTCGCCGCGCTGGCCGCCCTGACCCCCGAGTCCGAGGCCGAGGCGCAGGCGAACCTTGCCGTCTATGCCGAGAACCGCCGGATGATGCTCGAGCGGCTGCCCGCGATGGGCTTCGACCGGATCGCGCCGCCGGACGGAGCCTTCTATGTCTATGCCGACGTCTCGGCCCTGACCCATGACAGCGCGGCGCTGGCGGCGGACATCCTGGACCGCGCGGGCGTGGCGGTCACGCCAGGGGTGGATTTCGATCCCGTGCGGGGGGCGGGGACGCTGCGGTTTTCCTATGCGCGGTCCAGCGGGGACATCGCCGAGGGGCTGGACCGGCTGGCCCGCTACATGGCCGGGCGCTGAGGATGCGGCGCGCGCTGCGGGCGCTGGCTCTGGCGCTGCTGCTGGCCGTGCCGGTCCAAGCACGGGCTGAGGCGCTGGCCGAGGTCGATCCCGCCCGCACGACGCTTGGCTTCCTGGGGCGCGACCGGGGCAGGCCGCGCCCCCTGGCGCTGACGATCGGGCTGGACCGCCCGGTGCCCCACAGCATCGCCATCATCGACGGCCCGCCCCGGCTGGTGGTGGACCTGCGCGACACCCGCCCGCCCGACATCGCCGCCGGCGATCCTCTGTCCCTGCGATGGGGTGCAGCGCCCCAGGGCGGCGCGCGGGCGATTCTGACGCTGCCGGGGCCGATGGAGCTGATGACTGCCCGGATGGGGACCGCGACGGATCCCGCCCTGACCCTGCAACTGGTGCCCGTCGCACCCGAAAGCTTCAGTCCCCGCACCGACACGCTGACCGTGCTGCGCGGCGTGCCGCAGCCTGCGCCATCCGTGGGCGGGGCCAGCGGTCCGGGCGACGACCGGCTGCGCGTGGTGCTGGACCCCGGCCATGGCGGCTTCGATCCGGGCGCGCAGGCGGGCGGCATCACCGAGGCGGCCGTCATGCTGGGCTTTGCGCGCGAATTCGCCGCCGCCCTGCGCGCGCAGGGAATCGAGGTCGTGCTGACGCGCGAGGACGACCGCTTCATCCCGCTGGAACGGCGCACCACCATCGCACGCGCGAAGGGGGCCGACCTCTTCGTCTCGCTGCACGCCGACGCCCTGCCCGAGGGCGAGGCGGCGGGGGCCACCATCTACACCTGGGACGGGCGGTCGAACGACCGCGCGGCGCGGCAGCTGGCCCTGCGGCATGACCGCAGCGACATGCTGGCGGGCCTCGACCTGTCGGACACCGACGAGGACGTGAGCCGCGCGCTGATGGACCTTGCCCGCATCGACACCCAGCCCCGCAGCCAGGACGCGGCGCGCCATCTGGTCGCCAAGCTGAACGAGGCGGGCGTCGTGATGCACCGCACGCCCGTGCGCGGCGCGGCCTTCTCGGTGCTGAAATCGCCCGATATTCCGTCCCTGCTGATCGAACTGGGCTTTCTGACCCATGCCGACGACCGCGCCAACCTGTTCGATCCCGACTGGCGCGAGCGGGTGGCGCAGGCGCTGACGCGCGGCATCCTCGCCTGGGCGGCGGACCAGCATGGGCAGGGGACCGCCCAGAACGCCGGTCCCTGACGCAAGCTTTCTTTGACCCGCAGGGGGTGTGGCGCTATAGGAACACCTCGCTCAATGTCGCGGTAGGCTCCATCAGTGATCCGTTTCGTCCTGAACTTCCTCGGCGGGGTCTTTTCCTGGTTCGTGACCGCCGGGGTGTTCCTGGCGCTCGTCGTCGGGGGCATCTTCTGGATCTATTCGCGCGACCTGCCGAGCCACGAGGCGCTGGCGAGCTATGCCCCCAAGACCATCAGCCGCATCTATTCCGGAGAAGGGCGGCTGATCGACGAGTTCGCGGAAGAGCGCCGCATCTTCGTGCCGATCGAAGAAATCCCGGACCTGGTGAAGCACGCCTTCGTGTCGGCCGAGGACAAGAACTTCTACCAGCACCGGGGCTATGACCCGCGCGGCATGGCGGGGGCGGCGGTGCAGGCGATCCAGACGCGCGGGGAAAGCGTGCGCGGCGCCTCGACCATCACCCAGCAGGTGATGAAGAACTTCCTGCTCGATTCCTCGCGCAGCGTCGAACGCAAGGTGAAGGAGCTGATCCTCGCCACGCGGCTGGAAAACACGCTGTCCAAGGACCAGATCCTCGAACTCTACCTCAACGAGATATTCCTGGGCCAGAACAGCGCGGGCGTGGCCGCCGCCGCCCAGACCTATTTCAACAAGTCGCTGAGCGAGCTTGCCCCCCACGAGGCCGCGACGCTTGCCGCGATGCCGCAGGCGCCCTCGCGGTCGGTCGTGCGCGACAAGGACCGCATCACGGAACGGCGCAACTATGTCCTGCGCGAGATGTGGCAGAACGGCTACCTGACCGAGGCCGTTTATCGCGCCGAATCCGCCCTGCCGCTGAAGTCGGTGCAGAACGGCGATTATCCCGCCTTCCGCAACAGCCTGCCGCCGCGCGGCTATTTCACGGACGAGATCCGCCGCCAGCTGTCCCAGCAGTTCGGCGAGGACGAGTTCTTCACCGGCGGCCTGCAGATCCGCGCGACCATGGACCCGGCAATGCAGGAGATCGCGGCCAAGTCGCTGCAGGACGCGCTGGAACGCTATGACCGTGGCCTCGGCGTCTGGCGCGGCACCGGCCAGACGATCCCCGCCGACCAGCTCGGGTCCGAGGACCGGTGGCGCGCGGCGCTGGCCAAGGCCAAGGTGCCCCGCGACATCGAGGGCTGGCACCCGGCCGTCGTGCTGGAACTGACGAAAGCCGACGCCGTCATCGGCATCGAGGGCGTTGCCTCCGAGGCCGAGCCCCACGTCATCCCCGCCAAGGACGTGCAATGGGCGCGCAAGCTGATGCCGGGGCGCGAGCGCGCGCCGCAGGCGAAGGTGGCGTCCGACCTGCTGTCGGTGGGCGACGTGGTGATGGTGCGGCGGATGACGGACGACAGCACCGGCGCCTTCATCCGCTGGACGCTGCGCCAGATCCCGACGATCCAGGGCGGCTTCATGGCGATGGACGTCAACACCGGCCGCGTCGTGGCCATGCAGGGCGGCTTCAGCTACCAGTCCTCGGTCTTCAACCGGGCCACGCAGGCGATGCGGCAGCCCGGCTCGGCCTTCAAGCCCTTCGTTTATGCGGCCGCGCTGGACCGGGGCTTCACCCCCGCCACCATCGTCGCCGACGAGCCGATCACCGTGAACACGCCGCAGGGGTTGTGGACGCCCAAGAACTCGGGCGGCGGCTTCTATGGCCCGACGCCCCTGCGCACGGGGATCGAGCAGTCCAGGAACCTGATGACCATCCGCATCGCCCAGGACATCGGAATGGACACGGTGGCGAAATACGCCGAGCGCTTCGGCGTCTACGACCACCTTTCGCCCTTCCTCGCCAACAGCCTGGGGGCGCAGGAAACCACGTTGTTCAAGATGGTCGCGGCCTATGCCATGTTCGCCAACGGCGGCGAGCGGGTCGAACCCACGCTGGTGGACCGCGTTCAGGACCGGCGCGGCCGCACCGTTTACCGCCACGACCGGCGCGCCTGCACGAACTGCGTGCAGGGCGCGCTACCCCCCGGCCAGGCGCCGGTGATCGAATCCGACCGCGAGCGGGTGATGGACGCCATCACCGCCTATCAGCTGACCTCGATGCTGGAAGGGGTGGTCCAGCGCGGCTCGGGCAAGGGCGTCAAGCTGCCGGTGCCGGTCGCGGGCAAGACGGGGACCACCAACGACGCCAAGGACGTGTGGTTCATCGGCTTCACCTCGAACATCGTGGCGGGCTGCTATCTCGGCTTCGACGAGCCGCGCAGCCTGGGCTCGAACGCCTATGGCGGGACGCTCTGCGTGCCGGTGTTCAACTCGTTCATGCGGCAGGCGGTGAAGAAATACGGCGGGACCGCCTTCAAGGTGCCTCCGGGCGGCTATTTCGCCGACGTGTCCTACGGCAAGTTCACCGTCTCGGAATACTTCCGCGAGGGGTCCGTCGTGGTCAGCCGCGTCGTGGACGGCGGCTTCGACCGCGGGTCCAAGAAAAGCAGCGACGTGACCGAGACGACCGAAAAGGCCGTGACCACCTCGACCGGCAAGCGCAAGGTCATCCCCAAGAAGGCCGACTTCAACAGCATGAGCGCGGGCGGGCTTTACTGACCCGCCCTGCTTGTGCCGACCGGCCCCGCGCGGTATCAGCCTCCTCCTATCCGTTCCGCCGTCCGTTTCTTTGCAGGGATCGCCCATGCGCGCCGAAACCCAAGCCTCCGTCGAAGCCATCCGCAAGTCGCTGAACCTGCTTGCGCAGCGGATGGACTGGGACACCGCGCCCCATCGCCTGGAAGAGATGAACGCGATGATCGAGGACGGCGACCTGTGGTCCGACCCCGCCCGCGCGCAGAAGCTGATGCGCGACCGGCAGGTGCTGTCGGACAAGGTCGAAACCTTCCGCCGCATCGACCGCGACCTCAAGGACAGCGTCGAGCTGATCGAGCTGGGCGAGGCCGAGGGCGACGCCGAGATCGTGGCCGACGCGGAGTCCACGCTGAAGACCCTGGCCGAGCTGGCCGCCCAGAAGGAGCTCGAGGCGCTGCTGGACGGCGAGGCCGACGGCAACGACACCTTCCTCGAAATCAACGCGGGCGCGGGCGGCACGGAAAGCTGCGACTGGGCGTCCATGCTGGCGCGGATGTACACGCGCTGGGCCGAGAAGAAGGGCTACAAGGTCGAGCTTCAGTCCGAGACGCCGGGCGACGAGGCGGGCATCCGCTCGGCCGCCTACAAGATCTCCGGCCCGAACGCCTATGGCTGGCTCAAGTCGGAATCGGGCGTGCACCGGCTGGTCCGCATCAGCCCCTACGATTCGGCGGCGCGGCGGCACACCTCGTTCTCGTCCGTCTGGGTTTATCCGGTGGTGGACGACAACATCGAGATCGTGATCCCCGACAACGAGATCCGCATCGACACCTACCGTTCGTCGGGCGCGGGCGGGCAGCACGTGAACACCACCGACTCGGCGGTGCGGATCACCCACCTCCCGACGAACATCGTCGTGACCAGCTCGATGAAGTCGCAGCACCAGAACCGCGAGGCGGCGATGAACGCGCTACGCGCGCGGCTGTACCAGCTGGAACTGGACAAGCGGAACGCGGCGATCAACGCGGCCCATGACGCCAAGGGCGACGCGGGCTGGGGCAACCAGATCCGCAGCTACGTCCTTCAGCCCTACCAGATGGTGAAGGACCTGCGGACGGGCTACGAGACCTCGGACACGCAGGGGGTCCTGGACGGCGACCTCGACGGCCTCATGGCCGCGACCCTGGCGATGGACGTGGCGGGCAAAAGCCGCGCCGAAGCCAACGCCGAGGACTGAGGCGCGCTTTCCTCGGCAGGAGGTTGCCCAATGCGGTGGTGGCAGGCAGCCGCTCTGGTCCTTTTTCCTTCGGCCTGTGCAGTGACAGCGGACATCCTGACAGGGCCGCTGTGCAGCCGTGCCCATGACGAGGCGGGACGGGTGATTGCCGACCTGATGTCGGATGACCCGGCCGTATTCGCCCGCACGATCGCGGCGCTGGCTCACGGTGGCGCGCTGTCCGCGAACCATGTGCTCGACTGGCTGTTCCGGGCCGTCGTTGTCCTTGGGGTGGCGGTCTGCGTCTGGCGCCTGCCGCCTGCGGGCGAGTTGCGCAGCGCCCGGTCGGTGCTGGCCTGCGTGGTCTGTGGATATGTGATCGCCCGGTTCCTGGTCGGCTTTCGCTGGCTGGATTGGTCCGAGATGGGTCTTTGCCTGCTGGCCGGAGCATCGGTCGGACTGCTGGGATTTCTCGCGCGTCGCCACGTCCCCGGCCAAGGCCTGCGTTCCAGGGAGTCCTGACATATCCTGAGAGCGGATGCAGCGGCGACAGACTCGGTCCATCGCCGTCTTCATGCTATGCTGCACTGCAGCGTGAATGGAGCGCCCGATGTCCAAACAGATCAACCTGGCCCTGCAAGGCGGCGGCGCGCATGGCGCATTCGCCTGGGGCGTGCTGGACCGCCTGCTGGAAGGCGACGAGCTTGAGATCGCCGGGATCAGCGGCACCTCGGCGGGGGCGCTGAACGGGGCGGCCGTGGCGGCGGGCATGGCCGCGGCTGCGGGCGCCGAGGGGCGCCGCGCGGCGCGCGAGAACCTCGACCACGTCTGGGCCGAGGTCAGCCGTGTCAACGACCACAGGCTGCTGCGCTGGATGACCTGCCTGGACCATGTGCCCTCGCCCTTCCAGCGCTTGGCCGAGTTCTTTTCGCCCGTGGCCTGGATGGAGAGCTGGTCGCGGATCTTCAGCCCTTATGATTCGGGGCCGTTCTATTCCAACCCGCTGGGCCGGATCATGGCCGGGATGCCTCATCCCCTTGGCCCCTGCGACAGCCGGCGCCCGGCGCTGTTCGTCACCGCGACCAACGTCCGCACGGGCCGGGTGCGCGTCTTTTCCGGCGCCGAGGTGACGCCCGAGGCCGTGATGGCCTCGGCCTGCCTGCCCACGCTGTTCCGCGCGGTCGAGATCGACGACCCCAAGACCGGACGGGCCGAGGCCTATTGGGACGGCGGCTATTCCGGCAATCCGGCGCTGTTCCCGCTGTTCGGCAACGAACTGCCGCGCGACATCGTCATCGTCACCATCAACCCGACCGAGCGCGACATCATTCCCCGCACGCCCGTCGAAATCCAGGACCGGATCAACGAGATCAGCTTCAACTCCTCGCTGCAGCGCGAGCTGCGCGCGATCCAGTTCGTCAAGCGCCTGTCGGCCGAAGGCCGCCTGACCGGCCGCGGCATGAAGGAACCGCTGCTTCACCTGCTTTCGGACGACGCGCTGATGACCTCGCTGGGGGCCCGCAGCAAGCTGCTGCCCGGACCGGGGCTGGTCGGGCGGATGAAGGCCGCCGGGCGCATCGCGGCCGAAAGGTTCCTGGTCACGAGTGCCGCCAACATCGGCGAGCGCGACTCCGTCGACCTGCCGCGGCTTTACGGGTGAGCCGCAGCGCGGGCGTTCCGGGTGGCGCGGGGTTATTCCCCCCGTGCCGCCGGAGGATGTTTCCAGCGCCAGAGAGCGAAAGGATCAGGCTCCTGCCGCCGCGATCCTGGCAGCCAGGCGGGCATTCGCCAGCACCAGCGCGATGTTGGCCGCCAGCGACCGGCCTTCGGTCAGTTCGAAGATGCGGTCCAGAAGGAAGGGCGTGACGGCCTTGGCGGCGATGCCCTGCGCCGTGGCCTCGGCCAGCGCCTGCTCGACCACGGGCATGATCTCGGCGCGGGGGATCTCGGCATCAAGCGGGATCGGGTTCACGACAAGCTGGCCGCCGGGCAGGCCAAGCGCGCGGCGCATCCGGGCGGCCTCGGCGATCCGGGCGGGATCGTCCAGACGCAGCGGCGCGGGCAGCCCCGAATCGCGGCTCCAGAAAGCGGGGATGACATCCTGACCGACCGCGATCACCGGCACGCCCAGGGTTTCGAGATATTCGAAGGTCCGGGGCAGGTCGAGGATCGCCTTGGCCCCCGCCGAGACCACCGTCACCGGCGTCGCCGCCAGTTCGTAAAGGTCGGCCGAGATGTCCATGGTGTCCTCGACGCCGCGATGCACGCCGCCGATGCCGCCGGTGGCGAAGACGCGGATGCCCGCCAGCGCGGCGCAGATCATCGTGGCCGCGACCGTGGTCGCCCCGGTGCGGCGCGTGGTCAGGCAGACGGCGAGGTCCGCACGGCTGACCTTCATCACGTCCTGCGCCTGGGCGAGCGCTTCCAGCGTCGCGTCGTCCAGGCCGATGTGGATGCGGCCGTCCATCAGGGCGATGGTGGCGGGCACCGCGCCCGCCTCGCGGATCGCCGCCTCCACGTCGCGCGCCATTTCCAGGTTCTTCGGGAAGGGCATCCCGTGGGTGATGATGGTCGATTCCAGTGCGACGACGGGGCGGCCCGCGTCCAGCGCCTCGCGGACCTCGGGGGTGAAGCTCAGCGGCAGGTCGGTCATCGGCGGCTCCTTGGAAGGGGAAGAAAGCCGGGGCGCTGCCCCGGACCCCGGGATATTTGGACGAAGAAGAAACTCACGGGCCTTCGCCCGAGACATGGGCGGCGGCGGCGAGGATCGCCGCTTCCAGCGCGGCGGCCCGGTCCTTTCCCCCGCGTTCGGCCACCATGTGGGCGGCCATGAAGCAGTCGCCCGCGCCCGTCACGCGGGCGATGGTGACGGGGGGCGGGGCCTGTGTCAGCACCTCGGTCCCGCGTCCGGCGCAGGCGGCGGGGCGGGGGCCGTCCGTCACCAGCACGCGGGCCGCGCCCCGGGCGACCACGGCCTGCGCGGCCTCGGCGGCATCGGTGCAGGAATGGCCCGCCAGCGTCTCGGCCTCGGCGCGGTTGAGATACAGCGTGACATGGTCCAGCCCCAGCAGGGGGGCGAGGCGCTCGGCCTTGCCGGGGCTGGCCGGAACCACGCGCAGGTCGGCCTGGCGCAGGGCCGGGTCGGCGGCGATGGCTTCCAGCTGCGCCACGGTCAGGTTGCCGTCGATCACCACCGTGCCGCGCCAGGGCGCTTCGGCCGAGCCGAAGGTGCCGTCGCGCAGGGGTGCCAGCACCCGGTGGCCCGCGGCTTCCAGCGAATGGGCGTCGGCCACGGCGGCGATCAGGCCGTGGGTATCCTCGATCGCCATGTAGATGTCGGTCGGCCATTCCGGCAGCCGCTGCATCCAGTCGGTGGCGACCCCCAGGGCGCGCACGGCGGCCAGCAGCGCGTCACCCTCGGGGTCGGCGCCGACCGCGCCCAGCACGGCAACGGACTGTTCTCGCGCGGCCAGGGCAACGGCCACGTTCAGCGCGACGCCGCCGGGCACGTGGCGGATGCGGCCCGGCACGTCGGCGCCCGGCGCCATCGGCGCGGGACTGCGGCCGATCACGTCCCACAGCACCGCGCCGACGCAGAGGATGTCCGGGCGCGCGGATGTCATCCGACGATCCGCAGCATCCGGTGCTTTTTCTTGCCGAGGCTGACCTTCATGCCCTCGCCGATTTCCTCGGCGGTCAGCATCCGCTGAGGGTCGGCCACGGCGTCGTTGTTCAGCCGCAGGCCCCCTTCGGCGATCAGGCGCTTGGCTTCCTTGCCGCTGGCGGTCAGCCCCGTCTGCGCAAGCATCTGGACGACCGACAGCCCGCCCTCGAAGGCGGAAGCCGGCATGGCGACCAGTTCCAGGTCCGCGCCGGTGCCGCCCTGCTCGAAGACCTGCCGGGCGGTCGCCTCGGCGGACGCGGCGGCCTCGGCCCCGTGCAGAAGCGTCGTGACCTCGTTGGCCAGCAGGATCTTGGCGTCGTTGATCGCCTGGCCCTGAAGCGCGCCCAGGCGGTCACATTCCGCGACCGGAAGCTCGGTGTAGAGCTTGAGGAAGCGGCCCACGTCGGCGTCGGTGGTGTTGCGCCAGAACTGCCAGAATTCGTAGGGCGACAGCATCGCGCCGTTCAGCCAGACAGCACCCCCGGCCGACTTGCCCATCTTGCGCCCGTCCGAGGTCGTCAGCAGCGGCGAGGTCAGGCCCCAGATCTCGGCGTCCAGCACACGGCGGGTCAGGTCGATCCCGTTGACGATGTTGCCCCACTGGTCCGACCCGCCCATCTGCAGCCGGCAGCCATAGCGGCGGTAGAGTTCGAGGAAGTCGTAGGCCTGCAGGATCATGTAGTTGAATTCGAGGAAGGACAGGCTCTGTTCCCGGTCCAGCCGCGATTTCACGGATTCGAAGGACAGCATCCGGTTGACCGAGAAATGCCGCCCGATGTCGCGCAGGAAATCGAGGTAGTTCAGCCCGTCCAGCCATTCGGCGTTGTTCAGCATCATCGCCGCACCGTCGCCATAGCGCAGGTAGCGGGCGAAGACCTGCGCCATCCCGTCGATGTTCGACTGGATCTGCTCGGGGCCGAGCAGCGGACGCTCCTCGCTGCGGAAGCTGGGGTCGCCCACCTTGGTCGTGCCGCCGCCCATCAGCGTGATCGGGCGGTTGCCGGTCTTCTGGAACCAGCGCAGCATCATGATGTTCAGCAGGTGGCCGACGTGCAGGCTCGCCGCCGTCGCGTCATAGCCGATATATGCCGTGACCGGTCCCTCGATCAGGGCGTCATCCAGCGCCTGCAGGTCGGTGCAGTCGGCCAGATAGCCGCGTTCAACCATCACGGTCAGGAACTCGGACTTCGGGCGGTAGGTCATCGGCTTCTTCCTTCTACTCGGCCCGCCTATACAGCGCGTGAAACACAAGGGAAAGAAAAGGCGGATGCTGGTCCTCGGGATGATGTCGGGCACCTCGCTGGACGGGGTGGACGCGGCGGTGCTGGACACCGACGGGCAGGAGATCTTCGCCTTCGGGCGGACGGGCTATCGTGCTTACACGACCGGAGAGGCCGAGGTCCTGCACGCGTCGCTGGGCCGCTGGCCGGGAGAGGCGGGCGTGGCCGAGGCGGCGGCGCTGTCGGTCCGGACCCATGCGGAACTGGCGGCGGATTTCCCCGAGGCCGAGGTGATCGGCTATCACGGCCAGACGCTGGCGCATGATCCAGGCGCGGGCCGCACACATCAGGCGGGGCAGGGCTGGCGGCTTGCCCGCGCCACGGGCCACCGCGTGGTCTGGGACTTCCGGTCCGAGGACGTGCGGCAGGGCGGAGAGGGTGCGCCGCTTGCCCCCTTCTTCCACCATGCGCTGGCGCGCTGGGCCGTGGGGCAGGCGCGGCTGGAGGCGGCGCCCGTGGTGTTCCTGAACCTTGGCGGCGTCGGCAACCTGACCTGGTGCGACCCGCGCGAGCCCGATCCGCTTGCGGCCTGCGTGGCCTTCGATACCGGCCCGGCCAACGCGCCGCTGAACGACCTGATGCGGGCGCGGCGCGGGGTTCCGCGCGACGAGGGCGGCAGGCTTGCCGCCCGGGGCACGCCCCGCGAACCGGTGATCGCAGAGTTCCTGCGCCATCCCTATTTCGCCCGCCCCGCGCCGAAGTCGCTGGACCGCGACGCCTTCGCGGCGCTGGGTCCGGCGGTCGCGCAGATGGACGATGCCGACGCCGCCGCGACCCTGGCCCATGCGGCGGCGGCGGCGGTGGCGGCGGGGCTGGGGCTGCTGCCCTCGCGCCCGGCGGTCGTGCTGGCCTGCGGGGGCGGGCGCCACAACGCCGCGATGATGGCGGCGCTGGCGCTGCGCTGCGGCCTGCCCGTGCGCCCGGTCGAGGATGCCGGACTGGACGGGGACATGATCGAGGCGCAGGCTTTCGCCTGGCTCGGCGCAAGGGTTCTGCGGGGCCTGCCGACCTCGGGACCGCGGACGACGGGGGTTCCTGCTGCCGTCTGCGGCGGGCGGATCAGCCCGGCCTTCCGCTGACAACTGCTTGATCGAACGGGAACGCGAGCCGCGCGAGGGCGTTGGGGGCGCAGATCGGGGACGGAAGAACGCTCCCGGCTGATCTTGATGAAAAGAAGGACGTCAACGATGAAAGCTCTGCTTCTCGCCGCCACTTCGTCTCTGGCCCTGACCGGCTTCGCCATGGCGCAGACCGCGGTCACCACGGACACCCCGGCTGAAAACGCCGTCGAGAACGCTGCAACCGCGACCGGCAACGCCGCGCAGGCCGTGGGCGACCAGGCCGAGGATATGGCGGACCAGGCCGAGAACGCGGCAGACCAGACCGGCAACGCGGTTGATGAGTCGGTGACGATGGGCACTTCGGATGCCGCCGAGGACGGGCAGGACCGCGCCGAGGATGCTGCCGACGCGGCCGAGGACAGCGCCGATGCGGCCGTGACGGCGGGCAGCGGCACCGCGGCGACCACCACGACCGCGACGGGTTCGGACGCGGCCATGGGCGCGACCGGCGCGGGCGCCGACCCGGTGACGGCGACCACCACCACGACCGAATCGACGACGGTGACCGCCACAAATGATGCGGGCGCCCCGGCGATGTCGGCCGATCACCCCGGCATGCTGGGCTCGTGGATCATGAACCGGCGCATCTGGACGACCAACCAGCCCTCGTCCACCGAATGGGCGGACACGACCCTGACCGAGCGTCCGGCCGAGTGGACCGACATCGCCAAGGTGGATGACATCGTCGTGGACGTGGATGGCAACATCATGGGCTATGTGGCCGACATCGGCGGCTTCCTGGGCCTGGGCGCCAAGCAGGTGCTGCTGAACAAGGACGCGCTGCATTTCGTGCAGATCGGGGACGACGCCTTCTTCGCGACGAACTTCACCCGCGAGGAGCTCGAGGCGCTGCCGGACTTCGACTCGACCACCGTCATGCGCTGACGCGCGGGCTGCGGCCGCGACGGAAAGGGGCGCCCTTCGGGGTGCCCCTTTTTCGTTCCGGCGGGAACCGGCGCGCGGACGCGGGGTTGTGACGGCGATGCCTGAGACACCGGCGGGCACTTACAAAAAGAATAAGGAAAGGAACCTCGATGCTGATCAAGCAGCTCTTTGGAACGGCCGCTGTGCTGTCCTTTGTCGCGGCTGGCGCGATGGCGCAGACCGCACCCGAAACCACGCCCGCAGACCCCGCGGCCCAGGCTGCTGATTCGGCCGCAGACGCCGCCGGTGCCGCCGCGGTGGCGGCCGAAGTCGCGTCCGATGATGCCGCCACCGATGCGGCCGCGACCACCGACGCCGCGACCGGGACTGCCGCGACCGGAACCGCAGCCACCGGCACCGTTGCCGTGCCGGGCGGCCAGGTCGTGGTCGAGCAGGCCGAGCCCGTCGTGAACGTCGAGGTTCCGAACCCCGAGGTGCAGGTGATCCAGGCCGCGCCGCAGGTTCAGGTCGAACAGCCCGAGCCGACCGTGACCGTCACCCAGGCGCCGCCGCAGGTGAACGTGGAACAGTGCGCCCCGCGCATCACCGTCACCCAGGCCGAGCCCACCGTGACCGTGAACATCCCGCAGCCGATTGTCTCGGTCGCGCTGGCCGATCCCGAGGTCCGCGTGGGCGAAACCCAGCCGGTCGTGACCGTGGAAACCCCCGAGCCGGTGGTCTCCTTCATCCAGCCCGAGCCGCGCGTCGTCGTCGAGGGCGCCGAGGCCCAGGTCAACGTGACCGAGGCCGAGGCTCAGGTCGAGGTGACGCGGGCCGAGGCCGCGCAGGTCGAGATCCGCCAGAACGAGGCCACCGTCAACGTCGAGCAGACGGGCGAGGCCCAGGTGAACGTCGCCGAGGCGCCCGAGCCGCAGGTCGAGGTGCAGCAGGCCGGCCAGGCGAATGTCGAAGTCCAGCAGGGCGAGGCCACCGTGAACGTGACTGGCGCCGACGCGGCCGCCGCTGCGGGCGCGACGACGGTCGCCCCGGTGATGGCCACCGACATCGCGCTGCGCGAAGGCTATACCCTGGTCGATCCGGTCGAGGTGACGAACCAGGGCATCGACGGGCTGCAGGTCTTCGCGGCGAACGGCGAGGACTACACCGAGATCGGCGAGATCGACGCCTTCGACGCCGCGAGCAACACCGCGATCGTGGCGGTCGGCGGCTTCCTGGGGATCGGCGAGCGTCAGGTCGCCTATCCGCTGGACCAGATCTCGTTCCAGCGCACCGCGGCCGGCGATCTTGAAGCCTATGTCGGCACGCCCGCCGACCAGATCCAGAACCTGCCCGCCTATTCCGGCACCGCCTCGGGCGCGGGCGCTGGCACGGATGCAGGCGCGGCGACCGGCAGCAGCAACTGAGCCGGGCAGGGCGGCCCATCCACCCCGCCCACTCGGCTCGGAAGAACCCCGCCTCGTGCGGGGTTCTTTCTTTTTCGCCTTTCCCCCTTCAGCTGCTTATTCGCGCTTGACCTCCTGCGCGGGGCTGCGTAAACCCCGCGCACCCTAGGGTGATCCGGGGGTGGTTGGGCGGTTGTAGCTCAGTTGGTTAGAGTACCGGCCTGTCACGCCGGGGGTCGCGGGTTCGAGCCCCGTCAACCGCGCCACCACCCCCGAGGATCGCCACCGGGCAATGCGCGGTTGTAGCTCAGTTGGTTAGAGTACCGGCCTGTCACGCCGGGGGTCGCGGGTTCGAGCCCCGTCAACCGCGCCACTTTCCCCCTTCTTCCAGATAGCTGCGCGAGCCGCCGCCATGCGGCTGCGCCTTGGTCTTTTCAATCCCTGTCACATCCCTATGCTGGCGTGGCCCCAAGGCAGGAGACGACGATGGCACGCGGAATCGATTACGGCGGGATGATGCACCGCGCGATGCAGGGCCTGATCGCCGATGTCCTGCATGGCGTGGCCCAGGACGGCCTGCCCGGAGAGCATCACTTCTTCATCACCTTCGACACCCGCGACGAGGGTGTCGAGATGGCCGACTGGCTGCGCGAGCGTTACCCCGAGGAGATGACTATCGTCATCCAGCACTGGTTCGACAACCTGAAGGTGACGCACGAGGGTTTCTGGATCACGCTGAACTTCGGCAACTCGCCCGAGCCGCTGTACATCCCCTTCGATTCGGTGCGCACCTTCGTGGACCCCTCGGTCGAGTTCGGCCTGCGCTTCGAAACGCAGGACAGCGAGGACGAGGCCGAGGAGGCGCCCGAGGTCCCGGAGGCCGCCCCCGCCGAGGCTCCCCTGCCCAGCGGCGGGGCCGAGGTCGTCAGCCTGGACAAGTGGCGCAAGTAGGGACGGGGCCTCAGCCCAGGGCGTCTTCCAGCCAGCGCCGCACCATGCGGTGCGCCTTGGCCGGTTCCGGGCCGCTCTGGTCCAGGACGGCGCGCAGGTAGACCCCGTCGATCAGCGCCCCCAGCGTTTCCGCCAGCCGCGGGGCCTGGTCGCCCGCGCGGGGCCGCAGCGCATGGATCAGGTTCGACCGCAGCCTGCGGTGATAGATGGACAGAAGCCGCCCCGCTTCGGGTTCGGTCAGCGCCAGCGCATAGAAGTTCAGCCAGGCGGCGACGGTATCCTTGTCGAAATGCGTGCCGTCGAGGCTGGCCGCGATGATCGCCTCGGCCCGCTGCCCGGGGGCGGCCCCGGCCAGCGCGGTGCGAACCCCCGCGCCATAAACGGACAGGATGTGCCGCATGGCGGCCACCAGCATCTGCGACTTGGACCCGAAGTAGTGATGCGCCAGCGCAGGCGACATTCCTGCCTCGCGCGCGATCCCGGCCACGGTGACATCCTGGGTGCCCGACCGTCCGACCGCCGCGATTGCGGCATCGACCAGCGCAGCCTTTCGGCTGGCCTCGGCCCCTGTTTTGGGCATAACTGACCCCTCGGCAGAATCACCCAAGTGCCGCACCAATAACGCCGGTTGATTGACTCGTCAATCAACGAAAGCCGGCCCAAAGCAAGGAGAAGCCCATGACCATCCGCAGGACGCTTCTGGCGGTTGCCGCCACGCTGCCCGCCTTTGCCGCCAGCGCGGCCGAGCCGGACGGCTGTCGCACGGTCCGCTTTTCCGACGTAGGCTGGACCGACATCTCGGCAACCACCGGCCTTGCGACCACCGTGCTGGACGCGCTGGGCTACGAGACCGAGATCAAGGTGCTGTCGCTGCCCGTGACCTATTCGGCCCTGTCCACCGACGACGTGGACGTGTTCCTGGGCTACTGGCACCCCTCGATGGCCGCCGACCTGCGTCCCTATGCCGAGGCCGGGACCGTGGACACCGTCCGCACCAACCTGACCGGTGCAAAATACACCCTCGCCACCAACAAGGCGGGCGTCGAGGCGGGGATCACCGACTTCGCCTCGATCGCCGCGCAAAGCGAGGCGCTGGACGGCAAGATCTACGGGATCGAGCCGGGCAACGACGGCAACCGCCTGCTGCTGGACATGATCGCGCAGGACAAGTTCGGCCTCGGCACCTTCGAGATCGTCGAATCGAGCGAGCAGGGGATGCTGGCGCAGGTGGCGCGCGCCGACGCCGAGGGCGAGCCCATCGTCTTCCTGGGGTGGGAGCCCCATCCCATGAACGCCCGCTTCCAGATGACCTACCTGCCGGGCGGCGACGAGATCTTCGGCCCGAACCTGGGCGGCGCCGAGGTGCGCACCAACACGCGCGCGGGCTATGTCGCGGAATGCCCGAACGTGGGGCGCTTCCTGCAGAACCTCGCCTTCACGCTGGACATGGAAAACCAGATCATGTCCGCCATCCTGGACGAGGGAAAGGAACCCGGCCCCGCCGCGAAGGATTGGCTGGTGGCGAACCCCGAGGCCGCGACCCCGTGGCTGGAGGGTGTCACCACCTTTGACGGCGGCGACGCGCAGGCGGCATTGAACGAGGCGCTGGACGACTGAGATGGACTGGCTGACCGACCTGCTGACCGACACCAAGCTGCCGGTCGGCCAGACCGCGCGCCGCGCCTTCGACTGGCTCAAGCTGCATGGCGCGCCGCTGTTCGACGCCGTGGCCGCGGTGCTCGACCGCCTGATCGCGGCGATCGAGACGGTGCTGGAACTGCCCCATCCGCTGGTCTTCACGGCGCTGGCCGTGGCGCTGGCTTGGGTGCTGCGGCGCAGCTGGCGCACCTGCCTGTGGGTCGCGGTCGGTTTCCTGTTCATCCTGAACCAGGGCTACTGGGACGAGACGATGCAGTCGCTGACGCTGGTGCTGGCGGCGGGCGTCGTCTGCATGGCGGTGGGCGTGCCCATCGGCATCGCCCTGGCGCACCGGCCGCGGCTGTACCGCTATGTCCAGCCGCTGCTGGACCTGATGCAGACGCTGCCGACCTTCGTCTACCTGATCCCGGCCATTGTCTTCTTCGGCATCGGCACGGTGCCCGGCCTGATCGCCACCGTGATCTTCGTGTTGCCCGCGCCGATCCGGCTGACGCGGCTGGGGATCGCCTCGACCCCCAAGGCGCTGGTCGAGGCCGCCCGCGCCTTTGGCGCCACCCCGCGCCAGCTTCTGTGGAAAGTGGAACTGCCCAGCGCGCTGCCGCAGATCATGGCGGGGCTGAACCAGACGATCATGCTGTCGCTGTCGATGGTGGTGATCGCGGCGCTGGTCGGCGCGGCGGGCCTTGGCGTGCCGGTCGTGCGCGCGCTGAACAGCGTGAACACGGCGCTGGGCTTCGAATCGGGCTTCGTGATCGTGGTCGTCGCCATCATCCTCGACCGGATGCTCGCCGCTCCCCGGCGGGAGAAGGAGAAATGAGCCAAGCCTCCCGCATGGCGGTCGAGTTCGACCGCGTGTCCATCGTCTTTGGCGACAAGCCGCAACGCGCCCTGCCGCTCGCCGATCAGGGACTGGACCGCGGCGCCATCCGCGAGGCCACGGGTCAGGTGCTGGGCGTCCACGACTGTTCGCTGGGCGTGGCCGAGGGCGAGATCCTGGTGCTGATGGGCCTGTCGGGATCGGGCAAGTCCACCCTGCTGCGGGCGGTGAACGGGCTTGCGCCCGTGGTGCGGGGCGATGTGCGCATCCGCATGGGGCAGGACATGACCAGCGTCACCCGCGCGGACAAGGACACCCTGCAGACGATCCGGCTGTGCCATGTCTCGATGGTCTTCCAGCAGTTCGGCCTGCTGCCCTGGCGCACCGTGCGCGAGAACGTGGGCCTGGGGCTGGAACTGGCGGGCAAGTCCCGCGCCCAGCGCCGCGCGCGGGTGGACGAGGAGCTGGAAACCGTGGGCCTGTCCGAATGGGCCGACCGCCGCGTCGGCGACCTGTCCGGGGGGATGCAGCAGCGCGTGGGCCTTGCCCGCGCCTTCGCCACCCACGCGCCGATCCTGCTGATGGACGAACCCTTTTCGGCGCTCGACCCGCTGATCCGCACCCGGTTGCAGGACGACCTGCTGAAGATGCAGGCCCGCGCCCCGCGCACGATCATCTTCGTCAGCCACGACCTCGACGAAGCCTTCAAGCTGGGCGATCGCATCTCGCTGATGGAGGGCGGGCGCATCGTCCAGACCGGCACCGCGCGCGACATCGTCCGCCACCCGGCCAGCCCCTATGTCGCCGAGTTCGTGGCCCACATGGACCCGCTGGCGGTCCTGACCGCCGCCGACCTGTCCGAGCCGGGCGAAGCCCAGGGCAGGCCGCTGTCGCCCGACCTGTCCGTGCGCGAGGTGATGGCCGCGCTGGCGGGGGCCGAAGCGCTGCCGCTTGCGGGCGGGGGCAGGGTGACGCGGGCGGGCGTGCTGCACCGGCTGGCGAACCCGCGCAACGGATCGGGCTGAAGGTCGCGCCGCCGCGCGGGTTGCGCCGTCGCATGGGTATTTGGGTCAGGAAGAAGACCCTTGGCGTCGACACCGACCCGCGCAGAACTGCCCGAGGCAGTTTCTTCCTGACCCAAATACCCATGCGGCCGTGACGCAAGAATCGCGCAGATCACGGAAAGCGCTTCAGGCACCAAGGATCAGGGTTGCCGCGATCGTCCACATGACCAGCGCCACGCCTGCGTCCAGGATGCGCCAGGCAACGGGGCGCACGAACAGCGGCCCGAGCAGCCGCGCCCCGTAGCCAAGCGAGAAGAAGAACAGGAACGACCCGCTCATTGCGCCAAGGGCGAAGGCCAGGCGGTCGGGCTGCGCCGAGGACACCGAACCCAGCAGCACAACCGTGTCCAGCCACACATGCGGGTTCAGCCAGGTCAGCGCGGCGATGGTGGCCAGCGTCGCGGCCAGCGTCGGCGCCGCCGCGCCCTCGGCGCGCAGCGCCTCGCCCCCGCGCCAGGCGGCCCGGGCCGAGCGGAAGCCGTAATACAGCAGGAAGGCCGCACCTCCCCAGCGCATCGCCGACAGGAACCAGGGCGCGTTGCGCGCGATGGCGCCCGCGCCTGCGACGCCCGCCGCGATCAGCGCGGCATCCGAGGCCGCGCAGAACAGGCAGACGGCAAGGACATGCTGCCGCAGCAGTCCCTGCTTCAGCACAAAGGCGTTCTGCGCGCCGATGGCCACGATCAGCGACAGCCCGATGCCCAAGCCCGACAGGAAGGAGGCGGCCGAGGCGCCCTGAAACATCATCCTGCACCCCTGCATGAAAAAGCGGCGCCCGAAGGCGCCGCCCGGTACGGTTCGGGCGTCTCAGCCAAGCTGCGCTGCCACGTCCTCGGTCAGGTCGAAGTTCGCCGTCACGTTCTGGACGTCGTCGTCCTCTTCCAGCGTGTCGATCAGCTTCATCAGCTTCTGCGCATGGTCGAGGTCGGATACCTCGGCGGGGGCCTGCGGCTTCCAGATCAGCTTGGCGGTCTGGGATTCGCCCAGGGCAGCCTCGAGCGCGGCCGAGACCTCGGCCAGGTCGGTGTCCGCCGTGTAGATCCAGTGGCCCTCGTCGTCGCTTTCGACGTCCGAAGCGCCCGCTTCCAGCGCGGCCATCATGACCGTGTCGGCGTCACCGGCCGAGGCGGGGTACATGATCTCGCCCACGCGGTCGAACATGAAGCTGACCGAGCCGGTCTGCCCCAGGTCGCCGCCATGTTTGGTGAAATAGGACCGCACGTTCGACGCGGTGCGGTTGCGGTTGTCCGTCATCGCCTCGACGATGATGGCGACGCCGTTCGGGCCATAGCCCTCGTAGCGGATTTCCTCGTAGTTCTCGGCGTCGCCGCCCTGCGACTTCTTGATGGCGCGGTCGATCACGTCCTTGGGGACGGAGCTCGACTTGGCTTCCTTCACGGCAAGCCGGAGGCGCGGGTTCTTGTCGGGGTCGGGGTCGCCCATCTTGGCGGCGACGGTGATCTCCTTGGCCAGCTTGGAAAACAGCTTGGACCGCAGCTTGTCCTGCTTGCCCTTGCGGTGCTGGATGTTGGCCCATTTGGAATGGCCTGCCATGGGGTGCGCCCTTCGTGCGGGACGCCGTGAAGGCGTCTGGATGCGGATATGTCAGAGCGAGCCGCCCACGGCCTCGCGCGCAAGCTGCGGCAGGCAGGCGCCTCGTGCGCCGCCGTTCTAGCGGGGGGCGCCCGCCCGATCAAGGCGCAGCTATGGGACCGTGAGGCGCAAGGGCGACAGGATCGCGCAGCGAGTGGCGCAGCGGCTTGTGGCGGCGGCCTTCGGGGCGGCAGTCGATCACCGCCAGGATGCAGGCGGCATCAGGCTGCGCGGGCTTCCAGCCCATGCTGCGGAAAACATGCGTCCGGGCGCGGTCGCCGAAAGGGGCGAAAAGCTCTCGGGTGATGATGTTGACATGGCCGGGGATGGGATCGCGTTCCTCGAAGGGGGCGTAGATGAAGCAGAAGCCCCGGCAGACTTCCGTCAGCCGCGCCACGAAACGCTCCACCTGCGGCACATGCTCGATGCAATGCGAGCAGAAGACGATGTCATGCTGCTCGTCCATCTCATAAAGGTCGCGGCAGGCGAAGTTCACCCGCGGATAGTTCAGCCGGATCCACGGCTCCCGCAGGGGGACATGATCGATCGCGTGGACGGTCATCCGCGAGAACACGATGTCCGTCGAATGAAGCTGCGCCATGAACTGGGCGGCAGCCCCTCCGCCGCAGCCGACATCCAGAAATGTCAGGGTGTCCTGCCGGCGGTAGTGCTTCAGCAGGACGTCATGGAGATAGGGCAGGACATCCGTGGCGAAGACCATTGTCTGGGCGCCCCAGCCGAACTCGAAGGTCTCGGCCGAGCCGAAGATGTCCCGGT
This sequence comes from Paracoccus salipaludis, assembly GCF_002287065.1. GTDB lineage: Bacteria > Pseudomonadota > Alphaproteobacteria > Rhodobacterales > Rhodobacteraceae > Paracoccus > Paracoccus salipaludis. The sequence goes on from NZ_NSJZ01000002.1 coordinate 98,967, forward strand.
CGCCGTAGGACAGGTCCTTGAGGGCCGCCTGCAGTTCGTGGACGGCGCGAAGCTCGGCCGGATCAAGCGGCTCGGCCGGATCGCGCGCCGCGACGGCGGCAATTGCGGCCTTGATGCTGCGGGCAAGGGCGCTTTCGCCCGCACGCGGGCCGCCTGCCGCGGTGTCCGTCAGCAAGGGGGAACGGGTCATGGGTCGTCTCGGGTGGGTGCTGGCGCGCCGGCATGATGTTGCGCCTCGGCCAGCAGGAACAGGCGGATCGCGGTGGCAAGGCCGACCTCGGCGGGGCGGGCGTGATCAATTGCGGCGATCAGCTGGGCGCGGGTCATGCCCCGCGTGGCGGCGGCCTGCTGCGCGGCGCGCCAGAAGGCTTCCTCAAGGCTGACGCTGGTCGCGTGCCCGTCAATGGACAGCGACCGCTTGGCCGGAGGCGTCAGCGGAGGCAGGTCAAGCGTCATCGCGGCGGTGCTGGTCCAGCGTGCGCGCGGCACGGGCGGCATCCGCCTCCTCGGCGGCCTTCTGCGCCTTGGTCCGGCCGTGCTTCGCCGCGTTCTCGTCCCCCACGCGGCGCTTTTCGGCGCGTGCCTTGTCCTTGCGGAAGCGGTTGAGGTTGGTGATCTGCGCCATGGCACGATCATAGCCCCTCCGTCGTCCGGGGAAAACGGAGGAGATGCAGGGGAAAGGTCCGGCAGCGGCTCGACAATCCGTTATGTTATAACGTAACAGATTGCCGGGGCGTTTTTCGCCCGTCACGTGCAAAGGACCATCCTGATGAGAACCATCCTTCCGCCGCGTCTTGCCGCGCTTGCCCTCGGCGCCTTCGCGGTCATCGCCAGCCAGGCGACCGCAAATCCGCCCCTGGCCGCAGGCCACGGCCATGCGCATGGACATGCACATGAGGCGGACCACGGCCATGCCCCGGAACATGCGCATGACCACGCGCAGGAGAATATGCGGAACCATGGCCCGGATGCGGTCCGCAAAGGCCATTTCGATGACGGTCAGGTGCAGCCGCGCCGTCTGGGTGACTGGGAAGGCGATTGGCAGTCGGTTTATCCCCATCTGATCGACGGCACGCTGGACCCGGTGATGGCGCACAAGGCCGAACACGGCGACAGGTCCGCCGCCGCCTTTCGCGAAGAGTACGAGGCCGGATACCGCACCGACGTGGATCGCATCCGGATCGACGGCGATCTTGTCACCTTCCACCGGGGCGCGGGCGTGGTTTCAGGGCGCTATGCCCCCGACGGCCACGAGATCCTGACCTATGAGAAGGGCAACCGTGGCGTCCGCTACGTTTTCAGGAAGACCGCCGGCGACGCGGCGGCCCCCGGTTTCATCCAGTTCAGCGACCACCGTATCGCGCCCGAGAAATCCGGGCATTTCCATCTCTACTGGGGCGATGACCGCGCGGCCCTGCTGAACGAGGTCACGCACTGGCCGACCTATTATCCCGCGGCGCTGACAGGGGCAGAGATTGCGCGCGAAATGATGGCGCACTGACGGGACAGATGCAAAGGGGCGCGCGGATGGCAGTCCGCGCGCCCCCCTTGGTCCCTGGTGGACAGTCTCAGTCGTGGGGGCCGATCATCTGTTCGGGCCGCACCACGCGGTCGAACTCCTCGGCCGTGACATAGCCCAGGCCCACGGCTTCCTCGCGCAGGGTGGTGCCGTTCTTGTGGGCGGTCTTGGCGACCTTGGTCGCCGCGTCATAGCCGATGGTCGGCGCCAGCGCCGTCACCAGCATCAGCGATTCGTTCATCAGCTTCTCGATGCGCGGGATGTTGGCCTGCGTGCCGACCACCATGTTGTCGGTGAAGCTGACCGCCGCGTCGCCCAGAAGCTGCATCGACTGCAGCACGTTGTAGGACATCATCGGGTTGTAGACGTTCAGTTCGAAGTGCCCCTGCGACCCGGCAAAGCCCACCGCCGCGTCGTTGCCCATGACATGGGCGCAGACCATGGTCAGCGCCTCGGCCTGGGTCGGGTTCACCTTGCCCGGCATGATGGACGAGCCGGGCTCGTTTTCCGGCAGGATCAGTTCGCCCAGGCCCGAGCGGGGGCCCGAGCCCAGCAGCCGCAGGTCGTTGGCGATCTTGAACAGCGACGCCGCGACGGTCTTCAGCGCGCCGTGGAAGAAGACCATGGCGTCATGCGCGGCCAGCGCCTCGAACTTGTTGGGGGCGGTGACGAAGGGCAGGCCGGTGATCCCGGCGATTTCCGCCGCGATGGCCGTGTCCCAGCCCTTCTTCGTGTTCAGCCCCGTGCCGACCGCCGTGCCGCCCTGCGCGAGTTCGTAGATCTGCGGCAGGCACAGCCTGACCCGCTCGATCCCCATGCGGACCTGGTGGGCGTAGCCCGAGAACTCCTGCCCGAGCGTCAGGGGCGTGGCGTCCTGGGTGTGGGTGCGGCCGATCTTGATGATGTCCTTGAACTCGTCGCGCTTGGCTTCCAGCGCCTTGGCGAGATGGTCCAGCCCCGGCAGCAGCACGTCGCGGGCGACCATGCCGATGGCGACATGCATCGCGGTCGGGAAGGTGTCGTTCGACGACTGGCCCATGTTGACGTGGTCGTTCGGATGGACCGGCTTCTTGGACCCCATCTCGCCGCCCAGGATCTCGATCGCGCGGTTCGAGATGACCTCGTTGGCATTCATGTTCGACTGGGTGCCCGAGCCGGTCTGCCAGACGACCAGCGGGAAGTGGTCGTCCAGCTTGCCCGCGACGACCTCCTGCGCGGCCTGCACCATCGCCTCGCCGATCCCGGGGTCGAGATTGCCGGTCGCCATGTTGACCTGGGCTGCGGCCTGCTTGACCACGCCCAGCGCGCGGACGATGGCGACAGGCTGCTTTTCCCAGCCGATCCTGAAGTTGCCGAGGCTGCGCTGGGTCTGCGCGCCCCAGTAGCGGTCGGACGGAACTTCCAGCGGGCCGAAGCTGTCGGTTTCGGTGCGGGTGTCGGTCATGGCAATCCTCTGCGACCTGGGCCAGTGTTGGCGGCGTTCTAGGGCGATCCCCCCGGCTTCGCAATCGGTATGCCGTGGCATACCAGCCTGTCGCTGGACGCGGCGGCCCGCAGACCCCATCTGCAGCTGGGCCGGTTTGCGCGGGCACGCGGGGCGTGGCAGAACGGCCCATGCGGAAAAGGGGACAGCGATGAACGACGAAGGCTTCGGCAAGGGCAGCCACCTGCATCTGATCGACGGGTCGGCCTTCATCTTCCGCGCCTATCACGCGCTGCCGCCGCTCACGCGCAAGTCCGACGGGCTGCCGGTCGGCGCGGTCGCGGGCTTCTGCAACATGATCTGGAAATACATCAACGACGCGCGGGGGCCGGATGCGCCCACCCATGCGGCGGTGATCTTCGACCATTCCTCGAAAACCTTCCGCAACGAGATCTACGGCGACTACAAGGCGAACCGTCCCGAGCCGCCCGAGGAGCTGCGCCCCCAGTTCCCCCTGACGCGAGAGGCCACGCGCGCCTTCAACCTCGCCTGCATCGAGATCCGCGACTACGAGGCCGATGACATCATCGCCACGCTGGCCTGCCAGGCGCGGGAACTGGGCGGGACCGTCACGATCATCAGCTCCGACAAGGACCTGATGCAGCTTGTGGGGGACGGCGTGGACATGCTGGACCCGATCAAGGGCAAGTCCATCACCCGCGACGAGGTCTTCGAGAAGTTCGGCGTCTACCCTGACCGCGTGGCCGACGTGCAGGCGCTGGCGGGCGACGCGGTGGACAACGTGCCGGGCGCGCCGGGCATCGGCATCAAGACCGCCGCGCAGCTGATCAACGAATACGGCGACCTGGAATCGCTGCTGGCGCGCGCCGAGGAGATCAAGCAGCCCAAGCGCCGCCAGACCCTGATCGACCATGCCGAGCAGATCCGCATCTCCAAGCGGCTGGTGCAGCTCGACTGCAAGACTCCCATCGACTTCGCCATGGCGACGCTGGAGGTGAAGGACCCCGACCCGGCGGTGCTGATGGACTTCCTCAACCAGATGGAGTTCCGCACGCTGACGAACCGCGTGGCCGAGCGTTTCAAGGCCGCCCCGCCCGAGCCGGTCGCACCCGCGAAGACGGAAACCTCCGCCCCCGCCGCGCCGCAGTTCCCGCCGCTCAACTGCGAGAACTACGTCACCATCCGCGACATGGACACGCTGCGCCAGTGGCTCGACGCGATCCGCGACAAGGGCGTGGTCGCGGTGGACACCGAGACGACCAGCCTCGACGAGATGCAGGCGGACCTGGTCGGCGTCTCGCTGTGCCCCGAGGTCGGCATGGCCGCCTATATCCCGCTGGGCCATGTCGAGGGCACGGCGGACCTGTTCGGCGGCGGCGCCAGGACGGAAGGCCAGATCTCGATGGAGGAGGCGCTGGCGGCGCTGAAGCCGGTGCTGGAAGACCCCGCCATCCTCAAGATCGGGCACAATGCCAAGTACGACTGGAAGATCCTCGCCCGTTACGGCATCCGCATGGCGCCCCTCGATGACACCATGCTGCTCAGCTATGCGCTGAACGCGGCCTTGCACAACCACGGCATGGACGAGCTGGCGCAGACCTACATCGGCCACCGCTGCCAGCCCATCAAGGAACTGATCGGGGCGGGCAAGAACCAGATCACCTTCGCCCAGGTGCCCATCGACCGCGCCACCCGCTATGCCGCCGAGGATGCCGAGGTCACCTGGCGCCTGTGGCAGCACTTCAAGCCGCAGCTTCCGGCCGCGCAGGTCACGACCGTCTACGAAACGCTGGAACGCCCCATGATCGAGGTGCTGGCGGGGATGGAGATGGCGGGCGTCCAGATCGATTCGGACCACCTGCGCGCCATGTCCGGCGCCTTCGCCCAGAAGATGGCGCAGCTCGAGGACGAGGCCCATGCGCTCGCGGGCTGCAAGTTCAACCTCGGCTCGACCAAGCAGCTGGGGGACATCCTGTTCAACCAGATGGGGCTGGCGGGGACCAAGGCGGGCAAGTCGGGGGCGCTGTCCACCAGCGCCGACGTGCTGGAAGATTTCGCGGCCGAGGGCCATGAACTGCCCGCCCGCATCCTCGACTGGCGCGGGATCTCCAAGCTGAAATCGACCTATACCGACGCGCTGCCGACCTATGTGAACCCGGAAACGGGACGCGTCCACACCAGCTATTCCATCGCCGGGGCGGCGACGGGGCGGCTCGCGTCCACCGATCCGAACCTGCAGAACATCCCCGTGCGGACCGAGGAAGGCCGCCGCATCCGCGAAGCCTTCATCGCGCCGGAAGGCCGCAAGCTCGTCAGCCTCGACTACAGCCAGATCGAGCTACGCATCCTGGCCCACATGGCCGACATCCCGGCGCTGAAGCAGGCGTTCTCGGAGGGCATCGACATCCACGCCATGACGGCCAGCCAGATGTTCGGCGTGCCGGTGGAAGGGATGGACCCGATGATCCGCCGCCGGGCCAAGGCCATCAACTTCGGCGTGATCTACGGCATCTCGTCCTTCGGCCTGTCGCGCAACCTGCGCATCCCGCGCGCCGAGGCGCAGGAGTTCATCGACACCTACTTCAAGCGCTTCCCCGAGATCCGCGCCTACATGGACCGCACCACGCGCGAGGCGAAGACCCAAGGCTTCGTCCGCACCCTCTTCGGGCGGCGCATCCACACGCCGGGCATCTCCTCCTCGGGGCCTGCCGCCGGGGGCGCTCGGCGCGCGGCGATCAACGCGCCGATCCAAGGGACGGCCGCCGACATCATCCGCCGCGCCATGATCCGGATGCCCAAGGCCATCGAGGGGCTGCCCGCGAAGATGCTGCTGCAGGTCCACGACGAACTCGTCTTCGAAGCCGAGGACTCCGCCGTGGAATCCCTGATCTCCATCGCCCGCGAGATCATGGAAAACGCCCACATCCCCGCCGTCCACCTGTCCGTGCCGCTGGTCGTGGATGCAGGCGCGGGCCGCACCTGGGCCGAGGCGCATTGATGCCGCGCATGGGCCGGTTCTTCTTCGTTTGAGCATCCTGGGGGCCGGGGCAGCGCCCCGGCCCTGACCTTGAAGGTAAGCGCACATGCCGCATGATCATTCCCACGGGCATCACGCAGGCCACGCCCATTCGCACGGCGAGGGCTTGGGCGACCGCGCCCTGCTGTGGGCGGTTGTCATCAACCTCGGGCTGACGGCGGCGCAGGTCATCGGCGGGCTGGCGGCCGATTCCACGGCACTGGTGGCGGACGGGGTGCACAACCTCTCGGATGCGCTGGCGCTGGTGCTGGCCTTCGGCGCGAGAAAGCTCGCCGCGCGGGCCGCCAGCCCCGCGATGAGCTTCGGCTGGGGGCGGGCCGAGATCGTGGCGGCCTTCGTCAACTACCTCGCGCTGATCGCCGTGTCCGTCTGGCTGGTGATCGAGGCGCTGGGCCGGCTGGCCGACCCGCCGCAGGTCGCGGGCGGGCTGGTGATGGCGCTGGCGGGGCTGGCGCTGGTGATCGATCTCGGCACGGCCTGGCTGACGGCGCGGCTGGCGAAGGAAAGCGTCAACATCCGCGCGGCCTACCTGCACAACCTGGCCGACGCGGGCGTGTCGGTGGCGGTGCTGGCAGGGGGCGCGCTGATCCTCGCCTTCGGCTGGCGCATCGCCGACCCGATCCTGACGATCCTGATCTCGGCGGTGATCCTGTGGCACATCAAGGGCGACATCGGCCCCATCCTGCGGATGCTGATGCTGGGCGCACCGGCCCATGTGGACGATGCCGGATTGCGGAGTGCCGTCAGCGCCGTGCCCGGCGTCGAGGACCTGCACCACCTGCACCTGTGGCAGATCGACGAGCGGCGGCTGTCAGCCGAGATGCATCTTGTCGTGGCCGAGGGCGCCGATCCCCACGCGACCCGGCTGGCGGTCAAGTCCGTCCTGCGCGACCACGGAATCACCCATTCGACCATCGAGACGGAAAGCCCCCTGTCGGGCTGCGCGGACGAACTGGCGGGCCACGCGCACGCCCATCATTGAGGTGCCGCGGGACGGCAGCGTTGCAGTCGGACGCTGCCCCATCGTCGCATGCGACGGTCCCGGGATGTTTTCACGAGGAAGGGGGCAGGGGTGCTTCAGTGATCGCCATGCGCGTGGTCGCGGTCGATGATGAAGCGCTTGTCGCAATAGCCGCATTCGACCCAGCCGGTGTCGGGCGAGATCGCCAGCCACACCCGGGGATGGCCGAAGCCCCGCGCTTCGTCGCCCGAGCAGGCGACCTTCCAGGTCGTCACCACGGCGGTTTCCGGGGCGGGCAGAGCCTCGGCGGCCGGGTCCTGGTTGGTGGACAGGGGGGTCTCGGTCACGGGATGGCGCATCGGGGCTCTCTTGTGCTGGCGGGGGAAGGCCGGTTTAACAGGGGGCCATTCTAGCCAGCCCCCGCCCCATCGCAAGCCGGGCGGCCGAAAGGTGCGCCATGCCCAGGTCCTTCACCCCGCCCGACGCCGCGATCCGCCTGAGCGGTTTGCGCAAGACCTATGCCGCCTCGGGCGAGGCGCCCGCCAAGGAGGCGCTGAAGGGCGTGGACCTTGTGGTGCCGCGCGGGTCGATCTTCGGCCTGCTGGGGCCGAACGGGGCGGGCAAGTCGACGCTGATCAACATCCTGGCCGGATTGGTCAACAAGACGGCGGGCCGCGTCGAGATCTGGGGCTTCGACCAGGACGTGAACCCGCGCCAGTCCCGCGCCGCCATCGGCGTCATGCCGCAGGAACTGGTGATCGACCCGTTCCTGACCCCGCGCGCGAGCCTCGAGGTGCAGGCGGGGCTTTACGCCGTGCCCAGAGCCGACCGCTGGACGGACGAGATCCTCGCGCTTGTCGGCCTGTCGGACCAGGCCAACAGCTATTCGCGCCACCTGTCGGGCGGCATGAAGCGGCGGCTGCTGCTGGCCAAGGCGCTGGTCCACCGCCCGCGCATCCTGGTGCTGGACGAACCGACCGCGGGCGTGGACATCGCCCTGCGGGACATGCTGTGGACCAACGTCCGCAAGCTGAACGCGCAGGGGATGACGGTGATCCTGACCACCCATTACCTGCAGGAGGCCGAGGAGATGTGCGACGAGATCGCCATCATCAACCATGGCGCCAAGATCGTGCAGGAACCGACCGGGCAGCTGCTGGCGCGTGCGGGGTCCAAGACGCTGCTGGTGGACCCCGGCCCCTGGGACGGGGCGCTGCCGCCCCTGCCGCCGGGCGTCGGGGCCGAGCGGCGCGAGGGCCGCATCGCCCTGACCTGGCCCATGGGCGGGATCGAGGCCCATCAGGTCATCGACGCGCTGCGGCAGGGGGGCGTGCCGATGATCGACGTGGCGACCGAGGAACCCGATCTCGAGGACGTGTTCCTGACGCTGACGCGGACCTGACGCAGGGGGCCTCAGCCCGCCTGAAGCATCCGCCCCAGCGGACGGCCGCCCAGCAGGTGCATGTGGAAATGCGGGACCTCCTGCACGCCGTGGGCGCCGGCGTTGGTGATGGCGCGGAAGCCCTGGCTGCCATCCGCCAGCGACAGCCCCTCGGACTGCGCGACCTGCGCCACCAGCCGGTGGAAGCCCACGATCTCGTCGTCCGAGGCATTGGCCGCGAAGTCGTCATAGCTGACATAGGCGCCCTTCGGGATCACCAGCACGTGGACCGGCGCCTGCGGGCGGATATCGCGGAAGGCCAGCGCATGCGCGTTCTCGGCCACGGTGTCGTTGGGGATCTCGCCGCGCAGGATGCGGGCGAAGATGTTGCTGGTGTCATAGCTCATGGCGGGCTCCTCAGTCTTCGAACAGATTCGGGGTTCGGGACAGTTCTGCCGCAACTTCGGGGGTGACGCCCAGCAGGCGTTGCAGGGCCTCGGCATTCGCCTGCTCGCCCTTGTTCCTCGAGATCGTCTCGAAATCCTGGATCTCGAGGTCGTGGATCCGCTCGGCCTCGTGTTCGAGGTCGCTGCGCACGGCGGGGATGAGGCGGTTCAGGTATTCGGGCGCGCTGTGCTGGCCGGCAAGGCCGACGCGCCCGATATGGCCGCGCACGTAGTCGTCGTCGAACTCGGTGTCGATCAGCAGAAGGCGCGTGTCGGCCTTGTCGTCCAGGAAGTCCTGGATCAGCCCCAGCGCCGAGGTGTCCAGGCAGAGGGCGATGCAGGGCGTGTCGAACAGCACGAACAGCATCTTGACCAGCGCGCGCCTGTGACGCTCGCGCTTGGCCAGCGTCGTCTCGATCCCGCCCATGTCGGGCAGCTCGGCGTCGAGTTCGTTGAACAGGTAGTTCATCGCCGGGATGTCCGTGTGCCAGCGGATCGCGGCGGTCAGGCGCTTGGCCACGTGCCACTTCTTCGCCACGATCAGGATCAGTGTCCGGTCCCGGCCCAGCGAGCCCTCGGCTTCCCAGAAGCGCTGGCCGAAGCGGCGGCCGATCCGGCCCCGCTGGATCAGGAAGCGGTAAAGCCCCGCCGCCTCGTTCGAGATGGCGAACTGCGCGTCATCAGCCTTCCACAGCGCGCCCAGCCGCTCGCGCAGCCCGATCGCCTCGCCGCTGATCTTGCGGGCGAAAAGATAGTCCTGCCCCAGCAGCAGGTCGTAATGGTCGTTGTAGAAGGTCACCGGCATCCCGTAGTCGGTGAACATCAGGAAGGTCAGCGTCCGGGCGCGGATCTCCTTGCGCGGCACGACATGGGGGACGATGGTCTGGAAGAAGGTCTCGTCCGGGATCCAGGTGGTCTGGAAGAAGCGCACAACATCGGGCCGTTCGTCGCAGAAGGCCAGCACCTTCTCCATCGTCTGCCGCCGCAGGCACCACCACTGCGAGCCGATCATGACCTGGATGTCCGAAGGCACCTGCCGGGTCAGGCCCAGCCGCTTCTGCAGCTCGTAGCTGCCGTAGAACAGCTTCTTCTGGGTGCGTTCGTTGAACCAGTGGCGATAGATCAGCCGCTCTTCCTTGAAGCCGGTCTTGATCCAGTCGCTTTCGAAGAAATCGAAGTTCTCGATGTAGTCGAGGTCGTGGGCGTCCAGGAACTCGTGCGTGTAGACCGCCGACTTGATCGGCATGCAGTCGCCCGAAAGCATGTAGAAATGGGTGGCCGAGGGAAAGGCCCGGACCGCCGCCCGCACGGCCTCGAGCGTGGCGGCCACCAGCGACCACTCGCCCCAGCCGCATTTCAGCCGCCGCGCGGCGAAGGTCACCCCAGGGTTGTCCGCCAAGGCCTGGCGCAGCATGTCGAAATCGGCCGGATTCGCGCGCGCATCGAAATGGATCGACACGAAGTCGCCCGAGCCCGTCAGCCGCTGGGCCTGGGCGATGATGCCCTTGGGATCCTTGTGGCACAGCAGGATGAAGGCGATGCGGGCCATGTTCCGGGTTCACTTCGTCCAAGGCGACAACCGGCGTAACGCATGCCTGATCGTGACAATTCAACCGTCGCGAGTTGCCTTGGGTGCATAACGATTTTATGGGCAGGAACAAGCCGCCGCACAACCGAAAGAGGACGCCCATCATGGCCTTTCCCGGCACCTGGATGACCGAAAGCGAAAGCATGGCCTATCGGGTGGTGCCGAAATGCGCCTGCTCGACCATCGGGCAGATCATGTTCTTTTCCGACCACGCCCGCTACTTCGACGGCGACATCCACGATTCGACCTCTGGCCTGCACAAGTGGAACCAGAACGCCAGCCAGCCGGCGATCGAGCAGGCGGTGAAGGCGCGCAAGCCGGTCAGCTTCACCTGCGTGCGCAACCCCTACGCGCGCATCCTGTCGTCCTTCTTCGACAAGATCGCGGGCATCCAGCGCAACGGCAAGCGCTACCGCGGCAACCTGATCCCCCAGATCATGCAGCGCTACGGCGTCGAGGTGGGCAGTCCCGAGGACAACTTCGACTTCGACCAGGTAACCAGCTTCCGCCGGTTCCTGCTGTTCGCGCGCGACACCATCCGCTGGCGCCGCCCGATGGAGCCGGACATCCACTGGTCGGCCATGTCGGGCCATATCGCGACCTTCATCGTGAACGGCGGCCGCTATGACCAGATCTTCTTCACCGAGAAGTTCAACGAGGGGATGCAGAAGGTCCTGGACGCGGCCGAGACCCCGGTGAAGCTGGACGTCAACGAGGTGCCGCGCTTCAACGAGTCCGAAGGGCACGGGCCGAAGCGGCTGCACAAGGTCAGCGACTATTTCGACGACCTGTCGCAGCACCTGGTCTGGGAAATCTACAAGAAGGATTTCCAGCTGTTCCGCTATGACTTCGACAACCCCGACAACAAGCTGCCCAAGGGCGAGGTCGATCTGGACGAGGTCCACGCCAAGCTGGGACGCTGATTCTTCGCCGGCGCGGCAGGGGGGCCGTCTGCCCCCCATCGCCTGACGGCGATTCCCCCCGAGGGTATTTCGGTCAGGAAGAAGACCCCTGCGCGGGCAGGGCTTCTTTCTGATGCAAATACCCCGGGGGTCCGGGGGCTGGCCCCCGGTCCGGCAGATGTCAGATGGCGGGACTGTGGCCCTTGGCTTCCATCTCGTAGCCGTCGAACATCCGCGCGATCATGCGCGTCAGCGGGCGGCCGCGCTCGGGGATCGACAGGCCGGCTTCGTTCACCGTCACCATCTCGCCGAACTGCGCCTTGACCGGGGCGAAGAGCTCGGCCAGCGCGGCGGGGGCGAAGCCGTGGTCGCGGATGAATTCATCGGCCGAGATGCGGAAGTCGCACATCAGCGCCTCGATCATGCGGGCGCGCCAGATGTCCTCGGGCGTGAAGACATGGCCCTTCGTGGTCGAGAAGCGGCCCTCGCGGATCGCCTTGACATGGGCGCCGGTCGCGGGGGCGTTCTGCGCATAGCCCTGCGGGAAGCGCGAGATGGACGACGCGCCCATGCCCACCAGCACCTGCGCCTGGTCGTCCGTGTAGCCCTGGAAGTTCCGGCGCAGCAGCCCGGCCTTCTGCGCCACGGCCAGCCCGTCGCCGGGACGGGCGAAGTGGTCGATGCCGATCTCGTCATAGCCGTCGGCGACCAGCAGGTCGCGGGCAACCTCGAACAGGCGCAGCCGGGCGGGGGCGTCGGGAAGGGCCTCGTCGGGGATCATCACCTGCCGCTTGGCCATCCACGGCACATGGGCATAGCCGTAAAGCGCGATTCGGTCGGGCGACAGCGCCATCAGCTTCTGGATCGAATCCGCGATCCTGTAAGGCGTCTGGTGCGGCAGGCCGTAAAGGATGTCGGTGTTGAGGCTGGCGATGCCGCGGTCGCGGATCATGCGGACGGCCTCGGCCGTCACCTCGAAGCTCTGGTCGCGGCCGATGGTCTTCTGGATCTCGGGGTCGAAGTCCTGCACCCCGATCGAGGCGCGGGTCAGCCCCGACTCCGCCAGCGCGTCCATGCGCGCCTCGTCGATCTCGTTGGGATCGATCTCGACCGAGAACTCGGCCCCCTCCGCAAGCGGGAAGGCGTCGAAGACCGCGCGGGCGATGCGCCGCATCATGTCGGGCGGCATCAGCGTGGGCGTACCGCCGCCCCAGTGCAGGCGCGACAGCCTGACGCCGGGGGCGAGGTTCGCCTTCAGCAGCTCCAGCTCCTCAAGCAGCACGTCGGCATAGGCGCGCACGGGGGCGTCGGACTGCGTGCCCTGCGTGCGGCAGGCGCAGAACCAGCAGAGCCTGCGGCAGAAGGGCACATGCATGTAAAGCGAGATCGACCCGCCCGCCGGGATCGCATGGACCCAGTCGGTGAAATCGGCCGGTCCCACGGACGGCTTGAAGTGCGGGGCGGTGGGGTAGGACGTATAGCGCGGCACCCGCGCGTCAAACAGCCCCAGCCGGGTCAGTTGCGATTCCTGTTCCATGCGCCTAGGTATCTCACCCAAAGCGGGAAAGAACATTGACGCAGGTCAAACTGAAAGCGCAGGACTCCTGCCAGGGCCTGCATGTTCCGTGCGGGGACTGCCCGATCCGCTATCGGGCCGTCTGCGCCAGTTGCGAGGCGCCGGAACTGGACCGGCTGGACGCCACCAAATACTATCGCCGCTACGAGGCGGGGCAGGTCGTGGCCCTTGCCGGCGAGCGGGTGGATTTCGTGGCCTCGGTCGTCCAGGGCGTGGCGGGCCTTTCGCAGACGATGGAGGACGGGCGCACCCAGATGGTCGGGCTGCTGCTGCCTTCGGACTTCCTGGGGCGGCCCGGGCGCGCGACCTCGGCCTATACCGTCACCGCGCTGTCGGACCTGACGCTGTGCTGCTTCCGCCGCATGCCCTTTGAGGAGCTGCTGCGGTCCACCCCCCGGATTGCCACGCGGCTTCTGGACATGACACTGGACGACCTGGACGCGGCGCGGGAATGGCTGCTGCTGCTGGGCCGCAAGTCCGCGCGCGAAAAGATCGCGTCCTTTATCGCCTTTCTGGCGCGCCGCGAGGCGGGGCTGCACCAGACCCGGCCCGAGGGCCGCGTGCGCATCGACCTGCCGCTGACGCGCGAGACGATGGCCGACTACCTCGGCCTGACGCTGGAAACCGTGAGCCGCCAGATCTCGGCCCTGAAGCGCGACGGCGTCATCACGCTGGAAGGCAACCGCCGCGTGACGGTGCCTGATTTCCACCGGCTGGTGCTGGAAAGCGGCGACGATTCAGACGGCGGGCTGCCGGCCTGAACCCGCACCGGCGCCACGCGCCGGCGCAGGCTGCGGGCGTCAGCGGGCCATCAGCACCGGCAGGTTGGCGCGTTCCAGCATGTGGCGCGTGGCGCCGCCCATGATCGCCTCGCGCAGCCGCGACTTGCTGTAGGCGCCCATCACCAGCATGTCCGCCCCGGTTTCGGCGGCGCGGCGGGTCAGGACCTCCGTCACCGTGGGCAGGGTCTTGGCGAGAACCGCGATCTCGGCCTTGACGCCGTGCCGCGTCAGCATCTGGCACAGCTTTCCGCCGGGGTCCGAACCCTCGGGCGAATAGGGCGAGGGGTCCACGACCGCGATCTCGACCGCCTCGGCCGCCTTCAGGACGGGCAGGGCGCGGCGGATGGCGTGCAGCGCCTCGTCCGACTGGTTCCAGGCGACCAGGATGCGCTTGCCCAGGCCCTCGACGGCGACATTCCCCTGCGGCAGGACCAGCACCGGGGCGCCGCCTTCGAACAGCGAGGCTTCCAGCACCGCCTCGGCGTCGGGCGCGGCCTTGGACCCGTAGGGCTTCATCAGCACGACCAAGTCGGCAAAGCGCGCGCGCATGGCGATCAGCGTGGATACGCCCCCCATCTGCGCGACCGCGCTTTCGACCGACCAGCGGATGTCCTCGGGGGCAAGCTCGGCGCGCACCTCGGTTTCCAGCGCCTCGGCAGCCGCCATCGCGCGGTCGATCGCCTCCTGAAAGACATAGGCCGAGGCGCCCGCGTAATAGTAGCCGGTCTGGGTGTGGTCCACGCCCACCGCGAAGACCTCGAGATGGGCGTCCTCGCGCCGGGCCAGCGCCACCGCCGCCTCAAGCTGCGCGGTCTGTCCGGCCTGGGTGATGACGGTGAGGATGGTCTTGTAGCCCATTGGCTTGGCTCCTGCTGTGACGGCCCGTTGGGATCGCGGTGTGACAGTATGATGCAGGGGTGCCCCGTTTTGTTGACCCAGATCAAGGTTTGCACCAGATTTGGCCCATAAAGATCACGACCAAGACGGTCCGCCGGATCGCCCGACAGGCGATTCGGCTTTGCCGCTTCGAGACAAAGGACACCGAACACGATGTGGGATAGCTTCAAGCTGATCGTGCTTGGCGTGATCGCGGTCTTTGCCGCGATCGCCGCCAACTATGCGCGCGATCTGGCATATCAGGTCAATGCCCTGACAATCATGCTGGCTGCCGGGCTGGCATTCCTGTTTGTGCTGCGCCGGATGGACAACCCGGACCTCAAGCTGGCCCTGGCCGGCGTGCAGTCCGAATACCTGGACGGCCCGGTCCGCGCCGGGGTGATCGCCACCGCCTTCTGGGGCGTCGTGGGCTTTCTGGTCGGCGTGGTCATCGCGGCGCAGCTCGCCTGGCCGTCGCTGAACTTCTCGGATGCGCTGGAAGGCTTCGCCAACTTCGGCAAGCTGCGCCCGCTGCACACCTCGGCCGTGATCTTCGCCTTCGGCGGCAACGCCCTAATCGCGACCTCGTTCTACGTGGTCCAGCGGTCCTGCGCGACGCGGCTGTGGGGCGGCAACGCCGGCTGGTTCGTCTTCTGGGGCTACAACCTGTTCATCGTCCTGGCGGCGACGGGCTATATCCTCGGCGCGACCCATTCCAAGGAATACGCGGAACCCGAGTGGTACGTGGACCTGTGGCTGACGATCGTCTGGGTCGTCTACCTGCTGATCTACCTTGGCACGATCATGAAGCGCCGCGAGCCGCACATCTACGTGGCCAACTGGTTCTACCTGTCCTTCATCGTGACCATCGCGATGCTGCACATCGTCAACAACCTGGCGATGCCGGTCAGCCTGTTCGGGTCCAAGTCGGTGCCGCTGTTCGCGGGCGTGCAGGACGCGATGACCCAGTGGTGGTACGGACACAACGCCGTGGGCTTCTTCCTGACCGCGGGCTTCCTGGGCATGATGTACTACTTCATCCCCAAGCAGGCCGAGCGCCCGGTCTACAGCTACAAGCTGTCGATCATCCACTTCTGGGCCCTGATCTTCATGTACATCTGGGCGGGCCCCCACCACCTGCACTATACCGCGCTGCCCGAATGGGCCTCGACGCTGGGCATGGTCTTCTCGATCATGCTGTGGATGCCCTCGTGGGGCGGCATGATCAACGGCCTGATGACGCTGTCGGGGGCCTGGGACAAGCTGCGCACCGACCCCATCCTGCGGATGATGGTCGTGGCCGTCGGCTTCTACGGCATGGCGACCTTCGAAGGGCCGATGATGTCGATCAAGGCCGTGAACTCGCTGTCGCACTATACCGACTGGACCATCGGCCATGTCCATTCCGGCGCGCTGGGCTGGAACGGCATGATCACCTTCGGCGCGCTCTACTACCTGACGCCGCGCCTCTGGGGCCGCGAGCGGCTGTATTCGACCGCGGCCGTCAGCTGGCACTTCTGGCTCGCGACCATCGGCCTCGTGCTCTACGCCTCGTCCATGTGGGTGTCGGGCATCATGGAAGGCCTGATGTGGCGCGAGGTGGACAGCCAGGGCTTCCTGGTCAACGCCTTCGCCGACACCGTCATCGCCAAGTATCCGATGCTGGTCGTGCGGACCTTGGGCGGCGTCTTCTACCTGGCGGGCGGGATCATCATGGCCTGGAACCTTTGGGCCACCGTCGCCCGGCAGCCGCGCATCGCGCCCGCCCGCGTTGCCGTTCCGGCCGAATAAGGAAGGGGATCTTTCATGGCCATTCTCGACCACCACAAGATCCTCGAGAAGAACGCGACACTGCTTCTGGTGTTCTCGTTCCTCGTGGTGACCATCGGCGGCATCGTCCAGATCGCCCCCCTGTTCTACCTTGAGAACACCATCGAGAAGGTGGAGGGGATGCGCCCCTACACCCCGCTCGAGCTGACCGGCCGCGACATCTACGTCCGCGAGGGCTGCTATGTCTGCCACAGCCAGATGATCCGCCCCATGCGGGACGAGGTCGAACGCTACGGCCACTACAGCCTTGCCGCGGAATCGATGTACGACCACCCCTTCCAGTGGGGCTCCAAGCGCACCGGGCCGGACCTGGCCCGGGTGGGCGGGCGCTATTCGGACGAATGGCACATCGACCACCTGAACGACCCGCGCTCGGTCGTGCCGGAATCGATCATGCCGGCCTATTCCTTCCTGCGCCACCGCCAGATCGATCCCACCTACATCTCGGACCGCCTGACGGCCGACAGCCGCGTGGGCGTGCCCTACACCGAGGACATGATCACCGAAGCGCGGGCCGACTTCCTGGCGCAGGCGGACCCGGACCTGGATGCCTCGGGGCTGCAGGAACGCTATCCCGGCGCGCAGGCGCGCAACTTCGACCGCCAGGCGGGCGTGACCGAGATGGATGCCCTGATCGCCTATCTGCAGGTCATGGGGACGATGGTCGATTTCTCGACCTTCCAGCCGGACGAGCATCGCTGAGGGCGCCCGGGGAATGGACCGATATTCCTTCCTGCGCCAGCTCGCCGACAGCTGGGTGCTGCTGGCGCTGTTCCTGGTGTTCATCGGCGTGGTCCTGTTCGTGTGGCGGCCCGGCTCGCGCCGGCTGCACCGCGACGCCGCCGAAAGCATCTTCCGCAACGAGACGAGACCCGCACCCGAGGCCGCTGACGGGGCCAAGGCGGACCGCAAGGAGGTCGAGTGATGGCCGATCCGAAAGACGAGAACCCCCCGCCGACCCCGCGCGAGCGTGAGGTGGCCGAGAACATCGGCGCCGACCTGAACGACCCGCACGAGTCCCCCGCCAACCCGGAAAACCGCATCTCGGTCGACCGGCGCGCGGCGGACCGCGAAAATGCCGAGCAGATCCTGGCGAACATGCCCGAGGTGCTGACCGGCGTGAAGCCGCGGGCCGAGCGCGAGCCGCGCCACAAGGTCACGCGCCGCGTCGGCAAGAAGGTCGTCGAGGTCAAGTCCACCGGTCATGCCTGGGACGGGATCGAGGAATACGACAACCCCCTGCCGCGCTGGTGGCTGTGGACCTTCTACGCCACCATCATCTGGGCGCTGGGCTATGTCATCGCCTATCCCGCGATCCCGCTGATCCGCGACAACACCTCGGGCCTGCTGGGCACCACCCAGCGCGAGGAGGTCGCCCAGGAGATCCGGCAGTTCGACGAGGCCAACGCCCCGATCGAGACGCAGCTGGTGGCCGCGAACCTGACCGACATCCCGGCCAATCCCGATCTGCTGAACTATGCCAACAACGCGGGCAGCTCGATCTTCCGCACCTACTGCGCGCAGTGCCACGGGGCGGGCGCGGCCGGGAACCCCGGCTATCCCAACCTGCTGGACAACGACTGGCTGTGGGGCGGCACGATCGAGGACATCCACCTGACCCTGCAGCACGGCATCCGCAGCCCCGAGGACGCCGACACGCGCTATTCGGAAATGCCCAAGTTCGGCGTGGACGGCATCCTTGACGACACGCAGATCCAGCAGGTCACGCAGCACGTGCTGGCGCTGGGGAACCTGCCCCATGACGAGGCGCAGGCCGCCGAAGGCGCCGCGGTCTTCCAGGACAACTGCTCGGCCTGCCACATGGAGGACGGGACCGGCGACCGTTCCCAGGGCGCGCCGAACCTGACGGACGCCGTCTGGCTTTACAACAAGGACGGCCAGCCGGACGAGGCGACGATCCACCGGATCATCCATGACGGGCCCTTCGGCGTCATGCCCGCCTGGTCCGACCGCCTCAGCGAGGCCGAGATCCGCGCCGTGGCCACCTATGTCCACGGCCTGGGCGGCGGCGAGTAATCGCCGCCCCTGACGGACGCTCCTGCCGCAAGGCAGGGGCTGCCGGCCCCCCGATCCATTCGCGCGTTTCAGGGGGGCCGGTCCTCAAGCACAACCATCCCGGCCGCGACGCGGTTGCCGCCGGGGGTGCGACAAACGGTCCCTGAAATCAGCCGGGTTCCATCCTATATTCCGGGCTCGCGGCGCTTGATGCAGGTCAACCGCCGGTTCGGCAGGGCGGCGCGCCCGGTCCCTGCCCATCAGGAGTCGAGCATGTCCACGATCGAGCAGGAACCTCCCCGCCTTTACGCCGCACGCGAGCCGATCTTCCCGCGCCGGGTCCGGGGCCAGTTCCGCAACCTCAAATGGGTGCTCATGGCGGTCACGCTGGGCATCTACTACATCACCCCCTGGATCAGATGGGACCGCGGGCCGGGGATGCCCGACCAGGCCGTCCTGGTCGATCTGGCGAACCGCCGCTTCTTCTTCTTTTGGATCGAGATCTGGCCGCACGAGTTCTACTTCGTCGCGGGCCTCCTGATCATGGCGGGCTTGGGGCTCTTTCTCTTCACCTCGGTCCTGGGTCGGGTCTGGTGCGGCTATTTCTGCCCGCAGACCGTCTGGACCGACCTGTTCATGATGGTCGAGCGCCGGATCGAGGGCGACCGCAACGCCCGCATCCGCCTGTATGAACAGCCCTGGGACGCCCGCAAGGTGCGCCTGCGCGCGACCAAGTGGGCGGCCTGGCTGCTGATCGGCCTGCTGACGGGCGGCGCCTGGGTCTTCTATTTCGCCGACGCGCCGACGCTGCTGCGCAACCTGGTCACGCTGAACGCCCATCCCGTCGCCTACACCACCATCGGCATCATGACCGCGACCACCTTCTTCTTCGGCGGCTTCGCGCGCGAGCAGATCTGCATCTACGCCTGCCCCTGGCCCCGCATCCAGGGCGCCATGATGGACGAGAACACCCTGACCGTCGCCTATCGCGAATGGCGGGGCGAGCCGCGCGGCAAGATCGCCAAGGGCCAGCCCACCAAGTCCGACAGCCCGGCCGCGCTCAAGGGCGACTGCATCGACTGCCTGGCCTGCGTGAACGTCTGCCCCATGGGCATCGACATCCGCGAAGGCCAGCAGCTGGAATGCATCACCTGCGCGCTGTGCATCGACGCCTGCGACGACGTGATGGCGAAGATCGGCAAGCCGCGCGGTCTGATCGACTACATGGCGCTCAAGGACGAAAGCGCCGAAAAGACCGGCCAGGAAGGCGAGTCGCTCTGGAAGCACGTCCTGCGTCCCCGGCCGCTGCTGTATTTCACCTTGTGGGGGGCCATCGGCGTCGGTCTGATCGTGGCGCTGTTCCTGCGCTCGCCCTATGACCTGAACGTCTCGCCGGTGCGGAACCCGCTGTATGTGACCATGGCGGACGGCTCGATCCGCAACACCTACGAACTGCGGCTGCGCAACATGCAGGGCCAGGAAAAGACCTTCGCCGTGGGCGCGGACGGCCACGAGGGACAGGCGCTTCCCGGTGCCGAGATCACGCTGGAAGGCGGACGCTCGACGGTGACGGTCCCGGCCGACGAAACCTTCGAGCAGCGCGTCTACATCACGGCCGACCCGGATTCGGCCTTGGCAGACGGTGCGCAGACGCCGCTGACCATGTGGATCGAGGACCTGGACTCGGGCCGCCGCGCCGCGGTCGAGACGGTCTTCCAGGGAACGGAGCGCTGAGAATGGCACGGGAACTGACGGGCCGGCACGTGCTGGCCATCACGCTGGCGGCCTTCGGGGTCATCATCGCGGTCAACATGGTGATGGCCGTCAAGGCCGTCAGCACCTTCCCGGGGCTGGAAACGCCCAACAGCTATGTCGCCTCGCAGCGTTTCGACCGTGATCGGGCGGCGCAGGCCGCGCTCGGCTGGACCGTGACGCCCGAATACAACGGACGAGAGCTGACGCTGCTGGTCCGGGACGCGCAGGGCAACCCCGCCCGCGTCAGGTCGCTGACGGCCACCGTCGGCCGCCCGACCCATGTGCGCGAGGACCAGACGCCGCGCTTCATCTACGAGAACGGCATCTTCCGGGCGGC
Source organism: Paracoccus salipaludis (assembly GCF_002287065.1). Classification (GTDB taxonomy): domain Bacteria; phylum Pseudomonadota; class Alphaproteobacteria; order Rhodobacterales; family Rhodobacteraceae; genus Paracoccus; species Paracoccus salipaludis. Next base: position 119,417 of record NZ_NSJZ01000002.1, read on the forward strand.
GTTGACGCTGGCGCCCGGCATCTGGAACATCAACGTGACGGCCGAGGCCTGGGACGGGACGGTCTTCCGGCAGCGCATCGACCATTACGCCGGCAACCGGGTGAAGTGATGACGGACGTTTCCACCGACTTCGAAAGCCGCCTCGGCGCCTGCCCCGCCTGCGACGTGGCCCCCCTGGCGGGGCGGCTCGCGCGCTCGGGGCCGGTGCGGGGCGACGTGATCCTGTCGCTGCCGACGGCTCATTGCGCGGCCTGCATCACCGACGTGGAACGCGCGCTGTCGGCCGTTCCGGGCGTGCGCGCCGCGCGGGTGAACCTGTCCCTGCGCCGCGTCGTCGTCGATGCCGAGGGCGTCACGGCCGACGACCTGATCCCCGTGCTCGACCGCATCGGCTACGAGGCGCATGAACTCGACCCCGGCGCGCTGACGGCCACCGCGGCCGACCGGCAGGGGCGCGACCTGCTGATGCGGATCGGGGTCGCGGGCTTTGCCTCCATGAACATCATGATCCTGTCGGTCGCGGTCTGGTCGGGCGCGGATGCCGCGACCCGCGACCTGTTCCACATGATCTCGGGCGCCATCGCCCTGCCGACCGTGGCCTTTGCCGGCCAGCCCTTCTTCGCCAGCGCCTGGCGGGCGCTGCGCGCCGGACGGCTCGGCATGGACGTGCCGATCTCGCTGGCGCTGATCCTCGCCAGCGCCATTTCCGTCTTCGAGACCTGGAACAGCGGCCCTCACGCCTATTTCGACGGCGTGGTGATGCTGTGCTTCTTCCTTCTAGTCGGGCGCTATCTCGACTATCGCACCCGCGCCGTGGCCCGGTCCGCCGCCGAGGAGCTGACCGCGCTCGAGGTGCCGCGCGCCATCCTGTTGCGCGACGTCGCCGAGGAAACCGTGCCCGTGGCCGACCTGCGCCCCGGCGACCTGATCCTGGTGCGTCCCGGTGGCCGCGTTCCGGCGGACGGCGTGGTGACGGCGGGCGCGTCCGAGATCGACCGCTCGCTGCTGACGGGCGAGTCCGTGCCCGTCGCCGCGCGTCCCGGCGCCGCGCTGTCGGCGGGCGAGGTGAACCTGACCGGTCCGCTGACGCTGCAGGTGACGGCGGCCGGGCGCGACAGTTCGCTGTCGCGCCTGACCGCGCTGGTCGCGGCGGCGGAATCGGCGCGCGGGCGCTATACCTCGATCGCCGACCGGGCGAGCCGCAGCTATGCGCCCGCCGTCCACCTGCTGGCGCTGGCGAGCTTCCTGGGCTGGCTGTGGCTGACCCGCGACGTGCGGGTCGCGGTGAACGTGGCGGCGGCGGTGCTGATCATCACCTGCCCCTGCGCGCTGGGGCTGGCGGTGCCGGCTGTCATCACGGCGGCCTCCGGTCGGCTGTTCCGCGAAGGGCTGCTGATCAAGGACGGCACCGCGCTGGAACGGCTGGCCGAGGTCGATACCGTGGTCTTCGACAAGACGGGCACCCTGACCATGGGCACGCCGCAGGTCGCCGGGGCCGACCTTGACGCCGAGGGCCGCGCCGTGGCGCTGGCGCTGGCGGGCGGCTCCGCCCATCCCCTGTCCCGCGCTATCGTGGCCGGTATCGAGGGGCAGGCGGCAGAGGTCGAGGACCTGCGCGAGGTTCCGGGCTATGGCGTCGAGGCGCGCTGGCAGGGCAATCCCGTGCGGCTCGGCCGCGCCGACTGGGTTGGGGCAGATGACGAGGCGCCGGGCGCCGCGACCTGGCTGCGGATCGGCAGCCGGGTGCATCGCATCGACTTCACCGACAGCCTGCGTCCGGGCGCCGACAAGGCGGTGGCGCGCCTGCGCCATGCGGGCCTGCGCGTGATGATCCTGTCGGGCGACGGCGCGGGCGCCGTGCGCGACATCGCCGCGCGGCTGGGGGTCGAGGAATGGCGGGCCGGCGTCACGCCCCAGGAAAAGGCCGCCACCGTGGCCGAACTGTCCGCGCAGGGCCGCCATGTCCTGATGGTGGGCGACGGTCTGAACGACACGGCGGCGCTGGCCTCGGCTCATGCCTCGATCTCGCCCGCAAGCGCACTGGATGCGGCGCGGGTCGCGTCCGACATGGTGCTGGTCGGTCGGGACCTCGGCCCTGTCGCCGATGCTGTGGGCGTGGCCCGCGCCTCGATCCGGCGCATCCGGGAGAATTTCGCGCTCTCGATCCTTTACAACGTCGTCGCGGTGCCCTTCGCACTGGCGGGGCTGGCCACGCCGCTGATCGCCGCGCTGGCCATGTCGCTGAGTTCCGTCAGCGTGACCCTGAACGCACTGAGGCTGCGCTGATGGAGGTGCTGGTTTACCTCATTCCCGTGTCGCTGGGGCTGGGTGGCCTCGGACTCGGGGCCTTTGTCTGGGCGCTGCGCAACCGGCAGTACGAGGACCCCAAGGGCGACGCGCAGCGCATCCTCAGCGACGAATGGGACGACCGTCCCAAGCCGTGATGCGGGACTGCGGGGCCCTTGAAGGTCTTGTGAGCCGGTCGGTCGCTCGGGCTTAATCGGGCAGCACACCGGCGTCGGCCTCCCGGCCGCTGCCGTGATGAAGCCCCCGCGAGGGACCACTTCCAAGCGTCGGCGCCGGTGCATGAGCCTGGTTCAGGATGGATCGGCCCGCCGTGCGGCCTCGACCCTCGGGCCTGCTTTTCGGTGACAGTTCAAGGACCGCACCCGGCCTCGGGGCAGGGGAGGGGCAGAGCCGCCGGCCAGCTCCGTGGCCTCCCGCTGCCGCTCGTGTCAGGCCCCTGCAGCTCACCGGCCGCTTGCCCGGTCACAGGCTGCGCGCCGCTCTGACCGCGCTGCCTGCGGCCTTCCTTCCAGGGCAGTCGCCGCCCCTCGCTGCCTTGGCACCGCAAATAAAAAAGCCCGGCGTGAGCCGGGCTTTCGCATCCTGCGGGTTCGGACCGCTCAGTTCCCCAGCACCGTGCAGCGCTGCGAACGGGCGGCAAGCTTGTCGCAGGCAAGCTGCGCCGCGTCGCTGGTCAGGCCCGAGAAATTCGCCTCCCACCCCTTGGGGGTGTTGCCGACCCGGCGGGTGGCGTTGTTCAGCACGGCGCTTTCCTGCAGGGCGATGCGCAGCAGAAGCTGCTCGGCCTCGGCCTTGGTCTCGAAGCGGCCCAGCGTGATGCCGTGGTTGCCGCGGCCCTTGGTCGAAGGGCGCGAGACGATCTGCATCGCCTCGGGCTCGGACCGGTCGCCTTCTTCCTCCATCGCCGCCAGGATCACGGCGTCGGACTTGCGGACGGGCTTTGACGAGGCGACCAGCTTCGTGCTGGCCTGCGGCGCTTCTGCGGCCTTGGGCGCGGCCTCCTTCGGCTCGGCCGCCGCAAAGGTGGACCCCAGCGTGCGCGGCGCCTTGGCCTGGGCGGCAGGGCCGGGGCGCGGGGCGGGCGGAGGGGCCGCATCGGTGCTGGCAAGCTTCACCGCGGCCTCGATCGCGGCAGGCTCGGCCGAGGCCAGCTTGACGGATGCCGCGGCGCCTGCCGGCCGCCGCACGGGCCGGGCCGAGCCGACGCTGGCCTGCGCCACGACGGGAGCGGCCTCGACGCGGGCAGGCGCCTCGGCCTGCCGGGGCGCTGCCGCGACCGGGACGGTCGATCCCTTCACCGGCCGGGCCGCAGCCACGGGCGCGGGGGCGGGCGCCTCGGCGCGGGCCACCTGCACGCTGCGCTTGCGTTCCACGATATAGGCGGGCGCCTCGGGGCGGATCTCCTTCACCCGCGTCGGCGCCTTGCCGAAGCCGGTATCCAGAAGCTGCGCCATGATCGCATTGCGCTGCGCGGTCGACTGCCCGCCCATCACGGTCGCGATGATCCGCTTGGACCCGCGCTGCGCCGAGGCGGTCAGGTTGAAGCCCGCGGCCCGCGTGTAGCCGGTCTTGATCCCGTCCGCGCCCTGGTAGCTGTCCAGGAAGCGCTTGTTGGTGCTGGACACGGTGGCGATGCCCGCATCCGCCGAGCGGCGCGAGAAGATCGAATAATACTGCGGGAAATCATAGAACAGCCGCCGGCCCAGGGTCGAAAGGTCGCGGGCGCTGGAATAATGCCCTTCCTGCGTCAGCCCGTTGGCGTTGCGGAAGGTGCTGTTCCTCATGCCGAGCGCGCGGGCCATGGCGGTCATCTGCTGGCCGAACTTCGCCTCGGACCCGGCAAGCCCCTCGCCGATGGCGGTGGCGGCGTCGTTGGCCGATTTCACCGCCGCCGCGCGGATGAGATAGCGCAGCTCGATCTTCTGGCCTGCCCGCAGCCCGAGGCGCGAAGGCGGCTGGCCCGCCGCGTGCGGTGTGACCGTGAACTTGGAGTCCAGCCGGACCTGACCCCGCTCGATCGCCGTGAAGGCCATGTAAAGCGTCATCATCTTGGTCAGCGATGCCGGATGCAGCCGCGCATCGGCGTTCTGCGAATAGATTTCCTTGCCCGTCCGCCCGTCCATGACAAAGGCCGCGAAGGGGGCGGCGGACGCGGTCAGCGGCACAAGGGCGCCGACCAAGGCAATCCACCCCGCGATCAGGGTTCGATGAAGAATTTGCACTGTCCCGGTCTCTCTGCCTGCGGGCGCGTTCTTGATTGCACGCCCTTCCTTAACAAACCCAGAATAGCACGCCACACGCGCTGCGGGAACCGCGTATTTGCCATGCTGCGACCTTTCGGGCGCGGAAGGTTCGTCAGCCTTTTCCTCGGGCCGCGCCGTCCCTATATTCCCCGGCAACCCGCCCGTTCAGGACTTGCCGCTCGTGACGCTGACGACCGATTTCCCGCGCATGACCGATCCGCCTTCGAAGGGCAGGGAGGATGTCGATCTTGCCACCCGGACCAAGCCCAAGACGCAGCGCCCCCCGCTTTACAAGGTGCTGTTGCTGAACGACGATTTCACGCCGATGGAGTTCGTGGTCCATATCCTCGAACGCCTGTTCGGCATGACCCACGCACAGGCGATCGAGATCATGCTGACCGTCCATCGCAAGGGCGTGGCCGTCGTCGGGGTCTTTTCCCACGAGATCGCCGAAACAAAGGTCGCGCAGGTGATGGAGCTTGCGCGCCGCCAGCAGCATCCGCTGCAATGCACGATGGAAAAGGAATAAGTGGCGGGTTCTCGGCTTGAACTGATCGACCCGATCGCGGGCGCGGTGCTGCTGGTCGGGGCAGGGCCGGGGGACCTCGCGGGGTTCGATCCGGCTCGCACCACGGTTGTGCAGGGATTCCGTCCCGCCCATGATTCGGCGGCGGCGCAGGGGTTCCGCGTGCGGACGGCGGTCGAGGACCGGGCGGACGCCGCCGTGGTCTTCCTGCCCCGCGCGCGGGCCGAGGCGCGGGCGCGGGTCGCCGCCGCCGCCGCCGCGCTGGAGGAAGGCGCGGCCTTGTGGATCGACGGACAGAAGACGGACGGCGTCGATGCCATGCTGCGCGAGTTGCGGACGCTGGCCCCGGTCGATCAGGTGCAGTCCCGCGCGCATGGAAAGATCTTCCGCGTGACCGTTCCGGCCGGCGACTGGCTGCCCCCCGACTGGACGGGGGCCGAACGGACGGTGGACGGCGGCTTCGTCACCGCGCCGGGCGTCTTTTCCGCCGACGGGCCCGACCCGGCCTCGGTGGCGCTGGCGGCCTGCCTGCCGGACCGCCTGCCCACGCGCATGGTCGACCTGGGCGCGGGCTGGGGGTGGCTTTCGGCGCAGGTGCTCCGCCACCCCGGCGTCGAGGTCCTGCATCTGGTCGAGGCCGATCACGCTGCGCTGGACTGCGCGCGCCGCAACGTGACGGACCCCCGGGCGCGATTTCACTGGGCCGACGCCACCACCTTCCGCCTGCCCGAGCCTGTGAACGGCGTCGTCATGAACCCGCCCTTCCACGAGGGCCGGGCCGCCGACCCCCATCTTGGCGCGCGCTTCATCCGCGCGGCGGCGGGGCTTCTGACCGGGGCCGGGCGGCTCTGGATGGTCGCCAACCGGCACCTGCCCTACGAGGCCGCGCTGTCGGAACTGTTCGCCGACGTGCAGGAGATCGGCGGCGACAACCGCTTCAAGGTCATCACCGCAACCGGGGCGGGGCGTCCGAAGCGGCGCTAGCCTTCCTGCGGATAGGCCGCGCGGCAGGCCTGCACGGCGCGTTCCGCATCCGGGCGCAGCGCCGCCAGGCGGCTGCGCAGGTTGTCGGCCTTGCGCTGTTCGATCACCGGATCGATCGGCACCCGGAAGACCTCGGTGTCGGCCACGTCGCGCCAGCAGCTGCGATGGACCAGCACGTCCTCGCCGTCGAGGTCGCGCACAAGGGTCGGACAGAAGTCGAAGTCGGTCCGCGTGACCACCCGCTCGTCCCAGGCATAGCCGCGCGCAAGGTTCCCCTCGACCTGCGCCAGCAGACGCGCGACGGTGCGATATTCGTCGGTGTTGCGGCTGATGCACTGTTCCTGCGGGGTCCCGCAGGCCGCCAGCGCCAGGCAGGCCAGCGCGGTCAGGGTCAGGTTGCGGCTCATCGGCGGCGCCTCTAATCAGATTGAAGGAATCCTAGCGCGCGCCATTCTGTGCCGCAATTCACGAAAGGGGGGCCGGTCCATGGACATGACCGACGAACGCCGCGCGGCGGCCGAATGGTTCCGCAGCCTGCGCGACCGAATCGTGGCAGCCTTCGAGGGGCTGGAGGACGAGGCCCTGTCCGATGCGCCGCCCGGCCGCTTCACCGTCACCCCGACCGAGCGGGCCGAGGACGGCGGCGGCGGCATCATGTCGGTCATGCGCGGCGGCCGCGTCTTCGAGAAGGTCGGCGTGAACTGGTCCGAGGTGCACGGCACGCTTGCCCCGCGCGCGCAATCCGCCATGGCCGCGCGCGGCGTGCCGGGGATCGCCGAGGACCCGCGCTTCTGGGCCAGCGGCATCAGCCTGGTCGCCCACATGCAGAACCCCCATGTGCCCGCCGTCCACATGAACACCCGGATGTTCTGGACGCCGTCGGCCTGGTGGTTCGGGGGCGGGTCGGACCTGAACCCCTGCCTCGAATACCCTGAGGACACCGCGCATTTCCACGACACGCTGCGCGAGGCCTGCGCCCCGCACGGCGCCGATTACTACGACCGCTTCAAGGCCTGGGCGGACGAGTATTTCTTTATCCCCCATCGCGGGCGCGCGCGGGGCGTGGGCGGCATCTTCTACGACGATCTGAACACCGGCGACTGGCAGGCCGACTTCGCCTTCACCCGCAGGGTGGGCGAGGCCTTCCTGCCCGCGTTCCTGCCGCTGGTCCGCAGGCGGATGGTGCAGGAATGGGAACCCGAGCACCGCGACGCCCAGCTGGTTCACCGCGGGCTTTATGCCGAATACAACCTCGTCTACGACCGGGGGACCAAGTTCGGGCTGGAAACCGGCCACAATGCCGACGCCGTGCTGATGAGCCTGCCGCCGCTGGCGAAGTGGGTCTGAGCCCTCAGCGCGTCGTCCACATCAACCAGCCCACGCCCGCGACGATCAGCGCCATGCCGGCAAGCTGGCGCGGGCCCAGCGCCTCGCGCCGGTGACGCGAGACGGCGGCGGCGAAGACCACCTCGACCAGCGCCAGCGTCCGCACGTTGGCCGCAAGGGCCAGCGCGAAGGCCAGAAACCAGAACTGCGAGGCCAGCGCGCCGAGGAACCCCGCGCCCAGCGACTCGCGCCAAGCAGCCACCATCCCCCGCAGGGCCGGGCGGTCGCGCAGCGCGAGCCAGACGCCGACCAGTGCCGTCTGCAGCGCCAGCGACAGAACAAGGATCGTGGTCGCCCGGATCAGTTCGCCGCCGTGGGGCAAGGACAGGATGCCGCCGCGGAAGCCGATGGCCGACAGGCCGAACAGCCCGCCCGCCAGCACGGCCAGCGCTGCGGGACCTGCGCCCGCCCGCCGCCAGCCTCCGCCCGACATCGCCAGCACCCCGGCCGTGGCCACGGCGATGGCGCCAAGGCGGGCCGGGGTCAGCGGCTCGGCCAGCAGGGCCGCGCCGAGGATGGCAAGCGTCACCGGCTCGGTCTTGATCAGCGCGGTCGCCACCGCAAAGCCGCGCCGCTGCATGGCCGTCAGCATCAGCGCGGTCGCCGCCACCTGCGACACGGCGCCCATCGCGGCATACCCAAACGCGGTCGCGGTCAGGGCGGGCACCGGCTCGGCCAGCGCCACCAGTCCCAGGAACAGGATGGCGAAGGGCAGGCCGAAGAGGAACCGCACCCCCGTCGCGCCCATGGTCCCGATGCGCGCGGTCAGCCCGGCCTGCGCCGCGTTGCGCCCCGTCTGCGCCAGGGCGGCGACCAAGGTCGCGGCGACCCACATCGGCTCAGGCCCCCTCGCGTACCGTGCGGATCATCAGGGCCACGTTCTCGGGGTCCGCGTCGGGCGTGATCCCGTGGCCGAGGTTGAAGATATGGGGCCCGCCCGAGAAGGCGCGCACGATGGCCCGCGTCGCGTCCACCAGGGCCGGCCCGCCCGTGACCATGTGGCCGGGCGCAAGGTTTCCCTGCACGCAGCCGTCCGTCTGGACATGCCGCGCGGCCCATTCGGCAGACACCGAGTTGTCCAGCGCCACGCAGTCCGCCCCCGTGGCCTTGGCAAAGCCCACGTAGCGATCGCCCGCCTCGCGCGGAAAGGCGATCACGGGGACATGCGGATGACGCTGCTTCAGCGCGGCGATGATCCGGCGCGCGGGCGCGACGGCGAAATCGTCGAAGTCCTGACCGTGCAGGCTGCCCGCCCAGCTGTCGAACAGCTTGACGACCTCGGCCCCCGCCTCGATCTGCGCAGAGAGGTAAAGGACGGTCGCCTCGGTCACGCGGTCGATGATGCCCTGGAAGGTGGCGCGGTCGGCCTGCTTCAAGGCATGGGCCGGGCCCTGGTCGCGCGTGCCGCGCCCGGCGATCATGTAGGTCGCCACCGTCCAGGGCGCGCCCGCGAAGCCGATCAGCGTCGTTTCGCGCGGAAGTTCCCGCGACAGGATGCGGACGGTTTCATAGACGGGCGACAGCGTCTCGTGGATGGCCTCGGCGGGCTTCAGCGCGGCCAGTTCCCCGGGCGTGGTGACGGTGGACAGCCGCGGGCCTTCGCCCGTCACGAACCAAAGGTCCATCCCCAGCGCCTGCGGGATCAGCAGGATGTCGGCGAACAGGATCGCCGCGTCGAAGCCATAGCGGCGGATGGGTTGCAGCGTGACCTCGGCCGCAAGGTCCGGCGTGTAGCACAGCGACAGGAAATCCCCCGCCTGCGCGCGGGTCGCGCGGTATTCGGGCAGATAGCGCCCGGCCTGCCGCATCATCCAGATCGGCGGCACCGGCTGGCGCTCGCCCGCAAGGGCGCGCAGGATGGTCTTGGCGGGGCTTTGCTGCGGTTCGGGGCGGGGATCCTGTGTCATGCGGCCTTGTCGCAAGGCCGGGCCCGGCTTGCAAGCTTGGCGGGTCGCGGGCGCTGGCCTGCGCCCTTCCGCCGCAGCGTGGTTGTCAAGCGGGCAGGGCAGGGATAACCCATTCCGCATGGACGCTTTACCCACCCCCGACCGCCCCCTTCGGATCGGCACGCGCGGCTCGGCGCTGGCGCTCGCGCAGGCGCATGAAACGCGCGACCGGCTGGCCGCCGCGCATGACCTGCCCGCCGACGCCTTCGAGATCGTGGTCATCAAGACCACCGGCGACCGCGTGCTGGACCGTCCCCTGCGCGAGATCGGCGGCAAGGGCCTGTTCACCCGCGAGATCGAGGACGCGCTGCTCGACCAACGCATCGACATCGCCGTCCACTCGATGAAGGACATGCCGGTCCTGCAGCCGGAAGGGCTGATCATCGACTGCTACCTGCCGCGCGAGGACGTGCGCGACGCCTTCGTCAGCCGCCGCTGGGGCTCCATTGCCGAGCTTCCGGCGGGCACGCTTGTCGGCTCGTCGAGCCTGCGGCGCCGGGCGCAGCTGATCCATTACCGGCCCGACCTGACGCTGGTCGAGTTCCGGGGCAACGTGCAGACGCGGATGCGCAAGCTCGATGAAGGGGTGGCCGAGGCGACCTTTCTCGCCATGGCGGGCCTGACGCGGCTGGGGATGCTGAACGTGGTCCGCAGCGCGATTACGCCCGAGGAGATGCTGCCCGCCGTGGCCCAAGGCGCCATCGGGGTGGAACGGCGCAAGGACGACGTGATCGCGGCAGCGATGCTGGCCACCATCTCGGACCTGCCCACGACGCTGCGGGTGACGGCGGAACGCGCCTTCCTGCGCCGCCTCGACGGCTCCTGCGAGACGCCCTTGGCGGGCTTGGCCGAGCTTGACGGCGAGAACCTGTGGCTGCGGGGCGAGATCCTGCTGCCCGACGGCTCGCTGTCGGTCCGGGGCGAGCGGCGCGGGCTTGTCAGCGACGGCATCGAGATGGGCCGCGACCTGGCCGAGGAACTGCTGGGCCGCGCCCCGCCCGAGTTCCGCGAACTTGCGGGCATCAACCCCGAACGGACTTCTCCGCCGGTCTAGGCGCCTGCGGCCTCGGCCGCGGCCTCCCAGGCCAGCAGGATCGAGGCGTGGCGGTTCGGGAAATCCCGCGCCGGGGTCAATGCCTCGGCAGCCGCGAAGGGTTCGTCTGGCGCGGGAGCGCCTTCCGTCAGCATCGCGCGCAATGCATCACGGCCTGCTGCCAACTCGGCCGGGGTCCGCCCGAGGACCGCGCCGCCCAGCACGGCGGCCGAGGCCTGCCCCAGCGCGCAGGCCCGCACCTCCTGCGCGAAGTCGGTCACGACCCCATCCGCGACGACCACATGCGCCGTCACCGTGGAACCGCATTGGGGCGAGCGGCGCGTGGCCGATCCGGTCGGCGCGGGCAGGCGGCCCAGGTGCGGGATATCCGCCGCCAGCGCCAGCAGCCTGCGCGAATAGAGCGCCATCAGATCGTCGTCGGCCATCGCTTTTCCCCACACCGTCCGCCCGCTAGATAGGCATCCGAGCGTGAAAGGAAAACCGATGTTCGACCCCGCGACCCTGCGTTTCGACGCGAACGGCCTGATCCCGGCCATCGCGCAGGACCATGCCTCGGGCGAGGTGCTGATGCTGGCCTGGATGAACGCCGAGGCCGTCGCCCGCACGCTCGAGACCGGCCGCGTCACCTACTGGTCGCGCTCGCGGGCGGCCTTCTGGGTCAAGGGCGAAAGCTCGGGCCATGTGCAGCGGCTGGTCGAGATGCGGCTCGACTGCGACCGAGACTGCCTGCTGGTGCTGGTGGACCAGTCCGGCCCCGCCTGCCACACCAACCGCCGGACCTGCTTCTACACCGCCGTGCGCGACGGCGCCGAGGTCGAACTCATGGCGCCCGAAGCCTGAAGCCGCCTCAAGGGTCTTCTTCCTGACCCAAATACCCATGCGGCAGCGACGCAGGACTGTCGCCCGCCTCCTGCAGGCCGACCGCCGCAGCAATGTCCGCCGGCGAGGCGCCCTCGGCCCGGTAAAGACGGATCGCGCGGGCGTCGTCGCGCTTGGCCAGCCGCTTGCCGGCGTCGTCACGGATCAGGCGGTGGTGGTGGTAAAGCGGCAGCGGCAGGCCCAGCAGCGCCTGAAGAAGCGCGTGGATATACGTAGAATCGAACAGGTCCTTGCCGCGCGTGACCAGCGTGATGCCCTGCGCGGCGTCGTCCACCACGACCGACAGGTGATAGCTCGTCCCCATGCCCCGCCGTGCCAGCACCACGTCGCCCACACCGGCGATGAAATCCTCGGCGGTCAGGTCATGGCGCTGTCCGGGCAGAACCGCCTCGTCGTGAAAGCCGATGCGGTCAAGGCCGAGGTGGTCAAAGGCGCGGCGCACGTCCAGCCGGATCGCGTCCTCCGGGCCCGCGTCCTCCATGGACCGTCCCCGGCAGGTGCCAGGATAGACCGGGCCATCAGGACCGATCACGCCTTCCTGCGGGGCGGACAGCGCTGCCGCGATGTCGGCACGGCGGCAGCGGCAGGGATAAAGCAAGCCCATCCCCGCCAGCCGGTCCAGCGCCGCGCGGTAGGCGGGCAGCCGGTCGGACTGGCGCATGACCGGCTGCGGCCATGAAAGCCCCAGCCAGCGCAGGTCCTCGTAAATCGCAGCCTCCCATTCGGGACGGCAGCGGGAGCGGTCGATGTCCTCGATCCGCAGCAGGAACTGACCGGGATCGGCCAGGCGGGCGGCCGTCAGCGCCGCGAAGGCATGGCCCAGATGCAGCGGCCCGGTGGGCGAGGGCGCAAAGCGCGTCCGCCTTACTGCGCCGACAGCCACGCCGAAAAGTCCTGCTTCGCCCGGTCCGTATAGGCCGGATAGCGGTCCTTGCGGCCGCGGCGGCCCGACTTCGCCTCGACCGGGGGGAAGAGGCCGAAGTTCACGTTCATCGGCTGGAAGGTCTTCGCCTCGGCCCCGCCCGTGATGTGGTGGACCAGTGCGCCCATTGCCGTCGTCCCGGGCGGGGGCGCGAGGTCGCGCCCCAGCGCCTGCGCGGCGGCCATGCGGCCCGCCAGCAGCCCCATGGCGGCGCTTTCGACATAGCCCTCGACCCCCGTGACCTGCCCGGCAAAGCGCAGGTGCGGTCGCGCGCGCAGCCGCATCCGGTCGTCCAGCAGCGTGGGCGAGTTCAGGAAGGTGTTGCGGTGGATGCCGCCCAGCCGGGCGAAGCTGGCGTCCTGAAGTCCGGGGATCATGCGGAAGACCTGGGTCTGCGCGCCGTATTTCATCTTCGTCTGGAAGCCGACGATGTTGTACAGCGTTCCCAGGGCGTTATCCCGCCGAAGCTGGACCACCGCGTAGGGTTTTTCCCCCGGCTTGTGGGCGTTCGTCAGCCCGACCGGCTTCATCGGGCCGTGGCGCAGGGTGTCGCGGCCGCGCTCGGCCATGACCTCGATGGGCAGGCAGCCGTCGAAATAGCCCGCCGTCTCGCCCTCGCGGAACTCGGTCTTCTCGGCGGCCAGAAGGGCGTCGATGAAGGCGTCGTATTCCGCCCGCGTCATGGGGCAGTTGATATAGGCGGTCCGCTCCTCCTCGGTCTCGCCCTTGTCATAGCGGGACTGCCGCCAGGCCACGCCCATGTCGATGGTGTCGGCATGGACGATGGGGGCGATGGCGTCGAAGAAGGCGAGCGCGTCGGCCCCGGTTTCAGCTGCGATGGCCTGCCCCAGGGCGGCCGAGGTCAGCGGGCCGGTGGCGATGATCCAGTTGCCGTCCTCGGGCAGGGCGGTGATCTCGCCTTCCGCGATGGTCACGAGCGGATGGGCGCGGAGGGCGGCGGTCACGTCGGCCGAAAAGGCGTCGCGGTCCACGGCCAGCGCGCCGCCCGCGGGCAGCTTGTGGCGGTCGGCGGCGGTCATGATGAGGCCGCCCGCCGCCCGCATCTCCCAGTGCAGCTGGCCCACGGCGTTGTTCACGTCGTCGTCCGAGCGGAAGCTGTTGGAACAGACCATCTCGGCGCAGTCGCCGGTGCGATGGGCGAAGGTGCCGACCTGGGGGCGCATCTCGTGCAGGATCACGGGAACGCCCGCCCGGGCGGCCTGCCACGCGGCTTCGGAGCCCGCCATGCCGGCGCCGACGATATGGATGGGTTGGGTCATGGGGGTGATCTAGCAGGTGACGCGGGCTCGGGAAAGGAGAGGCCGCCGCGGGGCGCTGCCCCGCACCCCGGGGTATTTGGGTCAGAAAGAAGAACCGGCGGCGCAGGAAAGCGAAAGGGCGGCACCGTGGCGCCGCCCTTGAAAGTCAACCGTCCGTGGCGATCAGGCCTCGGCGGGGGCTTCCTCGGCTTCGTCGTCGCTGGCGGCCAGGCCCGAGGGCGCGGTGATGTTGGCGATGACGAAGTTGCGGTCGATCGTCGGCTTCGCGCCGGCGGGCAGCTCGATGTCGTTGATGTGGATCACGTCGCCGATCTTGCGGTCCTTCAGGTCCACGACGATCTGCTCGGGGATGTCGCCGGCGGTCACGACCAGCTCGACTTCCGGGCGCACGACGGTCAGGGTGCCGCCGCGCTTGAGGCCGGGGCTGTCCTCGTGGTTGATGAACTCGACATGCACGAACAGGTTCACAAGCGAGTTGCGGTGCGTGCGCATGAAGTCGATGTGCGTCGGCAGGTCCTTGACCACGTCGCGCTGGACGCCGCGGCAGATGACGCGGACGTCGTCCTGGCCCTCGACCTTCAGGTTCCACAGCGTGGACATGAAGCGGCCGGCGCGCAGCTTGGTCAGAAGGGGGTTGAAGTCCATCTGGATCGGAGTCGGCTCCTTGCCGTCACCGTAGACAATGCCGGGCACCTTGCCGTTGCGGCGAGCGTGGCGGGCGGCCCCCTTGCCTGTCCCCGCGCGTGCCTCGGCCACCAGATCCTGGATCTCTTTGGCCATGTTCGTTCCTTTCAGGTTGCAGCCGGCCAGCCTCCAAGGGTGCCTGACCGGAAGCCGCGCGCATAGCCGAAAGCCCGCGCGCTGGCAAGGCGGAACCGCACGGGACGAGGGGGCGCGCTGCACGACATCACGACCGGACGGCGGCAGGTCCTTTCCGCGCTTGTGATTCGCGCCCGGCTCGTGCTGCATGGACGGGCGCGGACGCACCGGGGGATGGGAGGATGGCGGCCCGAGGCTGGCGGTTCCTGGCGGCGACGCCCGCCATCCTGTTGCTGGCCGCGGCGCCGGCTGCGGCGGACATGCGGTTGCTTGCGCCCTGCGACGGCGACTGCGCCGTTGCGGTCTATGGCGGAACCTATGTCGAGAACTCGATGGAGCGGATCCTTCTCACCGATCCCGAGCCGCCCTGGACCTGGGACTACCGCGACGACCACATCCTGGCGCTCACCCTGTCGCGCCAGGTCGCCACCCTCGGCCGGGGGTTCACGGTCGAGGCGGAGGTCGGCCTGGGCAAGCGCTTCGGACGGCAGAGCGAAACCGAGGTCTGGGGCGCCGCCTATCTGCGCTATCGGGGCTTTCCCTGGGACCGCTTTCTCGTCACCTCCGTCGCGGTCTCGACCGGCCTGAACTATGCAAGCGACATTTCCGACGTCGAGCGCAACCGCGCCCGGGACGACACGGGCGACCGCCTGATGCACTTCTTCTCGCCCGAGATCACCTTTGCCCTGCCCGAGGCCCCGGACCGCGAGATCCTGTTCCGCCTGCATCACCGTTCGGGCGTGTTCGGCCTGGTCAGCGATGCCTGGGGCGGCGTGCAATATGGCAGCATCGGGATCCGGTACCGCTTCTGACCCCTGCGCCGCCTGCCGGTCTGCCGGCGATCAGGGGTGCGTCGTGCTTGGTCGGGGCGGGGCGGGCGGTCGCCGCAGGCAGGGCGCGCCCCGCCGCCCGGGTCAGACGTAGTCGCTGCTCCACTCCGCGGGAACAAGCACGTTGTGGCGGCCGACGTTGCGGATGTCGCGTTCGCCGCACAGCGCCATGGTGACGTCCAGTTCCTTGCGGATCACCTCCAGCGCGGCGGTCACGCCTTCCTGCCCCAGCGCGCCCAGGCCATGCACCCAGGCCCGCCCGATCCAGGTCGCATGCGCCCCCAGCGCCAGGGCCTTCAGCACGTCCTGGCCCGATCGGATGCCGGAATCGAGATGGATCTCGACCCGGTCGCCCACGGCCGCCACGATCTCGGGCAGCATCCGGATGGAACTGAGCGCGCCGTCGAGCTGCCGCCCGCCGTGGTTCGACACGATGATGGCATCCGCGCCGAAGTCGGCGGCCATGCGGGCATCCTCGGCATCCAGGATGCCCTTCAGGATCAGCTTGCCGCCCCACAGGTCGCGGATGCGGGCGATCTTGGTCCAGTCGAGCTGCGGGTCGAACTGCTCGGCCGTCCAGCTGGCAAGGTTGGCGGTGTCCGTCACGCCCTTGGCATGGCCCACGATGTTGCCGAAGAAGCGGCGCTTCGTTTGCAGCATCTCGATCCCCCAGCGCCAGCGCGTCGCGAGGTCGGCGATGGAGGAGGGCGTCAGCTTCGGCGGCGCCGAAAGCCCGTTCCTGAGGTCCTTGTGCCGCTGCCCGAGGATCTGCAGGTCCAGTGTCAGCACCAGCGCGGAACAGTTCGCCGCCTTGGCGCGCGCGATGATGTTCTCCAGGAATTCCTGGTCCTTCATCACGTAAAGCTGGAACATGAAGGGCCTGGTCGTGTGCAGCGCCACGTCCTCGATGGAACAGATAGACATGGTGGACAGGCAGAAGGGCACGCCGAAGGCCTCGGCCGCGCGGGCGGCCTTGATCTCGCCGTCCGCGCGCTGCATCCCCGTCATCCCCACGGGCGCGAGGCCCACGGGCATGGACACCGGCAGGCCCACCATGTCGGACGCGAGGCTGCGGCCCGACATGTCCACCGCCACCTTCTGGCGCAGGCGGATCTTGGAAAAGTCGGTCGTGTTCTCGCGGAAGGTCTGTTCGGTGTAGCTGCCCGATTCCGCGTAGTCGTAGAACATGCGTGGCGTGCGCGCCTTGTGCAGGCGCTTGAGGTCGTCGATGCAGGTGATGACAGGCATGGGTATCCTCTGGGTGAATGGCCGCTTCAGCGGGGCAGGCAGCCTGCGGCTGCCGGGTCGGCCGTGCCGGGCGGACAGGGCGGCAGATCGGCGGGGGCCGCACCGTCTTCCAGCATCCGGCGGGCGCGCTCGCGCAGGGCCTGCGCCCGCGCGGCGGTTTCCGGGTCGGTCTCGGGGGTGGCTTGGGACGCAGAGGCGGGCGCACTGACCGACACGGCACCGCCTTGCGCCGGGTCGCGGCGGGCCAGGGCCTCGGCGCGCTCACGCAGGGCGCCTGCGCGCGCCCCGAGCGCGGTGGGATCGGCAACCGTCCCTTGCGCGGCGGCGGCCCGGGCCGCGGTTTCCGCGCGGCGGGCGCGCAGGGCCTCGCCCACGGCCTCGGGGTCGGCGGCGGCATCCGCCGCATGGGCGGGAATGGCGGGGGGAGTGTTCAGTTCGGACAGCGGCAGCAGCCGGGGATAGGATTCGTCGCTGCCGCAGGCCGCCGGCAACAGGGCAAGCACGGCAAGGCAAAGGCGGGGCAGGGCGGCGCGCATGGGCATCGGGCGCAGGATAGAAAGCCCCGCCGGTCGCGGCAAGGCGGACCAGCGTGCCCGTGCAGCCGGGGGCATCTTCCTTCCGGACCTTGTGCCGGGCGCAGGCCTGCCGGGGCGGATCGGGGCGCAGCCGTCGGGCCGTCCCGCCGTGGATCCCGGCAGGGAAGCGGCCGTCGGGATCGCCCTAGGCGCCGGCCCTGACCCAGCGGTGGAACAGGTCCCCGCCCAACGCCCGCGTTTCGGCCAGTTGAAAGCGCGGCGCGTCCGCAAGCGCGGCCAGTCCCATCGGGGCAACGGCGGCGCGGCCGTCGCCGCCCAACAGGACGCCAGCCGTGTAGCCGACCATCTCGTCCACCAGCCCCCCGGCCAGCAGCGCCGCGGCAAGGTGCCCGCCACCCTCGCAGAAGACCCGCGTGATCCCGCGGCGGCCAAGCTCGGCCAGCGCCCCGGCAGGCGGGCCGGGCAGCACCCAGAGGGGACCGTGATCCGCATCCTCGGGGGGCAGGGGCGGGATCGCGTCATTCGCCAGCACCACCCGGACCGGCTGGCGCACGGGGCCGAAACCACGCACGTTCAGCGCCGGGCGGTCCGCGCGCGCCGTGCCCGCGCCGACCATGACGGCGTCATGGGTGAGCCGCAGCAGGTGGACATGGCGGCGCGCGGCCCCGCCCGTGATCCAGCGGCTTTCGCCCGTGGCCGTCGCGATCCGCCCGTCGAAGCTGGTGGCAAGCTTCAGCGTCACCATCGGGCGGCCAAGGGTCACGCGGCTCAGGAAGCCGCGCTGCAGGGCGGCTGCCGCCTCGGCCCGGACGCCCTCGGTGACCTCGATGCCCTCGGCGCGCAGCATGGCATGGCCGCGCCCGGCGACGCGCGGGTCGGGATCGGTCAGCGCCGTGACGACCCGCGCGACGCCCGCACGGATCAGTCCTTCGGCGCAGGGCGGGGTGCGGCCGTGGTGGGCGCAGGGTTCAAGGGTGACATAGGCCGTGGCCCCCCGCGCGGCCGGACCCGCCATGTCCAGCGCCATCCGCTCGGCATGGGGACGCCCGCCGGGCTGGGTCCAGCCCCGGCCCGCGATCCGGCCATCTGCCACGATCACGCAGCCCACGGCGGGGTTCGGCCAGACGTTGCCCAGGCCCCGCCGTGCCAGCCGCAGCGCGTGGTCCATGTGGCGCAGGTCGGGGGTCACTCGGACGCCGGGCGCAGTTCCGACACAAAGCGGTCGAAATCGTCGGCCGCCTGGAAGTTCTTGTAGACGCTGGCGAAACGCACGTAGGCCACCGTGTCGATCCGGGCCAGCGTGTCCATCACGATCTCGCCGATGGCCTTGGACGGGATGTCCGTGTCGCCCATGCTTTCCAGCCGCCGCACGATGCCCGAGATCACCTGGTCGATGCGCTCGGCCTCGATCGGGCGCTTCTGCATGGCGATGCGGATGGACCGGGCAAGCTTGTCGCGGTCGAAATCCTCGCGGCGCCCACTGGACTTGAGCACGACCAGGTCGCGCAGCTGCACCCGTTCATAGGTGGTGAAGCGCCCCCCGCAGGAAGGGCAGAAGCGGCGGCGGCGGATCGCGACGTTGTCCTCGGCGGGACGCGAGTCCTTGACCTGGGTGTCGGCGTTTCCGCAGAAGGGGCAGCGCATCGGTTCGTCCCCATGCATCCATGACTGGCCTTCAAAATAGGGCCTTTCACAGGATTTGCATAGGGGATGCGGCGAATCACAACATCTGGTTGAAGACACCAGATCGGCCAGAAACGGGTTTACTCGCCCGCTTCCAGCAGGCGGACGGGGGCCGGGTCCTCGGCGTCGTGATCGACCGAGATGCGCTTCTGCGCCCGCGCGCCCAGTGCGCGCAGCTTCTCGACCTGTCCGACCACGTTGCCCGAGCCGCGGGTCAGCCGGTCCATGGCCTGCCCATGCGCCCGTACGGCCCCGTCCAGCGACTTGCCCACGTCCTCCATCGCGTCCACGAACAGCGCCAGCTTGTCGTAAAGGTGGCCCGCGCGCTGGGCGATCTCCATTGCGTTGGTTTCCCGCCGCTCGACGGCCCAGATGTGATCGACGGTGCGCAGCATGGGCATCAGGGTCATGGGCGTCGCCAGCACGACCCGCTGGTTCAGCGCCGAAAGCCCGAGGTCGGGATCGACGCGCAGCGCCTCGGACAGGGCGCCCTCGATGGGGATGAACATCACCACGTAGTCGACCGAGGCATTGTCGATCCGCTGGTATCCCTTGTCGGACAGCGTCGTCACATGGGCGCGGATCGCCGTGACATGACGCCTGAGCGCGGCGGTGCGGTCGCCCGGTCCTTCGGCGTTCACGGCAGTCTCGTAGTCGTTCAGCGACACCTTGCTGTCGATCACCAGCACCTTCCGGCGCGGCAGGTGCACCACCACGTCGGGGCGCCACAGCTTGCCGTCCTCGGCGCGCCAGCTTTCCTGCGTGACGTAATGCGTGCCGCGTTCCAGCCCCGAGCCTTCCAGCACCCGTTCCAGGATCATCTCGCCCCAAGCGCCCTGCCGCTGCTTTTCGCCCTTGAGCGCCCGGGTCAGCGCCACCGCGTCGCGGCCGATCTCTTCGGACCGGCGGTGCAGCCCCTCGATCTGTTCGCGCAGCATGGCGCGTTCCTCGTCCACGATCCTGTTGCGGGCCTGCAATTCGGTCTGGAAGCCCTGCACCTGCTCGCGGAAGGGGGTCAGCAGCGCGGCCAGGCGCTCCGTATGGGCCTTCTCAAGGTCGGCCCCCTGGCGGCGGAGGGACTCATCCGCCATCAGGCGGAACTGGCCGGTCATCTCTTCGCGCAACTCGCGCAGCAGGGCCAGGTTCTGCTCGGCCGTCTCGCGGTCCTTGGCGGCGGCAAGGCGCACCTCGGCCAGTTCGCGGCTGCGCTGGGCAAGCTGCGCCTGGGCCTCGTCCAGCGCATGGCGCAACTGCCCACGTTCGCCCTCGAGTTCGGCGACGCGGGCCGAGGCCGCCTGATGCCGCGTGGCTGCGCCCGCAAGCTCGCGTTCCAGCGCGGCGAGGCGTTCGCGGCTGGCGTGCAGGGCGTCGCGCAACTCGTCCCGTTCGTCGCCCAGGTCGTCGAGGCGCCGTGTCAGCCCGTCCAGCCGGGCCATGGCATCGGCGGCCCGCAGGCCCGCGGCCTGCGCCTCGGCCCCGGCGCCCGCCGCCCCCTCTTGGGCCGCCCCAAGCGCACCGGCCTGCCGCCGCAGGATCGCCAGAAGGACTGCCGCCGCGACAGCCAGCGCCAGCGCCAGCACGCGCATCGCCTGAAGATCGCCCACCCACGCCATCGCCGGTCCCCCGTGTCACGGACTCGTGGTGTTGCCAATCCGTTCGGGAACATCAACAAGCTTTCGCACTTGTCCTTAACGGATGCCGAAGATCAGGAGAGCCCGCATGACCCGCACCGTTGCCGTCCTTGTCGGATCGCTGCGTTCGCAGTCGATCAACCACACCGTCGCCAAGGCGCTGGCGAAGGTCGCGGAAGGCAGGCTGGTCTTCGACTTCGTCGAGATCGGCGACCTGCCGCTTTACAACGACGACCTGTGGCACGACGGCCGCGGTCCCGAGCCGGTCGAGCGGATGCGCGCGCAGATCGCGGCGGCCGACGGCGTGCTGCTGGTGACGCCGGAATACAACCGCACGGTGCCGGGCGTTCTGGTCAACGCACTGGATTGGGGCAGCCGGCCCTGGGGCCAGTCGGTCTGGGTGAACAAGCCCGCGGGCTGCTGCGGGGCGGCGACCGGCGCCATCGGCACGGCGGCGGCGCAACTGGCGCTGAAGGCGCAGATGGTGACGCTGGGCATGGTCGTGATGGGCCATCCCGAGTTCTACCTGAAGTTCGACCCCGAGAAGTTCGCCGAGGACGGCACCGTCACGGACGAAAGCCTGCGCGGCTTCCTCAAGACCTACGCCGACGCTCTGGCCGCCCATATCGAGCGGCTGAGCTGACGCCTCAGTGCGCGAAGGCCTCGCGTTCGCGCAGGAAGGCCAGCATCCCGGCCGCGTATTCCGACCGCTCGCGGATCACGACCGGATGCTCGGCCATCCAGCGCAGGACCGAGGCGTCGCTGCGGGTCGAATAGCCCATGCGCCAGCGTGAAAACTGGCGCTCCGGCTCGGTGCCCTGCGCCAGATAGGTCAGGTTCCGGTGGCGCGGATCGCGTTCGATCCGCGCCATGATGCCGGCCAGGTTGACGGGCTCTCCTTCCAGCCACTGGAAGAAGAACCCTTCCTCGTGATGAAGAAAGCCCGTCAGGCCGAAGCGCTCGTTGCAGCGGCGGGCCGTTTCGACCAGGGCGCGCGCCGGCTCGCTGCCGGGGCGCAAGTCGGTTTCGCTGCGGTACAGGATAAACGAGAAGGTAGCCATCGCGCCCCCCGCGGCATGAACCAGATCAAACGGTTAACACCGATCATGGAGTCGCCCGCAGGTTGACGATACCACCAATGTTCCCATTAATCCTTTATTAACTTGCAACCTTGCGTCACTGGTCCAGGAACGACCGCAGCTTCCGCGAGCGCGAGGGATGCTTCAGCTTCCGCAGCGCCTTGGCCTCGATCTGGCGGATACGCTCGCGGGTGACGCTGAACTGCTGGCCCACTTCTTCCAGCGTGTGATCGGTGTTCATGCCGATGCCGAAGCGCATCCGCAGGACCCGTTCCTCGCGCGGCGTCAGGCTGGCCAGAACCCGCGTCGTCGTTTCCTTCAGGTTCTCCTGAATGGCGCTGTCGAGCGGCAGGACGGCGTTCTTGTCCTCGATGAAATCGCCGAGCTGGCTGTCCTCCTCGTCCCCGATCGGGGTTTCGAGCGAGATCGGCTCCTTGGCGATCTTCATCACCTTGCGGACCTTTTCCAGCGGCATCTGCAGCTTTTCGGCCAGTTCCTCCGGGGTCGGTTCCCGGCCGATCTCGTGCAGCATCTGCCGGCCGGTGCGGACCAGCTTGTTGATCGTCTCGATCATGTGGACCGGGATGCGGATGGTCCGCGCCTGGTCCGCGATGGACCGGGTGATCGCCTGACGGATCCACCAGGTCGCATAGGTCGAGAACTTGTAGCCGCGGCGGTACTCGAACTTGTCCACGGCCTTCATCAGGCCGATGTTGCCTTCCTGGATCAGGTCAAGGAACTGCAGCCCGCGGTTCGTGTATTTCTTGGCGATCGAGATCACGAGGCGCAGGTTCGCCTCGACCATTTCCTTCTTGGCCTGGCGCGCTTCCTTTTCGCCGCGCTGGACCTGGTTCACGATCCGGCGGAATTCCTCGATGTCCACGCCGACGTGCTGGCCGACCATGGCCATCTCGCCCCGCAGGCTTTCGACCTGGACGCGCGAGCGTTCGAACAGCGCCTGCCAGCCCCGGCCCTTGTTCTGGATCATCCGGTCGATCCAGGTGGGATCGAGTTCCGCGCCGCGGTACGCGTCGATGAACTCGCGCCGGTTGATGCGGGCGGCGTCGGCCAGCTTCACCATCCCCGAGTCGATGGTCACGATCCGGCGGTTGATGCCGTAGATCTGGTCAACCAGCGCCTCGATGCGGTTGTTGTGCAGGTGAAGCTCGTTCACCAGCCCGACGATGCGGGTGCGAAGCTGCTGATAGGCGGCCTCGTCCGCGGCGGAAAAGCTGCCGTCCTCGTTCAGCGTGGCCGACATCCGGTTGTCCTGCATATGCGCAAGATCCTCGTAGTCGGCAGCGATCGCTTCCAGCGTTTCCAGAACGCGCGGCTTGAGGCTGGCCTCCATCGCGGCCAGCGACAGGTTCTGGCCGTCGTCGTCCTCGTCCTCGTCGGCTTCGACGCGGATGGGGTTGCCGTCGGCGTCCAGTTCGTCGCCCCAGGACTTGGTCCGCTCGGCGGGCGCGGCGTCGGCCAGCGGCAGGTCCACCGGCAGGTCGTCCTCGTCCTCGTCGGCCATGGACCGCCCGAAGGTCGTTTCCAGGTCGATCACGTCGCGCAGCAGGATCTCCTCGTTCAGAAGCTCCTGCCGCCACATGGTGATGGCCTTGAAGGTCAGCGGGCTTTCGCACAGCCCCGCGATCATGGTGTTGCGCCCGGCCTCGATCCGCTTGGCGATGGCGATCTCGCCTTCGCGCGACAGCAGTTCGACCGAGCCCATCTCGCGCAGGTACATCCGCACCGGGTCGTCCGTGCGGTCGAGCTTCTCGGTCTCGGGGGCGGCCACCGCGATCTCGCGGCTGGTCGAGGCCGGCACGACGGCGCCGCCCGTTTCGGCCTCCTCGGCCTCCTCGTCCTCGATGACGTTGATGCCCATCTCGGACAGCATCGACATGACGTCCTCGATCTGCTCGGACGAGGCGTGTTCCGGGGGCAGGGCGGCGTTCAGCTGGTCATAGGTGATGTAGCCGCGTTCGCGCGCGTCGGCGATCATGCGCTTGACGGCCGCCTGGCTCATGTCCAGCGAATGATCGTCGTCCTTGGCTTCCGGCTTGTCGTCGTCGTCCTTGGCCATCGGGCGGTTCCTTCTGAGCTGATTCGCGAATCAGGCGAATCGGATGCCGGGATACCGGCGGTTCTAATTGAAAGACGCCGGCCGGCAAAGCGGACGACGTCTGATTCGGTTCCCTGATTCGACGCAATCAGCGACGTTTTCGCCAGATTTCGTCCGTCAAGGCCCGGCTGAGCCGGGCCGCGAGTTCGTCGCGATCCTCGCCAAGATCGTCGCCGCCGCCCATCGACGGCTGGTCGGCCTGCAGCCGGGCCCGCGCCGATTGCGTGACGCGCCAGGTCAGCCCTTCGTCGGCCAGCCCCTGGATCTCAGCCTCGGCCCGCGCGATTTCGTCGCGCGCCGCACGGTGGGCCTCGATCCGGTCCAGCGCGTTCAGAAGCAGCGGCTCGGCGGTGTCCATGGCGCCCGCGGGATGGGAGATCGCCGGGGCGCAGCGGACATGGGGATCGGCCAGGATCGCGTCAAGGGCGGCCCGCCCCGTTGCGCTCGAGGACCCGGCCAGCAGGTCGTGGACCAGCGCCGCGCGTCCGGGGTCAGCGGGTTCCAGCCGCTCGAGCCGGGATTCGACGCGCGCGACCAGCGCAGGATGGGTGGCGCAGAGCGCAAGGATCATTGCCTCGATCAGCGCCTCGCCCGGATCGGTCGCCACAAGGGCCGAGGCGCGTGTCTGCGGCACCGGCTGCTGCGGCGCGTCGCGTCGCGCGAACCGGCCCTTCTCGGCACGCGGCGGCGCGAACAGGGCCCAGCGCTTGCGCTTGAGTTCGCGGGCGTAATGTTCCCGCGTGGCCTGGTCGGGGACGCGGGCGACGGCCTCGTCCAGCGCCTTGTCCAGCGCCGCGCGGCGTTCGGGGCTGTCGAAGACGCGCCCCTCGGTCTCGCGCCGCCACAGAAGGTCCACCAGCGGCTGCGCCTGATCCAGAACGGCGCGGATCGCCCCCGCGCCGCCCGCGCGGATCAGGTCGTCGGGGTCCTGCCCCGAGGGCAGCAGCGCGAAGCGCAGCGCCTGTCCCGGCCCCGCCAGCGGCAGCGCCATGTCGATCAGCCGCATGGCCGCGCGCAGGCCGGCGGCGTCCCCGTCCAGCGCGATCACCGGCTCGGGCGCGACGCGCCACATCAGGCGCAGCTGCTCCTCGGTGATGGCGGTGCCCAGGGGCGCGACCGCGCCCTCGACGCCCGCGCGGACCAGCGCGATCACGTCCATGTAGCCTTCGGCCACCACCAGCGGCTGGCCCTTGGCCACCGCCGAGCGCGCGGGCCCGAGGTTGTAAAGGTTGCGCCCCTTGTCGAACAGCGCCGTTTCCGGGCCGTTGAGGTATTTCGCCCGCGCGTTCGGGTCCATCGCGCGGCCACCAAAGGAAATGCAGCGCCCCCGCGCGTCGCGGATGGGGAAGATGATGCGGCTCCGGAAGCGGTCATAGGCCGCGCCGCCGTCCTCGGGCCTGGCCGCCAGCCCCGCCTCGATCACCAGCGCCTCGGGCACGCCCGCATCCGTCAGATGCCGCAGAAGGCCCTGCCGCAGGTCTGGGGCGAAGCCGATCTCGAAGCGCTCCAGCGCCGCCGCGTCCAGCCCCCGGCGCGACAGGTAGTCGCGCGCGGCCCCGCCCGCGCCGCTTTGCAGCTGCAGGCGGAACCAGCGGACGGCGCGGTCCATCACCTCGACCAGTTGCGTCCGCCGGTCGGTCTGCGCCTGCTCGCGCGGGCTGCGCTCCGGCATGGGCACCCCGGCTTCCGAGGCCATGACCGCCACGGCCTCCATGAAGCCCAGGCCCTCGGCCTCGCGCAGGAAGGCGAGCGCGTCCCCCTTGGCGTGGCAGCCGAAGCAGTAATAGAAGCCCTTCTGGTCATCGACGTGGAAGGACGCGGTCTTTTCGCCGTGGAAGGGGCAGGGCGCCCACCAGTCGCCCTTGGCCTGGTTCGAGCGCTTCAGGTCCCACGTCACCTTGCGCCCCACGATCCGGCTGATCGGAACGCGGGTCCGCAGGTCGTCCAGGAATCCGGGCGGCAGACTCATGCGCCGATCATCCCGCGCCGACCGCCCCGCGGACAAGTCCCCAGTAGTGGTCCGCGACCGCGCGGCGATCCAGCCGCCCGCCTTCGCGGAACCAGTTGGTGACGCCTGTCAGCATCCCGATCAGCGCCATTGTCGTCAGCCGGGGGTCGGCTAGGCGCATCGCCCCGGCCTCGGCCCCTGCGCGCAGGATTGCGGTCAGGCTGTCCTCGTAGCGCCCGCGCAGGGCGGCCACCGCGGCGAAGTTGGCGGGAGAAAGGTTCCGCAGCTCCATGTAGCTGAGGAACACGGCGTCGGCATGGTCCAGCGAATAGGCGATGTGGAAGCGCACAAAGGCCTCAAGCCGTTCCAGCGGCGGGGCGTCGGGGCCGTCCTTCCAGGCGGCCAGCAGGTTTTCCATGTGATCCGTCAGCAGGTTCGCCAGCAGCGCCTGCTTGTCGGGGGTATAGGCGTAAAGCGCGCCCGCCTGCACGCCCACCGTTGCCGCGATCTGGCGCATGGACACGGCCGCATAGCCGTGGCGCGCGAACAGCCGCAGGGCTGCGTCGCGGACAAGCGGGCCGGTGATCTCGGCGCGGGAACCTGTGGTGCGGGCCATGGCCGGGGTGTAGGCCGAAGCGGGTCCGGGGGAAAGGCCACGGTCGCGGGCTCAGCGCCGCCAGATCCAGCTGTGGCCGGACAGCGCCCCCTGCGCCTTGGCGAGCCAGCGCAGACCGGGGCCGCCCAGCGCCAGCCCGGGGTCCGACAGGCGGTCCACCGCGACCTCGACCGGGCAGGGCAGGCCCGAAACCGGATCGCGGTAGCGCGGATAGGCGACCAGCGCCGCATGGACCAGCGTTTCAAGGTCGATTCGCGCCTGCCTGCGCGCGGGCACGGGCCCCAGATCGCGCGTCAGCCCCCAGCCCGCATAGAAGGGCGCCCCGAGCGTGGTGACGGGGCGGCCGCGAATCAGCGCCTCGAAGCCAAGGGTCGAGGTGATGGTCCAGACCTCGTCCGCCGCGTCGATCAGCGCGGCGGCGGGGGCCTTGGCCGCAACCACGTCGGCGAGGCCCGCGAGTTCCCCTTCGGGGATCGCGCCGGGGCGCAGGCCGGCCTCGACATCCGGGTGGGGCTTCCAGACGATCAGCGCCCCGGGGTTCGCGGCCCGCGCGCGCCTGAGCAGGGCAAGGTTGGTGCGTTCGGCTCCCGCGCCCAGGCGGATCGAGGCGTCGTCCTCGACCTGGCCCGGCACGAGGATCACGGGGCGGCCGTCGCGCGGGATCGGGGGCAGGTCGCCCGACAGGTTGTATTTCGTCAGCGCCCCTTCGCGCAGCCGGGCGATCAGGGCCTGCGCGCGGGCGCGTCCGCCGGGCGGCAGGGGCTGGGCGATCAGGTGTTCAAGGTCGCTGTCGCGGGTCGGATCATAGTAGATGCCGCGTCCGTCCGCGACCAGCGACAGCGGCGGGACCAGTTCCGCCCCCAAGCCGCGCGAGCGCAGGAAGCCGTCCTCGACCCGCAGCGCCTGCGGCACCGCGCCTGCCCGGTTCGCCCAGGCCAGCGTCACGGCGGCCGAGGGGCGGCGGGTGAAGCGCACCCCGCGTCCGTCGCCGAAGAACCCGGCAATGGTGCGCCGCTTCCACAGGCGGATGCCGAGGGCCAGATGCCCGTCGCGGTCCTGCCGGAAGGCCCGCGCCTCGGCCTCGAGCTGGCGGATCGCGCCTTCCAGGTCGGTCAGGCGGTCGCGGCAGGGGTCATACCAGACCGGCGCCATCAGGTGCGTCGCGGCGAACAGCGCGGGCAGGGTGGTCCGCCCCATGCGGCGCGGCACGGGCGCCTCGTCGGCGCTGAGGCCCCAGCCCGCATAGAAGGGCTGGCCGAACAGGCGCGGCCGGTGGCCCGCCAGCATCGCCTCGTAGCCAAGCTGGGAACTCACGGCATAGACGGCGGCCGCATCCCCGACCAGCCGCCAGGGCGAGACCGGGGCGTCGCACAGGATGTCCCCGCTTTGCAGGTCGGCGGGGCCGAGATGCCCGCGGCGCAGGCCCGCGGCGGTTTCGGGATGGGTGCGCAGGACGATGCGCGCGCCGGGGTTCTCGTCGCGCGCCGCCTCGAGCATCCGCATGAAGGTTTCGCGGCCCGCCCCCCGCAGCGAGGCGTCGCCGCGCGTCTGGTCGATCACCAGCACATAGCCGGGCTCGGCCGCGCGCAGGTCCGGCAGATGGGCGTTGTATTTCGACAGGTCCGCCGCGCGCAGCCGCGCGAGCGCCGCCATCGCCTCCTCGCCCCGCGCCATGGCCTCGGGCGAGGCCGCCAGCGTCTCGATCAGCGAGGGAACGGACGGGTCGAAATGTAGCCCCTCGGGGTCGATCAGCAGGCCGACGGGGCCGCGCCGCCCGACCGGGCTGCGGTCGCGCCCCGGCAGGACGGACCGCAGAAAGGCATCCTCGACCGTGACCACCTGCGCGCCGGTGCGCGCGGCAAGCGCCCGGCCGCGCCAGGCGGTGGGGCTTGCGCCCCAGATGCCCACGGCCTCGCCCTCGTCCGGCCGCCCGACGGCCAGCCGCCAGCCCGCCAGGTTCAGGATGCGCCGCAGCCGGGGCCTGGCGAAGAATCCGCCGTTCAGGACGAACAGCCGCCGTTGGCCCGAGCGCTCGGGCGGCTGTTCCGTCATCCTCAGTTGGCGAGGTTGCTCAGCGAGTTCGCGCTGTTGGCGCTGCCGGTGATGGCGCCGAGGGTCTTCTGCCACTGCACATAGGGCGCTTCGGTCACGTAAACCGTGTCGCCGTCGCGGATCAGGAAGTCGCGGGCCAGGAACAGCCCGTTCGGCCGCGTCAGGTCCAGAACATAGGCCATGCGCTGGTCGCCATAGACATCCTGGCCCAGCACGTTGCGGGCCACCGACTGCGGCTCGTCGCGCAGCACGAAGACGCCCGTCGGGTCGGCGAGGTTCGAGCTGAGGCCGCCCACCATGGCGATGGCCTCGATGGCGTTGATCTCCTCGGACCCCAGCGGAACCTTGGTCTGCCCGCCCAGCGCGCCCAGGGCGGTGAAGCTGCGCTGGTCCTCTTCCACCAGGATCACGTCGCCGGGGCGCAGCGCCACGTCGTTGCGCGGGTTGGCGTAAAGGTCGCGCAGCCAGACGCGGCCGGTGCTGTTGCCGCGCTTGACCGTCACGACCGCGATTTCGGGATCGATGGTGACGCCGCCCGCCTGCGCCAGCATCGCCGACAGGGTGCGGGTCGGGCGCTCGATCGGGAAGACGCCCTGGCCGCCGACCTTGCCCATGACGGACACGGTGGCGCCGTTGCCGGCGACGCGCGTCACGGTCACCTGCGGGTCGGGGGTCTGGGTTTCCAGCTGCCGCGTGATGATCTGGCGCAGCTCGTCCGGCGTGTTGCCCGACGCGCGCACCCGGCCCGCGTAGGGCACGAAGATATAGCCGCCGCTGTCCACCTGCAGTTCCTGCAGCGCCGTGTTCGACTGGCCCATGGATGCCAGCAGCCCGTCGTCCACGTTTTCCCAGATCGTCAGGCCCAGGACGTCGCCCGGCCGGATCTCGTCCGCGCCCACGGTGCCTGCGGCCAGGAAGTCCGACCCGAAGCCGTAGGTGGGCGTATAGGAGGACGCCCGCGCCACGTGGTCGTTCACGTAAAGGACATGCGTGTTGCCGCCCCGGTCAACCGAGCCCTTGTAGATCTCGTTCTTGTTCGGGCCCGAGCGGGGAAGGGAGCAGGCAGCCAGAAGCGCCATCGACGACAGCGCCGCGATCCGAAGGGCAACCCGCATGGCGCCGCCCCGTGCGGCGGGGGTGAGGGAAAGGTCAGCCAAGTCCAGGTCTCCTGTCCACCGGGCGATTCTTGGTCGCGCCGTCTTGTTCTCTTGTGATCGTCTTTACCCGCTGCGCCGGGGCGTATCCAGAAAAAGCATGGTTTACCGGTCGCGCCCGTCCATCTGTTGCCGAGAGCGCGCATGCCCGCCTTCGAGCGCGGCATAAGGATCCTGCGGGTCCAGCATCATGTCCACCACCAGCCGCAGGGCATGGGCGCGCGACCGCGCCGCGTAGAATCCGCCCGGCACCTGGCAGGTGTCCAGCAGGTAGTTGCGGTAATCGCGGTAGCGCGCCTGGTCGGGCGGCAGGGGGCGGCGCAGAAACTCGTCGAGGCTCTGGTCCGACACAAGGCCGGGCTTGGCATAAACCGACCGCCCCATCGCCTTGACCGGCAGTCCCCGCCACAGCGCCTGCTGCGCCGCGGTCGAGTTGATCGTCACCGCCGAGCGCGCCTGCGACAGAAGCCCCGCCAGCTTGCCACCCTGCACCAGATGCACCCGGTCGGCGAGTCCCAGCGCCTGCGCCTGGGCGATGATGGCGGCCTGCAGCGCCGCGCGCCCGTCTTCCAGCGGATGGGCCTTGAAGACGATGTGGTGATGGCGGGGCGCGGCGCGGGCAAAGGCTTCCAGCACCTCGGCGGTGAACTCGGACATGGTGCGATAATGCGAATGCGCGCGGAAGCTCGAATCATGTTCAAGCTGCATCAGCACCAGGACATAGGGAAAGCCCGCCGCGCGGATGCGGCGCGCCTGCCGCCACCGGCGGGCGGCATGGACCGGCGACAGCAGAAGGCGCGCGAGGTTCAGCCGGAACTCGCGCGCCAGCGTGATGTCGCGGTGCGAGGTGAAGCCGGGGTAGCGCCGGTTCGCCGTCAGCACGAGGAAATGGTAAAGCGCGCCGTAGAACTTGTGCTGGCGCATGTCGCCCCACTGCGCGGGCGGGCGGTTCACGTCCGCCCCGAAGACGCGCTGCACGGCGCGCATCCGGTCCAGGCTGACCTCCATCAGCGCCGAATAGCCGTTCGCGCCGCCGCGCTCATAGGTGATCCAGAAGGGGCGGAGATAGCCTTCCTCGAAGACATGCAGCGTCAGGCCGTCGCGGGTGGCGGCGGCGCGCGCCGCCGCGTGGACCGGGCGCACGTCGCCGTAAAGCACGATGTCGGTGACGCCCTTCTCGGCGATCAGCCGGTCCAGGTGGGCGGGCCATCCGTCGGGGCCGCCGGAATGGGGGATGAAAAACTCGCGCTCGCGCCAGAAGAACTCGTCGCCCGCGTTGAAGCCGACGCGCCAGACGGTGGCGCCCGCCGCGCGAAGCAGCCGCCCCAGCCGGTCGAAGAACGGCCCGTGGGGTCCTTGCAGCAGCAGGAAGACCCGCCGCTCGGGGGGCAGTTCCGCGGTCCGGGACAGGGAACAGGACAGGCCGGGCGCGCGCGCGTTCATGAAAGGATCCAGCCCAGGCGGAGAAGCGGCATGTGAAGTAGACGGGGGCGAAGCTGCCAAAAGGTTAATAAACGTGGCGCCGGCCGGGTCAACCGGTCGGAATGCCGCGGGTGCGGCAAGGCTTGCACCCGACGCGCAGGGCGGTCATCGTGTCGGCTCGATGCCAGGATAGCAGGGGCGGCCCGAGATGTTCACCGGAATCATCACCGACGTCGGCACGGTCGCCGCGGTCGAGATGCGCGGCGACATGCGCGCGCGCGTTGCCTGCAACTACGACATGGGCGGCGTGGACATGGGCGCCTCGATCGCCTGCGACGGCATCTGCCTGACCGTGGTGGCCAAGGGGCCGGACTGGTTCGAGGTGGACATCTCGGCCGAAACGCTGGCGCGCACCAACATCGGCGCGCAGGGCTGGCGCGCGGGGCAGCGCATCAACCTGGAACGCGCCCTGCGGGTCGGCGACGAACTGGGGGGGCACATTGTGTCGGGCCACGTGGACGGCATCGCCCGCGTGGTAGGCGCCAGGGACGAGGGCGACAGCCTGCGGCTGAGCTTCGAGGCGCCGCCGGGACTTGCGCGCTTCATCGCGCCCAAGGGCTCGGTCGCGCTGAACGGCACCTCGCTGACCGTGAACGAGGTCGAGGGCAACCGTTTCGGCGTGAACCTGATCCCCCATACCCGCGCCGTGACGACCTGGGGCGAGGTCGCCGAGGGGGACCTGGTCAACCTCGAGATCGACACCCTGGCGCGCTATGTCGCGCGTCTGGCAGAGGCGGGATAGGGCCAGCGCAAGCCGGGGCGCGGCCCCCGGCCGGGCTTCGGCCGCCGCTTGGCGGGAACCGTCCGCCGGGCTGCCGCGGGGCGCTGCGCGGGCCCGTGACGTCCCGGACCGTCGGGGGGGCCGGTCGCTTGACATCTTTCGTTGGATGGCGGCTTGGGCTAAGCCTCGCCCGAACGCGCTGCAGGAAGCTTGAGATGCATTACGAACAGCCGGGGCCCGTCGAGCGCGACTGGTCTGACGCCATTTCCTCGATCGAGGAGATCATCGAGGATGCCCGCAACGGCCGCATGTTCATCCTGGTGGACCACGAGGACCGCGAGAACGAGGGCGACCTGATCGTTCCCGCGCAGATGGCGACCCCCGATGCGATCAACTTCATGGCGACCCACGGCCGCGGGCTGATCTGCCTGGCGCTGCCGGGGGCGCGCATCGACGCCCTCGGGCTGCCGCTGATGAGCCCCAAGAACTCCAGCCGGCACGAGACCGCCTTCACCCTGTCGATCGAGGCGCGCGAAGGCGTGACGACCGGGATTTCCGCCCATGACCGCGCCCGCACCGTTTCGGTCGCCATCGACCCGACCAAGGGCGCGGGCGACATCGCCACGCCCGGCCATGTCTTCCCCCTGCGCGCCCGCGACGGCGGCGTGCTGGTCCGCGCGGGCCATACCGAGGCCGCCGTGGACATCGCCCGGCTGGCCGGGCTGAACCCTTCGGGCGTGATCTGCGAGATCATGAAGGACGACGGCTCGATGGCCCGGCTGCCCGACCTTGTGGCATTCGCGCAGAAGCACGGGCTGAAGATCGGCACCATCAGCGACCTGATCGCTTATCGGCGCCGCCACGACAACCTGATCGCGGAACGCGACGCCCGCACCGTCACCTCGGTCCACGGCGGCGAATGGATGATGCGCGTCTTCGCCGACGAGGCGCAGGGCGCCGAGCATATCGTGCTGAGCAAGGGCGACCTGACCACCCCGGACCCCGTGCTGGTCCGCATGCATTCGCTGGACCCGCTGCATGACGTGCTGGGGATCGGCCGCCCCGGCGACCTGCCCGCGGCCATGCGCATGATCGCGTCCGAGGGCAGGGGCGTGGTGGTCCTGCTCAGGGATCTTTCGCCCAAGCTGCCGCACTTGGGCGAGGCCTCGCCCCACACGCTGCGCCAGTACGGGGTGGGGGCGCAGATCCTCGCCGCGCTGGGCATTCACGAACTGGTGCTGCTGACGAACACCGCGCCGCTCAAGGTGGTGGGGCTTGACGGCTATGGCCTTGCCATCCATTCCACCCGTCCCATCCCGCAGGACTGACCCGCCATGGCCGCGCTGACCGAACATTACACCTTGCCCGTTCCCGCCTTCGACGCGCCGGTGCGGCTGCTGATCGTTGTGGCGCCCTATTACCGCGCCATCGCCGACGACCTGATCGCCGGCGCCAGGGCCGCGGCCGAGGGGGCAGGCGCGACCATCGACCTGATCGAGGTTCCGGGCGCGCTCGAGATCCCGACCGCCATCGCCATGGCCGGCCGGCTCGCGCAATACGACGGCTATGTCGCGCTGGGCTGCGTGATCCGGGGCGAGACGACGCATTACGACACCGTCTGCAACGACAGCTCGCGCGGGCTGACGCTGCTGGGGCTGCAGGGGCTTTGCATCGGCAACGGCATCCTGACGGTGGAAAACATGGACCAAGCCGTGGTCCGCGCCGATCCGCAGGACCAGAACAAGGGCGGCGGGGCCGCCGCCGCCGCGTTGCACCTGATCGCGCTGCAACGCCGCTGGTCAGGCACAAGGCGCCCGGTCGGCTTCGGCCGCGACGAGGGGCCGCGCGACGTGATCCGGCTCGCGGGCGAGCTGGACGGTTCGGCCCAAGGATGAGCGACGTGTCCCAGAATCCCCGCCCCAACCGCCGCGCGCTCAGCGCGGCCGCACGCGTCTATGCCGTGCAGGCCCTGTTCCAGATGGAGGCCGCCGACCAGTCCGCCGACCGCGTCGTGCGCGAGTTCGCCAACTGGCGCATCGGCGTCGATTATGACGAGGGCACCTCGCCCGAGGCCGACGAGGACCTGTTCGAGCGGATCGTGGACGGCGCCGTGAACTGGCAGGCGCGCATCGACCAGATGACCGACCGCGCGCTGGTCGCCAAGTGGCCCATCGACCGCATCGACCCGGTCCTGCGCGCGGTCTTCCGCGCGGCGGGGTCCGAGCTTGTGGGCGCGGACACGCCGCCCCGCGTGGTCATTTCCGAATATGTCGCGGTGGCCGACGCCTTCTTCCCCGAGGGAAAGGAAGCCCGCTTCGTGAACGCCGTGCTGGACCACATGGCCCGCGCCGCCCGCCCCGAGGCATTTTGATCCCTCGGGGGCGGTGACAGGCCCCGCGCGGACCCCTACATATCAGGAGTCACGCATGGGAGGTCGCGCGATGCCCGAACTCATCCGCCTTTACATCCGCAACATCTTCTTCGGTTTCCTGCTGGCGCTGGTCTTCACGGCGGCGCTGGTCGTGCTGGACGTCGCGAACCTGCGCCACCTGACGCTGGAAACCTCGGGCGGCTGGCTGGCCTTGGGGCTGCTGGTCGTCTTCAACACCATTGTCTTCGCGGGCGTGCAGTTCGCCATCGCGATCATGCGCATGGCCGAACCCGAGGACGGCCCCCGCGGCGGCAAGCGCGCGCCGGTGGCCGAGCCCGAACCGGTGCTGGCGCCTGCGCCCGCCGCGTCCCGACGCCGCTGAGCGGGAGGGCGCCGGGGCAGTTTCGCCCCGGCAATGTGAGAGTTTTGCAACACTCAACTCGGGCCCGGCTTTGCCTTGTGCAGCCGGGCCTGTTGCAACGCGGGGCGCAGCCCGGTTGCGAAAGCGTCGCCTCGCGGTTGCGCAAGCCTTTGTCAAAGCATCAGTCTTTCGGCTTTGCCGCGTGTTTTTCCTCTGGCCTGTAGCCGAGTGTTCTGGAATGCTGGCGGGTTCCATCACGATCCTGTGAGAATCGCGGGTGGACCCCGAAGTCTTTACGCCCGGGCACCCGATCCCTAGACCGGGCACCCGATCCCTAGATCGGCGTTGTATCACCGAGCGGCCCGGACGAGTGGTCGCAAAAGGATCGAGAGGCTCAGAATGAAGAAAATTTCCCTTCTCGCCAGCGCATCTGCCCTGGCCTTCGTGATCGGCGCGCCGGCCTTCGCGCAGACCGAGTTCGCCCCGGGTGCGAACGTTATCGGCGCGGGCAACATCAACGACCAGATCACCGACGTGGAAGACGCCGTCCAGGACGATTTCGACCGTTCGCAGGACGCCGCCCGCTTCGGTCCCGCCGACCGCCAGACCGGCCTGTTCGGCTCGGTCGCGCTGTCCTACGCCGGCCGCACCGGCAACGACGAGAACCAGGACTTCAGCCTGGCTGGCCGTTTGTCGCACAACGCCGGGCAGTTCCAGCAGTCCGTCGGCCTTCTGCTGGAATACGGCGAAGATGACAACGGCGACGTCGACACCGAGCGCACCTCGGTCATCTATGACGCCAACTACTACTTCAACGACCAGTTCTATGCCTTCGCCCTCGGTCGCCTGTCGACCGACTCGCTGGCAGGGGACATCGACGGGCTGTCGGATGACCAGGACTACTCGGACCTGGACGGCAACCTGAAGCGCGACGCCTTCTTCGGCGTGGGTCCGGGCTACCGGATCTTCAACAGCGACTCGACCGCATGGCGCGTCCAGGCCGGCGTGGGCATCCGCTACACCAAGCGGTTCGAGGTCCTGACCACGGACCCGATCGACCCGCTGCTGGGCACCGGCGAGTTCGAGTCGGACACCGACACCGGCTACATCGTGTCGTCGCGCTTCTACCACAAGTTCAACGACCAGTTCTTCCTGACCAACGACACCGACTACCTGACCTCGGACGTCAACGATGTCGCCACGAACGAACTGGGCCTGAACTTCCGCATGGCGGAGAGCTTCTCGACCCGCGTGTCCTACAAGACCGAGTATGTGTCGGATCGTGCGATCCGCACCGACAACACGCTGGGCGTTTCGCTCGTCTACGGCTTCTGATTTTTCCCGATTGGAAGTCTCTCTGGGAAGGGGGCGGTCGCAAGGCCGCCCCCTTCTTCCTGCGGCGGGAACCAACGGAAAAAGGCCGCCCCCGAGGGGCGGCCTTTTGGACGTGGCGGGAACCGCAGCGACCGTGCCGGCGCAGGTTCCCCCGAAAGCCTGGATATCCAGGTGGGTGCCGGGTAACAGGACCAGGGCCCTGACAGAGCCAGCCCCCTCGGAGAAGTTATAGGCCAGTGGGAAAAATGGCCGAACCACGAGAAGAGCAGAAACCCGCCTGACTTCTAGGTAGGAAGGACGCGCGGGCTGCGCAAGAGTGTCCCGCACGGGCACGCGCGCTTGCGGGATGTTTCCGCTTCGTTCATGGTGGCGCGCATGAATGACGACCTTTCCCCTTCCGTCGACCTGCTGCCCGCCCAGCCCGGCCACCGGCTGGCGCGGGGCGTGGCGCGGATGCTGCTGGCCTCGGGTCACGCGCCGCTGCTGGAATTCGTGCCCGCGCCCGGCCTGCGGGTGGACGTGATTTCGGTCGCGCCCTCGGGCGAGATCTGGATCGTCGAATGCAAGAGCTGCCGCGCGGATTTCGTGGGCGACCGCAAGTGGCAGGGCTACCTGGAATGGTGCGACCGCTTCTTCTGGGCGACCGACTGCGATTTCCCGGTCGAACTGCTGCCCGAGGACAGCGGGCTGATGGTCGCGGACCCTTACGGCGCGGAACTGGCGCGGATGGCGCCCGTGGCGAAGCTGGCTGCCGCGCGCCGCGCGCGGGTGCTGCGCGACATCGCGCGGGTCGCGGCCTGCCGGCTGGTGCGGGTGAACGATCCGGGGGCATTCGCCGACGGCTAGAAGGGGCCTTCGCCCCCGCACGGGGCGCGGCCGCTACTGCGGCCTTTCTTGCGGGAAACAGTCCGCTCGACTGCCTTCCGGGCGCTTGGAAGCCCCCATGGCATTGCCGTCAGGAAGAACAGGCTCAGCGCCGCGCCGGGCCCTTGGGGCGGGGCTTGTCGGACTTGGGCTTCGCGCCCTGGCCGATCTCGCGCGCGGCTTCGGCGGCGGCCAGCAGCTCCTCGGCGATCTCGGTCGCCTCGTCGGGATCGAAATCCAGCGGCAGCTCGATCCCCTCGCCCTCGACATAGATGCGGACCATCCCCAGGTCGGTCGGCCCGATCTGCAGGTTGGCGGCGATGTCGCTTTCCTTGTTGATGCTCATCGCACGATCCCTTGCGCAGCTTGACGCCGCAAGGTCTAGCCGACTGCGCCCGCTTCCGGCAAGATGCGCTTGCATCGGCCGCCGCGACGATCTATCTGCTGCGCCTGTGCCGCCTTAGCTCAGTTGGTTAGAGCGCTGGATTGTGGATCCAGAGGTCCCCCGTTCGAGCCGGGGAGGCGGTACCACCTTCCAGCCTTTACGCTTTTGCCCGGGACCGCTAGCAGGCGGCGATTCCCTGTGACCGCTGGAGCCTGCCGGATGACCGACACCCCTGATTCGCCATCCGAACGCAAGCGCGGCTCGGGCGCGCGGCTGGTTTATGACGCCCTGCGCGACGAGATCCTGGAACTGGTCCTGCCCCCCGGCACTCCCATTGACGAGGTCGCACTGGCGGAACGCTTCGGCATGTCGCGCACCCCCATCCGCGAGGCGCTGCTGCGGCTGGCGGGCGAGGGGCTGGTCGAGACGCTGCCCAACCGCTCGGCCATCGTGGCCAACATCGACTTCCTGAACCTGCACCACTTCTTCGACGCGATGACGCTGATGTATCGCGTGACGACGCGGCTGGCCGCGCTGAACCGCAGCGATGCGGACCTTGCCGCCATCCGCGCCCGCCAGGCGCAGTTCGCGGCGGCCGTCGAGGCGCAGGATGCCCTGGCGATGATCGCCACCAACCGCGCCTTCCATGCCGCCATCGCGGATGCGGGCGGCAACCCTTACTACATCGCCTTCTTCCTGCGCGTGCTGGACGAAGGGCGGCGCCTGCTGCGGCTGTACTACCAGTCCTACAACGACCGCCTGCCGCAAAGCATCGTGGGCGAGCACGAGGACATCATCGCCGCCATCGAGGCGGGCGACGTCGAGCTGTGCGACCGGCTGGGCCGCGCCCATGCCGACCAGATCATCCGCCAGATCCAGTCCTTCTTCGCCCGCGACCGCCGCGAGGACCTGCCGCTGTAAGATTTTTGTCGACACGGAAAATACAATTCGGCAAGAATGCTCCTGACCACAGATTCGGGCGCGCACTCGCTTGCGCCAGAGGAGCCAGCATGAAGACCGACATTTTCACCGGCGTGATCCCCGCGCTGATGACCCCCTGCACCGCCGACCGGCAGCCCGACTTCGACGCGCTGGTGCGCAAGGCGCAGGAACTGGTCGCGGCCGGCATGTCGGCGGTCGTCTACTGCGGCTCCATGGGCGACTGG
This sequence comes from Paracoccus salipaludis, assembly GCF_002287065.1. Classification (GTDB taxonomy): domain Bacteria; phylum Pseudomonadota; class Alphaproteobacteria; order Rhodobacterales; family Rhodobacteraceae; genus Paracoccus; species Paracoccus salipaludis. Next base: position 157,341 of record NZ_NSJZ01000002.1, read on the forward strand.
CCGCTGCTGACGGATGCGCAGCGGATGGAAGGGGTGGAACGGCTCGTGAAGGCCGGGCTGCCTGTGATCGTGGGCACGGGGGCGGTGAACTCGGCCCTTGCCGCGGCCCATGCGGCCCATGCGCAGAAGGTCGGCGCGGCGGGCCTGATGGTGATTCCGCGCGTGCTGTCGCGCGGCAGCTCGCCCATCGCGCAGAAGAACCACTTCAAGGCGATCCTGTCGGCCGCGCCCGACCTGCCGGCGGTGATCTACAACAGCCCCCATTACGGCTTCGAGACCCGCGCCGACCTGTTCTTCGCCCTGCGCGCCGAGCATCCGAACCTCGTCGGCTTCAAGGAATTCGGCGGCACGAAGTCCATGACCTACGCGGCCGAGCACATCACCAGCGCCGACCCTGACGTGATCCTCATGGCGGGCGTCGATACCGGCGTCTTCCACGGCTATGTCAAGGCGGGCGCGACCGGCACGATCACCGGCATCGGCAACGTGATCCCGAAGGAAATCCTGCATTTCGTCGCGCTGGCCAGGGCCGCCGCCGCGGGCGACGTGAGTGCCCGGCTGCGCGCGCGCGAACTGGGCGAGGCGCTTGAGGTGCTGTCCTCCTGGGACGAGGGCACGGACCTGGTGCTGTATTACAAGCACATGATGGTCATGCAGGGCGACGCGGAATACGCGCTGCACTTCAACCCCACGGACGAGCTCAGCCCCAGCCAGCGCGCCTGGGCCGAGGCGCAGTTCAACCAGTTCCGCGCCTGGTACGCCGAATGGTGCAAGCTGCCCGGCGCCGCGCCTGGTGACTACGCCTGAGGCAGGCCGTCGATTTGCCGGGCCGATGGGGAATACTGCCGCTAATATCAGGTTGATCCGCTGCGGGTCGGGCGGGTAGCTGACGACGTCACGACGAAACGGCCAGAGAGCCAGACAGGGAGTGTTACCATGAAGACCTCGATCTTCGGTGCGGCGCTGGTCGCCGCCACCGCCATCGCCGGCGCGGCCCATGCCGACAAGCTGGACGACATCATCGCCTCGGGCACGCTGCGCTGCGCGGTGGTGCTGGACTTCCCGCCGATGGGGATGCGCGACGAGCAGAACAACCCGATCGGCTTCGACGTCGACTACTGCAACGACCTTGCCAAGGCGCTGGGCGTCACCGCCGAGATCGTGGAAACGCCCTTCCCCGAGCGCATCCCCGCGCTGATGGCGGGCCGGGTGGACGTGGGCGTCGCCTCGACCTCGGACACGCTGGAGCGCGCCAAGACCGTCGGCATGTCGATCCCCTATTATGCGTTCGAAAACGCCGTCGTCGCCCGCGAAGGCGTCGAGATGACGAACTGGGAAGGCATGAAGGGCAAGACCGTCGGCGCTACCGCCGGCACCTACGAGGCGATCTGGCTGGAAGGCAAGGTCAAGGAATGGGGCGAGGGCGAGTTCCGTCCCTACCAGACCCAGGCCGACGTCTTCCTGGCGCTGAGCCAGGGGCAGCTGGACGCCACGGTGTCCACCGTCGAGGTCGCCAATGCCAACGTCAAGTCGGGCAACTTCCCCGGCATCCGCGTCGTGGACAAGGCCCCGATGGTGCCGGACTATGTCGCCCTGTTCACGCTGCGCGAGGAATACGGCCTCATCAACTACCTGAACCTGTTCGTGAACCAGCAGGTCCGCACCGGCCGCTACAACGAGCTTTACAAGAAATGGGTGGGCGAGGGCGAGCCTGCCGACCTGACCGTGGGCCGCGTCTACCGCTGATTGCCCGCGCGGCGCGGGACCGGCCCGCGCCGCGCCCTTCCCACGGACAGGATTGGCCATGTTCGGTTACACATTCCAGTGGAAGCAGGTGTTCGCACGCTTGCCGCAGATGCTGGACGGCGCGCTTGTCACCATGCAGATCGCCGTCCTGTCGATGGTCATCGGCATCGTGCTGGCGGTTCTGCTGACGCTGTTCCGGCAATCCGGCAGCCGTCTGTTGTCGGGGATCGCGACCGCCTGGGTCGAGATCGCGCGCAACACCCCGGCGCTGTTCCAGATCTACATGGCCCATTTCGGGCTGGGCAGCTTCGGCATCCATCTCAGCCCCTATGTCTCGCTGCTGGTGGGCATCACCTTCAACAACGCGGGCTACCTTGCGGAAAACTTCCGCGGCGCGCTGAAGGCCATCCCCGAAACGCAGACCCGCGCAGGCCGCTCGCTGGGGATGAGCCCGCTGCAGGCCTTCCGCCACATCGTCGTGCCGCAGATGCTGCGCATCGCCTTCCTGCCGATGACGAACCAGATGGTCTGGGCGGTGCTGATGACCTCGCTGGGCGTGACCGTGGGGATGAACACCGACCTGTTCGGCGTCACGCAGGACCTCAACGCGCTGACCTTCCGCACCTTCGAGCTGTTCGCCGTCGCGGCCGTCATCTTCTATCTGATCGTCAAGGTGATCCAGACGGCCGCGCGGCTGATCGCCTGGCGCCTGTTCCGGTACTGAGGGGGCCACGCGCATGTTCGACACGGCCCTGACAGCCGCCGACCTCCTGTTCCTGGCCAAGGGGGCCGGCGTCACCATCCTCGTCACCCTGATCTCGGTGGCGCTGGGCACCCTTCTGGGGATCGTCTTCGGCGTCATCCGCTATCAGGTCGGCCCTTGGTGGGCGGCGCCCCTGACCTTCGTGCTGGATGTCTTCCGCTCGGTCCCGCTGCTGATCCAGCTTGTGCTGGCCAACGCCTTCCTGGGCGTCGTGCTGAAGCTGCGCATGTCGGGCTTCACCGTCGCCTGCGGGGTGCTGACCATGTACACCGCCGCCTATTGCGCCGAGATCGTGCGCGGCGGCATCGAGGCCGTGCCCATGAACACCCGCCGCGCGGCGCGGTCGCTGGGCATGACCTGGCGGCAGGACATGACCAGCATCGTCATGCCTTTGGCGACCCGCGTGGCGCTGCCGTCGTGGATCGGCCTGGCTCTGGGCGTCATGAAGGACTCGGCCCTCGTCTATGTCGTGCAGGTGACGGAGCTGCTGAAATCCACGCAGATCCTCATCACCCGCCTGCAAGAGCCGCTGTTCCTGCTGATGATCTGCGGCGCCTTCTATTTCCTCATCAGCTTCCCGCTGGCCCGGCTTGGCGGCTATCTTGAAAGGCGCTGGACCAATGATTGAGATCGAGAACGTCCGCAAATCCTTCGGCTCGCTCGAGGTGCTGAAGGGCATCGACCTGACCGTGGACAAGGGCGAGGTGCTGACGGTGATCGGCGGCTCGGGGTCGGGCAAGTCGACGCTGCTGACCTGCATCAACGGGCTGGAACCCATCAACGGCGGCCGCATCGTCGTGGACGGGATCGAGGTCCACGCCAAGTCCACCAACCTCAACAAGCTGCGCCAGAAGATCGGCATCGTCTTCCAGCAGTTCAACGCCTTCCCCCACCTGACGGTGCTGGAGAACGTGACCCTTGCCCCCCGCAAGGTGCTGGGCATGTCCAAGGCCCAGGCCGAGGAGATCGCCGTCAGGCAGTTGTCCCACGTGGGCCTGGGCGACAAGCTGGGCGTCTATCCGACGCGCATGTCAGGCGGCCAGCAGCAGCGCATGGCGATCGCCCGCGCGCTGGCGATGTCGCCGTCCTACATGCTGTTCGACGAGGTGACATCCGCCCTCGACCCCATGCTGGTGGGCGAGGTGCTGGACACGCTGCGGATGCTCGCGTCCGAGGGCATGACCATGATCTGCGTCACGCACGAGATGAAGTTCGCGCGCGAGGTGTCCGACCGCGTGGCCTTCTTTCATAAGGGCGTCATGGCCGAGATCGCGCCGCCGGCCGAACTGTTCGGGGCGCCCAAGGACCCCGAGCTGCAGAAGTTCCTGGCCGCGACCCACTGACATGCCCGCAGAGCTGATCGTCATCGGGGCCGGCGTCGTCGGCCTGTCCATTGCTGCCGCCGCTCAGGATCGCGGCCTGTCGGTCACCGTGATCGACCGGGAAGGGCCGGCGGCGGGCGCGTCCGCCGGGAACGCGGGCGCCTTCGCCTTCACCGACATCCTGCCGCTGGCCTCGCCCGGCATCCTGAGGAAGGCGCCGCGCTGGCTGCTGGACCCTTTGGGGCCGCTGACGGTGCCGCCGCGCTATGCCCTGCGGATCGCGCCCTGGATGCTGCGCTTCGGCCGCGCCTGCGCGCCCGCCCGCGTGGCGCAGTCCATCGTCGCCCAGACGGCGCTGATGGACCTGTCCAGGGCGGAACTGGACGGCTTCCTCGCCCTGACCGGCACCACGCCGATGCTGCGCCGCGACGGCAACCTTCAGGTCTATGAATCGCAGGCCGAGTTCGACGCCTCGCGCCCCGGCTGGGACGCCCGCGAGGCGCATGGGATCGAGTTCCGGCACATGGCCCCGGACGAGATGGCCGAGCTTCAGCCCGGCCTGTCCCCCCGCTTTACCCACGGCACCTTCACGCCCGGCTGGTATTCCATCGCGGACCCGAAGGATTACACGCTGGCGCTGGCCGATCATGTCCGCGCCCGCGGCGGGGCCATCGAGATCGCCGAGATCGCCGCCCTGCGCCCGACCGAGACGGCCGTGGACCTGCGCGCCACGGATGGCCGCAGCTTCACGGCCGCGCAGGTGGTCGTCGCGGCGGGCGCCTTTTCCCACCGCATCGCCCGCACCCTGGGCGAGCGCATCCCCCTGGAAACCGAGCGCGGCTACAACACCACGCTGCCCCCCGGCGCCTTCGACCTGAGGACGCAGGTCACCTTCGGCGGCCACGGCTTCGTCGTCTCGCGGCTGTCCACCGGCATCCGCGTCGGCGGCGCGGTGGAGCTGGGCGGGCTGAACCTGCCGCCGAACTTCCGCCGGTCGGACGCGATGCTGAAGAAGGCCAAGGCCTTCCTTCCCGCGCTGAAAACCGAAAACGGCGTGCAGTGGATGGGCTTCCGTCCCTCGCTGCCCGACAGCCTGCCCGCCATCGGCCGCGCGCGGGCGACGCCCCGCGTCACCTATGCCTTCGGCCACGGCCATCTGGGCCTGACACAATCCGCCGGCACCGCCCGGCTGGTCGCGGACCTGCTGACCGGGCGGACCCCTGCCATCGACCTCGCGGCCTTTTCGCCGCAACGCTTCAAGAGGCTGCCATGACGACCCACACCTTCTCCTGCATCGACGGGCACACCTGCGGCAACCCGGTGCGGCTGGTTTCGGGCGGCGGCCCGCGGCTGGAAGGCGCGACGATGCTGGAACGCCGCGCGCATTTCCTGCGCGACTTCGACTGGATCCGCACCGGCCTGATGTTCGAGCCGCGCGGCCACGACATGATGTCGGGATCCATCCTGTACCCGCCGACGCGCCCCGACTGCGACGTGGCGGTGCTGTTCATCGAAACCTCGGGCTGCCTGCCCATGTGCGGCCACGGGCTGATCGGCACGATCACCATGGGGATCGAGAACGGCCTGATCCAGCCCCGCGAGCCGGGCAGGCTGTCCATCGACGCCCCCGCCGGCCGCGTGGACGTGACCTACCGGCAGGAGGGCCGCTTCGTCGAGGAAGTGCGCCTGACCAACGTCCCCGGCTTCCTTTACGCCGAGGGCCTGACGGCCGAGGTCGAGGGCCTGGGCGAGATCGTCGTGGACGTGGCCTATGGCGGCAACTTCTACGCCATCGTCGAGCCGCAGAAGAACTTCCGCGACATGGCCGACCACACGGCGGGCGAGCTGATCGGCTGGTCGCCCAAGCTGCGCGCGGCCCTGAACGCCAAGTACCAGTTCGTCCACCCCGAGCATCCCGCGATCAACGGCCTGTCGCATATCCTGTGGACCGGCCAGCCGACGGTCGAGGGCTCCCATGCCCGCAACGCTGTCTTCTACGGCGACAAGGCCATCGACCGCAGCCCCTGCGGCACCGGCACCTCGGCCCGCATGGCCCAGCTTGCCGCCAAGGGCAGGCTGAAGGTCGGCGACGAGTTCTGGCACGAATCCATCATCGGCTCGATCTTCAAGGGCCGGGTCGAGGCCGCGGCCCGCGTGGGCGACCGCGACGCGATCATCCCGTCCGTCGCGGGCTGGGCGCGGATGACGGGCTACAACACGATCTTCATCGACGAACGCGACCCCTTCGCCCACGGCTTTGTCGTGAAATGACCGCCCGGCGCATCCTGCCGGGGCTGGCGGAAGGCCCGGTCCTTGCGATGGCCGAGGGCCTCAGCTTCTGGGGCGGCGTCGATCCCGAAACGGCGCGGGTGATCGACGCCCATCACCCGGCCCATGGCGCGGGGCTGGCGGGCGCGGTGGTGATGATGCCGACCAGCCGGGGGTCCTGCTCGGGCTCGGGCGTGATGCTGGACCTGATGCTGAACGCCCGCGCCCCGGCGGCGCTGGTGTTTTCCGAAGCCGAGGACATCCTGACCCTCGGCGCCCTGATCGGGGCCGAGATGTTCGGCCGCACGGTCCCGGTGCTGCGCGTCAGCGCGCAGGACTTCGCCCGCCTGTCCGCCCAGCCACGCCTGCGGATCGGGGCGGATGCGATCACGGGCAATGGCGTCTCGGTCCCCGTCGGGGACGCCCCCGACACGGCCCTGACCCTGACGCCCGAGGACCGCGCAATTCTCGATGGCCGCGACGGAGAAGCGGCGGCGCTTTCCATGCGGATCGTCTGCGCGATGGCCCGCCAGCAGGGGGCCGAGCGCCTCACCGACATTTCGCGCGGCCACATGGACGGCACCATTCTCGCCCATCCGGCGAACCTGATCTTCGCCGAGCGGATGGCCGAGCTTGGCGCGCAGGTCCGGGTGCCCACGACCATCAACGCCATCTCGGTGGACCGCGAGGGCTGGCCGGGGCAGGGCGTCGATCCCGATTTCGGCAGCCGCGCCTCGCGCCTTGCCGATGCCTATGTCCGCATGGGGTGCCGCCCCAGCTTCACCTGCGCGCCCTACCTGCTGACCGACCGCCCGGCAGCGGGCGAGGACATCGCCTGGGCCGAATCCAACGCGGTCGTCTTCGCCAACACCGTCCTGGGCGCGCGGACGCCGAAGCACCCCGATTACCTCGACCTCTGCATGGCCGTGACGGGCCGCGCGCCCCTCGCCGGCGTCTATCTGGACGAGGCGCGCCGCCCCGCGCTGGTGCTGGACGTGGATACCCCCGAGGGCGCGGACGATTCCTTCTGGCCGCTGCTGGGCTATGTCGCGGGCCATGCGGCGGGCGGCGCGATCCCGCTGCTGCGCGGCCTCGCCGGGCTGAACCCCACGACCGACGACCTCAAGGCGATGTGCGCGGCCTTCGGCACCACTTCGGGCGCGCCGATGCTGCATGTCGAGGACGTCACCCCCGAGGCGAACCTGTCCCCGCTGCCCGATGCCACTCACGCCCCCATCACCCGCGCCGACCTGTCGCGCGCCTGGGCGGAACTGAACCAGGGTCCCGAGCAGGTGGACCTGATCGCCATCGGCAGCCCCCATGCCTCGGCCCCCGAGTGCCGGGCGCTTGCGGACCTGCTGGACGGCCCTGTGGCCATCCCCCTGATCGTCACCGCAGGCCGCGCGATCATCGCGGACCTCGACCGCGACGGCACGCTCAAGCGGCTGAAAGCCAATGGCGTGCAGGTCATCCCCGACCTCTGCTGGTGTTCCATTACCGAGCCGGTGTTCCCGCCGCAGGCACGGGCGGTGATGACGAACTCGGGCAAGTACGCCCATTACGGCCCCGGCCTTTCCGGCCGCGCCCTGCGCTTCGGCGGCCTTGCCGACTGCGCCCGCGCCGCGCGGACGGGGCAGGCGGCCCCGCTCCCCCACTGGCTGACCTGAGAGATGAAGATGCGCAGCAGCAAGACCATCCACGTGATTTCCGCCCATGCCGAGGGCGAGGTCGGCGACGTGATCGTGGGCGGCGTCGCGCCGCCTCCGGGCGAAACGCTGTGGGACCAGTCCCGCTGGATCGCGCGGGACAACACGCTCAGGAACTTCGTCCTGAACGAGCCGCGCGGCGGCGTCTTCCGCCACGTGAACCTGCTGGTCCCGCCGAAGAACCCGGACGCCGACGCCGCCTTCATCATCATGGAGCCCGAGGACACGCCGCCCATGTCCGGCTCGAACTCGATCTGCGTGTCCACGGTGCTGCTGGACGCGGGCATCCTGCCGATGACCGAGCCCGAGACGCGGATTACGCTGGAAGCCCCCGGCGGCCTCGTCCGCGTCCGTGCCGAATGCAGGGACGGCAAGGCCGAACGCATCTTCGTGGAAAACCTGCCCAGCTTCGCGGGCAGGCTGGACGCCGCGCTTGAGGTCGAGGGCATCGGCAGCCTCAAGGTCGACACCGCCTATGGCGGCGACAGCTTCGTCATCGTGGACGCCGCCGCGATGGGCTTCGCGCTGACCCCCGACGAGGCGCATGACATCGCCCGCTTGGGCGTCCGCATCACCAAGGCCGCCGACGAACAGCTCGGCTTCCACCATCCGACCAACCCGGACTGGCGGCATTTCTCCTTCTGCCTGTTTGCCGGTCCCGTAAGCCGCGAGGGCAACGAGTTGCGCGCAGGCGCCGCCGTGGCGATCCGTCCCGGCAAGGTGGACCGCTCGCCCACCGGCACGGCGCTTTCGGCGCGCATGGCGGTGCTGCACGCGCGGGGGCAGATGGGCGAGGGTGACCGGCTGACCGCCGTTTCGCTGATCGGATCGACCTTCGCGGGCCGCATCCTCGGGACGACCACCGTGGGCGACCTGCCCGCGATCCGCCCCGAGATCTCGGGGCGCGGCTGGATCACCGGCATCCACCAGCACATGCTGGACCCCTCGGACCCCTGGCCCGAGGGCTACCGGTTGACCGACACCTGGGGTGCGCGCTGACGCGCCCCGCCTGCAAGAAGAAGGAGCGCATGATGGCCCAACCGATCACCGTCAGTCCCGAGGCCCTGGCCGAAAGGGTGTCGCGCATCTTCCTTGCCGCCGGCCTGTCGCCGCTTCAGGCGGAAACGCTGGCCGCCACCATCGTCGCGGGCGAGCGTGACGCCTGCAAGTCGCACGGCATCTACCGGATCGAGGGCTGCCTGCGCACCGTCGCCGCCGGCAAGGTCCAGCCGCAGGCCGAGCCCGAGTTGCAGGACGACGGCTCGCCTGTCGTCCGCGTCGATGCGAAGGGCGCGTTTTCCACCGCCGCCTTCGCGGTTGGCCTTCCGGTGCTGGTGGCAAGGGCGCGCCAGCACGGGCTTGCGGCGATGGTCGTGAACTCCTGCACCCATATCTCGGCGCTCTGGCCGGAAATCGAGGCGATCACCGCCGAGGGCCTCGCCGCCATGGCCATGTGCCCCAGCTATGCAACAGTTGCGCCTGCCGGGGGCAGCGCGCCGCTGCTGGGCACCAACCCCTTCGCCTTCGGCTGGCCCCGCAAGGATGCCTCGCCCTACGTCTTCGACTTCGCCACCTCGGTCATGGCGCGGGGCGACGTGGAACTGCACCGGATCGAGGGCCGCCCGCTGCCCGAGGGCACGGCGGTCGATCGCGACGGCAACCCCACCACCGACCCCGCCGAGGCGCTGGCGGGCGCGATGCTGCCCTTCGGCGGCCACAAGGGCTCGGCCATCTCGACCATGATCGAGCTTCTGGCCGCCGCCATGATCGGCGACCTGACCAGCACCGAGGCGCTGGACTACCTCGGCACGACGACCCTCGGTCCGCATCACGGCGAACTGATCCTCGCCTTCTCGCCCGAACGCTTCGCTGCGGGCCGGGGCGATCCCTTCGCCCGCGCCGAGACGCTGTTTCAGGCGATCCTGGGCCAGGGCGCCCGCCTGCCGTCGCAGCGCCGCTTCGAGGCGCGCAAGCGCGCGGCAGCGGAAGGCATCCCGCTGACGGCAGAGGAAGTGGAGATGCTGGAGCGGCTGGAGCGCGCACCCTTCGGGGCGCAGGCGTAACGGATTGCACCCCTCGGACCGCGATCCGGTCCATCACCCGCCGGACCGGACGCAAGCGGGATCAGGAAGACGCAGGCCCGCATCAAGCCGCACGGATGGCAACAGCCGGACTGCCCCGACCGGCACCATTCTGCGGTCTTCCCGTGTCATGCATGGGCCAGCTCTCTCGGGCCGGATAAAAATATCCTCGGGGGTGCGGGGGCAGACAGCCCCCGGCTCACACGGGTGCCATTGCCGCGCCGCTTTCGCTGCCCTGGCACAGCCGCCCTGCCTCGCATGACTGTCCTGCGGCCGACAAACCGGCCGCAGGGCTCAAGGCTCACCCCGCCAGCAGCGCCGCGTTGCCGCCCGCCGCCGTGGTGTCCACGCAGAGATGCCGTTCATGCGCGACATGGGCGCGGTCGGGCATGGCCGTGATCAGCGGCAGGATCGGGCCCTTCCGCCCGGCCAGCGCCTGCGCATAGGCCTCGGCCATCTCGGCCTCGCCCCACCAGAGCGCGCCCGAGAAGCCTTCGAGATGCGCGAGTGCCGCGGGCTCGACCCGACCCGTGGCCTCGACGGCCGAGCCGCCCAAGGCCTCGACCGCCGCGCGCTGGGCGCGGGCCGCCCCCGGACCGGGGCCGAGGCACAGCAGCGGCGGGCGGGTGTAAAGGCTCAGGCGGTTCATCTCGCCCGTGGGGCCGGGCATCAGGCGCTCGTCGATGCGGCGCTCCTCGGTCTGGCCCAGGGCGCGGTCCAGCGCGGCCATGTCCTGCGCGCCCTCGAAGGCGCCCTCGGCCAAGTCCGCCCCTTCGGGGGCATAGAAGCGCGGCAGGTAGTTCGGGCCGCCCGCCTTTGGGCCGGTGCCCGACAGGCCCTCGCCGCCGAAGGGCTGCGAGCCCACGACCGCGCCGATCTGGTTGCGGTTGACGTAGATGTTGCCGACGCGGACGGCTTCGCTGATCTCCTGCACGCGGCCGTCGATGCGGGTGTGCAGGCCGAAGGTCAGGCCGAAGCCGCGGGCGTTCACGTCGCGCACCACCTCGTCCAGCTTCCCGGCCGGGAAGGTGGCGACATGCAGCACGGGGCCGAAGACCTCGCGTTCCAGATCGCCGATGCCGCCCACGCGGATCAGCGTCGGCGCGACGAAGGTGCCGCCCTCGGGCTGCGCGCCCCGGTGCAGGACCGCGTTGCCGTTGGCCTGGATGTAGCCCGCGATGTCAGCCTGCGCGTCTCGGTCGATCACCGGGCCCACGTCGGTGGACACGTGCCACGGGTCGCCCACCGTCAGCTGGTCCATCGCGCCCTTGATCATCTCGATCACATGCGGCGCGCTGTCCTCCTGCAGATACAGGCAGCGCAGCGCCGAGCAGCGCTGGCCCGCCGACTGGAAGGCCGAGGCCACGATGTCGCGCACCGCCTGTTCGGGCAGGGCGGTCGAATCCGCGATCATGGCGTTCAGGCCGCCCGTTTCCGCGATCAGCGGCGTGCCGGGTTCCAGGTGTTGTGCCATGCTGCGCGCAATGACCTGCGCCGTGTCGGTCGAGCCGGTGAAGACCACGCCCTTGACGCGCGGGTCCGCCGTGATCGCCGCACCCACGGTCGCCCCGTCGCCCGGCAGCAGTTGCAGGGCGCTGCGGGGCACGCCCGCCTGGTGCAGCAGCCGCACGGCCATGGCGGCGATCAGCGGCGCCTGTTCTGCGGGCTTGGCCAGCACGGCGTTCCCGGCCATCAGCGCGGCCGCGATCTGCCCGGTGAAGATCGCCAGCGGGAAGTTCCACGGGCTGATCGCCGCGAAGATGCCGCGGGGGCTGCGCGTGTCGTTCTCGCCTTCGGCCGCATAATACAGCAGGAAGTCCACCGCCTCGCGCAGCTCGCCCACCGCGTCGGGCAGGGTCTTGCCCGCCTCGCGCGCCAGCGTGGCGAAGATGGGGCCGAAGTTGCCTTCGTACAGGTCGGCGGCGCGGCGCAGGGTGGCGGCGCGTTCCGACGCCGGCGCGTCCCAGGTGCGGGCCTCGTCCAGGGCACGGGCAACGGTGGCTTCGTCGGCCTCGGTCACCTCGCCGATGACCTCGCCCGTGGCGGGGTTCACCACGGGGCGGGTCGTGCCCGAAGGCTCGGCCACCGTCAGCGGCCCGGCCGGGGGCAGGGGGACGCGGCGGGCGGCCTCGATGTGGTCGAGCACGCCCGCGTCGGACAGGTCCCAGCCGCGAGAGTTCCGGTGGTGCGGCGCGAACAGCGCCTCGGGCGCCTTCAGGGCCTTGGGCGCGTGCGCCTCGGACAGCGCCTCGAAGGGGTCGCGGGCGATGGATTCGGGCGCGACGCCCTCATCCACGATCTGGTGGACGAAGGACGAGTTCGCCCCGTTTTCCAGCAGACGCCGGACGAGATAGGCCAGCAGGTCGCGGTGCGCGCCCACGGGGGCATAGATGCGGCAGTGCCCCTTGGTTTCCGACAGCAGGATGTCGTGCAGCCGCTCGCCCATGCCATGCAGGCGCTGGAACTCGTAGGGGCGGCCCTGGGCGAGTTCCAGGATAGCGGCGGCGGTATGGGCGTTGTGGGTGGCGAACTGCGGGAACAGCCGGTCGCCCATGCCGAACAGCTTCTGCGCCAGGCAGATATAGGCCACGTCCGTCGCGGTTTTGGTGGTGAACAGCGGGAAGCCCGGCATGCCCCCGACCTGCGCCATCTTCATCTCGCTGTCCCAATAGGCGCCCTTGACCAGCCGGATGTTCATGCGCCGGTCATAGCGGCTCGCCATGTCATACAGCACCTCGATGGCCGCCCCCGCGCGCTTGCCATAGGCCTGCACGACCACGCCGAAGCCGTCCCATCCTGCCAGCGCGGTATCCGACAGCACCGCGTCGATCACCTGCAGGGACAGGACCAGCCGGTCCTGTTCCTCGGCGTCCACGTGCAGCGCGATCCCCGCCTCGCGCGCCTGGCGCGCCAACTTGCTGACGACCGGGACCAGTTCCGCCATGACGCGCTCGGTCTTGGCGACCTCATGGCGGGGGTGCAGCGCCGACAGCTTGATCGAGATGCCGGGGTTCTTCACGATCGAGTCCGCCTTGGCCGCGCGGCCGATGGCGGCGATGGCATGTTCGTAGTCGCGGGCATAGCGGGCGGCGTCGGCTTCGGTCCGCGCGGCCTCGCCCAGCATGTCGAAGGAATAGGTGTAGCCCTGCGCCTCGCGCTTGCGGCCGCGTTCCAGCGCCCCCTCGATGGTCTCGCCCAGCACGAACTGGCGGCCCATCTCCTTCATGGCGCGGCCGACGGCGGTGCGGATCACCGGCTCGCCCAGGCGGCGGATCGCGCCGCGCAGGGTGCCCGCGATGCCGGGGCGGGGTTCCGTCAGGACCTTGCCCGTCAGCATCAGCGCCCAGGTCGAGGCGTTGACCAGCGACGAGGCCGCCGTCCCGAGATGCCGGTTCCATTCCGAGGGCGCGATCTTGTCCTCGATCAGGGCGTCGATGGTGGGGGCGTCGGGGACGCGCAGCATGGCCTCGGCCAGGCACATCAGGGCCACGCCCTCGCGGGTGGACAGCCCGTATTCGGCCAGGAAATGCTCCATCAGCGTGGGCTTGGCCTCGCTGCGGATGCGGCGGACGAGGGCCACGGCGCGGTCGGTGATGCGCTGGCGCGTCTGCGCGCCGATCGCGGCCTCGGACACCAGCCGGTCCAGCACGGCCGTTTCGTCGGCGAACTTGGCTTCAAGGCCGAGGGTTGGGAAGGCGGCAGGGGTCATGGCAGGCTCGCAGGGCTAAGGATGGCACAGGATAGCCGCAGATCGCTGGACGATGTGACCAAAGATGGGCAAAGCCCTAGCCGGAACGGCTGCAGGAAAGGACATTTTCAGGATGAACCAGCTTGACCCCATCGACCGGCGCATCCTTGAGATCCTTGTCGCCGATGCGCGCATCCCGCTGACCGAACTGGCCCGCGCGGTGGGGCTGTCCAAGACCCCCGTGGCTCAACGGCTGAAACGGCTGGAGGAGACGGGCATCATCACCGGCTACCGCGCGATCCTGTCGCCGCTGAAGCTGGGTCTGACCCATGTGACCTATGTCGAGGTGTCCATGTCCGACACCCGCCAGAAGGCGCTGGAGGAGTTCAACGCCGCCGTCCGCCTGATCCCCGAGGTCGAGGAATGCTACATGATCGCGGGGGGCTTCGACTATCAGCTCAAGATCCGGTCCCGCGACATGGCGCATTTCCGGCAGGTCATGGCCGAGCGGATTTCCACGCTGCCATATATCACCTCGACCTCCAGCTATGTCGCGATGGAGGCGGTGGTGGAACAGAACTGGACGGCCATCTGACGCCGGGGGAACCGTTGAAACCGGCCTGCGATTTCCTAGATATGACAGGAACATCAAGGGAACTTCCGTGACGCCAGAACTCTCCCGGAAGCTCGCGATCCTGTCGGACGCGGCCAAGTACGACGCCTCCTGCGCGTCCAGCGGAACGGAACGGCGCGACGCGCGCAAGGGGGGCCTGGGCTCGACCGAAGGGTCGGGGATCTGCCACGCCTATACCCCGGACGGGCGCTGCATCAGCCTGCTGAAGATCCTGATGACGAACTTCTGCATCTTCGACTGCGCTTATTGCGTGAACCGCGTCAGTTCCAACGTCGAGCGCGCCCGCTTCTCGGTCGAGGAGGTCGTGACGCTGACGCTGGAATTCTATCGCCGCAACTACATCGAGGGGCTGTTTTTGTCCTCGGGCATCATCCGCAGCCCGGACCAGACCATGGCCGACATGGTGCGGATCGCCAAGACCCTGCGCGAGGAGCATGGCTTCAAGGGCTACATCCATCTCAAGACCATTCCCGACGCCTCGCCCGAACTGATCGACGAGGCGGGGCTTTACGCCGACCGCCTGTCGATCAACATCGAACTGCCGCAGGACGACTCGATCCGCACCTTTGCGCCGGAAAAGCGCCCCGAGACGATCCGCACCGCCATGGCCCGCGTCCGCAGCGGGCGAGAGGCGAGCCGCGAGACAAGCCACACCGGCAAGCGCCCCGCCCGCTTTGCCCCGGCGGGCCAGTCCACGCAGATGATCGTGGGCGCGGACGGGGCGAACGACGCGACGATCCTGAACACCTCGTCCCGGCTTTACGCGGGCTATGGGCTGAAGCGCGTCTATTACTCGGCCTTCTCGCCCATCCCCGACTCCTCGGCCATGCTGCCGCTGGTGAAGCCGCCGCTGATCCGGGAACACCGGCTGTATCAGGCTGACTGGCTGATGCGCTTCTACGGCTTCGAGGCCGAGGAGATCGCCTCGGCCACGCCCGACGGGATGCTGGACCTCGGCGTCGATCCCAAGCTGGGCTGGGCGCTGGCGCATCGCGAGGATTTCCCCGTGGACGTGAACCGCGCCACCAAGGAACAGCTTCTGCGCGTCCCCGGCTTCGGCACAAAGACGGTGGACCGCATCCTGTCCGCCCGCCGCCACCGCACGCTGCAATGGGACGACCTCGTCCGCATCGGCGCCTCGATGACCAAGGCCAAGCCCTTCATCAGCTTGCCCGGCTGGTCCCCCGGCGGGCTGATCGACGCCCAGAACCTGCGCGCCCGCTTCGCGCCCCCGCCGCAGCAGCTGAGCCTGTTCTGATGCACCGGGTCGTCCTGCCCGAGACCGGGACGATGGACGCCTGGCGCGAGGCCGCCCGCCGGCTGGCCACCCATGCCGTGCCGCCCGCGCAGGTGGAATGGGCCGTGGGCGAGGCGCCTCAGGGCCTGTTCGATCCCGAGCCCCTGCCATCAGGCGAGGGGCGGGCGCTGAAGGTGCCCCGCGCCTTTCTGGAAATCGCGGAAAAGGCCATCCTGCACCGCGACCCGGCGGCGCCCGACCTGCTGTATCAGGCGCTGGTGCGCCTGCAGGACCAGCCGCAGCTTCTGTCGGACGCCGCCGACCCGCTGGTCCGCCGCCTCGGTGCACTGCAGAAGGCGGTCCATCGCGACATCCACAAGATGCGCGCCTTTGTGCGCTTCCGCGAGATCCCTTCGGACAGGGACCGCCGCCGCTTTGCCGCCTGGTTCGAGCCGGAACATCGCGTGGTGGAAGCCAACGCCGGCTTCTTCGCCCGCCGCTTTTCCGACATGGACTGGGCGATCCACACCCCGGACCTGAGCGTGATCTTTGAAGATGGCGAAGTCAGCTTCGCCCCCGGCGCCCCGCGTCCCGACCTGCCGGACGACGCAGCGGAATCGCTCTGGGCCACCTATTTCACCAACATCTTCAACCCGGCGCGCATCAAGCTGGGGTCGATGCGGCAGCACATGCCGCTGAAATACTGGAAGAACATGCCGGAAACGGCGCAGATCCCCGCCATGCTGGAAGGCGCCGAGGCCCGCGTGCGCGCCATGCAGGCGGCAGGCGCGACCCAGGCCCCCGCCCGCGCCGCCACCATCACCGAACGCTACCGCGCCGCGATGCCGAAGGCGCCCGCCGTGATCGGGACGCTGGAGGAAGCGCGCGCCGCCGTCCGGCATTGCACCCGCTGCGACCTTTGCCGCCACGCCACGCAGGCGGTCTTCGGCGAGGGGCCTGCGGGCGCCCGCCTGATGGTCGTGGGCGAACAGCCCGGCGACCAGGAGGACCTGGCTGGCCGCCCCTTCGTCGGTCCCGCGGGCAAGGTGCTGGACGAGGTGATGCAGGCCTCGGGTCTCGATCGGGGCCGCGCGTGGATGACGAATGCGGTCAAGCATTTCAAGTTCACCCCGCGCGGCAAGCGCCGCATCCACCAGTCCCCCGACAAGGGCGAGGTCGCCGCCTGCAAGTGGTGGCTCGACCTCGAACGCGACTTCGTCAAGCCGCAGCTGACCCTCGGCCTCGGCGCGACGGCGGCGCAGGCGCTGACGGGGACGGGCGCGGGGATCACCAGGCGGCGCGGCACCGTCGAGGACACGTCCAGCGGCCCCGTGCTGCTGAGCTGGCACCCGTCCTATATCCTGCGCCTGCCCGACGCGGGCCGCGCGGCCGAGGCACGGGCGGAACTGGCCGAGGATCTCGCGCTCGCCCGCAAGCTGCTGGCCTGAAGCGGCCGCGAACCGCATCAGCCGCGCGGGCGTTGGGCGTCGTGGCCCCAGTGCCGCCACGCCATTCCTCCGCAGGCGACCCATGCCCCGAGCCGTTCCCGCCGTCGTCTTCGTTTCCCTGCTGATCGTCCTTCTGGCCGTGACGGCCTGGCACTTGTCCTTTGTCCTGCTTCTGGCCTTCCTCGGCGTCCTCATGGCCGTGCTCTTGCGGCACCTTGCGCTGATCCTCGCGCGGCACACGCCCTTGTCGGCCTCGGCGGGCGTGCTGGTCGTCGCGCTGGCGCTTGCGGTGCTGATCGTGCTGGGGGTCATGTTCCTCGGCCCGCGTCTGGTGGGGCAGCTGCAGCAGGTGGCCGACATGGTGCCCCGCGCGCTGGCGCAGTTCGAGGCGCTGCTGCGGCAGTATTCCTGGGCCCAGAGCCTGCTGGAACGCGTGCCCTCGGACGAGGAACGGCCAAGCTGGAACGTCCTCGGCATGATCGGCGGCACCGTGTCCTCCGTGATCGGGGTGCTGGCGAACGTCGTCATCGTGGTCACGGTCGCGATCTTCCTGGCGATGGACCCCCAGCTCTACCGGCGCGGGCTGCTGCGCCTGATCCCGCTGGACAAGCGCCCGCGCGCCGCCGAGATCCTGGATGCGCTGGGACAAGGCCTGTGGCGCTGGCTTCTGGGGCAGGGGATCGCCATGGCGGCGGTCGCGGTGCTGTCGGGCGTCGGGCTGTGGCTGATCGGGGTGCCGCTGGCGCTGGCCCTGGGGCTGATCGCGGGCCTTCTGGACTTCATCCCCTATGTCGGCCCCTGGCTGGGCGCCGCGCCCGCGGTGCTGCTGGCGCTGGCAGAGGGACCGGCCGAGGCGGTGTGGACCGCGATCCTGTTTCTCGTGATCCAGCAGGTCGAGGGAAACGTCCTGATGCCCGTGATCCAGAAGCGGGCCAGCGCGCTGCCGCCCGTGCTGACCATCCTGGCCGTGGTCGCCTTTGGCGTGCTGTTCGGCTTCATGGGCGTGTTCCTGGCCACGCCCCTGCTGCTGGTCCTCATCATCCTGGTCCGCATGATCTATGTCGAGGACGTGCTGGGTGACCGTTCCGACCGCCTCGACCCCGGGAAGCGCGGCTGAGGCGGAACAATCCGCGGCCCTGCCATGTTCCCGCCAGGATGGATCGGGGAGGGGGCGCCATGACCGCGCGGCACTGGACATGGGCGGGGGCCATCCTTGGCTTTGCGCTGGGCGGGTTCTTCGACGGCATCCTGCTGCACCAGATCCTGCAATGGCACCACCTGCTGAGCCTCGTGCCCGGCATCGGCGACCTGCGCGCGCAGGTGATGTGGGACGGGGTCTTCCACGCGCTGATGTACGTGATCGCGGCCGCGGGACTGGTCGCCCTGTGGCGCGCGCATCGCCGCGACCCGCAGGTGCCGCGCGGGATCGTGGCGGGCGCGATGCTGATCGGCTTCGGCACGTGGCATGTCATCGACACGCTGTTGTCGCACTGGTTCCTGGGCATCCACCGCATCAGGATCGACAGCCCCAACCCGCTGGCATGGGACCTGCTGTGGCTGGTGGTCTTCGGCATCGTTCCGCTGCTTCTGGGCCTGCGCCTGCGGCGCGGGGGCAGAGGGGCCGCGCCCTCGGGCGCCTTCGTGGCCACCGTGGCGCTGCTGACCGTGGGCGCCGGCGCCTGGGCGCAGCGCACGCCCGCCGACATGGCCCTGACCGCGATCGTCTTCCGCCCCTCGGTCGATGCCGCGCGGGCCGAGGCCGTCCTGGCCGAGGCGGGCGCGCGGATCGTCTGGGCCGACCCGAAGATGGCCGTCGTGCTGGTGGACGTGGATCCCGGCAAGCGCTGGGGCTTCTACGCGCGCGGCGCGATGATGGTCAGCGGCTCGGGCGTGCCCGCCGGCTGCTTCGACTTCAGCCGGGCATGAGAGGGCCCGGCTGGCGCTTGACGAAGCGGATCTGCCCGTCGTCCAGCACGCCCGCCGGAACCCAGCCCAGGTGGCCATAGAAGCCCAAGGCCCGCAGGCTTTCATCGCCGCCGGTGGCAAGCCAGATCTGGTCCCAGCCCTGCCCGAACAGCCAGTCTTCCGCCTCGGCCATCAGCCGCCGCCCGATGCCGCGCCCCTCGAAGCCGGGGCGCACGAACAGGGCGAAGACGGTCGCCCTTGCGGAATCGGCCATCGAGAAGCCCGCCGCCGCGCCGTCCACATGCGCCAGCCAGGCCCGGCTGCGGGTTTGCAGCATCTCGGCCAGGCGCTCGGCCGTCACCCCCAGCGCCGCGAGTTCCTGGCGCGACTGGTGGTTCTGCGTGACGCCCGTGCGGATGTCGAACAGCGTCCCGATGTCGTCCGGCGTGGCAAGGGTGATCTGCATGGCACCTGTCCCCCGCCGCAGCTTACCCCATCTTCGCCGCGGCGTGGTACTTTTCCTCGACCAGTTCGGACCGCAGCAGCGCGTTGACCTGCCGCTTGATCGCCGAGCGTTCGTCGTTCGTCAGATAGACCGAGCGCGCAAGCTCCACGAACCCGGCCCCGAAGTCGCCCGCCGCCTCATGCGCGCGGATGTCGTCCTCGATGTCCCACAGCGCGGCGTTCACCCGGCGCAACCCGTCCAGCAGCGGCGCAAGGTCCGGCTGGGGCAGGACGGGGGCCGCGGTTTCGCGCAGCAGGGACAGTTCGCGCGCCACGTTGGCTCGGGCCGCAGGGTTGGCGATGCGCTCGGCCTTGATCTCCAGGATGGTGATCTTGTCCAGAAGCTCGCCCCAGGACACGGGGGCAAGGGGGGCGGGGCGGGTCTCGGTCATGTCACCTTCCTTTGTCGGGTGGTGCCCTCCAGCGCCTGCCGGACCTCGGCCATCACGGCGTCCCAGTCGCCGGGCGCGGGCTGGCGGAAGACGTGCATCGTCGGGTACCAGGGCGTGCGCGTGCCGGGGACCGGCCAGCGCCAGTCGGGGTCGTGCCTGAGCAGCAGCCACGCGGGGCGGCCCAGCACGCCCGCCAGATGCGCGATCATCGTGTCCACCGTGACGACCAGCGCCGATCCAGCGACTAGCCGCGCCGTCAGCATGATGTCCAACGGGCAGCCCTGCGGGTTCAGGACCGGCAGGACCGTCGGCCCCGGCATCAGCGACAGCGCCGGGCCGGCGCAGAGGGGCGCGAACATCCCTTCGGGCACGGACCTGCCGGGGTCCCAGTCCCCCGCGCCCCAGCACAGCGCCACCGTCCCGGTAGGCAGCGCCGCACGGGTGACGTCCAGCCTGGGGATCGGCGCGTCCGAGGGGGCGGCGCGCAGCGCCAGCGGCAGTTCCATGATCTCGAGGTCGCAATCCTGCGGCGGCAGGGGCCGGGCCACGTCGAAGGGCACCAGCCGGCCGATGCCGGGAAAGTCCCGGAACAGCGGCACAAGGTGGGGCTGCATCTCGACCGTCACCCGCGCCGCGCGCCGGGCCAGCACGGGCAGGAAGCGGGAAAACATCAGCGTGTCCCCGAGCCCGTGATAGCAGCGGACCAGCACGTCCCGTCCGTCGAAGGCCCGCCCGTCCCAGACCCAGCGCAGGTGATAGGGCAGCGAGGGATCGTCGCGCGTGGCGGGGTCGCGGCCCGCCAGCGCCTGTTCCGCGATGGCCCATGCCGCGGGAAAGTCGCCGCGCCGCATGGCCTGCGTCCAGGGATCGGCCATGGCCTAGCCGGCGACCCCGGCCGCGGGCTCGGCCACCAGTTCCTCGGCGAACCAGGCGCAGGTGGCGTCGAGCCCTTCGGCCAGGGACACGCGCGGCGCCCAGCCCAGCAGCGCGCCCGCGCGGGAAATGTCGGGGCGGCGGCGGCGCGGGTCGTCCACGGGCAGGGGCCGGTGGACCACGCGCGCGCGGGTGCCGGTCAGGGCGACGACATGGCCCAGAAGCTCGTTCACCGTCATCTCGTGGGGATTGCCCAGGTTCACCGGCTCCATCCCGTCGAACTCGGCGTCCATCAGCGCCATCAGGCCCGCCACCATGTCCGAAACATAGCAGAAGCTGCGGGTCTGGCTGCCGTCGCCATAGACCGTCATCTCGTTCCCGCGCAGCGCCTGGCAGATCAGGTTCGACACCACCCGCCCGTCGTCGGGGTCCATGTTGGGCCCGTAGGTGTTGAAGATGCGCGCCACGCGCACCTGCGCCCGGCCCGCGCGGCCATAGTCGAAGGTCAGCGCCTCGGCCGCGCGCTTGCCTTCGTCATAGCAGGCGCGGGGGCCCGTGCAGCTGACGTTGCCGCGGTAATCCTCGGCCTGCGGGTGGATCTCGGGGTCGCCGTAGACCTCGCTGGTCGAGGTCAGCAGGAAGCGCGCCTTGGCCGCTTCGGCCAGCCGCAGCAGGTTGTTGGTGCCCACCACGTTGGTCAGCATCGTGTGTTCCGGGTCGCGCTGGTACAGCGGCGGCGAGGCCGCGCAGGCGAGGTTCCAGACGCGCGTGATGCGCGGGGCCATCCGCAGCACCTCGGCCGGCATGGGCTGGCCGATGTCGTGGCGCAGGAAGCGGAAGCGCGGATGGCCTTCCAGCGCCCGCAGGTTCGACGGGCGCGAGGTCTGGAGGTTGTCGAGGCAGAGGACCGATTCCCCCCGGTCCAGGAGCGCGCGGCACAGATGCGAGCCGATGAAGCCCGCGCCCCCCGCGACGACGTTCAGCGCCAAGGGTTGCACGGTCGCACGGGGGCCGTCCCGGTCGGTCTTCTTCATGCTCATCCCTCCGCTGTTGCGACTGGTCGGATGCCAGCCTTGTGGTGTGCCGCCTCGGCCAGGTGGGCTTCCAGCTCGGCCGCGCGATGGTCGGAACTGTGCGCGGCCTCGATCCGCGCCCGCGCCGCCCGGCCCATGGCGCCCGCGTCGCCGTCCAGCGCGGCCAGCACGCAGGCGGCGCCGTCGGCCAGCACGATCTCGGACCCCGGCCGGAACAGCGTCTCGATCCCGCCCCACTTGTCCGAGATGATGGGCGTGGCGCAGGCCCCGGCCTCGAACAGCCGGACCGAGGGCGACCAGCCCGCGCGGATCATGTCGGCCCGCGTCACGTTCAGGGTGAAGCGGCTGGCCGAGTAGAACCCGGCATGGTCGGCGGGCGGGCAATGCTCGATCCGCTCGACGTTGCCGGGCCAGTCGATGCCGGACGGATACTGCGGCCCCGCCACCACGAAGCGCAGGTCCGGGCGGCGGCGCGCGGGTTCCAGCAGCAGCCGTTCCAGCGTCGGCTGGCGGTCGTCGCTGTAGGTGCCCAGATAGGACAGGTCCCAGCGCGTGGGCACCTCGCGCGGGCCGTAAAGGTCCAGGTCCACCGAGCAGTAGAGCGCCCGCGCCATGGGCGAGCGGTAATGCCGCTCGATATGCCGCAGCGTGGGGCCGCCGGTGAAGGAGAGATACACGTCGAAGCCGGGGATGACCTCGGGCGAGAGATATTCGTAGTCGCCCCGTTCCAGCTTCGCCAGCGTCACCGGCGTGTCGATGTCGTAGAATGCGGTCGTGCCGCGCGCCCAGGCCTGGACGCGGCGCGAGACCTCGACCCCCTCGGGGACGTAGGAGCCGACGATGACCGCGTCGGCCGCCGCGATTTCCTCGCGCCACCGGTCCAGGCCGGGAAGGTCCGCGTAGAACTCCAGCCGGCACCAGTCGGGGTCGGTCAGGTCGCGCTGGCTGGCATACCAGGGCACGTCGCGTTCGAGGAACAGGATCTCGTGCCCGCGCCGGGCGAAGGACTTGAGCAGCGCGCGGAAGGTGGTGGCATGGCCGTTCCCCCAGGAGGAGGACAGCGACAGGCCGAGGACGACCAGCTTCATGCCCCCGCCTCCTCAGGCTGCCGGGCGTGCGCCTTGAACAGCGCATCCACCTGCGCGCCGCGCAGGGCATAGGTGTGCTCGGCCCTGATCCGCGCCAGCGCGGCCTGCCCGATCTCGCGCGCGCGTTCCGGGGTCAGCGAGGCCAGGTGATCCGCCACGTCCTGCCCGTCGCGGGCGACCAGCACCTCCGAGTTCGGGGTCAGGAACAGCTCGATCCCTTCCCAGGCGTCGGTGATGAGGCAGGCGGCCGCGCCCGCCGCCTCGAAGACGCGGGTGGCGGGGGAAAAGCCCACGTGCGCCATGCTGTCGCGGGCGACGTTCAGGACCGCCAGCGGCGTGCAGTTGAAGGCGTTGTGTTCATGCGTGTAGACATGGCCGAGGTGGCGGACGTTGCCCGGCATCTGCTTGGTTTCCCAGCCGTTTCCGCCGATCAGGAAGCTGCGGTCCTTGAGCATCGCGGCGGGACGCAGGAAGAACTCCTCGACCCGCGCCTCGCGGTCGGGCAGGCGGTTGCCGAGGAAGGCGAGGTCCGAGGCGAAGCGCGGGTCCGCCGGCGCGGGATGGTGCGTCGCGGGGTCCAGCGCGTTGTAGACCGGCTCGCACAGCTTCGCGCCGAAGCCGCGGTAGGCGTCCACCACCGGCGGGCCGCCGCCATAGGTCAGCACCATGTCCAGACCGGGCAGCGCCCGGCGCACGGGGTGGCTGTCGTCGGCGCGCATCTCGTCCAGCGTGGCCGCGGCGTCCACGTCCCAGAAGATCTTCAGCGCGCCGGGCCGGGCTTGGGCGATGGCCCCTTCCAGCAGCTCGCGGTCGAAGACGCCGACGCCGTTGGCCTTGACCACGATGTCGGCATCCGCCGCCTCGGCCAGCACGCCGCGCATGGCGTCCTCGGTCGCGGGATAGACGACGGACCGGCACCAGTCCGGCGGGTCGATGTCGCGGTGCTTCTGCCGGTCGAAGGCGTCGGGCTCGTAGAAGGTGATCTGGTAGCCGCGCTTGGCCAGTTCGCCCAAGATGCCGCGGTAATAGGTGGCCGCGCCGTTCCAGTAGGACGACAGAAGGCTGGATCCGTAGAAGGCGATCTTCATGCCGCAGAGGCTCCGAGGTTGAGGCCGAGCGTTGCGGCGATGGACAGAAGTTCCTGCGCGCGATGGGCGCAGGTGTGGCGGGTGCGGATGGTTTCCAGTCCGCTGGCGACCAGCGAGGCGCGCAGGGCCGGGTCGTTCGACAGGTCGCGCAGGTGGGCGGTCATTTCCGCGCCGTCCCGGGCAAAGAGGAAGTCCAAGCCGGGGCGGAACAGGTTCTCGCTGTCGGCCCACGGGGCCGAGACAAGGGGGATGCCGCAGGCCAGCGCCTCGAAGACGCGGATGGTGGGGATGCCGGGCAGCACCGTCGTGTAGAAGCGGCGCGGGACGTGGACGGTCGCCATGTGGCGCGCGAAGATCCCCGGTGCTGCGGCGTTGGGCGCCCAGCCGTGATAGCGCACGCCGTAGCGGTCCAGCGTCGCCAGCGCCTCGGCCGGATAGCGGACGCCGTAGATGTCCAGCGGCAGTCCGGCATCCCGGGCGGGGCGGAAGAGGAAGCTTTCCAGTTCCTCGGTCCGCTCGCCGTCGCCCCAGTTGCCGATCCAGACGAGGCCCTCGCGCGCGGTTTCCTGCGCGGGCGGATGGAACAGGCGGGTGTCGGCGGCCTCGTGCCAGGTCCAGACGCGGTCGCCCCAGCCCCAGCGGCGGTAAACCTCGGAAAGCGTCTCGCCAAAGGCCAGCACGCCGTCGAAGCCCGACAGGTCGAAGGCGCGGATCGCGTCCGGCTCGCTGACGGCGCGGTGGTGGGTGTCGTGGAACAGCAGCGTGAAGCGCGCGCCGGACTTGCGGGCCTTGCCCAGCGTGGCGGCCAGCGCGGGGTCGTTCCATTCATGGACGATCACCAGGTCGGCGTTGCCCGTCAGGTCCACCGGGTCGGCGGCAGGGTCGTAGGTTTCGACCGTCAGCTCGGGATAGTTCCGGCGGAAGGGCTCCAGCCCCGCCGCGCCGTGGTCGCGCAGCAGGTTGTCAAGGCTCCATGCGCCCTGCGGTTCCAGCGCGCGGACGTGGTGGCCAAGCGCCACCAGTTCCCGCAGCACGCCGCGCAGGAAATGGGCGTTGCCGTGGTTCCAGCAGCTTTGCAGCGAATGGGTGAAATAGACGATCTTCATGCGGCTTTGTCCTTGGCCGAAACGAGGTCGCGGTAGATGCCGGACATCTGCGCGGCCATTGCGGCGGGGGTATGGCGGGCGGCGCGGCTGCGGGCGGCGTCCCCTTGGGCGGCATGGCGCGCGGGGTCGGCCAGCAGGGCGGCGATGGCCCCGGCGAAGCCCGGCGCGTCGCCGGGGGTGACGAAGGTGGCCGCGCCGTCCCAGAGTTCGCGGAAGGTGGGGATGTCCGACAGCACCAGCGGGCAGCCCGCCTGCGCGGCTTCCAGCACGGCCAGGCCGAAGGGCTCGAACCGGGCGGCGCTGACGAAGACCGGGCGGCGGGACAGCCAACGGGCGATCCCGTCGGCGGGCAGGGGGCCCGTGGCCTGCAGATGCGCGGGCGTCACCGTCGCGCCATGGGGCGCACGGGTCGCGCCGATGGCGACGAGGGGGGCGTCCAGCAGGGCAGCCGTGGCGTCAAGGGTGGCGGTGTCCTTCACCTCGTCCCACAGCCGCCCGACCGTCAGCGCGCCGTGGAAGGGCTGCGCCTCGGACAGGGGCAGGGGCGAGCGGCCGTTGTGGACCGCCGTGGGCGTCACGGGCAGGCCGTAGCGCCGCGCGGTCGCCTCGGCATAGGCGCGGGTCGGGGCGACGACGCGATCCGCCGCGCGAAGGCCCCGGCCCACCAGTTCCGGCAGCCAG
Source organism: Paracoccus salipaludis (assembly GCF_002287065.1). Classification (GTDB taxonomy): domain Bacteria; phylum Pseudomonadota; class Alphaproteobacteria; order Rhodobacterales; family Rhodobacteraceae; genus Paracoccus; species Paracoccus salipaludis. Next base: position 182,905 of record NZ_NSJZ01000002.1, read on the forward strand.
GCAAGCGCAGGGTCCACCGGACCGCCGCGCGCCGCGTCCCACCAGGTGCCGAGGCAGCCGTGGTTCACCGCCACGACCGGCCGGTCGAAGCGCGCCGCCGCCAGCGCGGGGGCGTTCAGATGCACCACGTCGGCGCCCGTTTCGCGCGCCAGCCGCGCCACCGCTTCGCCCGCCGCCAGCACCGGGGCGGGGCCGTCGCTCAGCCAGTCCAGCGGCAGGCCGGTCTCGACCAGCCGCAGGCCCGCCGCAGCGGCTGCCGCGCGCTGCCCGGCATCGGGCGCGGGGCCCAGCACCGCCAGCGTGACCTCGGCCTGCAAGGCGGCGGCGAGTTCCAGCGAATACTGCCAGACCCCGCCGACCGCGTCGGTGGTCATCAGCAGCCGCATCATGCCGACTGCTTCAGGGGCGGCTGCCCCACGGGAAGGTTCACGCCGTTTTCCGCAGCGAGCCACTGGGCCAGCCGCGTCACCCCCTCCTGCCAGTTCACCTTGGGCGACAGCCCCAGCGCCTTTTCCGCGGCGCGGGTGTCGGCCACGAAGTAGCGCTGGTCGCCCGCCCGCCAGTCCGAGAACTGGATGTCCACGGGCCGGTCGAGGATCCGGCCCACGAAGTCCAGCAGCTGCCGCAGGCTGATCGCGTTCTGCGGCCCGCCGCCGAGGTTGAACACCCGGCCCTGCACCTCCTCGATCCGCTGCCACGCGGCAAGATAGGCTTCCACGGCGTTCGACACGTCGAGGATGTCGCGGACCTGGCAGCCGTCCCCGAACAGCGTGATCTGCTGGCCCTTGAGCGCGCGGATCAGGAAATGGGCGACCCAGCCCTGGTCCTCGGTCCCCATCTGGCGCTGGCCGTAGATGCAGGACATCCGCAGCACGCAGGTGGGCACCCCGTAGCTGCGGGCATAGTCCAGCACATACTGGTCCGCCGCGCCCTTGGAACAGCCGTAGGGCGTGTGGAAGTCCAGCGGGCGGGCCTCGCCGATGCCATGGGCGCGCACGTCGCTGTCGGTGGGCTTGTAGGCCTCGCCTTCCAGCGCGAAGTCGAGGTCGGCCAGATCGCCGTAAACCTTGTTGGTGGAGGCGAAGATCAGCGGCGTGCCGTCACCCTTGGCGCGCAGGGCCTCCAGCAGGTTCACGGTGCCGATCAGGTTGATCGTCATGTCCTCGACGGGTTCCACCATGCTGGTGGTCACCGCGACCTGCGCTGCGAGGTGGAAGACCGCCTTCGCCTGTTGCGCCGCCGCCGCCATGCGGGCGCCGTCGCGGATGTCGGCGGGGATGTGCTCGATCCGGTCGCCGTGACGGGATTGCAGCCAGGCGAGGTTGCGTTCCACGCCGGGGCGGCTCATCGCGTCATAGACGATGACCCGGTGGCCTTCGGACGCCAGCCGGTCGGCGAGGTTCGAGCCGATGAAGCCCGCGCCCCCCGTGACCAGCACGGGCCGCGTATCGGCGGATGCGTCGGTCCGCCCCATCACGCCACCAGCCCGCGCTTGTCGAGTTCCGCGCGCATCTTCTCGACATTGTCCACGGCGGTCTGGCTGGCGACCCATTCGGCCAGTTCCGCCAGTCCCGCGCGGAAGTCGGTGTCGGCGCGGAAGCCCAGCTTCTCGGCCGCCAGCGTGGTGTCGCAGAAGCAGTGGCGGATGTCGCCGATGCGGGCCTTGCCGACGATCAGCGGCTCAAGGTCGTTGCGGCCCATGGCGCGCCCCAGTTCCTGCGCGACCTCGGTCACGGACCGGTCGTTGCCGGACCCGATGTTGAAGGTGCCGCCCGCCGCCTGCGGCAGGCTCAGCGCCTCGGCGAAGGCGCGGGCCACGTCGGACACGTGGACGAAGTCGCGGCGCTGCTCGCCATCCTCGAAGATCATCGGCGCCTGGCCGTTCAGATAGCGCGAGGCGAAGATCGCCAGCACCCCGGTATAGGGGTTCGACAGCGCCTGTCCGGGGCCGAAGACGTTGAACAGCCGCAGGCACACGCCCTCGATCCCGTAGGGGGCGGACATGATGTGGGTGGTGCGTTCCTGCACGAACTTGTTGAGCGCATAGATGGACGCGAGGTTCGGGCGCTTCCATTCGGGCGTGGCGACCGGCACCAGCGGGCGGCCCTGCGCATCGGTCGGGTCCCACTGCTTCAGCCCGTCGCGGATGCCCACGCGCTCGGCGTCCTCGACCAGCGTGCCGTCGGCGTCGCGGTAAAGCCCCTCACCATAGATCGACATGGAGGAGGCGGTGACGACACGGCGCACGGGGTTGTCGATCAGCTTCTCGAACAGGACGGCGGTGCCCACGTCGTTCGTCGAGGTGTAGCGTTCTACCTCGTACATGGACTGGCCCACGCCGACCTCGGCGGCCAGGTGGATCACGCTGTCCACGCCCTTCAGCGCGCGGGTCACGGCCTCGGCGTCGCGGACGTCGCCGTGGATGAACTCGGCCTCGCTGTTCAGTGCCTCGGGGCGGCCCGCGCCCTCGCCGTGGACCTGCGGGATCAGCGCGTCCAGCACGCGGACCTGGTGGCCGCGCCGCAGCAGCTCGTCCGCGACGAAGCGGCCGATGAACCCTGCACCCCCGGTGATCAGAACCTTTTCCAACTTGTCCCCTCGTCGTCCGTTTCTTGGAAATTGAAGCAGTCTCAATGTCGTGATGTAAAAGCCTTCATGCGACATGGGTTCCATCTTCTTCTTCATCTTTGTTGCTTGACATGGTTTTTCAGGCACAGCGGGGGTTTGGCATGGGCATTCTGATCGGGCTGGTCCGCCACGGGTCGCATGACGACCTGGGCACATGGCTGAGCGGACGGACCCGCGACGTGGCCCTGAACGCGGCAGGGCGAGAGGAAACGGCGGCCCTTGCGCGGCGGCTCGCGGGGCGGGGCGTGGTCGGGATCACCGCCAGCCCGCGGCGGCGGACGGTGGAAACGGCGGACATCCTCGGCGCGGGGCTGAACCTCACGCCCGTCCTTGCGCCCGACCTCGACGAGATCGACTTCGGCCGCTGGTCGGGTCGGCGCTTTGCCGCCCTGGACGGCGACCCGGACTGGGAGTGCTGGAACACCGCCCGCGGAACGGCGCCCACGCCGGGTGGCGAGACGATGGCGGCGGCGGTCGCCCGCGCCATGCGCCACATCGACCATCTGGCGGGTCAGGGCGGCGGGCCGGTCCTGTGCGTCAGCCATTGCGACGTGATCCGGGGGGTGGTCGCGCAGGTGCTGGGGCTGCCGCTCGACAACCTGCTGCGGTTCGAGATCGCCCCCGCCTCGGTCAGCTGGCTGATGGCGCATGGACAAGGGGCGGGGCATGTCATAGCCGTTAACGGTACTGCCTGACGGAACGGTTGATGAACGCAACGCAGATCGCAGAAAGAATCGAGGCGCTTGGCCCCTGGTTCCAGAACCTCGACCTCAACGGTGTCCGCACCGCGCCCGGGCATTTCCTGGGCGACTACCCGGCCGACAAGTTCGCCCGCTTCGCCCATCTCGTCCCCCGCGACCTGACGGGCAAGACCGTGCTCGACATCGGCTGCAACGCGGGCTTCTACAGCTTCGAGATGCGCCGCCGGGGCGCCTCGCGCGTTCTCGGGATCGACAGCGACGCCCGCTATCTGGCGCAGGCGCGGCTGGCGGCCGAGGTGCTGGACATGGACGGGGTCGAGTTCCGCCAGATGGGCGTCTATGACGTGGCCGCGCTGGGCGAACGCTTCGACCTCGTGATCTTCATGGGGGTGCTGTATCACCTGCGCCACCCGCTGCTGGCGCTGGACCTGATCCGCGCGCATGTCGCGGGCGACACCATGCTGTTCCAGACGCTGACGCGCGGTCCCGGCACGGTGGCCGAGCCCGCCGAGGACTACGATTTCTCGGAAGACGCCCATTTCCAGCAGCCCGACTGGCCCCGCATGGCCTTCATCGAGCACAAGTGGGCCCATGACTGGACCAACTGGTGGGTGCCGAACCGTGCGGGCGTCGAGGCGATGCTGCGCGCCTCGGGCTTTGCCGTGGAAGCCGGGCCCGCCGACGAGGTCTATCTTTGCCGCACCGCTCCGGTGCCCTTCGCCAATTACGGACCCCACGCGGTCTATCCTGCCCGACCCGAGGAGCCTGCCCGATGATCGAAGCCGCGATGATCTGGAACGAGCCGAACAACAAGTCCCACTGGGACCCCGAACTCGACCCGGACTGGTCGCGCTTCGGCCAGTGCGTGACGCTGGCGGGGCAGGCGATCAAGCAGGCCAACCCGGCGATCACCCGCGTCCTGGGCGGCATGTCCCCGATCGACCCGCTGTGGGTGCGGCGGATGGAAGGGCACGGCGCGCTCGACCACGTGGACGTGGTCGCGGTCCACGGCTTTCCGCTGGACTGGAACCTGTGGCAGATCCAGGAATGGCCCGCCAAGGTGGCCGAGATCGAGGCCGTGACGGACAAGCCCGTCTGGGTGACCGAGGTCGGCGTCGGATCGTTCGGCGCGGAAGAGGTGCAGGTCTTCGGCGTGCAGAAGACGGCCGAGCTGCTGGTCGGCCGCGTGCCGCGCATCTTCTGGTATTCGCTCTTCGACCTGCCGCAGGAATGGGGCGCCACGACCCGCCACCGCGAGGCCGAGGGCTCGTCCTATTACCGCCATTTCTACATGGGCCTGATCCGCGCCGACGGCACGCCCAAGCCGGGGCTGGACGCCTATGCGCCCCACGCCGCCGACATGGGGCTGATGCAGTGGTTCCACTACCAGGACCCGCGCCTGGACGATGCGGTGGCCTGGATGAAGCGGCTGGGCGTGCGGCACCTGCGCACGGGCCTCAGCTGGGCGGACAGCTTCCGCCCCGACGCGCTAGGCTGGTTCGACCGGCAGATGGAGGCGCTGGCCGATTTCGACACAACCGTCACCTTCTGCTTCACGCCCGAGCATCTCGGCCCGGGCGCGCATCACACCAGCCCGCCGCACGACCCGCAGCAGTTCGCGGATTTCTGCGCCGCGATGATCGAACGATATGCGCCTGCCCGTGTTGAGGCGACGCCGGCCGCGCTTCAGCCGGCCCTGACCTGAAGGCCCTCCGCATGAAAGACGCCCACATGCCGATCAACATCGCCATCGTCGGGGTCGGCAACTGCGCCAGTTCCCTGGTGCAGGGACTGACCCATTATGCCGGGCGCAACGACGCCGCGGGGCTGATGCACCACAACCTCGGCGGCTACCGCCCCGACGACATCCGCGTGGTTGCGGCCTGGGACATCGACGCGCGCAAGGTCGGCCGCGACGTGGCGCAGGCGATCTTCGCCGCGCCCAACTGCACCGCCGTCTTCGCCCCCGAGGTGCCGGACACGGGCGCGGTTGTCCGCATGGGCCGCATCCTCGACGGCGTGGCCGAGCACATGGCCGACCACCCGGCCGAGCGGACCTTCGTGCCCGCCGACGCCGCGCAACCCTCGCGCGAGGAGGTCGTGGCCGCGCTGCGCGAGGCGCGGGTGGACGTGCTGATGAACTACCTGCCCGTGGGCAGCCAGAAGGCGACCGAGTTCTATGCCGAATGCGCGCTGGACGCGGGCGTGGCCTTTGTCAACAACATCCCCGTCTTCATCGCCTCGGACCCGGCCTGGGCCGAGCGCTTCCGCCAGGGGGGCGTCCCGATCATCGGGGACGACATCAAGGCGCAGCTTGGCGCGACCATCGTCCACCGCGTGCTGACGGACCTGTTCGCCAAGCGCGGGGTCAAGCTGTGCCGGACCTACCAGCTGAACACCGGCGGCAACACCGACTTCCTGAACATGGCCAACCGCAAGCGGCTGGAAAGCAAGAAGATCTCGAAGACCGAGGCCGTCCAGTCCGTCGCCGCCGAGCGGATCGCGGACGAGAACATCCACGTCGGGCCGTCCGATTACGTCGCCTGGCAGAAGGACAACAAGGTCTGCTTCCTGCGGATGGAGGGCGAGCTGTTCGGCGGCGTCCCCATGAACCTGGAACTGCGCCTGTCGGTCGAGGACAGCCCGAACTCGGCCGGGGTCGCCATCGACATGATCCGCTGCGCCGCCGTCGCCCGCGACCGGGGGCTTGCCGGGCCGGTCCTCGCCCCGGCGGCCTATTTCTGCAAGCACCCGCCGCGCCAGATGACCGACGACGAGGCCTACGAGGCGGTCGAAGCCTTCATCGCGGAACTGCCCCTGGCCGCACCCGCATCGTGAGCGCGGGGATGACCGGGGGCGCCGCTGTCCCCTTCGATCTGCTCCAGCGCGTCAAGGACCTGCTCGGGATCGATGTTCTTCTCGACCTCCTCGGCGGTCTTTTCGTCGACCGGCACGTCGAGCTTCTCGGCGATCCGGTGGATGACCGTGGCGATCTTGGTCAGTTCGTCCTCGGTCAGCAGGCTGACATGCAGGGTGAAGTCGTTGCGGGCGTCGGCGCGCTGCTCCTCGCGCCGCTGGTTCATCAGCACGAACAGCGACAGGAAGATCGCCTCGGTCGACGCGACCGAGCCGATCAGCCCGATGCCGTCGGCGAAGGGGACCGGGACCGGGATCAGGTCCGTCAGGACCAGCAGCGCCCCGCCGTAGAAGGCGACGTGCAGCAGGATGAAGCTCATCGAGCCGGCGATGCGGGTGATCCTTTCGGCGATCCTGTCGCTCAGCGAGGCGCGGGCGTCCTCCTGCCGGCGGCGCCTGACCAGGCGCATGATGTTGCTGGTCAGCTGCTCGTTCATGCCTTCCCTGGCAGGGATGGGGTCCTTGGGGTCCATGACAGCCTTTCCACCTTTGCCATCCACAAGGGGAGGGGCCGCGATCCGGTTCCGGTCCCCCATATTGTTACGGACGATTGCCGATGACCCAGACCATGCGTGCGGCGGTCCTTGAAGGACCGCAGAGGTTTTCCGTGGCCGAGGTGCCCCTGCCCGAACCCGGCCCCGGCGAGGTGCTGATCCGGCTGGAAGGCTGCGGCGTTTGCGCCTCGAATGTCGAGCCGTGGGAAGGCCAGCCCTGGTCCACCTGGCCGGGCGCGCCGGGCGGCATGGGGCACGAAGGCTGGGGCCGGATCACGGCACTGGGCGAGGGGGTCGAGGGGTTGTCGGTCGGCGACCGCGTGACGGCGCTGACGGAACGGTCCTATGCGGAATACGACGTGGCGCGGGCCGACATGGTGGTGCCGCTGCCTGCCAGCCTGGACGAAATGCCGGTTCCGGGCGAGCCGGTGGCCTGCGCCATGAACATCTTCGCGCGCTCGGACGTGCGGCCCGGCCAGACGGTGGTGATCGTCGGCATCGGCTTCCTGGGCGCGATCCTGACGCGGCTGGCCACCGATGCGGGGGCAAGGGTGATCGCGGTGTCGCGCCGGGCCGAGACGCTGGATCTTGCGCGCCGCATGGGCGCGTCCGAGACGATCACGATGGATGACCATTGGCGCATCATCGAGGACGTGAAGCGCCTGACCGATGGCCGCATGGCCGAGCGGGTGATCGAATGCGTGGGCAAGCAGTGGCCGCTGGACCTGGCCGGGGAACTCGTGGCCGAGGGCGGGCGTCTGGTGATCGCAGGCTATCACCAGGACGGACCGCGGCAGGTCAACATGCAGATGTGGAACTGGAAGGGCATCGACATCGCCAGCGCCCATGAACGCGACGCGGGCGTCCGCGTGGCCGGCCTGCGGGCGGCGGTCGATGCGTTGGCCTCGGGCCGGCTGGACCTGTCGCCGCTGCTGACCGGGACCTATGCGCTGGAGGATCTGGGCGAGGCGCTGGCCGCGACCCGCGACAAGCCGGGCGCCTTCGTCAAGGCCTGGGTGGCGCTGTGAGCCGCCCCAGGCTGGGCTTCCTCGGCACCGGCTGGATCGGGCGGCACCGGATGGCGGCGCTGGCCGCGACGGGGCTGGCCGAGATCGTCGCGGTGGCCGAGCCCGACGACAACGGGGCCGCCGAGGCGCTGGCGCTCGCTCCCAATGCGCGGCGAGTGGACGGTCTGGATGCGCTGCTGCGCGAAGACATCGACGCAGTGGTGATCGCCACCCCCAGCGCTGCCCATGCCGAGCAGTCCATCGCCGCGCTGGAGGCAGGCAAGGCCGTCTTCTGCCAGAAGCCGCTGGGCCGCACCGGCCCCGAGGTCGCCGAGGTGGTCGAGGCCGCCCGCCGCGCCGACCGCCTGCTGGGCGTGGACCTGTCCTATCGCCAGACCGCCGCGATGGGCGCGATCCGGCCGCTGCTGGACGCGGGCGCCTTGGGCCATGTCTTCGGCGTGGACGTGACCTTCCACAACGCCTGGGGGCCGGACAAGTCGTGGTTCTATGACCCGAAGCTCTCGGGCGGCGGCTGCGTGGTGGACCTGGGCGTCCACCTGATCGACCTCGCGCTGTGGTCGCTGGGCTGGCCCGAGGTCACGGGCGTCGAAAGCCGCCTTTACGCCAAGGGCGCGCCTCTGGCCGACCCCTCGGTGCAGGTCGAGGATTACGCCGTCGCCACGCTGGACCTTGCGGGCGGGACCGTGGTGCGGCTGGCCTGTTCCTGGGGCCTGCAGGCCGGGCGCGAGGCGGTGATCGCGGTCGAGTTCTTCGGCACCGAGGGCGGGGCCAGCCTGCGCAACGTCAACGGGTCCTTCTACGACCTGCGGGCCGAGCGGCATCACCATATCCGCGCCGAGGCGCTGGCCGAGCCGCCGGACGAATGGGGCGGGCGCGCGGCGGTGGACTGGCTGGCGCGGCTGTCCCGAGAGGCACGCTTCGACGACGAGGCGCGGCATCTGGTGACGGTCGCGCGGGTGATCGACCGGATCTACGGGCGCTAGATGCGGGTCGGCGTCCTGACCTTCCACCGCTGCATCAACTACGGCAGCTACTGGCAGGCCCGCTGCCTGGTCGAGGCGATCGCCGCGCGCGGCCATGACGCCGTGTTGCTGGACCACCATTCCCGCGAGGTGACGTCGCGCGAGTGGCGTTATGCCTTCCAGCCGCTCACCCCCGAGCGGTCGTCCCGCGCGGATGTGGCGCAATACGGGCGCAAGCTGCGCAAGTTCCTCGACGCCTTCCGCGCGCTGCCGCTGTCGGCGCCTTTCGACCTGGACGCCCCCGAGGGGATGCCTGCGGTCGATCTGGCGGTGATCGGCAGCGACGAGGTGCTGAACCTCTCGCACCCCTGGTACGGCGGCAAGCCCGTCTTCTGGGGCGAGGGGATCGCGGCCCCCCGCGTCGTGACCTATGCCGCAAGCTTCGGGAACTACGCCGCCGATTTCGTCGAGCCGCAATGGGCGGATCGCCTGCGTGATCTGGACGCGATCTCGGTGCGCGACGACAACAGCTTCGGGCTGGTGGAAGGGGCCACGGGCGCCGGACCGGCGATGGTGCTGGACCCGGTGCTGCTGAACCCGCCCCGGGTTCAGGCGGCGAAGGAGGCGCCCTATGTGCTGGTCTACGGCCACCACATCCCCGACTGGTTCGCCGCCCGCGTGCAGGACGCGGCGCGCGCGCAGGGCCTGCGGACGCTCAGCGTTGGCTATCGCAACGACTGGGCGGACGAGCAGCGGCTGGACGCCGGACCGCAGGAGTTCGCGGCGCTGGTCGCGGGCGCGCAGGCGGTGGCCACGACCTATTTCCACGGCTGCTGCTTTGCGCTGGTGAACGGCAAGCCGCTGGCCTGCGCGCCCTCGGATTACCGCTGGACCAAGGTGCGCGACCTGACCGCGCTGCTGGGGGCCGAGCGGCACCTGACCTTCGAGGACCGCGACCCCGCCGACGTGGGCGCGCTGCTGGCCGAGCCGGTGTCAGAGGCGGTCCAGGCGCGGATTGCCGACCTTCGGGCGCAGTCGGCGGCCTGGCTGGACGCGGCGCTGGCGGGGCGGGCATGACGCAGGCCCTCAGCCCCGCGCAGATCGTCCGCTCGGGCCTCTGCATCGGCTGCGGGGCCTGCGCGTCCGGGGCCGAGGCGCGGATGGAGTGGGACGACTACGGCCAGTTGAAGCCCACCGGTCCCGCCACCCACCGGCGCAGCGAGGCGTTTGCCCGGCTCTGCCCCTTCTCGCCCGAGGCGACAAACGAGGACGCCATCGCCGCCGCCCGCTTCCCCGATGCGCCGCAGCACGACGCGCGTCTCGGCCGCTACACCTCGTGCCACGTCGGCGCGGTGGCGGAAGCGCCCTTCCGTGAGCGGGGCAGTTCCGGCGGCATGGTCAGCTGGGTGGCGGCCGAACTGATGCGGCGCGGCGAGATCGACGGCGTGCTGCATGTCCACCCCGGCACGCCGGGGCAGCCCTTCTTCGGCTACCGTATCAGCCGCAACGAAGACGAGCTGCTGGCCGGCGCCCGGTCGCGCTATCACCCGGTCCATCTGGCCGAGGTGCTGGATCAGGTGCGGGCCACGCCGGGGCGCTATGCGGTGGTGGGCATCCCCTGCTTCATCAAGGCGGTGCATCTGGCCCGCGCGCAGGACCCCGTGCTGGCGGAACGCATCACGCACATGCTGGGCCTGTTCTGCGGCCACATGAAAAGCGCGCGCTTCGTGCAAAGCTTCGCCTGGCAGTTGGGCGTGGACCACGACCGCGTGCGCGCCGTCGAATATCGGCTGAAGGACGCGAACCGGCCCGCGAACTGGTACACGGCGCACCTGACGCTGGACGACGGCTCGACCGTCCAGAACGAGTGGTTCCATCTGGCCGATGGCGACTGGGGCGCGGGCTACTTCCAGAACTCGGCCTGCAACTTCTGCGACGACGTGGTGGCGGAAACGGCGGATGTCAGTTTCGGGGATGCCTGGGTCGAGCCCTATTCCTCGGACGGGCGCGGCACGAACGTGGTGGTCGTCCGCGCGCCGCTGATCCAGCGCCTGATCGACGAGGGCCGGGCCGAGGGGCGGCTGGACCTGCAGCCCGTCGATGCCGATTTCGTGGCCGACACCCAGGCCGCGGGCTTCCGGCAGCGGCGCGAGGGATTGGCCTATCGGCTGACCTGGGCAAAACGCGGCATTCGCCCCGTCAAGCGCGTGGCGCCGCAGGCCAAGGGGATCGGCTGGCGCAGGAAGCTGGTCTATCGCACCCGCGCGGCGATCAGCCGGGATTCGCACCGGATGGCATGGCTGGCGGCGCGGACGGGGCGGCCGCAGCTTTACCTCGGCTGGGCGCGGCGGACTTATGCCGTTTACGAGGGGCTGACCTACGACCGCGGCCGGTTCGCGCCGCTTTTCTCCCGCATCGAGCGCGTGGCCGGTCGGCGCAAGGACGGCTAGGACCGCCAAGCCCGACGGGCGCATTCCGGCGCTGGGCTCGGGCGGGTCGTGGTGGACAGGACGGCAAGGCGCGGCCCGGAACGGGCGCCCTGGGCGAGAGGGAACCGGCCGGGCCATGCGCCCGCGCCGATGGCAGGCGGCTGGGGCGGGGACGCCGGGGCCGCCTTTTTCGGTTGAGGAGGGACGGCAATGACCGAGGCAAGGACCGGCGCGGAGGCCTGCGGCAGCGGGACGCCTGCCGGGCTGAAGGGCGCGATGGCCGAGTTCGTGAACGAACTCAAGGCATTCCGCGAGAACGTCGAAGAGAAACTGCAAGCACAGGACAAACGCATGACCATGCTGGACCGCAAGACCGCCTTCCGGGGCCGCTCGCCCTTGTCGCAGGCCGCCGAGATCGAGGCGCCGCACCAGAAGGCCTTCGCCGCCTACCTGCGCCGCGGCGACGATTCCGGCCTTCGCAGCCTCGCGCTGGAGGAGAAGGCGATGGCCTCGGGCACCGACGGGGGCTATCTGGCCGCACCGACCATTTCCGAAACCGTGCAGGCCGTGCTGCGCACGACGGGATCCATCCGCTCGCTGGCCACGGTCGTGCAGGTCGAGGCCTCGTCCTACGAAGTGCTGATGGACAAGTCGGACATCGGCGCGGGCTGGGCGTCCGAGGTCACCTCGACCGCCGACTCCGTCCGACGGGTCGGTGGTCGAGGCGATCCGGGCGATCCGCGCCTCGGGGAAGGCGGCGGTGTTCTATCCGTTCGTCCTGATGGAGCAGGTGGAAGGAAACGGGCGGCCGGACCCTTGGAGCGATGCCAAGGACCAGCTGGTCATGCCCTGGCGAGGGCGGATCACGACGTCGGTCGCGGCCGGGCGCAAGGGCTCGCCACAGGGAACGGCTGTGGCGGATGCCGAGGTGGCGGCGTTCTTCGGGGCGGCCTCGGTCTCGGATTTTGCCGAAAGGGACGGCCGGATCGTTTATTCGGGGCCGCAGGAATGGGGCTATCGGCGCTTCATCCTGCATTACGCGCATCTGTGCCGGATGGCGGGCGGGATCGACGCCTTCCTGATCGGCTCCGAGATGATCGGGCTGACGCAGATCCGGGGGGCGCAGGACTATCCGGCGATCGCGGCCTTGCGGCGGCTGGCGGCGGAGGTGCGTTCGATCCTCGGGCCAGGCGTCAAGCTGGGCTATGCGGCGGACTGGTCAGAGTATTTCGGCCATCATTCGGGCGGGGGCGAGGCGGTGTTCCACCTGGACCCGCTGTGGGGCGACGAGAACATCGATTTCGTCGGCATCGACAACTACATGCCGCTGTCGGACTGGCGTGAGGGCGAAAGCCACCTCGACGCGCATTGGGGCGACATCCACAATGTCGATTACCTGCGCGCCAATGTCTGCGGGGGCGAGGGGTTCGACTGGTATTACGCAAGCGACGAGCACCGGCTGTCGCAGGTCCCCACGCCGATCACGGACGGGCAGGGCGAGCCCTGGATCTGGCGCTACAAGGACCTGAAGGGCTGGTGGTCGAACTGGCATTACGACCGGAGGCCGGATGGCCAGAGGTCGGCCGATCCGACGGCCTGGGTGCCGGGGTCGAGGCCGATCTGGTTCACGGAATACGGCTGCGCGGCGCTCGACAAAGGGACGAACCAGCCGAACAAGTTCCTGGATGCCATGAGCAGCGAGTCGATGCTGCCCTGGTTCTCGGACGGGCGGCGGGACGACGCCATCCAGGCGGCCTGTGTCGAGGCGGTGACCTCGTATTGGGCCGATCCGGCGAACAATCCCGCCATGAAGAATGGCGGGCGGATGGTCGAGTTATCGCGCGCCCATGTCTGGGCATGGGACGCGCGGCCCTATCCGGCCTTTCCGGCGCGGGGCGACCTCTGGTCGGACGGGCCTGCCTGGGAGCGGGGGCATTGGCTGAACGGCCGGGCAGGCGCGGTGCCGCTGGCGGATGTGGTGCGCGACATCTGTGAAGGAGCCGGGGTCGCGGCCTTCGACGTGAGCGGTCTGCATGGGGCCATGCGCGGCTATGCCGTCAGCGGACCCGAAAGCGGGCGGGCGGCCTTGCAGCCGCTGATGCTTGCGCACGGGTTCGACGCGGTGGAGCGGGATGGCGTGCTGCGCTTTGTCATGCGCGACGGGCGGGTGGACGCGGTGCTGGCAGAAGACGAGCTTGCCGTGGCCGAGGAGGTCGGCGGGTTCGAGATCACCCGTGCGCCGGCGGCCGAGATGGTGGGCCGGGTGCGGCTGAGCCATGTCGAGACGGGCGCCGACTATGGTGCGCGCACCGCCGAGGCGGCTTTGCCGGACGGACAGATCCTCTCGGTGTCGGACAGCGACATGCCGATGGTGCTCACGCCGGGCGAGGGGCACGCAATTGCGTCCCGCTGGCTGGTCGAGGCGAAGGTCGCGCAGGAGGCGGCGCGGTTCGCGCTGCCTCCGTCAAGGGCTGACCTGGGACCGGGCGATGGGGTGCGGCTGGCGGATGGCGCGGGGGCGGGGGACCGCTGGCGCATCGACCGGGTCGAGCGGGCCGGTGCCACGCTGGTCGAGGCGGTGCGGGTCGAGCCGGGGGTCTATCGCCCTGCGCCGTATGTCACCGGTGAGTTGCGCGGGAAGGCGCATGTTCCGGCGGGGCCGGTGTGGCCGGTCTTCCTGGACCTGCCGCTGATGAGGGGGACCGAGGTGCCCCATGCGCCGTGGCTTGCCGTCACGGGGACGCCCTGGCCCGGCGCGGTACGGGCCTGGGTGTCGGTCGAGGAGGACGGTGGCTGGCAGCCGAACGTGATCCTGCCCTCGCGCGCGGTCATGGGGGTGACGCTTGGGCCGCTGCTTGCGGCGAGGCCGGGGGTCATGGACCGGGGGCCTGCGCTGCGGCTGCGCGTCAAGGGCGGCAACCTGCGGTCCGTCACCCGCAACGCGCTGCTGGCAGGCGGCAACGTGATGGCGATCGGGGATGGCTCGCCGGGGAACTGGGAGCTGATGCAGTTTTCCGAGGCAAAGCTGGTGGCCCCGGGCGAGTGGGAGATCTCGGGTCGGCTGCGGGGACAGGCAGGGACGGATGCGCTGATGCCGGCGCAATGGCCGGCGGGCAGCGTCGTCGTGCTGATGGACGGGGCGCCGCGTCAGGTGGACCTGGACCCGGACGCGCGGGGGCAGTTGCGCCATTGGCGGATCGGGCCGTCGAGCCAGTCGCCCGATGACGAGAGCTATCGTGCGCGGTCCCTTGTCGCCGCAGGCGCGGGGCTGCGGCCCTTGTCGCCCTGCCACCTGTCTGTGAGGGACCGCGAGGTGACTTGGGTCCGCCGCACCCGGACCGGCGGCGACGGCTGGGATGCGCCCGAGGTGCCGCTGGGCGAGGCCTATGAACGCTATGTAATCCGGCTGGTGCGGGGGACGAGCGAACTGCACCGCGAGGAAGTCTCGCGTCCCGCTTGGACGATCCCCGAAAGTGTCTGGACCCGCGCCGCGCAGGGGGGCGGCTTCGTCATCGAGGTGGCGCAGCTTTCCGAAATCCACGGGCCGGGCCCGTCTGTCAGGAGGAACATCCATGTCTGAACAGGCAACGCTGCGCTGCGGGCTGCCGCTTCTGCAGCCCGCGCAGGCGCAGAAGCATGTCACGGTGAACGACGGCCTGATGCGGCTGGACGGGCTGGTGAACCTGGTGCTGCAGAGCGTCACGGCCGCCAGCCCTCCGCCCGCCGTGACGGACGGGCAGTGCTGGGCCGTTCCCTTCGGCGCAGGCGGTCCCTGGGCGGGGCAGGCCGGGCGCATCGCCATCGGGGCGAATGGCGGCTGGGTCTTTGCCGAGCCGCAGCGCGGGCAGCGGGCCTTTGTGCTGGACCAGGGCCTGAGCGCGCTGTGGGACGGCACGGCCTGGCTGCCCGGCGCGCTGACGCTGGGGGCCTCGGGCGGCGGTCTGGGCGCCGGGATGACCACGGGCGAGGTCGAGATCACCGCCGGGGCCACGCTCGGCACGGGGGTGTTCATCCCGGCGAACGTGCTGGTTCTTGGCGTCACGGGCCGGGTCATCAAGCCCGTCACCGGCACGCTGACCAGCTGGATGATCGGCGTCACGGGGGCGACCAACCGCTATGGCTCGGGGTTGGGCCTGCCGCTGAACTCGTGGTCGCAGGGGCTGCTGTCGGCGCCTTCGGCCGTCTATGCGGCGCAGGAACTGCGTCTGACCGCCACGGGGGGCAACTTCGCCGGGGGACGGGTGCGGCTGGCGATCCACTGGCTTGCCTTGCGCGTTCCCGATCCGGTCTGAGCCTTTTCGTCGCCCCCAACCTGCCCTAGATGGGTAAGGGCGACGAAAGGAACCGGGACATGGACGGACAGCCCTATGCCGATGGCCCCGAGGTGACCCACGCCTCGGTCTGGCACCAGATCCAGCGCGAGGCGGCCGAGGCGGCGGCGGCCGAGCCGCTGCTGGGCGCGCTGATCCACGCGGGACTGCTGCACCACCGGACCTTCCCGGCGGCGCTGGGTTACCGCTTTTCGCTGAAGCTCGCATCCGGCGAGATGAGCGAGCAGATCCTGCGCGAGATCGCGGACGACGCGCACCGGCGCGAGCCCGCGCTGGCGATGGCCGCCGAGGCCGACCTGCGCGCGGTCTACGAACGTGACCCGGCCTGCCACCGGCTGATGCAGCCGATGCTGTTCTTCAAGGGCTTCCAGGCGCTGCAGGCTTACCGGATCGGCCATTGGCTGTGGGACCACGGCCGCCGCGACATGGCCTATTTCGTGCAGATGCGCTGTTCCGAGGTCTTCGGCGTGGACATCCACCCGGCCGCCCGGATCGGAACCGGCGTGATGATCGACCATGCCCATTCCATCGTGATCGGTGAAACGGCGGTGGTCGGCAATGACGTGTCCATGCTGCATTCGGTGACGCTGGGTGGCACCGGAAAAGAGGACGGCGACCGCCATCCCAAGATCGGGGACGGCGTGCTGATCGGCGCGGGCGCCAAGGTGCTGGGCAACATCACCGTGGGCCGCTGCAGCCGCATCGCGGCGGGCTCGGTCGTGCTGACGGACGTGCCGCCCTGCAAGACCGTTGCGGGGGTGCCGGCGCGGATCGTGGGCGACGCGGGATGCAGCGCGCCCTCGGACATGATGAACCAGATCCTCGGGCTGGAAGGGATCGTCTAGGCGGCCCAGCGGTCGGCGGCGCTGCCGGTGAGGTCGGCGAGGGTGATCCTCTCGGCCTCAAGCCGGGCGTCGAGACCGCGCGCGATGCGGTCGGCCAGCGAGAAGCCCTGGTAGATGAGGGCGCTGTAGATCTGGATGGCCGAGGCGCCCGCCTCGATCTTGGCCCAGGCCTGCTCGACGGAAGCGATGCCGCCGACGCCGATGACGGGCAGGCTGCCACCGAGGTGGCGGTAGAGGCGGGCGAGCATCTTCGTGGACAGATCGAACAGGGGCGCGCCGGAAAGGCCACCGCTCTGGCCCGCGTGGCGCGAGGCCAGTCCGGCGCGGGTCAGCGTCGTGTTGGTGGCGATGGCACCATCGATGCCGCTGTCGCGCAGGACGGTGGCGAGTTCGGCAAGCGCCTGCTCGTCGAGGTCGGGGGCGATCTTGACGAAGACGGGCGGACGGGCGCCCGAGGCATCACGCGCATCCAGCACGCCCTGGATCAGGGCCGAAAGGGCGCGGGCGCCTTGCAGATCGCGCAGCTTTTCGGTGTTTGGCGAGCTGACGTTGATCGTCAGGAAGTCCGCGACCGGCGCGGCGAGGCCAGCCACATGGGCGAAGTCGGCGGCGCGGTCGGCGCTGTCCTTGTTCGCGCCGATGTTGAGGCCCACGGGGACACCGTTGCGCGGGCGCGCAGCCAGGCGGGCGCAGATCGCCTCGGCGCCCTCGTTGTTGAAGCCGAAGCGGTTGATGATCGCGCGGTCCTCGGTAAGGCGGAACAGCCTGGGCCTGGAATTGCCGGGCTGGGGTCGCGGGGTGGCCGCGCCCACCTCGGCGAAGCCGAAGCCTGCGCGGGTCAGTGGGCCGACCACGCGGGCGTTCTTGTCGTAGCCCGCGGCGAGGCCCACGGGGTTCGGCAGGTCCAGCCCGGCCAGACGCGTGGCAAGCCGTGGCGAGGTGAAGGGCTTGCCGGGCAGCGGCACGAGACCGGTGGAGAGCGCCTTGAGCGACAGGTCATGGGCGCGTTCCGGGTCGAGCCGGTGAAGGGCGGCAAGGCCTGCGCGTTCGATCAGGCTCATGCGAGTTCCCCCGGTTCGTGGCCTTGGGGACCAAGGGGAATGGGACGATGCCACAGGACATCGGAAAGCCTCAGGTCACGGTAGAGATGCGGGAACAGGGCGCCGCCGCGCGAGGGCTCCCACCGCAGGTCGGGGGCGAGGGCCTCGGCCTCGCAGGCGAGGAGGGCAAGGTCGTTCTCGCCCGCGAAATGCCTGGCGAGCGTGGTGGCGAGCTGCTCGGCCGTGGAGAAATGCACGTAGCCGTCGGCCACGTCCACCGGCGCGCCGTCAGTGCGACCGGCGGCTTGCAGGGCGGCCCATTCCGCGGCGCGCAGCACCTTGTAGATCAGCATGTTTCCTCTTGCGGCAGGACCGCTAGCACGCCTGCGGCGATGCGGCGGTCGTCGTCATTCTCGGGGCCGACGTTCCACGGGCAGAAGCGCAGGCGGAAGGCGGACAGCCGCGTATCGGCAGCCGCCGGGGGATAGCCGATGCGGTCGAG
Organism: Paracoccus salipaludis; assembly: GCF_002287065.1. Lineage (GTDB taxonomy): Bacteria > Pseudomonadota > Alphaproteobacteria > Rhodobacterales > Rhodobacteraceae > Paracoccus > Paracoccus salipaludis. The sequence continues at coordinate 200,781 of NZ_NSJZ01000002.1, forward strand.
CATGGCGGCGAGTGGTGCCTCGCGCGTGCCGATGCCCGGGCTCAGCGCAAGGCCCCCGCGGGCCAGACGCCCCCAGTCGAAGCGGGGGCCGGGATCGGTCTTGCGGGCCGGCGCCATGTCGGAATGGGCGATCACGCGATGGGGCGGGATCGCCCAGCGCGCCATGATCCCGGCCAGCAAGGTTTCGAGCGCGTTCATCTGCGGATGCGGAAAGGGGCGGTCGCCGGGGTTGGCAAGCTCGATGCCGATGGAGTGAGAATTCACGTCCTCACGTCCCTGCCAACTGCCAGCCCCGGCATGCCAGGCGCGGCGATCCTCGGGAACCAGCGCCTCGGTCGTGCCGTCCGCGTCGATGATCCAGTGGGCCGAGACCTCGGCCGCGGGATCGCACAGCCGCGCGCGGGCCGAGGAATAATCCGCCATGCCGGTAAAATGGATCACCACAAGGTCAGGCCTTTGCACGCCGCGCCGTTCGCCGTGATTGGGTGACGGAAAGCTCATGCGCGGCCGGTCCCCTCAGGGGCGGCGCACGAGGTCATTGGACAGGCGGGGCGGCCGCAGGGCGGTAGCTGCAGGCGTAACCGTCGCCATCGGGATCAAGGCCCAGCCGGTCACGCTCGGGCCCGCCTTCCGCGATGAAGGCGCGCTGGGCGGCGATGGGCGTCCGATAGGCAGCGCAGTTGCCAGTGGTGCCAACGGCACGCGGATAGATCGGGGCGACGTTCCCTTCAAGCCGGCGGGACGTGACAGGGGCCGGCACGGTGACGCGCGCAGTGGGCACAACCGTGCGCTGGCGCACCACGGGCGCGACCGGCACCGGCAGCACGGTCCGCTCGCTGGGCAGTACGGGCCGCGTGCTGGGAAGCGTGGGCGGGCGCGGGTCCACGGCGGGTGCGCCGCGGAACGGCACCCGGTGCGGGGGAAGTCCGTCCGGGGTCACGGCCTGTTCTAGGATCTGGACCGGCGAGGGACCCGCGATCTCGGCCGGGGTGGGCGCGCGGACGGGCAGGGCGACCGGAATGACCCGCGGCGGCTCGGCCCGGTAGCCGGTGAGCGCCAGTTCCCGCCCCCGCAGATAGTCGCCATAGGGCGTGGCGTTCGCCCGGTAATTCGGGTTCCAGCCCTGATTCTCGCCCGAACAGGCAGCCAATACGAGGAGCGGGATCAGGGTCAGGGCGCGCATCTCATTCTCCTCGAAGGGGTGGCCGTCAGCTTACCACTTACCACCAGCGCCGGGGCTTGGCGACAAATCCCGCCGCATTTTCCAGAACGGCGCCGTGGTTCAGAAGGTTGCCTTCGTCCCACGGGCGGCCGATCAGCTGCAGCCCCAGCGGCAGTCCCTGGGCGTCCAGTCCGACCGGCACGGCAAGTCCGGGCAGCCCGGCGAGGTTCACCGTCACCGTGAAGACGTCGTTGAGATACATCTGCACCGGGTCCGCGTCGGTCATCGCCCCCAGCGGGAAGGCGGCCGAGGGCGTCGCGGGCGTCAGGATCGTGTCGATGCCCTGCGCGAAGACCTGGTCGAAGTCGCGCTTGATCAGCGCGCGGACCTTGCGGGCGCGGTTGTAATAGGCGTCATAGAAGCCCGCCGACAGCACATAGGTGCCGATCATCACGCGGCGCTGGACCTCGTGCCCGAAGCCTTCGGCGCGGGTCTTTTCATACATCTCGGTGATGCCGTCGCCCTGGCTCAGCCTTGCGCGGCGACCGTAGCGGACGCCATCGTAGCGGGCGAGGTTCGAGGATGCCTCGGCCGGCGCGATCACGTAATAGGTGGGCAGGGCGTATTTCGTGTGGGGCAGCGAGATGTCCACGATCTCGGCGCCCGCGTCGCGCAGCATTTCGGCGCCCTGCTTCCACAGCGCGTCGATTTCCACCGGCATCCCGTCCATGCGGTATTCGCGCGGGATGCCGATGCGCTTGCCGCGGATGTCGCCGGTCAGCGCGGCCTCGTAATCCGGCACCGGGCGATCGGCCGAGGTTGAATCCTTCGGATCGACCGAGGCCATCGCGCCCAGCATGATCGCGGCGTCGCGCACCGTCTTGGTCATCGGTCCCGCCTGGTCCAGCGAGGACGCAAAGGCGATGGTGCCCCAGCGGCTCACCCGGCCATAGGTCGGCTTCAATCCCACGGTGCCGGTGAATGCCGCCGGCTGGCGGATCGAGCCGCCGGTGTCGGTCCCCGTCGCCGCAAGGCAGAGGTCCGCCGCCACCGCCGCCGCCGAGCCCCCCGAGGAGCCCCCGGGCGTCAGTTGCCGGTCGTCCAGCTTCCACGGATTCACCACGTTGCCATAGACGCTCGTCTCGTTCGACGAGCCCATGGCGAATTCGTCCATGTTCAACTTGCCGAGCATCACCGCGCCGGCGTCGAACAGGTTCTGCGTGACGGTCGATTCGTATTCCGGGCGGAAGCCTTCGAGGATGCGCGAGGCCGCCTGCGAGGGCACGCCCTTCGTGCAGAACAGGTCCTTGATCCCCACGGGAATCCCGCACATCGCCGGCGCGTCGCCCGAGGCGAGCCGCCGATCCGCTGCCGCTGCCTGCTGGCGCGCGATCTCGGGCGTGTGGTGGACAAAGGCGTTCAGCGCACCCGCGCCGTCGACGGCGGAAAGGCAGGCGTCGGTCAGCTCGGCCGCCGTGATCTCGCGCGCGCGCAGGCGGTCGCGGGCCTCGGCGATGGTCAGTTCGTTCAGGCTCATTCCACCACCTTCGGCACGGCAAAGAACCCCTCGCGCGCGTCGGGGGCGTTGCGCAGGATCGCCTCCTGCATGTCGCCGTCGGTCACCACATCCTCGCGGCGCTTGAGGCGCATCTTCTCGACCCCCGTCATCGGCTCGACGCCTTCGACATCGACCTCGTTCAGCTGCTCCATGAACTGCAGGATGCCGTTCAATTCGGCGGCGAGCGCGGGCAGCGCCTCGTCCGCGACCGCGATCCGCGCCAGATGCGCGACCTTCCGGGCCTCGGCTTCGGTGATGGACATGGGGGTTCCTTTCGCTTGGCCCGCGGTTTACCCGCGGTGGACCGGCCCTGCAAGCCGCGCTAGCCTGCGGCCCGAAACGCAGGAGGTATGGAATGAAACTGACCTGGCTGGGCCACGCGAGCTTCCGCCTTGAGATCGAGCAGGCCGTGATCCTGATCGACCCGTGGCTGTCCGGGAATCCCGTGTTCCCCGCAGACCGGCGCGACGAGGCCGTGCGCGGCGCCACCCATATCCTGCTGACCCACGGCCACGGGGACCACACCGGCGACGCGGTGGCGCTGGCCAAGGAACTCGGGGCCACGGTCGTCGGCATTGCCGATCTGATCGGTTACTGGTCCGAGGCCGAGGGGCTGGACGGCATCGGCTTCAACAAGGGCGGCACGGTGGACCTGAAGGGCGCAAGGGTCACGATGGTCAACGCCAGCCATTCCTCGTCGCTGATGGTGGATGGCAAGCCCGTCTATGCCGGGCACGAGTCGGGCTACATGATCCAGGGCGAGGGCCGCACGATCTACGTTTCGGGCGACACCGACATCATGGCGGACATGGAATGGATGGCGGAACTGCACCGCCCCGAGATCGGCATCCTCTGCGCAGGTGGCCACTACACCATGGACATGGAGCGCGCAGCCTGGGCGGCCAGGCGGTACTTCGACTTCAAAACCGTCATTCCCTGTCACTACGATACCTTCCCCGCGCTGAGACAGGACCCCGAGGTAATGCGCCGCGCCCTTCCCGGTGTCGATGTCCTCACCCCGAAGGTCATGGAAGCGGTCGAACTGTAAGCTCCGCTGCTTCTTCCTGATGTGAAATACCCCGGGGGAGTCACGAAGTGACGGGGGCAGCGCCCCCATCCTTCACCTCTTCGGGGGGCGGATCGTGTCACCGGGCAGGAAGGTCGGGGACAGCGCCACGATCCCGTCCTCGGGGCGTGGGTCCTTGCCTGACACGATCCGCGCCGCGCGCCGCCCGATGTCCAGCCGCCGCGCATCGGTCGTGGCCAGCCGCATCGGCAGCCCGTCCAGCAGGTCCACCCCGTTGAAGCCGGCAAGCCCCAGCCGCCCCGGGATGTCGATTCCGCGTTCACGCGCCCAGATCAGGCCGCCCGCTCCGATCAGGTCGTTCGAGTAATACAGGAAGTCCAGTTCCGGCTCGCGCGCGAGGATGCGCTCGGTCAACTCGCGCCCCTTCGCCAGGGACGATCCGCCCTGATAGTATTCACGCGCGACCAGCGGCACGCCCGCAGCCTCAAGCGTGCGCTCGAAGCCGGCAAGGCGCTTCCGGGCACGGTGATCCTCGGGCATGTGTGTGCCGATGAAGCCGATGCGGCGATATCCGGCGGCCAGGATCTCGCCGGCCATTTCCGCCCCCGCGCGGTCGTGGCTGATGCCCACCGCCGTGTCGATCGGAATGCCGTCCACGTCCATGATCTCGACCACCGGAACTCCCGCGCCCTCCAGCATCGCGCGGGACGCCCTGGAATGCTCGAGCCCCGCCAGGATCACGCCCGTCGGCCGCCAGCTGAGCATGTCGTACAGCACCGCCTCTTCCCGCGCGGGGCCGTAGTTCGTGACGCCGATCACCGGCTGCAGTTCGGTGTCGTCCAGTTCCGCCGAAATCCCCCCCAGCACGTCCGGGAAGACCAGGTTCGACAGCGAGGGGATCACCACCGCGACCAGGTTCACGCGCTGGCTGGCCAGCCCGCCCGCGATCTTGTTGGGGACATAGCCCAGCGCGCGGGCCGCGTTCAGCACCTTTTCCCGTGTCGCGGCCGAAACGTCGCCGCGGTTGCGCAGGACCCGGCTGACCGTCATCTCGCTGACCCCCGAGGCCAGCGACACGTCGCGAAGCGTCAGGGGGCGGCGGCGAGGACGGGAAGCTGTCATGGGCAAATCACCTGGGGGAACGGTCCACCGTTAGCGCATGACAGCCCTCATCCGCAACCTTGCCATCCGGCGCCCGCCCGTGCGAGAACAACCCCGACGACCCCGTGGCTCAACTGGATAGAGCAGCCCCCTCCTAAGGGGCAGGTTGGAGGTTCGAATCCTCTCGGGGTCGCCATGAAATCGACGGGCTTGCTCTTCTCCCTCGGGCCTTGCGCTGGGAAGGTTCAGCGCCCGGATCTGGAGCGCACGGGTCATGCCGACCTGAGGACTTATCTCGGGGCGATGGCCTTCGTTCAGCGGCCGGCCAGCTTCCGCATCCTGCGCGGCAGAGGCAGGGGCCTTTCCCGGCATCACCCTCTATCTCAGATACTGGTTTCCGGCCAAGGACCGGACGCAGGTGACTGGCCTGTTCACGGCCGCCGCTCCGATTTCTCCGGTGCTCGGCTCGTCAATTGCCGGGACGCTGGCGGAAATGGACGGGCTCAGGGGATGGCACGGCTGGCAGTGGATGTTCGGCCGGAAGCCATCCCGACACTGGTCGTGGGCGTCCGTAGTGCTGTTCTGCCTGACCAATCTTCCCGAGCCCGATGATCCTGTCGGGCCTGCTGTTCATCCTGGGGCTGCTGGTCACCATCCAGTCCCTCGGCCGCGAAGGCGAGCCGGGCACCCCCTTGGCTTGCCCTTCCGGCGCTTCGGTCCCCGGCTTCCATTCTGAAGGGGGGATACGACGGATCTTCCGTCCAGCCTCGCGATGGGCATTTCCCTCCCCTCGTCCTTCGCCAGCCTCGGCCGCCCTGGCACCTGAGAGGGACGGCAGGCGCTCATCGACAGCCCGAGGATCGGAGCGAAGAGCCCAGTGCCCGGGGGCGAATGCGTCGCCGCGGAATGGCTAGACCAGCATTCCGACGGCATGAAGGGCGACGCCAAGGGCCGCCGCTCCCGCCAGCACCGTGGTCATCCCGAGCTTCAGCCGGAACACGGCCACGAGAGCAAGCGCCGACAGCGCAGCCGCCGTCCAGTCGATGGAGCCGAGGACAGGCAGTTCCAGCGATACCGGCCCGCGCTCGACCGGCTGCACGTCCCGCCAGATGACATGGACCCCGAACCAGATCGCGAGGTTCAGGATCACGCCGACGACCGAGGCCGTGACGGCCGTCAGTGCAGCCGACAGGGCCCGGTTGGCGCGAAGACCCTCCATGTAGGGAGCACCGAGGAAGATGAAGGCAAAGCAGGGTGCGAAGGTGACCCAGGTGGTCAGCAGGCCGCCCATCGTGCCGGCAAGAAGCGGGCTTTCCCACCCCGCTTCCCGGAAGGCGCCCAGGAAGCCCACGAACTGAAGCACCATGATCAGGGGGCCGGGCGTCGTCTCGGCCATGCCGAGACCGTCCAGCATCTCGCCGGGGCCGAGCCAGCCATAGGTCCCGACAGCTTCCTGGGCCACATAGGCAAGGACGGCATAGGCGCCGCCGAATGTCACCACCGCCATCTTCGAGAAGAAAAGGGCGATGTCGGTGAAGACGTTGCCCTTCTCGAGGGCAAGGACCAGGATCGCCACCGGCGCCAGCCACAGGATCAGCGCGGCCGCGCCCGCCCTGAGCGCGTTCCGCCGTGCGGCAGCCGGCATCTCGGCCATCTCCTCCCCGAGAAGCGTTTCGGCATCGTCGATGTGAACGCCGCCGGCCGGTCCGTGGCCGCCACCCGGCGCGAAGGCGCGCAAGCCGGACCGCGCCCCCAGAAAGCCGATCAGGCCCGCGGTGAGCACGATCAGGGGAAACGGCGCATCGAAGGCAAAGATCGCCACGAAGGACAGAACCGCGAGCAGGCGCATGGCATCGTTCTTCAGGGCACGGCGGCCGACGCGGACCACCGCTTGCAGTACAATGGCAAGGATGGCGGCCTTGAGGCCGAAGAACAGCCCCTGGACCACGCCCACGTCACCGTAAAGGACGTAAAGCCAGCTCAGGGCCATGATCGCCACCGCGCCGGGCAGCATGAACAGCGCGCCTGCGATCAGGCCGCCGCGCGTTCCGTGCATCAGCCAGCCTATATAGGTGGCAAGCTGCTGCGCCTCGGGTCCGGGAAGAAGCATGCAGAAGTTCAGCGCATGCAGGAACCGCCCGTCGCCGAGCCACCGCTTTTCCTCGACAAGGATGCGGTGCATGACGGCGATCTGCCCGGCAGGGCCGCCAAAGGACAGCAGCGCGATGCGCCCCCAGGTTCGGGTGGCCTCGGCCAGCGAGGGAAACTCGGGCCGGGAGGCCCGGACGGCAGAGCCGCCGGACCGGTCTGGTTCAGAGGAAATCCTCGTTTCGGACACAGCGCAACTCCCGTTCCCGCAATGGGCCAGTTGTGGGCCTCGCCGGCGGCGTCCGGCCTCCGACCCGGCCTGCAACGGCTCGTGATCGTCAGCATACATGCGTGCAAGGCCGAACGACACGGTATCCCGGCGACAGTCCGCCTTGCCCGAACGGCGCAGCCGCGCGCGAGGTCAGTCCGGCGGGGGGGAGGCGGACATGTGCAGGCTTGCCCTTTCCTGCCGGGCAAGACGCCGGAACCGCCAGGCGAGCCGCGCCCGAGGTTGTGCCGCAACCCAGATGCGGCGCGAAACGTGCATTTGGCGGCAGCCGGGCGCTCCCGGCTGCCGCCTTGCTTTCGTCATCCTTCCGTCAGGCGGAAGGTCAGGGATGGGCGGCCCAGATCCTCGCCTCGCGGTCGTGATAGCGCCGCACGGCCGCCGCGGGCAGCGCGTCAAGGGGAACCACGCCCGCATCGGCGACCACCCCCGCCTTGTCCAGCAGCGGTTGCGCGCCCGCGGCATGGCCGATCGCCTTGCAATGGGCGAAGGCATCCGACACGAAGTCGATGGCCGGCTTGTGCTGGCAGAGCTTGCGCGCCGCCGCCTCGGTCAGCACCAGCGCGATGGCGTCCACCACGACCGACGGCGTGCCGTCCAGCTGCCCGTCGCCCAGGCCCCGGCGCGGCGCGATGGTTATGGCGACCCCGCCCGCCGCCTTGATGGCCGCGACCAGTGCCCTGACCTGGGACGCGTCGCTGTCCTCATCCATGAGGATGCCGACCTTGCGCCCTTCCAGCGTCTCGGCCGCGTTCTTCAGGATCGACAGCGCGTCCGAGGCCGGCATGTCCACCGGCTCGCTCGCGGGGGCGGCGCGTGGCGGCAGGTCAAGGGCGAGGCCCTTGGCCACCCGCGCGGCCATCGTCTCGTCCACGTTGCGCAACTGCGCCAGCACGGCCAGGCGGACATGGGGCAGGTCCACCTTGGACAGCTCGAAGGTGAAGGCGTTGACGATGTGATCCTGCTCGACCGGGGTCTGGCTGCGGTAGAACAGCCGCGCGTGGCTGAAGTGGTCGCGGAAACTGTCGGCGCGCACCCGCAGCTTCTGGTTCGCGTCCTCGGCCTGGTCCATGCGGCGGATCGTTTCGAACCCCTGCTCGGACGGGCGCGGGCCCTGGTCCTCGCCCGCCTTGTCGAGGCTGTTCGGCTCGTAATTGGCGCGGCCCTTGTGGACCAGCGTCTGCATCATGCCGTCGCGCTGCATGTTGGCGAAGGGGCAGCGCGGGGCGTTGATCGGGATCTGGAAGAAGTTGGTCGTCCCCAGCCGCGACTTCTGCGTGTCGAGATAGGAAAACAGCCGCCCCTGCAGCAGCGGGTCGTCGCTGAAGTCGATCCCCGGCGGCACGTTCTGGGGCATGAAGGCGACCTGCTCGGTTTCCGCGAAGAAGTTGTCCGGGTTGCGGTTCAACTGCAGCGTGCCGATGATCTGGACGGGCACATCCTCCTCGGGGATGATCTTGGTCGCATCCAGCACGTCGTAGAACTGCGCCGAGGCGAAGGCCGCGTCGAAGACCTGGATGCCCAGGTCGAATTCGGGGAAGTCCCCGCGGTCGATCGCTTCCCACAGGTCGCGGCGGTTGAAGTCGGGATCGGCGCCCCCGATCTTCACGGCCTCGTCCCACAGAAGCGACTGCACCCCCAGCCGGGGCTTCCAGTGGAACTTGACGAAGCTTGCCTTGCCCTCGGCGTTGACCATGCGGAAGGTGTGGACGCCGAAGCCCTCCATCATGCGATAGCTGCGCGGCAGGGCGCGGTCCGACATCAGCCACATGACCGTGTGCATCGTCTCGGGCATCAGCGAGACGAAGTCCCAGAAGGTGTCATGGGCCGAGGCCGCCTGAGGGAACATCCGGTCCGCCTCGGGCTTCACGGCATGGATCAGGTCGGGGAACTTGAGCGCGTCCTGAACGAAGAAGGGGGCGAAGTTGTTGGCGACCAGATCCCAGTTGCCTTCGGCGGTGTAGAGCTTGGTGGCAAAGCCCCGCACGTCGCGCGGCGTGTCCTTGGACCCTTTCGAGCCCGCGACCGTCGAGAAGCGGGTGAAGGTCTCGCAGCTGTTGCCCGCCTTCTGGAACAGGGCGGCGCGGGTCAGTTCGGGAATGGCGCGGGTGACGGTAAAGGTGCCATGCGCGCCCGAGCCGCGGGCATGGACGATCCGTTCCGGGATGCGCTCGTGATCGAAGTGGAAGATCTTCTCGCGCAGCACGAAGTCTTCCAGCAGCACCGGCCCGCGCGGCCCGGCCTTGAGGCTGTTCTGGTTGTCGCTGATCGGCACGCCGTGATCGGTCGTCAGGATGCCGGTGCCGTCCCGCTGCTGCGTTTCACCGCCGCTGCCCAAGGGCAGGTCGAGGAGATCGCCCATTGCCGCCTCGCTGGCGCGCACGGCTGCGGCCATCTTTCCGTGCTTCGCGCCAGGCGGCGGTTCAGGCTGGTTGTCCGGGGCATCCGGGGCCACGTCACGGTGGTGAATGCGGTCGGTCATGCGGGTCTCTCAGGTCAGATCATGGCCGCGCTGACGGCGGCAGGCTGTCCCACAACGGCGACATCGGACCAAAGTTCCGCCGCGCCGCCCGGCCGTCAGGCAGCAAAGTCATGAGCTTCGCGCCCCGGCGCGGCGAGGGATGCCGATCTGCCCGACACCGCACCGCAAGGCGCTGCGCCTGAGCGGCGGGCATCCTTGCCGCTTTTCCGGAACCGCGAAAACCCACGGCCCGCTCTGAATCGGCCCGAAGTCTGCTGTGCGCCCTTGGCCCCCGCTCGGTCGGTCGTGCTATGGCTTCCGCATGAGGAAATACGGTCGCACCTTTCACCTGCCGATTTCACCCGGCGCCACCAGCGACGACAAGATCATGGCGTCGCTGGACGGCCTGATGGTGGAAGACCTTGTTGTCACCGAGAAGATGGACGGCGAGAACACGACCATTCACGCGGGCGGCTGCCATGCGCGCAGCCCTGACAGCCGCTACCATCCTTCCCGGGACTGGCTCAAAGCCTTCGCGGCAGGGATTTCACCCTTTCTGGCAGGGAACGAACGCATCGTGGGCGAGAACCTTTATGCGCGTCATTCGATCGCCTATGACGCGCTGCCGTCGTATTTTCTCGGCTTCGCCTGGATCGTCGGCGATGAAGTCCAGTCGTGGGACCTGACGCAGGCACGTTTCGAGGAACTGGGCATCATGCCAGTTCCGACGCTTTATCGGGGGCCTTACCGCGCAGGTCTGTTCGATGACCTGGCGCAGGCGCTCGATCCGGGCAGGCAGGAAGGTTTCGTGGCAAGGATCGCCGGCTCGTTCCCCGAAGGCGACATGCCTGCCCGGGTGGGCAAGTATGTCCGGGAAAGGCATGTCCAGTCGGAAATCCACTGGATGAAGGCTGAACTCATCCCCAATCGCCTTGCCGGTGCCTGACGGCCGCGATACCCGAAACGCGGATGTTGCCCGCTGGGATGTAGCAGGGCGGCACGCCGGGCGGCGTTGGAAACGGCGATCTGCGGCGTGGCCCCTCGGGCGAGGCGCGGCCGATCATCGTCTTGTGCTAGGACCGGCGTCGGCCTGCAGAGAGGGAAAAGATCGTTCCCCCGCACGAACTTGCAGCCCGTCGCTTGCAGGCACGTCCACTGTCGGGCCTGCACGCGACAGCCGTGGCAGTCCCGATTGCGCCGTAGGCACCTTGCAGGCGCTGCGTCCGCCGCTGCGTGATCCGGTTCGGGTGCGCGCCGGACTGCTCGGCCCCCGTCCTGTCGCCCGCGATGCCCGCCAGGGCTGCCGTGGCCTTGAAGGCGGGACTGTGGTTCCGGAGCAGTCGTCTGCCCTTGGTCTCTCGTTGGTCTCGCCACCCTCGCGATGTCACCCGGATCGTCCGCTCAATGCCCCTGTCCGGACTGGCCGGGCCGGTCCGCTCGGCGCGGGCGCGCGGGTCGGCAGCGGCCATGTCGGCGGGCAGCGTGCCGGTGCCGGTCCTGTCCGGCGATCACGCGCTTGCGCCATCGGCAACGGCGCGAACCCGGGGCCGGTCCGCTCGGGGCTGGGGGCGCGGGTCCCGGCTGTGTCCGCCTGATCCGCTGCTCACGAAAGCGGCAGCAAGCCGACAGAACGTCACCTCCGTGGCTGGTTCCGACCGATCCATGACACTGGCTTGAGCGGGGTGGAAAGCCTGCTACTTTCGGCTTTCAGAGAAAGAGGCGATCGGAATGACCTATTGCGTCGGGTTCCTGGTGCGTGCCGGGCTGGTGATGATGGCCGACACGCGGACGAACGCGGGGGTCGACAATGTCTCGACCTACCGCAAGCTCCGGCTCCACGGCAATGACGGCACGCGGTTGATCGTCACCGCGTCGGCGGGCAGCCTTTCGACGACGCAGGATGCGGTGCAGCGGTTGCAGCAGGGTGTGCCGAACCCGGAAACCGGCGCGCTCGACAGCTTCGAGACGGTCACCAGCATCTATGACGCAGCGCTTGCGGCAGGGCGCGCCATCCGTGCCGCGCGCGACGGCATGGACAGCCTGCAGCAGGGCCAGATCAGCTTCGATGCGACGCTGCTTGTCGGCGGCTCGGTCGGGGGCGAGCCGCTGCGGCTGTTCCTGGTCTATCCCGCGGGCAACTGCATCGAATGCGGTCCCGATACGCCCTATCTCCAGATCGGCGAGAACAAGTATGGCAAGCCGATCCTCGACCGGGCGCTCGACTATGACACGGACCTTTACGATGCGGTGAAGATCGGCCTCATCTCCTTCAGTTCGACGATGCGCTCGAACCTTGCGGTCGGGCTGCCCATCGACCTTGTCACCGCGCGGCAGGGGCAATCCGAGGCCGAGGTCGTTCGCCGGATCGAGACGAACGACGGCTATTTCGCCGAACTGTCGCGGCGCTGGTCCGAAGTGATCAACGAGGCCTGCAGGGCGGTCCCGAAGGTGCCCTTCGAGCCGGCGGGCTGAGCCGGCGGGGCAACTCAGGCGCTCTGCGCCTGGGTCTGGCCGACCGAGGCCGAAGGCGGCGCCTGGGTTGCCGAGATGAAATACCTTTCGCACACCGCGCGGTGCAGCGCAGACAGGTGGGATCGCACGGCTGGCAGCAGCTCGGCGATCCGGGCGGCATCGGGCCCGGCCTTTTCCGCGGCCGCCAGTTCAGAAGACAGGCGGGCAACGATCCCCGTGGCCGCACCCGGGTCCGGAAGCCGCGTGAGTGCCTGGCCGATCTCGCCCACGCAATAGACCAGCGCCCGGGGAAAGACCTGCGAGAAGATGAGGAAACGGCTCACGCCGGCGCGGGTCACCGGACCCCGAAGACTGCGGCGGTACATCTGATAGGCCGTCAGCGACTTGAGCACGCCGACCCATTCGGCGGCCCACAGCGCCTGCATGTCGCCCGCGCCATCGCCGATCCTGGCAAGCGCGTCCTCCAGCACTTGGACGGTGAAGTTGCTGCGCTCGACTGTGCGTCCCAGCCGGAGGAGGGCATATCCGGCGTCGTCGTTCATCGCGCCCAGGAACAGCCCTGCCATCGCCTGCGACCGTCCGATGATCTCGCGCAGGTGCACGTCGCGCTGATGGGGGGCGCCCGCGCCCGGCCGCGCGGCGGCCTGGTGCAGCCTGTTGACGGCTTCCCAGCTTTCGCGCGGCAGGATCTCCATCAGGGTGCGGATGTTCTCGCGGGCATAGGCGGAGGAGGCCAGCAGCGAGGACGGGTTCTGCAGGTCGCTGAGCAGGAAGTTGGTCGCCTCGCGCTCGGTCTGCTGCAAGCCCCGCGCCCGGAAGTCCTCCAGCGTGCCGGTGATCGCCAGCACCGGCTCCCAGAAGAAGCCGGCGCGATCGGGCCGGTCCAGCCGCAGCTCGGAATGGACGGCGACAAGGCGGGCGGTGTTCTCGGCCCGCTCGAGATAGCGGGCCATCCAGTAGATGTTCTCGGCGACACACGACAGCATCAGGCTCCTCCGACGTCCACCACCCAGGTGTCCTTGCTGCCGCCCCCCTGGCTCGAGTTGACGACCGTCGAGCCCTCGACCAGCGCCACGCGCGTCAGGCCGCCCGCCGTCACCTCGATGCTCTCGCCCGACAGGATGAAGGGGCGAAGGTCCACGTGGCGCGGAACCGCACGGTTGCCGACAATGGTCGGCACGGTGGACAGGGTCAGCATCGGCTGCGCCATGTAGTTGCGGGGATCGCGCCGCACCGCGTCGGCAAAGGCGTCACGTTCGGCCGGGGTCGCGTGCGGGCCGATCAGCAGGCCGTAGCCGCCGGATTCGTTCGCCGCCTTGACGACCAGCTTGTCGATGTTGGCAAGCACATGGTCGCGCTCATCGGGATAAACGCAGCGGAAGCTGGGAACGTTGGGCAGGATCGGCTCGGCGTCCAGGTAGTAGCGGATCAGCGCGGGTGCATAGGTATAGACGACCTTGTCGTCGGCCACGCCCGCGCCGGGTGCGTTGGCCAGCGCGACCTTGCCTTGCCGCCACGCCCGCATCAGGCCGGGCACGCCCAGCATCGAATCCGGATGGAACACCTCGGGATCAAGGAACAGGTCGTCCACGCGGCGGTAGATGACGTCCACCCGGCGCGGCCCCGAGATGGTCCGCATCTGCACGCAGTCGTCCTCGTCCACGAACAGGTCGGCACCCGTGACCAGTTCGACCCCCATCCGCTGGGCAAGGTAGCTGTGCTCGTAATAGGCCGAGTTGTAGATGCCCGGCGTCAGCACGACGATCTGCGGCAAGTCGCCCGGGCGGGGGCTCAGCGAGGCCAGCATCGCGTAAAGCTGCGAAGGATAGTCGTCCACCGGCAGGATGCGCGCGCGGCGGAACAGTTCGGGGAAGCACCGCTTGGTGATCTGGCGGTTCTCGATCATGTAGGACACGCCCGAGGGCACCCGCAGGTTGTCCTCCAGCACATAGACGGTCCCGTCGCAATGGCGCACGAGGTCCGAGCCGCAGATATGCGCCCAGACCCCATGCGGCGGCGAGACGCCCATGCATTCGGGGCGGAAGTTCTTCGATGTCGCCAGCAGTTCGCGCGGGACGATGCCGTCCGCGAAGGCCCTCTGGTCGTGGTAAACGTCGTCGATGAACATGTTCAACGCAAGCGCGCGCTGCTTCAGCCCCGCTTCGATGCGCCGCCATTCCGGCAGGGGCAGGATGCGCGGGATCAGGTCATAGGGCCAGTGCCGGTCGATCGAGCCGCCATCGTCGCCATAAACCCTGAAGGTGATGCCCATGAGCCGGATCACCATCTCGGCCGAGGCCACGCGCTCGGCCAGCGCGGCATCATCGACCGAGGCAAGATAGCTGCAAAGCGCCTCGGCGCCCGGGCGAGGGCGGCCCTGCCCGAGGATCACCTCGTCGTGGACTCCGTCCACGGGATAGTCATTCCAGCGTATTCCCATGTCACCTCCGGCTGAAGACGCGCCCGTGCATGTTCACCAATCCGTTGCATGGGCGTCATGGTGGAACAAGCCACCCAGCGGGAGCCCTGCTGCCGTCATCCGTTCCTGCCTGTTGTTTGGGCAGAGGCGATCAGGTCATGCACGAATCCAAGCTTGGTGATGACGGGCGTGGACAGCACGAAGGGGTAAAGATCGGCCAAACCCATGCTGCGGTTCAGCGAGTTGACCGCCAGCGTGAGCGGCGTCCAGGCGTCCACCAGCGCCTCGATGGTCTGCCCCCTGTAGGAATCGAAGTCGATGCGCGTGGCAAGCTCGCCCGCCTGGTCCACGTCCGGGCGCAACCGCAGGCCATAGGCGCCCGCCGTGCCCAGGGTGTCCACGATATGCAGGTAATGCGCCCAGGTCTCGGCGAAGTCCTCCCAAGGATGGGCAGAGGCATAGGCCGAGATGCAGCGTTCGCGCCAGTCGGGGGCCGGCCCCTGCGCGTAGTGGCGGTTCAGGGCTTCGGCATAGTCCTCGCGCTCGTCGCCGAACAGCGCGCGGAACTGCTCCAGCACCGCCGGATCGCCGTCCCGCACCAGGCGGTCCCAGTAGTAGTGGCCCACCTCGTGGCGGAAGTGGCCCAGCAGAGTCCGGTAAAGCTCGCCCATGCCTGTGCGCCGGCTTTCACGCTCGGCGTCGTCGGCTTCGGCGATGTTGATCGTGATCAGCCCCGAGGCATGTCCGGTCAGCACCTTGTCCGCGTTCGGATCGTCGGGATCGGCGATCATGTCGAGAACCAGTCCCTCGGGGTCCTCTGCCCGCGTGACCAGCGGCAGCCCGAACTGGATCAGCGAGTAGAACAGCCGGTGCTTGGCGTCCTCGATCCGCCGCCACCGCTCCAGATTGCCCTCGACCGACAGGTCCGGGATGGTGCGGTTGTGGCTGCAAGCCTCGCAGAAGATGCGTGTCCCGCCGGCAGGAACGAGCCAGTTGCAGACGTCATGTTCCGCATTAGCGCAGAAGCGATAGCTTTCGTGCGGCGCGTCGATGGGGAACCACAGTTCGCCCCCCTGACGCAGGGCCACCAGCGCCTGTCGCGCCGCGACATAGCCCAGCCGGTGGTTGCAGCGCCCGCAGAAGCGGTTCTCGAAATGAAGCGTTTGCCCGCAGTTCTGGCATTCGAACAGTTGCATGGAGATCCCTGACACCTTTGCTTCGCGAACATCTGCCGGCGGCACCGAGAGCAAAGCCAAGTTCAATCAGCTGAGAGGCCGAAGGTTCCACGGCCGGGCTGATCAGCCGCCGGCGAGTGATCCGGCTTTGATCCTGGTGCATGGCGGGCGGCGACCATGGCTCGCCCCAAGACGTGAGGAGGACAGGCCCTCATCCGTTCAACCTGTTCCCGCGCCCACCAGACCTGTCCCGCCAGGCTGCCCGCCCCTGCCGGACGGCATGACGCAGTCCAGCCAGCGGCGAACCGGAGCGGCCACAGCTCCAGGGCCCGGCCGCGTCCCGGCGGATGCAGCCCGCCTGCCGCGGCGCAGGCCGACGGAACCGCGTCCGGCGATGTTCGGGAACATGGGAAATGCCTCCATCTTCGTTCTCGGCTATTCCGCCGCGATGGCGGGAACGGGGGTGGCGGCGATCAGCGCGGCGATCTCGGGCCGGCAGGCGCCGCATCCGGTGCCGGCGCATGTCGCCGAGGCGACCGTTGCCACGTCCCGCGCGCCCGCCGCGACGGCCGCGGCGATGCGGTTGCGGCCGACCCCCATGCAGGCGCAGAGGATCGGCCCCTCGTCGGGCTGGTCCATTCCGGCGCGCGGGGCCAGGCTTGCGGGGCCGACCGGCGCGCCGATCCGGGCGATGATGCTGTCCCGGGCGGCCATCACCGGGGCCGGCCCCGCGAACAGCAGCGCCCGCACCCGGCCCTCGGTGACAAAGCAGAGCGTCGTCAGCGCGCGCGCCGGGTCGTCGGATCGGATCATCTGGGCGTCAGGCAGGCCGAAAAGGGCCCGCGCCATGGCCTCGGTGCCCTCGGGCGGCGCGGCAGGGGCGGCCAGTTCGGCGGCCTGTCCGGTCTCGGTCATGCGCCGCGCCCAGTAGGGCGTGGACGGGGCAAGCACGTCGCAGGTGGCGGCAAAGGCGAACCAGCGCGCGGCCCAAGGCGCCAGCGTCACCGCCGCTGCCTTGGATTCCGGCTGGCCGGAGAGCGGATCGGTTGCGGCGGGGACAAGCGCATCGACCCGGCCCGTGGGCGCGGTCTCGCCGGTCCAGTGCATGGGCGCGAAGATCTGGCCGCCGGGGACGCGGTCGGTGACAATGACGCGCAGGATCGCCCGGCCGGAGTCGCTGCTCACCTCGGCAAGCGAGAAGGGAGCCAGTCCCAGCTTCAGCGCATCCGCCGTGTTCACCTCGACGAAGGGTTCGCCCAGATGCCGGTTCAGCCGGGGCGCGCGGCCCGTCCGGGTCATCGTGTGCCACTGGTCCCTGATGCGGCCGGTGTTCAGGCGGAACGGACGGTCGGCGGTCAGCGCGGCGGCAGGCGCGCGGGCGGTCACGGGGACCATGCGCGCGCGGGTGTCGGGGGTCAGGAAGCGGCCGTCCGCGAAAAAACGGCCACCCTGGCGGTCGGTGGTGCAGGGCCAGCGGAACGGCTCCATCCGGTCATACTCGGCGTCAGAAATGGCGGCCTTGCCCGAGATGTCGAAGTCACGCCCCAGCCGGCCCGCGATGCCCGACAGCGACGCGTGCTCGCGGAAGATCGCGGCCGGCCCGTCCCAATCGAACCCGGCAAAGCCCATCCGCCGCGCGACCTGTGCCAGCGCCCACCAGTCCGGCCGCGCCTGCCCCGGCGGCGGCAGGGCGGCGCGCTGGCGGCTGATCGTGCGGTCCGAGTTGGTGACGGTGCCCGACTTCTCGCCCCAGGCGGCGGCGGGCAGCAGCACATGGGCGAGCCGCGCGGTGTCGGTTGCCCCGGTCACGTCGCTGACCACGACGAAATCGCAGCCGGCGATGGCCGCCCGGACCTTGTCGGCCTCGGGCAGGGTGACGGCGGGGTTCGAGTGGATGATCCACAGCGCCTTGATCCGGCCCTCCGCGACCGCGCGGAACATCTCGACCGCCTTCAGCCCGGGCCGTTCCGCCATGCGCGGGGCGTTCCAGAAGCCCGCGACGGCGGCGCGGTGGTCGGCATTCTCCAGCGACAGGTGGCAGGCGAGCTGGTTGGCCAGCCCGCCGACCTCGCGGCCGCCCATGGCGTTGGGCTGGCCCGTGACGCTGAAGGGCCCCATGCCGGGCCTGCCGATGCGGCCCGTCGCCAGGTGGCAGTTCAGGATCGCGTTCACCTTGTCGGTGCCGCTGCTGGACTGGTTGACCCCTTGCGAGAAGACGGTCACGACCCGCTCGGTCCGGCACCACAGGTCGATGAAGCGCCCCAGATCGGCGGGGGAAAGGCCGGTGTCCCCCTGCTCGGCCGAAGCCGAGGCGATGGCGTCCCCTGCGCCGGTCACGTGGGACAGGAAGGCCGCGTTCGTCAGGCCGCGGTCCGCGATGGCGGCCAGAAGGCGGTTGAACAGCGCCACATCCGCCCCCGGCGCTATGGCCAGGTGCAGGTCGGCGGCCTCGGCCGTGACCGAGCGGCGGGGGTCGATCACGACGATCCGCGTGCCGCGCGCCGCGCGGGCGGCCTCGACCCGCTGCCACAGCACCGGATGGCACCAGGCGAGATTCGAGCCGACAAGCACGACCAGATCGGCCTCGTCCAGGTCCTCGTAGGTTCCGGGCACGGTATCGGCGCCGAAGGCCCGGACGTGCCCCGCCACGGTCGAGGCCATGCAGAGCCGCGAGTTCGTGTCCACGTTGGCGCTGCCGATGAAGCCCTTCATCAGCTTGTTGGCGACATAGTAATCCTCGGTCAGCATCTGCCCCGACAGGTAGAAGGCCACCGAATCCGGCCCGTGCGCCGCGATGGTGTCGCGGAAGCGCGCGGCGACATGGTCGAGGGCGGTGTCCCAGTCCGCCCCGGCCCCGTCAATCACCGGCGCCAGCAGCCGCCCCGACAGGCCGACCGTCTCGCCCAGGGCGGTGCCCTTCGAGCAGAGGCGTCCACGGTTGGCGGGATGGTCGGGGTCGCCCTTGACCGACAGGCCATGGCCCGCGGGCGACAGGATCACCCCGCAGCCGACCCCGCAATAAGGACAGGTCGAGCGGATCATGCGACCCGCCTTCCCATCAGGCGCTCGGCGTCGATCAGGACGCGGCCGGCTTCGACGCGCGCCGGGTAGGTGGCGACCGATCCGGCGTCGGCCCCCTGCGCCATGCCGGTTTCCAGGCTGAACACCCAGGCGTGCAGCGGGCAGGTGACGGCGTGGCCGTGGACGATCCCGTCCGACAGCGGCCCGCCCTTGTGCGGGCAGCGGTCGTCCAGCGCGAAGACCCGGTCGTCGAAGGTGCGGAACACCGCCACGCAGCCCTGGGCGGTCCTGACGGTGCGGGCGCCCCGCTGCGGGATCTCGTCCAGCGCGGCGATGTCGATCCAGATGGTCATTCGGCGGCCTCCAGCGAAAGATCGGCGACGGGGCGGAAGCGGCGCGCCTCGCGGGGCTGCGCGCGCTCGGCCCAGGGGTCCTTCTGGTAGACGCGCTGGGACAGGTCGAAGCGCTCGACCAGACCGGCGCGGGTGGCGGGATCTGCGATCTGGTCGCGGACCCAGTCCAGCCCGACCTTGGCGATCCACTTGTAGGGGCGGTCGAGATACTTCGCGTGCTCGCGGTAAAGCTGGACGAATGCCACGGTGATCTCGATCGCCTCGGCCTCGGTCCCGGCCTTGATCAGGCGCTGCGTTTCCTTGACGTCCATGCCGGCCGCGCCGCCGACGCCGATCTCGTAGCCGGAATCGACGCAAACGATGCCCACGTCCTTGCAGGTGGCCTCGGCGCAGTTGCGCGGGCAGCCCGAGACGCCCAGCTTGACCTTGTGGGGCGTCCAGGACCCCCACAGCCGCTGTTCCAGCGCGATCCCCAGCCCGGTCGAGTCCTGCGTGCCGAAGCGGCAGAACTCGGAACCGACGCAGGTCTTCACCGTGCGCAGCCCCTTGGAATAGGCGTGGCCCGAGACCAGCCCCGCCGCGTTCAGGTCAGCCCAGATCGCGGGCAGGTCCTCTTTCCTGACGCCCAGCAGGTCGATGCGCTGGCCGCCCGTGACCTTGACCATCGGCACGTCGTATTTCTCGGCCGCGTCGGCGATGGCGCGCAGCTCGCGCGGGTTGGTGACCCCGCCCCACATGCGCGGCACCACGCTGAAGGTGCCGTCCTTCTGGATGTTGGCGTGCAGCCGCTCGTTGACGAAGCGGCTCTGCGCGTCGTCGCGATACTCCAGCGGCCAGTCGGCCAGAAGGTAGAAGTTCAGCGCCGGCCGGCAGGACGGGCAGCCGCAGGAGGTGCGCCAGCCCAGTTCCTGCATCACCGCCGGCATGGATTTCAGCTCGCGCGCCTTGATCAGGCGCCGCACCTCCTCGTGCGTCAGGTCGGTGCAGCCGCAGATGGCTTGCGCGGCAGGCTTCTGGAAGGCGTCGCCCAGGGTCAGCGCGAGGACCTGTTCCACCAGCCCCGTGCAGGTGCCGCACGAGGCCGAGGCCTTGGTCTGCGCCCGCACTTGCCCCAGGTCGGTCGCGCCGCCCTCGATCGCCTGCACGATCCTGCCCTTGCATACGCCGTTGCAGCCGCAGATCTCCGCTTCAGGCGGCAATGCTGCAACGGCTGCAAGAGGGTCCGACTGGACGCCCCCTGCAAAGGCCGGGCCGAAGATCAGCGTCTCGCGCGTGGCGCTGATATCGGTGCCGTCCTTGATCGCCTGGAAGAACCAGTTGCCGTCGGCGGTGTCGCCATACATGACCGCGCCGATCAGGCGGTCGTTCTCGATCACCAGCCGCTTGTAGATGCCGCGTCCGGGATCGCGGAACACGATCTCCTCGCGGCCGGGCGCCTCGGCGAAGTCGCCCGCGCTGAACAGGTCGCAGCCCGTGACCTTCAGCTTGGTCGCCGTCTGCACCGGCCGGAAGGCCGCGTCGCCGCCGTTCAGCACATCCGCCAGCACCCGCGCCTGGTCGTAGAGCGGGGCCACGAGGCCGAACAGCTGCTCCTCGAACTCGACGCATTCGCCCAGCGCGAAGATCGACGGGTCCGAGGTCTGCATCCGGGCATCCACGGTGATGCCCCGCCCGACATCCAGAGCGGCGTCCGTGGCGATGCGCACCTCGGGGCGGATGCCGACGGCCATGCAGACGAGATCCGCGCCATAGACGGTGCCGTCTTCCAGCAGCACCGCTTCGACCCGGTCACGGCCCAGGATCGCCTTGGTGGCGCCCTTGCAGTGGACGCGGATGCCGCGCCGTTCCAGGTCCTTCTGCAGCAGGTAGCCCGCCGCCGGGTCCAGCTGGCGTTCCATCAGGTGGCCCATCAGGTGGATCACCGTCACGTCGGCGCCGCGCGCGGCCATGCCCGCCGCGGCTTCCAGCCCCAGAAGCCCGCCGCCGATCACCACCGCCTTGGCGCCGGGGGCGCTGGCGGCGATCATGGCGTTGGTGTCCTCGAGGTCGCGGTAGGTGACGACGCCCGGCAGGTCGCGGCCCGCCACCGGGATGATGAAGGGGGCCGAGCCGGTCGCGATGACCAGCCTGTCATAGGGTGTCTCGCCGCCCGCCGAGACGACCACCTTCCGCGCCCGGTCGATGCGCGTCACCGTCTCGCCGAAGCGGCAGGCGATGCCGCGGGCGGCGTAGAAACCGTCGTCGTGGGTGACGATCTCGTCGTAGGTCTTTTCGCCCGACAGCACCGGCGACAGCATCAGCCGGTTGTAGTTGCCGCGCGGTTCGGCGTTGAAGAGGGTGATGTCCCAGCCCTCGGGGGCGCCGTCGAGCAGGTGCTCGATCATCCGGCCGGAGGCCATGCCGGCGCCGATGACGACAAGTCGCTGTGTCATGGGAAGTCCTCGCAAACGGGGGGTCATGCCGGCTGGCCGGCAGGGGTGCGGTCCAGCCGCCGCACGGTCAGGTGCATCCAGGCGAAGCAGGCGGCGACGATCAGGAACAGCAGCATGAAGCAGCTGGACCACAGCCCCGTCGCATCCTTGAGCCAGCCGAAGGCGATGGGCAGGACAAAGCCCCCCAGGCCCCCGATCATCCCGACCATGCCGCCGACAGCGCCCACGTTCTGCGGGTAATAGACGGGGATGTGCTTGAAGACCGCCGCCTTGCCGATGGCCATGAACAGGCCGAGGACGAAGACCAGCGCGATGAAGGCCGCCGGGGAGAGGCCCGGCTGGCCCGCCGCGCCCAGGGGCAGCGACAGGGCCAGGGCCGCCAGCGCCGAGACGCCGAAGGTCCAGTAAAGGACGGCCCGCGCGCCGTGGCGGTCCGACAGCGCCCCGCCCCAGGCCCGGAAGATCGAGCCGGGGATCGAATAAGCCGCGCCGACCATCCCGGCCGAGGCGACGTCGAAGCCGTAGACCCCGACCAGATAGCGCGGCAGCCACAGCGCCAGCGCGACAAAGCCGCCGAAGACGAAGAAGTAGTAAAGCGAGAAGCGCAGCACGCGGATATCGGCCAAGGGCGCGAACTCGGCGGCAAAGCTGCGGGCGGGGGCCTCGCCCCTGCCGCGCGCGGCGGTGACGGGGTCTTCCTCGCTCAGCCACCAGAACAGCACCGCCGTCAGCGCCAGCACCGCGGCATAGACCTGCGCCGCGCCCTGCCAGCCCAGCGCCAGCATCAGGAAGGGCGCCGCGAACTTGGTCACGGCCGCGCCGACGTTGCCGACGCCGAAGATCCCCAGCGCCGTGCCCTGCCGCCCGGCCGGGTAGAAGCGCGAGACATAAGCCACGCCCACCGCGAAGGACCCGCCCGCGATCCCCACGCCCAGCGCGGCAAGAAGGAACTGCGGATAGGTTTGGGCGAAGGACAGAAGAAAGGTCGCCGCCGCGGCGGCCAGCATGGTCAGGGTGAAGACGGTGCGGCCGCCCAGGCGGTCGGTCCAGACGCCCAGAAGGACGCGGATCAGCGATCCGGTCAGGATCGGCATCCCGACCAGAAGGCCGAACTGGGTTTCGGAAAGGGACAGCGTTTCGCGGATCTGCAGGCCGATGATCGCGAAGATCGTCCAGACGGCGAAGCAGATGGTGAAGGCCCCGGTCGACAGGACAAGGGCACGGGTCGGATGGGGGACGGGGGTAACGGCGGAATCGGCCATGCTTCGGGCTCCGGGTGGCGTGGCGTCGAAGAAAGCGGGCATGCGGGGGCCGCGACGGGCCGGCATGTCTGCGGGTGAATGTCCGGGGGCCGCGTCGTCGCGGAAGATGGCACCCGAGGTGCCGGGGAAGGCTGCGCCGTTGCAGGCTTCCTGTCCTGCAGCACAGCAGGGTTGCTGCGCTGCCGCAAGCGCGAGGATGGAAAATCCCGGCGCTGCGGGCGCGGGTGCCGGGCCGGCCTGCGCTTTTGCGCAAACGCTGGGCAGTCAGTCCACGGGAGGATCAAAAATCCAGCCGTCGAAGAACCTGTCGGGCGCGAGAATCATCGTTCCGCGTTCCGACGCGACGGCGGTCGGATGGGTCAGCGTCCCCTCGATCTTCATGGACGCGCCGGGCAGGTCCGCACCCGCCGCGCGCATGTGCCGGCGGTAAAGGTCCGTGCGGAAGATCGCGGCCCCCGCGTGGGCGGCGGGCTCCTGCGGCAGGTCGAAGCGCTGGGCGAGCTGGGCGCCGATCAGGGCGCCGGTGCTTCGCCAGGGAAAGCTCGCCCCGCCGTCGTGGAAGGTGATGAACGGTCCCGGCGGCGGAGGCAGGGCGAAGGCGGTGCGGCCGGTCAGCGAGGCTTCAACCGTTTCGACCGGCAGGCCCAGATATTCGGGGCGCGCGAGGATCTCGGCGGCGACCTCGCGGTTGCCTCGCTGGTCGAGCCAGCGCCCCGCCCGCCACACGGCCCGCATCAGCGCCCCCGCGGCCTCGGGCCGGGATTCGGCCCATCCGGCCCGGGCCGCCAGCACCTTTTCGGGTGGCGCCGCCCAGATCGAGCGGCCCGAGGCGAGGATCGCCCCCACCCCCGCCTCGGCGGCGACCGTGCCCCAGGGCTCGCCCACGCAGAAGAGATCGATCTCGCCCCGCGCCAGCGCCTCGGCCATCAGGGGCGGGGGCACGGTGCGGATCTCGATCCCGCGCCCCAGCCAGCGCCCCATCAGCAGCGCGTGGGTCGAGAAGGCAAAGGGCACGCCCACGCGGGGGCGGGGCCCCGCCGCCGACCGGATCGCGTCCGCCGCCTGCGCGGCCCCCGTCAGCGGCGGAAGATCGCGGGCCAGGGCGGTGGATGTCCCGATTACCTGCCCGCCGTGCGACAGGACCATCAGCACCTCGACCGGCGGCAGCGAGGCCTGCAACCCCATCGCGCGGGCCACCGCCATCGGCGCCAGCATATGCGCGGCCTCGACCGTCCCGGCGGAAAGGAAGTCGCGCAGAAGCGCCCATGAGCGCGCCTGCACGAGATCGAGCGCGACCCCCTCGGACGCCGCAAAGCCCATTTCGCGCGCGATGATGACGGGCGCCGCATCGGTCAGCGGCACATAGGCCAGACGCAGGGACTTGCCGCTCATCCCAGAAGCCCTGCCGCCGTCACCAGCGCGCCGGCGACCTCGGCCATCTTCTTCTTCTGGTCCATCGCGGTCTTGCGCAGCAGCGCATAGGCCTCGTCTTCCGACAGGCCCCGCGCCCGCATCAGGATGCCCTTGGCGCGGTCGATCAGCTTGCGCTCCTCCAGCGCGCGGCGGGTGGTTTCCAGTTCCAGCCGCAGCCGCCGGACCGTGCCGAACTGGGCGATCGCCAGGTCGATCACGGGGCGGAGCACCTCGGGACGGATGTCCTCGGCGACATAGGCCGACACGCCCGCCTCGATGGCCGCACGCATGAACTCGGTATCCCCGCCCGGCGCGAACAGCGCGACCGCCCGCTCCTTGGGCGAGGTCGCGACGGCCATGTCCTCGATCACATCGCGCGACGGGTCGGCGACGTCGATCAGCACGACATCGGGGTCCATCTCGGCGATCCGGCGGCTGAGGCTGCTGGTGTCGGCCAGGATCACGACCCGGCAGGTGCCATCCTGGGCCAGCGCGTCGGCGACGGTCCGCGCGCGCGTTTCATCGGACTCGATCACGAGGATATTGAGGTGCCGGTTCATGCGGAAAGCGAACGCAGTGCACGCGGCGAACGCAACAGGTCGTTGCCGCCGAAGCGGCCGAGGCCCCGCACGGGGCGGGCACCTGCCGACATCTTGTGCAATGGTGCCGCCCCGCGGAGCGATCCGAGGATCGCGGCCGGGCGTGCAGGCGGGCGCCGCGTCGCGCGGCGGCCGTGCGTGCGGCCTAGGCGACGCGGCTTTCTGACCGGAAGCCCGCGGTCTTCGCGGCCGAGATGAAGGCGCGGCGCGCGGAGCCCACGGAAACCATGCAGTCCATGGCCGCCCGGATCTGGTGGAGGGCGCGGTCGCGGGCAGTGTCCGCGACGGGCCATCTCTTCCGCAGCCAATAGTGCGCCTGCTCGGCGGTGGTGAATTCCTGGATGTCGCCATCGGGCGATATGACAAAGGACAGGGGCTTGCCCCAGTTGATTTCGATCACGTTTCTTTTTCCTGAAGAGGCGGAGGCCGGCGCGTTCCAGCGCGATCCGGTCCGCGGGTAAGGGGACCTGCCCGAAAGCGGCCCCGCAGTCATGATGTCAAAGGCTTCGCTCAGCCGGGGACGAGCTGCGTTGCCGCCTTTCGCCCATCGGCGTCGCGTTCCGGATGGAACGGGACCGCATGGTCGTCATCCGGCCGACAGGTGCCGGCACGCT
Organism: Paracoccus salipaludis; assembly: GCF_002287065.1. Taxonomy (GTDB): domain Bacteria; phylum Pseudomonadota; class Alphaproteobacteria; order Rhodobacterales; family Rhodobacteraceae; genus Paracoccus; species Paracoccus salipaludis. The sequence goes on from NZ_NSJZ01000002.1 coordinate 226,224, forward strand.
CGGATCCGGGCATGTGGACGGAAGCGTCCTTCAAGCCGCCTTCGGGCTGGATGAAGCCGAAGCCTCTGGCCGCATCGAGCCATTTCACAAGGCGCAGGTCATGGTGATGTTCCTTTCGTCGAAGCCGCCCACGGATTGTGGCGGACTGGCAAAGCTGGGGATCGAGAGCTGAGCCGGAAGGAACAGGTTCGAAAGAGGGTTGCCCGACACACATAGGTGCCAGTCACCGCCTTTTTAAGGCACCGCCGCGGTTTCTCTGCATCCGGCCCTGTGAAAGGCTGGGAAAGGCAGTGTCGGGCACCAGGTGCGGATTTCGACTCCCACAGGGTGGAAAGGGACCGCCTGCCTCCGAAGCCCTCCGGGTCTCGGATGTCTTGAATGCTTGCGGAACACCATCCATATACCATCCATATGGATGTTGGGATAAGGAGGCGATCCTGGCGAAGCAGCCTGACAACGAGAAGATCACCATCAACCTGGGTCATGTCGACCTCGGCCGGATCGACCTGCTGGTGCAGGAGGGGTTCTACGGCAATCGCAGCGACTTCATCCGCACCGCCATCCGCAACCAGCTGACGGCCGAGGCCGATGCCGTCAGCCGCTCGATCGAGCGTCACACGCTGGAGATGGGCTTGCGCGACGTGACGCGCAGCGAACTGGAAGCGGCGGTCGCCCGGGGCGAGACGCTGCACATCAAGGTGGTGGGGCTGGCGCGGATCGCGCCCGACATCGACCCGGACCTCGCGCGGGCGGCGATCGCTTCGCTGACAGTCCTGGGCGCGCTGCAGGCCCCGCCTGCGATCAGGGCGGCCCTGAAAGACCGCATCACATAGGGGCCGCGGCCCCGGAGAGACGGACATGAACAGCCACTTCGCGACGGCGATGAGCCGGGCACTCGAACAGACGCGCGCCGGCAATCCCGCCGAGGCCGCCCGCATCATCCAGGCCGCGCTGGCAGGGAAGGACCGACAGCCGGACGAGATGGCGCGGCCAGCACAAGCGCCGGCCGGCTCGGGGGGCGATCCGCTGGCCCACATCGAGGAGGCCGAGGTGGTGGAGGAGCAACCGCCGCGCCAGTCCCCGCCGCCCTTTGGCGCGTCACCCGGCAAGGGCGGGGCCCACGCGCTGCAGACGGGGCAGGTTGATCTGCAGCGGATGCTGGACAATCTGGACTGCATGGTCCCGCAAGGATCGAACGGCCTGCCGGGCCTTGGCCGCGTGAACGCGCGGCCCCACGTCCCCGAGGGCGCGCTATACGAGACCCGCAGCTTCGACTCGGAACACGGGTCGCGCGACTACCGGCTGTTCGTGCCGTCCAACCGTCCCGGCGGGCCGAAGGGGCTGGTTCTGATGCTGCACGGCTGCACCCAGGACCCGGACGATTTCGCCCGCGGCACCGACATGAACCGCCACGCCGAGCAGAGCGGGCTGATCGTGGTCTATCCCCACCAGTCCCGTGCCCATAACGCCCAAGGGTGCTGGAACTGGTTCCGTCCCGAGGACCAGCGCGCCGAGGCGGGCGAGGCTGCGCTGCTCGGGGCGCTGGCCCGCGCCGTCGCGGCCGAGTTCTCGGTGTCGCCGGACGCGATCTTCGCGGCGGGGCTGTCGGCCGGCGGCGCGATGACAGCCACGCTGGCGGCAACCCACCCGAGCCTCTTCGCCGCGGTCGGCATCCATTCGGGTCTGCCCCACGGCATCGCGCGGGACATGCCCTCGGCCTTCGGGGCGATGCGCGGGCAGGGGGGACGGGCGCCCGGCAAGACACGGGGCGCTGTCCGCATGATCGTCTTCCACGGCATGGCGGACGCCACGGTCCACCCCTCGAACGCCGAGGCGCTGGTCGCCGCCGCAGGTCACGCCCTGAGCGGCACCTCAAGGCGTGAACAGGGCCGATCCAAGGGCGGACGGGCCTACAGCCGCGATCTGGTCGAGGCCGGGGACGGCACGCCACTGGTCGAGTCGTGGCGCATCGAGGGCGCGGGCCATGCCTGGTCCGGAGGGCGCGTGGAGGGCAGCTATACCGATCCCGCAGGCCCCGATGCCTCGGCCGAGATGGTCCGCTTCTTCCTGCATGGGCGGCAGTGACCGGGGTCACCTGCAAGCCCGCAGGGTGAGCGGGCAGCGAAGGGAGCCTCGGCAGATCCCCGGCGCCCGCCCGTTTCGCCCAGGCGTTCCCGGCAACTCGGGGCAACCCGGCGCGGGTTGTCTCCCTTCGTCCGGCAGAGGCCGGCACGGCCACGTCGGACAGTGCAAGGGTGCCAGTCAGCGGCGGCAAGCGGGGCTGCGTTCCGGACACAACCCGGCCCTTGTATCCTGAAGCCGACAGGGACGTTCCCCGAAGAGCCGCCGCCGCAGGCGACTGCGCGGGGACGGCTCGGCCCCCGGCCGCAGCGCACGAACGAAGGCCGGGCCAGCCGCCCCCGTCTCAGCCGTCCCGGCAGAAGGCCTCGTAAAGCGCGTCCATCAGGATTTCGAGATCGGGATCGCAGAGGCGGTAGTGGATCGTCTGGCCTTCGCGGCGGGTGTCCACCATCCCGGCCTCGCGCAGTCGGGCCAGATGCTGGCTCAGCGCCGACTGGCTCAGGCCGACGGCCCGCTGCAGGGCGCCGACCGATCGCTCCCCCTTTGCCAGTTCGCACAGGATCAGCAGGCGCCTGGCATTGGCGATCAGCGCCAGCCGCGCCGCCACGTCCTCGGCCCGCTCCTGCAGGGCGGCGGCAGAACCCGCGATGTCCCGCCCGGATGTATTAGCGTTGACTGAATTAGACATGCCTAATACATAGGCCCGCGAAAGGGATACCTCAAGCGCCGCGGCAGGACAAAGGAAGGCGATGGAAGCGCAGATGCAGCCGGTCTCGGTCCGCCCCGGGCAGGGGCCTTGCGACATCTCCGGGCCGCGCCCCGGACCGGCGGCCCAGGCCGCGCGCGGCGCTGTCCGGGCGTGCCTGAAAATGACGCCTTCGGAACGGAAAGGGACAAGGGCATGAGCGATCCGCAGCCGAAGCAGCCGATCACGCGCCATTCGCCGTCGCGCGGGCCGGGCAGCCCCGATGTCTGGGGCATCTACGAGCCTGACACCGGCTCGGTCCAGTATGTCTGCGCCGACCCCGCGACAAGAAAGGCCGCGCTGATCGATGTCGTGTGGAACCTCGACCCGTGCAGCGCCCGCCTTTCGACCGACAGCATGGACCAGGTGCTTGACCTGGTGCGCCGCAATGGCCTGACGGTCGAATGGGTGCTGGACACCCATCCCCATGCCGATCACGTCATGGCCTCGGCCCTGCTGAAGCGGCGCACGGGGGCGGTCACGGCCATCGGCGAGAAGGTGGTGGAGATCGCCCGCCTCTGGGCGGATCTTTACCATCTGCCCCAAGCCTTCGATCCCGCCCGCGACTTCGACCGCCTGTTCGCCGATGGCGAGACCTTCCGCATCGGCGATCTGGACGTGCGGGTGATGTTGTCGCCGGGCCACACGCTGGGATCGATCACCTTCGTCTGCGGGGACGCGGCCTTCGTGCATGACACGCTGATGCAGCCCGACGCGGGCACCTCGCGCGCCGATTTCCCGGGCGGCAGCGCCGAGGACCTGTGGCAGTCGATCCACGAGATCCTGTCGCTGCCCGGAGACACGCGCCTGTTCGTCGGACATGACTATGGCACCGACACCCGCGCCGAGCCGCGATGGGAGGCGACGGTGGCCGAGCAGCGCGCCACGAACCGCCACGTCAGGGACGGCACCCTGCGCGAGGACTGGATCAGGCTGCGCAAGCAGCGCGACGCCCGGCTGCCCTTGCCCGACCGCATGCTTGCCGCGCTGCAGATCAACCTTCGCGGCGGGCGCCTGCCGCCACCCGAGGCCGATGGCCACAGCTATCTCAGGATCCCGGTGAACCGCTTCTGAAACGACGGCCGGACGCGTCGCCCCGCCGGGCGGACAGGCAGGGCCGGCCGAGCCTTCCCGCAAGCGGCCTCAGGTCGTCACCCGCACCAGCACCACCGCGAGGGCCGAGATCCCCAGCACGCAGGCGGTGGCGATCGTGATGCTGGTGCCCGCCGTTTCGCCCGCAAGGCCGATCATCGCCCAGATGACGGCCAGCGCGAAGCTGGGAAAGCGGTCGATCCTCAGCTGGATCCACACCGACAGCAGCGCTGCGGCCAGAAGGCCCAGAAGGATCGCCCGTTCAAGCCCGAGGCCCATGTAATAGGCCAGCAGGCTCAGCGAGGCGCAGGTGGCCATGACGAACCAGCCGCACAGGAAGGCGATGGGAAAGAACCCCAGCCCGCGCGCGGGGGCCGGAAGGGTCTTCATGCCGTAAACCAGAAGGCCGCAGGCCAGCGCGCCCAGCGCGAGACCCGCGATCGGGACGCTGTTGACCACCCAGGGCGCGGCCGTGGCTGCCAGAAGGCCTATGTTCAGGGCTCGTGGCAGCGGCGGGCCGAAGCGTTCCTGCAGCCTGCCCACGACATGCAGGATGGCCGCCGCCACCGCCGCGGCAAGCAGTCCCCACAGGATCAGGTTGGTGGGCTGCGCGATGACGCCCAGCAGGTTGACCTCGGTGCCGCCGCCGTGCAGCGCCATCCGCCCCATGATGGGGCGGTCGAAGGTCAGCGGGTCCGTGTAAAGGTCATCCCAGGCCGTGACTGTCCGCAATGCGGTCAGGATCGCCGAGATCGCAAACAATCCCGCGGTGAACGCCTCGATCACGGCCTGAAGGTTCCGATTCATGCCGGAGAAACGCCGCAGGATTGTGCGGGGTCCCTCGCGGGGCAAGCTTTTTGCCCGGACAAAGGCGGAACGGCACCGCCGCCCGCCATGCCGGTCAGGCCAGCGTTCCCTCGGCTGTCAGCCGCGTGGCGCCGCCCAGATAGGGGTGCAGCGCCGCCGGAAGGTCCACCGAGCCGTCCGCCTGCTGGCCGTTTTCCAGCACCGCGATCAGCGTGCGGCCCACCGCCAGACCCGAGCCGTTCAGGGTGTGGACGAACTCGGGCTTGCCGCCGCCCGCCGGGCGATAGCGCGCGTTCATCCGCCGCGCCTGGAAGTCGCCGCAATAGCTGACCGACGAGATCTCGCGATAGCGGTCCTGCCCGGGCAGCCACACCTCGAGGTCATGGGTGATGCGCGCGCCGAAACCCATGTCGCCGGTGCACAGGACGATCGTGCGATAAGGCAGGCCCAGCGCCTCCAGCACGGCCTCGGCGCATTTCGTCATGCGGTCGTGCTCGGCCAGGCCCGTGTCGGCGTCGGTGATCGACACCATCTCGACCTTCTCGAACTGGTGCTGGCGCAGCATCCCCGTGGTGTCGCGGCCCGCGCTGCCGGCTTCCGACCGGAAGCACTGGGAATGGGCGACCATGCGGCGGGGCAGGGTGGCCTGGTCCACCAGCTCGCCGTGGACGGTGTTGGTCAGCGTGACCTCGGCGGTGGGGATCAGCCACCAGCCCTCGCGCGTCTGATAGCTGTCCTCGCCGAACTTCGGCAGCTGGCCGGTGCCCTCCATCATCTCGGACAGGACGAGGACCGGGGTCCATGTCTCGGTCAGCCCGTGGCGGTCGATGTGCAGGTCCAGCATGAACTGCGCCAGCGCCCGGTGGATGCGCGCGACGGCGCCCGTCAGCAGGACGAAGCGCGCGCCCGACAGCTTGGCGGCGGTGGCGAAATCCATGCCGGGGCGCACGCCCGCGATCTCGAAATGCTCGGCGGGGGCAAAGTCCATCGCGCGCGGCTCGCCCCAGCGGCGGATCTCGACGTTGTCGCTCTCGTCCTTCCCCTCGGGCACGCTGTCCAGCGGCAGGTTCGGGATCGTCATCAGCAGGTCGCGCAGGCGCCCGTCCAGCGCCGAGGCCTCGGCCTGCATGGCGGCGACCTCGTCCTTCTTGGTGCCGACAAGGACGCGCAGGCGCTGGAACTCGTCCTCGTCGCCGCGCGCCTTGGCCGCGCCGACTTCCTTGCTGGCGCGGTTCTGTTCCGCCTGGGCGGTTTCGGCGGCGGCGATGCGCGTGCGGCGCTCGGCATCCAGCGACAGGATCTCGGGCGACATCGGCGCAAGACCCCGGCGGGCGAGGGCTGCGTCGAACGCCGCCGGGTCGTCGCGGATCACGCGGATGTCGTGCATGGCCTGTCCCTTTCGCTGCCGGTCCGGGTTGGAAAAATCCAACCGCGCGGGTTTGCCTTAGCGCAGGGGCGCGCGCGGCAAAAGGGGCGGGCTCACGCCAGCAGTCCGCCCAGTGCGCGCCAGAAGGTTTCGGGATCGTCGTAGCCCTGGAACCGACCGACTTCCATGCGGTCTTTCAGCAGGATGAAGGTCGGCGAGGCCTGCGGCGCGCTTGCCAGCGCCAGCCCGTCCGGCCAGGGCCCATCGATCGGCACGGACACCAGCGGCGCGGCCCGGCCCAAGGGGTGCGAGGCATAGCCGGGCAGCACCTCGCGCCGGAAGGCCGCGCAGAAGGGACAGCGCGGCGCCTCGACCATCAGCAGCGCCCACCCGCGCGGCGCAGGCGCGGCTGCGGCGGCAGGGAAGGCGGCGGCAAGGGCAAGCGTGGTCAGAACGGCGCGGCGGTGCATGGGACATCTTTTCGACGAAAACTCGGGCCGAGTCTCGCCTGCGCGGCAACCGGTCGCAAGCAGGTCACTGCCCGGACCTCGGCTTGCGGGCTTCTTCTTTGTCCAAATATCCTCCGGGATCGTCGTATACGACGATGGGGTGGAAAACCCCCGGTGCGGCGCCTCAACCGGCGCTGTCGTGTCCAGCCTGAGCCAGCTTCCGCTCGATCCCGATCAGCGCCTGCTTGCGCCACAGCCCGCCCGCGTAGCCGGTCAGGCTGCCATCCGCGCCGAGGACGCGGTGGCAGGGGATCACGATGGCGATCTGGTTGGTCCCCACGGCGCGGGCCACGGCCCGCGCTGCGGTCGGGCGGCCCAGACGCGCGGCAAGCTGGCCATAGCTGACGGTCGCGCCCGGCGGGATGGCGCGCAGCTCGGTCCAGACCTGGCGCAGGAAGGGGGTGCCGTGCAGCACCAGGGGCAGGTCGAACTCGCCGCTTTCCCCCGCGAAATAGCGCGCAAGCTGCGCCTCGGCCGCATCGGTGACGGCGCTGCGCCCCAGCCCGATCCGGCCCTGCGCCGCCGTGGACAGCCGCCGCAGTTCCGCCGCCAGTTCCCTGCGGTCGGTGAACTCCAGCAGATGCAGGCTGCGGTCGTCCGCGACGGCGATCATGCCGCCCAGGGGCGTATCCAGCCATTCCGCCACCAGCCCCGGCCCGCCCCGCGCCATGGCGGCAGGGGGATGGCCGAAAAGCCGCGCGAAGGCGTCGCGGAAGCCGCTGGCGCTGTCGAAGCCCGCGTCAAGCTGCGCCTCGATCACGGGGGCGCCGCCGGAAAGGCCGCGCAGGCCCGCGCGCAGGCGGGACTGGCGGGCGTAGTCGAGAAAGCTCATGCCGAAATGCCTCCTGAAGGCGCGCCGCACGGTCGAGGGGTCCAGCCCCAGCGCCGCCACCCCGGCCTCGGTCCAGCGGCGCGCGGGATCGGAGGCCAGCGCGTCCAGCATCCGCCGGACCACGGGATCGCCCTCCGCCTCGGGCGCCACGGGACGGCAGCGCAGGCAGGGGCGGAAGCCCGCGCCCAGGGCCGCCGCCGGGCTGTCGAACCATTGGCAGTTCTCGGGACGGGGCTTCCGCGCGGGGCAGGTCAGGCGGCAGAAGATGCCGGTCGTCCTGACGCCGACCCAGGCGCGGCCCTCATAGGCGGCGTCGCGCTCTGTCAGCGCGCGGTAGAGCGTGGCATCGTCGGGAAGGGAGAAAAGCGTGTCCATGCCCTCACCTTATCCGATTCGCCCGGGCGCGCAGCCGGTGATCGGGCGCGGCATTCCGATAGCTGGCCTTAACCCTGATATCCCGCCTCTCACGAAGTAAATGATCACCGCAACGATTTCACAATCATCGATCTGGCGGCGGTGAAAAGCCTTCCTTATGGACCTGCGGGTAGCTCTGTCATGAGTCTGTTACAATTTCAAAGGTTGCGATGCCTGTTTATCCTCAACACGTCAGGAGTGGCTTCCTGAGCAATTCCTCGAGCATGGGAATTATCTGCACGTTGTGGGCCGTACTTCTTGGCGGCAGTTTCTTCCAGGATGCGATCGCGCTAAGCGCCGATGCCCGGGTCTGGCTGTTGGACGTCGATGCCGAGCGGAGCTTCTACACTTGGTTTTCCCAGACGATCCTGGCTCTGACAGGGCTGATGCTGGTCGATACCGGTAGCAAGATGTTTTCTCGCAGCCGCCGCATCGCTCTTCAGTTTCTTCTGCTCGGCGCCGTGTTCTTCCTGCTTTCCGCCGATGAGGGGCTGAGCTTTCATGAAATCCTGTCCGCCAAGATTGGGGGCATGGGAGGCCTGCATTTCGCTTGGGTGATACCGGCAGCGATCCTCTGCCTGGTCGGGCTTGTCGTCCTAGTGCCTTTCCTGCGCGCGATCGGCCCGAAGGTGGCAAGCATGATGCTGGTGGCAGCGGGCATCTTCCTGTCGGGTGCGCTGGGCATGGAGGCGATCGGAGGCGAGGTGCTGTCGGCCAACGACGGAGACATTCTCGCGCGGCCCTACCGCCTGCTCGTCAATATCGAGGAAGGCGCCGAAGGGCTGGGCGTGATCCTGTTCCTGTTCGCCCTAATCCGGTACCGGGGGGAAGCCGGTCTCGCGCCGGGAATTTCCCTGTTCCGCTGAACTGCAGCGTGGGCAAAGGGCCGGTCCGGGCGGAAGATGCCGAGCGCCCCGCAAACCTTTAGACGGATGCGGAAGGCCTGTCGTCTAGTGGCTGCGCCTCGAACGACCTGCGGATCCAACGGGCCAGGCGCAGGCGTTCCCTTGCCGGGGGCTCACTTCAGTCCCGCCAGCATCTCCGCCGCCGCGGCCACGGGATCGGCCCGGCCGGCGGCGACCTCGGCGCCAAGCGCGGCCAGCCTGCCCGCGGCGGGCTCGCACCGGAGACGCGCCAGAAGGCCCGCGCGGACCTCGGACAGGAACCAGCTTTCGGCCTGCTCGGCCCGGTGGCGGGCGAAGTGGCTGGTCTGCCGGCGCCAGTCGGCAAGGGCCTGCATCTCCTCCCATGCGCGCGCAAGGCCGTCGCCTTCCAGCGCCGAAACGGGCAGGGCCTTGGGAAAGCCCTCGGGGTCCTGCGGGCGCTTGCGCAGCAGCCGCAGGGCGCCCGCATAGTCGGCCACGGTGCGGGTGGCGGTGGCCTTCAGCTCTCCGTCGGCCTTGTTCACCAGGATCAGGTCGGCGATCTCCATGATGCCGCGCTTGACGCCCTGAAGCTCGTCCCCGCCCGCCGGGGCCAGCAGCAGCACGAAAAGGTCGCTCATCTCGGCCACCAGCGTCTCGGACTGGCCGACGCCCACCGTCTCGATCAGCACCACGTCGAAGCCCGCGGCCTCGGCCAGGCGCACGACCTCGCGCGTGCGGCGGCCGACGCCGCCCAGTTCGGCCTGGCTGGGCGAGGGGCGGATGAAGGCAAGGGGGTCGCGCGACAGCCGCTCCATCCGCGTCTTGTCGCCCAGGATCGAGCCGCCCGAGCGCGCCGAGGAGGGGTCCACCGCCAGCACCGCCACGCGCAGGCCCTGACCTGTCAGCATCAGCCCGAAGGCCTCGATGAAGGAGGACTTGCCGACCCCCGGCGTGCCCGACAGCCCGATCCGCAGCGCCTGCCGCGGGGGCAGGGCGGCCAGCAGCGCGACCGCCTGCGCCCGGTGGTCGGGGCGGGCGCTTTCGACCAGGGTGATCGCACGGGCCAGCGCCCTGCGTTCGCCCGCGACCAGGCGCGCGGCAAGGTCGGCGATGTCGGGCGCGGTCGGCTCGGGCATGGGCGTTCCCCCTGATGGGCGTTCGGATCGGCCTGTGGTATTGGCGGGATGCCGGCTTGCCAAGACGGAGCCGCGCGCGATTCGGGCTTGACGCGGGCCACTTCGGCCTCTATCCACGCGCAACGGATTTCCGGGCGCTGCCAGTCGGCGCCCTTTCAATTTCCGGCACCCGAGCAGCGGGGCCGGACGCTGCAACGAAGGATCAACATCATGTCGCGCGTCTGCGAACTGACCGGCAAGGGGCCGATGACCGGCAACAACGTCAGCCACGCCAACAACAAGACCCGTCGCCGGTTCCTGCCGAACCTGAACGACGTCACGCTGATCTCGGACAAGCTGGGCCAGTCCTACTCGCTGCGGATCTCGGCGGCGGCGCTGCGCTCGGTCGATCACCGTGGCGGGCTGGACGCCTTCCTGGCGAAGGCCAAGGACGACGAGCTGTCGCCCCGCGCCCTGAAGATCAAGCGCGAGCTGGCGAAGGCCTGAGCCCTTCCCTTCGGCAATTTCGGAAAGGCCCTGCCGGCGGCGGCGGGGCCTTTGCCGTTGGCAGATGACGCGATCCCTTGGCGGCGGCGCCATCGCGCCTTAAAGCTGCGCCATGGTGTTCCGGCTGGCCCTGATCGCGCTTGTCCTGCTGACCAGCCTGTCGCTGGGCATGGCGCGGGGGCAGCTGCGCGCGGGGACCGAAGTGATCCTGTGCGGCGGCATGGCCGTCATCACCGATCCGGGTGATCCGGGGCGGGCACGCTATTGCCCCGACATGGCGCCGGGCCTGCTGGCGGCGCTGGATGTGCCCTCACCAACCGTCGCGCCGGGCAGGGGAGCGGTCCGCCGCGCGGATCCGCCCGAGCCCGTGCGGGTCTCGCCCTTGTCGCGACCGATGCCGCAGGCGCGCGATCCTCCGCCCCGGCGCGCCGCCTGATCGAACCCCTTGCGACATCTTCAAGCGAGCTTACCCGACATGAACCCGACCCTGATCCTTGCCGCCGCGATGGCGGTCCTTTCCCTTGCTGCGCCCGCCCGTGCGGACCACGACCATGACCACGGCGTCACCGCCGGCGACCTGACCGTCACCGGCGCCTACGCGCGGTCCACCAACCCCAAGGCCGGCGCGGCCTTCATGACCATCGAGAACAAGGGCAGCGCCGACTGCGTCCTGACCGCCGTCAGCGCCCCTGACCTGACCGACCGCGCCGAGTTGCACACCCACCGCGAGGAAAACGGCGTCATGTCCATGGTGCCGATCGACTCGGTCACCGTCCCGGCGGGCGGAACCCACGCGCTGGAACGCGGCGGCGACCACGTCATGCTGATGGACACCAGGACGGCGCTGGCCGAGGGCGACGAGGTCGCGCTGACACTGGACTTCGGCCCCTGCGGGAAGGTGCCGGTGATGATGAAGGTGGACAACAAGGCCGGGATGCCGGGCGCCCATGGCCACGGCGCAGGGCACGGGGCCCCGGCGAACTGACGCTCAGGGCTGCGGGCCGGCCGGGCCTGCAGCCTTGTTCCCCGGCAATGCCAGCCCTTCCACGGCGGCCTCGACCGCAGCGGCGGCGGCGTCAAGGCCGTCCCCGGTCAACCGCGCCACAGGAATCGTCCCGCGTTCGTTCTCTTCGTGCCGGGCGCGGTGCTTTTCATAGCGCGGGTCGTAGTGATCCCGCATCAGCCCGCAAGCGAGCGCGGCCCAGTCGCCGCGCTTGGCCATGGCGCGCCAGGCCGCGATCCGCTCGGCCGGGTGCAGGGGGGCAAGGCGGGCGACGGTGGCCTCGACCCGGCCCGGCTCGGCCACCGCGTCGGCATAGGCTCTGGCCGTATAGGCCGCCCGCGCCGCCAGAGGCACCTCGAGCCGCAACCGGGGCGCGGCGCACAGCGCCTGCCACACGGCGCGCGGCACCGCGAGATCGCCGATGCGCGAGCTTTCGGCCTCGATCACCGCAGGGCGCGAGGGGTCCAGCGCCGCCAGCGCCATGGCAAGGCGGCTTTCGAACAGCTTCTGCGCGGGCTGCCCCCCGGGCATCGCGCCGAACAGGCTACCCCGGTGGTTGGCCAGCCCTTCCAGGTCGATCACCTGCACGCCCCGCAGGGCAAGCCGCGCCAGGATCTCGGTCTTGGCCGAGCCGGTATTGCCGTCCAGCACGACCAGCGGCGAGGGCGGCCCGAGGTCCTGCACCTGCCGCAGCACCAGCGCGCGCCAGGACTTCCAGCCCCCTTCCAGCCGCGATGTCCGCCAGCCGATCTGCGCCAGGATCGTCGAAAAGGCGCCCGACCGCTGCCCCCCGCGCCAGCAATAGACCAGCGGACGCCAGCCGCCGTCATGCCGCGCCAGCGGCCCCGCGACGTGGCGCGCGACATTGGCCGCCGCGATGGCGCCGCCGATCTTGCGGGCCTGGAAGGGCGAGACCTGCTTGTAGATCGTGCCGACCTCGGCCCGCTGGGCGTCGTCCAGGACAGGCAGGTTGATCGCGCCGGGCAGGTGATCCTCGGCGTATTCGGATGGCGAACGCGAGTCGATGATCGTGTCGAACCCGGCTTTCGCCAGGTCCGACAGGCTGGTCACGCGGAACTCGGCCGGTTGCAAGCTCAGTAGACGTAGACGGGGGTGCCGATCGGCACCTTGTCGAACAGGTCCATCACCGCCTCGTTCCGCATCCGGATGCAGCCGTTGGACACCGAGCGGCCGATGGAGCCCGGCTCGGTCGTGCCGTGGATGCGGATCGAGGTGTCCTGCCCGCCGACCGTGTGCAGATAAAGCGCGCGCGCGCCCAGGGGGTTTTCCGGGCCGCCCGGCATCCCGTTCTCGTATTTCTTGTAATGGGCCGGGTTGCGCTGGACCATCGCGGGGGTCGGCTTCCAGCTGGGCCATTCGACCTTGCGGCCGATCAGCGCGCGGCCCTTCCAGACCAGTTCGTCCTTGCCGACGGCCACGCCGTAGCGGATCGCGCGGCCCGGCGCGATGACGTGATACAGGTAATAGTCGCCCGAGACGACCACGATCGAGCCCACCTCGAAGCCGTCGCGGATCGGCACCTCGGTCGGTGCGGGGTCATAGGCAGCCTTGGCCTTGGCCTTCGGCGGGGCGGCCGGTGCGGTGGCCTGCGCCATCAGGGCGCCGGGCGCCGCGATCAGCGGCAGGGTCAGCATCATCATCTGGCGGCGGTTCATCGACACTCGGTCCCTCGTGGTTCGTGCCTTTTGGCCTTTGCGCTAGCGGTTATGGGGCGGCATTTCAACTCAAAGCGGCGTCAACGGGGCGGCGTTGCGCCCGGCGGGACGAGGTCCCATATGGAGTCCCGCAAGGAGAACGCCCATGTGCTGCCGTTCCGTGACCCCCCGACCCGCAAGGCGCCCGCGTCGCGCGCCCGTGCGTCCGGCGCATCTGTGCCGGGGACGGGGCGGGCGCGGCTGCCGCTGCCACCAGCGGGACCGGGGGCTTGCGGCGCGTGCCCCCGTCACCTTGCGCGCGCGGGATGCCGACCTGCTGCCCGTGCTGCAGCCGGCCGAGGCCGCCGCCGATCCTCCGGGACGGCCGCAGGCCCCGCCCTTCCGCCTTTTCGGCTCCGATGAAACATGGAATCGAGAAGGCTTATCATGGCACAATCACGACAGATCGAATTCGAGCTCGAGGGCCTGAGCTGCGCCTCCTGCGTGGGCCGGGCCGAGCGCGCGCTTGCCGCCGTCCCCGGCGTCGCCCGCGCCAGCGTCAACCTTGCCACCCGCCGCGCGCGCCTGGATCTTGACGACCCCGCCGCCGTGGTCCCCGCCATCGAGGCGGTGGGCCGCGCGGGCTATCCGGCCGCGCTGGCATCCACGCGGCTGTCCGTCGAGGGGATGACCTGCGCCTCTTGCACGGGGCGGGTGGAACGCGCGCTGACCGCGCTGCCCGGCGTGACGGGGGCGGTGGCGAACCTGGCCACCCGGTCGGTCACGGTGACGCACGCGCCCTCGGTCACGCCCGCCGCGCTGGCGGGGGCGGTGACGCGCGCGGGTTACAAGGCAGCGGCTCCTGACCCGGCGGCGGAACCTGCCCGCGCGGCGCAGCGCGACGAGGCCGCGGGGCTGCGCGGGCGCTTCATGCTGGCCGCCGTCCTGACGTTGCCGCTGTTCATCCTCGAGATGGGCGGGCACCTGGTCCCGCCCTTCCACCACTGGCTGATGTCGGTGGCGGACATGCGGCTGCTGTGGGGGGTGCAGTTCGTTTTGACGCTGGCGGTGCTGGCGGGGCCGGGGCGGATCTTCTTCGCCCACGGCATCCCCGCGCTGCTGCGCGGCGCGCCCGAGATGAACAGCCTCGTCGCGCTGGGGGCGGGGGCGGCGTTCCTGTATTCCACTGTCGCCACCTTCGCGCCGGGCCTGCTGCCCGCCGACGCGCTGCATGTCTATTACGAGGCGGCGGCCGTCATCGTGACGCTGATCCTGCTGGGCCGCTGGCTGGAAGCGCGGGCGCGCGGACAGGCGGGTCAGGCGATCCGGCGGCTGGTCGAACTCGCCCCCTCGACCGCCCGCGTGCGGCGCGGCGGCGCGGTGGCCGAGGTGCCGGTCGCGGAACTGGTTCCCGGCGACCTGGTCGAGCTTTTGCCGGGCGAGCGCGTGGCGGTGGACGGCGAGATCACCGAAGGGCAGGGCGCGATCGACGAATCCATGCTGACGGGCGAGCCGCTGCAGGTGGCGAAAGCCCCGGGCGACCGGGTGACGGGGGGCACGGTCAACGGCGCCTCGGCGCTGAGCTATCGCGTGACGGCGGTGGGCGCGGACACGGCGCTGGCGCGGATCGTGCGGATGGTCGAAGACGCGCAGGCCGCCAAGCTGCCCGTGCAGGGCATGGTGGACCGCGTGACGCGGGTCTTCGTGCCCGTGGTGATCGGGCTGGCGGTCCTGACCTTTGCAGTCTGGATGCTGATGGGGGCGGGGCTGACGGACGCGCTGGTGTCCGCGATCTCAGTCCTGATCATCGCCTGCCCCTGCGCGATGGGGCTGGCGGTGCCGGTCTCGATCATGGTGGGCACGGGCCGGGGGGCGGAACTGGGCATCCTGTTCCGGCGCGGCGACGCGCTGCAGCGGCTGGCCGACGCGCGGGTCGTGGGCTTCGACAAGACCGGCACCCTGACGCTTGGCCGCCCGGCGCTGGTCGCGCTTGAGGCGCGTGGCATGGAGGAGGCCGAGGCCCTGCGGCTGGCTGCGGGTGCCGAGGCGCGGTCCGAGCATCCGCTGGCCGCCGCCGTTCTGGCCGCCGCGCGCGAGCAGGGGATCGAGGTGCCTGCCGCCTCGGCCGTGTCGGCCAGCGCGGGCCGGGGCCTGCGCGCGACGGTCGAAGGCCGCGCCGTGCTGATCGGCAACGCCCGGGCGCTGGAGGAGGCCGGGATCACCCCCGACCCGGAACTGGTCGCACGGGCCGGGGCGCTGTCGGCCGAGGCCGCGACTCCGGTGCATCTGGCCGTGGACGGGACGCATGTCGCGGTCATGGGCATGGCCGATCCGGTGCGCGACACCTCGGCTCAGGCGGTAGCCGCGCTGCACGGGCTTGGGATCGAGACGCGCATGATCTCGGGCGACGTTCCCGCCGCCGCCGAGGCCGTGGGCCGGCGCCTGGGCATCGACCATGTGACCGGGGGCGTGCTGCCCGAGGGCAAGCTGGAGGCGATCCGGGGCATGGGCGAGGGCAGCGTCTTCGTGGGCGACGGCATCAACGACGCGCCCGCGCTGGCGGCGGCCGAGACGGGCATCGCCATCGGCTCGGGCACCGATGTCGCCATCGAGGCGGCCGAGGTCGTGCTGGCCTCGGGCGATCCCTCGGGGGTGGCGAAGGCGATCCGGCTGAGCCGGGCGGTGATGCGCAACATCCGGCAGAACCTGTTCTGGGCCTTCGCCTACAACGTCGCGCTGATCCCGGTGGCGATGGGGGTGCTGGTGCCCCTGGGCGGGCCGCGGCTGTCGCCCATGCTGGGGGCGGCAGCCATGGCGCTGTCCTCGGTCTTCGTGGTGACGAATGCGCTGCGGCTGCGGCGGTTTCGCTGAGGGCAGAGGCCGGACCGGGGGCTTCGCGCCCCCGGACCCCCGCGGGATATTTTCACGAAGAAGAACGAACCGGCGAGTTCAGCCGATCAGCGAGGCGACCCATTCCGGGACGGTGCGGCTGGCAGGACCCTCGATCACCCGGTCGAAGCGGCCGGGCGCGGTGGCGGCGAGGTTGAGTTCCACCGTTTCCGCGCCGTTCATCGCGGCGACGTCCACGAAGCCCGCGGCCGGGTAGACATTCCCCGAGGTGCCGATGGCTGCGAAAAGGTCGGCGCGGTCCAGCGCGGCCTCGATCCGGTCCATGTGATAGGGCATCTCGCCGAACCAGACGATGTCGGGCCGGGCCTCGGGCTTGCCGCAGCGGGGGCAGGGCATCCCGACGGGCATCGTGTCGGGGGCGGGCCAGCGATGGCCGCAGGCGGCGCAGAGGGCCGAGTCGAGCCGCCCGTGCATGTGGATCACGTCCTGCGCGCCCGCGCGGTCCAGCAGGGCGTCCACGTTCTGGGTGATCAGCGTGACGCCGGGCTGGCGGCTGAGCCGCGCCAGCGCCTGATGCGCGGGGTTGGGCCGGGCCGAGGCGGCCCCCAGCCGGCGCGCGTCGTAGAAGCGCATGACCAGCGCGGGGTTGCGGCGGAAGGCCTCGGGCGTGGCCACGTCCTCGACGCGGTGCCGTTCCCAGAGCCCGTCCGAGTCGCGGAAGGTCGCAAGGCCGCTTTCGGCCGACAGCCCCGCGCCGGTCAGGACGACGATCCTCACCGCGCGCAGTAGCGTTCCGCCGTGGCCGCAAAGGTCTTGTAGCGGTCCCAGAACTGGTTGTCGGCGGCCCGCTTGGACATCCGCACGTCCTGCGCCTGCTGGGCGTTGCGGAAGAACCCGGCGGCGCGGCGCTGGTCGGCGCGCGACAGGGTCTGGTCCGCGACCTGCTGGATGCAGCCGCAAAGGCCCGGGCTGCGGGCGCCGCGGTCGGACCGGATGCAGGCGTTGTCGATGGGGCCGGCCTCGGCGAAGGGGGTGGTCAGAAGGATGGCGGCGATGGCCACGACGGGCTTCATCATCTGGTGTCTCCTCGTCCTGAATGCTGCCTTTGCGGCAGTCGTGCCTTGGTTCCGCCGGTGGTTGCGGACAGCTTCAGGAATACCATCGCCGGGGTCATGCGGCAACGAAACAGAATGCCGCAAATCCATGCATGAAGGGGCGCGCGACCGGCGCCGGGGCAGGAGGGCGGAAGCGCCGATTCGGTGACGCTATTCGACGGGAACGGCGGTGTAGCCCGCTTCCTTGATGACCTCGGCCGCCCGCGCGCTGCCCATGCCCTCGACGGTCACGGTCCTGCTGTCCAGGTCGGTGCGGGCCTGCCCCCCGGCCCTGGCGATGGCGGCCTCGATGGTGGCGGTGCAGTGGCCGCAGCTCATGTCCTCGACGTGGAACCTCATGGCGAAACCTTTCGTGCTTGACGCGAGGGGGCCAGTCTAGCATCGCCCGGGCCATGACCGCCACCAGTCCCCCGAGCCCGCTGCAGGGCGCCGCCAACCTGCGCGCGGCGGCCCTGATGATCGCCGCCATGGCCGCCTTCGCGGTCGAGGACGCGGCCATCAAGACCCTGGCCGCGAGGCTGCCCGTGGGGCAGGTGCTGGCCACGCTGGGCGTGCTGGGCATGGCGGTCTTCTGGATCATGCTCCGGCGGGCCGGGGGGCGGCTGTTCACCCGCGCCCTGCTGACCCCCGCCGTCCTGCTGCGCAACGGGGGCGAGGCGGTGGGGTCCATCGGCTTCACGCTGGCGCTGGCCCTGACGGACCTGGCCTCGGCCTCGGCGATCCTGCAGGCGCTGCCGCTGGCGCTGGTGATGGGGGGCGCGCTGTTTCTCGGCGAGAAGGTCGGCTGGCGGCGCTGGACGGCGATCCTTGTCGGCTTCGCGGGCGTCCTGCTGATCATCCGGCCCGGCGCGGCGGGGTTCCAGCCGCAATCCGCGCTGGCGCTGGTGGGCGTGGCGGGACTGGCGGTGCGCGATCTGGCGACGCGGCGGATGCCGGCGCGGGTGCCCTCGCACCAGCTTTCGGCTTCGGCCTTCGCGGCGCTGGTGCCGGCGGGGCTGGCGCTGGCCCTGGTGCAGGGGACGCCGATGCTGGTTCCCACGCGTCCCGAGGCGCTGGGCTTCCTGGGCTGCATCGCCTTCAGCGTGCTGGGCTATGCGATGATGGTCGGCGCCACCCGCGCCGGAGAGGCCTCGCTGATCGCGCCGCTGCGCTATGTCCGCCTGATCTTCGCCCTGGGGATCGCCGTCGCCGTCTTCGGCGAACGGCCGGATGCGGCGACGCTTGCCGGTGCCGCGCTGATCGTCGGCTCGGGCGCCTTCGCCATGTGGCGCGAGCTTGTGCGCAACCGCCGCCGCTGACCCCTTCCCGCAAGCCCGGCGTGGCTGTAGAAGCCGCGCATGACCCAGCTTGACCTCATCCGCAACTTCTCGATCGTGGCCCATATCGACCACGGCAAATCCACGCTCGCCGACCGGCTGATCCAGTCGACCGGCACTGTCGCCGACCGCGACATGAAGGAGCAGCTGCTCGACAGCATGGATATCGAGCGCGAGCGCGGCATCACCATCAAGGCCAACACCGTCCGCATCAGCTATCAGGCGAAGGACGGCAAGACCTATACGCTGAACCTGATCGACACCCCCGGCCACGTGGACTTCGCCTACGAGGTCAGCCGGTCGATGCGCGCGGTCGAGGGGTCGCTGCTGGTGGTCGACGCGACGCAGGGGGTCGAGGCGCAGACGCTGGCCAACGTTTATCAGGCGATCGACGCGGGGCACGAGATCGTGCCGGTCTTGAACAAGATCGACCTGCCCGCGGCGGAACCCGAGCGGGTCAAGGAACAGATCGAGGACGTGATCGGCATCGACGCATCCGACGCGGTGCTGATCTCGGCCAAGACGGGCCTGGGCATCCCCGACGTGCTGGAGGCCATCGTCACCCGCCTGCCCGCGCCCAAGGGAACGCGCGACGCGCCGCTGAAGGCGATGCTGGTGGACAGCTGGTATGACGCCTATCTCGGCGTCGTCGTGATGATCCGGGTCATGGACGGCGTGATCCGCAAGGGCGACCGCGTCCGCATGATGCAGACCGGCGCCGTCTACGGCATCGACAAGCTGGCCGTCCTGACCCCGCGCATGGTGGACATCCCCGAACTGGGCCCCGGCGAGATCGGCGTCTTCACCGCCTCCATCAAGCAGGTCCGCGACACACGCGTCGGCGATACCATCACCCATGAGCGCAAGGGCACCGAGGAACCGCTGCCCGGCTTCAAGCCCGCCCAGCCGGTCGTCTTCTGCGGCCTCTTTCCCGTGGATGCCAACGACTTCGACGCCCTGCGCGACGCCATCGAGAAGCTGGCGCTGAACGACGCGAGCTTCTCCTACGAGATGGAAACCTCGGCGGCGCTGGGCTTCGGCTTCCGCTGCGGCTTCCTGGGCCTGCTGCACCTCGAGGTCATCCGCGACCGGCTGGAGCGTGAATACGACCTCGACCTGATCACCACCGCGCCGAGCGTGGTCTTCCGCCTGCACATGAAGGACGGCGAGGTGCGCGAATTGCACAACCCGGCCGACATGCCCGACCCCATGATGATCGACCATATCGAGGAGCCGCGGATCAAGGCCACGATCATGGTCCCCGACGAGTACCTGGGCGACGTGCTGAAGCTGTGCCAGGACCGCCGCGGCATCCAGCTGGACCTGACCTATGCGGGCTCGCGCGCGATGGTGGTCTATGACCTGCCGCTGGCCGAGGTCGTCTTCGACTTCTACGACCGGCTGAAATCGGTGACCAAGGGCTATGCCTCGTTCGACTACCAGATCTCGGAATACCGCGAGGACAACCTAGTCAAGATGTCCATCCTGGTGAACGACGAGCCGGTGGACGCGTTGTCGATCATGGTCCACCGCGACCGCGCCGAGGCGCGCGGCCGCGCGATGGTGGAGAAGCTGAAGGAGCTGATCCCGCGGCACATGTTCAAGATCCCGATCCAGGCGGCCATCGGCGGCCGAGTGATCGCGCGCGAAACGCTGGCGGCCTTGCGCAAGGACGTGACCGCCAAGTGCTACGGCGGCGACGCCACGCGGAAGAAGAAACTGCTGGAGAAGCAGAAGGCCGGCAAGAAGAAGATGCGCCAGTTCGGGAAGGTCGAGATCCCGCAGAGCGCGTTTATCTCGGCGTTGAAGATGGATGGGTGAGGTGCGCGCGCGCCTTAACTAAAAAAGGGATATGGTCTGGAATGTGGCTTGTCAAAAACCAGAGTCAAATGGATGAGCTTCGTCGTTCAAGAGCTGTCCTAAGTTTGTATCTTGACCGAGCGTATTATCCATCTCGTGTCGAAAAGATTATGCGTGCAGCCCGAGCTTTTGATGCACAAGTAGGAAAAGCATGGCATTTCATGATACCTTATAAATTTGAGGGCTATGCAGTCGATGCTGTCTTCAGCGAAGAGCATTATGATTACGCTGCCACGAACCTTGCCATAAATAAGCTTGGCCTTACTTCTGCCTCCCTGCCAGCTATTGTTTTTGAGATAACGCCCGACAGGGATCATTATTTTCTTCGTCTCAACGGCCGCAGTGATGCTGGTATATTGCGCCTCATCGAATCTATCGGGGACATAGCCATTGAACTACACAGAACAGGTCCGCATGATCCAGTTCATCTTCGTCAAGATGCAGCTGGGCAAATTGCGCGCTATCTTTTCGGAGAGAGGGCGCTAAGCTTTGCCGCCAAAAGTCTCCCGGCTGTTGCGGGCCTATTGGGCATGGCGGCTAACGCGAAGGATTTAGTTTCAGCTTGAAGCACGGCAGCACGTAAGCGTTAGGTGCGTGGGGAGCACGCACCTAACGGATCACCGTCTGCCCGTGCCCGTTGCGGTCCGCCGATCTTGCGTTGGATCGAAGAGAACGCCCAGTCCTAAGGCCGCTCCACCAGCCCGTGCTTACCGGATTGAACCAGCAATACCGCAGATGCGCCGCGAGATCAGCCTCGTCGTCGATGTGATGCTTCCAGAAGCGCTGCTGCCACAGCGCGCGCTCGCCTCGTGCCACATGGCTTGGGCGCCGCGGACCCGCCTGGATCCCACGCGAGAACCGCGCCTTGATGAGGCGCCATCGCGTGGCGTAATCCGCGTCCTCCTCGGGCATCCGCCAGATGCAGTGCAGATGGTCCGGCAGCACCACCCATGCCTCGATGCCGAACGGCCGTTCGGCGCGGGTGTCGCGGACGGCTTGGCGCAGCCGCTCCACTTCCGCGACCAGCAGGTGCGATCCGCGCTGGGCCAGCGCGACCGTGAAGAAGATCGTGGCGCCAGGATGGCGCGGGCGGATGTAACGCGGCATCCCCGTAGCCTGGGGCGCGCGCAGTTAACAAAGCCTCACCGCATTGACCCGCATGAGGGTCGCGGCCCATCATTCCGGTGGTTGACCCGCCGGAGGACCCCATGACCCCCACCGCCACCGAACTCCACCACCTGCGCCGCTGCATCGAGCTTGCGGCCGAGGCGCTCGCGGCGGGGGACCAGCCCTTCGGTTCGGTCCTCGTGGCGGCGGACGGGACCGTGCTGGCCGAGGATCGGAACCGGACCGGGGGCGGCGATGCGACCCTGCATCCGGAACTCGCGCTGGCACAGTGGGCCGCCCGCCACATGACGCCAGAGGAGCGGGAGGCGGCCACCGTCTTCACCTCGGGGGAGCATTGCCCCATGTGCGCCGCCGCGCATGGCTGGGTCGGGCTGGGGCGGATCGTCTATGTCCACTCGGCGCAACAATACGCCGACTGGATGGCCGAGCTTGGTCGCGGTCCTCTCTCCGTCCGCCCCCTGCCCATCCAGGAGGTGGTGCCGGGCCTGCCGGTCGAGGGACCCGTGCCCGAACTGGCAGAGGAAATGCGCGACCTCCACCGGCGCCACTCCCGGCAGCAGTCATAGGACGGGTCACCTTGCATCCTGCACCCTGCGGTAGCATCCCCGTATGATCCCCCGCGGTGCCAGCCGCTGCGGCGGAACCCCGCAGCCCGAACCCTCGGGCTTGACGAAAGGGTAGCCTCCCGCTGATCTGGACTCCACCACAGCCAGCAAGGGAAGGGCACACCATGACCCCCGAAGCCGCTAGGGACATCCTTCTCGCCCGCCGCACCGAACTGCTCGGCAACATTGCCCGCATCGAGGACCAGCTCGACGATCCCATGCCCAAGGACTGGGAGGACGCGGCCTCGGAACGTCAGGGGGACGAGGTGCTGACCGCGCTCGGCCATTCCGACCAGGCCGAGATCCGGCGCATCGACGCGGCGCTCGCCCGGATCGAGGCGGGGGACTACGGCGACTGCGTGCGGTGCGGCAATCCCATCGCGGAAAAGCGGCTGCAGCTTCTGCCGGACACGCCCTTCTGCGCCAACTGCTCGCCCTGAGGCGGCCGTGGAACATTCGGGCCGCTGGTGCATTCCAGCCTGAGAGCCCCCTTTGCGAAGGCAACGCCATGCGTCACCCCGCCCGATACTCTGCCATCCAGATCGCGCTTCACTGGGGCGTCTTCGCCCTGGTCATCGTCCAGCTTCTCACCGGGGGGATGATGAGCGAATATTTCCGCGCCCTGATGCGGGCCGAAGACGGCCGGCCGATCATGGGCAACGCCGTCTGGCACATGGTGTCGGGCATCGCGATCCTGATCTTCATGCTGACCCGGCTGGCCCTGCGCTTCACCCATGGCGCGCCGCCGTCCAAGGCGGATTCGCCCGGCTGGGACAAGGTGCTGTCCAAGCTGAACCACTGGCTGTTCTATGTGGTGCTGATCGCCATGCCGGTCGTGGGGCTGGCCGCCTATCTTATCCCCAGCCGCGCGATGGGGAACCTGCACGAGAACACCGTGCCGGTCCTTCTGGCGCTGGTGGCGATGCATCTGGCGGGGGTTGTCTATCACCAGTTCATCCGCAGGGACGGGCTGATCCGGCGCATGACGCGGCCCGAGCAGGGGGTGGAACGGGTGCCCCCCGTCAATCAGCGCCGCCGGGGCTGATCTGGATCAAGGCGAGGCCCGCCGCCGTGCGTTAGGCGGGCCTGAACGAGACGAAGAGGTTGGGCGATGTCGCGGCTGTTCCTGTTTCTTGCAATGATGTCCGTGCCCACGCTGGCGGGCGTCGGCGTCATCATCATGCTGACGCTCGGCTATTACGACTGGCGCGCGATGCTGTCGGCTGCCGTTGTCGGCGCGGTCGGGGGCTTTTTGGTCGCCTGGCTGGTCGCAAAGCGCATCCAGGCGACCGACCCCAAGGACAGCCTCTGACGCTCAGCCGTTCAGGAAGTCCGCGACCCGGGGCGTGACCTGCCCCGGCTTTTCGGCGTGCAGCCAGTGGCCGGTGCCGGGGACCGCCTCGATGACGGCCTGCGGGAAGAACTCGCGGATCGCGTCCTCGCCCCGGTCGGTCACGTAATCGCTGTCGCCGCCGCGCAGGAACAGGGCGGGGCCGTCGAAGGGCGTGCCGCCCCCCGGCCAGCCGGTGAGGTTCTCCATGTTGGCGCGCAGGGCCGCGAGGTTCATCTTCCAGCGCGGCGGGCTGGCCTTGAGGTCCAGCGATTGCAGCAGGAAGGCGCGGACGCTGTGGTCGTCCAGTTGCTGGGCAAGAAGCGTGTCGGCGCCGCTGCGGCTGGTGGCGCTGGCGACATCCGTGGCTTCCAGCGCCTCGATGATGCCGTCCTGCGTGTGGCCATAGGCGAGCGGGGCGATGTCCAGGACGGCCAGCCGCCGGACCATGTCGCCGCGCGTCAGCGCCAGCCGCATCGCCGCCTTGCCGCCCATCGAATGCCCGACGACATCCGCCCGACCGCCATGCGCCGAAATCACCTCGGCCAGGTCGCCGGCCAGCGCGTCATAGTCGTGCCGGTCGTCCCAGGGCGAGTCGCCGTGGTTGCGCATGTCCACGGCCAGCACCTGCCGCGTTTCGGACAGGGCGCGCGAGATCACGCCGAGGTTCCGCGCCTGCCCGAACAGGCCATGCGCGACAAGGACGGGGGGCAGGGGACCGGGCTGGCCCGTGACGGTGAGCGACAGTTTCATGCGGGCGATGCTAGCCCGTCTGGCGAAGCGCCCGCAAGCGACCTATCCTTTCGCCCGATCCGGAAGGGCAGGGGACAGGGGAATGGCGCAGGACGACGTGCGGGCGATGGCCGACGAGGTGGCGGTGCTGATGGCGCAGCGGCTGGGCGGCGCGCGGCGGGGCACGCAGCCGGACCTTGCCACCATGCTGCGCCGCCGGGGCCGCGCCCTGCCGCGCCGCCAGCGCCGCGCGGCGGAGCTGCTGGCCCGGGCGCAGAAGCAGGCGGCGACGCCAAGGCTGGCGCGGCAGGTGGACGGCACGGCCGCCGCCAGGGCCCATGCCGAACTGATCCGCTATCTTCGCCCGCTGGGGGCCTCGGCCCGCTGGCAGGAGGGGGCGCTGAACGTGGCCGCCGCCGTCATGCTGGGGCTGCTGCTGGTCGGCGCCATCGCCGTCTGGATCATGGTCCGGCGCGGGATGATCTGAAGGCGGTGGCAGGGCGGTGACGATGCCTGCGAGGCACGCGCCCTGCGATTGCGCGCCCGGGAAGATGGACGCGCCGGACGGTCCGGCGCGCCTTGGTCCTTACAGCCCCTCGTAAAGCGGGAAGCGCGCGCAAAGCGCCTTGACCTCGCCCGCGACGCGGGCCTCGACCTCGGCATTGTCGTCCGGGCCGTTGGCGGCCAGGCCGTCCACGACCTCGACGATCCAGCGGCCGATCTGGCGGAACTCCTCCTCGCCGAAGCCGCGCGTGGTGCCTGCGGGCGAGCCCAGGCGGACGCCCGAGGTCACGGTCGGCTTTTCCGGGTCAAAGGGGATGCCGTTCTTGTTGCAGGTGATATGCGCGCGGCCCAGAGCATCCTCGGTCTGGTTGCCCTTCACGCCCTTGGGCCGCAGGTCGACCAGCATCAGGTGCGTGTCGGTGCCGCCGGTCACGATGTCCAGCCCGCCCTTCATCAGCTCGTCCGCCAGCGCCTGCGCGTTCAGGACGACCTGCTTGGCATAATCCTTGAACTCGGGCCGCAGCGCCTCGCCGAAGGCCACGGCCTTGGCGGCGATCACATGCATCAGCGGGCCGCCCTGGATGCCGGGGAAGATCGCCGAGTTGATCTTCTTGGCGATGTCGGCGTCGTTCGTCAGGATCATGCCGCCACGCGGCCCGCGCAGCGTCTTGTGCGTGGTCGTGGTCGCCACATGCGCGTGCGGGAAGGGCGAGGGGTAAAGCCCCGCCGCCACCAGCCCCGCGAAATGGGCCATGTCCACGATCAGCCAGGCGCCGACCTGGTCCGCGATCTGGCGCAGGCGGGCAAAGTCGATGATGCGCGGAATGGCCGAGCCGCCGGCGATGATCGCCTTGGGCTTGTGTTCGTTCGCAAGCGCCTCGACCTGGTCATAGTCCAGCAGGCTGTCCTGCTTGCGCACGCCGTATTGCACCGCGTTGAACCACTTGCCCGACTGGTTGGGCCTGGCGCCATGGGTCAGGTGCCCGCCCGCGTCGAGGCTCATCCCCAGGATGGTGTCGCCCGGCGTCAGCAGCGCCTGGTAGACCCCCTGGTTCGCCTGGCTGCCCGAGTTCGGCTGGACGTTCACGAAGTCGCAGCCGAACAGCTGCTTCGCGCGGTCGATCGCCAGGTTCTCGGCGATGTCCACGAACTCGCAGCCGCCGTAATAGCGCTTGCCCGGATAGCCCTCGGCATACTTGTTCGTCATCACCGAGCCCTGCGCTTCCAGCACCGCGCGGCTGACGATGTTTTCCGAGGCGATCAGCTCGATCTCGTCGCGCTGGCGGCCCAGTTCCTTGCGGATCGCGTCGAAGATCTCGGGGTCGCGGGTGGAAAGGGCTTCGGTGAAGAATGCGCTGTCGGTCATGGAGTCCTCCGGGCCAGGGTCAGCGCCCTGTTAGCCACTTTGCGCCGGTCCTTCCAGCGCCTCGGCGCTGCCGAGGCTTGCCAAGGGCCGGGCGGGGTGCATGGATGCGCCCCATGACCGCGATCCATTTTGCCGCCAACGAGACCGATGTCGCCCAGAATGCCCTTGGCCGGCTGATGGAGCGTTACGGACAGGCCCCCGCCACCCGCGCCGACGTGGTGGTGGCGCTGGGGGGCGACGGCTTCCTTCTGTCCACGCTGCGCCAGAACCTCGGGCGTCCGGTCTACGGGATGAACCGGGGCACCGTGGGCTTCCTGATGAACAGCTACGACGAGGACGACCTGCCCGACCGCATCGCCCATGCCGAGGAAACCGTCATCAACCCGTTGTCGATGGTGGCTGGCGCGATCGACGGCGACGAATACCGGGCGCTGGCGATCAACGAGGTGTCCATGCTGCGCGCGGGTCCGCAGGCCGCGCGCATCCGCATCAGCGTGGACGGCCGCGTGCGGATGGAGGAGATGGTCTGCGATGGCCTGCTGGTGGCGACGCCGGCCGGATCGACCGCCTACAACTATTCGGCCGGCGGGCCGATCCTGCCGATGGGCTCGGACGTGCTGGCCCTGACGGCGCTGGCCCCTTTCCGCCCGCGCCGCTGGCGGGGCGCGATCCTGCGCAACGATTCGGTGATCCGCATGGACGTGCTGGACCCCCGCAAGCGCCCCGTCATGGCCGATGCCGACGCCAAGCAGGTGGACCGCGTGCTGTGGGTCGAGATCCGCACCGAGCCGCGCATCGCCCACCGCCTTCTGTTCGATCCCGGCCACGGGATGGAGGAGCGGATGCTGCGCGAACAGTTCACCTGAGGCGCTTCGAACCCGTCACGGGGGCGGGAAGGCCAACCTCGCGTAATGATGTCTGAGGGGCAGGTGCCCTAGGGGTCGGGATCATGGCGGTCCGTGCCCAGTCCCATGCCCATGCCGCCGCCCATCCCGCCGCCGCCCATGCCGCCCTCGCCCATTCCGCCGCCGCCTCCACGACCGCTGCCGCCGCCTTCGCCCCGGTTGCGGCTGCCCGCGCCCGTCGCGGGCCGGGCAGGGCCCTGGGGTGGAATGGCAAGGCTTGTGGGCACCGGGTCAAGGTCCAGCGCCTCGCGGATGAAGTTGCGCAGCAAGACGACAAGCTCCTGCGTGTGGACCCTCCGGCCCTCGACCAGTTCGCGCGCGGCGCGCTCGGCCAGGCGCACCTGCTCCTCGGTTCCAAGCAGCAGGATGTCGGACAGCGCGGCCTCGACGGCGTCGCGGATGCGGCGGCGGCGGTCGGCGCCCGGGCTGTCGGGTGCGTCGGGGGCACCGTCCTCCTCGGCCATGCGCTGGCGCAGGTCGCGCAGGTGGGTGGGGTCCACCGAAAGCTCGCCCGTGAATGACCCGCCGAGCGTCTTGTAGGCCGCGATCAGCAGCTTGAGCCGCTCGTTGATCTGCCGGTTCATCCGCTCGCGCCGCGCCTGAATGGTGAACATCAGAAGCAGCCGGATGCCGATTCCGATCAGCGCGAACAGCGCCACGCCGATCACGGCGGACAGGAAGTCGTTCCAGGAGGTGATGCTGATGCCGCGCATGTCGCCCAGGGCTTGCTACGCCTCCGAACGCGCGGCCGGGTGGCGCGTTCCGGGGCGGACCCTCAGCGCAGCCCGGCTTCTTCCAGCAGGCCCTTGCGCTTGGCCTCGTAGTAATAGCCGCGCGAATACCACTTGACCGCGGCGTCGTGGTTGCCGTCCGCGACCAGGTAAGCGCCTCGCAGGTATTTCACGCCGTATTTCAGGTTCGTCTCGGCATCCAGCAGCCCCTGGGGCGAACCGCTATACCCCATGCCGCGCGCGGTCGCGGGCGCCATCTGCATCAGCCCGTAGTAGCGGCCGTTGCGGGCGCCCGGGCGATGCCGGCTTTCGCGAATGACGACGCGATGGACGAGGTCCTCGGGCACGCCATAAAGGGCCGAGTACTTGCGGATCAGCGCGCGCAGCTCGGGAGTCTCGTTGGGGTGCAGATCGGCTTGAGACACACGCGGCTGGGCCAGGTACATCCGCTCCGACTTGCCGCCGCCGCTGCCGCAGGCCGCGAGAACTGTCACCAGCGCAAGCGCACTGAGGCGGGTTATGGTTCGGGTCATCACTGTCCTGCCGGATTCTGGTTATGGCTGCGCCGGACGATAGCCGCACATCACCCTCGCGCCAGCGGCAAAGCGGACCGCCGCCACGGCCGGCCATTCCATCGGCAAGAAAACGCCGAAGGATCGCGCGACCCTTCGGCTTCTTTCTCACCCAAATACCCCCGCCGGAGGCCAGGCCGGGCACCGCCCGGCCTTTCCGGTCACACGTGGATCGCGCCGTCGCCGCAGGCGAGCGCCGCCTCGCGCACCGCCTCGCTGACCGTGGGATGGGCGTGGCAGGTAAGCGCCAGGTCCTGCGCGGCCGCGCCGAACTCCATCGCCACGCAGACCTCGTGGATGATCTCGCCCGCGCCGGGGCCGATGATGTGGCAGCCCAGGATGCGGTCGGTGTCCGCGTCCGCGATCAGCTTCACGAAGCCTTCCGCCTGCAGCATCGCCTTGGCGCGCGCGTTGCCCATCAGGGGGAACTTGCCGACCTTGACCTTGCGGCCCGAGGCCTTGGCGCCTTCCTCGGTCAGGCCCACGGCCGCGACCTCGGGCGTCGTGTAGATCACGCCGGGGATCACGTCGTAGTTCACATGGCCCTGCTTGCCGGCAATGATCTCGGCCACGGCCATGCCCTCGTCCTCGGCCTTGTGGGCCAGCATCGGGCCCGGCACCGCATCGCCGATGGCGTAGACGCCCGGCACGCTGGTGGCGAAGTGGCTGTCGATGGCGATCTGCCCGCGATCCGTCAGGGTGACACCCAGCGCATCAAGGCCCAGGCCGTCGTGATACGGACGGCGGCCCGTGGCGACCAGCACCACGTCGGCGTCAAGCGTCTGGGCGTCGCCGCCCTTCTTCGGGCTGTAGGTGACGGTGGCGCGGCCGTCTGCGACCTCAACCCCCGAGACGGCGGCGCCGAGGATGAACTTGAGCCCCTGCTTGGACAGGATGCGCTGGAACTGCTTCTGCACCTCGCCGTCCATGCCGGGGGTGATGGCGTCCAGGTATTCCACCACCGTGACATCGGTGCCGAGGCGGCTGTAGACCGAGCCGAGTTCCAGCCCGATCACGCCCGCGCCGATCACGACCATGGTCTGCGGGATCTTCTTCAGCGCCAGCGCGCCGGTGGAATCGACCACGATGCCCGCGTCGTTGTCCACCTCGACGCCCTTCAGCGAGGTCGCGGCCGAGCCCGAGGCGATGACGATGTTCTTCGTCTCGTAGGTCTGGTCGCCCACCTGGACCTTGCCCGCGGCCGGGATGGTGGCCCAGCCCTTGAGCCAGTCGATCTTGTTCTTCTTGAACAGGAACTCGATGCCCTTGGTGTTGGTGCCCACGGTCTCGGCCTTGTAGGCCTGCATCCGGTCCCAGTCGATGTCGGCATGGGCGTTCATCAGGCCCATCTTGGCGAAGTTCTCGTGCATCTCGTGGGCCATGTGGCTCGCGTGCAGCAGCGCCTTCGAGGGGATGCAGCCGACGTTCAGGCAGGTGCCGCCCAGCGTCTCGCGCCCCTCGACGCAGGCGACCTTCAGGCCCAGCTGCGCGGCGCGGATGGCGCAGACATAGCCCCCGGGGCCGGCGCCGATCACGATCAGATCATACATGACATCGTCCTTTGTTCTTGGCCGCCGGACCGGGGCTTCGCGCCCCCATCGTCGTGGACGACGATCCCGCGGGATATTTGCGACCGCCCGGACTCAGAAGAGCGCGGTCAGGATCATCAGCATCGTGGCGAGAAACCCCACCCCGAAGATCAGCGAGCGCCAGGGCGACCAGCCGAGCGCATAGGCCGGGACATAAAGGACGCGGGCGAACAGGTAGAGCCAGGCGCAGGTGGCGGTCAGGCCACCGTTCGACTGGGTGAACTGGACCAGGACGACGGCGATGGTGAAGAAGGCCAGCGCCTCGAAATGGTTGTTCACCGCGCGCCGCAGCCGCCCCGTCCGGGGCGAGAACTGCGGCTCGGCGTCGCGGGGGCCGGCGTTCCACCCGCTCAGCCCGTCCCGGCCCATCGACCAGCCGGCAAGCCCGATCTGGATCGCCTGCAGGATCGCGGCGAGGCCCAGGACCACCAGTTCGGGCGAGGGTGGGATCATGCCGTCTGCACCACGTGATAGTCCGCGTCCTGCACGCCGGCGCGACCATTCAAGACCTGCGCCGCGCCTTGCAGGTAGTCCAGCGCGCGCTTGCCGTCCGCGACCTGATACAGCACCCAGACCCGTCCCGTCCCCTCGCGCCAGATCTGCAGCACCGACAGCGAGGCGTTGCCGCGGTCCTCGGCATCCGCGTCGAACTCGGCCCGGAACTGGGCATAGTCGGCGATGTCGTAGCGGGCGATGATCTGGTTGGTCATGGGTATGGTCCTTTCTTCGGAACGGGGCGTTCAGCGGTCCGAACGCCCCGGACCGGATCAGAGGTCCATCAGCAGGCGGCGGGGATCCTCCAGCGCTTCCTTGACGCGCACGAGGAAGGTCACCGCGCCCTTGCCGTCCACGATGCGGTGGTCGTAGCTGAGCGCCAGGTACATCATCGGGCGGATCACGATCTGGCCGCCGACCACGACCGGGCGGTCCTGGATCTTGTGCATCCCCAGGATGCCCGACTGCGGCGGGTTCAGGATCGGCGAGGACATCAGCGAGCCGTAGACGCCGCCGTTCGAGATGGTGAAGGTGCCGCCCTGCATGTCGGCCATGGTCAGCTTGCCGTCACGGGCGCGGACGCCCAGCTCGGCGATCTCCTTCTCGATGCCGGCGAAGGACTTCTGGTCGGCATCGCGCACGACAGGGACCACGAGGCCGCTGGGCGTGCCGACCGCGACGCCCATGTGGACGAAGTTCTTGTAGACGATGTCGCCGCCGTCGATCTCGGCGTTGACCTCGGGCACTTCCTTCAGCGCGTGGCAGCAGGCCTTCACGAAGAAGGACATGAAGCCCAGCTTCACCTTGTGCTTCTTCTCGAACTGGTCCTTGTAGGCGTTCCGCAGGTCCATCACGCCCGACATGTCCACCTCGTTGTAGGTGGTCAGGATCGCGGCGGTGTTCTGGGCGTCCTTCAGGCGGCGGGCGATGGTCGCGCGCAGGCGGGTCATCTTGACCCGTTCCTCGCGGCGCGCATCCTCGGCCGAGGAGGGCGCGCGGGGCGCGGGCGCAGGCTGGGGCGCCTCGGTCCGCTGGGGCGCGGGCGCGGGGGCCTGCGCGGCGCGGGCCACGTCTTCCTTCATCACGCGGCCGTCGCGGCCCGAGCCCTGGACCTGGTCGCGGCTGACGCCGGCCTCGGCCATGGCCTTGCGGGCCGAGGGCGCGTCCTCGATGTCGGTGCGGCCCGCACCCTCGCGGGGGGTCATCTGCTCGGGGCCGGCGCCGGGCGAGTTCACCTCGTCGGCCTTCTCGATCCGCTTGTCGGGGTCCACCACGGGCGCGTCGCCCGGACCCGCGCCGCCGGTCGAGCCGCCCGAAGCGCCGCCCTCGGTGATCAGCGCAAGGCGGGCCTTGGCGTCAACGGTGGAGCCTTCCCCGGCCAGGATCTCGGTCAGGACACCCGAGGCAGGGCTGGGCACCTCGACCGACACCTTGTCGGTTTCCAGTTCGCACAGCATCTCGTCCTGACGGACGGTGTCGCCCACCTTCTTGAACCAGGTGGCGACCGTCGCCTCGGTCACGCTTTCGCCGAGCGTCGGCACCATCACGTCAACCTTGTTTCCCGCCATCTTCGGCTTTCCCCCGTCTGCGGTCTTGTCCTGGGCGGGCTGGGCCGCCGCCGTTGCATTGTCGCGCGGGGCGGCTGCCGCCCCGCCTTCGGTGATCTGCGCCAGAAGCGCGTTGGGTCCCACCGTCTCGCCCTCGGGCGCCACGATCTCGGCCAGGATGCCGGCGGCGGGCGAGGGGACCTCGACCGTCACCTTGTCGGTTTCCAGCTCGCACAGCATCTCGTCCACGGCCACGGCGTCGCCGGGCTTCTTGAACCAGGTGGCGATGGTGGCCTCGCTGACGCTTTCGCCCAGCGCGGGCACTCGGACTTCGGTCGTCATCTCAGGCTCCGATCGTGATGGCGTCGTGCACCAGCGCGTCCTGTTCCGCCTTGTGGCGGCTGGCCAGGCCCGTGGCGACCGAGGCCTGGGCCACGCGGCCGACATAGCGCGCGCGCGTGTGGCTGGCGCCCACGCGGTTCAGGACCCACTCGAGGTTCGGCTCGACGAAGCTCCAGGCGCCCTGGTTCTTGGGCTCTTCCTGGCACCAGACGATCTCGGCCCCCTTGAAGCGTTCCAGCTCCTTGGACATCGACTGCGCGGGGAAGGGATAGAACTGTTCCAGCCGCAGCAGATAGACGTCCTTGGCCCCCGCCTCGTTCCGGGCGGCCAGAAGGTCGTAATAGACCTTGCCCGAGCAGATCACGACGCGGCGAATCTGGTCGTCGGGGGCCAGCTGGAAGTCCACCTTGCCGCGGTCCGCGTCGTCATGCAGCACGCGGTGGAAGGTCGAGCCCGTCTGGAACTCGTCCGCCGTCGAGACCGCCTGCGGATGGCGCAGCAGCGACTTGGGCGTCATCAGGATCAGCGGCTTGCGGAAGCCCCGGTGCAGCTGGCGGCGCAGGATGTGGAAGTAGTTGGCCGGGGTCGTCAGGTTGGCGACGATCCAGTTGTCCTCGGCCGACATCTGCAACCAGCGCTCCAGCCGGGCCGAGGAGTGTTCCGGTCCCTGGCCCTCGAAGCCGTGGGGCATCAGGACGACCAGGCCCGACATCCGCAGCCATTTCTTCTCGCCCGACGAGATGAACTGGTCGAACATGATCTGCGCGCCGTTGGCGAAGTCGCCGAACTGGGCTTCCCACAGCGTCAGCGCGTTCGGCTCGGCCATGGAATAGCCGTATTCGAAGCCCAGCACCGCGTATTCCGACAGCATCGAGTCGATGACCTCATACCGCGCCTGTCCGTCGCGGATGTGGTTCAGCGGGTAATGCCGGTCCTCGGTGGTCTGGTCGATGAAGGCCGAATGGCGCTGGCTGAAGGTGCCGCGCGTGGAATCCTGGCCCGCCAGGCGGACCGGATGCCCTTCGACCAGCAGCGAGCCGAAGGCCAGCGCCTCGCCCGTGGCCCAGTCGAAGCCGCGCCCGGTCTCGAACATGGCGCGCTTGCTGTCCAGCAGGCGGCTCACCGTCCTGTGCAGGTCGAAGCCCTCGGGCACGCGGGTCAGGGCCGCGCCCACCTGCGCCATCGTCTCGGGCGAGATGCCGGTCTCGCCGGGGTGATATTCGGACCCTTCGGGCTTGAGGCCCGACCACTTGCCGTCCAGCCAGTCGGCCTTGTTCGGCTTGAAGGTCTTGCCCAGCTCGAATTCCTCGTTGAGCGTCGCCTGGAAGGCGGCCTTCATGTCCTCGATCTCGCCCTCGGGGATCAGGCCGTCCTTGACCAGCCGCTCGGTGTACAGCTGCAGCGTCGTCTTGTGGCCCTTGATGTGCTTGTACATCGTCGGGTTGGTGAACATCGGCTCGTCGCCTTCGTTGTGACCGAAGCGGCGATAGCAGAAGATGTCGATGACCACGTCCTTGTGGAACTGCTGGCGGAACTCGGTCGCGACCTTGGCGGCATGGACCACGGCCTCGGGGTCGTCGCCGTTCACGTGGAAGATCGGCGCCTCGACCATCAGGGCGATGTCGGTCGGATAGGGCGAGGTCCGGCTGAAATGCGGGGCCGTGGTGAAGCCGATCTGGTTGTTGACGATGATGTGGATCGTCCCGCCCGTGCGGTGGCCGCGGATGCCCGACAGCTGCAGGCATTCCGCCACCACGCCCTGGCCCGCGAAGGCCGCGTCGCCGTGCAGCAGCACGGGGATGGCCGAGGTGCGGTCGGTGTGGTCGTTGTACTGGTCCTGCTTGGCGCGGACCTTGCCCAGCACCACCGGGTTCACGGCTTCCAGGTGCGAGGGGTTCGCCGTCAGCGACAGGTGGACGCTGTTGCCGTCGAACTCGCGGTCCGACGAGGCGCCGAGGTGGTATTTCACGTCGCCCGAGCCGTCCACGTCCTCGGGCTTGTAGCTGCCGCCCTGGAATTCGTGGAAGATCGCGCGGAAGGGCTTGCCCATCACGTTGGCCAGCACCGACAGGCGGCCCCGGTGGGGCATCCCGATGACGACCTCTTTCGCGCCCAGCGCGCCGCCGCGCTTGATGATCTGCTCCATCGCCGGGATCAGCGCCTCGCCGCCGTCAAGGCCGAAGCGCTTGGTGCCCATGTATTTCACATGGAGGAACTTCTCGAAGCCCTCGGCCTCGACCAGCTTGTTCAGGATCGCCTTGCGGCCTTCCTGGGTGAAGGCGATCTCCTTCCCGTAGCCCTCGATGCGTTCCTTCAGCCAGGCGGCCTGCTCGGGGTCCGAGATGTGCATGAACTGCAGCGCGAAGGTGCCGCAATAGGTGCGCTTCATCAGTTCGGTGATCTGGCGGATCGACGCGACCTGAAGGCCCAGCACGTTGTCGATGAAGATCGGCCGGTCCATGTCCGAGGCGGTGAAGCCGTAGGTCGCCGGGTCAAGCTCGCCCAGGGGCGGCATCTCGCGCATCCCCAGCGGGTCGAGGTCGGCGTGCAGGTGCCCGCGGATGCGATAGGCGCGGATCAGCATGATCGCCCGGACGCTGTCCAGCACGGCGCGCTGAAGCTGTTCGTCCGACAGCGACACGCCCTTTTCGTCGGCCTTGGCGGTGATCTTCTTGATCGCGGCCTTCGCCTCGGCCTGCGAGGCCATCGGCCATTCGCCCGTCAGCGCAGCGGTGTTCTCGTCCGCGGGCATCGGCGGCCAGTCGGGGCGCGCCCAGCTTGCGCCCTGGGCACCCCGCGCGGCGGTCGCCTGCGCCTCGCCCAGGCTGCGGAAGTATTCGTCCCAGGCGTGGTCCACGGCGGCCGGATCCTTCGCCCACTGACCGTAGAGCTGTTCCACATAGGCCGCGTTCGCCCCCTGCAGGAAGGACGTGTCGCGGAAGGCGGAGTTCGGGGATTGATCGTTCATGACGGACACCTGACCATATGGCCTTGTGAAAAGGGCAGGGGCCTCGCGCCGCGCCCGGGGAAAGTCTTGCCGCCCCTACCTAAGCAGGGACGGCCCGTTATCAACAGCCTTACCGGCCCATGGCCTTCAGCACCGCCTCGCCCAAGCCCGCGGGGCTATCGGCGACGATGATGCCGGCGGCCTTCATCGCGGCGATCTTGGATTCCGCGTCGCCCTTGCCGCCCGAGACGATGGCGCCGGCATGGCCCATGCGGCGGCCGGGGGGCGCGGTGCGGCCCGCGATGAAGCCGGCGGTCGGCTTCCAGCGGCCGCGCTTCTTCTCGTCGGCCAGGAACTGCGCCGCGTCTTCCTCGGCCGCGCCGCCGATCTCGCCGATCATGATGATGGCGTCGGTCTCGTCGTCGGCCAGGAACATTTCCAGCACGTCGATGTGCTCCATCCCCTTGATCGGGTCGCCGCCAATGCCGACGGCCGAGGACTGGCCGAGGCCCACGTCCGAGGTCTGCTTGACCGCCTCATAGGTCAGCGTGCCCGAGCGCGAGACCACGCCCACGCGGCCGCGCTTGAAGATCGAACCCGGCATGATGCCGATCTTGCATTCGTCGGGCGTCATGATGCCGGGGCAGTTCGGCCCGATCAGGCGCGAGGACGAGCCTTCCAGCGCGCGCTTGACCTTCATCATGTCCAGCACCGGAATGCCTTCCGTGATGCAGACGATCAGCGGCACCTGCGCGTCGATCGCCTCAAGGATCGAGTCCGCCGCGAAGGGCGGGGGGACGTAGATGACCGAGGCATTCGCGCCGGTCTTCTCGACGGCCTCATGAACCGAGTTGAAGACGGGCAGGTCCAGATGCGTCGTGCCGCCCTTTCCGGGGGTCACGCCGCCGACCATCTGCGTGCCATAGGCAATCGCCTGCTCGGTGTGGAAGGTCCCCTGCGAGCCGGTGATGCCCTGCGTGATGACCTTGGTGTTCTTGTCGACGAGAATGGCCATAGTGGCTTTCCTTGATCAGCGTTTCTGTCGGGCGTCCGAGGCGGCCCGTGATTTCATTGTGCGGCGATCGCGCGTTTCAGCGCGACCGTCACAACTGGCGGGTTCATCGTCACCATCAGCGAGGCAGGAGGAGGAAACCCCGGCGCAACCCATTGCATTGCGGAACCTTCGGGAATGCTCTCGCCCTGCCAGCGACCACCAAGCGCAATCGGCTCAGCGCTCAGCAGGTCAGGTGCCCGTTCTGCCACAAGTGCGGGTAGATCTGTATAGGCGCCAGCCGTTGGGTTCAGGACCTCCAGCGTGCAGGCGAGCAGTCGCCCTTGCGGCAGGGTGCTGGCGGTAATCGTCATTGATGCCGGGCTACCCTTCTCCGTCAGCTCAGGCACAAAGCCGCTCCACATTGCGAGCTTTCCGTCGGCCGTGACAACTCCCCGGGAATCCGGAATTACGGGTGCATTCAGAGAGGCCGGGTCTGCGGCCGCTGCGTCGCAGGCGGCGGCCAAGCGTTCCAGCCACACGGCTGTCGGGGCCTGTGCCACCGATGCCGTGGAGCCGAAGGTCAGCGCGACCCCCGTTATCAGAGAGACGGGAAGACGACCGAGACCCAGTGTCATCCTCAGCCCCGCACCGCCTTCACGATCTTCTCGGCCGCGTCCGACAGGTCGTCCGCCGGGATCACGTTCAGGCCGCTGTCACGGATGATCTGCTTGCCGAGGTCCACGTTCGTGCCCTCAAGCCGCACGACCAGCGGGACCTGCAGGCCGACTTCCTTCACCGCGGCGATGATGCCTTCCGCGATGATGTCGCAGCGCATGATGCCGCCAAAGATGTTGACCAGGATGCCCTTCACGTTCGGGTCCGAGGTGATGATCTTGAAGGCCTCGGTGACCTTTTCCTTGGACGCGCCGCCGCCGACGTCCAGGAAGTTGGCCGGCTCCGCGCCGTACAGCTTGATGATGTCCATCGTCGCCATCGCAAGCCCGGCGCCGTTCACCATGCAGCCGATCTCGCCGTCCAGCGCGATGTAGTTCAGGTCGTATTTCGAGGCTTCGAGTTCCTTGGGGTCTTCCTCGGTCTCGTCGCGCAGCGCCATCACGTCCTTCTGGCGATACAGCGCGTTGTTGTCGAAGCTGACCTTGGCGTCCAGAACCTTGATCTGACCCTGCTCGGTCACGATCAGCGGGTTGATCTCCAGCATCTCCATGTCGCGCTCGACGAAGGCCTTGTAGAGGATCTTCACCAGCGCCACGCACTGCTTCACCTGATCGCCGGTCAGGCCCAGCGCGAAGGCCACGCGGCGGCCGTGGAAGTCCGACAGGCCCGAGGCGGGATCGACCGAGAAGGACACGATCTTCTCGGGGGTCGAGGCCGCGACTTCCTCGATGTCCATGCCGCCTTCGGTCGAGGCGACGAAGCTGATGCGCGAGGTCGAGCGGTCCACCAGCAGCGCCAGATACAGCTCGCGCGCGATGTCCGAGCCGTCTTCCAGGTAGATGCGGTTCACCTGCTTGCCGGCCGGGCCGGTCTGGTGGGTGACCAGCGTCGAGCCGAGCATCTGGCGGACGTTCTCGATCACGTCCTCGATCGACTTGGCCAGGCGGACGCCGCCCTTCTCGCCGGCTTCGGCTTCCTTGAACCGGCCCTTGCCGCGGCCGCCCGCGTGGATCTGCGACTTGACGACCCAGAGCGGGCCCGGCAGTTCGCGGGCCTTCGCCTCGGCTTCGTCGGCGGACAGGACCGCGCGGCCCTCGGACACCGGGGCGCCGTATTGCTTCAGCAGCGCCTTGGCCTGGTATTCGTGGATGTTCATGGGAACCTCGCAAGGAAACTGGGGTTCCTGTGCCAGAACGCGCGTGCAAAGCAAAGCCGCGCGTTCAGCTTTTGGTGCATGGCCATGCTTTTTGCAGGTTCCGTGATCACAGGCCGCCGGCGTGTGATCACACTGTTGATGTACCTTTGCATGCCGTGCTTCGGGCAGGCGGTCTCCGTCCGTCCGCACCAAGGGAAAGGGCCGCCCCGGAAGGGGCGGCCCTAAGCCTCGGACGGGGATGCCGCGCCTTACGCCAGGGTGCTGTCGATGCCCTTGCAGGCCTCGACCAGGCCCTTCACCGCGTCGATCGACTTCTGCATCATCGCCTGCTCTTCGGCGTTCATGTCGATGGCGATGACCTTCTCAATGCCGCCCGCGCCGATCACCGTCGGGACGCCGACATACATGCCGTCAAGCCCGTAGGCCCCTTGGACATAGGCCGCGCAGGGCAGCACGCGCTTCTGGTCCTTGAGATAGGCTTCCGCCATCTCGATGGCCGAGGTCGCGGGCGCGTAGAAGGCCGAGCCGGTCTTGAGCAGGCCGACGATCTCGGCGCCGCCGTCGCGGGTGCGCTGGACGATGGCGTCAAGCTTCTCCTGCGTGGTCCAGCCCATCTTCACGAGGTCGGGCAGGGGGATGCCGCCGATGGTCGAATAGCGGACCAGCGGGACCATGGTGTCGCCGTGGCCGCCCAGAACGAAGGCCGTCACGTCTCGCATCGAGACGCCGAATTCCAGCGACAGGAAGTGGCGGAAGCGGGCCGAGTCCAGCACGCCGGCCATGCCCACGACCTTCTCGTGCGGCAGGCCCGAGAACTCGCGCAGCGCCCAGACCATCGCGTCCAGCGGGTTGGTGATGCAGATGACGAATGCGTTCGGTGCATGGGCCTTGATGCCCTCGCCCACGGATTTCATGACCTTGAGGTTGATGCCCAGCAGGTCGTCGCGGCTCATACCCGGCTTGCGCGGCACGCCGGCGGTCACGATGCAGACGTCGGCGCCCGCGATGTCGGCATAATCGTTGGTGCCCTTGAAGGACCCGTCGAAGCCCTCGGACGGGCCGGATTCCGCGATGTCCAGCGCCTTGCCCTGGGGCGTGCCCTCGGCGATGTCGAACAGGACGACGTCGCCGAGTTCCTTGATGGCGGCAAGGTGCGCCAGCGTGCCGCCGATCTGGCCGGCGCCGATGAGGGCGATCTTGGGACGGGCCATGGAGTCCTCCGTTTGGCTGATGGATTGCGGTGGCGATAGACCCTTGCCCCCCACCGCGCAAGGCGTAGACCGGGCGCGCGCGGCGGTGTTTGCGCTAAAAGGCAAGGCAATCGGGGGCGGGACAGGTGGAACTGACAACAGCGGGCTGGCTGCTGCTGGCGCTGGCTTCGGCGCTGGTGGGACTGGCCAAGGGCGGGCTGGCGATGGTGGGGATGCTGGCGGTGCCGATCCTGTCGCTGGCCATGTCGCCGGTGCAGGCGGCGGGCGTGCTGCTGCCGGTCTATGTGGTGTCCGACATCTTCGGGCTGATCGCCTATCGCCGCCACTGGGACCGGCGCGTGCTGGCGACGCTGCTGCCCGGGTCCATCGCGGGGATCGCGCTGGGCTGGGCCACGGCCAGCCTGGTGGACGACGCGGCGGTGGGCGGCATCGTGGGCGTCATCGGGGCAAGCTTCGCCGCCCTGACGCTGCTGCGTCCGCCCGCGCCGGACGCGGCGCCGGGCCGGCCCGGCTGGACGCGGGGCACCGGCTGGGGCCTCATCACGGGCTACACCAGCTTCGTCAGCCACTCGGGGGCGCCGCCCTACCAGATCTATGTCCAGCCGCTGCGGCTGGGCAAGGAAACCTATGCGGGGACCGTCACGGTCTATTTCGCGGTGGTGAACGCGGTGAAGCTGATCCCCTATGCGGCGCTGGGCCAGCTCGGGGCGCAGAACCTGGGAAAGGCGGCGGCCATGATCCCAGTCGCGGCGCTCAGCGTGGGGGCGGGGGTCTGGCTGGTGCGGCGCATCCCGCAGCGCGCCTTCTACCTGTTCATCACCTGGGCGCTGCTGGCGGTGTCGCTGAAGCTGATCGCCGACGCGGTGATGTGAGGCCGGGCCCGCACGGCGGCGGGCCCGGCCACGCGGATCATTCCTGTTCTTCGTCCTCGTCGTCCAGGTCGTCGGGCGACTCGCCCGCCGCCATCGGATTGGCGCGGTCCTCGGCGATCTCGGACAGAAGCTCGTCGGCGGCCTCTTCCTGTTCCAGGATGTCGTTCATCAGGTCGGCGACCTGGTCCAGGCCCAGCAGTTCCGCATAGGCGCGCAGGCTGCCGTAGCGGGCGATCTCGTAATGCTCGACCGCCTGGCAGGAGAAGATGATGGCCGCGTCGCCCGCCGCCGTTCCGCCAAAGTCCTGCAGCAGCGAATCGCCCTCCTTGAGGATGCCGTCCATCGCGTCGCATTTCTCGGACCGGGGCTTTTCGCCCATCGCCTCGAAGGCTTCCTCGAGCATGGTGATCTGCTCGGCGGTTTCCTCAAGGTGGCGTTCCAGGCCGCGCTTGAGTTCCTCGTCCTGGGCCGCCGCGATCATCTTGGGCAGGGCCTTCTGGATGCGCGCCTCGGCGTAATACATGTCCTCGAGCCCATGCTTGAGCAGGTCGGTCAGTCCCATCTCTTCACTCGCCATGTGTTGTCCTTTCGAGGTTGTGCGGAGCAGGTCATCGGACGTGGAAAGCCCGACGAAGGCGGTCGGGTTCCACTAACAAACTCTAACGGCCGGCACGGAACGCCCTTGCCGAGGGCAGGGCGAGTGGGCACTCATCGCGGGGACTTTTTTCAAGCAGGAGAGCTTGCCGCCATGTCGCGCCCCTACCGCTCGGTCCTCTACATTCCCGCGGCCAACCAGCGTGCGATGGAAAAGGCGCGAACGCTTGCCGCCGACGCGATCATCTTCGACCTCGAGGACGCGGTGGCCCCGGCCGAGAAGGCCGGCGCGCGCGAGCTGCTGAAGGCGGCGCTGGCGCAGGATTACGGCGGGCGGGCGCGGATCGTGCGCATCAACGGCTTCGACACCGAATGGGGCCGGGACGACGCGGCGGCCTTCGCCACCGGCGCGGACGCGGTGCTGGTGCCCAAGGTCAGCCACCCCGGGGACCTGGACGCGGTCGCGGCCATCGTGCCGGACACGCCGCTGTGGGCGATGATGGAAACCGCGCTGGGAATGCTGAACGCCGCCGCCATCGCGGCGCATCCCCGCCTTCAGGGCATGGTGATGGGGACCAACGACCTTGCCAAGGAACTGGGCAGCCGCAACCGCCCCGACCGGCTGGCGATGCAGGCGGGCCTCGGGCTCTGCCTGCTGGCGGCGCGCGCGCATGGGCGGGTGATCGTGGACGGGGTCTTCAACGCCTTCAAGGACGACGAGGGCCTGCGCGCCGAATGCGAGCAGGGCCGCGACATGGGCTTTGACGGCAAGACCCTGATCCACCCCGCGCAGCTTGACATCGCCAACGCCGCCTTTGCGCCGACCGAGGCCGAGGTGGACCTGTCCCGCCGCCAGATCGAGGCCTACGAGGCCGCCATCGCGGAAGGCAAGGCGGTCGCCGTGGTGGACGGCCGCATCGTCGAGAACCTGCATGTCGAGACAGCACGCCGCACCCTGGCGAAGGCGCAGGCGATTGCCGCCCTGGCGGGCTGATGGCAGGGTGGCGCGAAACCGCATGAAGGATGCCCTCGCATGATCCTGCTGATCCTCGGTGTCGCGCTCTGGTGGGGGGCGCATCTCTACAAGCGCATCGCCCCTCATCCCGGGCCGGACAACCGGCGCAAGGGCATCGTCACCGTGGCGCTGGTCCTGTCGGTGATCCTGATGACGGTCGGCTACAAGCGGGCCGACGTGACGATGTGGTGGGCTGCCGGCCCGGCGCTGAAGGGGATCAACAACCTGCTGGTGCTGGTGGGCTTCTTCCTGTTCGCCTCGGCCGGGATAAAGAACCGCATCGGCACCCAGATGCGGCACCCGCAGCTGACGGGCTTCGCGCTGTGGGCCTTCGCGCATCTGCTGGTGAACGGCGACCTGCCGTCCTTTGTGCTGTTCGGCGGGCTGCTTCTGTGGGCGCTGGTCGAGATGGCCGTCATCAACCGCGCCGAGCCGAACTGGGTGCGCCCGCCGCACCAGACCGTGATGCGCAAGGAAGTCATGGCCGCCGTCGGCGCCGTGGCCGCCTATCTGGTCGTCGGCCTGATCCACGCTTGGCTCGGCTACAACCCGTTCGGAGCCTGAGGATGCCCCAGATCTACCGCCTGCTGACCGAGGACGACACCTCGGCCTTCTGCCACAAGGTCAGCCTCGCGCTGTCGAAGGGCTGGGCGCTGCACGGCGCGCCCTCGATCGCCTTCGACCCGACCCGCGGCATCATGCGCTGCGCCCAGGCGGTCACGAAGGAGATCGAGGCCGACTATCACCCCGACATGAAGCTGGGCGAGCAGTGAGGACCATGGCGACCAAGACCAACGCAGGCCGTTTCTTCGAGGATTACCGCATCGGCGAGGTGATCCCCCACGCCGTCCCCCGCACGCTTTCGGGCGGCGAGCGGGCGCTGTATCACGCGCTCTACCCCGCGCGGCACGCGCTGCATTCCTCGGACGACTTCGCGCGGGCCTGCGGGCTGGCCGCCTCGCCGCTGGATGACCTGATCGCCTTCCACACGGTCTTCGGCAAGACGGTCCCGGACGTGTCGCTGAACGCGGTGGCGAACCTGGGCTATGCCGAGGGGCGCTGGCTGGAACCCGTCTGGCCCGGCGACACCCTTCGCGCGGAATCCGAGGTGATCGGGCTCAAGCAGAACTCGAACGGGGCTTCGGGGAACGTTTATGTCCGCACGCGCGGGCTGAACCAGCGCGACGTGCCGGTGCTGGAATATGTCCGCTGGGTGATGGTGCGCAAGCGCGACGCCGCCAGCCCCGCGCCCGACGAGGTGGTGCCCAGGCTCGACCGCGTGGTGCTGCCGCAGGCGCTGGTGATCCCCGACGGGCTCGACTTCAGC
The DNA here is from genome assembly GCF_002287065.1 of Paracoccus salipaludis. GTDB lineage: Bacteria > Pseudomonadota > Alphaproteobacteria > Rhodobacterales > Rhodobacteraceae > Paracoccus > Paracoccus salipaludis. Next base: position 268,995 of record NZ_NSJZ01000002.1, read on the forward strand.
GACTACGACTTTACCCTTGCCGGAGAGCCGCACCGCTGGGGCGACTACCAGGTGGGCGAGGTCATCGACCACGTGGATGCCGTGACGGTGGAAGAGGCCGAGCACATGCTCGCCACCCGGCTGTGGCAGAACACGGCCAAGGTCCACTTCGACGCGACCTTCCGCGAGGACGGCAAGCGCCTGATCTATGGCGGCCATGTCATCAGCCTGGCCCGCGCGCTCAGCTTCAACGGGCTGGCCAATGCCCAGCTGATCGTGGCGCTGAATGCGGGCGCCCACGCCAACCCCTGCTTTGCGGGCGACACCGTGCGCGCCTGGTCAGAGGTGCTGGACCGCGCGCCGACCAACGCCCCCGGCGTGGGCGCCGTCCGGCTGCGGCTGGTCGCCCACAAGGGCCCGGCGGGCGACCTGACGCTGAAGCGCGAGGACGGCCGCTATGCGCCGCATGTGCTGCTCGATCTCGACTACTGGGCGCTGATGCCGCTGTGAGGCGGAGGCTTGCCCCGGCGGCCCTGGCCGTCGGGCTGGTGGTCCTGGCCGCGACCTATGCGGGCGCGCTGCACCCGGCGGGCGACTCGCTGGGGGTGGGACGGCCGTTCCTGGCGGCGCTGCTGGTGGTGGCCGGGCTGGTCATCCGGGGAGGGATGGGCTGGGCGGCCGTTGCGGGCGGGCTGCTGGCGCTGGCGCCGGTCCTGTGGGCCATGCGGCCGATCGAGGCCCCGGGGCAGGGGATCATCGTCTACCAGAAGAACCTGCTTTATTCCGTTGACGATCCTTCGGAAATCGCGGCCGACATCCAAGACAGCGGGACCGATGTGGCGCTGTTGCAGGAACTGAGTGCGCAGAACGGCGCACTGAGAAAGATGCTGGCCGAGGTGCTGCCGCACCAGGGGGTCTGTCCCTCGAACACGCCCGGCACGGTGGCGATCCTGTCGCGCTGGCCCTTCGAGGGCGATCTGCATTGTGCGACCGGGGTAGGGCTTGCGTGGGTGCAACTGATGCTGCCGCAGGGACAGGCGGCTGTCGTGTCGCTGCACCTGGACTGGCCCTGGCCGCAGGGCCAGCCGGAACAGGTCGCGCAACTGCTGCCCCGGCTGCGCGAGGTGCCGCGCCCCGTGATCCTCGCGGGCGACTTCAACGCCATGCCGTGGTCGCAGACGGTCGCCAGCATCGCCGAGGCGACCGGCACGCACCGCGCGGGCCCCCTGCGGCCCAGCTTCTCGCTGCTGGGTCTGCCGATCACCATCGACCATGTGCTTGCCCCGGAAGGCTGGACGGCCGTCACCGCGATGCGTCCGCGCCTCGGATCTGACCACCGCGGGCAGAGGGCGGTGCTGGCTCCGTGACTTTGTGATCACTGTCTCGCGGCTTGTGATCACGATTGGCGCTAACAGCGCGAAAGCCTGCCCGGGACTTGAACAATCCCGTGACAGCGACGAAAGGATGGCTAGAGAGACTCCGATTTCAAGCCAGCCCGCGCGCCAGCTTGGCCCGCGCTTTTCGGACAGGAGCGCCCATGGCAGACATCCCCCGCGGCAACCGCCCGCTTTCGCCTCACCTGAGCGTCTATCGCCTGCCGATGGCGGCGGTCACCTCGATCATGACCCGCATCACCGGGCAGGCCCTGCTGGCCGGGCTTCTGCTGATCGTCTGGTGGCTGGTCGCGGCTGCGACCGGGCCCCGCGCCTTCGCCACCGCCGATTGGGTGGTGCGCAGCTGGATCGGCTACCTGGTGCTGCTCGGCTCGGCCTGGGCGCTGTGGTTCCACTTCCTGTCCGGCATCCGGCACCTGTGCTATGACTCGGGCCTGCTGCTGACCCGCGACGACGCGCAGCGCGCAAGCTGGGTGCTGATCATCGGCTCGGTGGTGCTGACGCTCATCACCGTCATCCTGTTCGCGTTCTGAGGAACCGTCCCATGCGCTACATCACCCCCCGCAAGGCCGCCCGGGGCCTCGGCGCCGCCGGTCCCAGCACGGGCACCGCGCAGCACTGGTCCATGACCGTGACCTCGGTCGCGCTGCTGATCCTGACGCCCGCCTTCATCTTCGTCGTCGCCACGGCCCTGGGCCTGCCGCATCACGCGGTGTTCGCCTATTTCAGCCGTCCCTATCCGGCGATCGTCACCGCGCTGTTCCTGATCGTGGGGATGCTCCACTACATCAACGGCACCCGCATCATGATCGACGACTATGCCGATCACACCGAGCGCCGCGTCGCCATCATCGCCTCGCAGCTGTTCGGCTGGGCGGTGATCGCCGCCGCCGTCTATGCGCTGGCGCGCATGGCGCTGTCCCCCGTGGTCGCGCCCGTCGCCGCCGTCGTCGTCAACTGAGGTTTCCATGTCCGCTTACGAATATCAGACGCACGACTATGACGTGGTGGTGGTTGGCGCGGGCGGCGCGGGCCTGCGCGCCACCCTCGGCATGGCCGAGCAGGGCTTCCGCACCGCCTGCGTGACCAAGGTCTTCCCGACGCGCAGCCACACCGTCGCGGCCCAGGGCGGCATCGCCGCCTCGCTGTCGAACATGGGCCCCGACAACTGGCAGTGGCACCTTTACGACACCGTGAAGGGGTCCGACTGGCTGGGCGACACCGACGCGATGGAATACCTCGCGCGCAGCGCCCCCGCCGCGGTCTATGAGCTGGAACACTACGGCGTGCCCTTCTCGCGCACCGAGGAAGGCAAGATCTACCAGCGTCCCTTCGGCGGCCACACGACCGAGTTCGGCGAAGGCCCGCCCGTCCAGCGCACCTGCGCCGCCGCCGACCGCACCGGCCACGCCATCCTGCACACGCTGTATGGGCAAAGCCTCAAGGAAAAGGCCGAGTTCTTCATCGAGTACTTCGCGCTCGACCTGATCATCACGGACGGGGCCTGCACGGGCGTCGTCTGCTGGAAGCTGGACGACGGCACGATCCACGTCTTCAACGCCAAGATGGTGGTGCTGGCGACCGGCGGCTATGGCCGCGCCTATTTCAGCGCGACCTCGGCCCACAGCTGCACCGGCGACGGCGGCGGCATGGTGGCCCGCGCGGGCCTTCCCCTGCAGGACATGGAGTTCGTGCAGTTCCACCCGACCGGCATCTACGGCTCGGGCTGCCTCATCACCGAAGGGGCGCGGGGCGAGGGCGGCTACCTGACCAACTCGGAAGGCGAGCGGTTCATGGAGCGCTATGCGCCCACCTACAAGGATCTCGCCTCTCGCGACGTGGTCAGCCGCTGCATGACCATGGAGATCCGCGAAGGCCGCGGCGTGGGCGAGCAGAAGGACCACATCTTCCTGCATCTGTCGCACCTGCCCCCCGAAACGCTGCACGAACGTCTGCCGGGCATCAGCGAATCCGCCAAGATCTTCGCGGGCGTCGATGTCACGCGCGAACCGATCCCGGTGCTGCCGACCGTCCATTACAACATGGGCGGCATCCCCACGAACTACTGGGGCGAGGTGCTGGCCCCCGAGCAGGGCAACCCCGACCGCGTCTTCCCCGGCCTGATGGCGGTGGGCGAGGCGGGCTGCGCTTCGGTCCACGGGGCGAACCGCCTGGGGTCGAACAGCCTGATCGACCTTGTGGTCTTCGGCCGCGCCGCCGCGATCCGGGCCGGCGACGTCATCGACCGCGCCAGCGCGATCCCCTCGACCAACAAGGCCGAGGTCGAGCGCGCGCTCGACCGCTTCGACTCGCTGCGCCACGCCCAGGGCGGCACGCCCACGGCGGTGCTGCGCGACCGGATGCAGCGCACGATGCAGTCGGACGCGGCGGTGTTCCGCACCGACAAGACGCTGGCCGAGGGCGTGGACAAGATGCGCGAGATCGCGCTGGGCCTGGATGACCTGCGCGTCACCGACCGCAGCCTGATCTGGAACAGCGACCTGATGGAAACGCTGGAGCTGACGAACCTGATGCCGAACGCGCTGGCGACCATCGTCGCCGCCGAAGCGCGCAAGGAATCGCGCGGGGCGCACGCGCACGAGGACTACCCCGAGCGGGATGACGCCAACTGGCGCAAGCATTCGCTTGCGTGGGTCGATGGAAATGACGTCAAACTCGCCTATCGGCCCGTCCACCTCGAGCCTTTGACGAAGCACGAGGACGGCGGGATCGATCCAAAGAAGATCGCACCGAAAGCGAGGGTCTACTGATGCGTCTTTCCGTTCTCCCCGTCCTGGCCGTGGCCGCCGCGCTGGCGGGCTGCGTGGCGGTTCCGCCGCCTGCCGTCGCCCCCGGGCCCGTCGTCGTGGCGCCGCCCGCCGGTGGCGCGGTCGTCGTGACGCCACCCACGGCCACGCCGAACAATGCGGCCGCCCGCCAGGTCATCAACGCCGAGATGGCGCGCCGCCTGCCGGGCCGCAACGTCGGGCCGCTGACCGACTGCGTCGTGTCGAACGCGACCATGGCGGAACTGGCCGACATCGCGGCGCAGCAGGGCCAGCCGGGTGCGGCGGGCGCGGTGGCCTCGGTCGTGTCGCGTCCCGCGACCTCGCAGTGCATCGCCCGGGCGGCGACCGCCTGATGATCGCCCGCGCGCATCCCGCCCTCGCGGCGCTGCTTTCGCTGGGCACGGGGGTCGCGGCCTGCGGGCCGGTCCCCGTGGACCAGGCGGAACGCAGCTGCCTCAGGGATGCGCGCGACGCCACGGCCCCGCGCAGCGAGGTTGCACTGGGCGTGGGCACCGACGGGGATGACGTGGGGGTGCTGGCGGGCTTCAGCGTCTCGGTGTCCTCGGACTACATCAGGGGCCGCGACCCGGCGGTGGTGTTCCACGACTGCGTCGTGCGGCGCTCGGGCCAGGTGCCGACCCGTCCCCTGCACGAGCAGCCGGGCTACAGGAGCTGAACATGCCGGACAGCCGCATCCCCCGCCCTGACGGCGCCCCCATGGGCCTGGTGCGGGCCCATCTGGCGACCTTTCCGGGCCGCGCAGGCATCTTCCGGCAGGTGGTGAAGGCCATCCTGCCGCAGGTGGACCGGCTGGTTATCGTCTTCAACGAGATGGATCAGGCGCCCGCCGACTTGCAGGCCGATCCCCGCATCGAGGCGATCACCACCGACCGCGACACCAAGGATCTGGGTCGGTTCCTTGTCCGTCCCCAGCCCGACGACATCGTTTTCCTGATCGACGACGACATCGCCTATCCGGCCGACTACGTGGCCCGCTCGATCGAGCGGGCGACCGCGATCGGCTGGGAGGGCAATGTCTTCGGCTATGCCGCTTCGGATTTTCGGCACGGCGGCGAAGGCGAGCGCGGCTGGCGCCGGATCCGTCCCGACGCCGCCCTGCCGCAGCCCCTGGGCGTGCGGATGCTGGGCACCGGCACCGTTCTGGCACGCGGCGACGCGATCCCCGCGATCAGCGGCATGGCGCCCTATCTCGGCCATGCCGACGTGGGATTCGCCCTGCTGAACCACCGCGCGGGCCGCCGCGCCTGGGCGCTGCCGCGGGAAAGCCGCTGGCTGGCGGACCTGCCGGGGAAAGGGCAGGAGGGCCTGTCCCTCAGCCGCAGGGAGCCTTCGCTGCCCGTGGTGGCGGGCATCCGCGAACTCATCGACGGAAGGCCGGAGCACGCTGACCAACCGCAACAGCCTGCCGTCTCACGATCCTGATCGGGACGCAGGTAACTTGCCGCAGATGTCATGACCCGAGCCGCAGAATCCGTCGCCCCTGATGTCCCGCTGAAGGATGGCGAGTCGGTCCGTGCCGGACGGCAGGTGCCTTCCGGGTCGAAGGGCGCGGTTCCCGGCACCTGTCTTTTCTCGGCGGTGCGCAACGAGGCGCCGTTCCTGATCGAGTGGATCGCCTATCACAAGGTCATCGGTTTCGAGAGATTTCTCATCTTCGCGAATCCTTCGACCGATGGAACGGACGAGTTGCTGGCGGCGCTGCACGATGCGGGCGAGATCACCTATGTCCCGCATGAGCCGCCCGCAGGAGTCGCAGCCCAGCCCAACGCGGTCCGGCTTGCCAACGAAGGGAATTACATCCCCGACGGCGCATGGGTCGCGTGGCTGGACGCGGACGAGTTCCTGAACATCCACCACGCCGACGGCCGGCTGGATTCGCTGATCGAGTGGATGGGCGACCGCGTCTGCATGCTGATCCAGTGGAAGGTGTTCGGCGACAACGGCCACGCCGGCTTCGGCGGGCGGTTTGTATCCGGTGACTTCGTGAAGGCCGCCACTCCGGACGATCCCGTGAATGACGAGATCAAGTCCTTCTTCAGGAAGGGCAACGGCATCACGGGCTTTTCGTCGACGGACATACATCGTCCTGCCGTTTCGCGGAACAGGCACCTGACCCCTGCGGCTGTCGCGACCGGTTCCGGGCGGCAACTGCTGTCCAACCGGCGCTCGAAGGCCTGGCTTTCCGGAAAGGCAGGCGGGCACAACAAGACCGCGCCTGCCGATCGCGGCTTCGAGATCGCCCAGGTGAACCACTACACGGTGCGGACGCCCGAATTCTTCCTGCTGAAGCGCGTCCGGGGGGCCGGGTACAGGGCAGACCAGGAAGGCGTGGTCAACCCGCGTCATCGTGCAAGCTATTACCGCACATACAACCGCAACGAAGCCGAAGACCGCAGCATCCTGCGCTGGGAAGCCGCATGTGGCCGCGAGATGGCGCGCCTTCTGGCAATCCCCTCCGTCCGCGCGGCGCATGACGCGGCAATGGAAAAGGTGCGGCAGGAGATTTCCCGGCTGTCGGCCGAGGCGCTGGCCGAACTGACGGGCGACCGCCCGCAGGAGGAAGTGACCGGACCCGCCCCCGAGGAGCCCCCGGCCCCGGCGCAGCCCGGATTCCGCCTGACCTTGCCGGATCAGGAAGCCGAGGCGCTGGAACGGGCCTATGCCTCGGCCCGGGTGGTGCTGGAATACGGCAGCGGCGGCTCGACCTTTCTTGCGCTGCGTTCGGGGGCCGAGTTCGTGATGTCGGTGGAAAGCGACAAGGCCTGGTCCGAACGGATCGGCGCGGCCCTGGGCGCCGAGTTCCCCGCGGACCGCTTCCTTGTCCATCACGCCGACATCGGCCCGACCGGCCCCTGGGGCCGTCCCGCCGGAAGCGGGGCCTACCGGCGGTTCCACCTTTACGCCACGGGCATCTGGGACCGTCCCGGTTTCCGCCATCCCGATGTCGTGCTGATCGACGGGCGCTTCCGGGTGGCCTGTTTCCTGGCCGCGATGATCCGCTGCACGCGGCCTGTCACCGTGCTGTTCGATGACTATATCGACCGCAAGTACTACCACTGGATCGAGGAGCTGATCCCCCGCGACGAACTGACCGGGCGGATGGCGCGCTTCACGGTCTGTCCCCAATCCCTGCCGCCCGAGCAGCTGACACGCTTCGCGGGCGCCTTCACCGACCCGCGCTGAACCAGCAACAACATGGGGCAGACGCGCCCTGAAAGGATAGCCAGATGGTCCAGTTCAACCTTCCCAAGAACAGCCGCATCCGGGTCGGAAAGACCTGGCCCAAGCCCGAGGGCGCGACGAACCTGCGCCGCTTCAACATCTACCGCTGGGACCCGGACACCGGCGAGAACCCGCGGCTGGACACCTACTGGATCGACCTCGACAAGTGCGGTCCGATGGTCCTGGACGCGCTGATCAAGATCAAGAACGAGATCGACCCGACGCTGACCTTCCGCCGGTCCTGCCGCGAGGGGATCTGCGGGTCCTGCGCGATGAACATCGACGGCGGCAACCATCTCGCCTGCATCTACGGCATGGACGAGATCAAGGGCGACGTGAACATCTACCCGCTGCCGCACATGCCGGTGGTCAAGGACCTGATCCCGGACCTGACGCATTTCTATGCCCAGCACGCGGCGGTGCACCCCTACCTGATCACCGAGACGCCCGCGCCGGGCAAGGAATGGCGCCAGTCGATCGAGGACCGCAAGAAGCTCGACGGCCTGTATGAATGCATCCTCTGCGCCTCCTGCTCGACGGCCTGCCCGTCCTACTGGTGGAACCAGGACCGCTTCATGGGGCCTGCGGCGCTGCTGACCGCCTATCGCTGGATCATCGATTCCCGCGACGAGGCCACGGGCGAGCGGCTGGACGAGCTGGAGGACCCCTTCAAGGTCTACCGCTGCCACACGATCATGAACTGCACCAACACCTGCCCGAAGGGCCTGAACCCGGCGAAGGCCATCGCCGAGATCAAGCACATGATGGTCGAGCGCGCGATCTGATCGCAGCGCATTTGTCCGGAAGGCCGCCCCTTGGGGCGGCCTTTTGCATTGCGGCTATGCGCTGGGGCGGACGTGACCGCGCGTCACGCGCATGGCGAATGCTGCACTGCAGCACTATATCGAGGGCAAGGGAGGACTGTCCTCTAGCGAAGTGAGACACCGATATGGACCGCACCGACAATGCCGAACGCCCGCAGGGCCTGATGGCCGATCTTGAGAACCGCGCCCGTCCCGTGCGCCGCCTGCCGAACACCCGTGCCCTGGACGTCCTGAACCAGATGTACGCTTACCACGACATCCAGGCGCCCGCGGGGCAGGTGGAATCCGCCTACGACCACGCGGCCTGATCCGCGACCGTCGCACTTGAAACGGGGCCGGACAACCGGCCCTTTTTTCATGCCTGCTCGTCGGGGGGCATGTGCAACTCGGCCGCAAGGAAGCGCTCGAAGTCGTCGAGGTCGAGCGGATCGACCAGCCCGAAGGCGCGCATCCAGACGGCCGCCGGGCGCATCCCCTCGGGGTCGAGCTTGCACCAGGTGATCCGCCCCCGGCGCTCCTGCTGGATCAGCCCGGCCGAGGCGAGCGTCCCGAGGTGTTTCGAGATCGCGGCCAGGCTGATGCCGAAGGGCGCCGCCACGTCCGTCACCGCCATGTCGTCCTCCAGCAGCATCGACAGGATCGCGCGCCGCGTCGGGTCGGCAAGCGCCGCGAAGATGGCGTCGAGGTCGGGATCGCGGCTCATGACTCACGTTCAACTGTGCGGTTGAATGATGGCCCGCCGGTGCCATGGCCGCAACCCGCCAGCGGGCGCGCGGCTAAGCCGTTGAAGATCAACAGGATGAAACAGGCGGCGCGATGGTTGACTCGGGGCAGGGGACTGCCTATCAGCACCGCAACTCGAAGGGGGCAGGCGTGTCTGACGACGGCGACGACGGCGTCCACCAGGCGCGGGACGCCGAACGGCTGAAGGCGCTGGAAGAACGGCTGGCGCAGGCCCGCCGCGACGACCGGCTGACGCCTCCGGGAATGGACAAGTTCGCCCATGCCAACCAGGCGTGGCGGATGGTCATCGAGCTTGTGGCCGGCCTCGCCGTGGGGTTCGGCGTGGGCTTCGGGCTGGACCGGCTGCTCGGCACGACGCCGATCCTGCTGGTGATCTTCATCTTCCTCGGCTTCGCGGCCGGCGTGAAGACAATGCTGCGGACCGCCGCCGAGATGGGCAGGGCCGCAACGGGAACAGGGCCGGCCAAGCCGGCGGACGACAGGCCGGCGGGTGACCCGGCGAAGGACGAAAGGGACTGAGCGTGGCGACTGAAGAAAGCACGGGCCTGGTGTTCCATCCGATGGACCAGTTCATCGTCCGTCCGCTGTTCGGCGACGGCCCGATCCACTGGTACACGCCCACCAACGTGACGCTGTGGCTGATGCTGGCGGTGCTGGTGGTGTGGCTGCTGTTCGTCGCGGGCACCTCGGGCCGGTCGCTGATCCCCTCGCGCGTGCAGTCGATGGCGGAACTGTCGTACGGCATGGTCCACAAGATGATCGAGGAAGTGTCGGGCAAGGAAGGCCTGCGCTACTTCCCCTACATCTTCACGCTGTTCTGCTTCATCCTCTTCTCGAACCTGCTGGGCCTGCTGCCCAAGTCCTTCACCACGACCTCGCACATCGCCGTCACGGGCGTGCTGGCGGTGCTGGTGTTCCTGGGCGTCACCATCCTGGGCTTCGTGCTGAACGGCACCCATTTCCTCGGCCTCTTCTGGGTCAAGTCTGCGCCGCTGGCGCTGCGCCCGGTGCTGGCCGTGATCGAACTGATCTCGTACTTCGTGCGCCCCGTCAGCCACTCGATCCGACTTGCGGGCAACCTGCTGGCCGGCCACGCCGTGATCAAGGTCTTTGCCGCCTTTGCCGCCATCGCGGTCGTGGCGCCGGTCTCGATCCTCGCCATCGTCGGCATGTATGCCTTCGAGGTCATGGTGTCCGTGATCCAGGCCTATGTCTTCACCATCCTGACCTGCGTGTACCTCAAGGACGCGCTGCACCCGGGCCACTGACGCCCGAGCGGGATCTCACTTTCCAACCGTTTCCAAGCCTCAAGGAGCATATCATGGAAAACGTCGCGACCTACGCCGAACTGGGCAAATACCTGGGTGCTGGCCTGGCCTGCATCGGCATGGCGGGCGCCGCCATGGGCGTGGGGAACGTCGCCGGCAACTACCTGGCGGGCGCCCTGCGCAACCCTTCGGCCGCCGCGTCGCAGACCGCCACGCTGTTCATCGGCATGGCCTTCGCCGAAGCCCTGGGCATCTTCTCGTTCCTGGTCGCCCTGCTGCTGCTGTTCGCAGCCTGATCCCGGCGCCACTCCTTGCTTTTGGGCGGGTGCCTGACGCGCCCGCCCGATTGCCAACCGCAGGCCAGGGATAGGATATGTTCAGCCTCTTGCAGCAGACCGCCCCGACCGCGGTCGAAACGACCACCCCCACCACGGCCCCCGCCGATCAGGGTTCCACGGTGACGACGATCACCGTGCCGCTGAACGGCGAGGCCGCGTCCTCCGGTGCGGCTCCCGCCGCGCCTGCCGGGCATGACGCGCATGTCGAGCAGGGCACGCCTGCCGCTGCGGAATCGACCGCGGCCCAGACGCACGCGACCGACTCGATCATCGTGCCGAACGCCAGCGGCGCCGAGCACGCGCCCGCCACCGCCGAGGACGGGGAAGGCCACCTGCCGACCTCGGCCGTCATCGAGCATGCCGACGGCACCACCGAGCACGTGGGCGCCGCCGTTCCGGGCACCGACGACACCCACGCGGTCGTCGAGGATCACGGCGCTGCCGAATCCGCCGGGATGCCGCAGCTCGACTTCGCCACCTTCGGCAACCAGATTTTCTGGCTGCTGGTTGCGCTGGCGCTGATCTACTTCATCCTGTCGCGCGTGGCGCTGCCGCGCATCGGCCGCATCCTGGGCGACCGGCAGGGGCTGATGACCGCGGACCTGGCCGCGGCCGAGGACTTCAAGCGCAAGGCGCGCGAGGCCGAGGCGGCTTACGAAAAGGCGCTGGCAGATGCCCGCGCCGAGGCCAACAAGATCGTCGCCGCCAACAAGGCCGAGATCGACGCCGAGCTGAAGGGCGCCATCGCCCGCGCCGATGCCGAGATCGCCGCCCGGACGCAGGAATCCGAACGGCGCATCGCCGAGATCCGGCAGTCGGCTGCCTCGGACGCCCGCACCGTCGCGCGCGACGTGGCTGCCGATCTGGTGCGCGCCTTCGGCGGCAACCCCGACGGGGCCATCGACCAGGCCGTTGACGCCCGCATCAAGGGAGTTGTGCTATGATCGCCCGTCTGACCGCCGTGGCGGCCGCCCTGGCCGCAAGCCCCGCGCTGGCCGCGACCGGGCCCTTCTTCTCGCTGCGCAACACGGACTTCATCGTCCTGCTGGCGTTCCTCGTCTTCATCGGCATCCTTCTGTACTACCGGGTGCCGTCGGCCATCGGGCGGATGCTCGACAAGCGGGCCGAAGGGATCAAGGCGGATATCGCCGAGGCCCGCCGCCTGCGGGACGAGGCGCAGGAAATCTACGCCAACTACGAGCGCCGCCAGCGCGAGGTGCAGGGTCAGGCCGATGCCATCGTGGCGAACGCCCGCCGCGAGGCGCTGGCCCAGGCCGACAAGGCCAAGGTGGACCTGCAGACCTCGATCGATCGCCGCCTGCAAACGGCGCAGGACCAGATCTCGGCCGCCGAGACCGAGGCCGTGCGCGCCGTCCGCAACCAGGCGATCCAGGTCGCCATGGCTGCGGCGACCGAGGTGCTGGGCCGCCAGATGGGTCCGCAGGATCGCAGCGCCGGCATCGACCGTGCCATCGACGACGTGGCCCGCCACCTGAACTGAGCGCCGCCTTCCGGCAGGAACAGGAAACCCCCGGTGTCGCCACCGGGGGTTCTTGCATGTCCGGCCCGGCTCAGCGGGTGGGGCGGATGATGATCTCGACCCGGCGGTTCTGCGCGCGGCCCGCCTCGCTGGCGTTCGAGGCGACCGGCTGGCTTGACCCCATGCCGCTGGTGGCGATCCGGTTGGGCGCCACGCCGCCCGAGGTGAGGATGGCCGCGACCGAGCGCGCCCGGCGCTGCGACAGGTCCATGTTGTAGGACGCCGCACCCGTCGAGTCGGTATGGCCGATCACCTGCACCGTTGAATTCGGATACTGCTGCAGGTTCCGTGCCAGGGCGTAAAGGTCGTTCTGGGCCGGGCCCGAGACGGCGGCGCTGTCGAAGGCGAACAGCACGCCTTCGGGCAGGGTCACGTTCAGCGTCTGCCCGGTGTTGACCACCTGCACGCCGGGCGTGGTCATCTGGCTTTGCAGCGCGCGCGCCTGCGCGTCGAGGACCGAGCCGACCAGGCCGCCGGCCGCGCCGCCCACGATCGCGCCCCGGGCGATGTCGCGGCCGCGGTTGTTGCTGTCGTCGTCACGGACCGCCCCAAGGATCGCGCCCGTCGCGGCGCCGGCAAGGACGCCCTGCTGCGTGCGGCTCATGTTGGTGGGCTGGCCATAGGGATCGGTCGCGCAGGCGCTCAGCGCCATGGCGCCGGTCACGGCGAGGATCACGGGAACGCGGCGTGTCATCATGCTGTCCTTTCATGGGCAAGGGTCGAGCCGTGAGGCTCTTGCGGCACTCCGTTCGACCGGGGGAACGGTGGCAGGCTTGCAGAAGTTCCGTTGATCGGCCAGCGGAACCCGCTGATCGCGCGTCACTTTCCCTCGACCGGCCGAAAGGGTTGCGCCGCCGTCCAAGGCCGGGCATCACCACCTGATGGCCCAGGACCCGACGCCCACCCCCTTGGCACCCCGCACCCGGCGCGCCGCAGCTGCGCGGGCCCCGGCGGGGCGGCTGCCGCCACCCCTGCCATATGCCGAGCAGGTGGCGATCTTCACCATTCTGCGGGCAAGCAACCCGCGGCCGGTGACGGAGCTGCAGTATCGCGACGCCTTCACGCTGCTGGTCGCGGTTGCCCTGTCGGCGCAGGCGACCGATGTCGGCGTGAACAAGGTCACGCCCGCGCTGTTCGACGCCGCGCCCACGCCGCAGGCCATGGTCGCGCTGGGGGTCGAGGGCGTGACCGACTACATCAGGACCATCGGGCTTTTCCGGCAAAAGGCCAAGAACGTGGTCGCCCTGTCCCAGCGGCTGATCGACGTCTACGGGGGCGAGGTGCCCTCGTCGCGGGCGGCGCTGATGACGCTGCCGGGGGTGGGGCGCAAGACGGCGAACGTGGTGCTGAACTCGGTCTGGCGGGTGCCCGCGCAGGCGGTGGACACCCATATCTTCCGGGTCGGCAACCGCACCCGCATCGCGCCGGGCCGCGACGAGGCGGAAGTCGAGCGCGCCATCGAGGACAATGTGCCCGCCCCGTTCCAGCAGGACGCCCATCACTGGCTGATCCTGCACGGCCGCTATGTCTGCCAGGCCCGCCGACCGCGCTGCCCGATCTGCCCGATCCGCGCGCATTGCCCTTATGAGCCCAAGACGACCGATCCCGTCTGAGGCGGCCCCTTGCTGCGGCGGCTGCGCCCCGGTTTAAACGCGGAAACAGCCAGGGGGACAGCGCATGGCATATCAGGTGATCGGCATCGGCAATGCGGTCATGGACGTGATCTCGACGGCAGCGGATGCGCAGCTGGACCGGCTGGGGGTGCAGAAGGGCATCATGCAGCTGATCGAGCGTGACCGCGCCGAGGTGCTGACCCACGCCAGCAACGGCGCGCGGCTGATCCCCGGCGGCTCGGTCGCCAACACGCTGGCGGGGCTGGGGCGGCTGGGGCTGTCCACGGCCTTCATCGGCCGCGTGGCCGGGGACGACCTTGGCCTGGCCTATGCGCGAGACATGGGGGCGGACGGGACAGATTTCGTGAACGCGCCGCTGGACGGGGCGGACCTGCCGACCTCGCGGTCCATCATCTTCGTGACGCCCGACGGCGAGCGGTCGATGAACACCTATCTGGGCATCTCGGCCGAACTGGACGAAAGGGACGTGGATGCCGGCCTCTTCTCGGGCGGAAGCTGGCTGTTCCTGGAAGGCTACCTGTTCGACAAGGACAAGGGAAAGGCCGCCTTCCTGAAGGCCGCCGAGGCCTGCCATGCCGCGGGCGGGCAGGCGGGCATCGCGCTGAGCGATCCGTTCTGCGTCGATCGCCATCGCGAGGATTTCCGCCGCCTTGTCGCAGGGCCGATGGACTACGTCATCGGAAACATCCACGAATGGCAGGCGCTTTATCAGGTCGAGGACCTCGAGGAGGCGCTGCGGCTTGCCTCGGCCGATTGCGGCACGGTGATCTGCACCCGCTCGGGCGAGGACGCGATCCTGATCCGGGGCGGAGAGCGGGTGACGGCGCCGGTCCACCGGGTGACGCCCGTGGACGCGACCGGCGCAGGGGACCAGTTCGCGGCCGGCCTGATCTACGGGCTGGCCCAGGGCAGGCCGCTTGCGGTCGCGGGCCGGATGGGATGCATCGCCGCCGCCGAGGTGATCGGCCATGTCGGCGCCCGCCCCGAGGCGGACGTCATGGCGCTGTTCCGGGCCGAAGGGCTGGCCTGAGCCTTACTGCCCGGCTGCCGGTGCCGGTCCGGGTGCAGCAGGCTCGGGGGCGGCCGGGGGGACGGGCTCACCAGCAGCAGGCGCCACGGCCTCGGGCGCAGCAGCGGTCGTCGCGGGCGCGGCTGGGGCGGGTGTCACCGGCCCGGGCGTCGCGGGGGCTGCCGCCGGAGGCGTGACCGGGGCGGGGGCAGCCGTGGCCGCGACAGGCTCGGGCGCTGCGGGCTGGTCCGGCGTGATCCGCCAGATCGTGTTGGACAGGTCGTCGGCCACGATCACCGCGCCGCGCGGATCGACGGTGACGCCGACGGGGCGGCCGCGCGTGTTGTCGGCGTCCTGCAGGAAGCCCGTGACGAAGTCGATCGGCTCTCCGGCGGGCCGGCCGTCCCGGAAGGGGATGAAGACGACCTTGTACCCGGCCGGCGGGTTGCGGTTCCAGCTGCCATGCTGGCCCACGAAGACGCCCTCGGCGAACTCGGCGCCCATCTCGGGCACCGAGAAATCCACGCCCAGCGCCGCGACATGCGAGCCCAGCGCATAGTCCGGCACGATGGCCGAGGCGACCTTTTCGGGGTCCTGCGGCTGGGCGCGGACATCGACGTTCTGTCCCCAGTAGCTGAAGGGCCAGCCGTAGAAGCCTCCCTCCTGCACCGAGGTCAGGTAGTCGGGCACGAGGTTGTCGCCGATCTCGTCCCGCTCGTTCACCACCGCCCAGAGCTGTCCGGTGCCCGGCTGGATCGTCAGCGCCGTGGGGTTGCGAAGGCCGGTCGCATATTGCCGGTGCATCCCCGTTTCCACGTCGATCTGCCAGATCATGGCGCGGTCTTCCTCGGCCTCCATCCCGCGCTCGGTGATGTTGCTGTTCGACCCGATGCCCACATACAGGAAGCGGCCGTCCTCGCTGGCCGTCATGGCCTTGGTCCAGTGGTGGTTGATGACCGAGGGCAGTTTCGTCAGCACCTCGGGCGGGCCGCTCGCCTCGGCCTGGCCTTCGGCATAGTCGAAGCGGACCACGGCATCCTGGTTGGCGACGTAGATGGCGCCGTTTACGAAGGCGAGCCCGTAGGGAGAGTTCAGGTTTTCGGCAAAGATCCCCCTTGTTTCGTAGGCGCCATCGCCATCCGCGTCGCGCAGCAGGGTCAGGCGGTTGCCGCCGGAAACCGAGCTTTTCCCCCAGCCCTTGATGATCCCGGCGATAAGATCCTTGGGGCGCAGCGCCGGGGCGCCCTGACCCTTGCCCTCGGCCACGAGGATGTCGCCGTTGGGCAGGATCAGCATCTGGCGCGGGATCATCAGGTCGGTGGCAATGGGCTGGATCGTGAAGCCCTCGGGCACCACGGGGCGGTCGTCCCCCCACAGCGCGGGGCGGGGGATCTTCATGGTGGGCAGCAGGCCCCGCTGCGGTTCCACCAGGGTCGGGTTGGGGCCGTATTGCGGGGTCTGGTCCTGCGCGGATGCGCCGGTCGCCAGGGTGCCGATCGCGGCGGCGGTGCCAAGCAGATGAAGCAGGCGCATCATGTCACCCTTCGGTCTGGATGCCGGAAAAGCCGATCCATGCCGCCACGAAGGCCAGCAGCGCCGAGGCCGACGACAACCAGATCGCCTCGGGCATGATGGCCCAGGCGTCCTTGGCATGGACAAGGGCGTTGAGCAGCCCGAGCACCCACGCGGCCAGCAGGGCCACGAAGTAGAGGGTCGTGCGGCGCTGGCCGCGCGTTTCCCGGCGGAACAGGTTGATCAGCGCCCAGAGCCCGGCAAAGGCGCCCACGAGCAGGCCTCCGGCGTTCAGCCATTGCGCGAAGTTGTGCCACTGGATCTGGAAGGTCGCGCGATAGGCGAGGTCGCTGGCAAGGGTTCCAAGGAACAGCGGGAAAGGGAAGGACAGAAGGATCGCGTGCAGCGGGTGGATCGGCCTCGGGTCGGCCGGACCATAAAGTGCAACCATGTCTGCGTCCTCGCCGTTTTCCTTGGGTTGCGAACGCAGGCCCTCGCGGGGGGGTTCCCCCATGAGTTGCAAAAGGCAACGGGCGCCGGAGTTTCCCCCGGCGCCCGCCACTGGTCCTGTTGCCTCGGGTTTGCCTTACGCGGCCTGCTTCTGCCCGCCGAAACGGCCGTAGAAGCTTTCGCCCTTGGCCGCCATGTCGCGCACCAGGGCAGGCGGGGCGAAGCGGTCGCCATGCTCGGCCGCCAGCTTGTCGGCAAGTTCCACCACGCGCTCGGCGCCCAGCATGTCCAGCCAGCCGAAGGGCCCGCCGGTCCACGGCGCGAAGCCCCAGCCCAGAATGGCGCCCACGTCGCCCTCGCGGATGTCGGTCAGCACGCCCTGCTCCAGCGCGCGCACGGCTTCCAGCGCCTGCACGAACATCAGGCGGTGCTGGACCTCGGTCAGCTCGGGCTGGTCCTCGGCGCGCGGCCAGTTTCCGGACAGGCCCGACCACAGGTCCTGGCGCTTGCCGGCCTCGTCATAGTCGTAGAAGCCGGCCTTGGCCTTGCGGCCCATCCGGCCCTCGTCGGCCAGCTTGAAGATGACCGCGTCCACGTCCTGATCGGCATAGGCGTCGCCCATGGCGGCCCGGGTGGCCTTGGCGATCTTGACGCCCAGGTCGATCGAGGTCTCGTCCACCAGTTGCAGCGGCCCCAGCGGCATCCCCATCAGCTTGGCCGCGTTCTCGACCAGCGTGGGGTTCACCCCTTCGCCGACCATGCGGATGCCTTCGTTGATGTAGGGGATGATGCAGCGGTTGGCGTAGAAGAAGCGCGCGTCGTTGACGACGATCGGCGTCTTGCGGATCTGCCGCACGAAGTCGAGCGCCTTGGCCACCGCGCGGTCGCCGGTCTGCTGGCCCCGGATGATTTCCACCAGCGCCATCTTGTCCACGGGGCTGAAGAAGTGGATGCCGATGAACTGCTCGGGCCGCGTGCTGGCCTTCGCCAGGTCGCTGATCGGCAGGGTCGAGGTGTTGGTGGCGAAGATCGCGTCGGCAGGGATCACCGCCTCGGCCTTGGCAGTCACGCCGGCCTTGACGGCAGGGTCCTCGAACACCGCCTCGACGATCAGGTCGCAGCCTTCCAGCGCGGCATAGTCGGTGGTGGCGGTGATGCGGCCCAGGACCTCGGCCTTCTTCTCCTCGGTGACCTTCCGGCGGCTGATGCCCTTGTCCAGAAGCCCGGTCGAATAGGACTTGCCCCGGTCGGCCGCTTCCTGGGTGGAATCGATCAGCACGACCTCGATGCCCGCGTTGGCCGAGACATAGGCGATGCCCGCGCCCATCATGCCCGCGCCGAGGACGCCGACCTTGCGGACGCGCTGGTCGGGCGCCTCGGGACGGTTCGCGCCCTTTTCCAGCGCCTCCTTGTTGATGAAGAGGCTGCGGATCATGTTGCCCGAGGACGGGTTCATCAGCACATGGGTGAACCAGCGCGCCTCGATCCGCAGCGCGCTGTCGAAGTCCACCAGCGAGCCTTCATAGACCGCCGACAGCAGCGCCTTGGCGGCCGGATAGACGCCCATCGTCTTGCCGTGGACCATCGCCGCGGCACCGAGGAAGGTCATGAAGCCGCCCGGGGTATAGGGCGAGCCGCCGGGCATCTTGTAGCTCTTCTGCTCCCACGGCTTGACCAGGTCGGCGTCGGTGGCCTGAAGGACCCAGGCCTTCGCGGCGGCGAGCGGGTCCTCGACCACTTCGTCGATGATGCCCGCCCCCTTGGCCTTCGCCGGTTCGTTCATCTTGCCTTCCAGCAGCAGCGGAGCCGCCGCCATCGCGCCCAGCTTGCGGATCAGCCGCGTGGTGCCGCCCGCGCCGGGGAAGATGCCGACCATGATCTCGGGCAGACCGATCTTGGCCTTGGGGTTGTTCGCGGCGAAGATGCGGTGGGTCGCCAGCGGCAGTTCCAGCCCGATCCCCAGCGCAGTGCCGGGCAGGGCGGCGGCGATGGGCTTGCCGCCCTTCTGTGTCTTGCGGTCCATGCCCGCCAGCTCGATCTTGCGCAGCAGGTGGTGCAGGCTCATCACCCCGTCGAAGACCGCCTTTGCGCCGCCTTCCTTCATCTGCGCCAGCACGTTCAGGTCCATGCCGGCCGCGAAATCCGCCTTGCCGCTGGTGATGACGATGCCTTTCACGGCCGCGTCGGCCAGGGCGTCGTCGATCAGGTTGTTCAGTTCCGCCGCGCCGTCCATGGACAGCACGTTCATCGACTTGCCGGGAACGTCCCAGGTGATGACGGCGACTCCGTCGTCGCCCTTCTGCATCGTGAAATCGGTCATGGCTGCCTCACACCCGCTCGATGATCGTTGCCGCGCCCATGCCGGACGCGATGCACAGGGTCGCCAGACCCGTTTCCTTGTCCTGCCGTTCCAGTTCGTCCAGCAGCGTGCCGATGATGATGGCGCCGGTCGCGCCCAGCGGATGGCCCATCGCCATCGCCCCGCCGTTCACGTTGACGCGCGCCGGATCGACCTGGAAGGCCTGCATGAAGCGCAGCACGACCGAGGCAAAGGCCTCGTTCACCTCGAACAGGTCGATGTCCGAGATCGACATCCCGCTGTCGCGCAGGATCTTGTCGGTGACGGGCACCGGTCCGGTCAGCATGATCGTGGGATCGGTGCCGATCTTGGCGGTCGCGCGGATGCGCGCCCGGGGCTTGAGGCCGCGTGCCTCGCCCCATTCCCTGCTGCCGATCAGGACCGCCGCGGCCCCGTCCACGATGCCCGACGAGTTGCCGGCGTGGTGGATATGCTCGATCCGGTCGAGATGGGGGTATTTCAGCAGCGCGACCTTGTCGAAGCCGGGCATGACCTCGCCCATCTCCTTGAAGGCGGGCTTCAGCTTGGCCAGATCCTCCATCGTCGTGCCGGGACGCATGTATTCGTCATGGTCGAGGATCAGGACGCCGTTCTGGTCGCGCACCGGAACGATGGACTTCGCGAAGCGGCCTTCTTCCCAGGCCTTCGCGGCGCGGCGCTGGGATTCAAGGGCCAGCGCGTCGGCTTCATCCCGGGTGAAGCCGTATTCGGTGGCGATGATGTCGGCGGAAATGCCCTGCGGGACGAAATAGGTCTTCATGGCAAGGCTGGGGTCCACGGCGATCGCCGCCCCGTCCGAGCCCATCGCCACGCGGCCCATCATCTCGACGCCGCCGGCGATATAGGCGCCGCCCGCGCCCGCCTTGACCTGGTTGGCGGCAAGGTTCACCGCCTCCATGCCGCTGGCGCAGAAGCGGTTGATCGACAGGCCGGGGATGCTTTCGTCCAAGTTTGACAGCAGCACGGCGGACCGGGCAAGACAGCCGCCCTGTTCGCCGACCTGGGTCACGTTGCCCCAGATCACGTCCTCGACCGCCTGGCCGTCCAGCCCGTTGCGTTCCTTGACCGCGTTCAGCAGGCGCGCGGACAGGGCCACCGAGGTGACCTCGTGCAGGCTGCCGTCCTTGCGGCCCTTGCCGCGCGGCGTGCGGGCCGCGTCATAGATGTAGGCGTCGGTCATGCGTCCTCCTTCAGGCCCGGTCGGCAGGGCTGCCGGGCATCAGATCATAGGGGTGCTTCCAGCCCGGCAGACCCGCGATGCGGTCCAGCCAGGCGTCGATATGGGGCCAGTCGGCGCGGTCGAAGCCGAAGGGCTCGGGGTAATACAGATAGCCGCAGCAGGCGAAGTCGGCGATCGTGGGCTCGGCGTCGGCCACCCACCCGCGGGATGCGAGATGGTCGTTCAGCACCTGGTAGGCGGCTTTAAGGCGGCCCTGCTGGAAGGCGATCACCTCGGCGGGGCGCTTCTCGGGGGGCAGGAAGTTCGACAGGAAGCGCGTCGAGCCCGCAAGGCCCGAAAGCTTGTGGTTGTCCCAGAAGAGCCAGCGCAGGACCTCGCTGCGGTCCGTGCCGCCGAAGCGGCCGGTGCGCCCGGCCACGTGCAGCTGGATCACGGCGGACTGGGTCAGCGTCAGGTCGCCGTCCCGCAGGACCGGCACCTCGCCCATCGGGTTCAGGGCGCGGAAGGCGGGGCTGCGCGCCTCGCCGTTGAAGAAATCGACCTTGACGGGCTCCCAGGGGAAGCCTGCCAGTTCCATGGTCAGCGCGGCCTTGTAGGCGTTGCCAGATTCACCGAAGCACCAGAGTTGCGCCGTCATTCCTGCCCCCGTCGTTGCCACCGGGGGCTTCGCGCCCCCATCGTGATATATGACGATCCCCCGCGGGATATTTCCGCGAAGAAGAATCTCGTGAGAGATTAACCGTTTCTCAAGGTTTCGCCTTCAGCATTGTTTTCACGGTACAGGCTGGGAAGCCGATGACCGTCGAAGGAGAAGGACGCCTCGGTCCGCCAGAGATGCCCAAGGGCCGCGCGGGCCGAGGCCGCAGTCCGGCCTGCGTTCTTCTTCGCCCAAACATCCCCGCCGGAGGCTCCGGCCGTGCCGCCGGCGGGGAGGGTGGGCACCTCAGAACTGCTCGGCCGCCAGCGCCATCACCGTGTCCGAGCCCGACTGGATGCGGGCCAGGTGCGTCGCGGTCATCGGCAGTTGCCGCTTCATGTAGTAGCGGCCGGTCGCCAGCTTGGTCCGGTAGAACTCGGCGTCCCCACGGCCTTCGTCCAGCGCCTTCTGCGCGGCGACGGCCATCCGCCCCCACATCAGGCCCAGCACCGTGTGCCCGAAGAGGTGCATGAAGTCGTAGGAACCCGCCAGCGCGTCGTTCGGGTTCTTCATGCCGCGTTCCATGAAGAACATGGCCGCCGACTGAAGGTCCTTGGACGCGGCCTTCAGGGGCTCGAGGAAGTCGGCCTTCAGCGCCGCGTTGCCCTCGTTCTCGCGGATGAAGCCCTTGACCATCTCGAAGAAGCCCATGACGTGCTTGCCGCCGTCCAGCGCCAGCTTGCGTCCCACGAGG
This sequence comes from Paracoccus salipaludis, assembly GCF_002287065.1. Lineage (GTDB taxonomy): Bacteria > Pseudomonadota > Alphaproteobacteria > Rhodobacterales > Rhodobacteraceae > Paracoccus > Paracoccus salipaludis. Next base: position 290,649 of record NZ_NSJZ01000002.1, read on the forward strand.
TCCAGCGCCTGGATGCCGTTCGCGCCCTCGTAGATCATGGCGATGCGGGCGTCGCGCACGAACTGCGACATGCCCCATTCCTCGATATAGCCGTGGCCGCCATAGACCTGCTGGGCCTGCACCGTGCCCTCGAAGCCCTTGTCGGTCAGGAAGCCCTTGATGACGGGGGTCAGCAGCGAAACGAGGCCCTCGGCCTGCGCGTCGCCCGCATGGCCGCGGTCGATCAGGTCGGCGCCCCAGAAGGTCAGCGCGCGGGCGCCTTCCAGGAGGGATTTCTGGTCCATCAGCGCGCGGCGGATGTCGGGGTGGACGATCAGCGGGTCGGCGGGACCCGACGGGTTCTGCGCGCCTGTCACCGCGCGGCCCTGCAGGCGGTCGCGGGCATAGATGACGGCGTTCTGATAGGCGGCCTCGGCCACCGCATAGCCCTGCAGGCCCACGCCCAGCCGCGCCTCGTTCATCATGGTGAACATGGCGCGCATGCCCTTGTGCAGATCGCCCAGGAGCCAGCCCTTCGCCCCGTCATAGTTCATGACGCAGGTCGAGTTGCCGTGGATGCCCATCTTCTCCTCGATCTTGCCGACCGAGACGGGCTGGCGCTCGCCCAAGCTGCCGTCCTCGTTCACCAGGAACTTCGGCACGATGAACAGGCTGATGCCCTTGGTGCCCTCGCCGCCGCCCGGCGCCTTGGCCAGCACCAGGTGGATGACGTTCTCCGACATGTCATGGTCGCCGGCCGAGATGAAGATCTTCTGGCCGGTGATCAGGTAGCTGCCATCCTCCTGCGGCTCGGCGCGGGTCCGCAGCATCCCCAGGTCCGTGCCGCAATGGGGCTCGGTCAGGTTCATGGTGCCGGTCCAGTCGCAGGAAACCATCTTCGGCAGGTAGGTGCGCTTCTGCTCGTCCGTGCCATGGGCATGGATGGCGGAATAGGCGCCATGGGTCAGGCCCTGGTACATGTTGAAGGCCATGTTGGCCGCCACGAAGATCTCGCCCGTGGCCACGCCCATGACATAGGCCATTCCCTGGCCGCCGTATTCGGGATCGCAGTCGAGGCCGGTCCAGCCGCCCTCCTTCACGGCCTCGAAGGCGGCCTTGAAGCCTTCGGGCGTGCGGACGACGCCGTTTTCCAGCACGCAGCCCTGCTGGTCGCCGACGGCGTTCAGGGGCGCCAGCACCTCGCTGGCCAGCTGGCCGGCGGCCTCCAGGATCGCCTCGGTGAACGAGGGCTCCAGGTCGGTGCGGCCGGGCAGGTCCGAGGCGGATACCTCAAGGACGTCATGCAGCAGGAACTGCATGTCGCGGATCGGGGCGTTGTAGGCGGTCATGGGGCCTCCACGGCAGATGTCGGGGATGCGGGCGACGCCCGCCCCGGCCTTGCGGCGGGCGCGTTCGGGGTGCGCTGCATCCACGGGATCACGTCGGATGGCTGCCGTGGCGGACGGACGGACAGCAGAACGTCGGACATCGCTGAACTCCTCCCCTCGTCAGCCTTGCGGGACAAGAGTTACAGCGCGCCCGCCGCTTCGCCAGCGGAGACGCTGCGTCATCGCCGCGCTTGCCGGGACGTCAGTTCGCCGGGGCCTCGGGGCGGCTGTCGTCGGGGGGCATGTCTTCCAGCAACTGCACCGTTTCGGCACGCAGCTTGCGCAGGTCGGCCATGGAGGCCTCGATTTCCTCGCGCTGGGCGGCCAGCACGTCCAGCTGGCGGGTGGCCAGGTCCAGCCAGACCTCATACTGCGCGCGCGTGCCCTGCTGCTGGTAGATCAGCAGCCACTGGCGAATATCTTCCAGGCTGAAGCCGAAGCGGCGGCCGCGCATGATCAGCTTCATGCGGGCGATCTCGCGCGGGCCATACCAGCGCGCGCGGCCCTCGCGGCGCGGGCTGAGCAGCTCGATATACTCGTAATAGCGCAGCGTGCGTGGAGTCACGTCGAACCGGGCGCACATGTCCTTGAAACTGATCCAGCTTTCGTCCGGCATTCCTTGCGTCCCCGTGCGTCGTGCCGCAACGTAACGCAGCACGACGCAGACCTCAACCGCAACGGGTGGCGCATCTGCAGCCTTGCGGGGCGGCGGCGGGCAGGGCAGTCATCCCCGAGGCGACATGGCGAGGACGAGGATGGAACTTCTGCCCGGCACCCGGACCGAGGACGTGGCCGAGATGGCCCGCATCTTCATGACCGTCATCCCCCATGCCCGCGCCCTGGGGATGGAACTGGTCGAGGCCACCCCCGGCGTGGTCGAGATCGCGATGCCCTGGAGCGAGGAGTTCGTCGGCGACCCCCGCACAGGCGTCCTGCACGGGGGCGTGATCTCGGCCCTGATGGACACCTGCTGCGGGGCCGCGGTGATGACCCACCCCACGCGGCCCGCCACGACGGCGACCATCGACCTGAGGATCGACTACCTGCGCTCGGCCACGCCGGGCCAGCGCGTGCGGACGCGGGCCGAGTGCTTTCACATGACGCGCTCGGTCGCCTTTGTGCGCGCCGTGGCGCGGGACGAGGGCGACACGCTTGTGGCCACGGCCACGGGCAGCTTCACGGTCGGGGGCTGAGATGGGCGAGACAGAGATGACGCGCGAATCGGTGATCGACCGGCTGCTGGCGCGGGTGCCCTATGTCCGCTGGCTGGGGGTCACGGTGGACCGCCGGGGGGACGAGCTGACGGCCGTGCTGCCCTTTTCCGACAAGCTGATCGGCAACCCGGTGCTGCCCGCCCTGCATGGCGGCGTCACGGCGGCCTTTCTTGAGACAACGGCAGTGCTGGGCCTGCTCTGGGCCACGCTGGACGGCAGGCACGGCCTGCCGGACGGGGACGAGGGGCTGCCGCGGCTGCCCAAGACCATCGACTTCACGGTGGACTACCTGCGCTCCGGCACGGCACGGGACGCTTACGCGCGGGCCCGCGTGGTGCGGCTGGGGCGACGCTATGCCAGCGTGCAGGTCGAGGCCTGGCAGGACAGCCGCGACCGTCCCTTCGCCCAGGCCAACGGGCATTTCCTGATGCCGCAGGGGTAAGCTGCCCGGAGCGGCCCGAGCCAGAAAAAAGGCCCCCTGAAGGGGGCCTTTGCGCCGTTTGCGGGCCGCTCAGGCTTCCGAGGCGATCTGGCGGCGTGCTTCCTCGCGCAGTTCGACCATCTTGGCGCGGATCGTCGCCTCGTCGGTGCGGCCGGCCAGGTCCTCGCTGAGCTTGCGGAACACGTCGTCCTCGCCCGGCTCCTCGAAGTCCGAGGTCACGACGGTCAGCGCATAGGTCCGCGCCTCGTCGCCGTTCTTCCCCAGCAGGCCCGCCGCCCATTCGCCCAGCAGGCGGTTGCGGCGCGCCTCGGCCTTGAAGCGCAGTTCGGCGTCATGGGCGAACTTGGTTTCAAAGGACCGTTCGCGGTCGTCGAAGGTGGTCATCGCGGCCTCCGTTGCAAGATTGCGCCTGATATGCCCATGCGGCCTGACTCAAGCAAGCCCGTATTGCCCCCGCAGGGCGAACGGCGTTATGGGTGCGGCGAGTTCCCCAGCTTTCCCGGACGAAAGGCGCGATCATGGCCCCCAGGCGCAAGAAGATCTATGAGGGCAAGGCCAAGATCCTTTACGAAGGCACCGAGCCCGGCACCCTGATCCAGTATTTCAAGGATGACGCCACCGCCTTCAACGCACAGAAGAAGGCCGTGATCGAGGGAAAGGGCGTGCTGAACAACCGCCTGTCCGAGTTCTTCATGCAGGGCCTGGGCAACATCGGCGTGCCGACCCATTTCATCCGCCGCATCAACATGCGCGAGCAGCTGATCCGGCAGGTCGAGATCATCCCGCTGGAGGTGATCGTGCGGAACTTCGCCGCCGGGTCCATCGCCAAGCGGCTGGGGATGGAGGAGGGGACCCAGCTGCCCCGTCCCATCGTCGAATACAGCTACAAGAACGACGAGCTGGGCGACCCCATGGTGTCCGAGGAATACGTGATCGCCTTCGGCTGGGCGACCCAGCAGGACCTGGACGACATCGTCAGCCTCGCGCTGCGCGTCAACGACTTCCTGTCGGGCGTCTTCTACGGCGTCGGCATCAAGCTGATCGACTTCAAGATCGAGATCGGCCGCATCTGGGACGGCGATTTCATGCGGCTGGTCGTGGCCGACGAGATCAGCCCCGACAGCTGCCGGCTGTGGGACGTCAAGACCGGGCAGAAGCTGGACAAGGACGTGTTCCGCCGCGACCTGGGCAGCCTGACCGACGCTTATACCGAGGTCGCGCGTCGCCTGGGCGTGATGCCGGCCGCAGCCCCCGTCAAGCCCACGCTGATCAACTGAAGGAACGCCGCGCATGAAAGCGAAAGTCACGATCATGCTGAAGAACGGCGTCCTCGATCCCCAGGGCGAGGCGATCCGCCACGCGCTGGGCATGCTGGGCTTTTCCGGCGTGAACGGCGTCCGGCAGGGCAAGGTGATCGAACTGGACCTGGCCGCCGAGGATCGCGCCGCGGCCGAGGCCGAGGTGGGCCGGATGTGCGAAACGCTGCTGGCCAACACGGTCATCGAAAGCTGGCGCGTCGAGATCCTGTGAGCGCCTGCCGGCGCGGGCCGGGGCGCTGCCCCGCTCGGGCCGTGCCCCTTGCTCGCCCGGAACCGTCCACCGGACGGTTTCGCGGGCGCCCGCAAGCCCGGGATATTCGGGCGAAGAAGAACAAGCTGGGGTCGGGTCCATGATCGACCGGCTTCACGCCTTCATGGTGCTGGCGCGCGAGCGGCATTTCGGCCGCGCGGCCGAGGCGCTGGGGGTCACCCAGCCCTCGCTGTCCTCGGCGCTGAAGTCGCTGGAGGATCAGCTGGGCGTGCAGCTTGTGCGCCGCGGGTCCCGTTTCCTCGGGCTGACGCCCGAAGGCGAGCGGGTGCTCGAATGGGCGCGGCGCATCGTGGGCGACGTCCGCACCATGCAGGCGGAACTGCGGGCGACGCGCAGCGGCGTGTCGGGGCGGCTGCGGCTGGGCGTGATCCCGACGGCGATGCCGCGCATCGCGGAACTGACGGCGCCCTTCCTGGCGCGCCATCCCGCCGCCGAGGTCACGATCCTGTCGCGGTCGTCGGACGAAATCCGCGACCAGATCGCCGCGCTGGAACTGGACGCGGGCGTGACCTACCTGGACGGCGAGCATCTGGGGCGGCTGCGGACGATCCCCCTGTTCCTGGAAACGCTGTGCCTGGTAGACCGGACAGAGGAGGGCGGGCCGGTGTCCTGGGCCGAGGCGGCGCGGCGGCCCCTGTGCCTGCTGACGCCCGACATGCAGAACCGCCGGATCGTGGCCGCGCGACTGGCCGAGGCGGACGCGCCGGCGGTGCCGCGGGTGGAATCCAACTCGATGCTGGCGATCCTGTCCCACGTGGCAGCCGGCGGCTGGGCCGCGATCCTGCCGCAGGCGCTGGCGGACGGGCTGCCCTTGCCCCCGGGTGTCAGGGCCCGGCCGCTGTCGGGCGGGCCGGGAAACATGGTCGGGCTGGTGCTGGCCGCGCGGGAGCCGCTGCCGCCCTTGCTTGAGGCCATGGTGCAGGTGACGGGGCATGCATTCGATAGATAGGCCCTATCGCTGGACGATAGTTCAGGATTGATCAGCCTATCGCCCGGGCTTAACCCTGTGATGCCAGCGGCCATCCCGGAGCAAGCCCATGCAGTCACCCGCCAATGCGTCCCATCCTCCGAACACGCCGAAGGTTGCGGTTCTGGATGGCGAGGGGCTTGAGCGGCTGCATGCGATCATCGCGCGCCATGCGGGGTCCGAGGGACCGCTGCTGCCCATCCTGCATGACGTGCAGGCGGAATGGGGCATGATCCCCGAAGCCGCGCAGCCGATCATCGGCAGCGCGCTGGGGATGAGCCGCGCCGAGGTTTACGGCGTCGTCAGCTTCTACCACGATTTCCGCGAGGCCCCTGCGGGGCGCCACGTCCTGCGCCTGTGCCGGGCCGAGGCCTGCCAGTCGGTGGGCGCGGACGCGCTGGCCGAACAGGTGCGGGGGGCTCTGGGGCTGGACTGGCACGAGACGAGCGCGGACGGGCGGCTGACGCTTGAGCCCGTGTTCTGCCTCGGCCTCTGCGCCTGCGCGCCCGCCGCGCAGATGAATGACCGGCTGGTTGGACGGGCAACCGTGCAGCGTGTCGTCGCGCTGGCCGAGGGGGCGCGGTGATGCGGGTCTGGGTTCCGGTCGATGCCGCCGCCCGGGCGCTGGGCGCGGACGAGGTGGCCGAGGCGGTGCGGCGCGAGATGGGGGTGGCGCCCACGCGCAACGGTTCTCGCGGGATGATCTGGCTCGAGCCGCTGGTGGAGGTCGAGATCGGCGGGGTGCGGCATGGCTTCGGGCCGGTGGCGCCCGAGGACGTGCCCGCGATCCTTGCCGAGCTTAAGGGCCACCCGCTGGCGTTGGGGCCGGTGGATGACCTGCCCTGGATGAAGCGGCAGACGCGGCTGACCTTCGCCCGCGTGGGCGTGATCGACCCGCTGTCGCTGGACGACTACAAGGCGCATGGGGGCCTTGAGGGGCTGAAGGCCGCGCTGGCCGCGCCCGACCGGATTGTCGCGGAAGTCACGGAATCCGGCCTGCGCGGGCGGGGCGGGGCGGGCTTTCCGACCGGCATCAAATGGGCGACCGTCGCCCGAGCCGCCGCCGACCGGAAGTATGTCGTCTGCAACGCCGACGAGGGCGACAGCGGCACCTTCGCCGACCGGATGCTGATGGAAGGCGACCCCTTCACCCTGATCGAGGGCATGGCGATCGCGGGCATCGCCGTGGGCGCCGCGCAGGGCTATGTCTATATCCGCAGCGAATACCCCGATGCGATCCGCGCCATGCGCGCCGCCATCGACATCGCGCGGGCGGCGGGGGTGCTTGGCCCGTCGATCCTCGGCTCGGCCCATGCCTTCGACATGGAGGTGCGGGTGGGCGCGGGCGCCTATGTCTGCGGCGAGGAAACCAGCCTGCTCAACAGCCTGGAAGGCAAGCGCGGCATCGTGCGCGCCAAGCCCCCGATCCCGGCGCTGGAGGGCTTCCTCGGCAAGCCCACGGTCGTCAACAACGTGCTGTCGCTGGCCACCGTGCCGTGGATCTTGGCGAACGGGGCCGCGGCTTACGCCGTCCACGGCATCGGCCGGTCGCGCGGGACCATGCCCTTGCAGATCGCCGGCAACGTGAAGCACGGCGGGCTGTTCGAGGTCGCCTTCGGCCTTTCGCTGGGCGAGATCGTGGACGGGATCGGCGGCGGCACCGCCTCGGGGCGGCCCGTGAAGGCGGTGCAGGTCGGCGGCCCGCTGGGCGCCTATTTTCCGCGCGCGCTGTTCGACACGCCCTTCGGCTATGAGGAGTTCGCGGGGAAAGAGGGCCTTGTCGGCCACGCCGGCATCGTCGTCTTCGACGACACGGCCGACATGCTGTCGCTCGCCCGCTTCGCGATGGAGTTCTGCGCCATCGAGTCCTGCGGGAAATGCACGCCCTGCCGCATCGGCTCGACGCGCGGGGTGGAAACAATCAACCGGATCGCGGGCGGGGATCTTGAAGCGATCCCGGTCCTTTCCGATCTTTGCAACACGATGAAATGGGGAAGCCTCTGCGCACTGGGGGGCTTTGCGCCCTATCCGGTCATGTCCGCGCTGACGCATTTCCCCGAGGATTTCACCGGGCCCTCGGCGGGAACGGGTGTCCGGGTGGAGGCTGCCGAATGAAGGACTTCATCATTCCTGACGACCGAGACTTCGGCACGCCCGCGTCGCACTCGGACATCGCCGTCACGCTGACGGTGGACGGCATCCCCGTCTCGGTCCCTGCGGGGACCAGTGTCATGCGCGCCGCCGCCATCGCCGGGATCACGGTGCCGAAGCTCTGCGCGACCGACCACCTGACCGCCTTCGGCTCCTGCCGGCTGTGTGTCGTCCAGATCGACGGGATGCGGGGAACGCCCGCCTCCTGCACGACTCCGGTCGCCGAGGGCATGGTGGTCCGCACCCAGACCGACGAGGTCGCGCGCATCCGGCGCGGGGTGATGGAACTGTATATCTCGGACCACCCGCTCGACTGCCTGACCTGCGCGGCCAACGGCGACTGCGAGCTGCAGGACATGGCCGGCGCCGTGGGCCTGCGCGAGGTCCGCTATGAGCCCGGCAAGAACCATTTTCAGCGCCGCGAGAATGACGAGCCGAATCCGGAATGGCGGGCCAAGGACCATTCCAACCCTTACTTCACCTTCGATCCGGCGAAATGCATCGTCTGCTCGCGCTGCGTGCGGGCCTGCGAGGAGGTGCAGGGCACCTTCGCGCTGACCATCGACGGGCGAGGCTTCGACAGCCGCGTCAGCGCGGGGATGGCGTCCGACAGCTTCCTCAGCTCGGACTGCGTGTCCTGCGGCGCCTGCGTGCAGGTCTGCCCGACCGCCACGCTGATCGAGAACAAGGTGATCGAGGTCGGCACGCCCGAGCGCATCGTCAAGACGACCTGCGCCTATTGCGGCGTCGGCTGTTCCTTCGACGCCCATATGCGCGGCGAGACGGTCGTGAAGATGGTGCCCTCGAAGGACGGCAAGGCCAACCGCGGGCATTCCTGCGTCAAGGGCCGCTTTGCCTGGGGCTATGCGACCCATGCCGAGCGCATCCTGAACCCGATGATCCGCGAGCATTACACCGACCCGTGGCGCGTGGTGTCCTGGGAGGAGGCGATCCGCTTCGCCGCCGACCGCCTGCGCGCGGCGCAGGAAAGGCACGGGCGGGATTCGGTCGGGGTCATCACCTCGTCGCGCTGCACCAACGAGGAAACCTATCTGGTGCAGAAGCTCGCCCGCGCGGTCTTCGGCAACAACAACACCGACACCTGCGCCCGCGTCTGCCATTCGCCCACGGGCTATGGCCTCAAGACCGCCTTCGGCACCTCGGCGGGGACGCATGACTTCGACTCGGTGGAACACACCGACCTCGCGCTGGTGATCGGGGCGAATCCGACCGAAGGGCACCCGGTCTTCGGCTCGCGCCTGCGCCGCCGTCTGCGGGAAGGGGCGGGGCTGATCGTGATCGACCCGCGCCACATCGACCTGCTGGACAGCGTCCACCGGAACGACGCGATCCACCTGCCGCTGCTGCCCGGCACCAATGTCGCCGTGCTGACCGCGATGGCCCATGTGATCGCGGCCGAAGGCCTTTACGACGAGGCCTATATCCGCGAGCGCTGCGACTGGGACGAGTTCCTGGAATACCGCGACTTCCTGCTGGACCCCCGCCATTCGCCCGAGGAGGTCGAGCGGCAGAGCCACGTCCCCGCCGACCTGATCCGGCAGGCGGCCCGCGCCTATGCGAAAGCGCCGCGTGCCTCGATCTATTACGGGCTGGGCGTGACGGAACATTCGCAGGGGTCCACGACCGTCATGGCGATCGCCAACCTTGCGATGATGACAGGCAACATCGGCAAGCCCGGCACCGGGGTGAACCCGCTGCGCGGCCAGAACAACGTGCAGGGATCGTGCGACATGGGGTCCTTCCCGCACGAGTTCCCCGGCTATCGCCATGTGACCGACATCGAGACGCGCAAGCTCTACGAGCAGGCCTGGGGCGTGCCGCTGTCGGACGAACCCGGCCTGCGCATCCCCAACATGTTCGACGCGGCGACGCAGGGGCGCTTCAAGGGCCTGTATTGCCAGGGCGAGGACGTGCTGCAGTCCGACCCCGACACCAGCCATGTCCAGTCGGCGCTGGCGAACCTCGATATCCTGATCGTCCACGACCTGTTCCTGAACGAGACCTCGAACTACGCCCATGTCTTCCTGCCGGGGTCGAGCTTCCTGGAAAAGGACGGGACCTTCACCAACGCGGAACGCCGGATCAACATGGTCCGCCGCGCCATGACCCCCCTGAACGGCCATGCCGACTGGGAGATCACGGTGATGCTGGCGAATGCGCTGGGCGCGGGCTGGGACTATGGCCATCCGTCCGAGATCATGGACGAGATCGCGCTGACCACGCCCAGCTTCTCGGGCGTCAGCTACGCCCTTCTGGACCGCGAGCAGTCGGTCCAGTGGCCCTGCAACGAAAAGGCTCCGCTGGGCACGCCCGTGATGCACATCGACGGCTTCGTGCGCGGCAAGGGCAAGTTCATCAACACCGAATACGTACCCTCAGAGGAACGCACCGGCGGGCGCTTCCCGCTGCTGCTGACCACCGGGCGGACGCTGACGCAGTACAACGTCGGGGCCCAGACCCGGCGCACCGACAACACCGTCTGGCATCCCGAGGACGTGCTGGAGATCCATCCCCATGACGCCGAGCAGCGCGGCATCCGCGAGGGCGACTATGTGCGCGTGGCCAGCCGCGCGGGCGACACGACGATCCGCGCGAAGATCACGGAACGGGTCGCACCGGGTGTCGTCTACACGACCTTCCACCACCCGACGACGCAGGCCAATGTGGTGACAACTGACAATTCGGACTGGGCCACCAACTGCCCCGAGTTCAAGGTGACGGCGGTGCAGGTCAGCCCCTCGAACGGGCCCTCGGAATGGCAGGAGCAGTACCGCAGCCATTCCGAGCTTTCGCGCCGCATCCTGCCGGCCGCGGAATGAACAGGGGCGCCTTGGCAACGCAGGGGCAAAAGCCCTTGCGGGATTCGGATGCGATGCCGCCGGGTGAGGCAACGCCGTCCCCGGACGGCACGGCGGCTGCATCCGAGGACGCGGGGCCGCGCGGGGAAATCCCCCGCGCGGCCGACCCCGTCACCGTGCCTCGCCGCTGGTCGGGCAGCGGATGGGTGCAGGCCGACGCACCTGCCGCGCCGGAAGAAGCCGCGGTCGCCATCGTCATCGACGGCACCAGCCAGGCGGTCCTGATGGCGACCCCGCACGACCTGGCCGACTTCGCGCTGGGCTTTGCCCTGACCGAGGGGCTGATCGCCTCGCCCGCCGACGTGACCGACCGCGAGATCGCCCAGGTCCGTCCGCCCGCGCAACTGCCGGGCGTCCCCGCCTATGAGGCGCGGCTGTGGCTGCGCCCCGGCCTCGCCTCGGGTCTGGCCGAGCGGCGGCGCAGCATGGTCGGTCCCGTGGGCTGCGGCCTTTGCGGCGTGGACAGCATCGCGGCGGCCCTGCCGCAGGTGGTGCGGGTGGCCGAGGGCGCGCGCTTCTCGCCGCAGGATGTCGGCCGCGCGATGCAGGCCCTGTCCGAAGGCCAGCGCCGCTGGCGCGAGACGCCCGCGATCCATGCGGCGGGCTTCTGGTCGCCCGAAGGCGCCACCGTGCGCGAGGACGTGGGGCGCCACAATGCGCTCGACAAGCTCGCCGGGGCGCTGGCGGACCGGGGCGTTGACGCAAGGGCAGGGGCCATCGTCATGTCCTCGCGCCTGTCCGTCGACCTTGTGCAGAAGACCGCGCGCATCGGCGCCCCGGTGCTGATCGGCGCCAGCACCCCCACGCGGCTGGCCATCGCCTGGGCCGAGGCGGCGGGCATCACCCTGATCGGCCGGGCGCGGGGCGACGCCTTCGACCTTTACACCCATCCCCAGCGCATGAAGGGCTGACGCGTTGTCCGAAGTCTCCGAGCACACGCCGCATGAGAAGCTGATCCGCATGGCGAACCAGATCGCCACCTTCTTCCGCAGCCAGCCGGGCCAGCCCGAGATTGCCGTGGCAGGCCACATCAACGACTTCTGGACCTACCGGATGCGGATGGACCTGCTGGCCGCCCTGCGCGCGGGCGAGGCGGTGGACCCCATCGTCCGCGCCACCGCCCCCCATATCCGCCTGCCGCACGAGACGACCGAGGGCGTGAAGCCGGTCGATCCGCTGTCGCATCAGGAATAGGGGCCGGGTCCGACCGCAAGGCCGGGCGGCCGGGGCCGCGTGAAGACCTGTCGTTCCCCGCAGAAATGGCCCGCCTGCATCCAGCGGCGCGGCGCCTGTTCCCCGGCGCGTGAAGGCGCCGCATGAACGCGGCCCCAGCCTCGCGCGGTTTCACTCGGCCGAGGCGAAGCGGTAGCCGATGCCCGGTTCGGTGAAGATCATCCTCGGCGCCGCCGCGTCGTCGCCGAGCTTTTCGCGCAGGTGGCCGACGGCGATGCGCAGGTAATGGCTGTCGCCCAGATGCGCGGGGCCCCAGACGGTCCGCAACAGTTCGTGGTGCGTCAGCAGCCGGCCCGCGTTGCGCGCCAGAAGCGCCAGCACGTCGAACTCCTTCCGGGTCAGGCGCACGGGCATCCCGGCCATCGTCACCGTGCGGGCGGCCAGGTCGATGCTCAGCCCGCCATTGGTCAGCACAAGCGGGACCTTCTCGGCGCTGCGGCGGCGGGCCAGGGCGCGCAGGCGGGCGAGAAGCTCGGCGGGGGCGAAGGGCTTGGTGACGTAGTCGTCGGCCCCGGCGTCCAGCGCGGCGACGATCTCGGCCTCGGCCGAGCGCACCGAGACGACCACGATCGGCACGTCGGACCATTCGCGGATGGCGGCGATCACCGCCTTGCCGTCCATGTCGGGAAGGCCGAGGTCCAGCACCACGGCCGACGGGGCGCCGGTCGCGGCGCGCTCGATCCCCTCGCGCCCGCGCGCCGCCTCGTCCATGACATGGCCCGCGCCTTCCAGCACGATGCGCAGGAAGCGCCTGATCGGGGCCTCGTCCTCGATCACCAGCAGGCGAAGGGGCGCGGAAGGGTCAGGCATCGGCATCCTCGGGTGCGGCGGGAAGGATCATGCGGATCGCCGCGCCGCGCCCGCCGGGCGGGTCGATGGCGGCGACGCTGCCTTCGTTGGCTTCCACCATGCCCTTGACGATGGCAAGGCCAAGCCCGGTGCCCGCCGGATGCCCGTCCCCCTGCACGGCACGGTGGAAGATGTCGAACACCCGGCCGCGCTCCGTCTCGGGGATGCCGGGCCCCTCGTCGGCCACGGTCAGCGCCACGCCCGCGGGGACCGGCTCGGCCATGACGCGGATGGCGCTGCCCTCGGGGGCGTATTTCGTGGCATTCTCAAGCAGGTTGACAAGGGCCTGGCCGATCAGCACCGGGTCGGCGAAGACGGGCGGCGTGCCCGGTGCGACCTCGGCCGTCACGCGGAAGGGGGCCAGCACGCGCGACAGGTCGGCACGCGCCCGGCCGATCAGCTCGGCCACCTCGACCGTCCCGCGCCGCGGCACCAGCGCGCCATGCCCGAGGCGGGTCATGTTGAGCAGGTTGCCCACGAAGCGGTCGAGCCGGCGCGCCTCGTCCAGCGCCTCGGCGACCAGCTCGCGGTTCTGCGCCGGCGCCAGCGTGCCGTCCGCCACCGCCGATAGTGCGCCGATCACCGTCACAAGCGGCGTGCGCAGGTCGTGGCTGACGCTGTTGAGCAGGGCCGCGCGCAGCTTTTCCGTTTCGGACACCAGCCGCGCCCGTTCCAGGTCGCTTTCGACGGCGATGCGTTCCACCGCGACGGCGATCTGGTCCTCGACCGCGGCCAGCAGGCGGCGCGTCTCGGGGTCGAGCCGCCGCGAGGGATCGAGGAAGCGCAGCCCCACCGCGCCCATCGGCGCGCCCTGCGTGGCCAGCGGAAGGAACATCCAGTCCGCCGCGGGCAGCGTGTCGGTGTCCCGCCCGGCCGGCCGGTTCTTCTGATAGGCCCAGAGCGCGGCGGCCTGCGAATGGGGATCGAGGCTTTCCTCGATGGCGGGAAAGCCCTGCACCTGCTCGAGCGCGCCGCCCAGGCCCGGCATCAGGATCAGCGAATGGCATTCCAGCGTGTGCGCGATATGGGCGGCGGCGGCCCACAGGACGTCGTCCGTCGCCGTGGCCGAGGCGATCTTGCGGGCAAAGTCGTAAAGCGTCTCGGTCCGTGCCTGGGTGGCGCGCATGAACTCGACCTGCCGCTTGAGCCGGCCCGCAAGGCTTCCGGTGAACAGCGCCGAGACGGTGAAGACCATCAGCGCCACAAAGGACTCCTCGGCCGCCACGCGCAGCGAGAAGAAGGGCTCGGTGAAGAAATAGTTGTAGGCGAGAAAACCGAGGATGCTGGCCGCGATCGCCCCGGCGGTCCCCAGGCGCATCGCCACGGCCAGCACGCCGACCAGGTAGATCACCGCCAGCGAGGCGACCGGCAGGATGTGCCACAAGGGCCAGGCGATCAGCGTGGCCACGGCGGTGGCCAGGGCGGAATGGGCAAGGACGCGGACCCAGGCACGGGTTCTTGCCCGCGGCCGGCGGGCGGGCGGCACGGGGGCGGGCGCGTGCCCGTTGGTGGCGGGATCGAGAATGGTGACCTCGAACCCCTCGGCCCGGGATAGCAGCCGCTGGGAGGGCGTCGGGCGGACCAGTGCGGCAAGCCGCGTCCTCCATCCGCCGGGTGCGGCGCGCCCGAGGATCAGCCGCGTGACGTTCAACTGCCGCGCGGCTTCTAGGAAGGCATCGGCCACGTCGCCTTCGGACCGCAGGGTGCGGGTGTCGGCGCCCAGACGCTCGGCCAGTTGCAGCGCGTCGGTCATGGCCCCCGCGGCGGAAGGGCCGCGCGCCTCGACCGCCGGGGTCACGACCATCGCCACGACCCATGGGATGCGGGCACGGTCGGTCATCCGGCGCCCGGCCCGGACCAGCCCCTTGGCCGTCGCCGGATCGTCGAGGCAGACCATCAGCCTGTCCTGCGAGGCCGCCTGCCCCGTGCCCCGCCGCAGCGCCAGCATCTCGGCATCGACGCGGCTGGCCGCGGTGCGCAGGGCCAATTCCCGCAGCGCGGTCAGGTTGGGCCGGGAAAAGAAGTTGCCGAGCGCGCGTCCCGCCTCGGCGGGCATGTAGACCTTGCCCTCGCGCATCCGCTGGATCAGGTCCTCGGGCGGAAGGTCGATCAGCTTGATCTCGCCGGCCATCTGCAGGACCGTGTCGGGCACCGTTTCCTGCACCCGCACCCCGGTGATCCGCGCGACGAGGTCGTTGAGGCTTTCGATATGCTGGATGTTCAGCGTCGAATAAACGTCGATGCCCGCGGCCAGCACCTCCTCGACGTCCTGCCAGCGTTTGGGGTGGCGGCTGCCGGGCACGTTGGTATGCGCCAGCTCGTCGATCAGCGCGAGCTGCGGGCGGCGGGCGAGCAGCGCGTCCAGGTCCATCTCGGCCAGCTGTCGCCCGCGATAGGTGATGATGCGGCGGGGGATCTGGACGAGATGCGCCAGAAGCGCCGCGGTTTCCTGCCGGCCGTGGGTTTCGGCCAGCGCCACCACGACGTCGGTCCCGGCGCGGGCGCGGGCGGCGGCCTCCTCCAGCATGGCATAGGTCTTGCCGACACCCGGCGAGGCGCCCAGGAAGATCTTGAGCCGTCCGCGCCCCGGCACGGCGCCGCCGGCTTCGGCCTTGGCCTCGGCCAGGAAACGCTCGGGGTCGGGGCGCGCGTCGTCGGTCATGGGTGCCGTTTAGCCTCCCGCGGCGTCCAGCGCGAGATTGGCGCCAAGAACGTTCACGATCGGCTCGCCCACAAAGCCGAAGGCCGGGCCGGTCGCCGCCCCCAGGATCGCGCCCTGGACGGCCGCGCCGGGAACGCCCCGCGCGGCGGCGATGCGGTCCACCTGCCGCAGGGCCGCATCCAGGGTGATGTGCGGGTCAAGCCCCGACCCCGAGGCGGTCGCCATTCCCGAGGGCACCGGCGCGGGGCCCTGGCCCGCCGCGCGGTCCCTGACCTGCGCCAGCAGCGCGGCCGAGGACGGGCCCAGGTTCGAGCCGGTCGATGCCCCCGCGTTGTAGGCGGGGTCGGTCGCCGTGGGCCGCGAGTGGAGGTACTCGGGCCGGGTGAAGGACTGCCCGATCAGGGCCGAGCCGACGACCGTGCCGTTGCGCTCGACCAGCGAGCCGTCGGCCTGCCCGGGCATCGCCACCTGGGCGACCCCGGTCATCGCCAGGGGATAGCCGAGCCCCAGCAGGACCGTGAAGGCACCGGTCATCACCAGCGCGGGGCGGAGTTGCGAGATCATGGCGTCACCTCATGCCAGATGGGCCAGATCGACGATCATGTCGATCAGCTTGATGCCGATGAACGGGGCGACAAGGCCGCCCAGCCCGTAGACCACGAGGTTGCGCGTCAAGAGCGCACCGGCCGAGGCGGGGCGGTAGCGCACCCCTTTCAGCGCCAGCGGGATCAGGGCCACGATCACCAGCGCGTTGAAGATGATCGCCGACAGGATCGCCGACTGCGGGCTGCCCAGCCCCATGATGTCCAGCACCGCCAGTCCCGGATAGGCGGCCACGAACAGCGCCGGCAGGATGGCGAAATACTTGGCCACGTCGTTGGCGATCGAGAAGGTCGTCAGCGCCCCGCGCGAGATCAGCAGCTGCTTGCCGACCATGACGATCTCGATCAGCTTGGTCGGGTCGCTGTCCAAGTCCACGAGGTTCCCGGCCTCTTTGGCCGCGGGCGTCCCCGAGTTCATGGCGACGCCCACGTCGGCCTGCGCCAGCGCGGGCGCGTCGTTCGAGCCGTCCCCGCACATCGCGACCAGCCGGCCCTGCGCCTGTTCCGAGCGGATGTAGTCCAGCTTCCGCTCGGGCGTGGCCTCGGCCAGAAAGTCGTCCACGCCCGCCTCGGCGGCGATGGCCGCGGCCGTCAGGGGGTTGTCGCCGGTGATCATCACCGTGCGGATGCCCATGCGGCGCAATTCGGCGAACCGTTCGCGGATGCCGGGCTTGACCACGTCCTTGAGGTGGATCACCCCCAGCACCCTGCCGTCACGCGCGACGACCAGGGGCGTGCCGCCGCCCATGGCGATCTGGCGCACGATCGGCTCGGCCGCCGCCGCGCCCTCGCCCGCAAAGCAGCGGGCCATGGCGTCCGAGGCGCCCTTGCGGAACTGCCTTCCATCGGCAAGGTCCACGCCCGACATCCGGGTCTGCGCGGTGAAGGGCACGAAGCGTGCTCCGCCGCGCCGGTTGCCTTCGGCGAAGCCGAACCTGCGGACCGCCAGATCGACGGTGGATTTCCCTTCGGGCGTGTCGTCGGCCAGGCTGCTGATGAAGGCGGCCTCGGCCACCTCGCGCTCGGTCACGCCGGGAACGGGCAGGAAGGCGTCGGCCATGCGGTTGCCGAAGGTGATGGTGCCGGTCTTGTCCAGCAGCAGCACGTCGATGTCGCCCGCCGCCTCGACCGCGCGGCCCGACTTTGCGATCACGTTGGCCTTCACCAGCCGGTCCATGCCGGCGATGCCGATGGCCGACAGCAGGCCGCCGATGGTGGTCGGGATCAGCGTCACGAACAGCGCGGCCAGATAGACGACCGGGATCTGCGTGCCGGACCAGCCCGCGAAGACCGGCAGCGTCGCCACCACCAGCAGGAACACCAGCGACAGCCCGGCCAGCAGGATGTCCAGGGCGATCTCGTTGGGGGTCTTGGCGCGCCTGGCGCCTTCGACCAGCGAGATCATGCGGTCGAGAAAGGTCTCGCCCGGTTTCGCGGTCACGCGCACCACCAGCCAGTCGCTGACAAGCCGCGTGCCCCCGGTCACGGACGAGCGGTCCCCGCCCGATTCCCGGATCACCGGTGCGGATTCCCCGGTGATGGCGCTTTCATCGACCGAGGCCACGCCCTCGATCACCTCGCCGTCGGTGGGCACGATGTCGCCCGCCTCGACAAGGATCAGCTCGCCCGGTTCGAGCTGGTCCACGTCCTGCAGTTCGAACAGGTCCCGGCGGGACGGGTCCAGCAGGGTCCTGGCCTTCGCATGGGACCGGGTGGCGCGGAAGGCGTCCGCCCGGGCCTTGCCGCGGCCCTCGGCCAGGGCTTCGGCGAAGTTCGCAAACAGCACCGTGGCCCAGAGCCACAGCGCAATCTGCAGCGAAACGAAGCTGCCCGGCTCGCCCCAGCGCAGCAGCACCAGAGCCGTCGTGACCAGCGCCACCAGCGCGGTCGCGAAGATCACCGGGTTGCGCGCGAGCCTGCGCGGGTCGAGCTTGGCAAAGGCGCCGCCGATCGCGGGCCGGACGATTTCGGGCGCGAACAGCCCGATCTCGGATCTTGGATGCTTGGACATGATGGGGCCTCAGAACGCCTGCCCGGCCGCGATCGAGACATGCTCGGCGACCGGGCCAAGGGCCAGAACAGGAAGGAAGGTCAGCGCGCCGACGATCAGGATCGTCACGACGAGCAGCACGGTGAAGGCGACGCCATGGGTCGGGAAGGTGCCCGCCGTGGCCTCGGCCCGCGTCTTGCCCGCAAGGCCGCCCGCGATGGCCAGGACCGGGATGATGTAGCCCCAGCGGCCGATCAGCATCGCCAGCCCGATCATGGTGTTGTGCCAGACCGTGTTGGCGCTGAAGCCCGCGAAGGCCGAGCCGTTGTTGGCCGTCCCCGAGGTGTAGGCATAGATCAGTTCGGTCAGCCCGTGGGGACCCGCGTCCTGCACCGCCGTCTGCGCATTGCCGGTCAGGATAGACGCCGCCGACAGGATCAGCACGCCCACGGGCATGACAAGCAGCGTCAGGGCGGCCAGCTTCATCTCGCGCGCCTCGATCTTCTTGCCCAGCCACTCGGGGGTGCGCCCGACCATCAGCCCGGCGATGAAGACCGTCAGGACGACATACAGCACCATGCCGTAGAAGCCCGCGCCGACGCCGCCATAGATGATCTCGCCCAGAAGCATGTTGAACAGCGGGATCATGCCGCCCAGCGCCATCAGGCTGTCGTGCATCGCGTTCACGGCCCCGCAGGAGGCGACGGTGGTGGCGACCACGAACAGCACCGTCTGCGCCAGGCCGAAGCGGGTTTCCTTGCCCTCCATGCTGACGCCCGGCTCGGTGATGCCGGCATGCAGCGGGTTGCCCGCGGCCTCGGCGAAATAGGCGGCCAGCAGCACGGCCACGAACATCACGCTCATCGCGGCGAAGATCGCCCAGCCCTGCCGGCGGTCGCCGACCATGCGGCCGAAGAAGAACGGAAAGGCCGCGGGGATGACGAGGATGGCGTAGATCTGCACCAGGTTCGTCAGGGCGGTGGCGTTCTCGTAAGGATGGGCGGCGTTGGCGTTGAAGAAGCCGCCGCCGTTGGTGCCCAGCATCTTGATCGCCGCCTGGCTGGCGACCGGCCCCTGGGCGATCACCTGCTGGGCGCCTTCCAGCGTGGTCGCCGTCACGCCCGCCGCCAGCGTCTGCGGCATCCCCTGCCAGACCAGCACCAGCGTGATCAGCACCGCGCCGGGCAGCAGCAGATACAGCGTGGCCCGCGTCAGATCGACCCAGAAGTTGCCCAGGTCCGCCACCGAGCGCGCGGCAAGGCCCCGCACCACGGCGACCGCCACCGCGATCCCCGTGGCGGCCGAGACGAAGTTCTGCACGGTCAGCCCGGCCATCTGGGTGAAATGGCTGAGGGTGGTCTCGCCGCCGTAGCTCTGCCAGTTGGTGTTGGTCATGAAGCTGACGGCGGTGTTGAAGGCCTGGCTGGATTCCATCGCGCCGAAGCCCTGCGAGTTGAACGGCAAGACCCCCTGCAGGCGAAGGATCAGGTACAGCAGCACGAAGCCCGCCGCGTTGAAGGCCAGCACCGCGGCGGCATAGCCCGTCCAGCGCTGCCCCCGGCCCGTGACGCCCGCGGCGCGGTAAAGCGCCCGCTCGACCGGCGCGAGCAGGCGGGCCCTGCCGGTGAAGACCCGCGCCATCCAGGGCCCGAGCGCCATCCCCATGAGGGTCAGGCCTGCCAGGAACAGCGCAAAGAAGATCAGATCCGCGGCCATGTCAGAACCGCTCCGGCGCCAGAAGCGCCAACAGGAAATAGACCAGCAGCAGGACCGCGAGGCCGCCGCCCAGGACGAGTTCGATGGTCATCGCGTCCTCACAGCCGGTCGGCGCCGCGCACGGCGAGGCCGGCCAGCAGGAAGACCGCCAGCCCGCCCAGAATGAAAAGAATGTCGGACAGCATTCCATGCCCCCTTTGGTTCGGATCGCAGGAATATGTGCGGGGATGGCGTAAAGCCGCGATATGGAAGGCGGGCCAGTGCGTAATGCAGGCGTAAAGGACCCGGCCGCGATGCGGCCTGTGTTCCTTCTTCCTGCCCTTGGGCGGCGCCCCAGTTCCGAACCTCGCCTTCGTGGGGCGCGGCGAGCGGGAAGACAGGACAGGAGCTTGCGGCGAGAGCCCCGCGTCCCGCGTCATGCCAATCCCGGCCGATGGCCCCAGTGCATTTCCCTTGCGGAAGCCTTCACGCCCCTGACGCGACCGGCCGTATCCTCACATCCGGGCGGCAACGGGGAAGGAGCGGCTATCCCTCAGGCGGCATTCCGCACCAAGACCTGCGGAGGAGGACTTGGCGCGATCGGACAGGGCCGCCATGCGGGCGCGACCGGGCCTCAGGCGGGTCCGGGCCATGGCCGATGGACATGCGCCATGATGCCCGTTCGTGCTGCCGGAACAGCGGGCAGAAGCACCCCGCCTCAGCCGCAGCGCGAATGGCCGCAACTGGGGCAGGTCATGCAGCCCTCGATCATCCGCATCCCCGGCGTGCCGCAGGCCGGGCAGGAGGGGCCGACCGGGGCGCTGCCGCCGCCTGCATGGGGGTCGGCCTTGAGGCCCGCGCCCTCGCCCGACAGGAAGCCGATGGCGATCATGTGGCGCTCGATCACCCCGCCGATCGCGGCCAGGATCGAGGGGACATAGCGCCCCTCCATCCACGCTCCGCCGCGGGGATCGAAGACGGCCTTCAGCTCCTCGACCACGAAGCTCACGTCGCCGCCGCGGCGGAAGACGGCGGAAATCATCCGCGTCAGCGCGACGGTCCAGGCGTAATGCTCCATGTTCTTCGAGTTGATGAAGACCTCGAAGGGACGCCGCCTGCCGCCATCGTCGATGTCGTTGACGGTGATGTAGATCGCGTGCTCGCTGCCGGGGAACTTGAGCTTGTAGGTCGCGCCCCCCAGCGACACCGGACGGTCCATCGGCTTGTCCAGCGACGCGGCCGCGGGGGCGGGCTTGTCCACCGACAGGACGGACCCCGTGACCTCGTTCGGGCGATAGGTGGTGCAGCCCTTGCAGCCCTGGTCCCAGGCGGCAAGGTAGACGTCCTTGAAGGCTTCGAAGGAAATGTCCTCGGGGCAGTTGATCGTCTTGGAAATCGAGCTGTCCACCCATTCCTGCGCCGCCGCCTGCATGGCGACGTGGTCCAGCGGCGACAGCGTCTGGGCGTCCACGAACCAGTCGGGGAAGGGCGCCTCGCCCATGCGGTCGCGCCACAGCCGGGCGGCGTAATCGACGACCTCCTCCTCGGTGCGGGTGCCGTCCTTCTGCAGGACCTTGCGGGTGTAGCTGTGGGCGAAGACCGGCTCGATCCCCGAACTGACGTTGCCGGCATAAAGGCTGATCGTGCCGGTGGGGGCCACGCTGGTCAGCAGGGCGTTGCGGATGCCATGCGCGCGGACGGCCTCGCGCACGTCCTCGTCCATCTTCAGCATGAAGCCGGACGACAGGTAGGCCTCGGCGTCGAACAGCGGGAAGGCGCCCTTTTCGCGGGCGAGGCCCACGCTGGCCAGATAGGCCGCCCGCGCGATGCGGTGCATCCATTGGCGCGTCGCCTCGGCGGCCTCGGGCGCGCCATAGCGCAGGCCGACCATCATCAGCGCGTCGGCAAGCCCCGTCACGCCGAGCCCGATGCGGCGCTTGGCCTGCGCCTCGGCCGCCTGCTGGGGCAGGGGAAAGCGCGAGGCGTCCACGACGTTGTCCATCATCCGCACGGCGGTCGTGACCAGGTCGTCCAGCGCATCAAGGTCCAGCGCGGCTTCGGGTCCGAAGGGGTCCTGCACCAGCCGCGCGAGGTTGACCGAGCCCAGAAGGCAGGCGCCATAGGGCGGCAGGGGCTGTTCGCCGCAGGGGTTGGTGGCCGAGATATCCTCGACATAGCCGAGGTTGTTCATCCGGTTTATGCGGTCGATGAAGATCACGCCGGGTTCGGCATAGTCATAGGTGGCGCGCATGATCCGGTCCCACAGATCGCGGGCGCGGATCGTCCTGTAGGTGCGGCCCCCGAAGACCAGCGGCCAGTCGGCGTCGGCCTCTCGCGCCTCCATGAAGGCGTCCGTCACAAGCACCGACAGGTTGAACATCCGCAGCCGCGCGGCGTCCTGCTTGGCGGCGATGAAATCCTCGATGTCGGGGTGGTCGCAGCGCATCGTGGCCATCATGGCGCCCCGGCGCGAGCCCGCCGACATGATCGTGCGGCACATGGCGTCCCAGACGTCCATGAAGCTCAGCGGCCCCGAGGCGTCGGCGGCGACGCCCTTCACCTCGGCCCCCTTGGGGCGGATGGTCGAGAAGTCGTAGCCGATCCCGCCGCCCTGCTGCATGGTCAGGGCGGCTTCCTTCAACGCCTCGAAGATGCCCGCCATGCTGTCGGGGATCGTGCCCATGACGAAGCAGTTGAACAGCGTGACCGAGCGCCCCGTTCCCGCGCCCGCCATGATCCGGCCCGCAGGCAGGAAGCGGAAATCCTCGAGCGCGGCGTGGAAGCGGCCTTCCCACTTGGCGGGATCGGCCTCGACCGAGGCGAGGTCGCGGGCCACGCGGCGCCATGTCTCCTCGACGGTCGCGTCCAGCGGCGTGCCGTCGGCGGCGCGCAGCCGGTATTTCATGTCCCAGATCTGTTCGGCGATGGGGGCGGCGAAGCGGTTCATCCGGGAAACCTGTCTGGCATGGGGGTGAGTGTCACGTCATGCACCCGCCGACCGCCTGGGGCAAGCGGCTGAGTGGTCACGGAAAGGGCTGCGCCGTCAGGCGTCCTTGCGATGCGCCTCGCGCAGGGCGCGGCGGTTGATCTTGCCGGTGGGCGTGCGGGGCAGCGCCTCGACATGGATGAACTCGCGCGGCTGCTTGTAGCGGGCAAGGCCCGCCTCGGCGGCCGCCCGCAGGACCTCGGACGCGGCCGGGCCGGTCCAGAAGGCGGCGATGATGGATGCGCCCGGAACCGGCAGTTCGGTCACGGCCACGTCGCCCGCGCCGGGAACGGGCACCAGCACGTCCTCGACCTCGGCGGGGGCCACGCGGAAGCCGCCCGCGTTCATCATGTCGTCCGCGCGGCCGAGCGTCGAGATCGCGCCGTCCTCGGCCTGCACCGCCATGTCGCCCGTCAGGAACCATTCGCCCTGGAACTTGGCGGCGGTTTCCTCGGGCTGGCCGAGATAGCCGAGGAACAGCCCCGGATCGCTGCGGTGGACCGCCAGGACGCCGGGCTGGCCGGGGGGCAGGGGCTCGCCCCCGTCCGACAGGATCGCCACGCGGCGGCCGGGCTGGGGATAGCCCGCCGAGCCCTCGGGCGCAGGCTGCGCGGGCGAGCCCGACAGGAAGGTCGAGCATTCCGACATTCCCATCGCCTCGTGCAGCTCGGTCCCGGTGCGGTCCTTCCAGGCGCGGCGCAGCTCGGGGTCCAGCCGTTCGCCCGCCGTCAGCCCGTGGCGCAGGTCCGACAGCGGTGCCCAGTCGGCCCGCAGCATCCGGCGGAAGACGCCGGGCGCGGCGGCGATGAGGGTTGCCCCGTTGCGGCGGGCCAGCAGGGGGATCTGCTCGATCGCCGTGCCGTCTGCCGGGATCAGCGCCGTCGCGCCGGCGGTCCAGGGGTCCATCAGCCCGGTGCCCAGCGTGAAGGTCCAGTTGAAGGCGCCCGCATGCAGCAGCCGGTCGCTGGCCTTCAGCCCGTACCAGCCATCGAACATCATCTGCCGCGCCAGGATGGCTCGATGCGCGTGCATGACGGCGCGGGGACGCCCCGAGGTGCCCGAGGTATAGACGATATAGGCGAGCCGGTCGGCCTCGCCCCGGTCGAACCCGGCCGGGGGCAGGGCGGCCATCTGCGCCAGCTCGGCCACGGGCATGACCGGCGCGGGGTCGTCTTCGGGCAGGGCGATGCCCTCGCCCGCGATGGTCAGGGCATGGGTGATCTCGGCGGCGATCTTGGTGACCTCGCGCGCCGTCAGCATGGCCGAGGTCGGGACGGGGATCAGCCCCGCCGCGATGCAGGCAAGATAAGCGACCGGGAAGCCCGGCTCGTTCCCGATCCGCAGCAGCACGCGGTCTCCGGGCCTGAGGCCCCGGTCCCGCAGCCCCGTGGCC
Source organism: Paracoccus salipaludis (assembly GCF_002287065.1). Lineage (GTDB taxonomy): Bacteria > Pseudomonadota > Alphaproteobacteria > Rhodobacterales > Rhodobacteraceae > Paracoccus > Paracoccus salipaludis. The sequence goes on from NZ_NSJZ01000002.1 coordinate 314,669, forward strand.
GCGCCCAGCACGGCGGCGCGCAGCCGCGCATAGGACCAGCGGTCGGCGCCGGTCGGCGAGACCACCGCGAGCGCCAGCTTGTCGGGCGAGGACAGCCCCGCCGCGAGCACATGTTCGGCCAGATTGAAATCCTGCATGGCGTCCTGAGTGCCGCCTGTCGCGGGTCTCTGCAAGCTTCTTGTGCAGAAGGGACCGCGGCTGTGTCCCCGGCGCACATGGGGCCGGGCGTCAATGAAAAGCGGCCTGCGTTTCCGCAGGCCGCCAAGTGGCGCATCCGGACGGAGCGCGATGCGCCACCGGGATCAGAGCAGCTTGAGATCCGAAGCCGAGGCGCGGCCGTCGCGGCCCGACTGCAGTTCGTACTGGATCTTCTGGTTGTCGTTCAGGCCGGTCAGGCCCGCACGCTCAACCGCCGAAATATGGACGAAGACGTCCTTGCCGCCATCATCGGGCGCGATGAAGCCGTAACCCTTGGTGGCATTGAACCATTTAACCGTGCCGGTCGCCATGACCTTCTCTCCTTCAGTCTCCCGGTGGCGAGATTGCCGATCCGGGCCGTGCAGCCCTTTCGCAGTCCGGCTGCCCCCTGAAGGGACGCGGTAGAAAGTCATGCTCACGCGAAAAACAGGATGCCCGAATCGTCCGGGAACGCAAGTGAAGAATGAACTTCGACTCACGCCCCTGTGACGTTCCGGCAATTGATCGCCTGCGAGAAGGGTCAGCCGCGCAGGTCGGGCGGCGTCCCTTCGGCGACGAGGCTTTCCAGCGCGGTGTCCAGCGCCGCCGATTCAGATCCCTGCCGGTCGAGCCGGCGGATCGAGACGGTCCGCTCGGCCACCTCCTTCATGCCCACGGCCATGATGACCGGGACCTTCTGCAAGGAATGCTCGCGGACCTTGTAGTTGATCTTCTCGTTGCGGATGTCCGCCTCGGCCCGGATGCCGGCGGCGGTCAGCGCGGCCACGACCTCGCGCACGTAGTCGTCGGCGTCCGACACGATCGAGGCCACGACCACCTGCCGGGGCGCGAGCCACAGGGGCAGCTTGCCCGCGTAGTTCTCGATCAGCATGCCGATGAAGCGCTCGAAGCTGCCCAGCACGGCGCGGTGCAGCATGACGGGGCGGTGCTTCTGCCCGTCCTCGCCCACGTATTCGGCATCCAGCCGTTCTGGCAGGTTCGGGTCAACCTGCAGCGTGCCGCATTGCCACTGGCGGCCGATGGCGTCGGTCAGGGTGAATTCCAGCTTGGGGCCGTAGAAGGCGCCCTCGCCCTCCTGCACCTCGAAGTCATAGCCGGCCGCGCGGCAGGCGTTGCCCAGCGCGGCCTCGACCCGGTCCCAGCTTTCGTCCGAGCCGATGCGCTTTTCGGGACGGGTGGACAGCTTCACCGTCCAGTTGTCGAAGCCGAGGTCGGCGTAGATCCGGGCCAGGAACTCGATGAACTTCCTCGTTTCCGGCTCGATCTGGCTTTCCGTGCAGAAGATGTGGGCGTCGTCCTGGGTGAAGCCGCGCACGCGCATGATGCCGTGCAGCGCGCCCGAGGGCTCGTAGCGGTTGCAGGACCCGAACTCGGCCATCCGCAGCGGCAGGTCGCGGTAGGACTTCAGGCCCACGTTGAAGATCTGCACGTGGCAGGGGCAGTTCATGGGCTTGAGCGCGTTGACCGTCTTTTCGCGCGCATGTTCCTCGTCCACTTCGACGATGAACATGTTTTCCTGGTAGTTCTGCCAGTGGCCCGAGGCTTCCCACAGCTTGCGGTTTACGACCTGGGGCGTGTTCACCTCTACATAGCCGCCGCGCTTCTGCTGGCGGCGCATGTAGTCCTGCAGCGTCGTGTAGATGGTCCAGCCGTTCGGGTGCCAGAACACCTGTCCCGGCGCTTCCTCCTGCATGTGGAACAGGTCCATCTCGCGGCCGAGCTTGCGGTGGTCGCGCTTAGCGGCCTCCTCAAGCATGGTCATGTGGGCCTTGAGCTCGTCGCGGTTGCGGAAGGCCACGCCGTAGATGCGCTGCAGCATCGGGCGGGTGTTGTCGCCCAGCCAGTAGGCGCCGGCGACATGCGTCAGCTTGAAGGCATCGGCCGGAAGCTGGCCCGTGTGCTGCAGGTGCGGGCCGCGGCAAAGGTCCTGCCAGTCGCCGTGCCAGTACATCCGCACGTCCTCGCCCTCGGGGATGCGGTGGATCAGCTCGACCTTGAAGGGCTCGCCCGCGGCTTCGTAATGGGCGATGGCGCGGGCGCGGTCCCAGACCTCGGTGCGGACGGGATCGCGGGCGGCGATGATCTGCTTCATCCGCGCCTCGATGGCGCCGAGGTCGTCGGGGGTGAAGGGTTCCTCGCGGTCGAAGTCGTAGAACCAGCCGTAGTCGCGCACCGGGCCAATCGTGACCTTGACGTCGGGCCACAGCTCCTGCACGGCGCGGGCCATGACATGGGCGAGGTCGTGGCGGATCAGTTCAAGCGCGGGGGCCGCGTCCTTCATCGTGTTGATGGCGATGCTGCCGTTTTCCGTAAGCGGCCAGGCGAGGTCGATGTGACGGCCGTCGAGCGTGGCGCTGATCGCGTTCTTGGCGAGGCTGGGCGCGATGGAGGCGGCGACCTGCGCGGCCGTAGTCCCGGCGGGATAGTCGCGGACGCTGCCATCGGGGAAGGTGAGGAAAATCTGGGACATCGCGTCCTCCCAATCGGTTTGGCGCCCACGGAACGCCCGGTTGCGGGTTATGTGGGGGACCCTGTGGCGCGGGAGGGCGGCAGTGTCAATGCGGCGCTTGGGGACGCGGCCGGACCGGGGCGTTCACACCCCCATCATCGTATACGACGATCGCGTAGGATATTCGGGCAAAAGAGAAGGAGGGGCGCGATGTTTCACCGGACCGCATCTGGGCGGCAACTGGCTTTTGAGCGGCTGGAAGGGCAGGGACCGGGCGTCGTGTTCCTGCACGGCTTCAAGTCGGACATGGGCGGGACCAAGGCCGTCGATCTGGAAGCGTGGTGCCGCGAGCAGGGGCGGGCGATGCTGCGGTTCGACCTGTCGGGGCATGGCGGCAGCGGGGGGCGCGTCGAGGAGTTCGGCATCGCCGACTGGCTGGAGGACGCGCACGACGTGATCGACGCACTCGCGCCGGGACCCCAGGTGCTGGTGGGGTCCTCGCTGGGCGGGTGGCTGGCGCTGCTGCTGGCGCGCGCGCGGCCGGAACGCTGGGCGGGGCTGGTGACGATCGCCGCCGCGCCGGATTTCACCGCGCGGATGCAGGCGGAGTTCTCGGACGAGGACCGGGCGGCGCTGGCGCGCGACGGGCGGATCGCGCGGCCCAGCGACTATGGCGAGGATTACGTCTTTTCGCGGCGCTTGTTCGATCAGGGGGCCGGGAACAGCGTCTTCGGCCAGCCGCTGCGGCTGCCGATGCCGGTCCGCTTCCTGCAGGGAACGGCGGACGCCGATGTGCCGATGGACGATGCGCTGCGGCTGCTGTCCCATGCCGAGGGACCGGACATCCGCCTGGCGCTGGTGAAGGATGCCGACCACCGCTTCAGCGGGCCGCGCGAGTTGCGGATGATCCGCGAGGCCGTGGCGGAGATCGCAGGCTGAACGACGACGCCCGGCCAACGGGGCCGGGCGTCGCGCTGCGTCAGAAGCTGACGGTGAAATGGTCGCCCGTGTCGGGCTTGGCGCCGGTGATCTTGGACTTGGCGATCTCGTAGAAGAAGCCGATGCGGCCGGCGGTGGTCCAGACCTCGGCCTCGGACATGGTGAACTTGAGCAGCCGGACGTCCGGGTCGCGCTCGTCGTTGCCGAACCAGCTCGAGGCGACGGCGTTCCACACCTCGTCCAGCTTGGCCTTGTCGTTCGACAGTTCCAGCTTGCCCTCGATGCGGGCGTAAAGCTGGCCGTCGCCGTCGCCCACCGCATGCACGGCCTTCTTCGCGCCGCCTTCCACGGATTCCACCAGGTCGGTGCCGGCGGCGGTGATGAACCACAGCGTGGCGGTTTCCGGCTCGGCGTAATGCGACATGGGCACCAGCCTCCAGTCGGGCTCGGCCCCCAGCATCCCGGCGTTGATGCCTTCGAGGCGCTTCCAGAAGGTGTCGCGGTTGTCGGTCATGGGTCCTCCTATGCGCCCCCGTGGCGCGGACGGTCGCAGGCGCAACCCCCGCCGCGCCGGGCCGGTTCCGCGCATGAAAAAGGCCCCGGGAAGCCGGGGCCTTTGAAGCGGGTCGTCGTGTCAGACCGCGATCTTGCTGTCCTCTTCCCCCGGGTCGGGGCGGGTGTCGCCCGGGCCGGCCATGCCGCGCAGACGCTTGGGCCGGCTGCTCTGCTCGGGGCGCTGCGAATGCTCGTCCATGAAGTCCAGCACCAGCGGGCGGATGTTGATACGCCAGCTCTTGCCCGCGAAGATGCCGTAATGCCCGGCGCCGGGTTCCAGGTGCTGGACCTTCTTTTCCTCGGGGACGCCCGTGCACAGCTTCAGCGCCGCCACGCATTGCCCCGGCGCCGAGATGTCGTCGTTGGCGCCCTCGACGGTCATGACCGCGACATCCCTGATCCTGCCGATGTCCACGGGACGGCCGTCCACCGTGAAGCGGTTGCCCGCGATCTCGCATTTCTTGAAGATGCGCTCGACCGTGGACAGGTAGAACTCGGCCGTCATGTCCATGACCGCGAGATATTCGTCGTAGAACTTGTTGTGCTTGTCGCCTTCCGAGCCTTCGCCCTTGGCCTCGGCGACGATCTTGTCGCGGAAGGCGCGGGCATGGGTTTCTGCGTTCATGGCAATGAACGAGGTCAGCTGCGCCAGCCCCGGATAGACCATCCGGCCGACGCCGCGGTATTTGAAGCCGACCTGCTGGATGAACAGGTGCTCAAGCTCTCCCATCGTCATGCGGTTGCCGAAGTCGGTCACCTCGGTGGCCGCCGCGTCCGGATCGATGGGGCCGCCGATCAGCGTCAGGGTGCGGGGCTGGGCACTCGGCTCGTCCTCGGCCAGCATGGCGGTCGCCACCAGCGCCAGGGGGGCGGGCTGGCAGACCGCGACCACATGCAGGTCGGGGCCGAGGTGCTTCATGAAATCGACAAGATAACGGGTGTAATCCTCGACATCGAACTTGCCCTCGCTGACGGGGATGTCGCGCGCATTGTGCCAGTCCGTCACCCAGACGTCGCAATCGGGCAGCAAGGAGGTGACCGTTGAACGCAACAGGGTGGCGTAATGGCCGGACATGGGCGCGACCAGCAGGACGCGGCGGGCCATCGGCTCGCGCCGGGCGACGCGGAAATGGACCAGGCTGCCGAAGGGGCGGCGGACCACCGGCTCGACATAGACCAGGTGGTCCTGGCCGTCGGTGCTGGGGATCGGCGGGATCTCCCAGTCGGGCTTGATGATCATGCGGGCAAAGCTGCGCTCGGTCACCCGGCCCCAGGCGCTCATGACCTTGAAGAAGGGCGACGGGATCATCGCGAACAACGGATAGGAGGCCATGGCCCGCGCCGAGGCGCCCATCCATTCGTTCGTGTTGCGCAGCGTTTCCATTGCGTCATAGGACAGCATGCCCCGTGCGCCCTTATAGACCATTGCAACGAACTCCCCGGAATATTCCTGTCGCGTAAAGGCGGGTTTGCGATCAGCGTCAAGCTGGTCTTTAATGCAGTTCGGGGTAGCGAGGATCCAATGTCATGGCCAAAAAACGCCAGGGTGACCTGACTGAAAAAGCCGCGCGAATGGCGGCTTCCGATGTTGTGCAGCCGGAACAGCAACTTGATGCTGCAATCGCAGAAACTCTTGGTCCGGCGGTGATGGCCGCGGGCCACGGAGAGATGCTGCTGGCCGACGAGATCATGGGCCCGGATTCGGATGCACCCTTGTCCGCGGCCGACACGATTCTGGCCGAGGCCGCGGTGTCCGCCCCTGGCGAGGTGAGCGGCGAGGGCGAAAAGCCCGTCCTTGCGGATGCGGGCGGGCCTCCCGCCGAATCGCCGCCGGCGCCGGAGCCTGCCTCCTCTGCGGACAGCCAGCCGGCCGCGGCGTCTGACGAACAGGGTGAGAGCCCTGCCGTCGAGGGCGCCTCCGCCGAAGACCCGCCCGGCGAGGTCCCCGAGGAGGAGTTGAACCCGCTTGAAAGCCTGGGGGTGATCTCGGCCGAGGAGCTTGCCGATGCAGTGAACGAGGCCGAAGCCGCGACCGAGGCTTCCGCCGAGCCGGTCACCGTGACCGACGAGGGAATTGCCGCAGCGCCCGCGGCCGATCCCGGGGCGCAGGCTGTCCCCCCGGCGGCCCAGGGGCAGGCGCCCGACGCCGCCCTGCACCAGAACCCCCTGACCGCGCCGGGCCTGACCGAGAAGCTGGCCGAGAACATCGCCCGGATCGAAACCCTCAGCCAGCGCCTGCTGCGCGCCGTCGCGGGCAAGCCGATGCGGGCCGCCTCGATCGAGGGGCCGGGCCCCGAGCTTTACGGCTCGGTCGCGCAGGCCTGGGTGAAGCTGGCGACCGAGCAGCCCGCGCGCCTGATCGAGCAGCAGGTCCGCTATTGGGGCGACACGCTGCGCCATGTGGCCGAGGCGCAGGGCGCGTTCCTTCACGGCTTCCAAGCGCCCAGCGGCGCCGACACCTCGGACCGCCGCTTCAAGAACCCCTTGTGGCACACGAACCCGTTCTACAGCTTCGTGATGCGCCAGTACCAGATCAACGCCGAGGCGATCCGCAAGGCTGCCGCCGACCTGCAGATCGACAACGAGGTCGAGCGCCGCCGCGTGGACTGGTTCACCCGCCAGATGATCGACATGCTGGCGCCGACCAACTTCCTGGCGACGAACCCCGACGCGCTGGTCAAGGCGCTGGAGACCGAGGGCGACAGCCTCGTGCGCGGGCTGGAGAACCTTGTCCGCGACATCGAGGAAAGCGGCGGCGAGATGATCGTCTCGCTGGCCGACCGCAACGCCTTCCGCGTGGGCGAGAACATCGGCACGACGCCGGGCGAGGTCGTCCATCGCGACCGCATGTTCGAACTGATCCAGTACAAGCCGCTGACCGACCAGGTCCACAAGGCGCCGCTGATCGTCTTCCCGCCCTGGATCAACAAGTACTACATCATGGACCTCAAGCCGCAGAACAGCCTGCTGCGGTGGCTGATCGAACAGGGCCACACCCTGTTCGTCGTGTCCTGGAAGAACCCCGACGAAAGCTTCGCCGACGTGGCGATGGACGACTATGTCGCCGCATACCTCGAGGCGATGGACAGGGCGCTTGAACTGACGGGCGAGCGGCAGCTGAACGCCGTCGGATACTGCATCGGCGGCACCACCCTGACCGCCACGCTGGGCGTGCTGAAGCAGCGCGGCGAGGACCGGGTGAAGTCGGCCACCTTCCTGACCACGCTGACCGACTTCTCGGACCAGGGAGAGTTCACGACCTTCCTGCAGGACGATTTCGTCGGCGGAATCGAGGACGAGGTTGCCCGCACCGGCTATCTTTCGGCCAAGCTGATGCAGCGGACCTTCAGCTTCCTGCGGGCCAACGACCTGATCTGGGGACCGGCGATCCGCAGCTACATGCTGGGCGAAACGCCGCCCGCCTTCGACCTGCTGTTCTGGAACGGCGACGGCACGAACCTGCCGGGCCGGATGGTCACGCAATACCTGCGCAAGCTCTGTCAGGCGAATGCAATGGCGCGCGAGGGCTTCGAGATCCTCGGTCATCGCGTCCACCTGTCCGATGTGACCCTGCCTGTCTGCGCCATCGCCTGCGAAAGCGACCACATCGCGCCCTGGCACCACAGCTGGAAGGGCGTGGCCCAGATGGCATCCCCTGACCGGACCTTTATCCTGTCGGAATCCGGGCATATCGCCGGGATCATCAATCCCCCCGGCAAGGTGAAATACGGGCATTACGTCTCGCATGCCGATTTCACGGGCGCGCCCGAGGACTGGCGCGGCCATGCGCGGCATCACGAGGGAAGCTGGTGGCCGCGCTGGGCTGAGTGGCTGGCGCAGCATTCGGGACCCATGGTTCCGGCGCGCGAGCCCCAGCTGTCGCTCGCGCCTGCGCCCGGCACCTATGTCCACGAGACGGCATGATCTTCGCGGCGCGCCCTTCGGGTCGCGCCGCTTCTCATTCTGCCTGCCGTATCGACAGGAACAGGGGTCCGGCAGGCGGAAGGCGCGGAAAGCCGCGCGTCCATGCTGCAATGCAGCATAAGGCCCTTGATATGCTGCAGTGCAGCATCTACTCTACTGCCACTTCCACCCTCTATCTGACCGTTCCCTAGGAGAGCTCCGATGGCCAAGACCCCCGACTTCACCAAGCCGTTCCAGGACATGATGGCGAACTTCCCCGTCGACACCTCGTCGATGACCGACGCCTTCCGCAGCCAGGCACAGCTGAGCGAGAAGATGACCCGCGTGGCCCTGCAGGCCGCCGAGCGTTCGACCGAGATCTCGGCCGCCTGGGCCAAGGACACGCTGGCCCGCATGGGCGAGCTGACCACCTCGAAGGACCAGCCGACGGACTACGCCAAGGCAATGTCGGACTTCGCGTCGGCCGCGGCCGAACTGGCCGCCGAGCACATGGCCGCCTATGCCGAGGTCGCCAAGAAGGTCCAGATGGACACCGTCGACCTGCTGCTGAACGCCGGCAAGGAAGCCCAGGCCGATGCGCAGCGCATGGCCCAGACCGCGACCACCAACATCCAGAACGTCGCCCGCCAGGCGCAGGACGCCGTGAACCCGGGCAACAAGGACAAGGACAAGGCCTGATCCAGGCCGGGGGGCCAGGTCCGTCCCGGCCCCTTGTCCCTGACCACGATGCGGAACGCGCGCCCCGCGACGGGCGCGCGTTTTTGTTTTGCAATCGCGGCGGCCCCATCCCATCATTGCTGCAGATGCATCAAAGCGAAGCCGCCATGCCCGCCGAAGCCGCCAAGTCGAAGCCTGAACCGCTGCTGATCAAGCGCTATGCCAGCCGGCGGCTCTACAACACCGAGACCAGCGACTACGTCACCCTGGAAGAGATCGCGCAGGTGATCCGCGATGGCCGCGAGGTGCGGATCGTGGACCTGCGGTCGGGCGACGACCTGACGCGCCAGTACCTTCTGCAGATCATCGCCGAGCATGAAAGCCGGGGCGAAAGCGTCCTGCCGGTGGACCTCCTGACCGACCTGGTGCGCAGCTACACCGCGCAGGCGCAGTCCGTGGTGCCGCAGTTCCTGGCCGCCAGCTTCGAGATGCTGCGCCACGGCCAGTCCAAGATGATGGAGCAGCTGACCGCGCTGCAGCACCCCATGGCCTCGATGCCCGGGTTCTCGGAAATGCAGCGCCAGCAGCAGCTGTTCCTGAAGGCGATGATGGGCGGCTGGGCCGGCAGCAGCGGCCCTGCGCGCGACGAGGACGAGAACGCCCCGCCGCCCGAGCCCACCCCCTTGCGCGCGAAGTCCCGCCCCGTGCGGCCCGCGGCCGATGAGGCCGAGGACATCCGCCGCCAGCTGGCCGAATTGCAGGCGCGCATTTCCAAGCTCTGACTTGCAGGGCGCGTCGTGGCGGGCTAAACCCCCGCCACGGACGGTTGGCCGAGTGGTCGAAGGCGCACGCCTGGAAAGTGTGTAGGCGGGGAACCGTCTCGAGGGTTCGAATCCCTCACCGTCCGCCATGCATCTTCGCCCCGATCGAATGCCTGGTGCGGTTCGCGCCAGACCGCTGTTTCGCCCGCTGACCCGAAGGCGCTCGGGTCCCGCCACGTGCAATGCGTGTCTGACGGCCCGAGGTGAGCCTGCGGGAGCAGGCTGTCAGGCGGATGCGAATCCCATCCGCTGACCGAGGGTTGCGCCGACCTCAAGAGGCGCAGAGCTGACGCCCTCAGCCAAGGCCGGAACAACCGCCCGCGCAGGCGCAGCATCGCCGTCATCCGGAGAGGCTGCAAGAAGAAGGCAGCGCCGGCTCGCACATCCCGGGCGGCCATTTCCGCTTGGGCAAGCCGTATATGTCTGAGCGTGGCGTATCGACAGAATGGCTGCGGAATGATACGTTTCGGGACACAGGATTATGCTTCCCTTTGGCGGCGCCAGACCAATCAGGCGGTAAGGGCGATGCGGCTGATCTGCCCACTGAACGTTGCCCTGGTCATTTTCGCATCCACGGGACCGGCGCCTGCGCAGATCGGCGGGCAGGCGCCGCCGCAGCTTTTCTCGGTCACGACCAGCGGTCCCGCAGCGGTGGCGGGCAGGGCGGACCTGAGGTTCGAGGGCATCGCCTTTCCGGTCGGCTCCGACACGCTTCTGACCTCGGCGTCCGCAATCGGCAACCCGGCCCAGTTCAGGCCCCTGGTGCAGTTCGCCCAGGGCAGCGTCCCCGACCGCTCCATCGCGCTTGCCGAGCGGGCGGGGGGCGCGCAGAGCTTCACCGCGACTGCGGTTCCGTCGTCCGGACCCGCCCCCGCCGTCGCCTTGCTGCGGAATGAACAGCAACCGGCCCTGAACCCTCTGCGACTGAGCGCCTGCGGCACCGGTTCTGCGCAGCTTCGCCTGCTGGCAGGGACGGACATCGCGGTCGCGCCAGTCCTGAGCGGCGGGGTGGTGACGCATTTCCGGCTGATGCAGCAGGTGACCTGGGACGCCGCGCGCGCGCTCGGTGCGCCGGCTCTGGACGGCGAGGGTCGTGTCGTGGGCCTGCTGACGGATGCAACCGCCGACGGGCAGCAGGTCGCCATCACGCCCATCGCGGCGATCACGCAACTGCTGCCGCGCGACACGCCCATCGCCTGCGACCCCAGGGTGAACACGCGCGATCTGGCCAACCTGCTGGAGACGACCGACGAGCTTCTGGAAAGGGTCAGGATCGTCGAGGAGCGGCTTGAGGCCCAGTCCGTGCAGATCGAGGACACCGGCCGGGCCGTGAACGTCGTGATAAGCGGCCTGGCCGATGTCGCGGACGTTCTTCCGACCTTGGCCGCGGCGCGGGCGAACCAGCAGGACATCGGCCCGATCCTTGAAACCCTCAGCGAGAAGCTGAAGCCCGCGCAACCTCTGGTCAGGACCGTCACCAGCATCTCGACCATCCTGCAGCGTCCGACCTGGACGACCAAGGCCAAGATCGCCGACAGGTCGCTGACGCTGACCTTCACCTATCGGATGCAGCTTCCCGGGCGCGCGTTCAGTCCCACGCTGCGGCTTTGCACCCGCGTCGTCGCGCCCTACCAGGGCAACCGCGAGTCCGACCAGTATTTCCGCACGCCCAATTTCTACGCCGCGGCCGTCAGGACCGACCCCGGCCGGCTGGTGCGCTGCAAGGAGGTCATCGTCAACGTGCCGGATCGCGACAGCCCGTCGGAATGGGGCGAATACCGCGCCGAACTGTATCTCAGCGACTTCGAGTACGATTTCCGGCAATATACGGAAGGCAGGAACTGGATCGATCCCGATTACGAATGGAACCGGATCATCTTCATCGCGCTGGTCAAGCCCGGCGCTGACGCGCAGGGGCAGGGAGGTGGCGCGGACCTGCAGGGGGGCACGGTGGTCCAGCGCGCGCTGATCCGCCTTCCGGACATCGGCGACAGCGTCGCGACGGCGCTGCCGGTCGAGTGCCGGGCCTTCGACAGCGATCAGGAGGTGATCGACTTCCTGGCCGAGAGGCGGCCCCCCGTGTCCCCTTCCGATCTTTCCAACACCGGCTTCGATGACGTCTCGGGCCTGGAACTCGATCCAGCCAACGCGAGTGATGAATGCGTGCTTTCCTCTGCGCCGTGATGGCTTTGGCGACGGCGGCACGGGCAGAGGTGCCCGTGTCCTCGGGCGACACGCCCGGCTTCGACATCATCTACAACGTCCCCCCGGTCCAGAGCATCGCGCTGGACGTGCCCGCGGGCCGGCTGTTCGCAGCCGTGGCGCCCGCCGACGGGGCGCCCGACGGGGGATCGAGCATCGTGGAATGGCACATGCTGCCACTCCGGCGGGCGGCGCTGTGGCGGACCGAGACCATCCTGAGCGACATCGAGCTGAGCCCCGACGGCCTTGTCTACGGGGCAGGTCAGCGCAGCGCGCCGCCCGGCGGCTATGCCAGCGGCGCCTCGCGCAGCGGCATGGTCATCACCGTCGATCCCGCCCGGCCCGAGAATGGGCCCGCCGTCTTTGTCAGCTTTCCCGACAATGTCCGCGTGGATTTCTCGCGCTACAACCAGGCCGCGCATGATGGCGGCAGCCGCATCTTCGTGACCACCCCGACGCAGTTCACCGTCACCGCCTATCCCGAGCAGTTCGATCAGGGCGAGACGCCGCTCGAACTCAGGCTGAGATGCGGTGTCCCGGCGCAGTTCAGCCTGTTCGGCCCGGCCGACCGGCTGGGCTATGTCGCTTCCACGGCGGACGGGGCCATGCTGGAAGCTGGCCTCGTGCAGCCCGGGGCGGTCAAGGCACCCCCCGGGGAATGTTTCCGGGTGGCGAATGTCTTCGGCTATAAGAAAGAGCCGCCCACGCTGAACAGCGTCGTTCATGCCGTGCTGCGGGATCCTTCCGGTGGCGTGGATGCCGTGCTCGCGCTCGAGCCGAACACCGGCACCCTTCACGCCCTGGGACTGGACAGCGAGGCGCAGCAGCTTTCGCGCACCGACTGGGTCGATCTGGAGGGCGGCGCACCCGGAGCCTTCGCGTTTCTCGCCGCAAGCCGCGACGGGTCGGTCATCTTCGTGGGCGGCCCGGCGCAGGAGAACATCCTGCGGTTCCAGCGGAAGGGCGGCAGCCTCGTTCCCACGGGCATCCTGCGCACCGGCACCGGCCTGCGGCAGATCGAGATCAGTCCCGACGGCACCCTCGCCGCCCTGGTCATGCGCGGTGCGGACAACCTCGACCGCATCCACCTGATCCACTCTCCGGGGGCCTTGGAAGAGGGCAGCGCGAGCCTTCCGTTCGGCGGGGACACCCTGCGCCTGATCCAGTCCGAACTGAACGGCGCAGGCTTCGACGTGGGGCCCGCGGATGGCATCCTGGGGCCGCGCACCGCGTCGGCCATCAGCCGGGCGGGGGTGGAAGATATCAGTATCGAATCGGGCGGAATTGACCTAAAATCAATCATCGAGGGGGTATTTCTGACGCCCCCTGAATAGGGAATGATCTACTGGGTTGGAGGCTCACATGATCACATTCCTGATCACCGTTTTCCTTGGACTTCCGACCGTGACCACGACCGGTTGCCCCATTCTCCAGCCAAATGGAAATGTCTGCTGCATTCTGCCGTCAGGGCAGCAATGCTGCTCTCCCACTTCCGACATGAACGGTCGCCCGACCGGTTGCAATTGCTACTGAACCGACTTCGCCCAGACCCCTGCTGAGCGACCGCCATACGGTCCGCCCGATGTTCGATGCAGGTGATATCGTGCCGAGTTGCCTTCACGTGTCATCCGGGGCTTTGCCCTTTCGGCCGTGCGCCTGTCCCGCGGCTTTCTCCATCCCGCTCCCGCGGCCTGCCGCAAGGACTCTTGCCGCAGGTCATTCCGCTGCGCCGTCCCTCGCCGCGCTACCGCTGTGGCCCGGGGGCCGGGCGGTGCCGTCACATGGTTTTTCCCGATGGGGGGTTTCAGATGTTCCGCACCGTCGCATTCGTCGCTGTCCTCGCCCTGAGCGCCCTTTGCCGAAGCGGGGCGGCAGCGCAGGATTTCTTTGCCGAGGACGAGATCCTCAGGGTCTCGCCCCGCGCCTCGGCGCCGCTGGTCCAGGCTCTTGTCGACAACCAGGCGATGCTGGCGGCGCGTGACATCGACACGCGCCTGCGGGTGTCGCATTTCCTTGCCCAGATCATGACCGAAACCGGCGGATTGCGGCGGCTGGACGAGAACATGAACTATTCCGCCACGCGCCTGACCCAGGTCTTCAGCCGCCGCGTGGTGACGCCGGCGAAGGCCGCCGCGCTGGCGGGCCAGCCCGAGGCCATCGCCAACTGGATATATCGCAACCGGCTGGGCAACGGCGGTCCCGAAACCGGCGACGGCTGGGCCTATCGCGGGTCGGGCTACATCCAGCTGACCGGCCGGACCAACTATCGCCTGCGCGGCGAAGAGATCGGCCTGCCGCTGGAAGGGCAGCCCGACCTGGCGCGCCAGCCGGGGCCCGGCCTGGAAGCCGCCGCCGCCTACTGGGCGGCGCGCAGGATCAACGTGCCGGCCGATCTCAACGACCGGCGGGGCATCAGGCGGCTGGTGAACGGTCCCAGGATGGAGGGGCTGGATCAGGCGATCCTGTGGCACAACCGCATCTGGTCCGGCATCTACCGCGACCGCGATCCCTTCCCCAACGAGGCAGCGGCGATCGAGACCGCCCAGATCGAGGACGAACTGGACGCCCGGATGGCGCTGGACCGCATCCTTGTCGAGGAAGGCTTCGCCGAATCCGGCGCGCTTGAATCCGGGGGCGAGGAGGCGGCCGCGCAGGCGCTGCGGGAGTATCAGGAAAGCCGGGGCCTTGAACCCACGGGTGTGCTGGACGACGACACCTTCTACGCCATCACCGATCCGGCCGAATGGCGCAACGCCGAGGACACCGAGATGGCGGCGGCCGCGCCCTTCGACGGCGATGCCGACCAGGGGGTGAGGCATGATCTGGCGGGGGCTGCGGCGGTCCCCGCGGCGCTTGACCCGAACACCGGCAGCGGCGAGGCCGAGGCCGTGGCCCTTGACGTCGACGAGGCGACGGCCTTCGCCGCGGCCGGCGGAACCTATTCCGCCTACGAGGAGGCCGAGGGGCGGCGCGAGGGGGGCAACTTCATTCCCTTCACCGTGATCGGGAACGACGACCGCGCGGCCGTGCTGGATACGACCGCCTTCCCGTCCCGCGCCATCGTCCAGATCCTGTTCCGCAAGCGCGAAGGGTTGGGCCAGAACCTCTGCACCGGCGCCATGATCGCGCCCGACATGGTGCTGACGGCCGGTCACTGCGTCCATGGCGGCACCACGATGGGGAGCTGGTATGCCGATTTCGAGATCTTCCCCGGCCGCAACACCGGCTCCAAGCCCTTCGGCGACTGCAAGGCCACGCGGCTTTACGCGCTGCGGGGATGGACCTCGGCCCTTTTCGTGGCCGACTCGCGGCTTTACGATCTGGGCGCGATCCGGCTGGACTGCGACATCGGCCTGCGGACCGGGTGGTTCGGGGTGGCGCCGCTGCCGGACACGGCCTCCGGCCAGCCCTCGACGGTGCAGGGCTATGCCGCCGACAAGGAACCGGGGGGGCGGCAATGGGTCAGCCTCGACAGGTTCCGCGTGATCGAGTCGCAGAAGGCCTTCTACGAGAACGACACCTTCGGCGGGACAAGCGGCTCGCCCGTCGTCACCGGCCAGGATCCCCGCATCACCTGCGTGCATACCAACGGGCTGCATGGATCGGGCAACTGGTCCCGGTTCAATGCCTGCACGCGCATCACCCCCCAGCGCCTCGCGACCATCGCGGGCTGGCTTGAGGAGGCGTCGCCATGAGGCCGCTGTCGGTCGCCGCAGCCTTGGCCCTGCTGTTGCCCTCGGCCGCAGCGGGGGACGAGTTGGACCCCACCATCGTCCATATCGAATGTTCCGAACCCGGGGGCACCCCGCGCAAGGGAACCGGCGTCGTCATCTCGCAGAACGGCATGGTCCTTACGGCAAAGCACGTCGTGCTGGGGACATCGCCGACCAGGAGGGACGACACCAGTTGCTCGGGCAGCCTAGGCCATGCGCTTGCGGGGAAAAGCGGGATGTCGTTCCAGACGGTCAGTACCGCCTATGACGCGGCGCTGCTGAAATATCCCGGGCTCGTCGATGCGCCGCATGTGCAGTTCTGCCAGGTCGAGCCGCGCCACAAGCGCGCCGAGGTGATCGCCTCGGGCTTTCCCCTTCTCAGCGCCACCGGCCAGCCGTCCGAGCGCAAGGGGATCCTGGCCACGATCGAACCTGACGGAAAGGGCCTGCTGGAAAGCGACGCCGCGACCACCAGCGGGATGAGCGGCGGGCGCGTGACGTTCACCGAGAACGGCACCCTTGTCGGCATCGTCTCGGGCGTCTCGCCCGACCCCGCGACGGGATATCCCAACGCCTATGCCGTCCTTGCGGCCAGCCGCCTCGCGCCCGAGTTCGGCCAGTTCGGTCTGGCCTCAGATCCCGCGCTCTGCGGCGCGAGACAGCGCATTGTGCCCACGGTGGTCGACTCGGCCGCCCCGTGGGTTGCGGGTGACGACCCGCTGCCGCTGGGGATGAAGGCGGGCGAGGGCTTCTGCTACCTGGTCCGTGTCTGGGGCGAGTTCGACGACATCGCCGACGCGGTCGAGATCGCACTGCAGGACGGGGAATACGTGCTGCAGGGCAAGAACGCGTCAAGCCCCGGCGACCATGGCGCCGTCGCCGAATGCGTCCGCTTCTGACCGGCTGATCGCCCCCCACCCGTCGCGTCGGGGCGTGTCGACGAAAGCAGCAAGTGCGGGTTCGGATGGCGCGCGCAAAGGGGTGCGGCTTCACTGGCCTTCCGCTGGCGGGCCAAATACCTTCAGAAGGCGGGGATGGGGATGGCTTTGCCGCAGGGTGAAACCGGCTCGGAAGAGCCTGGGCCGGAACCCCGCTGGAAAGCCTGATACCGACCGGAGATCTCATGACCAGGATACGCGACTTCGGGATCATCCCGGGGATCATGCCCACGGGCCGGCGCAATGCCATCACCGATGTGCCGGGCCTGCGTGTAGGTCATGCGACCATCCGGGCGGGGGCCGTGAACACGGGCGTCACCGCCATCATCCCGCAACCGGGGAACCTCTTTCAGGACAAGCTGACTGCCGCCGTCGATGTCATCAACGGCTTCGGCAAAAGCGCGGGCCTGGTCCAGGTGGCTGAACTGGGCAGCCTTGAAACGCCCATCCTGCTGACGAACACCTTCGCCGTCGGCACCTGCAGCAACGCCCTGATCCGACATTCCCTCAGCCAGAACCCGGAGATCGGGCGCACGACCTCGACGGTCAATCCGGTTGTCTGCGAATGCAACGACGGCGTCCTTTCGGACATCCAGGCGATGGCGGTCACGGAAGCCGACGCCTTGCGGGCTATCGAGGCGGCAGGCGAGGAGGTCGCCGAAGGATCGGTCGGCGCAGGGACCGGCATGGTCGCCTTCGGCTTCAAGGGCGGGATCGGCACCGCCTCTCGCAGGATCGTGTTGCAGGACAGGGACCATGTCCTGGGCGCGCTGGTTCTGGCCAACTTCGGCCGGGCCGGGGACCTGGTGCTGCCCGACGGGCGCAGGCCCGACCCGCGCCTGCCACCCGAGGCCGAGAAGGGCTCGATCATCGTGGTCCTGGCCACCGACCTTCCGGTGGATCAGCGGCAACTGACGCGCATCTGCCGCCGGGCAGGGGCCGGGATCGCGCGCACGGGGGCGTTCTACGGTCACGGCAGCGGCGACATCGTCCTGGGCTTCACGACGCGCAACCGCATCGCGCATCGGCCGACAAGCGAGGTTTCCCTGATCGAACGCATGTCCGACAATCGCATCGACGACGCCTTCCGGGCAGCCTGCGAGGCGACCGAGGAGGCCATCCTGAACGCGACATGTGCTGCGATCGCCGTGACCGGGCCGGACGCAGCAACGCGTCCGCTGCTTTCAGACTGGCTGCGAAGGTCTCGGTAGGCAGCAGGCAAAGCTTCGTCCGCAGAACTCGGCGGCTTCATCCCGGACGCCCGGCACCTCCGCCGGACCGGGGATGCCGGGCAGGAGGGGCACCCCGCAACCCCGATCCTTCCCTCAGGCGGACCTGCGCATCCCCGACGTCCGAACGCAGACGCTGCCGCCGGTCCGCTTCTTCACGACCAAGACGGCGCTTGTGGCTGCGCTCAGGTCTGCCCGGCCCGGTCAAGGGGCCGGGCGCTGCTGCCGACAGGATAGGGACGGCAGCAGCCGGCCCCATGGTCGTCAGGCGCTGCCGATGCGGCCGCCGCCCTGACGGGTGATCGCGACAACCGCCGGGCGGACCGGCATCGCCTCGTCGAAGTCGGGCCAGCGGGTCGAAAGGTCCTCGTAGAAGGACGGCCGGCCATGGCCGTCCCAGTCCTCGCCGCCGTCGCCCGGATGCTGGACCGCGACGAAGAAGGTCGTCATGTCCGCGGTCGGGCAGGGGCCGCAAAGCTCGGCCCCCACCGGGACACGGTAGAACAGGCGCGAGGTGCCGCGCGCCTCGCCTTCGGTGTCCACGGCCCACAGCCCGTCGGTGCGCCCCGTGTCCGAGGGCGAGTTGCCGTCGGTCGAGACCCACAGCCGCCCCTCGGCATCCACGGCGGCGTTGTCGGGCATGCCGAACCAGCCGTTAGCGGTCGTTTCGGTCGAGAAGGTCGCGCCCACCTCGGCCACCGAGGGGTCGCCGCACTGAAGCAGGATCTCCCACCGGCCGGTGGTGGCGGTGAAGTCCTGACCATCCTCGATGATCTCGATGATATGGCCGAAGGCGTTCTTGGCACGGGGATTGGCGGCGTCCGCTTCTTCGCGCTTGGTGTTGTTGGTCAGCATCACATAGGCGCGGCCCGCGGCGGGGTTCGGCTGGATGTCCTCGGGGCGGTCCATGGGCGTCGCTTCCAGCAGGTCGGCGGCGCGGCGCGTTTCGATCAGCACGTCGGCCTGCGAGTCAAAGCCGTTCGCGGCGGTCAGCGGGCCCTGGCCGTGGATCAGCGGCAGCCACTCCATCGAGCCGTCCTCGTCGAAGCGCGCGACATACAGCGTGCCCTCGTCCAGCAGGTCCATGTTGGCGGCGCGGTCGTCAGGATTGAACCGGCCCGCCGTCACGAACTTGTAGACATAATCGAAACGCTCGTCGTCGCCGAGGTAGAAGACGACGCGGCCGTCCTTCGCCACGACGCTTTCCGCGCCCTCGTGCTTGAAGCGGCCCAGTGCCGTGCGCTTCTTCGGGACCGAGTTCGGGTCCATGACATCCACCTCGACGATCCAGCCGAAGCGGTTGGGCTCGTTCGGCTGCTTCGAGACGTCGAAGCGGTCGTGGAACCGGCCCCAGGCATAGGTGGATCCGGGGATTCCCAGGCGCTCGTAGTTGGCGGCTTCCTTGTGACCCGCCGGAAGCTCGCCCATGAAGTAGCCGTAGATATTCTCCTCGGCCATGATGTAGGTGCCCCAGGGCGTGATGCCCCCCGCGCAGTTGTTGATGGTGCCCAGCACCCTCGTGCCCGTCGGGTCGTCGGGCGTCTGCATCCGGGCATGGCCTGCGGCGGGGCCGCGGATCTCCATGGGGGTGTCGGCGGTGATGCGGCGGTTCATGGGGCCGTCCAGCACGACTTCCCACTTCCCGGCGGCGTTCCTGCGGATCTCGACCACGGTGCCGCCATGGGCCGCCATCTCGATGTCCACGCGCGGGCCGTCGGCGTCCTTGACGGTGACCTCGCCGTCCTTGACCGTGACGATGCCGGGGAACATCAGGTGTTCGTTGGTGTATTCGTGGTTGACGCACAGCAGGCCGCGGTCGGTCGCGCCCTCCAGCGGCACGAAGCCCACGAAGTCGTTGTTGTAGCCGAACTGGCGGCGCTGGGCCTCGGCTGTCTGGGCCGTGGGGTCGAACTCGGGCGAATCCGCGAACAGCCTGTCGCCCCAGCGCAGCAGGACGTCGGCGTCATAACCCTCGGCCACGTGGTGATCGGCGTCCACGCCCGCCTCGACCTCGGGGAAGCTGAAGGCCGATCCGCCCTGCGCCCTGGCTTCGGACGCGGCCATCATGGCCAGGGGGCTGACGGTTGCGGCAATGGCCGCCGTCGCCATCGAGCCCTTCAGGAAGCCGCGCCGGGAAAAGCGGGCCGCGATGATCTCTCCCATCGTGCGGTTCGCGGTCGGGTTGGTGCCCGGCCCGTCGGCTTGCTCAAGCCGCGTCGAGCGGAAGGGGGTCTGGGTCTGGTCCGTCATCGCTGTCTCCTGCGTGAGCGCCGGTCGGCGCGCTCCGTGGCCTTGTGCGGTTCTCCGCCTGCCGTGGGCTTAGGAGGAGATCGTGAAGGTCACGTGACAGACCGGGTGCGTCCGAGGTTTCCGCCTTTCGCGCGATGAGGCGTCCGGTCCGGCTAGCCGCCGCCCACGGCCCTGAACTCCACGCGCGCCGAGCGGCCCTTTGCATCGACAACCGTCAGCGCGGAAAAACCGCGGGACGCGGGCAGTTCCGCCACCGGTTCGGCCTGCCGGATCGCCACGGGCGCGCCGTTCAGCAGCCAGTTGTAGGGCGGGGTGCCGCCCTTCGCCCGCACGACCAGCGCGGGGGAGGTCAGTTCGACCTCGGCGCCATCGGGGGGAAACTGGATCGTCAGCGGCTCGGGCGCGCGCGGGGCCGGACCGGGGGGCGGCAGTTCCCCTGCCGGGGCGAAGCGGCGCAGGGGGCGGGGCAGGACGGCGTTCGGGACCGTCAGCGCGGCCTCGGGCGGGGGTGGCAGGGGGACGGTGCGGGGACCCAGCGCGTCGAACAGGTCGAACAGGACCGGTGCGGCATAGTCGCCGCCAAAGGCGCCCGGCACGGGCGTTCCGTCCGGGCGGCCCATCCAGACGCCCGCGACGAAGCGTCCGTCGAAGCCGACCGCCAGCGCGTCGCGGTGGCCGTAGCTTGTGCCGGTCTTGTAGGCCACGCGCCCCGCCGCGCGTCCCTGCGGCGGCAGGATGCCCGAAAGCACGTTGGCCACCTGCCAGGCCGCGACCGGGCCGAAGGCGGGCGCGCCCGGCGGCTCGGCCGTGCAGGGCCGGTCGTGCAGCCGCACAGGCCTGCCCCCGCGGGCAAGCGTCGCATAGCCCTCGACCAGATCGGCAAGGCTCACGCCCGCGCCCCCCAGCACCACGGCCAGCCCCGGCGCATCGCCTTGCAGCGACAGATCCATCCCCGCGCGGCGGAAGGCCGCCATGAGGCGCGCAGGCCCCAGCGCCTCGGCCACCCGCACCACCGGCAGGTTCAGCGATTCCACCAGCGCCTGCCGGATCGTCACCGTGCCCCGGAACCGGTTGTCGAAGTTCTGCGGCTGCCAGCGGCCGAAGGCGGCGGGGCGGTCCTCGATCAGCGTCTCGGGGTGGATCAGCCCCTCGTCGAAGCCCAGCGCATAGACGAAGGGCTTCAGCGTCGATCCCGGCGAGCGCAGCGCCCGCGTCATGTCCACGAAGCCGCCCGACGCGCTGTCGGCAAATTGCGCCGTGCCGACCTGCGCCAGGATGTCCCCGCTGCGGTGATCGGCCAGCAGGATCGCGGCCGACACCTGCTCGGCCTGGCCCGCGACCGCCCGGGCGGCCAGCCGCTCGGCGGCGGCCTGCAGACGGGCGTCGATGGTCGTCTCAATCCGCGGCGCGCCCGGGTTTTCGCGGCGCAGCCGGTCGGCCAGCAGCGCGGCATGGGCGGGGAAGGGGCGGCGGCGATCGGGCAGGAGCGTGGCGCGGGCGGTTCCGGCGGCCTCGGCGTCGATGATCCCCAGGGTCAGCGCCCGGTCG
Source organism: Paracoccus salipaludis (assembly GCF_002287065.1). Lineage (GTDB taxonomy): Bacteria > Pseudomonadota > Alphaproteobacteria > Rhodobacterales > Rhodobacteraceae > Paracoccus > Paracoccus salipaludis. Next base: position 336,092 of record NZ_NSJZ01000002.1, read on the forward strand.
ATCACGCGGTCCCGCGCGGCCCTTGCCGCGGCCCGCGCCTGTGGCAGATCGGGGCGGCGAGTCTCGGGCGACTGCGGCAGGGCCACCAGCAGGGCGGATTCGGCGGGGGTCAGGCGGCGCGGTTCCTTGCCGAACCACATCAGGCTCGCCGCGCGCACCCCCTCGGTGTTGCCGCCATAGGGCGCGAGCCGAAGATACAGGTCGAGGATGCGGTCCTTTCCCAAGCGCCGTTCCAGCGCCAGCGCGACCCGCGCCTGCCGCAGCTTGGCGCGCCAGTCCCCCGTCGCCCCACGCTCCAGCAGCCGCGCCGTCTGCATCGACAGGGTCGAGGCGCCGGACACGATGCGGCCGTGCGTGACCGCCTGCCACGCGGCGCGCAGGATGGCGCGGCGGTCCACGCCGTCATGGGTGCGGAAGCGCCGGTCCTCCCACCCGACGAGCATCGACAGGAAGCGCGGGTCCACCCCTTCCTGCGGGGGCGAAAGCCGCCACAGCCCGTCGCCCACCGGAAAGGCCCGCAGCAGCGTGCCGTCGCGGGCGAGAACCTCGGTCCCGACCGGCACGGACAGCGGCGGCAACTCGGTCGCGTCGATCCAGCGGTCCCAGGCGGTGCGCGCCCGGTCCCCGCCGTGGGCTGCCAGTCCCAGCGCGACGGCCAGCGCGATCAGGCGGCGGCCGAGGCGGCGCTCGGCCTCAGGGCGTGACGAGGGTGCGGCCACTGTCGGTCCAGCCCCGGCGTTCCGGGCGGTACATGTCGGCCACGGTCGCCGCCGGATGGGCGAAGTCCCCCGCCGTCACCGCCCGCAGACGATAGGCCAGCCGGATCGGCTCGTCGTCCTGGGTGGTCAGGGCGGCGGCGAAGCGGTCCTGCCGGAACTCGGTCATGTCGGCCCACTCGGTCACCTCCAACCAGTCGAGACCATCCAGGTCGCCCTGCGTCAGCAGGTTCGGGTTGTCGATCTCGAAGCCTGCGGGCAGCGGGTCGGTGACGATCAGCCTTCCCCCGCTGGCGTCGAAGGGCCGGACCTCGACCACCGCCACAAGCCTTGTGCCGCGCGCCACCTGCGCCGGGTCCGCCGGCTGGCCCTCGGGCGTGTAGTAGCTGCGGCTGATCGAGAAGGCCGTGCCGCCCGCAGGCTCGGCCTGGACCGGGACGGCCGTGGCGCTGACCGTGACCGCCAGCGGCGCGTTGCCGGTGTTGGCCAGCGTCGTCGCCGGAACCGCGCCCGCGTCGCCCAGGTCAGCCGAGGGTGAGGCGAGGAGCGCGCCGTTCAGCGCCAGCCCTTCGCCCGTCCCGCTCAGCGCCTGCGCGGCCAGCACGATCCAGGCGGCCTCCTGCGTGGAAAGCCGACCCTGGGCCGCCTCGATTCCCGCCGAGATGGCGGCCACGGCGCCCTCGCGGTCGACGGCCTGGCTGCCGGCCTCGGCGGCCAGCGCCAGCATTCCGGCGCGGTCGCGCAGCAGCGTGCCATAGTCCGGGCGGAAGCCCTGCGTCGGCTCGCGCCCTTCGTCCGACAGCGCCTGCGCGCGGCGGAACATGGCGTCGGCGCGCGTCTGGTCGCCAAGCGCCGCCAGCGCCGCGCCCAGTTGGGCGGCGGCAAGGGGCGTCGCGAAATGCCCGGCGCCCGTGTCGGCGTAATAGCGCAGGTCGCTGACCACCGCCGCGCGTTCACGCGCCAGCACATAGGCGGCATAGGCCGTGGCCGCGTTCTCGGTCGCATCCGCAAATTGCGGGTCGCTGGCCGCGTTCAGCCCGTTCTGCAGCGCCGACAGTGCGTTGCGGAAGGCGGTGTCCGGCACGGCATGGCCCGCCGCGCGGGCACGCGACAGGAAGTCGGTGACATAGGCATCCAGCCAGCGGTCGCCCGCTTCCGCCGTCCACAGCCCGAAGCCGCCTTCGGGCGCCTGTCGGGTCAGGATCTGGGCAATGGCCTCGTCGACCGCCTTCGCGTCGTCCGGCCGGGACGGCGCCCCTTCGGGCGCAAGGCTTGCCGCGTAAAGCAGCGGCATCGCCGCCGAGGCGAGCTGTTCGCTGCAGCCATAGGGCCATGCACCCAACTGGGCGATGGCGGCGGGCACGTCCAGCGCGGCGAAGGCGCCGGTAGACAGCATCACCCTCCCGGTGCCGGGACGGAAGGCGCCCAGCGGGGACAGGTCCAGCGGCATCTGCTGGCCCGGCGCAAGCGTCAGGCGCAGGGCGCGCGTCACGGGCGGGTCCAGCCGCTCGACCGGAAGGGACAGGTCCTTGGTCACCGTCCGGCCATCCGGCAGCGTGGCCGACAGCCGCAGTTGCGACAGCCCCTGCGTATCGGGCGCGCTCAGCACCAGCGGCAGGTCGGCGCTCTGCCCCTCGGCCAGCACGGCTTCGAGCGCAAGCTCGGCCGTCAGGGCGACCTCGGCGGTGTTCTGCACCGCCAGCCCGACCGGACCCGCAGGGCCGGCGGCATGGGTCAGCCGCACCTGCGCCTCGGCCCGGTCGCCGGGGGCAAGGAAGGCGGGCACGGTCGCCGTCACCACCACCGGGTCGCGCACCAGCATCGCCGTGTCGGTCTGGCCCACCGCGCCCTCGGTCCAAGCGACGGCCATCACCCGCACCTCGCCGTTGAAGTCGGGCAGCGGGACCTCGACCGTGGCGCGGCCCCCGGCGTCCAGTTCCAGCGGCCCCGAGAACCAGGCCATCAGCTTCTCGGTCGGCGGCGGCGCCTGCGTCTGCATGGACCCCGCGTCCCCCCCGCTGCGCAGCGCCCCTTCGGCGGCGCCCGAGGGCAGGATCAGCCGCCCGTAAAGGTCGCGCAGCCCGACGCCCAGCCGGCGCTGGCCGAAGTAGTGGCCGGTCGCCGAGGGCGGCTTGTAGCCGGTCAGGTTCAGGATGCCCTGGTCCACCGCCCAGATCGTCGCGTGGACGGTCTGGCCCGGCTGCGCGCCGGTCACCGCCAGCGTCACCTGCGCCGCCCCGCGCGGGTCGGCCTCCGCCGGGGCGGTCAGGGTCGCGGCCAGCACCCGCTGCCCCGGATCGACGGCGGCGGGGGCGATGCCCAGCGCCCGGATCGGCGCATGGCCCGCGTCCTGCGACAAGGGCCGGATGGCGCTGGCGGCGACATAGACGCCCGCGTCCCAGTCGTCGGTGACGGGCAGCGCGACCTCGTTCCGGCCCGCCGTGACCGGGACCGGTTGCAGCGAGATCAGCCGGTTCGACATGACCGAGACCAGCGCCACGCCGTCGGCCGCGGCCTCGATGGACAGACGCGCAGTCTCGCCGGGGCGATAGGCGGGCTTGTCCAGTGTCACCCGCAGCCGGTCGGGCGTGTCGCTGCCCGCGCCCGCCGCCCCCCAGCCCGCGTCGAAGGGGATCGAGCTTTCCGCGCCGTCGGGCGTCCGCAGCACCAGTTCATAGCTGCCCCAGTCCACCGGCACCGACAGCGCCGCAGGCCCTTCAGCGGTGGTGGAGAGGGTGCCCGAGCCCACGCGGCTGCGGCGGGTCACCGGCTCCCAGCTCCAGTCGCCGCCGATGGCGAACCACTGGTAGTCGGTCTGGACGCGGTTCAGCGTCCATTCCAGATCGGCGGCGACCGGCGAGAGGTCGGACCCGAGCGCCACGACGCGGAAGCCCGCCGCGCTGCCCTCGGCCACGCTGCCGCCCTCGAAGTCGGGACGGATGCCCAGCGCCGTGCGGCCGGGGGCGAGCACGCGCGTCACGCGCCGTTCCACCGGGCGGCCCGCGCCTTCGCGCACCGACAGCGAGAGCGTCGCGTCCCACGGGCGCGCCGCCGCCTCGATTCCCGGCGGCAGGTCGATGCGGGCGGCGAAATGGCCCGCCGCGTCGGTGCGTCCGGCGGGCATCGCCACCACATCGGGCTCGCTGGTGTCGTCATGACGGCCGAAGACATAACCCTCCCAGCCCGGCAGGCTGCGGGCGGGGGAGAGGCGCAACTCGCCCTCGACCGGCAGGTCGGCCGCAGGCGCGCCGAACAGCCAGCGGGCGTCGAAGGCAGCCTGAACCGGCTGGCCGGCGGGCAGGGCGCCCTCGGGCAGGGTCAGGTCGAAGTCGATGCGCTCGGGGCGGAAGTCCTCGACCAGCAGGCGGGCCGAGGCAAGTGCCGGGCCGTCTTCCTCGACGCGCAGGTCGATGCGCCAGGCGCCGCGCGGGGCGCTGGCGGGGATGGGGAAGTCCAGCACGTGGCCGCCCGCACCCGCAGGTTGCGGCGTCAGCCGGGCGTGTTCCACGCCGTCGGGGCGGATCACGCGGGCCTGCACCGGCAGCCCGTCAAGGGCCTGCGCGCGGCCGTCGCGGGCAAGGATCGTCGCATGGGCGGTTTCCCCGGCGCGGTAGGCGCCGCGGTCCAGCGCCACGAAGAGGTCGATCGGCGGCGCGGGCGGCGCGCCCTCGACGCCCCGGTCAGACAGGTCGAACTCGGGGTCGATCAGCGACAGGAAGGCGAGGTCGGCGATCCGCTCGCCCTCGCGCCGGGTGGCGGTGACGATGCCGGGCGCGGCCGCGCCGCTGCCGCGCACCAGCCCCGCGTCGAAGCGGGCGATGCCCTCGGCATCGGTGACCGCCGTTCCCAGCACCGCGTTCCCGCGCGAAACGAGCTGCACCTCGACCCCCGCGCGCGCGGCGGCGTCCCCCAGGCCGCGCACGGCCACGGCCAGCCCGTCGCTGCCCTGCCATGTCGTGAGCCCGAGGTCCGAGATCATGAACCACTGCGAGGCGCGGGGGCTGCGGTCGGTGGACTGCCCCGGCACGGTGGCGTTCAGCACGTAGACGCCGGGATCGAGCACCAGCCCCGCCTGCCGCAGGTCGATGCGGGATGCGACCTCCTCGTTCACCGGCCGGGCGCCGCCGCCCACGGGCGCGGCCACGTCCATCTGGCCCTGCCAGACCTCGGTGCCCAGGCCATCCTCGAAGCGGCCCGCCTTCCAGTCGTCCAGCGGCGTGGCGAACAGGTTCTCGCGCAGCGCCTGCACGATGTTGCGGTCGGACATGCGGTAAAGCGTCAGGTCCACGCTGTCCGTGTTCACCGTGGTCAGCGTCAGCCCCTGGTCGCCCGTCGCGGGCAGCACATAGGCCCGCCCGGCAAAGCGGGCGAGCGGCGCGCGGTCGCGGACATATTGCGACTGCTCGACCGTGCGGCGCAGCGTCTCGCCCTCGTCCGAGGGCAGGCCCGCGCGCAGGGCAAAGCGCAGCACCTCGCCGCGCGGGGCGCCGGTGATGCAAAGGTCATAGCCCTCGGCCTCGACCGCCAGCGCGGGGTCGGGAAGCTGGACAAAGGGACGCAGGTCGATCTCGCGTGCCAAGGGCTCCGAGAAGCTGGCGCAGACGCGCGGTTCCGGCCCGTCCGTGTCGGCGCGGCTGCCGGTCACGCGGAAGCCGTGGCGCTCCTCATAGCCCTCGCGCTCGGCGGCGAGATCCGGGTTTCCGGGCTCGGCCCCGGCGGCGGTGCGGATCGCGCGCAGGGCCTCGCGGCCGCGCCCTTCCTCCTCGGCCAGCCGCGCCCAGAGCCGCAGCATCCCCGTGCCCGCGCCCGGATCGCGCAGCCAGGCGTTCAGCGCGGCCAGCGCGGCGGATCGGCGCAATTCGTCGTCGCGCTGGCCGCCCTGCGGGCCTGCCGCCTCGTCCATGGCGGCGGCGAGCGCGGCCCAGTCCCCGGCCGCGTCCGTCAGGGCGGCGGCCGCCCCCAGCCAGCGGATGCGGGTCTCGGGATCGGGGGCCGAAGCCGCCTGCGCCCGCAGCCCCGCCGCGTCGCTGCCGTCACCGGGATAAAGCGCCGAAAGCCGCGCCGCCTGGTCCGCAAGCTGCCGCCGGTCCTCGGGGCCGATCCAGTCGGCTTGGGCCAGCCGCTCGGTCGCCCGGTCCAGCACGGCAGGGTCGCCCGGCACCACCACGCCCGACTGCGCGCCCGCGAAGGGCTGGGCGTCGCCCGGCTGCGACTTGAGGAAACAGGCGCGGGAACGGGCGTTCCAGGTCAGCGCCGCGCAGCTGTCATTGGCAAGGCAGGCCTGCACGCAGGCGTCCTGCCCGATCTGGCGGATCATGGACAGGTCGTTGCCCGGCAGGTCGGTGTCGGGTCGCAGCACGACGCGGGCAGGGGGCACCACATCCTGCGGCGGAACCTGCGCCCCGGCGGGCCAGGCCATCATCGCAAGCCCCAGCGCCGCCGCAGTCCGAAACCAGCCCCGGTCCTTCACTCGCGCCATGATCGCCCTCCGTGTGCCGCCGTTTCCGCCGGTCCACGCTGCCACAGTTTGGGGCGGGCGGACAGTCGCGCTGTCGCGCAAACCTTTCCCTATGCCGGGCGCCTGCCGCGTCGCGGCCCGGGTCAGCCGCGCCGGAAGACCGAGCCGAAGAAGCCGTCGATGCGGCTGTGCCTTGCCTCGAACAGGGTGATCCGGCCCAGGGGCGGCCAGGACAGGCGCAGCACGGCGGCCCGCCGCACGCGCCGCGCCTCGCGTTCCACCAGGAACTGGATGTCGTCGATCTCCTCGCCGCGCCGGAGATAGAACCATTCGGTGCCGCGCGGCGAGGGGCGGCGGCGGAACAGGCGCCAGCCGCCCCGCATCCGGGCCAGAAGCCGCTGTTCAAGCGCATAGGCATGGGGCATGGTGACCGAGCAGACGATCCTCAGCTTGCCGTCGCCCGGGCGCTGCAGCTCGCGCCGGCGTTCCAGCGTGGGACGGCTGGTGAAGCCCAGCTTGAACAGCCGCGGATCGTTGTCCGGCTGCATCAGATAGACGGTGCCTGTGGGTGCCCGGAAATCGAACCAGCCGATCCTTGTCGAACGGCTGGCCCCGTTCTTGCTTTGTTTCTTCATTGTTAACGCTGGCTACGCCTGCGGCGAGGCGGACGCAAGGGCCGTGGCGTCCCATCGGCCGGATGGCGCTTGCCAGCGGGGCCGCGATGGCCTATGGGCGCACCCTTGGCCCGAAGAACCTTGGGCGGCGGGCCGTGGCAGCCCGTCCGCGAAGGACATGGCGCCACTCACCGGGTGCGCCGCATCCCCTTCTGGTAAGTATCAATGACAGATCTCGATCTCGCCGCGCCTTTGGCCGCGGCTCTGGCCGCCAAGGGCTATGACAGCCTCACCTCCGTCCAGCAGGCCGTGCTGGCCCCCGAGGCCGCGGGGCGCGACATCCTGGTGTCGGCGCAGACCGGCTCGGGCAAGACCGTGGCCTTCGGGCTGGCGATGTCCGGCGACATCCTGGACGGCGACCGCCTGCCCGAGATCCCGCTGCCGCAGGCCCTGGCCATCGCCCCCACGCGCGAACTGGCGCTGCAGGTCGCGCGCGAGCTGGGCTGGCTTTACGCCGGCGCGGGCGCGCAGATCGCGACCTGCGTGGGCGGCATGGACTATCGCACGGAACGCCGGGCGCTGGCGCGGGGCGCGCAGATCGTGGTGGGCACGCCGGGGCGCCTGCGCGACCATCTGGAACGCGGCAGCCTGGACCTGTCGTCGCTGCGCGCCTGCGTGCTGGACGAGGCCGACGAGATGCTGGACCTCGGCTTCCGCGATGATCTCGAGTTCATCCTGCAATCCGCGCCCGCCGAGCGCCGCACGCTGATGTTCTCGGCCACCGTGCCGCCCGCCATCGCCAAGCTGGCGACCGAGTTCCAGAAGGACGCCCTGCGGATCGTGGCTCAGGGCGAGGCGCGCCAGCACGGCGACATCGCCTATCGCGCGGTCAGCGTGACGGGTCGGGACCGCGAGAACGCGATCTTCAACCTGCTGCGCTTCTACGAGGCGCAGACGGCCATCGTCTTCTGCAAGACGCGGGCCAACGTGAACCACCTGCTCGCCCGCATGGGCAACCGCGGCTTCAAGGCCGTGGCACTGTCGGGCGAGCTGAGCCAGGCCGAGCGCACCCATGCGCTGCAGGCGCTGCGGGACGGGCGCGCGCGCGTCTGCATCGCGACCGACGTCGCCGCGCGCGGCATCGACCTGCCGGGGCTGGAACTGGTGATCCACGCCGACCTGCCGACGAACTCGGAAACGCTGCTGCACCGTTCGGGCCGGACGGGGCGGGCGGGGGCCAAGGGCGTGTCGGCGCTGGTCGTGACCTCGGCCGACTACAAGAAGGCGCAGCGGCTGTTGCAGGGCGCCAAGGTCGAGGCCGAATGGGGCCCCGCGCCTTCCGCCGACGACGTGCGCGCCCGCGACGACGCGCGGGTGCTGGAACATCCGGTGCTGACCGCCGAGACCGGCGACGAGGCGGCCACCGCCGCGCTGCTGCTGGAACGCTTCGGGGCCGAAGGGGTCGCCGCGGCTTTCGTGCGGCTGTGGCGCGAGGGGCGTCCCGTCCCCGAGGAACTGGCCGACACACCCGCCGCGCCCGAAGCCCGGCAAGCGCCGCGAGAGCGGGGCGATTTCAGCGATGCCGTCTGGTTCGCGCTGTCCGTGGGCCATACGGGGCGGGCCGAGGCGCGCTGGCTTCTGCCCAAGATCTGCGAGGCGGGCGGGATCACCCGCGACGCCATCGGCGCGATCCGGGTGCGCCAGGACGAGACCTTCGTCCAGATCGCGACCGCCTCGGCGGGCCGCTTCGGCCCCGAGGTCGAGCTTGAGCCGGGCCTGTCCATGCGCCGCCTGCCCGGCGAGCCGAACCTGGAACGTCCCGAACAGGGCGCCGAGCGTGGCCGACCCTTCCGCGGCGGGCCCAAGCCCGCAGGGCGTCCCGCCGCCGGAAAGCCGGCGCGGGCGCGTCGCAGCGCCGGGATGGATGAACAGGACGGCTTCGCCGATCGCGGCACGTCCGGCGCGCGCACGGCCGAGGCTGGCGGCAGGAAGCCCAAGCCTGCGGGGAAAACCGCCTCGGCCCCGTGGGACGGCGCCCCGCGCGAGCCCCGCGCCCCCCGGACCGGGAATGCACCGGGCAAGGCCCCGGCGGGCGCGCCCCGCGCCAAGTTCAAGCCCAAGGGCGCGGCCGGATCGCACAAGCCCGCGAAACCGGGCAAGCGCTGACGCGCGGGCCGGTCCGGCCCCGGGACTTCCAGACGCCTTAAGGGGCGGCAAGGCACCGGCCTTGCCGCCCTTTCACATTCGGCGCCCCATATTGCCGATAGGCGGGACCTGTCCGCGCGGCTATCGTCCTTGCCCAGGCACCATCAACAGCACAGGGGAGGAAACGCCATGAGCAAGCGCGCCGTCGTGGTCATCGACATCCAGAACGACTATTTTCCGGACGGGAAATACGAGCTTGTCGGCATCGAACAGGCCGCCGCCAACGCCGCCCGCGTGATCGAGACCGCGCGCGGGCAGGGCGACCGCGTCATCCACGTCCGGCACATCTTCCCCAGCCAGGACGCGCCCTTCTTCACGCCGGACTCCGAGGGCAGCGAGATCAACCCGGTCGTGGCCCCCAGGGCAGGCGAACCCGTTGTCGTGAAGAACGCGCCCAACCCGTTTCTGAAGACCGACCTCAAGAAGATCCTCGACGACGGCGGGATCGAGGAGGTCGTGGTCGTCGGCGCCATGAGCCACATGTGCATCGACGCGACCGCCCGTGCCGCCAGCGACTACGGCTACAAGACGACGGTGGTGCAGGACGCCTGCGCGACGCGCGACCTTGAATATGGCGGCACGACCGTGCCCGCCGCCTCGGTCCATGCGGCGATGATGTCGGCCCTCGGCTTCGCCTATGCGACGGTCACGGACACCGACAGCTACGTCCGGCAGGCCGCGCCCGGGGCCGCCGGATAAGGGCGCCGTCCCGCGCCCTCGCCGGGACCGCGCGGCTTCCCCCGGACCGCGCGGGTCATTCCCCGTATTGCCGCATCAACACCGCGCCCAGATGGCGCAGGGCCTCGGGCAGCGCCTGCCGCCAGAAGATCCAGTCGTGCCTGCCCTCGGTCACGGTGAAGCGGTGGCGGATGCCGGCCTCGCCCAGGGCAAGGTGGACGGCGGCGTTGCCCGCGAAGAAGGGATCGTCGGCAGCCAGCGTCAGGTAAAGGCGCGGCCAGCGCGCAAAGGGCCCGGCCTCGACCTGCCCGAGCAGCGAAAGGACATCCGCGCGCGCCCAGGCCTCGTTCAGCCGCGCCTGCCCGGCAAGGCCCGACCCGAAGGCACCGCCGAAGCGCAGGTCGTAGTCCTCCTGCTTCATCGCGGCGAACTGCTCGGGCGTGCGGAAGGCCGCGCTCAGCGCCGAGACGCCGCCGAACAGGCCGGGATGGCGAAGCTGGTGCAGCACCGCGGCGAAGCCCCCCATCGAGATGCCCATCAGCCCGCGCATCCTCGGGTCGCCCGTGCTGCGATAGCGGCTCTCGACCTGGGGGATGAACTCTTCAAGGAACATCTCGGCCCAGCGGTAGCGACCGTCGGCGTCATCCAGGAAATAGGTCGCGCGCGGATCGCCCGAGGCGCGGCGCCCGTCGGGGGCGACCGCGATGACCGGGGGCATCTCGCCCGCAAGGATCAGCCGGTCCAGCACCACCTCGATCCCGGCCATGCGGAACCAGTCTGCGGGCTGGCCGTCACCCGCGCCATGCAGCAGGTAGACGACGGGATAGCGGCGGCTGTCGACCTCGTAGCCCGGCGGAAGGTAGAGGGCGTAGTCCACCGGATGCCCCAGCAGCTTGCTGGCCAGCACGTTGCCTTCGCGCACGGTGCCCGCGCGGTCGGCGGCCCCGGCGCGCAGGGGGGCGGCAAGGGCTGCGGCGGCGGTCAGCCCGAACAGGTGGCGTCGTGTCAGCGTCATCGGTGTTCCCTGTCCGCCCTCATCAGAAGCGCAAGCCGTAGGTCAGGCCCAGCGAGCCGCCGCGCAGGAACCGGTCGGCCTCGTCCGACGGGTTCCAGAACCAGCGGTTGTTGGCATAGTTCGACCATGTCAGCGTCACCTGCGGTGCCACGGTCCAGCTGAGCGAATAGCTGTAGTCGGGATCGCTGTCGCGCTGGGCGCCCGGCAGGTAAAGATAGCCGGTCATCCGCAGGGACAGCTTGTCGCCCAGGGGCAGGCCGCAGCTGAGCCCCGCGTTCTCGGTGCCGCGCCGCGCGGCGCTGGCGAAGGCCGAACAGCCGAGCTTCCGCGTCGTGCCCGGCAGGCTGACCGGCGGAAGCCGCCGCGACAGTTGCAGCCGTCCCTCGTTCAGCCCCGCGAGGCCGCGCCCCCCCGTGAAGGCGGCGGTGTAGTTCGCGTAGGTCAGCGTCAGGTTCTTGGTCATGCGCCAGGTCAGCGCATAGGTGTATTCCGCATCGCCATGGCTTTTCTGCCCGTCCAGAGGATAGCCGATCATCGAGGCGCTGAACGTCAGCCGGTTGCGATAGTTCAGCGTGCAGCCCATCGTGGACGACAGCTTGCCCGTGTCCAGCGCAACCGACGCGCCGAGCGTGCAGCTTGTCCTCAGGCGGGCAGGCGACGGCGGGGCAGCCCGGGGCGGGGCAGGCGACGGCGCAGGCTCTGCGGCCGCAGGTTGGCGCGGCCGGGGCGCGGCCTCGGCGGTTGCGGGCTGCGGTTGTGCTGTCCGAGCGATGCGCGGTTCCGACCGGGCCGGACCGGGCGAACGCTGGACCGGGTCGCGCCGGGACCGGGCGGTCTGGGCGACCGGCGGATCGGGCGAGGGCCGATCCCCCGAGGATCGTTCCGCGGGCAGGGGCAGGATGGCCGGGCCTTCATGTCCCGGAGGGGCCGGGGCAGCATCGGTCCGGGCAGGCCGGGGACGCGGACGCGGAACAGCCCGGTTCGTCGCGGTCACGGGAACATCAGCGCTTGTGTCGGAAGCTCCGGCCTCGCCGCTTTCCAGAAGCTGCATCGGCCGGGCAATCGTGGCCGGGTCGCTTCCGGGCCGTGCCTCGGAAGGCGGCGACCTGTCTTCCGAGGCGGGCTGCCGGGCCGAAGCAGGCGCAGGAGGGGCCTTCGGGTCGGCATCGGCCCGCCCTGCCTGCGGTTCCTGCTGTCCCTCGCGCGCGGGCCGGGCCGAAGGGTTGGGACCTGTGTCCGGGGCGGCCGCCGGTGCCGGGGTTTCCTGCGCCCCTTGCCGCCCGGCGCCCGCCTGTTCCTGTGGCTGACGGGGCGATGCCTGCCCGGCTGCGTCCTGCCCTGAAGCAGGGGGTTGCACCTTCCCGGTCTGCCCTGCCGCCCGCGGCTGCGCCTCGACAGGGGGTGCAGGTTTCTGCCGCTCGGCTGCGGCGGATGCCCCGGCCTTGGGTGCATCGGTTGCCGCCTTCGGTGCAGAAGCATCGCCTGCCCCGGTCGCCGGCTCCGCTGCGGCGCGCGGCGGGGGGGCGGGTGGTGCCCCATCGTCCGCTGCGGCCCGGGGCGCTTCAGAGGGTGATCGTGACGCCTCGGGAGCGGCCTGCTTGGGGGCGGCCTTGGCGGCGGCAGCCGGTGCGGCGGGGGCGGGGCCCAGCAGGCAAGCCTCGATGCGGGCGGCGACCCCGGCCGAGGCGGCCGGCGCATCGCCCGACGCCACGCGGTTGCAGCGCCGTGCCTGCGGGTCGCAGGTCAGGTCCAGGCGCCACCCCGCCATGGCGGGCGCGTCGCCGATGATGGCGCTGCCGTTCGCGTGGATCTGGTAGGCGAGGCCGTCCAGCACGCCCTGCTGCCAGGTTCCCCCGAACAGGGCCGAGGGAACGTCGGCGTGGCGGATCTCGACCCCGGTGGCGCCGGGCAGCGGGGTTTCCCCGTCCGCGCCCACGCAGGAAGCGGCGGCCGCCGGGCCGCCGAGGGTGCCGCAGATCGCAAGAACTGCAGCACCGGCCTTTTTCACCGCGGGGCCTGCAACAATGGCCCGAAGCGCCGGAACGCCTCGGCCGACAGCACCGTCGCGTTGGTGTTGGCGGTCATCGAGCCGTTCACCGCGCCGTCCTGTTCATAGATGCCCTCGGGCCAGCCGCGCGCCGGATCGGCGATGGGCCGGATCGCCTTCATCAGCTCGCTGGTGTATTCGGTCGCGAACAGCGCGTCCCAGCCGAAGGCGGCCTTGGTGGAAAGCGTCCGGCGGCTGTCGATGCGGTCGCCCGAGAATGTCAGCACCGCCCAGTCCTGACCGCCGCCCCAGACCGAGGCATAGGCGAAATAGGGCTCGACGCTCAGGTGCCCCTCGCTGACGCCAGTCAGGACGCCGCTGCGGCGATAGCGCATTTCCTGCGCGCGGTAGACGGCGGTGGCGAACAGGTGGGTCAGGCTGTCGAAGCCGTATTCCAGACCGTCGAAGACATAGGGCTCGCTGGTGGTCAGGGCGGGTGTCTTGTTGCGGTTCAGGCGGGTGTCCACGGGGATCGGCACGCCCTCGACCTCGACCACCTGCAGGTTGGGGCGCACGTCCATCGCGGCGGTCGCGTCGAAACCCCAGAGCATCATGCCCTTGGCGCCATAGCGTTCATAGCCGACGCGGCCTTCCTGGTTCTGGCGCACGGCGCCGTCCACGACGTTGGCGCCGTTCAGCCAGCCGTCGCGCACCACCCGGTCGAGGTCCCAGCCGGCCACCAGCCGCTCGACCGGCTGGGCCAGTTCGGGATGGTGCCGCTGCACGATCTTCAGCGCCGACAGCAGCCGCGCGATGTCCAGCGCCGACCAGCCCAGACCCACGGTGGTCGGGCGGTTGGCATAGTCCACCATCTGCAGCGTGCGGATGTCATAGGCCTTGTGGGGCAGGCTGTCCTCGAACAGCACCAGCCGGGACAGGGCATCGACGACCTTGCCGCTTCGCTCGGTCGCCTCGGCGCGGTCGATGATCCCCAGCCGCTCGGCCGAGATGATGGCGACCAGGTACGAGGCCGTTTCCCACATCGTGGTCGAGGGATACCCGTCCACCGATCCCGCCAGCCCGGTCGTCGGGTCGGTGTTGTTGCGGAAATAGGTCCAGGCGATGCGCGCGGCCTCGTCGTCGGGGTTGTCGGGGCGGATGCCGGCGGCCACGGGCAGGGGCACCACGGTTTCGAACGGCCTCAGGGGATCACGCCGCTCGCCGGCCATCGAACCCACTCCCTCCAGGTACAGGATCAGGGCGGCGCCGCAGACCAGCGCCAGAACAAAGACGATATGGCTGCGGGCGCGGACAAGATTGGTGCGGAAACTCATGCCGTGCTGGCTCCTTCATCGAGATTGTCCGGGGGCTGCCAGAGCGCGGCCCCGATCATCCCCGCCATGGCGAGGCAGTTGTTCAGCCCCCAGAGGGCGTTGGTGATGACGCCGGGCAGCGTGTGCCCGGTCCCGCCGAGACCAAGGGCCCCAAGCGCCCAGAGGGCCGAGCCCAGGGTCAGCGCGACCACAGCGATCTGCGGCAGGACAAGCCGCAGGTGGCGGCCCGCCTGGCGGTTCTTGGGGGTGACGGGAAAGGAGATCTTGCGTCCCCTGAGCACCGTCGCCAGCGCCCGCAGCCCGACCGGGAAGAAGGCGAGGTAGTTCGTCTTGCTGGCATAGCCCGCGATGCCCCAGGTCCCGACCATCATCGCCAGTTCCAGCAGGATCAGGAACGGGATCGAATGGGCGAAGAAGGGCAGCGTATAGGCCGAGACCGGCGCGATGCCGGTGGCAAGGTACACGATGGGCGCCGACAGGAAGACGACGTTCCACAGGGGCGCGAGGTAGGACCAGAAGGTCGCGCCGTACATCAGCCGCTGCGGCAGCGTCAGCCCGCGCCGGAACAGCGGGTTGTCGTTGAACAGGATGTCGAGGCTGCCGCCCGCGTACTTGAAGCGCTGGATGGTCCAGGACAGCAGGTCCTGCGGCGACAGCATCCGGGATTCGATGGTCGGATGCTGGACGGACTTCCAGCCGCGCTCGCGGTCGGAATGCAGCACGATCGAGGTGTAGATGTCCTCGGACACGTGGAAGCGGTAGGGGGTCAGCACCTCCTGCACCACGGCCTCGGTGCGGATCGCGGACATCAGGGCGGGGTCCACGCTGCGTTCGCGCGTCGTCAGGGTGATGCGCTCCTCGGCGGCGATCACGCGGCGTTCCACGCTGTCCCCGAAGGACCGCAGCGCGGCCTCCATCACGGCCTCGCGCCGGTGGATCGAGGCGGCGCCGCAGCAGAAAGCGGCGTTGGCGCGGTTCCGGCGCCGCAGGATCACGTCGTAGAACATCTGCGGATCGTTGACGAAGGGGTCCTCGCCCAGCCGGATCTCTCCGACCAGCCGCTCGAGGCCGCGGCCCAGCCGCCGCGCGACGGGTCCGAGGCGGCGGCCCAGCCAGTCCCCCAGCCGTTCGCCTTCCGGCAGGTCGTAGAACCATTGCGGGGTCTGGACCCAGGCCATGCGCGGGTCGCGGAAATGCTCCAGGGTGCGTTCCAGGATCGTCGGAAAGGGCCGGGTGTCGGCGTCGAGGATGACAAGGAAGTCGCCCGAGGTCCGCTCCATCGCGTGGCGCAGGTTGCCGGCCTTGAAGCCCTCGTTCGTGGCGCGGGTGATGTAGCCGACGCCCTCCTGCTCGCAGACCTCGCGCATGGCCGGGCGGCGGCCGTCGTCGCAGACATGGATGCGGATGTCGATCGGGTGGGGATAGCGGATGGCCCTGGCGTCCCGGATGCCGAGGCGGACCAGTTCCGGGTCCTCGTTGTAGGTGGCGAAGAACAGGTCCACCGCGATGGGGCGGCCCGGGTCCTCGATCACGGCGCCCTGGCCCGCGGTCTCACCCACCGTCGCGGGCGGGTCGGGGATGCGGACGGGCTGGTCCTTCCACAGGTTGTAGATGAACAGCAGCAGCCCGAAGAAGGCCAGCGTTTCCGCCAGCACCATCGGCACCGCGAACCACATGGCGTCGGGGTTCAGCGAATGGGTCCAGCGCCACCACAGGTACCAGCCGCCGATCATCACCGTCAGGGTGGCCAGGAACTGCCACAGGCTTTCCCGCCAGGGCGAATAGGGCAGGGGCGGATAAGGCTTCCGGTCCTCGAACCGGCGGAAGTAGTCGTCCATCACGACCCCTGCGCCGCCCGCTGCGGCCGCCCCCATTCCCAGGGCGCGGGTCCGAGGCCGATGGTCCAGGCCAGCGGCCGGAACCGCGACAGCCCGTAGGCCGTCAGGAAGGCCAGCGGCAGGACCACCGCGAAGCGCGACACCACGATCATCCAGGGCTGCATGACCTGGCCCAGGCCCGCCGACAGGACGGCCACGTCATAGATGTCGATGATCATCGGGTGGATCAGGTAGACGCCGAAGGTGAACTGGGCGAGCCAGCTCCACCGGGGCGACCAGTCGAGATGCTGCCCGCCCAGGAACAGCGCGAACATCAGAAGCGGCATCAGGAAGTGGCCGTAGAAGGCCCAGCCCTCGCGCACGCCCCAGCTGCCGGTCATCAGCGCCTGCCCGAAGAAGGGGATCGTCGCCATGTAGGCCACGGCCGCGAAGTAAAGCCCTCCGCGCCGGATCAGCCGCGATTCCCCGCGCGGGATGCCGTCCTTCCACAGCCCGTAAAGCGCGAAGGCGGCAAGGCCGTAGCCCACGTAGCCCAGCACCTTGGTGGCGCGGACCAGATAGTCGCGCAGGGAAGGGTCGAGCCCGAGGCCCCAGATATAGCCCTGGATGTGCTGCATCGCGCCCAGCGTGGCGAACAGCGCGATGCCCAGCACCGGATAGCGCATCGCCAGCTTCATGACTGGGTAGAACATGAAGATCAGGAACAGCGTCGGCAGGAAGTGCATGTGATACTGCGACTTGCCGAGGATGAAATAGCCCAGCCACACGCCGGGGTCGCGCAGCTGCTCCCAGATCTGGGGGGCATAGTTCAGCGCGTCGGCCTTCATCAGCCGGAAGAAGGCGTAGAACAGCGTCCAGACCGCGAAGGGCACCAGAAGGCGGCGCGCCTGTTCCGAGATCGCCGCCCCGTAGGAGGGGTCGCGCCGGTCCACCCGCATCGCCATCAGGAACAGCGAGAAGAAGAAGAACATCTCGGAGCCCGAGAACTCGGCCACCGAGCGCAGCAGCACGGGCACGATCCGTTCCTCGGGCGTGGCCTTGGGAAAGACGCCGCCCGAGAAGTCGGTAGTGGAATGGATCAGGACGACGACCAGGGCCGCGCAGACGCGGTTGGCGTCGAACCAGACGAGACGGTTCTTCTTGGGGGTCATGGCTGCACTCGCGGTGGCAGGGGGCACATCTGGGCGGTGGTGGCGGCGGCGGCGACGGTCACGGGCGCGGGAAGGCCGTGCGGTTCCAGCCCGCAGGCGGTCGCGGCGATGCTGCCGTCCGCCTGCACGACGGGGCGGCAGTACAGGAAGTCGGCCGCCGGCACGCCGGGCTCGGGTGCCGCGGCCTGGCAGTTGCAGCACGCCTGCACGGGCTTCGGCTGCGGCAGGCAGCGATTGGCGCGGGTGTCCTGGTGGGTGAAGGCCGTGTCCCAGACCTGCGTGTTGGTGTTCAGGTGCTGCAGGATGGGCCCCTGCTCCTTGTAGAGCAGCGCGGCCAGGATGATGCCGTTGTTGTTGGCGGTCTGCAGGGGGATGTAGCCGTTGCCGTTCTCGTACAGCCCCTCGTAGAAACCGCCGTCCTCGGTGGACAGGTCGCCCACGGCCTCCATCAGCAGGTCGGTGTAGGGGGTTTCCCACAGCGCCCACATGCCGATCGCGGCCTTGGCGGCGATGGCCGCGCGCTCGGGGCGATAGACGTCGCTGGGGTCCAGCGTGCTCCAGGCGAAGCCATTGGCCCAGATCGAGTCGTAGACGAAGAACGGCGCGCCATCGACCTGGTGCTCGGACCGGGCGGTCATGATGCCGGTTTCCTCGAAGCGGCGCTGCTGGACCAGGTAGATGCGGTTGGCGAATTCGGCCCGCCAGCCCTGCGTCGCCAGTCCGGGGGTGTCGTTCGACATGTCGCCCGGCAGCTTCCAGCCCAGTTCCAGCCCGTCCAGCAGGTAGCTTTCCGTCAGGACGTAGTTCATGTTTCCGAAGATGCGCGGGTCGCGGCCGTCGATCGGCACCCGCACGCCGAAGATCTCGGTGTATTCCAGCGGGTCGGGCGACAGCGCGGCGGCAGAGCCGAAGCCCCACAGCTCGAAGCCCTTGGCGGCGTATTGTTCATACCCCAGCCGGCCTTCCTGGACGTAGCGCGTCTCGCCCTTGCTGAGAACCGAGCCGAACAGGCTGCCGTCGGGCTTGACCGTGTTGCAGAAGTTCCAGCGCAGCACCGTCGCGTCGATCCCCGGCGCCAGGTAGGGATAGCGTTCCTTCAGGATCTTCAGCCAGACCAGCATCCGGCCGATGTCCAGCACGGAATGGCCGACCTCGCCGGGCTTGTTGGCATAGTCCACCTTCTGCCCGGTCTTGGTGTTGTACACCTTGTTCGGCATCTCGCCCCGGAACAGGTCGAGGTTGCGCAGCGTCTTGATCAGCAGGTTCGCCCGCAGGTCGAACTCGCGCTTGTCGATGAGGCGCAACTCGCGCGCGGCGACCAGCGCGCTGATATAGGACCCCGTGTCCCACAGCGTGGTCGAGGGATAGCTGCCGACCGCGTTCACCAGTCCCGTGTCGGGCTGGTAGCTTTTCACGAAATACTGCCAGGCCGTTTCGGCCATGGCGCGTTCCCGTTCGGTCAGGGGACCGTGCCGACCGAAGGGCCGGGCCATGGCCGCGTTCAGGTCGCCGGGTGCGGCCGCGGGCTGAGGCTGCGCCGGGGTGGGTGCCGTGGCCCCGGCGGGTGCGGCAGGGACCGGTGCGGCGGCCGGCGCCGCCACGGCCGGAGGCGCCGGAGCGGTCGCGGCCGGCGCCAGGGTTGCCGTGGACGGGGCGGGTGCTGCGGCTGCCGGTTGCGCCGCAGGGGCCGCAGGGGCCGCCGGCTGCGGCAATGCGGGTTGCGAGACGGCCGGGACGGCCCCGGTGATCGTCAGGACCACCGCGAGCGAGGCCGAGCCGGCAAGCGCCAGAATGGCTGCGGACGTGAGACGGCGCGTCATGAAGCCTCCTGCACAGGGGACGTGGTGGCGGACGAGATCGCGGACCGCTGGCGCAGCGCCTGCTCGAAGGACCGGGTGGCGTCGTGCAGCCCCCGGAACGGGTCCGCGCAGGGATCGGCCCGCGCCTCGCGCTCGAGGGTGCGCGCGAGGCCGGTCAGCCCCGTCGCGCCGAAGGTCGCGGCGATGCCCGCCAGCGAATGGAAGGTGCGCCGGGCGACCTCTGGCGGCACGGCCTCGCCACGCGCGAGGGCGTCCAGCACGCCCCGGTGCCGCGTGAGATCCTCGAGGCTCGCCGCGATCAGATCGGGCAGCGCCTCCTCTCCGATCTGGCTGGCAAGCTCGGCCAGGCGCATGTCGATGCCGCCATCCGCGTCCTTTGCCGCAGGCGCATCGGTGCCGCGCGGCGCGGCGGCCGGCAGGGCAGGCGGATCGGGCGGCAGGTGCGCCGACCAGCGGCCAAGCGCGGCCCGCAGGGCGGCGGGGTCCAGGGGCTTTGTCAGCACGTCGTCGCAGCCGGCCGCCAGGCAGGCGTCCTGTTCGGCCCGGCCCGCATGCGCCGTCAGGGCGAGGATCGGCAGGCGGCCTGCCGCGCCCGGCAGCGCCCGGATCTGCCGCGTGGCTTCCAGCCCGTCCATGACGGGCATCGAGATGTCCATCAGGATCAGGTCGAACGGCTCTGCCTGGGCCGCGCGGACCGCCTCGGCCCCGTTGGCGGCAAAGGCGAGGCGCTGGCCGAGCTGTTCCAGAAGGACGCGGGCCACGACCCGGTTGGTTGCGTTGTCCTCGGCCACGAGGATGCGCATCGAGGGCAGGGGCGCCTCGGGGCCGATCCGGTCGGCACCCGCGACGGGCTCGGCCACGGGCAGCACCACATCCAGCCAGAAGGACGACCCGATCCCCGGCTGGCTGCTGAAGGCCACGCGACCTCCCATCAGTTCGGCCAGGCTGCGCGAGATCGCAAGGCCGAGCCCCGTGCCGCCGAACCTGCGGCTGTAGCTTGCGTCGAGCTGGTTGAAGCGGCCGAAAAGCTGGTTCTGCTTGTCCAGGGGGATGCCGATCCCCTCGTCGGTCACGCAGAAGCGCAGGGCGGCCATGCCTTCGGGCGCGGCCTCGCCCTCGCGCCGGGTGACCGAAAGCTCGACCCGGCCCTCCTGCGTGAACTTCACCGCGTTGCTGACGATGTTGGCAAGGATCTGGCGGATCCGGACGGCGTCGCCGTGAAGCCAGCCCGGCAGGCCCTCGTCCATGCGGGCTGCAAGGGTGATGCCCTTGCTGCGGGCCGTTTCCGCCTAAAGGTCGATGGTGCCCTTGACCAGCGCGTCCAGGTCGAAGGGGGCGGGCTCGAGTTCCAGCCGCCCTGCCTCGATCTTCGACATGTCGAGCACGTCGTTGAGGATGACGAGCAGCGCCTTGGCGCTGGACTGGGCGATGCGGATCTGTTCGCGCCGGGTGCCGTCCTCGAGCTGCGCCTCGATCGCCGCCAGCATCCCGAGGATGCCGTTCATGGGCGTACGCAGCTCGTGGCTCATGATCGCCAGGAACTCGGACTTGGCGCTGTTGGCGCGCTCGGCCCGGTCCAGCGCGTCGCGCAGGGCGCGCTGATGTGCGATCTCCTTTGTGACGTCCTGCAGCGAGCCTGTCAGCACCTCAGGCTGGCCTTGGTCGTCATAGGACATCTCGGCCGTGCCCCGGACCCAGCGCTGGGTGCCATCCTTGCGCAGCACGCGGCATTCATAGTTCAGCTGGCGCTGCCCGGCCTTGACGCCGTTGTCCAGCAGGTCCGCGAACAGCTCCTCGACACGCGTGTGGTCCTCGGGGTGGACGATGCGCTTCAGCGACACCGGGCCACTCGCGGGTTCGCGCCCCAGCAGGAAATAAAGCTCATGCGACCAGACGACCCGCTCGGTCTTGTAGTTGCGCCGGAAGCTTCCCAGCCGGGCGATCCGCTGCGCGGCCGCGAGGTTGCGCTGGCTGTCGCGCAGCGCCCGACGGGCGCGCGCCTCCTCGGTGATGTCTCTCAGCGTGGCCACGGCCGAGACGGGCTTTCCCTCGGCATCGGCCACGATCTCGGAATGCGCTTCCAGCTCGATCACCGCGCCGTCGCTTCGATAGGCGCTGAAGGTCATGTCCATCGGCTCGGGCCGCCCGCTTTCGGCCGAACGGGCTGCCGCCGCGGTTTCGGCGGCGGCCACCTTGTCCCGGTCGGCGGGATGGATCAGCGCCCCGAACTGCGCACCCGTCATGCGTCCGCCCGGGGCGAGGCCGAAGATGCGCGCGAATTCGTCCGACCAGGTGATCTCGTCGCGGGCATGGTTCCGGCGCAGGTTGCCGATATGGGCGATGCGCTGCGCCTCGGCCAGGTCCTCCATCGCCGTCTGCAGCGAGGATGACGCCTGCCGCAGCACCCGCCGCTGCATCCACAGCGTCAGCAGCGTTAGCATGCTGATCACGATGAGAAAGGCCGACAGGCGCTGGCCGATCATCCCGGCCTGCGTCACCCGCCAGCGTTCGTTGGACAGGATGCGCCCGAGGCGGGTGAAGCCGTCGATCACGTCGCGGTCGAGGTCCAGGATGTCGGTGGTCCGCATCTGCGCCAGCTGCGTCAGGGCGGCCGCGGCCTCGTGATCCGGCCCCGGCAGGCGCGCCATGGCGGCCCCCATGCGCTCGCGCGTGCGGCGGATCGTCTTGGCGCTTTCGGGGATCAGCGTTTCCAGGGCGGGGTGGGCCAGAAGGACGCCCAGCCGGTGCAGCAGAAGCTGGCTCCGTTCCTCAAGCTGCAGCGCCGCGTGGTCTTCCGAGTTGCCCTGCCGGAGGGCATCCTGCCATTCGTCCACGGCCACGCTGAAGGCGTCGATCCCCAGATGCAGGTCGAACAGCTCGCTGCGCAGGGCCGAGGTGTCCACCGTTTCCATGTTCCGCCGCAGTACGGAGGGCGCGATCACCAGCGCCGCGAGCACCGCAAGGACGATCGCCGTGAGGCTGATCTGCAGCATCCGGGTCTGCCAGCGCGGGATGGTCGGAGAGCTCATCCCGCCGGGTCCTGCCGGTCGAATTCCAAGGTCAGGCAGTTGCCGTCAGGGGCAGAAGCATAGTCGAGCCGGTCGGACAGCCCGACCATCAGTCCCAGCCCGCGCCCGCTTTCCACCAGCGGGTCCATGTCATCCAGGCTTCCCGCCGCCTCGAAGGCGCCCGCGGGAACCGGCCGGCCCCCGTCGCGGATCTCGACCGTCACCGCGCCGTCCCGGACGGTCAGTGCGGCCGAGATGGTGCCCTCGCGTCCGTCATAGCCGTGCAGCACGACGTTGTTCAGCGCCTCGGCCACGGCGATCTCGAGCCCGACCAGCTTTTCGGCAGGCAGGCAGGTGCGGGCAAGGTCGGCCAGGCTGCGCGTCAGCCCGTCGACCTCCTCCAGCGTGGCGTGGATGATGAACTCGGACCGGCTCATGGCTATTGCGCGAGGTGCAGCACCGCCTCTCGCGGACCGGGGAACGACTGGAACACGCGTTCCATCCGGGTGATGCGGAACATCTGCCCCACCGCCTCGCCCACGCCGCAGACCACGATCTCTCCGCGGTTGCCCACGCGCTTGAGCAGCGCCACCAGCGCGCCCAGACCCGAGGAATCGACAAAGCTGACATCCGACAGGTCGATGACCAGCCGGCTGTGGCCGCTTTCGATGATCCGCGTCGCCTCGTCGCGGAAGGTCCCGGCCACCGCCGCCGTCAGGCGCGCGCTTTCCGGGGCGATCACGCACACGCCGCTTTCGTGGAAATCGGTTCGGATCATGGGCGATCACTCCTTTCCAGAACAAGAACCGTCAGGTCGTCCTCCAGCGGCAGTCCCCCGCGCCAGTCGTCCAGCGAGGCGACAATCGCGCCGGGAAGATCCGCCGCTTCCCGGGGACTGCGGTCGCGGATCAGGGCGCAGAGCCGCTCGGACCCGAAATGCACGCCTGCAGAGCTTTCGGCCTCGGTCACGCCGTCCGAGCAGATGACCAGCCGGTCGCCGGGCCGGACGCTGACCTCCTGGTTCTCGAAGCTGGCGCCGGCCAGCAGCCCGACCGGCAGCCCGCCGTCGCCGATCAGCCCCGGCCGGCCCTCGCCGTCGGCCAGCACGGGATGGGGATAGCCGGCCTGGCAGAAGCGCACGCTTCCGCGGCGGGCATCCACGATGCCGCAGATCATGGCGAAATAGTCGCTGCTGTCCTCGCGGAAGAAATGGCGGTTGAGGTCCTGCACCAGCAGGGCGGGGTCGGGCCGGTCGCCCGAGGACAGGGCCAGTCCCGAGAAATACTCGGGCGTCACCATATGGCCGATGGCCACCGACATCAGTGCCGCATGGACGCCGTGACCGGCCACGTCCACGGCGTAGAAGCCAAGTTGGCAATCGTTCAGGGCGAACCAGCCGAACATGTCCCCCGACACATAGGCCGAGGGCTGGAAAGCCGAGGCGAAGCGGAAGCCGCACAGGTTCCCGTCCCCGCCCGGCAGCAGGCGGCGCTGCGCCGTGGCCGCCGCGTGCAGGTCGGATTCGATGCGCGACTTGGCTTCCTCCAGCGCGCGGTTGCGTTCGGACAGGACCTGCTCGTGCCGGATCAGGCGGGCGGCCGCGCGCAGGCGGACCGTCATCAGCGCCGTGTCCAGCGGCTTGGTCATGAAGTCGTCCACGCCCGCTTCCAGTGCGCGGTGGCGTTCCTCGACCTGGTCGTGGCCGGTCAGCATGATGATGTGGATATAACGGCCGAGATCCATCCGCCGGACTTCGCTGGTCAGCTGGTGTCCGTCCAGGCCGGGCATGTCGAGGTCGCAGACCAGGATCGAGGCGCCGCTTTCGCGGATCAGCTGCAGGGCGCTCAGCCCGTCGCCGGCGACCAGCGGCCTGCAACCCAGCCGGCGCACCACCGCTGCCGCCAGCGTGCGCTGCGTGGCGTCATCGTCGGCGATCACCACCAACAGTTCCGTGCTGAAATCCCGTGGCGCGCTATACATGCTGGTCAACATCGTCCAGAGGCCGCATCGGACCGGCCGACCTCACTTGGAAGTTGATCGCATGGCCACCGGTTTACTTAAAGTTGTATTTCTGCCACGACGGATTGGTTCCTTCCAGATGCCGCTTCCTGCGGCAATCAGGGGCGATGCTGGACTTTTTCCAGCCTTTCGCGGTGCCGAGGGGCCGCCACGGACGGGGCACCGGCAGGGGCCGGGGACAGGACGCGGCGTCTAGCCCGGAAACGGCCGGCTGAGGCCCGTGACCCCGGCAAGGCCGAAGCGCCACGGCAGATCCTGCGCCTTGCTGATGCCGATGCGGGGACCGACCAGCAGGTCGGGCGGGGTGCCGGGCAGCGCGATCGAGAAGTCGGTCCCGTCGAAGGGCGCGCCGTCATCTTCGATGCGGATGCCAAGCGCCTCGGCCAGCCGCCCGGGGCCGCTGCAAAGCAGCGGGCTTCCCCGCCGCCGGCTCTGCATCAGCTCGATGCCGGTCTGCGGGGCCAGGGCCCGGATCAGCACCGCCTCGCCCGGCCCGGCGACCACGTTGAGGCAGAGGTGGATGCCGTAGGAGCGGTAGACATAGGCATGTCCCGCCGGGCCGAACATCGAGGCGTTGCGGCGGGTCGGTCCGCGGAAGCTGTGCGAGGCCGGGTCGTCCCGCCCATAGGCTTCCGTCTCGATGATGGTCCCGCCCGCGCCCCGGACAAGCAGCGTCGCGCCGATCAGGCGGCGCGCCAGTGCGACCGCATCGAGTCCGGCGATCCGTTCGGAAAAGGGGAGGTCGGGCATGGACGGCTTCCTGAAGTTCGCGCGACCACACAGCACCATGGCGCTGCGGGCGCAACCGGCCGGATGCCCGCGCCGGCCCGGTAACGACATGGCCGTGCCGGGATGCGGTGCCCGCATCTCCGGGGCTATCCGCTCAGGGTCGGACCGGGGCTTAAGTTGAAACAGAAGGGCCTTTGCCGCAGCGGCAAAGCCTGTTCGCACAAACGGCCTGCGACTGCATTGCGCGCGTGTTGTGCGTGTCGCTGAAATCGACCCACGCGCGAAACGGATTGCCATGGGCAGGGTGTTGCGCACCGCTCCATTCGGCTTTGCGGGAAACTGCCGAGGGGAAAGGGTGGGCGGAACCGAAGGATGCGGCTCGGAATTGTCTGGCAGATGATCAATACGGAGATCCGAAATGAAATCGATCCTGACCGCCGCATCCATTGGCGCCACGCTGATTGCGGGCACGGCTTTCGCCCAGACGGCCGTTGTCACCGAAACCACCCCCACGGTGACCCAGGTGCAGACTGACGCCCCCACGACCGGCGGCGGCGCCACGGGCGGCGCGGCTTCGGGCGCGATTGCGGGCGCGGCCGTGGGCGGGCCGGTCGGCGCGGCGGTTGGCGCGGTCGCGGGTGCCGTCATCGGCGATGTCAGCGAGGATGCGCTGACGCCCGAGACGCAGACCTACGTGCTGGAGCACAAGACCGAGTCCGTGGTTCTCGACGGCAATGTCGCGGTCGGAACGGCGATCCCGGAAACGGTGCAGATCCAGACCATCCCGGATGGCCAGTACGGCTATGTCTATGTCCAGGACCGCCCGGTTCTGGTGGACCCGCAGAACCGCCAGATCATCCATATCTACGAGTAATCCGTTTCTCTGGAAATTCGGACAGGCCGGCCATCGTGCCGGCCTGTTTCCGATTTGTCAGGACAGCGGGCGGCTATCGGGCGGAAATGCGCCGTGCGGCCTTTTCAAGTGCATCCAGGAAACGCGTCCGGTCCGCCTTGGTGAATCCCCGCCCTCCGCCCTGCCGGAACGGATCGGCGGAACGCAGGTCCGCCATCAGGTCGCGGATCGCAAGAACATTGCCGATATTCTCGGCCGTCAGCGCCTCGCCATTGTGCTTGAGCACCTGCGCTCCGGCGGCCACGCATTTCGCGGCCAGCGGAATGTCCCCGGTGATCACCACGTCCCCCGGCCCCGCGCGATCGGCGATCCACTTGTCGGCCTCGTCCGGCCCTTCCGGCACGATCACCGTTTCGACCAGCGGATTGGCCGATGGCCTGATCCCGCCGTTCGACACGACAAGGACGCGCAGCCGGTGCCGCGTGGCGACGCGCTCGACCTCGGCCTTCACGGGGCAGGCATCGGCATCCACGTAGATCGTCATGGAACAGGCTCCTTTCGCGCGCGTGGTGCGGGGCCGTAGGCTCAGCCCAGCCGCTCCGCCGTGCGGCGGCAGGGGCGGGCATCGAAGAACGCGGCCAGAAGGTTCCGGAACACGTCGGGCGCGCCTTCCACGGTCGAGAACAGCGTGGCCGAGGATCGCAGCTTGCCCGCGTCCACCGCACCCATGATCGCCTCGGCAGGCGTCCCCCGGTGTGCCAGGACCGCCTGCGCGCAGTCCACCAGCCGCGGCCCCAGCACCAGGTGCGCCAGATAGCGCCGGGCTTCGTCGAGATCCTCGATCCCGTAGAAATGGGACATCTCGGACCGTCCCAGCCCGCGCAGTTGGGGGAAGATGAACCACATCCAGTGGCTCTGCTTGCGTCCCTGCCGCAGTTCGGACAGCGCGACGGGGTATGTCTCCTCCTGCGCCGCGACGAAGCGGTCCAGCGTCAGGGCAGCGTCGGGAAGGCGGGCCATGAGCGTCCTCAGCGCGGCATCAGGAAGACTTCGCGCACCGCCGCGTGGTCCCCCGCTTCCAGCGCGTAAAGCGCGGCATGGGCGACCTCGTCGGGGCGGATGGCCTTGGGCTTGGCCTCGTCGAAGAACTCGGTGTCCACCATGCCGGGCGCGATGACGGTGCAGCGCCCGCCCCATTCGCGCATCTCCTCGGCCAGGTTGCCGCCATAGCCGTGGACGAACCACTTGGACGCGCCATAGACCGAGCCCTTGAGGTGGATGCGCCCCGCCGCCGAGCCGGTCATCAGCAGGTGCCCCTGGGTTTCCTTCAGAAAGGGCAGGGCGGCCTTGGCGGTGAACAGCAGGCCCAGGATGTTGATGCGGATCATGTCCTGCCATTCGTCGACGTCGCCGCCCTCGGTCCCTGCCGCGTCAAGGCCGCGCCCCGCGTTCGCGAATGCCGCGTGAAGGGGTCCGAAGGCATCCGTCATCCGCTTCAGCGCCGCCTGCTGGTCGGCAAGCTGCGTGACATCGCCGGGCAGGGAAAGCGCGTGGTCGGCCCCCAGTTCCCCGACCAGCGCGCGCAGCCGGTCCTCGCGCCGGGCGAACAGGCCCACGCGCCAGCCGCGCGCGACAGCCATGCGGGCGGTGGCCGCACCGATGCCGCTGGAAGCGCCGGTGATGAACAGGGTCTTGCCGATCATGGGGGCGTCCTTCGGGCCGGGGCAGGGTTCGGCGCGCGGCCGTTCCGCGGCGCGCTGCCATGGGCCGATCCTATGCAGGTCCGTCCCGGCAGGCAACGCCGCTTGCCGCCCGGACCGGCATGGCCCTAGTCTGCGGCCTGTTTTCCAGGGGGACGTGCCTGCCGCCGTGAGCGCCCGAAGACGCATCCTGCGACCGCTCGCCTCGGCCCGCCTGCTGACGGGGCACCGCCGGTCGCGCGGGACGGACCTTGCGCTGGCGACGGTGCTGGCCGCGATCGCGGGCGCGTCGAACGCGGGCGGCTTCTTCGCGCTGGGCGCCTATACCTCGCACATGACGGGATACCTGTCGCAGCTGGCGGACAACCTCGTGGCGGGGCAGTTCCGGATCGCGGTGGTCGCGATGCTGGCCATCGGCGCCTTTGTCGCGGGCGCGGCTTTCAGCACCGTCCTGATCAACTGGGCCCGGCTGCGCCGCGCGCGCCGGCAGTATGCCCTGCCCATTGCCGTGCAGGGCGCGTTCCTCGCCTGCTTCGCGAGCGGCGGCGTCTTTTCGTCCGAGCCGGGGCGCGTCTTCTCGCTGGCCTGCCTGTGCTTCATCATGGGGATGCAGAACGCGACGATCACCAAGATCTCGGGCGCGCGCATCCGCACGACCCATGCGACCGGCATGATCACCGACATCGGCATCGAACTGGGACGCGAGGTTTCCGGCCGCGCCTTTCCCGGCCGGCCGGTTGCCGCCGACCGCAGAAAGCTCGGCATCCACCTGCGGCTGGTCGGGGCCTTCCTCGGCGGGGGGCTGGTCGGCGCGCTGGGCTTTTCCCGGCTGGGGTTCGCCTTCGCGCTTCCCCTGTCCGCCGTCCTGCTGGCCCTGTCGCTGCCTGCCCTGCTGGGACCGCAGGGCAGGCGCTAGGTTCAACGCTTCACGCGATCAGGGGACGAGCAGGTATTTCTCGCCCGTGGCCTTCTTCTGGTAGGCCGCCGCGATTTCCGGCTTCAGCGCCTCGGCCAGGCTGATCGTCGCGGTGTAGTGGCTGGCGAAGGTGGTGGTCATCTCGGCCGCCACCCGCTCGCGCATCCGCTGCACGACGGCCGGGTCCAGCCGCCCCAGCGCGTTGAACAGAAGCCAGCCGCCGACGCCCCAGGTGAAGCCGAAGCCGCGCTTGAGGATCGTGGGGCCGGTGTCCAGCGCGCCGTAGATATAGACCTGCTTCATCGTCGAGGAGCCGTAGCGGTTGTAGCTGTCCAGGCTGCGCGCGGCGACGGCCTCCATCGCGTTCAGGATGATGCTGGTCATCTCGCCGCCCCCGATGGCGTCGAAGGCCAGCGTCGCGCCGGTCTCGGCGATGGCCTCCTCGAGCCTGCCGCGGAAGTCGGGCTCGCTGCTGTCGAGGACATGCGTCGCGCCCAGGTCGCGCAGAAGCTGGGCCTGCGCGGGGCTGCGGACGATGTTGACCAGCCCGATCCCGTCGGCCTTGCAGATCCTGACCAGCATCTGGCCGAGGTTCGAGGCGGCGGGCACATGGACGATCGCCTTGTGCCCCTCGGCGCGCATCGTTTCGACAAAGCCGAGCGCGGTCAGCGGGTTGACGAACAGCGCCGCGCCCTCGGCGGCGCCCGCGCCTTCGGGCAGGACGATGCAGGCCTCGGGGCGGATCAGCCGCAGCTCGGCGTACATGGCGCCGCCGATCATGGCGACGCGCCGGCCCACCAGGTCCTGCAGGTCGGGACCGGCGCCGATCACGGTGCCCGCGCCCTCGTTGCCGACCGGCATGGACTGGTCCAGCCGGGCACGGACGGCCGGCAGCAGTTGCTGCGGAACCTGCGCGGTCAGGACGGGGGCGTCCTCGGTCCCTTCGGCGCGCAGCGTCGCCATGTCGGCCGGCCCGAACAGCAGGCCCAGGTCCGAGGGGTTGATCGGCGCGGCCTCGACCCGGACCAGCAACTCGCCGGGGCCGGGGTCGGGGACCGTGACGCGTTCCAGGTTGATCCTCAGCGTCCCGTCCGCCGTGACGGTCGATCGCAGTTCAAGGCTGCTGTGCGGCATGATGTCCTCGCATTCCGAACCCGTGGTCGTCAGGCCCGCATGGGACCGGGCCCGCGGCCGAATGTCCAGCCCGCCCCGATCCCCGGTGAAACGGGCGACACTGGAGAATGCCCGCCGCGCAGCATAGATAGCGGCCACCGATGGCCCCGGCGGGGGCGCCAGCAGGGAATGCCGTGCCATGTCCGCGAACCAGACCGCGTCCCTGGACCTCGAGGGGGTGTCGCGCCGCTTCGGCGACCGGGTCGTGCTGTCGGACGTGACGCTGGCCATCCCGCCGGGGCGGATCACCTGCCTTCTGGGGGAATCCGGCTGCGGAAAATCGACGCTGCTCAGGATCATCGCGGGCGTGGACCGCCCCGACGGCGGCCGCATCCGGATGAGCGGGACCGAGATCGTGGGTCCCGGCCGCTTCGTCCAGCCGGAAAGCCGCCGCATCGGCTTCATGTTCCAGGATTACGCGCTGTTCCCCCACCTCAGCGTCGCCGAGAACCTCGCCTTCGGCCTGCGCCACCTGCCCAAGGCGGCGCAGCGCGACCGCGTGGCCGAGGTGGTCGGGCGGATCGGCCTTGCCCACCTGATCGACCGCTATCCCCATTCGCTTTCGGGCGGCGAGCAGCAGCGCGTGGCCCTAGCCCGCGCGCTGGCCCCGCAGCCCGCCATCCTGCTGATGGACGAGCCCTTCTCGAACCTCGACCAGGGGCTGCGCGAAAGGGTGCGCCGGGAAACGCTGGCCACCCTGCGCCGGATCGGCACCACGGCCATCATCGTCACGCACGACCCGCAGGAGGCCCTGGCCGTGGGCGACCTGATCGTCCTGATGCGCGGAGGGCGGGTCGAGCAGGTCGGCACCCCCTTCGAGATCTACGACCGCCCCCGCTCTCCTTATGCCGCCGAGTTCATGGGGCCCTGCAACCGCCTGACGGGCATCTGGAGCAAGGGCCGCATCGAAACGCCCATCGGCACCTTTCCCGCCGACCTCGACCTGCCGGACGGCTCGCTGGCGCTGGCCTGCATCCGGCCCCAGGCGCTGTCGATCGGGCCGGACGGGCACGGCATCTCGGCCCGCGTCACGGCCAAGACCTTCATGGGCGAAAGCGAGCAGATCGACATCATGGTGCACCCGCTGGCGGAAACCCTGCGGATGCATTCCCATGTCCGCATCCCCATGGCCGTGGGCGAGAAGGTCAGCCTGCAGCTGAACGGGGCCGAGATCCATGTCTTCGCCGATGACGGGCTGGGGGCGAATGGCCGCGGAGCAAACCCGAGGGAAAATATAGACTAACGGCCCGGCGTTGCGGTATGAGCCTGCCCGAGGTTTCTCCACAAGGGTTCAGGTCATCATGAAAGCCGACACGACCATCATGCGCGCCATGCTGGCAGGCGCCGCCATCCTCGCGGGCGCGGGTGCTTCCGCCCAGGAACTGAACCTTTACACCTCGCGCGAACCGGGACTGGTCGAGCCGCTTCTGCAGGCCTTCACCGGGGACACCGGCATCAAGGTCAATACGGTCTTCCTGAAGGACGGCCTGGTCGAGCGTCTCGCCTCGGAAGGCGAAAGCTCGCCCGCCGACGTGCTGATGGCGGTGGACGCCGGCAACCTCGTCGATCTGGTGGAACGGGGCCTGACCCAGCCGGTCGAGTCCGAGATCCTGACCGCCGCCATCCCGGAAAACCTGCGCGACCCGGGCAACCAGTGGTTCCCCCTGTCGATGCGCGCGCGCGTCGTCTATGCGGCCAAGGACCTTGAGCTTGACTCGATCACCTACGAGGATCTGGCGGACCCCGAATGGAAGGGGCGGATCTGCATCCGCTCGGGCCAGCATCCCTACAACACGGCGCTGTTCTCGGCCTTCATGACGCATCACGACGCGGCGGCGACCGAGGAATGGCTGACCGGCCTCAAGGCGAACCTTGCCCGCAAGGCGGGCGGCGGCGACCGCGACGGCGCCAAGGACATCCTGGGCGGCATCTGCGACATCGCCATCGCGAACTCCTACTATGTGGGGCTGATGCGCTCGGGCAAGGGCGGGGACGAGCAGAAGGCCTGGGGCGAGGCGATCAAGGTGATCCTGCCGACCTTCGAGGACGGCGGCACCCATGTGAACATCAGCGGCGCGGCCGTGGCGAAGAACGCCCCCAACCGGGACGAGGCGGTCAAGCTGCTGGAGTTCCTCGTCTCGGACGAGGCGCAGAAGATCTATGGCGAGGCGAACTACGAATATCCGGTGAAGGCCGGGGCCGCCATCGACCCCATCATCGCCTCGTTCGGCGAGCTGAAGGTCGATCCCCTGCCGCTGACCGAGATCGTGAAGAATCGCAAGCAGGTCAGCGAGCTGGTCGACCGCGTCGGCTTCGACAACTGACCGCGGGCCGGGGTCCGGCGTCAGCATGGCCTGGGTGACGGACCGCATTCGGCCCGCCCGGTCGCTCGGCTTCGGGGCATGGGCCTGGATCGCGGCCAGCCTGCTGGTCGCGGCGCTGGTCCTGGTCCCGGTGCTGGCCCTGCTGTGGCAGGCCGCGCAGGGGTCCGAGGGCCTGTGGTCGCATCTCGCGCGGTATGTCCTGCCCCATGCGCTGGGGCAGACGGCGATCCTGATGGGCGGCGTCGGGGTGCTGACGGCGGCGATCGGGACTTCTGCCGCCTGGCTGGTGACGGCCCATGACTTCCCGGGGCGGCGCGTGCTGGAATGGGCGCTGCTGCTGCCCTTGGCGGTGCCCACCTATATCGTGGCCTATGCCTATCTGGACCTGCTGCACCCGCTGGGGCCGTTCCAGACGCTGGTCCGCGCGGCCCTCGGCCATGACAGCCCGCGCGCGTTCCGCCTGCCCGACATCCGCTCGATGACGGGGGCGATCCTGCTGCTGAGCCTTGTCCTTTACCCTTACGTCTACCTGCCCACGCGGGCGATGTTCATGACGCAGGCCGCGAACCTGGTCGAGGTCGCCCGCACCCTGGGCACCAGCCGGCGGCAGGTCTTCGGCCGCGTGGCCCTGCCGCTGGCCCGCCCCGCCATCGCGGTGGGCGTCAGCCTCGCCCTGATGGAGACGCTGAACGACATCGGCGCGTCCGAGTTCCTGGGCGTGCGGTCGCTGACGATCTCGGTCTATACGACCTGGGTCACGCGGTCCGACCTGCCGGGCGCGGCGCAGATCTCGCTGGCCATGCTGCTGCTGGTCGTGGCGCTGGTCTCGCTGGAACGCTGGGCGCGCCGCCGGCAGCGCTATTCGGTCAGCGGCCAGCGCGCCCGCAGCTTCGCGCGCGAGCCGCTGGGCCGGGGGGCGGGCCTTGCCGCGCTGGCCTTGGGCTTCCTGCCGGTGTTCTTCGGCTTCCTGCTGCCCGCGCTGTATCTGGCGGTCGAGGCATGGCAGCGCTTCCAGTTCGCGGGCCTGTCGGACCGCCTGCTGGCCGAGGCGCGCAACAGCTTCGTGCTGTCGGCGCTGGCGACGGTCGCGGTGCTGGCCTGCGGGCTGGTCGTCGCCTATGCCGCCCGCGTCTTTCCGCAGCGGGGGATGCAGCTTGTCCACCGCGCGGCCTCGATCGGCTATGCCATGCCGGGCACCATCCTGGCCTTGGGCATCCTGATCGCCTCGGCGGGCCTGGACCGCTGGATCGGGCAGGCGGCCGGCGCGCTCTTCGGCGTCGATCCGGGGCTGGTCCTGATCGGCTCGGGGCTGGCGCTGGGCTATGCCTATCTGGCGCGGTTCCTTGCGATCTCGATCGGATCGGTCGAGGCGGGGCTGACGCGCATCCCGCGCAGCTACGACCAGTCCGCGCGGACGCTGGGGCAGGGCGTGACGGGGATGCTGCGCCACGTCCACCTGCCGCTGTCCAGGCCCGCGCTGGCCGCCGCCGGGCTGCTGGTCTTCGTCGATTGCATGAAGGAACTGCCCGCGACCCTGCTGCTGCGGCCCCTGAACTTCGAGACGCTGGCGACCCACCTTTACGGAGAGGCCGCGCGCGGCACCTACGAGGAAGCCGCCATCGCCGCCTGGGCCATCGTCCTTGTCGGCATCCTGCCGGTCATCCTGCTGGCACGGGTGGGGCCCGGCGCCTCGCGGGGGTGATGCGACTCCGGGACGGCTGGAAGGAACGCGCGGGCCCCGCTAAACCGGGGGCAACCGCGCCCGGTCGGGTCTGGCCCGTCCCGCGCCCCAACCGCCGAGGTGACGGATGCCGCGACTTTCCATTCCGGGTTTCAACGGCCGCCGCGCCTTCGCGGACCTTGACGAGCAGGAAATCCTCGCCCTCGCGATCTCGTCCGAGGAGGAGGACGGCCGCATCTACGCCACCTATGCCGCCAACCTGCGCGAAGCCTATCCCGCCACCGCCGCCATCTTCCAGGGCATGGCCGACGAGGAGGACGAGCACCGCCGCCGCCTGATCGAGCTTTACCGCCGGCGCTTCGGCGAGACGATCCTGCCGCTGCGGCGCGAGCATGTGCGCGACTTCTACGCCCGCCGCCCGGTCTGGCTGGTCCGCAACCTGCCGCTGGACCGCATCCGCGAGGAAGCCGCCTCGATGGAACGCGAGGCGCAGGCCTTCTATGCGCGCGCGGCCTCGCACACGGCGGATGCCGAGACGCGCAGGCTGCTGGGCGACCTCGCCGCCGCCGAGGGACGGCACGAGGCGAGCGCCGAGGCGTTGGCCGAACGGCACCTGGGCGAGGGCAGGGGCGATGTCGAGGACGAGGCCGCGCGGCGGCAGTTCCTGCTGACCTGGGTGCAGCCGGGGCTGGCGGGGCTGATGGACGGCTCGGTGTCCACGCTGGCGCCGATCTTCGCCACGGCCTTCGCCACGCAGGACCCCTGGACCACCTTCCTCGTCGGGCTGTCGGCCTCGGTCGGGGCGGGCATCTCGATGGGCTTCACCGAGGCCGCCCATGATGACGGCAGGCTGTCGGGGCGGGGGGCGCCGTGGAAGCGGGGGCTGGCCTCGGGGGTGATGACGGCGCTGGGCGGCTTGGGCCACGCGCTGCCCTACCTGATCCCCAGCTTCTGGACCGCCACGGCCGTGGCCCTGCTGGTGGTCTTCGTCGAGCTTTGGGCCATTGTCTGGATCCAGAACAGGTTCATGGAGACGCCCTTCCTGCGCGCCACCTTCCAGGTCGTGCTGGGCGGCGCGCTGGTGCTGGCGGCGGGCATCCTGATCGGGGGGGCCTGACACCGCGCGTCATTGCGCCGGCGCAAAGCGCCGGGCCGCGGAACGTGGCACCTCCTGCGCAGGTCGGCAGACGGGCGAAACGCCCGGCGAAACACCGCCCGACAGGAGGATGACATGACCAAGAGCGTTCTCATCACCGGCGCCCGGTCCGGCATGGGCCTGGCGACCGCCCTGCTGCTGGCCGAAAACGGCTGTCGCGTCTTTGCGGGCGTGCGGGGCGACAGCGCCGAGCTTGACGCCGCCAGGGCGCGCGGGCTGGACATCACGCCCGTCATGCTGGACGTGCAGGACACCGCCTCGATCCACGCGGCCGTGGCGCAGGTGGTCGATCAGGCGGGCGGCATCGACGTGCTGGTCAACAACGCGGGCTTCGGCCTTCTCGCCACGGTCGAGGACGGCACCGACGAGGAGATCTTCAAGCAGTTCGACGTGAACGTGCTGGGCCTGATCCGCATGACGCGCGAGGTGCTGCCGCACATGCGCCGGGCGGGCGGGGGCGTCATCATCAACATCTCGTCCTTCCTCGGACGCATGGGCCTGCCGCTGCTGGCGCATTACAACGCCAGCAAATACGCGGTCGAAGGGCTGACCGATTCCCTGCGCCTCGAGGTCGGGCCTTTCGGCATCCGTGTGCATTCGATCCTTGCCGGGCTGTTCGGGACGAACTTCGTGCGTAAGGGGCTGGTCGCCAACGCCGCGACCACGGCCGAGGACTCGGCCTACCGCGAGCTTGTCGCGCATTTCGTCCCGATCGTGGCGCAGGCCATCAACGAGGGACCCTCGCCCGAGCCGATCGCCCGCGCCGTCCGCGAGATCATCGAGAACCCCGACAGCGACATCGCCGTCATGGTCGGGGCCGAAGCCGAGCAGTTCGTCCCCCTGCGCCGCAGCCTGTCCGACAAGGACTTCGAGGCCAGGGTGATCGGGACCTTCGGCCTGCCCCCCGCCAGGGCGTAACCGGCCCCGGCGCCCCGCCGCTCAGCCCGCGATGAAGTCGCGGACGAACGGAGTGGCGGGACGGGTGCGGATGTCCTGGGGGCGGCCGATCTGCTCGATCCGGCCCATGGACATGACCACCACCAGGTCGGCCAGTTCCATCGCCTCGTCCTGGTCATGGGTGACGAAGACGGTGGTCAGGCCCGTCTCGTCATGGATCTCGCGCAGGCCCTGCCGCAGTTCCTTGCGGACCTTGGCGTCCAAGGCCCCGAAGGGCTCGTCCAGCAGCAGCATGCGCGGCTCGATCGCCAGCGCGCGGGCCAGGGCGACGCGCTGGCGCTGGCCGCCCGAAAGCTGGCTGGGGTAGCGGTCGGCGATCTGGGGCAACTGGATCAGGTCCAGGAGCTTGGTGACCCGCCGCGCGATTTCGGCCCGGGACGGGCGGCTCGCGCGCGGGCGGGCGTTCAGGCCGTAGGCGATGTTGTCGAACACCGTCATGTGCCGGAACAGGGCATAGGACTGGAAGACGAAGCCCGCGCGGCGTTCCTGCACGGTCATGCCGGTCGCGTCATGGCCGTCGAACAGCACCCGGCCCGAGGTCGGGTATTCCAGCCCGCCCAGGATGCGCAGCAGCGTCGTCTTGCCCGAGCCCGACGGCCCCAGCAGCGCGACCAGCGCGCCGCCGGGGATCGACAGCGACACCGGTTGCAGCGCCGCGGTCGTTCCGAACAGCTTCGAGATTTCGTCGATCTGGATGACCATGATCGGGGTCCTTTCAGTGCCGGCGCTGTGCGGCCAGTTGGTCGGCGTGGCGGATTTCCAGCGTGGTCTTGATCATCAGCGTCACCAGTCCCAGGAACGCCAGCAGCGCGGCCATCGAGAAGGCGGCGACGCTCATGTATTCGTTGTAAAGCATCTCGATGGTGATCGGCATGGTGGCCGTCTGGCCCCGGATCTTGCCCGACACCACGGCCACGGCGCCGAATTCGCCCATGGCGCGGGCGTTGCACAGCAGCACGCCATACAGCAGCGCCCAGCGGATGTTGGGCAGGGTCACGGTGCGGAAGACGCGCCAGCCCGAGGCGCCCAGCGTCAGGGCGGCCTCCTCCTCGGCGCGGCCCTGCTCGATCATCACGGGGATCAGCTCGCGCGCGACAAAGGGGAAGGTCACGAACATCGTGGCCAGCACGATGCCGGGCAGGGCGAAGACGATGGGGAAGCCATGCGCCACCAGCCAGCCGCCGATCAGCGAGTTCGCCCCGAAGGTCAGCACGATGCAGAGGCCTGCGACAACGGGGCTGACGGAAAACGGCAGGTCGATCAGCGTGATCAGGAAGGCCTTGCCGCGAAAGTCGAACTTGGTGATCGCCCATGCGGCGGCGATCCCGAACACCGCGTTCAGCGGCACCGCGATGGCCGCGACCAGCAGCGTCAGCCAGATCGCGGACCAAGCCTGCGGGTCCGACAGGCTTTCGACGGCGGCGCCGATCCCCTGGGCCAGGGCTTCGGCGAAGACGGTGGCCAGGGGCGCCAGCACCAGCACGCCCAGGCCGAGGACCGCCAGCAGGATCAGGACCAGCCGCGTGGCGGGGGCCTCGTCCGTGGGGGCGCGGAAGCGGCGGGCGGCTGCGGCGGGACGCAGGCTTGCAGGGGGCAGGGGGATGTCAGACATAACCGATCCTCCGGCGGCTCCAGATCTGGATGAGGTTGATCGCCAGCAGCATCGCGAAGGAGATCAGCAGCATGGCGATGCCGATCGCGGCGGCGGCGTCGTAGTTGTATTCCTCAAGCTGGATCACGATCAGCAGGGGCGCGATCTCGGTCACCAGCGGGATGTTCCCGGCAATGAAGATGACCGACCCGTATTCGCCCACCGCCCGCGCCAGCGCCAGCGCGAAGCCCGTCAGCGCGGCGGGCGTCAGCATGGGCAGGATCACGTGGCGCAGCGTGTGAAGGCGCGAGGCGCCCAGCGTGGCCGAGGCTTCCTCGACCTCGCGGTCGATTTCCTCGATCACGGGCTGGACCGTGCGGGTGACAAAGGGCAGGCCCACGAAGACCAGGGCGACCAGGATGCCCCACCGGGTATAGGCGACCTTGACGCCCGCATCCGCCAGGACCGAGCCGAAGACGCCGTTCGGCGCGTAAAGCGCCGTCAGCGCGATGCCCGCGACGGCGGTGGGAAGCGCGAAGGGCAGGTCAACGGCGGCGTCCAGCAGCCGGCGCCCCGGAAAGCGATAGCGCGCCAGCACCCAGGCCAGCAGCACCCCGAAGACCAGGTTGAACAGAGCCGCCATGAAGGACAGCCGGAAGGACAGCCACAGCGCCTTCCAGACCCGTTCACGGTTCACCGTCGCCCAGATGTTGGCAAGGCCGAAGTCGGCGCCCTTGAGAAGCAGGGCGCCGATCGGCAGCAGCACGACCACCGACAGCATCGTCATGGTGATCCCCATCGCCAGGCCGAAGCCCGGCATCGGGGATTGCTGCACAAAGGGGCGGCGCATCATTTCGGCACGTAGATCTGGTCGAAGATGCCGCCGTCGCCGAAGTGTTCCGGCTGCACCCTGGACCAACCGCCGAAATGCGAGATGTCCACCAGCTCGACCTTGGGAAAGCGGGCCACGTCCTCGGGCGCCGCGGCCGAGCTGTCCCAGGCGCGATAATAGTTCTTGAAGGCCAGCGCCTGGCCCTGCGGCGAGTAAAGGAAGTTCAGGTAGCCCTCGGCCAGCTTGCGCTGTTCGTCATTGGCGATGTTGGCCTCGACGATGGCGACCGGCGGCTCGGCCAGCACCGAGACCGAGGGCACGACGATGTCGAACTGGTCCTCGCCCAGTTCCTTGAGCGCCAGGTAGGCCTCGTTCTCCCAGGCCAGCAGCACGTCGCCGATCCCGCGCTGCGAGAAGGTCGTGGTCGCCCCGCGTGCGCCCGAGTCCAGGACCGGGACGTTCTTGAACAGCTTGCCCACGAAGTCCTTGGGGTCCTGCCCGTTCCGTTCCGCCCAGGCCCAGGCGGCGAGATAGTTCCAGCGCGCCCCGCCCGAGGTCTTGGGGTTCGGCGTGATCACCTGCACGCCCTCGGCCACGAGGTCGCCCCAGTCCTTGATGCCCTTGGGGTTCCCCTCGCGCACAAGGAAGACGATGGTCGAAGTGTAGGGCGAGGAGTTGTGCGGCAGCCTGCCCTGCCAGTCCTTCGGCAGCTTGCCCGCCTCGGCGATCCGGTCGATGTCCGAGGCCAGGGCCAGCGTCACCACCTGCGCGTTCAGCCCCTCGACCACCGAGCGCGCCTGCGCGCCCGAGCCGCCGTGGCTGGCCTCGATCTGGGGGGCGGGGTTGCCTTGGGCGGTCCAGTATTCGGTGAAGGCCTCGTTCACCTCGCGGTAAAGCTCGCGCGTCGGGTCGTAGCTGACGTTCAGCAGCGCCTCGGCACGGGTTTCGCCGATGGTCAGCGCGAAGACGGCCAGGATCGCGCCCCAGGTCAGCAGCGGCTTCACCCGCCGCAGGGGCGCCACGATCTCGGCCGCCGTCATGGGCGCGGGGCGGGGGGCGATGGAGCCAAGGGTTTCGCGGGTCATCTGGTCGATCCTCCTGATCTGCGCGGCGGCCCGGAAGCCGTGCGCCATGCCAGAAATATCGAGTAAGTAGATCGTCTATATCAAGGAAAAAATATCGGTGAATTTTGTCGTGATTGTAGAAGTTCATTCTCCGGGCGCGCAGGCGGAAGGCACGATGCGTCGGCGTCTCCGCCCTGCATGAACAAGGTGAGGCGGCGGCAGGCGAAAGGGACGGAAGTCAGGGTTCCGCGATGACCCGGCTTGCCAGCTCGCCCGAGCGCATCAGGTCGGCCAGCGTCAGCGAGTCGATGATCAGCAGGTAGGTCCAGAACACATCCGCGAAGGTCTTGCGGATGCGGCAGGTTTCCTCGTCCGTGCAGTCGGGGCAGCGCTGATAGGCGCTGCGCGACAGGCAGGGCAGGGGCGCCAGCGGGCCGTCGATCAGCCGCAGCAGTTCCGACAGCTTCACCTCGCCCGGCCGCTTGACCAGCACATAGCCGCCCGCTCGCCCCCGCTTGGACGAGATCACGCCCGCGTCGCGGATTTCCAGCAGGATGTGTTCCAGGAACCGCTTGGGCGTGCCGGCCCGCTTGGCGACCTGTTCGATCGACAGGGCCTGCGGAAACTCCGAGGCAGCCTCGTCGGCCAGCACCAGCAGCGCCTTGAGCGCGTATTTCATCTTCTGCGTGATCATCAGCAAGCCGTAGGCAGACGCCTGCCGCTTCGCAAGCGCCGCGAGAGAAAGGTTCTAAAGACGACTTGGCTTGTAGATATTCTTCGTTCAGGATGCCAGTCATATGGCAGCGACAAGAGGACGCCATGACCGCGACCACGCTGGATCTCATTGACCGCAAGATCGTTTCGGCGCTGATGCACGATGCCACCCAACCCATCGGGCGAATCGCCGATCAGGTGGGCCTGTCCCAGACGCCCTGCTGGAAGCGCATCCAGAAGCTCGAGGCCGCGGGCGTGCTGACAGGCCGCGTGGCCATCGCCGATCCTGCCAAGCTGGGGCTGGGCCTGACAGTCTTCGCCGGGGTCGAGGCGCCGGACCATTCGCCCGAATGGCGCGCGGGTTTCGAGCGGGCGCTGGCCGCCATGCCCGAGGTGCGCGAGGTGTACCGCATGGCGGGCGTCTACGACTACCTGCTGCAGATCGTGGCGCGCGACGTCGGCGCCTTTGACGAGTTCTACAAGCGGCTGACCACGCTGGTGAAGGTCAAGTCCTGCTCGTCCCTGTTCGTGCTGGAACGGCTGAAGGCGACGCCCGGCTATCCGGTGGACACCACGACGCGCTGAGTTCGCGGCCTGCGGCGTCAGGCCCCGGGGTGCGTGTAGCCCAGCACCCGGCCCGAGCCGTCCACCTGGCAAAGATGCAGGCGGTTGCCGTCTCGCGCCTCGACCGTGGCGACCCCCGCCGCGTCCGACAGCCAGCGCGAGGTGACCTCGGCCGGGGGGCGGCGGATATGGGCGGCGATCGTGGCGGTGCAGGCGGCTTCCTGCCGCGCCCGCAGGTCAGAGGCAGCGGGCGTGGGCTCGGCCGCGCAGGCGGCAAGCTGCACGAGCGGCAGCAGCAACAGGACAGGGCGCATGTCCGGATCTCCGCAGGTTTTCGTCAGCCTAGCATTGATGGCCGGGCGCGCACAGCCGGTCGCGGACGATGCCCCCTTGGCTCAGGGGCGCGGGCGGAAGCGGCAGGGGATCCGGATGGTCGGCACGCCCTCGGGCGGGGACTCGATCAGCTGGAAGGCCGTGGACAGCATCGCGGCGACGTCCTGCTGCATCATGCCCACGTTCTGCGGCAGGAAGACCGCGAAGGGGTCCCAGTCGAAGCAGCCGAAGCGCAGTTCCGGGGGGATGGGCTGGTCGTGCAGCCAGCGGACCACCCCTTCCAGCGCGATGGTCGAGTTGACAAAAACGCCACTGCCGTCGGCGATCCCCAGCTCCGCCATGGCGGAAAGGGTCTTGGCGGCGGAATAGCCGCGCATCAGGCAGTTGCCCTCGGGGACGGCCAGTCCCGCTTCGTGGTGGGCGGCGGTGAACCCGCGCAGGCGCTCGCGCGTGTTGTTGTCCTGCGCGCGGCCACCGATGAAATACAGCGGCGCAGGCGTCCCGAAATCCGCCCGCACCCGCGACAGGATCACCCGCGTCAGTTCCAGCGCGCCCGCGAAGTTGTCCGACACGACGGACGGCGCGCGGCCGCCCGGCAGGTCCAGGTTGATCGCCCGCACCCGCGCGGCGCTGCACAGCTCGGCGATCCTGTCGGGGTCGGTGGCGCCGGTCACGATCAGGCATTCGACCTGGTAGGACATCATCTCGCGCGCGGCCTCGACCTCCAGGGCGGGCTCGCGCTGGGTGCAGGTGATGACGGGAAACAGCCCGCGTTCCCGCGCCATCGTCTCGAAGCGCTCGGCGATCGCGCCGAAATAGCGATTGTCGTATTTCGGGATGATCATGCCGATGACGCGCGAGCGTTCCCGCCGCAGCATCCGCGCGGGCAGGTTGACGGCATAGCCCTGTTCCTCGGCGATGCGGCTGATCCGTTCCGCCAGTCGCGCGCTGATGCGGCGCTTTTTCCAAGTCCCGTTCAGCACCGAGCTGACGGCGCTGGCGCTGGTGCCGGCGATCTGGGCCAGGTCGTAGATCGTCGGTCGCTTCGCGGTGATCTCGTCGTCGTCGGCCATGTCCCACCCGCCGGGAAAAATGACGCAGTGATCCTGCCCTGGGTGGAACCTTGACAGCATACTTCTGCCGAAGCAATCTACGCTCCACCGATTGAGCATCCAAGCTTTATCGATGGCGCAACATGACCGACCTGCCCCCGGGACAGGCCGCGCTACGTGACATGTGGAGGAGACAGACCATGACGTCGAAACTATCGCTCGCGGCCGCTTCGGCCATCGCGGCGGCCCTGCTGGGCGGCGCGGCCGCCGCGCAGGAAGCCGCGACCGTCGCCTTCCTGATGCCCGACCAGGCATCCACCCGCTACGAGGAAA
Organism: Paracoccus salipaludis; assembly: GCF_002287065.1. Lineage (GTDB taxonomy): Bacteria > Pseudomonadota > Alphaproteobacteria > Rhodobacterales > Rhodobacteraceae > Paracoccus > Paracoccus salipaludis. Next base: position 377,907 of record NZ_NSJZ01000002.1, read on the forward strand.
AGGACTTCCCCGGCTTCCAGGCGGCGATGAAGGAACTGTGCGCCGACTGCACGGTGATCTACCAGAACGCCAACGCCGACGTGTCGCTGCAGCAGCAGCAGTTCAACTCGGTCATCACGCAGGGCGCCAAGGTCGTCGTGCTGGACCCGGTCGACTCGGCCGCCGCCGCGGGGCTGGTGCAGATCGCGCAGTCGCAGGGCGTCAAGGTCATCGCCTATGACCGCCCGATCCCGGACATGCCCGCCGACTATTACGTGTCCTTCGACAACAAGGGCATCGGCCAGGCCATCGCGCAGTCGCTGGTCGACCACATGAAGGCGCAGGGCGTGCCGGACGGCGCGGGCGTGCTGCAGATCAACGGCTCGCCCACGGACGCGGCGGCCGGGCTGATCCGCGACGGGATCGACGCGGCGCTGGACGCCTCGGCCTACAAGACGCTGGCCGAATACGACACGCCCGAATGGGCGCCGCCCAAGGCGCAGGAGTTCACGGCGGGCCAGATCAACCGCTTCGGGGCCGAGATCAAGGGCATCGTGGCGGCCAACGACGGCACTGCGGGCGGTGCGATCGCCGCGCTGAAGGCCGCGGGCGTCGATCCACTGCCCCCCGTCACCGGCAATGACGCGACCATCGCGGCCCTGCAGCTGATTATCGCGGGCGACCAGTACAACACCATCTCGAAGCCGTCCGAGATCGTGGCCGAGGCCGCCGCCAACATCGCGGTCGCCTTCCTCAAGGGCGAAACCCCCGAGGCGAAGACCACGCTGTACAACACGCCGTCCGAACTGTTCGTCCCGGCGGTCGTGACGCGCGAGAACATCAAGGCCGAGATCTTCGACAAGGGCATCCAGACGGTTGAGGAAGTCTGCACCGCCGACTATGCGGATGCCTGCCGTGAACTCGGCATTCTGAAGTAACATGTCACTGCGGCGCGCGTCACGCCGGCGCGCGCCTTTTACGAAAAGGAACAGCCGATGGCCGAAAGCGGAAGATCCGCCGAGCCGATCCTGAAGCTGCGCGGCGTGTCCAAGCAGTTCGGCGCCGTGCAGGCGCTGGCGGACATCGAACTGGACATCCACGCGGGCGAGGTCGTCGCGCTCGTGGGCGACAACGGCGCGGGCAAGTCCACGCTGGTCAAGGTCCTCGCGGGCGTCCACCAGCCGACGGCCGGAACCGTCGAGTTCATGGGCAAGGCCGTGACGCTGGACAGCCCCGGCCGCGCGCTGGAAATGGGCATTGCCACCGTCTTCCAGGACCTGTCGCTGTGCGAGAACCTGGACGTCGTGTCCAACCTGTTCCTGGGGCACGAGCTGTCCCCCTGGCGGCTGGACGAGGTGCAGATGGAGGTCCGCGCCTGGACCCTGCTGCGCGAGCTTGCCGCCCGCATCCCGTCCGTGCGCGAGCCCGTGGCCTCGCTGTCGGGCGGCCAGCGCCAGACCGTCGCCATCGCGCGCTCGCTGCTGCTGGACCCCAAGATCATCATGCTGGACGAGCCCACCGCCGCCCTGGGCGTCGCACAGACCGCCGAGGTGCTGAACTTGATCGAGCGCGTGCGCGACCGGGGCCTGGGCGTCATCCTGATTTCCCACAACATGGAGGACGTGCGCGCCGTCGCCGACCGCATCGTCGTCCTGCGCCTTGGGCGCAACAACGGCGTCTTCACGGCCGATTCCTCGAATGCCGAGCTGGTCTCGGCCATCACCGGCGCGACCGAGAACGCCGTCTCGCGCCGTCAGGCGCGCAAGCTCGAAGAAACGGGGGCCTGACATGACCGAGCCGCAAAGCGCGCTGGACCGATCGGACAGCCGGGTCCGCCATGACGAGGGCATCGGCGGCGCCATCCGGGGCTTCATCGACCGCGTCCGTTCGGGCGACTTGGGAATGCTGCCGGTCATCGTCGGCCTGATCCTGATCGCCACCGTCTTCTGGTCGCTGAACCCGGTCTTCCTTGCGCCGAACAACCTTGCCAACCTGCTGTTCGACGCGGCGGCGGTGGGCTGCATCTCGCTGGGGATCGTCTGCGTCCTGATGCTGGGCGAGATCGACCTGTCCGTCGGGTCCATGAGCGGGCTCGCCTCGGCGATCCTGGGCGTGTTCTGGGTCAAAATGGGGCTGCCGGTCGCGCTGGCGATCCTGGTGGCGCTCGCCGCGGGCGCCTTCATGGGCTTCGTCTATGCGACGCTGCTCAACCGCTTCGGGATGCCCAGCTTCGTGTCCACCCTGTCGGGGCTGCTGGCGATGCTGGGCTTGCAGCTTTACCTGCTGGGCTCGACCGGCTCGATCAACCTGCCCTATGCCTCGCCGCTGGTGAAGTTCGGCCAGATCTATGTCATGCCCGCCTGGTTCAGCTACCTGCTGGCGGTGCTGCCGGGCGCGGTGATCCTGTGGCTGGGCCTCGACCGGATGCGCCGCCGTCGGGCGGTCAACCTGTCCAACCCCGGCGGCTTGTCCGTCCTGCTCGCGCAGGCGGGGGTGCTGACCGCCATCCTGCTGGGGGCCGTCTACTACCTCAACCAGGGGCGCGGCATTCCGTGGATGTTCGGGCTGTTCGTGCTGCTGGTCGTCATCATGAACTATGCCCTGACCCGCACGAAATGGGGCCGCGCCATGTTTGCCGTGGGCGGCAACCGCGAGGCCGCGCGCCGGTCGGGCATCAACGTGAACCGCATCCGCATCTCGGCCTTCATGCTGTGCTCGACGCTGGCCGCGCTGGGCGGGACACTGGCGGCCTCGCGGCTGGCTTCGTCCAGCCAGCAGGCGGGAACGGGCGACGTGAACCTCAACGCCATCGCGGCGGCGGTGATCGGGGGGACGTCGCTGTTCGGCGGGCGCGGCTCGGCTTGGTCGGCCCTGCTGGGGATCATCGTGATCCAGTCGATCTCGAACGGGCTGACGCTGCTGAACCTCAGCTCGTCGCTGCGCTACATGATCACCGGCGCGGTTCTGGCCATTGCGGTGATCGTCGACTCGCTGGCGCGGCAGTCGCGCGCGAGCCACGGCCGCGCTTGAAAAGGACATATCATGGCTGAGCAACTGTCAGGCAAGGTCGCGGCGATCACCGGCGCCGCGTCCGGGATCGGGCTGGAATGCGCCCGCACGATGCTGGCGGAAGGCGCCGAGGTCGTGCTGATCGACTGCGCCGCCGACCGGCTGGACGCCTTGTGCAGGGAACTGGGTCCCAAGGCGCATCCGCTGGTCGTGGACCTGCTGGACGGCCCGCAGGTAGACGCCATTGCCACGCGGATCGAGGAACTGGTCGGTCCCGTGGACATCTTCCATGCCAATGCCGGCGCCTATATCGGCGGCCCGGCGGCCGAGGGCGACCCGGACGCCTGGGACCGGATGCTGAACCTCAACATCAACGCGGCCTTCCGCAGCGTGCGCGCGGTCCTGCCGGGGATGATCCAGCGCAAGACCGGCGACGTGATCTTCACCTCGTCGGTCGCGGGCGTCGTGCCGGTCGTGTGGGAACCCATCTACACCGCCTCGAAGTTCGCGGTGCAGGCCTTCCTGCACGCCACGCGCCGTCAGGTGTCGCAGCACGGCATCCGCATGGGCGCGGTGCTGCCCGGCCCGGTCGTGACCGCCCTGCTGGACGACTGGCCCAAGGCCAAGATGGAGGAAGCGCTGGCCAACGGCAGCCTGATGCAGCCGAAGGAGGTCGCGGACGCGGTCCTGTTCATGCTGACGCGGCCGCGGGGCGTGGTGATCCGCGACCTCGTGATCCTGCCCAACAGCGTCGATCTGTGACGGAGGACGGGCGATGACCAGCGACCATCAGGGGCCGTTCTTCCTGGGCGTCGATGTCGGCACCGGCAGCGCCCGCGCGGGGCTGTTCGACGCGGCCGGCACCATGGTCGCCGCCGCCAAGCGCGACATCGCCATGTGGCGCGAGGGCGCAGACATCGCCGAGCAGTCGAGCGAGGACATCTGGGCCGCCGTCTGCGCCGCGACCCGCGAGGCTGTGGCCGGGACCGACCCGGCCGAGGTGGCGGGGATCGGCTTCGACGCGACCTGCTCGCTGGTGGTGCTGGGGCAGGGCGGCCAACCGCTGACCGTCAGCGCCTCGGGCGATCCGGCGCGCAACATCATCGTCTGGATGGACCACCGCGCCGTGGGACAGGCCGAGCGGATCAATGCCCTCGGCCACCCCGTCCTGCGCTATGTGGGCGACGTCATCTCGCCCGAGATGGAGACGCCCAAGCTGCTGTGGCTGCGCGAGAACCTGCGCTCGACCTACGACAATGCATGGCAGTTCTTCGACCTGGCCGATTACCTCGGCTGGCGCGCGACGGGCGACCTGGCGCGGTCCAGTTGCACCGTTACCTGCAAGTGGACCTATCTCGCCCACGAGGACCGCTGGGACCCGGACTACTTCCGCAGCATTGGGCTGGAGGATCTGGCCGCCGACGGCTTTGCCCGCATCGGGCAGCGGATCGTCGCGCCGGGCACCCCGCTTGGTTCGGGGCTGACCGAGGCGGCGGCGGCCGACCTGGGCCTGCGTCCCGGCACGCCCGTCGGCGCGGGGCTGATCGACGCCCATGCGGGCGGGATCGGGACCGTGGGGATGCAGGGCTCGCCCGAAAGCAACCTCGCCTATGTCTTCGGCACATCGTCCTGCACCATGACGACGACGCGCGATCCGGTCTTCGTCTCGGGTGTCTGGGGGCCTTACTATCAGGCGATGGTGCCGGGGATGTGGCTGAACGAGGGCGGCCAGTCCGCCGCCGGCGCCGCGATCGAGCAGCTTCTGTCCTTCCACCCCGCCGCCTCCGCGGCCGCGGCCGAGGCCAATGCCGCAGGCCAGCCTCTGCCGGTCTGGCTGGCCGAGCAGGCCGCGCGCAAGGCAGGCGACCTTTCCGCTGCCGTCACGCTGGCCGACGGGTTGCATGTGGTGCCCGAGTTCCTGGGCAACCGCGCGCCCTTCGCCGACCCCCATGCCCGCGCGATCATCGCCGGCCTGGGGATGGAGCGGGACATCGACAGCCTTGTCGCGCTTTACGTCGCGGGGCTTTGCGGCATCGCCTATGGCCTGCGCCAGATCATCGAGACGCAGGACAAGGCCGGCGCGCCGGTGGACCGGGTGGTGATCTCGGGCGGGGCGGGGCAGCTCGACCTCGTGCGGCAACTGCTGGCGGATGGCTCGGGCAAGCCGGTGCTGTCCAGCACGGCGCCCGAACCGGTGCTGCTGGGATCGGCGATCCTCGGCGCGGTTGCGGCGGGACGCTTCGCCTCGATGCCGGAAGGCATGGCCGCGATGTCGCGGGCAGGGGGCAAGTATCAGCCCGATGCCGATGCGGCGGCCCTGCACGACGCGCGTTATCGCACCTTCTGCGCCCTGCAATCCGCCCTGCGCGGCAGCCGCGCCGCCTGACGCAAGCGCGCCTTGCCCGGTGCATGTCGCCGGGCGGGCATGAGCCGGGGGACGAAAGCTCCCGGCAGCATCCCGCCGGGGCCGTGGGGTGAGGCGGCTTCGCCGGTGACTGGCGCGCAGGACGCTGGTCCGGCGGGGGGCATTCCTCCCGGCTGTGATCACCTCCGGCCGGTCGCATCGTGAACCATGGCGACTGGATGACCTGCCTTCCGGGGCGGGTCATCCTGCCGTTGCAACTTCTGGATGATCGTCCCGCCCCCTGCGTCCGGCACGCGGGGCAGGACCATCGCTGACATGATCGCCGCGATGGTCAGCGCACGGCGGCCCCGGCCGATCCGGTCCTGATCCCCGCCCGAGGGGAAAACAACAATCATCAATCGGCGGAATGCAACCTAAGCATGTATTCGGCGCTTGATTACTCACCCGCAGCGGTGCGAAAGGCCGATTTCCAGGAACCCAGGAGCGAAGAGACAATGGCAGCCTCTTTTCTTTCAGCGATCCGTGCCCTTTCCGATGGCTACCCCAGAACCCTGCAGGGCGCCCTTGTCGATGCCGCGGCGCTGCAAAGGCGCGCGGAAGCGCACCGGGACGCCGGGCTCGCGCAGGCCGATGCGTCGGTGGGCCTGACAGCCATGGCGCTCTCGTCCCAGCAGGCCGCGCCTGCCGGGCGCTCCGTCAAGGGCACCTCGGGCGACGACAGCCTGACCGGGAGCAGCGGGAACGACACCTTCGCCAGCCTGGCCGGGGACGACACCCTGTCCGGGGGCCGGGGAGCCGACACGTTCGTCATCACCCGTGGCAACGGTTCCGACACGATCCTCGATTTCAATGCGGCGGCGGGCGATGTCCTGAAGCTGGAAAGCTATGGCTTCCTTTCGGCGGACGAGGTTCTGGACAACGCGGTCCAGGATGGCCGCGACACGGTGGTCTGGCTGCATGGAAGCGAGAAGCTGACCCTTCGCGGCGTCGATCTGGACAGCCTGAAGGCGTCGAACATCATCCTGGGCGGCGCCCCTGCCCAAGTCCATGGCACATCGGACCGGGACTGGATCTCGCAGGCCTCGAAAGCCGTGCAGCAGCTGGTGGGGGGCGCCGGGGACGACACCTACTATCCCCATAACCGCGCCGCGCGCATCGTCGAACTGCCGGGTCAGGGCACGGACAGCGTGATGACCTGGGTCAGCTGGACGCTCGAGAAGAACGTCGAGAACCTGACGGTGTCCAACAACGCAGGCACGCAGATGCTTTATGCGCGGGGCAACGCGGGCGACAACCACCTGACCGGCGGCAGCACGGGCAGCCAGAGCCTGAACGGAGAGGCTGGCGACGACACCCTGACCGGCGGGGCGGGCCGGGACATCTTCAACATCGATGCCCGGGACGGAGACGACACCATCACCGACTTCGTTGCCGGCGCGGGCGGGGACATGCTGCGGCTGAACGGCTTCAGCTTCCGCAGCTTCGCCGATGTCATGGATGCCGCCCGCCAATCCGGAACCAGCGTGGTGATCGACCTCGGCAACGGCCAGGACGTCACGCTGGAGGACACGCGCCTATCGGACCTGACGGCCGAAAACCTGGCCTCCTTCGCGCCAAGCACCCAGGGCAGGGAAAAGCTGTTCGCCGAAGAGTTCAACCGGCTGGACCTCCGCTCGCCCGACAATCCTGACGGCAGGTGGCGCCCGGAATACTACTGGGGCAACCGCACGCTGGAATCCAACAACGAGCGGCAGTTCTACGTCGACCCGGCTTATCGCGACCTCGGCCTCGATCCCTTCGAGATCAGGAACGGCGTGCTCTCCATCACCGTCAGCGAGACCCCTGACCACCTTCTGCCCGAGGTGGAGAACCTGCCCTACCTTTCCGGCGCCATCACCTCGGAGCAGAGCTTCTCGGTCCAGTATGGTTATTTCGAGATGCGCGCCGAGATGCCCGAAGGCGGGGGCTTCTGGCCGGCCTGGTGGCTGCTGCCCATCGACGGGAGCTGGCCGCCGGAACTGGACATCTTCGAGGTGCTGACCAGCGACCCCACCGTCCTGCACACCACCGCCCACAGCAACGCCAGCGGCCAGCACACCGCCGAGGGCCAGAGTGCGCTGGTCGGCGACATGTCCGACGGCATGCACGTTTATGGCTTCGACTGGGGCCCGGACGAGATGGTCTGGTACTTCGACGGGGTCGAGATCTTCCGCGCGGCCACGCCCGACGACGCGCACCGGCCGATGTACATGCTGGCCAACGTGGCGGTCGGCGGCTGGTACGGCGGAATCGACCGCGACAGCTTCTCGGACGCCGAGCATACCGACATGCGGATCGACTATATCCGCGTGCACGAGCGTCCCGTGGACCACGCGGTCGTGGCCCTGCCCCGGGGCTGGGAATCGGACAGCTTCGACTTCGCGCGCATCGATGGCTCGGGCGCCACGGCCAAGTGGGGCTATACCAACACGATGGCGGCAGGCGAGGTGAAGGCGAAGCTGGGCGGCGATTGGGCGCGCTGGCTGACAGGCAACGACGCCGACAACTACCTGGGCGGCAGCAACGCGCAATACAACGAACTGGACGGGCGGGGCGGGGACGACGTGCTGCTCGGCAGGGGCGGGGTCGATGTCTTCGTCATCAGCAAGGGGATGGGCAACGACACCATCCTGGACCTGTCGGGGGACGACAAGGTGCAGCTCGACGGCTTCCATTTCAGCCATGTCGAGGATGTCCGCGCCTGGTCCGTCCAGGACGGCGACGATGTCATCATCCGCCTGGGCGAGGACCAGGCCCTGTGCCTTGCCGACTATGCGCTGGAGGACCTGAGCGCGCAGAACTTCTGCTTCACGGACGTGGACCGGGACCTGCTCGTCGCCTGACGGGCACGGGCCGCCTTGAAAGAACGGGGCGCGAGGTTCCTTGAAGAACCTCGCCCATCCCGCTGCGGGCCAAGGAATTTAACAGAAGCGTCACTCTCGCGTCACCGGACTGCCACATCGCACCGCCAGAAGGCGTCGCGAAGGGGCGCGGACCGCCGCGCGCCGGCACATGAGAGAGACCCATGCTTATCAACCGCCGTCACACCTTGGCCCTGTTCGGCGCCGCCGCCGGCTCGCTGATCCTGCCGCGCCACGTCATGGCGCAGGCGCCGCGCCGTTCCATCACCGTCGCGGTGCAGAAGATCACCAACAACAACACGCTGGACATCTGGAACGAGCAGTCGAACGTGGGCGAGCGGGTGTTCTTCCCCAACCTTTGGGAAGGGCTGATCCTGCGCGACTGGATGGGCAACCAGGGCCCGGTCCCCGGCCTGGCGACCGAATGGAAGCGCCTGGACGACAAGACCATCGAGCTGAAGTTGCGCCAGGGCGTCCGCTTCCACAATGGCGACGAGCTGACCGCCGAGGACGTGGTCTTCTCCTTCTCGGACGAGCGCCTGTTCGCGGGCACCGAGCCTGCCGGCGGCAGGACGCTGTATGCCGAGAACTTCAAGCCGCAGAACGCCAAGGAGCTGCCGGCCGGCATTCCCGGCATCGCCCGCCGCCTGTGGCCCGCGCTGCGCGGGGTCGAGGCGGTGGACAAGTATACCGTCCGCTTCCACAACGCGACGCCGGACGTGACGCTGGAAGGGCGCCTTTACGCCTTCGGGTCGCAGATCGCCAGCAAGCGCGCCTGGGACGAGGCGGCAAGCTACGCGGAATGGGCCAACAGGCCCGTCACCACCGGCCCCTACAGGGTCGAGGAGTTCCGCCCCGACGTCTCGCTGACGCTGGTGGCCTTTGACGACTACTGGGGCGGCCGTCCGCCGCTGGAACGCATCCGCTTTGTCGAGGTCCCCGAGGTCGCCAGCCGCGTGAACGGGCTGCTGTCGGGCGAATACGACTTCGCCTGCGACCTGCCGCCCGACCAGATCGCGACGGTCGCCGCCGCGCCGGGACTGGAAGTGCAGTCCTCGACCATCTGGAACCACCGCATCACCGTCTTCAACAAGCAGAACGAGTTCCTTGCCGACCCGCTGGTGCGCCGCGCCTTCACCCATGCGGTCGACCGGCAGGCCATCGTCGAGGCGCTGTGGGGCGGGCAGACCGTCGTTCCGGCGGGCTTGCAGTTCGACAGCTTCAGGACCTCGGGGATGTTCGTCGAAGGCTGGACCGCGCCGGAATACAACCCCGACCTCGCCCGCGATCTGCTGAAGCAGGCAGGCTACAAGGGCGATCCGATCCCCTACCGGCTGCTGAACAACTACTACACCAACCAGACGCCCACCGCGCAGGTGCTGGTCGAGATGTGGAAGCAGGTCGGGCTGAACGTCGAGATCGAGATGAAGGAAAACTGGGCGCAGATCCACGATCCCGAAGGGGTCAAGGGCGTGCGTGACTGGTCGGCCTCGAACAACATCAACGACCCGATCACGCCCCTGGTCGTCCAGTTCGGCCCGAACGGCGAGGCGCAGCAGAAGCGCGACTACTGGAACGACGAGGTGAATCAGCTGTCCGTCGTCATGGAAACCTCGATGGACAAGAGCGCGCGGCAGAAGGCCCATGCCCGGCTGCTGGAAATCTGCGAGCGCGAGGACCCGGCCTATACGGTCCTGCACCAGAACGCCGTCTTCACGGGCATGAAGTCGGAACTGAACTGGAAGGCCGCGCCCGCCTTCGCGATGGATTTCCGCGCGAACAACTGGAGCGTCTGATCTTTGACGGGACGCGCGGTCCCATGCGGCCGCGCCCCGCGATTTCCTTCAGGACAGGAGGGCGGCGGATGCCGTTTGTCTCCATCCGCGACCTGCGGGTCGCGTTCGACGGCGTCCGGGTGCTGCACGGCATCGACCTGGACGTCGGCAGGGGCGAGGCGGTGGGCCTTGTCGGTGAAAGCGGCTGCGGCAAGTCGGTGACATGGCTGGCCGCGCTGGGCCTGCTGCCCGGCAAGGCCCGGGTCACGGGGTCCGTCCGCATCGAGGGGCGCGAACTGATCGGGGCGCGGGCCTCCGAGATGGAAGCCGTCCGGGGCGCCCGCATCGCGATGATCTTCCAGGACCCGTCCTCGTCCCTGAACCCCGTGCATCGCGTGGGACGGCAGATCGCCGAAAGCCTGCGGCTGCACCGGGGCCTGCGCGGGGCGCAAGCGCGGGCCGAGGCGATCCGGCTGCTCGACATGGTGGGCATCCCTGCGGCCGCGACCCGCATCGACCTTTACCCGCATGAGTTTTCCGGCGGGCAGTGCCAGCGGGTGATGATCGCCATGGCGCTGGCGGGTCAGCCCGACCTGCTGATCGCGGACGAACCGACCACGGCGCTGGACGCCACGATCCAGGCGCAGATCCTCGACCTTCTCTCTGCGATCCGGCGCGAGACGGGGATGGCGATGGTCTTCATCAGCCACGACCTCGGCGCCGTCTCGGCCGTCTGCGACCGCGCGGCGGTGATGTATGCGGGACGGATCGTGGAAACGAACGACGTCGCGCGGCTGTTCGCGGCGCCGAGGCACCCTTATACGCGCGGCCTTTTCGACGCGATTCCCGAACTGGACTCGGGCCGCACCCGGCTGGTCCCCATCGAGGGCACCGTGCCGGACCCGAGGAACCTGCCGCAGGGCTGCGCCTTCGCACCCCGTTGCGTTCGGGCCACCGCGTTCTGCACGGCCTATGCGCCGGACCTGAAGCCGCAGCCAGAGGGCGGGCAGGTGGCCTGCTTCCACCCCGACCCGGCGGCGGCGCGCGCCCGCAAACCGCAGGCGGTGCCTGCATGAGCGTCCTTCTGGAAGCACGCGGCCTCGTCCAGCAATACACCACCGGCAAGTCGCTGTTCGGCAGGCCGGGCGCCGTGCGCGCCGTGGACGGCATCGACCTTTCCGTGGCCGAGGGCGAGATCCTCGGCGTCGTGGGAGAATCCGGGTCGGGCAAGTCCACGCTGGGCCGGATGCTCCTGGGGCTGGAAACCCCCTTCGCGGGCAAGGTCCTGTATCACGGCCAGCCCATGCCCGCGCCGCGGACGGAACATTGGCGCCGGCTTCGCGCGCAGATGCAGCTGATCTTCCAGGACCCGCTGGCCGCGCTGGACCGCCGCATGACCGTCGCCGCCCAGATTGCCGAGCCGCTGGAGATCCACGGCCTCGCCCGCGGCGCCGAACTGGCCGAGCGCGTCGAGGGCCTGATGGGTCGCGTCGGTCTGCGCCGCGATCAGGCCGACCGCTATCCGCATGAACTGTCCGGCGGTCAGCGCCAGCGCGTCGTGATCGCCCGCGCGCTCGCCACCAGCCCGCGCTTTCTGGTCTGCGACGAGCCGGTGTCCGCGCTGGATGTCTCGATTCAGGCGCAGGTGGTGAATCTGTTGCGCGACCTGCAGGAACAGGACGGGCTGACGATGGTCTTCATCAGCCACGACCTGAAGGTGGTCCGCAACATCTGCGACCGGGTGGCGGTCATGTATCTGGGCCGCGTGGTCGAGGAAGCGCCCTCGGACCGCATCTTCGCGGACCCGCGCCATCCCTACACGCAGGCGCTGGTGTCCTCGATCCCGAGGGCGGGGCAGGGGCTCGATGGCCGCATCATCCTGCACGGCGAGCCTCCGAACCCCGCCGCGCGCCCCCAAGGCTGCGCCTTCCACCCCCGCTGCCGGTTTGCCGACGCGGGCTGCGCCGCGCAGGTGCCCCGGCTTGAAAACCACGGCGGTCGGCTTGCCGCCTGCCTGAAGCTGCCCTGCCCCGCACGGCAGGCGGCGTGAGGACCCCATGCTTCGCTTCATCCTCGCCAAGACCGCCCGCGCAGGCCTGACCATCCTGCTGGTCATGAGCTTCGCCTTCGTCGTCCTGCGCCTGTCGGGCGATCCCGCGCAGGTGCTGCTGGGCCCGGACGCGCCGCAGGACGCCGTGGACGCCTTCCGCGCCCGCTGGGGCCTGAACGACCCGCTGTGGCAGCAGTATCTGGCCTATCTGGCGCAGATCCTCAGCTTCGACTTCGGCGTCTCGATGCGCGACCAGTCGCCCGCCATCGACCTGGTGCTGGACCGCATCCCTGCGACGCTGGCGATCACCGTGCCGGCGCTGATCCTGAAAGTCTGCATCGGCATCCCGGCGGGCGTCTATGCGGCGCTGCACCGGAGCTCCATCGCGGACCGGGGCGTGATCATGATGTCGATCTTCGGCTTCACGATCCCCTCCTTCGTGCTGGCGCTGGTGCTGGTGCTGGTCTTCGCGGTCACGCTGGACTGGCTGCCCTCGGGCGGGCAGGACACATGGCGGCACGCGATCCTGCCCATCGCCACGCTGTCCATCGGGGGCATCGGCATCCTTGCGCGCTTCTCGCGGTCCGCGATGATCGAGGTGCTGGGCCAGCCCTATATCCGCACCGCCATGGCTAAGGGGCTGCCCTGGCGCGAGGTGGTCTGGAAGCACGCGCTGCCGAACGCCGCCATCCCCATCGTGACGCTGATCGGCTTCATGGTGGGCGCGCTGATCGCGGGGGCGGTGGTGGTGGAAAGCATCTTTTCCTGGCCCGGCGTCGGGCGGCTGATCGTGGTGTCGGTGTCGAACCGCGACCTGGCGGTGGTGCAATGCCTGCTGCTGGTCATCGCGGCCTCGATGGTCGTCGCCAACCTGTGCGTCGATTTCGCCTATGGCCTGCTCGACCCCCGCCTGCGCCAGAAGCGCACCCAGTAAGGGAAAACCGATGGCCGATACCGCGATCGCCGCCCCCGCAGCGGGCCTGCTGACCCGCACCCGGCTGAGAATGCCCTGGCTGGTCGTCCTGGCCCTGACCTGGATCGTCCTGATGGTGCTGACCGCCATCTTCGCCGATTGGCTGAGGCCCTACGAGATCACGAAGATGGACCTGTCGGCGCGGCTGGCGCCGATCGGGACGCCGGGCCACTGGCTCGGCACCGACGAGCTTGGCCGGGACGTGCTGTCGCGGCTGATCCAGTCGGTCCGCGTCTCGCTGGTCATCGCCTTCGGGGCCACGGTCCTGTCGGCCGTCTTCGGCACCACGCTGGGCTTTCTGGCCGCGCAGTTCCGGGGCTGGGTCGAGCACCTGGTCATGGCGCTGGCCGACTTCCAGGCGGCGCTGCCCTTCATGATCATGTCGCTGGCGGTGCTGGCCTTCTTCGGTTCGTCCATGGTCCTGCTGGTCTGCCTCATGGGCTTCTACGGCTGGGAGCGGTACGCCCGCATCGCCCGCGGCCTTGCCATCTCGGCCTCGGCGCAGGGCTATGCGGCGGCGGTGGTGCAACTCGGGGCGAAACCCTCGCGCGTCTACCTGCGCCACATCCTGCCCAACGTCGCCTCGACCCTTATCGTGTCGATGACGCTGACCTTCCCGGAAATCATCCTGATGGAATCCGGCCTCAGCTTCCTTGGCCTCGGCGTGCAGCCGCCCGAAAGCTCGCTCGGGAACATGGTGGGCTTCGGGCGCGAATACCTGACGCGCGCGCCCTGGATCATGCTCGCCCCCTCGGCGGTGATCGTGATGACGACGCTGTCGATCTCGCTTCTGGGCGACTGGCTGCGCGACCGGCTGGACCCGACGATCCGTTGACCCCTTCCAAGAAAGCATTGAAATGTCGCAGATCATGGCCCATCGCGGGGCCCGCAACCTTTGGGCCGAGAACTCGTGCCTCGGCTTCCGGAAGACTGCCCGCCACGGCTTCGACGCCATCGAGTTCGACCTGCACCTGACCGACGCGGGCGAGATCGTGGTGATCCACGACCCGACGCTGGACCGGACCACCGACGGCACGGGCCGCACCCGCGACCTGACGCCGGACAGCCGCCGCGCCCTGCGCCTGCGCGGCCCGGACGGCACGCTGATCGACGAGGGCGTGCCCAGTCTGGAGGAGGTGCTGGAGATCCTCGCACCTCATCACGAGACGGACCTTTATGTCGAACTGAAGTCCGACGAGACGGGCACGCCCTATCCGGGACTGGTGGAGCGGACGGTGGACACGCTGCGCCGCCTCGGGCTGGCCGAGCGTTCCGTCCTGCACAGCTTCGACATCGACGTCGTGCGGCACATCCGTGCCGTGGCCCCCGACCTGCGCCGGCTCATCTCGGTCAATCGCGACTGGGCCGACCGGCAGGGCGGCATCGCCGCCTTCCTGCGCGAGGTCGACGACCTCGTGGACATCGTCGGCATCCACCACGAGCTGTTCGAGGCCGAGTTCGACCGTATCGCCCGCCTGCGCCCGCTGAAGTCCTGTTCCGTCTGGACGATCAACGATCCCGCCCTGATCCGCCGCTGGATCACCCGCGCGCCGGGCTTCCTGGTCTCCGACAACCCTGTGCTGCTGCGTGCGCTGATGCAGGAAGGCGTCCCGGCATGAAGGACCACGGCGCAAGGGACTACGGCGCAAGGGACCACGGGGCAAGGGACTACGGGGCGATCCTGTTCGACTGCGATGGCGTGCTGATCGACAGCGAGCCGCTGGGCTGCGAGGCGCTGGCCCGGGCCGTCACCGCCGCAGGCCACCCCATGACCCGCGAGGAAGCCACGCGCATCTTCTCGGGCAATTCGGCGCAGGCGACCCTTGCCTGGATGGAAAAGGCGGGTCTGGATGCGGCGGCGGTCTTCAACGAAGCGGACCGCCTTCTGTTTCAGATGTTCGACCGCGGCATCCCCCATGTCGAGGGGATCGAGGAGGTGCTGTCCGGCTTCGACCTGCCGCTGGCGGTCTGCTCGAACTCGTCGGTCATGCGGCTCGACCGATCCATCGCCCGCACTCCGCTGGCGGCGCGCTTCGGCCCGCATGTCTATTCGGCCGAGCATGTCGCGGCGCCCAAGCCCGCACCCGACCTTGCCCTGTTCGCCTGCGAAAGGCTGGGCGTCGCGCCCGAACGGGCCATCTTCATCGACGACAACCCGCATGGCGTCCTTTGCGCCGCTGCGGCGGGCTGCCTTGCCGTGGGCTTCATCGGTCCCTCGGACCACCGCGAGAGCCACGCCCGGACCCTGCGCGATGCCGGGGCCGATCATGTCGTCCGTGGCATGGCCGAGTTCCGCGGCCTGCTGTCCCGCCTTCTCCTTCCCCTTGCAGCCTGAACCGAGATCAAGATGACCGACCTTCCCCTGCTGGGCGTGGCCCTTCCGACCTCTGCGCTTGAAACCATGCAGGACTTCATCCTGTCCGAGAACCGCGACCTCGAACTGCAGGATTTCTTCGACGCCGACCTGCTGAACGGCGACTGGAAGCCCGTGGCGGATCGCGCCCGCGCGCTGCTGTCGGGCCATGCCGGGCGGCTGGGCATCCACGGGCCGTTCTGGGGCCTCAGCATCGCCAGCCCCGATCCCGACATGCGGGCGCTGAACGCGCGCAAGTTCATGCAGGGGCTGGAGGTCTGCGAATACCTGGGCGCCACGCAGATGGTGATCCATTCGCCCTATTCGACCTGGGACTTCAACAACCTCGACAACTTCCCGGACCGGTCGGCCTATGAGCGGATGCTGGAGTATTGTCATCTGACCATGGACCCGGTGGTGAAACGGGCCGAGGAGATCGGCGTCACCATGGTCGTCGAGAACATCCAGGACAAGGACCCCGACATCCGCCGCATCCTGGCCGACAGCTTCGCGTCCCCCGCAATGGCGGTTTCCATCGACACGGGCCACGCGCATTACGCCCATGGCTCGACCGGGGCGCCGCCCGTGGATTACTACGTCCGCCGCGCCGGCAACCGGCTGGAGCATGTCCACCTGCAGGACGCCGACGGCTATGCCGACCGCCACTGGGCCATCGGCGAGGGCACCATCTGCTGGCCCGCCGTCTTCCGCGCGCTGGGCGAGGTCACATCGAAGCCCCGCCTGATCCTCGAGCTGCGCGACAAGGCGGGCATCCTGCCCTCGGTCGGGTATCTGAACAGGCTGGGGCTGGCGCGCTAGGCGGGACGTTCAGGCGGTGCCGCGCCAGCCTGGCCTGCGGGCGGCGCCTCCCCGGCTTCGCCGGTGCCGCCCGCGCGTGAACTGCAGTGGAGGAGCAGCTTGCCGTTCCGCGGTGATCCTCCGGCCTGTCCGGAACTCCTGGCTTCCGGCAAACGCGGAGCGGATCGTGGTGAGGGGAAGGGCCGGATCTCTTACGCCATCCTCTTGCACGGACCGGCAGCCGCCCATGGCCGGGAATGTGACGGAAAGGCGGCGGAACCTTGTTGATCGTCGATCTCTTGCGATGAAGACCAGGTCACCGACCATCTGCAAGGGGGCATCCAGAATGCGCGCGCCGCCGGGAACACGGGCCGACTACGTTCATTTCCGCCTGCACACGACCCGCTGGAACGACAATGATGTCTATGGGCATCTCAACAACGTGGTGCATTACCTGCTGTTCGACAGCACGGTGAACACCTGGCTGATCTCGAACGGACTGCTGGACACGACAAACAGCCCCTCCATCGGCCTCGTGGCGGAAACCGGCTGCCGCTATCATGGCGAGATGTCCTACCCGCAGGATGTCACCGCCGGGATGAGGGTGGCGCGGCTCGGCACGTCATCGGTGCGCTACGAGATCGGCCTGTTCCCCGGCGATGCCGAAAAGGCGGCAGCCGAAGGGTTCTTTGTCCATGTCTATGTGGATGCCCAGAGCCGCCGGCCCTGTCCCATTCCCGACGATACCCGTGCCGCCCTGAAGATGCTGCTGAGAGACGCCTGATCGCCTTGCCGCCCGGATCCCGGGCCAGTGCCCCAAGGCGCAGACGCGGCCATGATGGCGCAGGGCAGGCCATAACCATCCGCTATATATCTCAACACAAATTCTGATTTTCCTTCTGTCAGAAAGGTCATCAGACTGCCCCGGATCGCGGTGAGGAGGATGGCCTCGATCGATTGGGGAGGGTCAGGATGAACAAGTTCTCTGGTGCAGCGTCGGCAGCTGCCCTTATCGCGGCACTGGCACCGGCAGGTGCCTTCGCCCAGGACAAGCCTGCCGAGCTGAACATCGGCATCACCACCTACAGCTCCGGCGCGGCCTCGGTCTTCGGCGTCCCCGCGCGCCACGCGGCCGAGATGCTCGCCGAGCGGATCAACGCCAAAGGCGGCATCGACGGTGTTCCGATCAAGCTGCATTTCATCGACGAAGGCGCCGGCTTGGAAACGCTGCTGACGGAATACCGCCGGCTGGTCGAGGACGAGGGGATGGACGTGATGTTCGCCTCGATCTCGTCGGGCGTGTGCAACAAGATCGCGCCGCTCGCCGAGGACCTCGAGGTCATCAACTTCATGTGGGACTGCGGGACTCAGCGCATCCTTGAAGACGACGACTACGACTATGTCTTCCGCACCCAGGCCAATGCCACGCCCGAGGTGCTGGCGCCGCTGGCCTACCTGCTGAAGCACCATCCCGAGTTCAAGACCCTGGCCGTCGTCAACCAGGACTATGCCTGGGGCCGGGACAGCTGGGAAATCTTCCAGGCCGCCCTGAAGTCGCAGCGCCCCGACGTCGAGGTCGTGGCCGAGCTTTTCCCGGCCTTCGGCGCCGCCGACTTCTCGGCCGAGGTTTCGCGCCTGCAGGCCCTGCAGCCCGACGTGATCCTGTCCACGTCCTGGGGCGGCGACCTGGACACCTTTGTGCGCCAGGCGGGCCAGCGCGGGCTGTTCGACCAGTCGCTGTTCGTTCTTCCGCTGGCGGAATCGTCGTTGCAGCGCCTGGGCGACTCGCTGCCCGAGGGCGCGATCGTCGGCGCCCGCGGCGACCACTACTTCCAGCATCCCGAACGCCGCGATGATCCCGAGTTCAAGAAGTTCAACGAGGACTTCAAGGCGCGGACGGGCGAATACCCGATCTACTCGGTGTATCACATGGTCCAGGCCTTTGCGGCGCTGGAAGCGGTCTATGACAAGGCCATCGCGGCGAATGGCGGCGCATGGCCCGAGAAGGAGCAGATCGCCGAGGCCATGGCGGGGCTCGAGTTCCAGGGCCTCGGTCGGCCCCTTTCCATCCGCGAGGACGGGCAGGCGGTCGAGGCGCAGCTTGTGGGCATGACCGGCACCAGCGAGGCCTTCCCGTTCAAGATCATCAAGAACATCGAGATCTACGATGCCGAGCCGCTGATGGCGCCGGTGGGCGAGGAGTCGCTGGACTGGATCGGAAAGTTCGAGCCGGGCCGGCTCGACATCTCGGGAACGCCCTTCGAGAACTGAGAACGGCACGACGGCCCTCCGCGGCGTGAAACCCGCGGAGGGTCCCACGTGACCGGACCTACCCATCTGCGCCGGCCCGGTCCTGCGGGCGGCCTATCGGGATAACCTTCGATGACCATGAACATCGCCGCCCTGGCGCTTCTGGACGGTCTTGCCTATGCGTCGCTGCTTTTCCTCGTGGCGGTCGGCCTGACGCTCATCTTCGGGGTGCTGGGCATCCTCAACGTCGCGCACGGCAGCCTTTATGCCATCGGCGCCTATGCCACGGCGACACTGGGGCAATGGCTCGTCGCGCAGGGGTTCAATCCCTGGCTGACCTTTCCGGGGATGATCGTTGCCGCGGTGGCGGTGGGGGTCCTGCTCGGCGGACTAATCGAGCGGCTGCTGCTGCAAAGGATCTATTCGAAGGACCCGGTGCTTCAGCTGCTGGTGACCTTCGCGGTCTTCATGATCCTCGAAAACCTCCAGCGCATGATCTGGGGCGTGCAGCCCTATTTCATGTCGACGCCGCTGACGGTGCTGGGGAACGTCAGGCTGCTGGGGATCAACTACACCGCCTATCAGGTGCTGTTCCTTCCGGCCGCCGCGCTCGTGGTCCTGTTCACGCTGCGATACTTCCTGCGCCACACCAACATGGGCGCGCAGATCCTTGCCGTCACCGAGGACCGCGAGGCCGCCACGGCCATCGGCATCAATGCCAGCCGCGTTTATTTCATGACCTTCGTGATCGGCGCCTGCTTCGCTGCGCTGGGCGGCGCGCTGGCCACGCCGACGACCTCGCTGGTCACGGGGATGGGCGCCAATATGATCGTCCTGTCCTTCGCGGTGGCGGCGACGGCGGGCCTGGGCCAGATCGAGGGCGCGGCCATCTCGGCCCTGATCATCGGGATCGCCCGGTCCTTCGCCGTTTATCTCAGCCCCGAGATCGAGGTGATCATGCCCTATCTCATCATGGTGCTGGTCCTTCTGGTGCGCCCGAACGGCCTGTTCGGCAAAGAGACCGTGAGGAAGATTTGATGAAAAAGGGTCTCGTTGCCTTTGCGCTGCTGCTGGCGCTGGCGCTTCTGCCCTTCGCGGCCTCGAACATGGTCGTCTTCGCCACGATGGTGATGGCGAAGGGCCTGGCCGTGCTGGGCATCCTGGTGCTGCTGCGCGCCGACCAGGTCTCGTTCGGGCACGCGATGTTCTTCGCCGCGGGCGCCTATACCGCCGCCTTCCTGACGGCCGCCTGGCGCGACATCGACCTGATCCTTCTGCTGGTCGCGACCCTCGCGGTCACGGGGATCGCGGGACTGCTGATCGGCGTCTTCGTGACCCGCTATCGCGGCATCTTCTTCGGGATGATCAACCTCGCCTTCTCGATGGTGCTGTATTCGATCCTCGAAAAGGCCTTCCACATCACCGGCGGCTCGGACGGATTGCGGATCCGCCGCCCGACCCTGCTGGGGTTCGAGTTCAGCCGCAGCGAGTTCGACCTGGTGATGTTCTACGTCGTCCTTGCCGTCGCCGCGGCCTGCTGCGTTCTGGTCGGACGCTACCTCCTGTCGCCGCTCGGACAGGCGCTGCGGGCCGTCAAGACCAACGAGACGCGGGTCGAGTACCTGGGACTGTCGGCAAAGTCCGTCCTTCTGACCGGCTACGTGATCTCGGCCATGCTCTGCGGCCTGGGCGGCGTGCTCATGGGACTGGTGCAGGGACTGGCCTCGCCGGAACACGCGTTCTGGTCGCGGTCGGCGGAACTGGTCTTCATCGCCGTGCTGGGCGGGCAGGGGCATATCGCCGGGGCCTTTGCGGGAACGCTGGTCTTCGAATGGGTCCGCACCTCGGCCGCCGCGCTGCTCGACGACAGCTGGCAGCTCATCCTGGGGGTCACGCTGATCGCGATCATCCTGTGGGCGCCGGGCGGCCTGATCCAGCTTTGGCACCGTCTCGCGGGCCGACGCACCAGCTCGGACCGGACCGGATCGGAAAGCGGGGTGGCGGAATGAGCGGTCACGACCAGGGGCAGCCCCTGCTGCAGGCCGAGGGGCTGAAGCTCCGCTTCGGCGGCATCATCGCGGCGGACGGCATCAACCTGTCCCTGTTCCCGGGCGAACATCTTGCCATCATCGGGCCGAACGGCGCGGGCAAGACGACCTTTCTGAACATCTGCACCGGCTATCTCAAGCCGAACGCGGGCAGGGTCTCGGTGGGCGGGCAGGAAATCACCGGCAGGCCCCCGCGCCGGATCACCCGCATGGGCGTCGCGCGCGCCTTCCAGATCCCGCAGCTGTTCACGGAACAGACGGTGCTGGAGAACATGCTGCTGGCGGGATCGATCCGCGAACGCCGCTGGAACCTGCTGCGGCGCCTCGACGGCATCCCCGGGCGGGCCGAGATGGAACACCTGCTCGACCTCGTGGGCTGCGCGGATGTCAGGAATCGGCTGGCCTCGGAACTGCCCGAGGGCAAGCGCAAGCTGGTGGACATCGCCCTGGCGCTGGCCCTGAAGCCCAAGGTCCTGCTGATGGACGAGCCCACCTCGGGCGTCGCCTCGGCCGACAAGTTCGGCGTCATGGAGACGCTGATGAACGCCCTGCGCGAGGCGCATGTCAGTTCGGTCTTCGTCGAGCACGACATGGAGATGGTGAAGCTCTACGCGACCCGGGTGGCCGTCTGGGCACAGGGCATCATCCAGATGACCGGGGAACCCGAGGTCGTGCTGAACGACCCCGACGTGATCCGCAACGTGATCGGGAACTGAGCATGCTTGCGCTGTCCAAGGTCGATGCGTCGATCAACAACATCCCGATCCTGCGCGACATCTCCTTCACCGTCGGCCCGGCGGAAACCGTTGCTCTGGTCGGGCGGAACGGTGCCGGCAAGACGACGCTTCTGCGCACCATCATGGGTTTCACCACCTGCCACGGCGAGATGCGCTTCGAGGGCGCGGACCTGCGCGCGGTCGATCCTCACCGGCGCCCGGGGCTGGGGATCGGCTATGCCCCCGAGGACCGCAGGCTCTTTTCCCGCTTCACCATCACCCAGAACATCCTGCTTCCGGCGCAGGTGGCGAAGCTGGGCGAGACGGAGACCGCCAGCCGGCTGGAACGGGTCTATCATGTCCTGCCCGAATTGCGCGACCTCGGCCCGCGCCCGGCCGGGTCCGTGTCGGGCGGGCAGGGGAAGATGGTCGCGCTGGGTCGCGCTCTGATGCTGTCCAGTCGGCTGCTGCTGCTGGACGAGCCCTTCCAGGGGCTCGCCCCCGTGCTGGCGCAGCGCTACGCCGAGGCGCTCGGCAGGCTGCGCGAGATCGATCCGACCCTGGCCATCATCATCACGGAATCCAATCCCGAGCTGCTGCGCAGCTTCGCCTCCCGCACGATCACCGTCGAACGCGGGCAGATCGACAGCGACGCTTCGAACGAAAGGACGACCTGACATGACCGCAGCCTGTCGCCGCGCCGAGGAGGTCGCCCCGGCCAGGGGCTTCTTCATCAACAATGAATGGCGCCCGGTCGCCGGCGGCCTGACCATCCCGGTCGTCGCCCCCGCCGAGGGCGTCGTCTTCGCCGAAATTTCTGCCGGAGGCGCCGGGGAGGTGGCCCAGGCCGTCGCCGCCGCGCGGCACGCCTTCGAGCGCGGCGAATGGTCGAGGCTGTCGGCGACCGAGCGCGGCCGCCTTCTCAGCCGCCTCGGCCAGCTGATCCTTGACAACTTCGAGGAGCTCGCCGCGCTCGAGGCCCGCGACTGCGGCAAGCCGATGAAGACCGCCCGCGCCGACATCCAGGCCGCCGCGCGCTATTTCGAATATTACGGCGGCGCGGCCGACAAGGTGCATGGCGAGCAGATCCCCTTCATGCGCGGCTACTACGTCACCGGCGAGCGCGAGCCCCTGGGCGTGACCGGCCACATCATCCCCTGGAACTATCCGGCGCAGATGATCGGCCGGACGCTCGGCCCGGCGCTGGCGATGGGCAACGCCACGGTGCTGAAGCCCGCCGAGGACGCCTGCATGACCCCGCTGCGGATCGCCGAGCTTGCGGCCGAGGCGGGCTTTCCGCCCGGCGCGATGAACGTGGTGCCGGGCTTTGGGCACGAGGCCGGGGCGGCGCTGTCCGAGCATCCGGGCATCGACTTCATCGCCTTCACCGGCTCGCCCCGCGTGGGCGTGATGATCCAGACCGCGGCGGCGAGGAACCACATCGGCTGCGTGCTGGAACTGGGCGGCAAGTCGCCGCAGATCGTGTTCGAGGATGCCGATCTCGACGCCGCGCTGCCGGTGATCGTGGGCGCGATCATCCAGAACGCGGGGCAGACCTGCTCGGCCGGCGCACGGGTGCTGGTCCAGAGGACGGTCTGGGACAAGCTGATGCCGATGATCGCGGAACGTTTCGCGGGGCTGCGGGCAGGGCTTCCCACGGACGATCCCGACCTCGGCCCCATCATCAGCGCCCGGCAGAAGGAATCCGTGGAAGGCTTCATCCGGCGCGCCAGGGAGGAGGGCGTTCCCGTCATCGCCGAAGGCGCCCGCCAGGACTCGGCGCCGGCGGAGGGGTTCTATGTCGCCCCCACGGTCTTTGGCCCCGTCCCGCGCGACAACAGCCTGGCGCTGGACGAGGTGTTCGGCCCGGTGCTGGCCGCGATCCCCTTCGACGACGAAGAGGACGCGATCGAACTGGCGAACGGCACGGACTACGGCCTGATCGCGGGCGTCTGGACGCGCGACACCGCGCGCGCCTTCCGGGTGTCGCGCAGGGTGCGGGCCGGGCAGGTCTACATCAACGCCTATGGTGCGGGCGGCGGGATCGAGCTGCCCTTCGGCGGCACCCGGAAATCCGGCCACGGCCGCGAAAAGGGCTTCGAGGCGCTTTACGAGTTCTCGGCGCTCAAGACCCTAGTCATCAAGCACGATTGAGGAGGAAGGCAATGGCTGGGCAAGCAGGACGGCTGGAAGGCAAGGTCGCGATCGTCACCGGCGCGGGTGGCGGCTTCGGCGAGGGGATCGCGAAGCTTTTCGCGCAGGAAGGCGCGCGCGTGGGCGTGCTGGACCTGCGCGGCGACGCGGCCGGGAAGGTCGCCGCCGGGATCGGCGCGAATGCGGTCGCGCTGACCGCCGACGTCACCTCGCGCGAGCAGATGGAGAAGGCGGTGCAAACGGTCGCGGACCGCTTTGGCGTGCCGGACATCTTCGTGAACAACGCCGGCTGGACGCACCGCAACAAGCCGATGCTGGAGGTCACCGAGGAAGAGTTCGACCGCGTCTACGCGATCAACGTCAAGTCGATCTACATCATGTCCAACATCATCGTGCCCATGATGCGCCGGAAGGGGGGCGGGTCCATCGTCAACATCGGTTCGGTCGCGGGCATCCGTCCGCGCCCCGGCCTGACCTGGTACAACTCGACCAAGGGCGCGGTGAACATCCTGTCGCAGTCGATGGCGGCCGAGCTTGCGCCCGACAACATCCGCGTCAACGCGATCTGCCCGGTGATGGGTGAGACGGGCCTGCTGGAAGCGTTCATGGGCGTGCCGGACACCCCCGAGAACCGGGCCAGGTTCGTGGCCACCATCCCGATGGGGCGCATGTCGCGGCCCGAGGACATCGCCCGCGCGACGCTTTATCTTGCGTCGGACGATGCCGAGTTCATCACCGGGGTCCTGCTGCCGGTCGATGGCGGCCGCACGATCTGAACAAGGGCGCCCGCCCGAGGCGGCGGGCCCCGTTCCACCTGGAGAAAGCACCATGCAGACCCGCGCCGCCGTCCTGAAATCCTCTCCGGTCTCGGCACCCTATGCCGAAAGCCGCCCGCTCGTCATCGAGACGGTCGAGCTCGATCCCCCCGGCCCCGAGGAGGTGCTGGTCAGGATCGAGGCGGCGGGGCTCTGCCATTCCGACCTGTCGGTCATCAACGGCAACCGTCCCCGCCCGCTGCCGATGGTGCTGGGGCACGAGGCGGCGGGAACGGTCGTGCAGGTCGGATCGGCGATCCGCGACCTCAGGGAAGGCGACCGGGTGGTGATGGCCTTCCAGCCCACCTGCGGCAGCTGCCTTCCCTGCGCCGAAGGCCGCGCGGCGCTGTGCATCCCGGGCGCCGAGGCGAACGGCAAGGGCGTCCTGATGTCCGGCGAGATCCGCCTGCATGACTGCGGGGACCATCACGACATCCATCACCATTGCGGCGTCTCGGCCTATGCCGATCACGCGGTCATCTCGCGCCATTCGCTGGTCAGGGTGGACGCCGACGACATCCCCTTCGAGGAGCTTGCCCTGTTCGGATGCGCCGTGCAGACGGGCGTGGGCGCGGTGCTGAACACCTGCCGCGTCCAGCCGGGCCAGAGCGTGGCCATCATCGGGCTGGGCGGCGTCGGCATGGCCGCGCTGCTTGGCGCCCTGGCCGCAGGCGCGACCGAGGTGCTGGCGATCGACCTGGCCGAGGACAAGCTGGCCTTCGCACGCGAACTGGGCGCGACGCGCTGCTACAACGCGGGCGAGGAGGGGCTGGTCGAGCGGATCCGGGCCGAGACCGGGGGCGGCGTCGATCACGCGGTCGAGCTTGCGGGTGCGGTGCCGGCGTTCCAGCTTGCCTATGCGATCACCCGGCGCGGCGGGCAGACGGTGACGGCCGGCCTTGCGCCCCCCAGCGCCGAGTTCAAGCTGCCGGCGGTCAACCTGGTGGCGGACGAACGGACGGTGAAGGGCAGCTACATGGGTTCCTGCGTGCCGCAGCGCGACATCCCGCGCTTCATCCGCATGTACCGGGCGGGCATCCTGCCGGTGGACAAGCTGCTGACCGGCAGGCTGACGCTGGACCAGATCAACGAGGGCTTCGACTGGCTCGACCGCGGCGAAGCCATCCGCCAGGTCGTCGTCTTCGATCACGGCTGACGGCGGCGGGACGAGACGACGGCGGTTCTTCGAACGGCCGGACCAAGCGCCACGGGCAGGCCGGCATCGCCCGGACCTGTGTTCCCCGGTGCGCCTTCCTCGTTCCGGTGCGCCGCGCCGTCCGGCGCCGAGATCCGCGCGCCGATCCAGCGGCCGCTGCGGGCAAGGTCCAGCAGGGTTTCGCGCACGAGGTCATGGATCACGCCGGCGGCCTTGGTCATCGGCCTGCGGCCCGAGCGGGCAAGGTGGATGCTGCGCGTCAGGCAGGGCGCCTCGATGATCCAGCGTTGCAGCCGGCCCTCGCGGATCTCGGCGTTGATCGCGTTTTCGGGCAGGATCGAATAGCCGAACCCTTCGGCCACGAGCGACTTGATGTTGCCGTAGGAATCCACGTCGATCACCGTGTTCATCGCGGTGCCGGCGCTTTCGGCGACGCGCGTCAGCAGGTCGCGCAGGCCGTGCCCCCGGCCGGGCAGGATCAAGGGCATCTGTGCGACCGTTGCGAAGGGCAGCGCCGATCCCGGCTCGGGCATCGGTTCGGGGCGCAGGCCCCCGGTGGGGCCAAAGAACAGAAGGTCCTCGTCCAGCAACTGCTCGGTCGAGATGCCGTGCCGGTCAGCCTGCCCATACAGCACGGCAAGGTCGATGCGCTCGTCACGCATCCATTCGAGGATGAAGCCGCTCATGGCCTCGGCGATCCGCAGCTTGATCTTGGGATAGCGCGTCCGGGCGGCGGTGATCAGGGGCACGGCGACGATCTGGCCGATCGTCCCGGGAAGGCCCAGGCGCACCTCTCCCGACGGGTCGTTGTCATGGCCCCGGATCTCCTCCTCGGCGACGGTCAGCTGGTCGAGGATGATGCGGGCGTGCCGCATCAGGATCGCGCCCGCCTCGGTCGGCTCGACCCCGCGGGGCACGCGCACCAGCAGCGGCGTGCCCATGTCCGCTTCCATGTTGCGGACGTGCAGCGACAGGGCGGGCTGCGCGACATGCAGGAAGTTCGCCGCGCGCGAGAAGGACCCCTGTTCGACGATGGCCACGAAATATCGCAACTGGCGAATGTCAAGCATGTCGGACTAACCCATTGAACCTACGGCGCCTCAGGCCCCGAAGGCAGAGCAGGCGCCGAGAGGCTCCAGCATATCATCGGTTGCGTCAGGACCGCCATGCCGTCGCGGCTGCGGATGTTGTCCCGCCAGGCGCGGGCCAGCGACGACTGGTTGCGGGCCGCGACCCGGACGCGTTCCGGCGTCACCCGCGCCAGGTATCCGACGAAATCCTCCAATCCGGCGAAGCGGCTTTCCTGGGACCAGTGCCGCAGGTCGCGCAGGATCAGCCGGCGGTCCAGGATCAGCCTTTCGACAGCCTGTCGCGCCAAGGCGCGGATGCGGGTTTCATCCTCGATGGGCTGCATGATGCGGAAGAAGCTGCCTTGGGCAAGCGGCTCGATCACCACCAGCCGCCCGCCCGGGCGCAGGACGGCGGCGGTGTGCAGCAATGCGGCGGGCATGGCCTCCGTGGGGATGTGATGCAGCGAGTTGACGAAGATCGCGGCGTCGAAGAGGGGAAGTCCGGCCGGAAGGTCCTCGGCCCTGGCGCAAAGGAACCGGGCCGCGGGCACGCGCTGCGTGGCGCGCGCCACCGCCGCCGCGGAAGGATCGATCCCGGTGACCCTGAAGCCGCGCCGGGACAGGGCGCGGGCGATCCCGCCGTCGCCGCAACCGACGTCCAGGACGTCCTTTGCCCCCGCCGCCTTCAGCGCATCGGTGAGGACGGAAACCGCATCGACCTGTCCCCCCGTCATGCCCGCAGGATCGGTGGCGGACTCGTCGCGTCTTGCCGAAGGGGTCATGGCTGCTCCTGGCTTGCAGGTCAGCGGACCACGGCAAGGGCAAGACATCAAATAGCCGATTCCTTTCTCTGCCATACCGCCCGGCTATAGGCCGAAGGTCGAAGCCCTATTGGACAGGCACGCTCCGGCCCGCAGATGATGCAGGCGCCCTAGGGCCGAGCCGGAGGAAGACTGCCATGACCATCACGCGCGACCTGGCGGAGTTCGCCGCCGGAACGAAGGCGGACGAGATCCCCGCCGAGGTGATCGATCGCGCGCTGGCGCTGATGACCGACCTCGCGGGCTCGGCTATCCGCGCCGCCCATGACGCCGAATCCAGCCCCGCCATCCTGGCCATGCTGGAACGGCTTGGCCTGGCAGGAGAGGGGCCCTGCCTGGTCTTCGGAATGTCGCGCTGCTTCGGCGCAGGAGCGGCGGCGCTGCTGAACGGCGCCTTCGGCCATTCGCTCGATTTCGATGACACCCATGCCGACAGCTCGCTTCACCCGAGCGCGCCGGTCGTTCCCGCGGCGCTCGCGGCGGCCGAGCTGACCGGCGCCTCGGGGCTAGGGATGCTGGCCGCGATCGTTGTCGGCTTCGAGGTCTGCTGCCGCATCGGCATGGCGCTGGACCCGACCGCCCATTACGCGCGCGGCTTCCACCCGACCGCCACCGCCGGAACCTTTGGCGCCGCGGCGGCGGCAGGGCGCCTGCTGGGACTGGACGCGGCTGCCATGGAGGCAGCCTTCGGAGTGGCGGCGAGCCAGGCTTCGGGCTCGTTGCAGTTCCTCGAGAACGGGGCCTGGAACAAGCGCTACCAGGTCGGCGAGGCCGCGATGAAGGGGCTGATGGCCGCCACCCTTGCCGCCGAAGGATTCCAGGGCGCCAAGGAGGCGCTTGAAGGCAGGCACGGCCTGCTGAAGGGCTACAGCGACGATGCGTCGGCCGAGCGTGCGACCGCCGGACTGGGCACGGTCTGGGAAACCATGCGGATCGGCGTGAAGCCCTATCCTGCCTGCCGCTATACCCATGCGGCCGTGGACGGGCTTCTGCAACTGCGGCAGGCGCATGGCTGGGCCGCCGACGACATCGCCCGCGTCAGCGTCGGGCTGCACCGCAACGGGATCGCGCTGGTTGGCGCACCGCTTGAAGAAAAGCGCCGCGCCCGCACCATCGTCGAGGGGCAGTTCTCGATGCCATATGCGGCCGCCGTCGCCCTGCTGCGCGGCCAGTTCGGCTGGGACGATTATGACCTGCTGGGCGATGCCGGGGCCGAGGCCGTCGCGGCGCGGGTGGATGTCTGGAACGATCCGTCGCTGGAAGGCTTGCGCCACCCCTTCGGCGCGACGCTGAAGGTCGAGGCCCGGGGCGAGACGCACGAACTGCGCATCCCCGATCCATCGGGCGAGCCCGAGACCTTCCCCGACCCCGAGGCCTTGGCGCGCAAGTTCGCCGCCCTGACCCGCCCTGTTTCCAACAGCCGCGACACGGACTGGCTGTCTCTGCTGGGCGGACTGCGCGAGGCCGCGTCGGTTCGCCAGCAGATGTCCTGACGCCCGGCGAGAACGCCCGCCGCGCCTGTCCGCGCCCGCGGGCTTCAGGGAAGCCGAAGGGCCATGCGGCCCCCCGGCGTCGGGGCGGTGGAGTCACCCGTGCCGGACGGGGATCGGAACATATTCGAACCCTTGCCCCTCGCGGCGGATGTGGCCCAAGCCCGGGAAGGGGAAGTGATAGCCGATCAGCGGCAACTGCTCGGCTGCCGCCATGTCGAACAGCTTGATCCTGGTTTCCGCAGCCTGGTTCGGATCGGTGTCATAGGCGAAGGCCCAGCCGGGGTTCTCGAACAGCAGCGCATAGTGGTGGACCACGTCGCCGACGTTGAGGAAGGACTGGTTCCCCGAACTGATCAGGTAGGAGGTATGGCCGACGGTATGGCCGGGGGTGCTGATCGCCGTGATGCCGGGCAGCACCTCTGCCTTGTCGGTGACAAAGGTCAGCCGGTCGCGGTAGGGCAGCAGGTTGTGCCGCGCGGCCTTGACGAAGGCGGGCTGCGACCCTTCCCCCGACAGCTTCGCCTCGTCGGTCCAGAAGTCGAAGTCGGCCTGCGACATGTGAAGCTGCGCATTGGGGAAGTTCAGCGTCCCGTCAGCTGCGACAAGGCCCGAGCAGTGGTCGATATGGGCATGGGTCAGGACGATGTCGTCCACCTGGCCGGGCTCGATCCCCGCGGCGGAAAGGTTGCCCAGCAGCCGCCCGGACTGGTCGCCGAACATGGCGTCCCTGCCCATGCCGCTGTCGAGCAGCACCACCCGTTCGCCGATGTTCAGGACAAGGCAGTTCTGTTCCAGCATCATCGGGCTGACCGGCAGGAACTCGTCCTTCAGGATGCTTGCGATGGTGTCGGGCGAGGCGGCGGGGAACTGGTCGTTCGCCGAGCCGAGGTTCAGCAATCCGTCCGAGATGATCGTCGCCTCGATGTCACCGATGGGAAAGCGATACCATCCGGGGATTGTCGTGCCGATCTGCGGTGCGCGTGCCAGGCCGGCACCCGGAAGCAATGCGCTGGCGACAAGGCCGCTCGTGGCCGCCAGAAAGTGCCGCCGGTTCAAGTTCGCCATGATCTTTCCTCCGTTCAGCCCGTCCTCCACAGGCGTAGGCCAGCCTAGGAGGGCCGCCGGAGGGCCGACAAGGAGCGTTTTGTTATGGTTGCGCTGCATGAATGTTATGGACCGCTGGTGCGCGCACCGGCTTGCTGCCGTTGCGACGGCCACCGGTCCAGCCTTGCAGCGTCTGTCCTTGATGAGGTATCTTCTCGCCTCTCCGGCCCGCCCGTGACGGCGAGCGCAATGACGCACCGATCCTGCCTCGGCAGAGGGCCTGCATCCGCAAACGCCTTAGGGTCAGGACCCATTGATCTGCCTGCTGCTGCGTGACTCAGCCTCCGCGAGGGGACTGACCGATGAGCGGGCGCAGCCGAGGATTACGAAAGCCTCGAGTATGCCGGCACGTCGCTCACAGCGGAGCGCTCGGGCCATACCGCCGGTTGGCAAAGGATTTGGCGCGATCGGTGGAAAGCTCAGCGGCATGGACCCTGATCGCACGCAGCAGGCTCATGACACGGCGTCCCGCAAGATACTGCGATGTCGCGTGAACTATTGAATCAGGCTCTCAGGCAGGCCGGGCGCCCGTCCGTCAGTTTTCGTCAGAAGTCATAGCGCATGCCGACGAGCAGGTCGAAGGTCTCGAACTTGCCGTCGAAGCTCTCCGTCTGGGGACCGTCGAAATCGCCCGACTCGGTCTGGAACCAGCGTCCCTCGGCGAAGAGGTTGACATTGGGGTTCAGCTCGTAGCTGACACCCCGATCAACTGGTAGGCAAACACCGTGTCGGTGTCGAAATCCTGGCCGCCGGCACTCACGTCCACGTTGGCCCCGCCGATACCACCGCCGAAATAGGGCCGGACCGTCCCGGTCGCGCCCATGCCGTCGAACATGTAGAGCGCATTGAACATGAAGGCGTTGGCAGAGGTGTCGCCGTCGGCACGGTCGCCTTCGGCACGGTCTGTGACGGTGAAGTCGGCTTTGCGGTAAGCGTATTCGATCTCCATCAAGAAATTCGGCGTGACGGACGCGCCGACCGCGACGCCCAAGGTATACCCGGTGTCATGGTCGAAGCTGGGGAGGGCGATTTGCGTCCCGTCCTCCGTCAGGGTGGAGTCCAGGTCCGAGGGCCAGGTCGCGCCTCCGAAACCCTTGACGTAGGCTTCTTCCAGCGAGAATGCCTGTGCGGACAGCGTCCCGGTGCCGCCCGCCAGCGCGGCGAAGGCCATTGCTGCAGTCAAAGGTATCTGTTTCATGGAACTCCACCTTTCCCTGTTTCCCCGCCGAGACTTGATTTTACACTAGCAGCAGACGATCCCTAAGCGATTCGCTGCGGCGTGACAGACTGAAATTGAGCAGACTCCGGCTTGGCTGCCGCTTGATCGCGGCAGCGCCAGCCCGCAACAGGTCATGCCGGGGCAGCCGAACTCACGTGGCATCATCTCCCTAGGAATGCCGAAGCGCAGGACAATGATGATGATGCCAAGGCCAACCGGTCATCGCATCGAAGGCGGACACCCTTGGGCCCGGGTCGTTGCCTTGGCAGAAGAGGCACAGTGGCCTCCCACAGCTGGTTGGAAACAAGGGGGCTTGCTTATGGCCTCTCAACGCATGAACAGCGGTTTGTTGGGAAAGCCAGTGTAGGCGAGATCAAGATTCTCCTGCCCGCGCCTGCAAGCACCGCGCTCGGTGCTATCCGACACAAATCCGTCGAGGAGAAACCCGTGTGAAAGCTTTAACTTCAAACGATGGCACCAAAGGGACTTTTCTCGCCACCGAGCCGAAGGCCGAGGCTCGGGCGGTGCATTCCAAGTCGAGGCGCGCAATGTTCACATTATCCAATGAGAGGCAATCTGACTGCCGACACCATTGGAGGCAGCCAAGATGCTGCAAGGACCACTGGTCAGTGATGCGGTGATATCGATGGAGAGGCCGCGACAGAAGCAGATGCTGTTGAATCCTGTTGCGCGCGAGCGCTTTTACAGGGTGGGCAGGAACACGGGTATATTCAGCACGTCCCTGAAAATTTGCAAAATAGTCAGTGTAGTGTGGCGGAGAGGGTGGGATTCGAACCCACGGAACCCGTGAAGGCTCAACGGTTTTCGAGACCGCCCCGTTCGACCACTCCGGCACCTCTCCGCGCTTTGGGTGGTGCGGGGCATTTATCGGGGCGGGGGTTGAAGCGCAAGGGCTTTCGCGGAAAAATCGCACAGCGGCAGATGAGCCCGCGCCAGAGGACCCGTCCCGATGATCCGAACCGCCTCCATCGGCCTGACCGGCCTCGTTCTGGCGACCTGCCTGGGCCTTTCCTCGCCCCTGCCGGCGTTCGCGCAGGCGCAGCTGACGCCGGGGCAGGCGCCCCCCCAGTTCCGGCCCGTGGATGCGGACCGGATCGTGGCCGCGATGCAGGTCGATCGGCTGGCGGACGTGCTCGCGGCCGAGATCGCCGTCTCGGGCGATCCCTTCCGGCCCGACATCCCCGAGCAGGATGGCCCTGACGAAGGCTGGGGCGCGATCGTCTCGCGCGTCGCGCCGGCCGGGCGCATCCGCGCGGGTCTGCGCGACGCAATCGCCCGCGGCGTCGAGGGGCTGGGCGACCCGGCCGAGCGCGCCGCCGTGGCCGAGGCGCTGAGCTTCTGGGAAGGCGGCCTCGGGCGACGTGTCGTCCTGCTCGAGATCGGCGCGCGCGAGGCGCTGGCGGCGCCCGACATCGAGGCCACGGCGCGTGAAAGCTTCGCCGCCGCCGCGGCCCGCGGCAATCCCCGCGCGGCGCAGGTGCGGGCGCTGATGGACGCCGCCGATCTGGTCGAACCGGCGGTTGCCGCCTCGCTGAACATCGCGGTCGCGACACTGGAGGGCGCGCAGGAGGCGGCGCAGAACGGACCGCGCGATCCCTCGATCATCGAGGACGCTTGGGCGCAGGAGCCCGAGATCCGCGCCGACCAGACCGGCTGGATCGAGGCGCTGGTCTTCATGGCCAGCGCGCCCCTGTCCGATGCCGAGATGGTCCGGCTGATCGAGGCTGCGGGCCACCCCGGCAACCGGCGTCTCAGCGCGATCCTGAACGAGGCCGCGACCGCGACCTTTGTCGATGTCGCGCGCGATCTGGGCCGCGCCTCGGCCCTGCGCCTTCAGGGCGAGCAGCTGTGAGCGCCCGGTTGCTGCTGGTCGGACCCTTGGCCGATCCCCTGATGATGGCGGCCCTTGGCCTTGAGCCCGCGGGCGACCCGGTGGCCTTGCCGGGGCGTCTTTCGGGCGGCGGCCGCGCGGGCATCGCCCTGGATGGCTGGCCGGGATGGGACCGCGATGCGCCGGGCGGGATCACGGCCCAGCCGGTCGAGGCGAATGACCGGCTGAGCCGCTATGCCGGGATCATGGACCTGCAGCCGGTCCAGGCGACGGAGGGCAGGGTCCTGGGTGCCGTCCCCGGCACCCGGTCCAGGGACGGCACCTTTCAGGCGGAGCTTGCCGCGCAGGTGGCCGCCGACCTGCTTGCGCGCGACCCGGCCCAGCCGGCGCAGGCGATCCGCGCGCGGCTGCCCATGATCGCCTGGTGGGCTGCCGCGCGCCTGCGGGCCGCAGCCGAGCGAGGGGAGGCCCTGCCGCCGGGTCCCGAGGGCGAGGACCGGCTGCGCATCGAAGGCAGGGATGAGCCTTACGGAAAGTACTTCTCGGTCGAGTCGCTGCGGCTGACGCATCGCCTTCATCAGGGCGGCTGGTCCGAGCCGCTGGAACGCGCCGTGTTCGTTTCGGGCGACGCCGTGGTCGTGCTGCCCTGGGACCCCGCGCGCGACCGGGTGCTGCTGGTGGACCAGTTCCGCGCGGGACCCGCCGCCCGGGGCGACGCCCAGCCCTGGATCTTCGAACCCGTCGCCGGCCGCATCGACGCCGGCGAGACGCCCCGATCCACCGCCCTGCGAGAGGCTGTCGAGGAGACGGGGCTGACCCTGACCGGCCTGATCCCCGCGCCCGCCTTCTATCCCACGCCCGGCATCGCCGCCGAGTTCATCTATGGCTTCATCGGCATCGCCGACCTGCCCGACGGCATCGCCACCGTGACCGGCCTTCCCTCCGAGGGCGAGGACATCCGGGGCCAGCTTGTGTCGCGCGACGAGCTGATGCGCATGGTGCTGGACGGGCGCATCGTCAGCGGTCCGCTGATGATCCTGGCGCTCTGGCTGAACCGCATGGCGGGGGAACTCAAGCAGAGCCTTGTGCCCGGTTGACGCCTGCGCGAGCCGGGTTGCCCGGCCCGGCCGCTGCTGGTTTAACGGGGGCGACAAGGAAAGGCCCCGTTCATGCGCAACTGTCCCGACCTGGCCGCCGCGATCGGCCACACCCCCCTGATCCGTCTCAACCGCGCGTCCGAGGCGACCGGCTGCGAGATCTGGGGCAAGGCCGAGTTCATGAACCCCGGCCAGTCGGTCAAGGACCGCGCGGCGCTGTATATCATCAAGGACGCCGTGGAGCGGGGCGAACTGCGCCCGGGCGGAACGGTTGTGGAAGGCACCGCGGGCAACACCGGCATCGGGCTGGCGCTGGTCGGCGCGTCCATGGGCTTCAAGTCCGTGATCGTGATCCCGGAAACGCAGAGCCAGGAAAAGAAGGACATGCTGCGGCTTGCCGGGGCCGAGCTGGTCGAGGTGCCGGCCGCGCCCTACAAGAACCCCAACAACTACGTCCGCTATTCGGGCCGCCTGGCCGAGGCGCTGGCGAAATCCCTGCCGGGCGGGGCGATCTGGGCCAACCAGTTCGACAACACCGCCAACCGGCAGGCACACCTGGAAACCACCGGTCCCGAGATCTGGGAACAGACCCAGGGCAAGGTGGACGGCTTCATCTGCTCGGTCGGCTCGGGCGGGACGCTGGCGGGCGTGGCGATGGCGCTGCAGGGCAGGGGCGTGAAGATCGGGCTGGCCGATCCCGAGGGCTCGGCGCTGCATTCCTTCTATACCGAGGGCGAGCTGAGCGCACCCGGCAACTCGATCACCGAAGGCATCGGGCAGGGCCGAATCACGGCGAACCTGGAAGGGATCACCCCCGACTTCAGCTGCCGGGTGCCGGACGACGAGGCGCTGCCGGTCCTGTATGACCTGCTGGAATACGAAGGCCTGTGCCTTGGCGGCTCGTCGGGCGTCAACGTCGCGGGCGCGATCCGCATGGCGCGCGAGATGGGGCCGGGCAAGACCATCGTCACCATCCTGTGCGACGTGGGCACGCGCTATCAGACCAAGCTGTGGAACCCGGTGTTCCTGCGCAGCAAGGGCCTGCCGGTGCCGCATTGGCTGGAGCGGGGGGCATCGTCGCTGCCGGACGTGACCGAAGCGTGAAGCCGATGCGCGCCGGTCCTGTTCCTGCCGCGCCCTTGCGGCTGGCGTCGGTCGCCCTTGCGCTGGCCGTGGCGCTGTGGCTGTCGCTGGCCGCAGGCGCGCTGGCGCAGCCCACCAACGAGCCCGACTATCCCGCCTGGGAACAGACCGCAGGCCGGGCCGAGCAGTTGCTGGAAGCCACGGACACGCCCCCTGCCACGCTGGATGCGCTGCGGGCCGAGGTCGTTGAGTGGCGCGAGCGCTTTTCCCAGGCGCAGACGCTGAATGCCCCCCGCATCGGCACCGTTCGCGAACAGATCGCCGCCCTCGGCCCCGCCCCCGCGGAAGGGGAAACCGAGGCCGAGGAGATCGCGGCCCGCCGCAAGGAACTAAACCAGCAGCTTTCCGAACTGCAGGCGCCGGGTCAGCGCGCGACCGAGGCTCACAGCCGCGCCGACAGTCTGGTGCGGGCCATCGACGAACAGGCACGGGCCCAGCAGACGAACGCGCTGCTGCGGCTCAGCCCCTCGCCGCTGCTGCCGGCCAGCTGGGCCAAGGCGGCCGAGGCGGGGATACAGGTGCTGCAGGGCATCCTGCAGGACATGCGCGACCGCACCTACGGGGCCGCGGGCTCGGCGCTGATCGGGCGGATGCCGGTGATCGTCATCTACCTGCTGGCGGCACTGGGCCTGCTGATCTACGGGCGGCGCTGGGTGGATTCACTGCCCTCGCGTCTGTCCTCGCGGGCCAGCGACTATGCGCGGGACGCGGTGGCCTTCGGGGCCTCGCTGGGGCAGATCGTCATTCCCACGGTCGGGGCCTATCTGCTGGTGCGGGCGGTGGACACGACCGGTCTGATCGGTCCATGGGGGCGGCCGATCCTGATGGCGCTGCCCGTCGCGGCGCTGCTGGTCTTTGCCGGACGCTGGCTGGGGCAGCGCTTCTTCCCGATGACCAGCGACCCGCCGATCTGCTATCCGGTCGAACTGCGCCAGCGCGGCCGGATCTATGCGACCCTGCTGTCGATGATGGTGGCAGTGCATCACGTCGCGGCGCAGGCGCTGCTGCCGTTGTCGGGCCTGCGCGCCGGCGCGCCGCTGAGCCGCCGCGTGCCCATCGAGATCAACGAGGCCGCCGCCGCCGTCTGGCACCTGCCCCTAGTCGTCCTGGGCGCGATCTGCCTGTATCGCCTGGGCGACATCCTGCGCCGGGCCACCAGCTACACCGTGCCCGGCACTCCCGGCTACCGCACCCGCGTGGTGGGCTTCGCGGGCAACCTCGCCCGGCTGGCGGCCGTCATCGCGCCGCTGGCGCTGGCGGTGGGCTTCGTCACGATGGCCAACGCGCTGCTGTGGCCGATGGCGATGACGATCGGGCTCTTGGCGCTGGTGATCCTGCTGCAGGAATTCTCGACCGACCTGTGGGTGCTTCTGCGCCGCAACCGCAACGGGGCGCGGGACGACCTGACCCCGGTGCTGACCGGCTTTGCGCTGGTCATCATGTCGCTGCCGCTGGTGGCGCTGATCTGGGGCGCGCGCGTGGCCGAGCTTGTCGAGGCATGGACGCGGATCAGGCAGGGCATCACGCTGGGGGGCGTCCGGCTTTCGCCCGGCGCGATCCTGACCTTCATCGTCATCTTCACGCTCGGCTACATGCTGACGCGCGTGGTGCAGGGGACGGTACGCAACTCGATCCTGCCCCGCACCCGGCTGGACGAGGGCGCCAAGAACGCCGTCGTCTCGGGGCTGGGCTATGTGGGGATCGTGCTGGCGGCGCTGGTGGCGATCACCTCGGCGGGCATCGACATGTCCAGCCTCGCGATCGTGGCCGGCGCCCTTTCGGTCGGCATCGGCTTCGGCCTGCAAAACATCGTGTCGAACTTCGTGTCCGGCATCATCCTGCTGGTGGAACGGCCCGTGGCGGTGGGTGACTGGATCCAGGTCGGCACCTCGCAGGGCTATGTCCGGCGCATCTCGGTCCGCTCGACCCGCATCCAGACCTTCGACCGGACGGACGTGATCGTCCCGAACTCGGACCTGATCTCGAAGGAGGTCATCAACTGGACGCGCGGCAACCTGCAGGGCCGCATCATCGTGCCGATCAGCGTGGCCTATGGCACCGACACCCGCAAGGTGGCCAAGATGCTGGAGGCCATCGCCGAGGACCAGCCCACGGTCCTGATCAACCCGCCGCCGATCATCGTCTTCACGGGCTTCGGCGCGGACGGCCTCGATTTCGAACTGCGGGCGATCGTGTCCGACATCAACGGCGGCACGAGCGTCCAGAGCGAGATCCGACACCAGATTGTCGAGCGCTTCGCCGCCGAGGGGATCGAGATCCCCTTCGCCCATCGCGACGTCCGCATCCTCAATCCCCAGGGCCTGCTGGACAGCATGCCCGCTGCCGGGCGCCCGCCCGCCGCCAATGCCAGGACGACCGCCCCCGAGGCCCCGGTTGCCGGCCCCGCGCCCGAGCCGCCGAAGGGCCTGGGCGACGATCACCCGCAGATTGCACGGGCGGCCTCCTCGGGGCTGGAGGATGTGGGCGGTTCCGGCGATGCGGACGGCGATGGCGAGGGCGACGACGGGCGCTAGAACAGCCCGGCGGCCGTGCAAGGCCGGCGCCTTCAGGAACCGCCCCGTTTTCCGCAGCCGCTCGACCTGCCCGCCGCACAGGAAAACGCCGCGCTTGCCCCTGGCAGCGCGGCGTTCTTGTCAGGGCAGGGGGCCTCAGCCCTCGTTTTCGACCGTCTCGATCTCGGGGCCGCCGTTACCGTCGCTCTGGTCGGCGACGCGGGCGACCGAGACGACCTCCTCGCCCTCGGCCGTGTTCAGGACCCGGACACCCCCGGCCGAACGCGAGCGGAAGCTGATGCCGTCCACCGGAACCCGGATCGACTGCCCGGTCGAGGTCGCCAGCATGATCTGGTCGTCCCGCGTGACCGGGAAGCTGGCGATCAGCGGGCCCCCGCGCATGCCCTTGTCCATCGCCATCACGCCCTGGCCGCCGCGCCCGCGCACCGGATAATCGTGGGCCGAGGACAGCTTGCCCGCGCCCCGGGCGGTCACGGTCAGGATCAGGTCCTCGTGCGCGCTCATCTCGGCATAGCGTTCCGACGACAGCGCGGCCTCGGCCACGTTCTCGTCCTCGTCCGGCTCGGCCCCGTCGTCCAGCGCGCCCTCGACCGCGCGGCGCATCTTGATATAGGCCGCGCGTTCCTCGGGCGTCGCCTCGAAGTGCCGGATGATCGACATGGACACCACGCGGTCGTCCCCGGCCAGGCGGATGCCGCGCACGCCGGTCGAGTCGCGGCCCTTGAAGATCCGCACGTCCGTCGTCGGGAAGCGGATCGCCCGGCCCATGGCCGTGACCAGCATCACGTCGTCGTTCTCGTCCGCGATGCGCACGTCCACCAGGCTGACACCCTCGGGAAGCTTCATCGCGATCTTGCCGTTCGACTTGACGTTGGTGAAGTCCGACAGCGCGTTGCGGCGCACGTCGCCGTCCGAGGTGGCGAAGATCACCTGCAGCGCGTCCCACTCCTGTTCGGGGACATCCACCGGCATCAGCGCGGCGATCGAGGTGCCGCCGTCGATCGGCAGGATGTTGACCAGCGCCTTCCCGCGCGAGGTCCGCCCGCCCAAGGGCAGCCGCCAGGTCTTGAGCCGGTAGACCATCCCGTCGGTCGTGAAGAACAGCAGTTCGGTATGCGTGTTCGCGACGAACAGCGTCGTGACCACATCATCCTCCTTGGTGGCCATCGAGGACAGGCCCTTGCCGCCACGCCGCTGGCTGCGGAACTCGGACAGGGCCGTGCGCTTGACGTAGCCGCCCGAGGTGATGGTGACGACCATGTCCTCGCGCTCGATCAGGTCCTCGTCGTCCAGGTCGCCCGCCCATTCGACGATCTCGGTCCGGCGGGAAACGGCGAACAGCTCGCGCACCTCGCGCAGCTCGTCCGAGATGATGCCCAGGACGCGCTGGCGGCTGGCGAGGATCGCCAGATAGTCGCGGATCGCATCGGCCAGCGATTGCAGCTCGTTCGTCACCTCCTGCACGCCCAACTGGGTCAGGCGCTGCAGCCGCAGGTCCAGGATCGCGCGTGCCTGCGTGTCGGACAGGTTGTAGGTGCCGTCGTCGTTCACCGGGTGCAGCGGATCGTCGATCAGCTTGAGATATTCCAAGATCTCGTGCGCGGGCCAGCGGCGTTCCATCAGCCGGTCGCGCGCCTCGGCCGCATCGCGCGAGGCGCGGATGGTGGCCACCACCTCGTCCACGTTCGACACGGCGACCGCGAGGCCGCAGAGGATGTGGCTGCGCTCGCGCGCCTTGCGCAGTTCAAAGGCGGTGCGGCGGGCGACGACTTCCTCGCGGAAGGCGATGAAGTAGGTCAGGAAGTCGCGCAGGGTCAGCTGTTCCGGCCGGCCGCCGTTCAGCGCCAGCATGTTGGCCCCAAAGGTGGACTGCATGGGCGTGAAGCGGAAAAGCTGGTTCAGGACCACCTCGGCCGTGGCGTCGCGCTTGAGCTCGATGACCACGCGCACGCCCTGGCGGTCGGATTCGTCCTGGACATGGGCGATGCCCTCGATCTTCTTTTCCTTCGCGAGGTCGGCGATGCGCTCGATCAGCGTGGCCTTGTTCACCTGATAGGGCACGTCGTCGAGAATGATCGCCTCGCGTCCCGCGCGCAGCGTCTCGATCCGCGTGCGGGCGCGCACGGTGATCGAGCCGCGGCCTTCCAGATAGGCCTTGCGGATCCCGGACCGGCCCAGGATCACGCCGCCGGTCGGGAAGTCGGGACCGGGCACGATCTCCATCAACCGCTCGGTCGGAAGGTCGGGGTTCTCGATCAGCGCCAGCGTGGCGTCGATCACCTCGCCCAGGTTGTGGGGCGGGATGTTGGTGGCCATGCCGACGGCGATGCCGCCCGCGCCGTTGACCAGCATGTTGGGAAAACGGGCGGGCAGGACCGTCGGCTCGCGGTCCTTGCCGTCGTAGTTGTCCTGGAAATCGACGGTTTCCTTGTCGATGTCCATCAGCAGCCAGTTGGCCGCCTTGGCCATCCGCACCTCGGTATAGCGCATGGCCGCCGGGGGGTCGCCGTCCATGGACCCGAAGTTGCCCTGCCCGTCCAGCAGCGGCAGCGACATGGAAAAGTCCTGCGCCATCCGCACCAGCGCGTCATAGATCGCCGCGTCGCCGTGGGGATGGTACTTACCCATCACGTCGCCCACGGGACGGGCGGACTTGCGATAGGACTTGTCGAAGGTGTTGCCGGTCTCGTCCATCGCGAACAGGATGCGGCGATGGACCGGCTTCAGCCCGTCGCGCAGGTCGGGGATCGCGCGGCTGACGATGACCGACATGGCGTAATCGAGATACGCGGTGCGCATCTCGGTCGCGATGTCGATGGTGGGGCCGTCATGGGGCATCACGGCGCGTTCAGGCGCCTCCGTGCCTTCGGGATCGTCCGTCGGCAGGTCGTCTTCAGGGGTATCGGCCAAGGGTTCCGCCTTTAGATGTCTTTAGGGGCAGATGTATCATCTGTCGCCTTAAATTTCAAGCATTTTGCCTGAATTTTCAGGGTTTTCAGCGCCCGGAACGACGCAGCGACAGCGCCCATGCGACCCCGAGGACGGCCGACAGGATCGCATTCCACGCGGCCATGCTGAGGCCGAGCAAGATCCAGCTCGGCTGGTCGCAGCGGATCACCTGCGCGCCCCGGATGCGGGCCAGCAATTCGTCCGTGCTGACCGCCGACAGATCCCCCAGCCCGCCCGAGCAGGCCGTCGGTCCGGCCCACCAGGCCTGTTCCACGCCCACGTGGTAGATGGCGAACGCGGTGGCGAGGATCGCGGCCAGCAGGCCCAGCAGCCCCAGGATGCGGCGGAAGCCCGCCACCGCCATGCCGAGGCCGATCGCCACGGCGGCGGCATGGGGCCAGCGCTGCAGCAGGCACAGCTCGCAGGGCGCATAGCCCCGCGCCTGGAAGAAGAAGGCCCCCGCCAGCAGCGCGGCCGAGCCGGCTGCGGCAAGGATTGCCCAGCTGCGGGCGTCGGGGCGCGGGGCTCGGGTCATGCGGGGGTCTTCCTTATCGCGGCGTCCAGGTGACGACGCGGTACAGATAGACCACGACAACCGTGACCACGACCAGAGTCGACAGCGGATCGATCACATCGGCGACACGGTGGTAGTTGGCTTCCAGCAGCAACCCCGCCCCCGTCAGCAGCAGCGTCCACAGCAGGCTGCCCAGCGCGGTATAGCCCAGAAACCGCAGCCAGGGCATCCGCGCGACGCCCGCGGGCACCGAAATCAGCGTCCGCACGACCGGGGCCATCCGCCCGGTCAGCACGGCCAGCCCCCCGTAGCGGTCGAACCAGGCCTGCGCCCGGTCGATGTCCGAGGGCGACAGCGTCAGCCAGCGCCCGTGCCGCGCGGCCCAGCGCTTGAGCCGCGCCGCCCCGATGCCCGCCCCCACCACGTACCAAAGCGAGGTACCCAGGACCGAACCCAGCGTTCCGACCAGCACCGTGGGCCAGAAGGACAGCTGCCCCGAAGCGGAAAGATAGCCCGCCAGAGGCATGATGACCTCCGACGGGATCGGCGGAAAGACGTTCTCGGCCAGCATCAGGAAGAAGATGCCGGGATAGCCCCAGCTCTCGATCACCGACAGAACCCACTCGAACATCCGTCCCTCGCGTCATTGGCCGCGGTTCAGCTGTCCGCAACCCCGGTTCCTTTCCAACTCTTGCACGGTCCGTCAACCCTGCGTATCCGTTGGGCCGGATCACTCCAAAGGATGCGCGACATGGAATGGCGAGGCCGCCGCGGCAGCAGCAACATCGAGGATCGGCGCGGCATGGGCACGGCCGGCGCGGGCGGCCTGGGGCTGGTCGGTACGCTGGTCGTGCTGGCGGTCGGCTGGTTCTTCGGCGTGGACATCTCGCCCCTTGTCAGCGGGATGCAGGACGACGCGCGTCCCGGCGAGGAACGCCAGCTGAGCGCCGGAGAGCAGGAGATCGGGCAGTTCGTCTCGGTCGTCCTGGCCGACACCGAGGAGATCTGGAGCGACGTCCTGGCCCAGCAGGCGGGGATCCAGTACCAGGAACCCAAGCTGGTGATGTTCTCGGGCGCGGTGCAGTCCGCCTGCGGCGGCGCATCCTCGGCCATGGGACCCTTCTACTGCCCCGGCGACCAGCGGGTCTATCTCGATACCGACTTCTTCCAGGTCATGCAGCGGCAGATGGGGGCAGGGGGCGACTTCGCCTATGCCTATGTCATCGCGCATGAGATCGGCCACCATGTCCAGAACCAGATCGGCATCCTGCCGCGCGTGAACCGCCTGCGGTCGCAGGTCGGACAGGCCGAGGGCAACCGTCTGTCGGTGCTGACCGAGCTTCAGGCCGACTGCTTCGCCGGGATCTGGGCGCGCCATGCGGGCGACCGCTTCGGCACGATCGAGCGCGGCGACGTCGACGAGGCCGTGAACGCCTCGCGCGCCGTCGGCGACGACATCCTGATGGAAAAGGCGGGCCGCGCGCCCATGCCCGACAGCTTCACCCACGGATCGGCCGCCGAGCGCAGCGAATGGCTGGTCCGCGGCATGCAGTCGGGCCAGATGGCCGACTGCAACACCTTCGCGGAAGCAGGGCTGTAAGGCTCAGGGCCCGGGGATGCGGCGGGGGGCGCGGTCCATCTGCGCCCAGTCGGGAACCCAGCCCATCCAGTCGGCCGTGCCCAGCAGGACCACCGCCGCCACAATGGCGACCACCAGCTTGACCCGCCCCGCCGAGGGCGGGTTTCGCACCCATCGGGCGGCCCGCATCAGCCAGATCATGTTGTTCATCGTCCCAAACCTCTGCTAGACCGTGCCCGCCTGACGCCGAAGGACTGCCGTTTGCCCACTCATACCGAAACACGGGTGCTGCCCTATACCGCGCAGCAGATGTATGACCTTGTCGCGGACGTGGAAAGCTACCCGCAGTTCCTGCCCTGGAACACGGCCGCCCGCATCCGGTCCCGCACGCCCGGTCCCGACGGGTCCGAGGTGATCGAGGCCGACCTGGTCATCAGCTTCAAGGTCTTCCGCGAACGCTTCGGCAGCCGCGTCACGCTGTTCCCCGCGCAGAAGCGCATCGACACCCGCTACCTGGACGGGCCCTTCACGCACCTGCACAGCGAATGGTCCTTCAAGGACCGCCCCCAGGGTGGCTGCGAGGTCTGCTTCTTCGTCGATTTCGAGTTCCGCAACGCCATCCTGCGCCGCGTGATCGGCGTGGTCTTCGGCGAGGCCATGCACCGCATCGTCCGCGCCTTCGAGGACCGGGCGCGCGCCCTTTACGGCGCGGACCGGGCGGCGGATTCCCACAGGGCGTAATCCTCGGCCAGCGCCGCGCGCAGCCGCGCCTCGGTTTCCGGGGCCAGCGACATGTCGGCGGGCGGCGAGACGTTGACGCGCTTCAGCGTCAGTTCGGTCTTCAGCGCCTCGCCGAAGAAGGCCAGCACCTCGTCCATGCGTTCATACTGGAACAGGAGGTCCGGCCCGTTCCGGCCGGGCGCGGGCGACAGGAAGCCCGTCTGCCGCCCCAGCGCGGCATAGGGGGGACGGCTTTCGGACAGGTAGTCCTGCACGAAGCCCTCGAAGCTGATGCCGATGGTGCTGTTGGGCTTTCCCATGGTCTGCGGGCGCTGGCGATAGCGATACCAGCTTCCCAGCCACGAGATCGGCTCGCGCACCACCGCCGCGACCCGGAAGGGCGGGCCGGGAATGTTGCGCAGCAGGGGCTCGATCCGCAGGTTGTACTGACTCATCGTCAGGTGCTTGATCTCGGGACGCGAGCGCAGGACCATCTCCGCCTTCGGCGCCAATGCGGCTTCCAGCGCGGTGGTCCCGGTCTTGGGGATCGACAGCAGCACCAGACGGGGGGCGACGAAAGCCAGCATCGGCAAACCTTTCCTGTTGGGCGGGATATTCCCGGCGGGGGGCGGCTTGGCAAGTCCGCGCGGTCGTGGCACCTGTTGGTCGCAACGCAAGGGAGCGCAGCATGACGCAACGCCAGCAGGTCTTCGCCGCCATCGACGCCGCCAACGCCGCCGACCCGCGGCTGGAAGACGGCCAGCCGGTCGAGCTGCTTTACGGCCAGCGCATGACCGCCGAGCAGGAGCGGCTGTATCCCGACGCCCCCGACGCGCTGGCCATCGCCTGCCGTGGCCAGCACATCGAACGCTGGCTGCTGCCGCGCAAGGACTTCCCCGAGGGGCGCGAGGGCTACCTGACCTGGCGGCGCGAGCAGGGCCGCCGGCACGCCGAGCGCGTCATGGGCCTGATGCGCGGCGCGGGCTATCCCGACGACCAGGTGGACCATGCCGGCCGGATGCTGCGCAAGGAAGGGATCAAGCGCGACCCCGCCGTGCAGGCTCTGGAGGATGTCGCCTGCTTCACCTTCATCCGCCACTACCTCGGCGATTTCGCCACAACGCAGGACCCCGACGCCCTGCTGGTCATCGTCCAGAAGACCGCCCGCAAGATGTCGCCCGAGGCCC
The DNA here is from genome assembly GCF_002287065.1 of Paracoccus salipaludis. GTDB lineage: Bacteria > Pseudomonadota > Alphaproteobacteria > Rhodobacterales > Rhodobacteraceae > Paracoccus > Paracoccus salipaludis. The sequence continues at coordinate 422,530 of NZ_NSJZ01000002.1, forward strand.
GCAGGCGCGCGCTGGCCGAGTTCCCCATGCCGGCCGCCTTCGCCGCCGCCTTCGAGCTCGAGGACGCCAGATGATCGACGCTGCGCCCCGCTGCCAGGGTTGCCGCTGCGCCACCGGCGCGGCGCCCGTGGAAGCGGCCGCCCCGCCCTTTGCCGCCATCGTGGCCCACGGCCAGCCGGGCGACCCCGGCGCGCTGCAACCCGAACTCGAGGCGCTGGCCGCCCGCGTGCAGGCGCTGATGCCCGGCTGGATCGTGCGCGGCGCGACGCTGGCCTGCCGCCGCAGCCTGTCGGCGCTGGAAGGCGTGCAGCTTGTCTTTCCGCAGTTCATGGCCGACGGCTGGTTCGTCCGCAGCGAGACGCCGCGCCGCCTGGCCGAGGCCGGGGTGGACGGGGCACGTCTGATCGCGCCCTTGGGGCTTGACCCCGAACTGCCCGCCATCGGCGCGCGGATCGCGCAGGACGCGGCACGGCGCGCGGGCATCGACCCGGCGCGGGCGACGCTGGTGGTCGTGGGTCACGGCTCGAAGGGCTCGCGCGCGTCGGCCAACAGCACCCGCGCCTTTGCCGAGGCGCTGCCGGATCGCGCGGGCTTCGCCGCCGTGACGACCGCCTTCATCGAGGAGGCGCCCTTCCTGGATGACGTGGTGCCCGAAGGGCCGGCCGTGTGCCTGCCCTTCTTCGCAACCAACGGCGGCCACACGATCGAGGATATCCCGCAGGGCTGGCGCGGCCATGGGCCGATTGCCCCGCCCATCGGAATGAACGACGCCATCCCGGACCTGATCGCCGCCGCCTTGCGCACCGCCGCCGCCGAGCCCGTCGAAGGCTGAACCCTCCGGCGACCCGGGGCCGGGACCGTCAGAAGCCGCGCTTCCGCAGCATCCGCGCCAGCGCCCGGTCCACCGTGCCGTAGATCGACAAGGACAGCGCCACCACGACGATCAGGGCGGCGAACATGAGGTCGGTCTTCATCCGCCCGTTCGCCTGGATCATCAGCGCGCCAAGTCCGCGCGCGCCGCCGACCCATTCGCCGATGACCGCCCCCACGGGCGCATAGATCGCCCCCAGCCGCAGCCCGGATGCAAGCCGGGGCAGGGCCGCCGGAAAGCGCAGGTGCCGCAGTTCGGCCCAGCGGCCCGCGCCCATGGTCCGCGCCACGTCCATCTGCGCGGCGGGCGGCGCCATCAGTCCATCGTAAAGCGCCTGCGCCACCGGCACGAAGACGATCAGCACCACCATCGCCACCTTGGGCGCCATGCCGAAGCCCAGCCACAGCGTCAGGATCGGGGCCAGCGCAAAGACCGGGATCGCCTGGCTGACCACCAGCGCGGGCGACAGCGCCCGCCCCAGCCGGGGAACCGTCGCCATGGCCGCCGCCGTGACGATGCCCAGCGCCGCACCAAGCCCAAGCCCCAGCAGCGTTTCCCAGGCGGTCAGCATCGCCGCCGGGGCAAGCTCGGCGCGGTGGACCCACAGCGCCCTGCCGACCGCCAGGGGGCCGGGCAGCAGGTAGGGCGGCAGGCCCGTCAGGCGGACGAAGCCTTCCCACAGCATGAGGGCGGCGGCGATGGCCAGCAGCGCCCTCATGCGAGCAGCCTTTCCGTCAGGGCGGCCTGCGCGGCCAGCACCTCGGGCGCATCGTGCCGGCGGGGGACGGGACCGGGCGGTGCAGGGTGCCCGGCCAGCCCGGCCGGAGTCATCACCAGGATGCGGTCGCCCAGCCGCGCGGCCTCGGCGGGATCATGCGTGACCATCAGCACGGTCGTGCCCTGCAACAGACGGGCCGCCATGTCGCCGATCTGCAACCGCAGCCGCGCATCCAGTGCCGAGAAGGGTTCGTCCAGCAGCACCAGCGGCCGGTCCTCGGCCAGCGTCCGCGCCAGCGCCGCCCGCTGCCGCTGGCCGCCCGACAGCTGCGCGGGCAGGCGGTCTTCCAGCCCCTCCAGCCCCACGGCCGCGATCATCCGGGCGATGCGGGCGGGATCGGCGGCCTCGCCCCGCAGCCGTGCGCCAAGGCCGATGTTCTGCGCCACGGTCAGCCAGGGGAACAGCCCCGCATCCTGGCCCATCAGCGCGCAGGGCAGGGTGGACACCGTGCCCCTGAACTCGACCCCCGTCGGCAGCCCGGCGAGCAGCCGCAGCAGCGTCGACTTCCCCACGCCCGAGGCGCCCAGAAGGCAGGTGATCCGCCCCGGAGCCAGCGTCAGGTCGAGGGGCGCGAACAGCCCCGGCGCCTCGCCCGCGACTCGCGGCGCAGCGTCAGTTTTCAAGGCCGAGGTTCCAGAAGGCCGCCTCGAGCCGTGTCGCGGTGGCGAAGCGCCCGGCGAGTTCGCGCCAGCGCGGCAAGGTCTCGGGTGCATCGCCCAGCCGTGCCGCAACCGCGGCGTCGATCAGCGCCCCGACCTCGCGGCAGGTCCGCTGGTAATCCTCGGACGCATAGGTGGCGATCCAGTCGCGATAAGGGCTGTCCGCCGCCCCCTCGCGTGCCAGCCGCGCCCCGATCTCGCCATACCCCAGCACGCAGGGCGCCAGCGCGGCCAGCAGGTCGAGGAAATCTCCGCTGTAGCCTGCTTCCAGCACATAGCGGGTGTAGGCCAGGTTCCCCGGCGCCTCGGGCGTGGTTTCCAGCGTCTCGGCCGGGATGCCCGCTTCGGCGCAGATGCGGATGTGCAGCGGCATCTCGTGGTTGACCAGCGCATCCACCGTGGCGATGCAGGCGCGCATCTCGGCCAGCGTTCCGGCCTTGGCGGCGCCCAGCGCCCAGGCGCGGCTGAAATGGATCAGGAAGCGATAGTCCTGCACGAGATAGCGCAGGAACCCGTCGCGCGGCAGTGTCCCGTCACCCAAGCCCTGCACGAAGGGATGGCGCACATAGTCGTCCCACGCCCCCGCGGCCTCGCGCCAAAGGGCGAAGCTGCGGCCGTAGCCCGTCATTCCCCGGCCCCCGGATCAAGCGCGATGCGGTCAACCGGCCAGGCCTCGTCGATCAGCCCGGCGTCCAGCAGGAACTGCTCGAAGCGGCGATAGCGGCCGTGGTCCAGGGCGGCGGGGGACAGGGCGAAGCGGCCGAAGGTGTCCGCCCAGGCCTGGGTGTTCAGCTCGTCCGACAGGTCGGGGGCGTGGGCCGCGAAGACCTCGCGCGCCTCCTCGGGGTGGTTCAGTATGAACTGGGTGCCGCGTTCCACGGCGGACAGAAAGCGCGTGATCCGCTCGCGGTCCATGCGGTCGGGGTTGGCGACGAAGATCAGCTCGTCATAGGCGGGCAGGCCTTCTTCCTCCAGGAACAGGCAGCGGCCCTCGCCGCCCGCCAGCCGCATCTGCGTGGCCTCGAAGTTGCGGTAACCGCCGATGGTCGCATCGACCTGCTTCGACAACAGCGCGGGCGTCAGCGACCAGTTGACGTTGACCATCTCGACATCGTCCAGCGTCAGCCCGGCGGTCTTCAGCAACGCCGAGACCAGCGCCTGTTCCACGCCCGCGACGGAATAGCCGATCCTGCGGCCCTTGAGGTCGGCCACCTGCTGCACCGGCCCGTCCGCGCGGACCATGAGGCAGTTCAGCGGCATCGCGACCAATGTGCCCACGCGGCGCAGGGGCAGGCCCTCGTGCACCTGCAGGTGCAGTTGCGGCTGGTAGGTGATGGCAAGGTCGGCCTGTCCCGCCGCCACCAGCTTGGGCGGGTCGGCGGGATCGGCGGGGGCCACGATCTCGACCTGCAGCCCCGCGTCGGTGAAGAAACCGCGCTCCTGCGCGATCACGATGGGGGCGTGGTCGGGGTTCACGAACCAGTCGAGCATCAGGGTCAGCTTGTCCTGCGCCAGCGCAGGAGAGGCCAGCGCCAGCAGCGCGGCGGTCAGCAGGTGCTTCATCAGTGGTCTCCGGCAGCGATCAGCACGATCTCGGGGTGGGTGGGGGCCAGCAGGCGCGCCGCGCGCCACGCCCGCAGGCCCGAGCGGCAGGCCAGCACGGCGCGCGTGCCCCGGGGTGGCAGGGGCGGCGCGGCGGGATCGGCGCGCAGGGCCGAAGGGTGGATGGAAACGGGGGCCTCGTCCGTGCCGCGCAGTTCCAGCACGAAGTCGCCCGGACGGATCTCGCCCGCGTCGATGAAGCGGAAGCCGCCTTCGGGTTCGGGCGCGCCGTCGAAGCGGAAGCCGCTCCACCGCAGGCCGGGGTTCAGGGTGAGAAGCTGCCCGAGGGGCGAGGGCTCGAGCCGCAGCAGCAGCGCCAGCGCCATCTGCGCCTGTGCCGTGCCCAGCATTCCCACGACCGGCCCCAGCACGCCCGCCGTGGCGCAGTTCGCGGCGCGGTCCGGCAGGTCGGGAAAGACCGCCCGCAGGCTGGGCGCGCCGCCGCAGAAGCCGCCGCAATAGCCCGACAGTCCCAGCGCCGAAGCCGAAACCAGCGGCACCACCGCCGCAAGGCAGGCGTCCGACAGGACATAGCTGGCGGCGAAGCTGTCCGCGCAGTCCAGCACGACATCCGCCCGGGCGACCAGTCCGGCCGCGTTTGCGGGCGTCAGCGGACGGGGCAGGGCCGTCACGGACACCCCGGGGTCGAGCGCCTGCACGAAGGCCCGCGCCGACTCGGCCTTGTTCCAGCCCACGCGGCCCGCATGGATCGGCTGGCGGTGCAGGTTGCCCGTCTCGGCCACATCGGGATCAACAACCGTCAGCGCGCCGACGCCCGCGCCTGCCAGGTACATGATCGCGGGCGAGCCAAGCCCGCCTGCGCCGACGACCAGCACGCTGGCCCCTCGCAGCCGCGCCTGACCCTCCTCGCCCACCTCCGGCAGGGTCATCTGCCTGATGTGCCTTCTTTCTGACTGAAATACCCCACGGGGGTCCGGGGGTGTGAAACCCCCGGCTTCGGGCACTCCGCTCATGCCGTCACCCGCAGCCATTCCCGCATCCGAGCCTCGGGGTCGGGGTTCAGCGTGATGTCCGTCACCGCCGAGACGACATCCGCGCCCGCGTCCAGCGCCGCGCGCCCGCGCTCGGGCGTCAGGCCGCCGATGGCGACCAGCGGCACCGCGTCCACGCGCCGCTTCCATTCCCCGACGCGGTCGAGCCCCTGCGGCGCCCAAGGCATCTTCTTCAGGATCGTGGGCCAGACCGGGCCGAGCGCCACATAGTCGGGACCGACCGACAGCGCCCGGTCCAGTTCGGCGCCGTCATGGGTGGAAACTCCCAGACGCAGCCCGGCCCCCCGGATGGCGGACAGGTCGGCCCCGTCCAAGTCCTCCTGCCCCAGGTGCAGCCAGTCGCAGCCAAGCTCGATGGCAAGGCGCCAGTGGTCGTTGACCACGAGAATTGCGCCCCTCTCGCGCGCAAGGTCGCGGGCGCGGGCGATCTCGGCCCGCAGGGCCTCGTCCGACGCATCCTTCATGCGCAACTGGATCATGCGCACGCCGACAGCGAGGGCGCGGGACACCCAGTCGGCGGAATCGAAGATGGGGTAGAAGCGGGGCAGGGACATCAGCGCCTGCCCCGTCCGGGCCTCGCCGGAAACGCGCGGCTCATTGCAGAAACGCCTTGCCGATCACGGGGGTCGAGGGCGTGGCCATCTCCCGCGGCTCGATGGGGTCCGACAGATAGGCCGCGCGACCCGCGTCCAGCGCCTGCGCCATCGCGCGGGCCATCGTCACCGGGTCGCCCGCCTTGGCGACGGCGGTGTTCAGAAGCACGGCGTCGAAGCCAAGCTCCATGGCCGCCGCCGCGTGGCTGGGCCGGCCGATGCCCGCGTCGATCACCATGGGCACGTCGCGGAACGCCGCCCGCAGCGCCTTGAGGCCCAGCAGGTTGTTCAGCCCCAGACCCGACCCGATGGGCGCACCCCAGGGCATCAGGACCTCGCATCCCGCGCGCAGCAACTGGTCGCAGACAGACAGGTCCTCGGTGCAATAGGGAAAAACCTTGAACCCCTGCGCGCACAGCTCGCGCGCGGCCTCGACCAGCCCGAAGACGTCGGGCGCCAGCAGGTCGCCGTGGCCGATGACCTCCAGCTTGATCCAGTTCGTCCGCAGCAGCTCGCGCGCCATCTGCGCCGTGGTCACCGCTTCCTTCACGCTGTGGCAGCCGGCGGTGTTGGGCAGAAGGACCACGCCCAGGCCCTCGATCAGCCGCAGGAAGTCCTGCCCCCCGCCGGATTCGCGCCTCAGGGACACGGTGGCCACGCCCGCGCCCGAGGCGCTGAAGGCCGCGGCAAGGATCGCGGGGCTGGGATACTGCGCCGTGCCCAGCATCATGGGCGAGCTGACCTGAGTGCCGTAGAATAGGGGCATCCTACCCTCCCTGCATGGGTGCGACGATTTCCAGCGAATCACCCGGCGACAAGGCCGTGGCGGCGCGCGCATCGGCGGGCACGAAGATCCCGTTCAGCGCCGTTGCGACCCTGGCTTCGGAAAGCTCAAGCGCGGCAAGCGCCTCGGCCAGCGTCGTGGCGTGGATTTCCTGCGGGTCACCGTTGATCGTCAGTTTCATGCCAGAACTCCGGTTTTTCGCCCGTCTCGACATGATCAGCCAACTGCCGCGCGAGTGCTGGCGCAAGCAGATAACCATGGCGATAAAGGCCATTCGCATAAATCCGTCCGGCCGCGCGGCCGATCCGGGGCAGGTTGTCGGGAAATGCCGGGCGCGCCTCGGCCCCCAGTTCCAGGATCTCGGCCTCTCCGAAGGCCGGGTTCAGCGCATAGGCCGCGCTGAGCAGCTCCAGCACGGACCGCGCCGTGACCACGCCGCGCCGGTCGCTTTCGATCATCGTCGCGCCCAGCATGAACAGGCCCTCGCCGCGCGGGACCAGGTAGATCGGCACGCGCGGGTGCAGCAGGCGGACGGGACGCGCAAGCGTCACCTCGGGGCAGCGCAGCACCAGCATCTCGCCGCGCACGCCGCGCAACTCGGGCAGGATGTCGCGGGCGGCAAGGCCCCGGCAGTCGATGACCTGGCCCGCGTCGTCGGGCGGCCCGGCCGTCACGCCGATGCCGCGCCCGGCCAGCCCGGCCTGCAGCGCGGCCAGCGCGGCGCGGGGGTCCAGGTGCGCCTCGGCGGGGAAGAACAGCGCGCGGTCGAAACGCCCGGCCAGATCCGGTTCCAGTTCGGCCACGCGGTTGCCGCCGATGACGTCGTAGCCTTGGGTCCGGCGGGCGAAGCGGTCCAGTTCCGCCCGGTCCCGGCCCAGCGCCACGACCAGCGTGCCGTTGCGGCTGACGCCGCCCGCATGGCGGTCCCACCAGTCGATCGAAGCCTGACCGTGACGCAGCACGGGCTCCTCGGCGCTTTCGAATTCGCAGAACGGGGCGAGCATCCCGCCCGCCCACCAGGAACAGCCGTGCCCGCCGGGGCCCAGCGCGGGATCGACCAGCGTGACGGCATGACCCCGCGTGGCAAGCTCGGTCGCCGTGGCAAGGCCCAGGACGCCGGCGCCGAGGATGGTGACGGCCGCGCTCATTCCCGCCACCATTGGTGGAAGTGGTGGACCGGGCCGTGACCCGAGCCGACTCGCAGCCGGTCGGCGGCGGCAATGGCGCCCTGCAGCCAGCCATGCGCGCGCGCTACCGCCTCGGGCACGGGCAGGCCCTGCGCCAGCCCGGCCGCGATGGCCGAGGACAGCGAGCAGCCGGTGCCATGCGTGTTCCCCGTCTCGATCCGGGGGGCCGAGAAGCTGCGCGTCGCGGGCCCAATCAGCAGGTCGGTGCAGACCGGGCCCTCGGCATGACCGCCCTTCATCAGCACCCAGCCCGTGCCCAGCTTGCACAGCGCGCGGCCCTGCACCTCGGCCTCGGTCGGGTCTGCGGCGACCATGCGGGACAGAAGCCGCGCCGCCTCGGGCAGGTTCGGTGTCAGGACCGTGGCGCGGGGGATCAGCAATTCGCGCATCGCGTCGATGGCGTCGTCCTGGATCAGCCGGTCGCCGGACTTGGCGATCATCACCGGGTCCAGCACCAGGGGCACGGCACGCCCTTCCAGCGCCTCGGCCACGGCCCTTGTCGCCTCGGCCGTGCCCAGCATCCCGATCTTGACCGCGCCGATGCCGAGGTCGTCGAAGACCGCATCCACCTGCGCGCGGATCATGGCGGCCGAGACGCCTTCCACGCGGGTCACGGCGCGGGTGTTCTGCGCGGTGATGGCGGTCAGGACGCTGGCGCCATAGACGCCCAGCGCCGAGAATGTCTTGAGATCGGCCTGGATGCCGGCCCCGCCGCCGCTGTCGGACCCCGCGATGGTCAGCGCGATCGCCATGTCTTCCCCCACTAAAGCCGGCATGGGGGAACATCAGGCCACGGTCGCGCGGCACTGCCCGTTCCCTTCGCCGGCATGACCCGGATCAGGTTCGATGGGTGCTGTGCCTTGCACATCTCAGCCCCGCACGGGGCGCCCCAACGAGCGTCGAGTGCGACTATAGGTGCCCGCCACGGCAAGGCAACCTTATTCTTGGAACAGGGCGCGCCGGGGGCCGCGCGCCCCGGCCGGGCCTACAGTCCCAGCGCGTCGTAGCTGGCCGCGATGCGGCGGATGGCCACGATATAGGCCGCGATCCTCAGGTCCGGCACGCGCGAGTCGCTGGCCAGCACCGTCACCATCTGCTGGAAGGCCGCCCGCATCGTGTCGTCGAGGCCCGAGCGCACTAGTTCCAGTTCATCCGCGCCGCGCAGGTATTTCTGCTTGAAGCCGTGGGACAGCGCGCCCTTCAGCCCCGTCTCGGCGGCAAGCCGTTCCAGTTCGTTCACCAGCAGGGCGTGGCGGGCTTCCTCCTGCCGCCGCTCCAGCCGGCCGAAGCTGATCTGCTGCAGGTTCTTGACCCATTCGAAATAGCTGACCGTCACCCCGCCCGCGTTGGCGTAAAGGTCGGGGACGATGACCACGCCGCGGTTGCGCAGGATCTCGTCGGCCTCGGCGGTGACGGGGCCGTTCGCGGCTTCGACGATCAGCCGGGCGCGGATGGCGCCGGCGTTGCCGACATGGATCACGGCCTCCATCGCCGCCGGGATCAGGATGTCGCAATCCAGTTCCAGCGCACGGGCCGAGTTCGGCTCGAACGTCGCGCCGGGGAAGTCCCTGACCCCGCCCGTCACGCGCAGGTGCGCCTGCAGGGCGGCAATGTCCAGGCCCGCCTCGTTCATCACCGCGCCGTCGCGCTCGGCCACGGCGACGATCTTCGCGCCGTCCTCGGTGGACAGGAACTGCGCCGCGTGGAAACCCACGTTGCCCAGGCCCTGCACCACGATCCGCTGCCCCTCGAGGCTGCCCGACAGCCCGGCGCGCGCCAGCACCTCAGGGGTGCGGAAAACCTCGCGCAGGGCATATTGCACACCGCGCCCCGTGGCCTCGACCCGGCCCGCGATGCCGCCCAGCCGCAGCGGCTTGCCGGTGACGCAGGCGCGCGCGTTGATGTCCTCGGGGTGCAGGCGCTTGTAGGCGTCGGCCATCCAGGCCATCTCGCGCTCGCCCGTGCCCATGTCGGGGGCGGGCACGTTCTGGCTGGGCGAGATCAGGCTGCGCCGCGACAGCTCGTAGGTGAAGCGGCGGGTGATCTTCTCAAGCTCGTCCTCCTCCCACTGGCGGGGGTCCAGCGTCAGCCCGCCCTTCGAGCCGCCGAAGGGCAGTTCCACCAGCGAGCACTTGTAGGTCATCAGCGCGGCCAGCGCCTCGACCTCGTCCTGGTTCACGTTGGCGGCATAGCGGATGCCCCCCTTGACCGGCTCGTGGTGTTCGGAATGGACCGACCGGTAGCCGGTGAAGGTGTGGATCTGCCCGCGCAGCCGCACCCCGAAGCGGACCACATAGGTCGAATTGCAGACGCGGATCTTCTCCTCGAGCCCCGGCTCGAGGTCCATCAGCTGCGCGGCCTGCGTGAACATCCGGTCCACCGAGTCGCGGAACGAGGCGTGCATGAGCGGGGCGTTCATCGGGGCGTCCTTCTGAGGGGCGCCTGCCGGCGCCGGGCCATGTGCTGCCCGAAGCTTAGGCAGTTCGGGCGCCCTGCGTCCACGACCGAGCGACGTTCCGCCGGTTCGGCTGGTCAGTTCGCCGGACGCATCCCCGGCTTCATCGGCCGGCCCGCGACATAGGTTTCCACGACGGCCCGGTCGTCGCCCATGACCTGCAGGATGAACAGTTCCTGCATCAGCGAGTCCACCTTGTCGTGGCGCAGCCGCATCGCCTGGGTCGCGCGGGGGTCCAGCACCACAAGGTCCGCGAAGCGGCCTGGCTGGACGCTTCCGACCCGGTCCTCGATCCCCAGCGCCACGGCATTGCCGCGCGTGGCCCAGTGGAAGGCCGCAAGCGGGTGCATCCGCTGGCCGCGCATCTGGGCGATCTTGTAGGCCTCGGCCAGTGTCGCCAGCATCGACCAGTTGGTGCCGCCGCCGATGTCGGTGGCGACGCCGGTGACGATGCCCGCGTCCCGCATCCCCCGGTCGTCGAACAGCCCCGATCCGAGAAACAGGTTCGAGGTCGGGCAGTGGATCGCCCGCGTTCCCGTTTCGGCCATCCGCGCGATCTCGCGGTCGTTCATGTGGATCGCGTGGCCCATCAGGCTGCGCGGCCCCAGCAGGCCGAAGCGGTCGTAGATGTCGAGGTAGTCCTGCGCCTCGGGGTAAAGCTGCATGGTCAGCTCGATCTCGGCGCGGTTCTCGTTCAGGTGCGTCTGGACCGCGAGACCGGGGTTCTCGGCAGCCAGCGTGCCCGCCGCGCGCAACTGCCCGGGCGTCGAGGTGATCGCGAAGCGCGGCGTGATGACATATTCCAGCCGCCCGCGCCCGTGCCAGCGGTCGATCAGCGCGCGGCTGTCGTCATAGGAGGCTTGCGCCGTGTCCAGCACCGCGTCGGGCGCGTTGCGGTCCATCATGACCTTGCCCGCCAGCATCGCCATGCCCCGCACCTCGGCCGCCGTGAACAGCGCCTCGGCGCTTTCGCGGTGGACGGAACAGAAGGCGCTGGCGGTGGTGGTGCCGTTCAGCAGCAGCTGGTCCAGGAAGGCCTCGGCCATGCGGGCGGCATGGGCCGGGTCGCGGTATTGCGCCTCGATGGGGAAGGTGTGGTCGTTCAGCCAGTCCAGAAGCTGCGCGGCCCAGGCCGCCACGACCTGCACCTGCGGGAAATGGATATGCGGATCGATGAAGCCCGCCATGATGATATGCGGGCGGTGATCGATTTCCCGTGCCTCGGGGTCGCGGGTGTCGGCGTAGTCGCCCACGGCAAGGATGCGGCCGTCCTCGACCAGGATCGCCCCGTTCTCCCAGAAGCGGTGGCTGTCGGCGGTCTCGGCCGGGTCGGCGTGAAAGCTCAGCACGCGGCCGCGCAGAAGGGTCTTTGTCATGGGGGCTTTCGGTTCAGGCGGTTGCGTGGGCCGGGTGGCAGGCCAGCAGGGTAGCCATGATCTCGGCTGCCGTGAAGGCGGCGATGACCTCGGGGCGCTTGTCGCGGACGGTGCCGCCGATGGGGCAGGTCAGCGGCCCGGTGGCGATGCCGCGCGACCTGGCAAAGCGCGCGAAGGTGGTGCGCTTGGTGGCGCTGCCGATCATGCCGACATAGGCCGCGTCGCCGCGCGCCAGCGCCTCGGCCGCGATCAGGAAATCCAGCGCGTGGTCGTGGGTCAGGATCACATAGGCCGAACCCGGCGAGGCGCGGCGGACCTCGGCCTCGGGCAGGGGGGTCAATTCCCCCGGCACCTCCGGCGCCAGCGACAGTTCCGCCGCGCGCTGGTCGATCAGCCGCACCTGCACGGGCAGCGGCAGCAGGGCGCGGGCGAGCGCGCGCCCCACATGGCCCGCGCCGAAGATCAGGACCGAGGGTTCGGGCGCCGCCGGGGTGGCCGGTTCCCGGTCCAGCGTCAGTTCCACCCGGCCGCCGCAGCACTGGCCGATCTCGGGGCCGAGGGGCACGTCCATCACGGCGCGGTCCTCGCCCCGCGCCAGCATCTGCCGCGCGCGGTCGATGGCCAGGTATTCCAGTTGCCCGCCGCCGATGGTGCCGGTCACGGCCTCGGGGCCGACCATCATCTCGGCCCCTTCCTCGCGAGGGGTCGAGCCGCGCGCGCGCGTGATGCGGACGCGGATCATCCGCCGCTCAGGGCCAGCGGCCCGCCCCGCAGCCGTTCGACGGCCATCAAGACCCGTTCCGGCGTGGCGGGGGCATCCAGTCGCGGGCATTCGCGGTAATCCGCGACCGAGGCGACGGCGTGGCCGATCGCCTCGAAGACCGAGATGCCCAGCATGAAGGGCGGCTCGCCCACGGCCTTGGACCGCTTGATCGTGCGTTCCTTGTTCTCGGACCACTCGGCCAGCTTCACGTTGAAGACCTTGGGCCGATCGGACGCCAGCGGGATCTTGTAGGTGGACGGCGCGTGGGTCCGCAGCCGGCCTTCCTTGTCCCACCACAGCTCCTCGCTGGTCAGCCAGCCGGTGCCCTGCACGAAGGCGCCTTCCACCTGACCCTTGTCCAGCGCCGGGTTGATCGACCGCCCCACGTCATGCAGCACGTCCGCGCGCTCAATCACGTATTCGCCGGTCAGCGTGTCGACCGAGACCTCGGAACAGGCCGCGCCATAGGCGTAGTAGTAGAACGGCCGCCCGCGTCCCTCGGCCCGGTTCCAGTGGATCTTGGGCGTGGCATAGAAGCCGGCCGCCCAAAGCTGGACGCGGGACAGGTAGGCCATCTCGATGACCTTGCTGAAGGGGATCGTCTCGTCGCGCACGACCACGTGGTCCGGGACGAAGCGGATCTCCTCGGGCGTGGCGTCCTTGGCAGCGCAGAGGAACTCGACCAGCCGACGCTTGATCTGGTTAGCCGCATCCAGCGCCGCCATGCCGTTCAGGTCGGTCCCGGACGAGGCCGCCGTGGCCGAGGTGTTCGGCACCTTTTCGGTCGTGGTCTTGGTGACCTTGATGCGGTCCAGCCCGACGTTGAAGGCCTCGGCCACGACCTGCGCGATCTTGGTGTGCAGGCCCTGGCCCATCTCGCAGCCGCCGTGGTTCAGCTGGATCGAGCCGTCGGTGTAGATGTGGACCAGCGCGCCCGCCTGGTTGAAATGCGTGGCGGTGAAGCTGATGCCGAACTTGACCGGCGTCAGCGCGATGCCCTTGCGGATCGGGCCGCCCGCCGCCTGCATCCGGGCGTTCCAGTCCAGCACCGCCTGACGGCGGCGGGCATAGTCGCAGGACTCCTCAAGCTCTGCGAGGAGGCGCGGCAGGATCATGTCCTCGACCGGCTGGTGATAGGGGGTCAGCTGCCCGTTGCGGTAAAGGTTCGCCTTGCGGACGGCCAGCGTGTCCTGGCCGGTGGCATAGGCGATCTCCTCGATGATCCGCTCGGCCACGATGACGCCCTGCGGGCCGCCGAAGCCCCGGAAGGCGGTGTTCGACACCGTGTTCGTGCGCAGGGGATGCGAGCGGACCTCGACATCGGGATAGAAATAGGCGTTGTCCGCGTGGAACAGCGCCCGGTCCGTCACGGCCATGCTGAGGTCGGCCGAGAAGCCGCAGCGAGCGTACCAGTCGCCCTCGACGGCCAGGATGCGGCCCGCCTCGTCGAAGCCCACGCTGTAGTCCACGACGAAGTCATGGCGCTTGCCGGTGGCGATCATGTCGTCGTCGCGGTCGGGCCGCAGCTTGACGGCGCGGTGCCATTTCTTGGCGGCGATGGCGGCCACGCAGCAGAACAGGTTCATCTGCGTTTCCTTGCCGCCGAAGCCGCCACCCATCCGGCGCACGTTCACGACGACGGCGTTCGCGGGCACGCCCAGCGCGTGCGCCACCATGTGCTGCACCTCGGTCGGATGCTGGGTCGAGGTGAAGATCACCACCTCGTCGTCCTCGCCCGGGATCGCCAGCGCGATCTGGGTTTCGAGGTAGAAGTGGTCCTGCCCGCCGATGGTGAAGCGGCCGTCGATCCGGCGCGGCGCCTTCGGCAGCGCGGCCTGGGGGTCCCCCCGGCGCAGGGTCATGCCAGGGACCGCCAGCTCTCCGCCCGCGTCCAGCGCGGTCAGGGGGTCCAGCACATGGGGCAGGGGCTCATAGTCGATCTTCGCCAGCCGTGCCGCGCGGCGGGCCTGTTCGCGCGTTTCGGCGATCACGGCAAACACCGGCTGGCCGTGGAACATGACCATCCCGTCGGCGAGGATCGGGTCGTCGTTCTTCCCGATGGGGCTGACGTCGTTCTTGCCGGGAACGTCGGCTGCGGTCATCACGTCGATCACGCCCGGCGCCGCGCGAACCGCATCGAGGTTCATGGACAGGATGCGTCCGTGCGCGACGGTGGACAGGCCCAGATAGGCGTGCAGGGCCCCCTGCGGCAGCACCAGGTCGTCGGTGTAGTCGGCCCGGCCGGTGACGTGCTTTTCCGCCGATTCATGCGGCGTTTCGGGCGTGACGGGCGGGGCGAGCGTTTCGTGCTTCATGGCTTATTCCCCCACGGCGCGGTTCAGGCGCACCGGGACTTCCTGTCCCGAATGTTCAAGCCAGAACCGGCGGAAGAAGTTGGCGGCGACCGCATGGCGATAGTCGGCGGTCGCCCGGAAATCGGTGAGCGGGGTGAAGTCGTTCTTCACGGCGCAGGCCGCGGCCTCGAAAGTGGCGGCGGTGAAGGGCCGGCCCTCCAGCGCGGCCTCGGCCTGGACCGCGCGGGCGGGGATGCCCGCCATGCCGCCGAAGGCGACGCGGGCGCTGGCGATGATGCCGTTCTCGACGGCGATGCGGAAGCCCGCCGAGATGGCCGAGATGTCGGCGGACTGGCGCTTGGACATCTTGTAGGCGGCGATCAGGGCACGGCCCTTGCGGGGGATGATCACGGTTTCCACGAACTCGCCCGGGCGGCGGTCCTGCCGGCCGTATTCGAGGAAGAACTCCTCCAGCGGCAGTTCGCGCCGCGCGTCGCCCAGGCGCAGGACGATGCGCGCGCCCAGCGCGATCAGCAGGGGCGGCGTTTCCCCGATGGGCGAGCCGTTGGCGATGTTGCCGCCGATGGTGCCCGCGTTGCGGATCTGCCAGCCGCCGATGCGGAGGAAATAGTCCTCGACCTCGGGGAAGTGTTCGTCGATCACGGGGGCGAACTCGGAATAGGTCACGCCCGCGCCGATGCGGATCTCGTCCGCGCTGACCTCGATCCCTTTCATCAGGTGGCCGATGAACACGCCCGGAGAGATCGGGCGCAGCTGCTTGGTCACCCACAGTCCCACGTCCGTGGCCCCGGCGACGATGGTGGCCTGCGGGTGCTGGACCAGCACGCGGGCGAGGTCGTCCGTGTCGGCGGGCAGGATGGCGCGTTCCCCGCCCCGGCTGACATCCGCCCCCGCGGGCATGGCGGCAAGCTTCGCTGCGACCTCGGCGCGTTCCAGCGTCAGGAAATCCTGCAACTGCCCGCCCGCTTGGCCTGCGGCCAGTGCCGCCCTGACGATCGGCTCGTAGCCCGTGCAGCGGCACAGGTTCCCCTGCAGCGCGGTCTCGATCTGGACCACGTCGGGGTTCTCGTGCGTCATCCACAGCCCGTAAAGCGCCATGACGAAGCCCGGCGTGCAGAAGCCGCACTGGCTGCCGTGATGTTCCACCATCGCGGCCTGGATCGGGTGCAGCCCGCCGTCCGGGCCGCGCAGATGCTCGATGGTGACGACGTGGCAGCGGTGGCAGGCGGCGAGGAAGCGGATGCAGGCGTTCACCGGCTCATAGACCATCGCGCCGTCGTGCAGGCGCCCGACCAGCACCGTGCAGGCGCCGCAGTCGCCCTCGGCGCAGCCTTCCTTGGTGCCGGTGAGGCCCCGGCCGAGGCGCAGGAAATCCAGCAGCGTGTCGCCGGGACCGGCCTCGGTCAGCTGGATTTCGGTGTCGTTCAGAAGAAAACGGATCATGTGGGTGACGCCTTCGCGTGGGTGGCGCACAGAATGACGCAACTTCGCGCTTGCACAAAACGCCGTGGCACGTGAACAGTTTACGCCGTTTATGAAGAATACGCCGTGATGTCCTATCTGGAAAGCCTCAGGGTCTTCGTGCGCGTGGTCGAGCTGGGCTCGATCACGGCGGGCGGGCGCGACATGAGGCTGTCGCCCGCCGCCGCCTCGACCCGCATCCGCGACCTCGAGGCGAAGTTCGGCGCGCGGCTGCTGAACCGCACCACGCGGACCCTGACCCCGACCGAGATCGGGCAGGTGCTTTACGAGAATGCGCGCCGGGTTCTGGTGGCGCTGGACGAGGCCGAGGCGGCGGTGGCGAGCCACTCGGGCACGCCGCAGGGCGCGCTGCGCGTGGCGGCGCCGCTAGGCGCGGGGCGGCGGCTGGTCGCGCCGCTGGTGCCGCGCTTCGTCGCCGAGACCCCCGAGGTGCAGGTGCGGCTGCGCCTGTCCGACCGGGCGGTGAACATCGTCGAGGACGGGATCGACATGGCCTTCTACCTGGGCCAGCCCGAGGACTCGACGCTGATCCGACGCAAGATCGCGGATTGCCCGCGCGTGCTGGTGGCCGCGCCGTCCTACCTTGCGCAGCACGGGGCGCCCGAGGCGGCCGACGACCTCAAGCGCCACAACTGCCTGCTGCTGCGCTTTCCGCGCTCGCCCGAGTATTTCTGGATGCTGCAGACGCCGGAGGGGCCGAAGAAGCTGGCCGTCGCCGGAGCCTTCGATTCCGATGACGGCGAGGTGCTGACCTCATGGGCGCTGGGCGGGGCGGGGATCGCCAACCGCCCCCGCTACGAGGTGGCCGAGGCCTTGGCGGACGGGCGTCTGGTCGAACTGCTGCCCGACACGCCGCCGGTTGCCGCCGAGTTCGGCGTGCTGACCCCGCACCGCGAGTTGCAGGACCCGAAGGTGCGGCTGTTCATCGAGTTCGCGGCGCGCGAGTTGAAAGGGTCGCTGGGGTAAAGGGTCTTCGCCCCCGCCGCCTCGCGGACGGCTCGCCCCGCAGGGCATCTGGGTCGGGAAGAGGCATCGGGTTCTTCGTGGCCCAAGCACCCTTCGGGCTTCCGAGCGCCCGGAAAACGGCTCCGGGACCGTTTTCAGCGGGAAAGGCCGCGGCAGCGGCGATGGGGGGCCGAAAGCCCCCCGGCTTGCCGGGGCGGGATCACCCCCGCCCGGCGCTGTCGAACCAGGCGCGCAGGGTGGCGCGCTCCTCGGGCTCGATATAGCTGACGTTGCCGGGCGGCATGGCGTCGGTCAGGCCGGCCTGAAGGAAGATCTCGCGGGCGTGGCGGGCGATCTGCGCGTCGGTTTCCAGAACGACGCGCTTGGGGGCGGTGGCGAGCCCTTCCCACCCCGGCTCGGCCGCGTGGCACATCGAGCAGCGGCCCGCGACGATGTCGCGGACAGCCTCGAAATGCGGGTCGGCGGTCAGGCGGGCCTCGCGGGCGGTCAGGGCCGCCTCCTCGCCTTCAAGCCGCTGGGTGCCCAGCGAGGACAGCCAGACGATCCCGAGGAACAGCGCCGCGGTTGCGGCCCAGGTCCACCAGGGCTTGGGCTTGCCCGCGTGGGACGTGTTGAAGAAGTGCCGGATGGTCACGCCCATCAGGAACACCAGCGCCGCGATCAGCCAGTTGTAGCGGCTCGCGAAGGCCAGCGGATAATGGTTCGACAGCATCAGGAACACGACCGGCAGGGTCAGGTAGTTGTTGTGCGTCGAGCGCAGCTTGGCGATCTTGCCGTATTTCGGATCGGGCGTGCGGCCCGCCTTGAGATCGGCCACGACGATCCGCTGGTTCGGGATGATGATCATGGCGACGTTCGCGGTCATGATCGTCGCCGTGAAGGCGCCCAGATGCAGCAGCGCCGCGCGGCCCGTGAAGACCTGGTCATAGCCCCAGGCCATGACGACCAGCAGCGCAAACAGCAGCAGCATCAGCGTGGTCGGGTTCTCGCCCAGCCGGCTCTTGCACAGGCGGTCGTAGATCACCCAGCCGATCCCCAGCGACAGCGCCGAGATCAGGATGGCCGCCCATGTGGACAGTTCCACCTTGGCCGGGTCGATCAGGTAAAGCTCGGCCTGCGCCCAGTAGAGCACCATCAGCATGGCGGCGCCCGACAGCCAGGTGGAATAGCTTTCCCACTTGAACCAGGTCAGGTGCTCGGGCAGCCGCTCGGGCGCGACCAGGTACTTGGTGATGTGGTAGAAGCCGCCGCCGTGGACCTGCCATTCCTCGCCATGCGCCTTTTCCGGCAGGCCGGGGGCCTTCCGCAGGCTGAGGTCCAGCGCGATGAAGTAGAAGGACGACCCGATCCAGGCGATGGCGGTGATGACATGGACCCAGCGGATCGCGAAGGCCGCCCAGTCGTGAAGGATGATGCCGTCCATCTCAGCTTCCCCGATAAGTGGAATAGCCGTAGGGCGAGACCAGCAGCGGGACGTGGTAATGGTCGTCCTCGGCCATGCCGAAGCGGATCGGCACCTCGTCCAGGAAGCGCGGCGCGGGGGCATCCTCGTCGATGTCCAGCCATGCGCCGACATGGAAGACCAGCTCGTAGCGGCCGGTCCTGAACTCGGCCTCGGGCAGGATCGGCCCATCGGTGCGGCCGTCCGCGTTGGTGATCACCTCGCGCAGCTGGCGCCGTTCGCCGTCCAGCGCGTAGAGCGTGATGCGCATCCCTGCCGCCGGGCGTCCCCGCGCGGTGTCCAGCACATGGGTCGTCAGATATCCGGCCATTGGCCCCCCGTTCATCTTTGCTGCTGCCGTGATAGGGCAGGTTCACCGGCGCTGGACAGTGGGCTAGACCACATTCAGCTTATCGTTTCGCAGAAGAATGAGGGAAGCGATGAACGACGACTGCATCATCCGGGCCGAGCCGCTGACGGCCGAAGCCTTCGCGCCGTGGGGCGAAGTGCTGGAAACCTCGGGTGAGCCCGACCGCATCATCAACGAGGGCCGCTGCGGCCGCTGGCACGAACAGGGGCGCCTGGATGTCGAGGGGCGGGCCGGGATCTCGATCTTCCGGTCGCAGTCCGTGCGGCTGCCCTACGCCTTCCGGCTGGTCGAACGGCATCCGCTGGGCTCTCAGGCCTTCCTGCCGATGACCGAGCATCCCTTCCTGGTGATCGTCGCGCCGGACGAGGGCGGGACGCCGGGCCGCCCCCGCGCCTTCGTGACCGCGCCGGGGCAGGCGATCAACCTCGCGCGCGGCGCCTGGCACGGGGTGCTGACTCCGCTGGCCGATCCGGGGCTGTTCGCGGTGGTGGACCGCTGCGCCGAGGGGCCGAACCTTCAGGAATACCGCTGGGATCAGGACTGGACGGTGGTCGCCTGAAAACCGGCGAACTCCTCGGCCGAGGCATATGAACCCTGCGCGCCGGGCTTTGTCACTGACAGCGCGGCGTAGCCTGCGGCCTGCCTCAGCGCCTGCTCGGGCGCCTCGCCGGCGGCGAGGAAATGGGCAAAGGCGCCGATGAAGGCGTCGCCCGCGCCGGTCGTGTCCACGGGCCGGACGCGGATCGCGGGGATCGCTTTCACGCCTTGCGCCGTCACCAGCCGGGCGCCGCGCGCGCCCAGCGTCACCACGACATTGGCGATCCCATGGAACAGAAGGCCCTGCGCGGCGGCGGCAATCTCCTCCTCGGTCGTGACGGGCAGACCGGTCAGCATGGAAAGCTCGCTCTCGTTGGGGCAGAACCACGCAAGGCCCTTCAGCTGCGCCAGGTCCAGCCCGGGCGCGGCGGGCGCAGGGTTCAGGATTGCGGGCACGCCCAGCCGCGCGGCAACCCTGATCGCGTGATAGACCGTCTCAAGCGGCACCTCGAGCTGCAGCAGGATCAGGTCGCAGCGGGCCAGATCATCCGCCGCCGCGTCCACGTCGGCGGGCGACAGGGTGCCGTTGGCCCCGGCCACGATGACGATCACGTTCTCGCCCGAGGGGTCCACGAAGATCGAGGCCACGCCGTTGGCCGTTCCCCTTGACACCCGCGCATGGGCCAGGTCGATGCCGTGGCTTCCAAGGTTCTGCAGCACCTCGCGCCCAAAGGAATCCTCGCCCACGCGCGTGACCATCGTCACTTGCGATCCCAGCCGCGCCGCCGCCACCGCCTGGTTCGCGCCCTTGCCGCCGAAGCCGGTGGCAAAATGCGCGCCCGCCAGCGTCTCGCCGGGGCCCGGCATTCGCGGCACGTTGGTCACAAGGTCGACGTTGTTCGACCCGATCACCGCGATCCGTCCGGCCATGCACGATCCTTTCTGCGCTGTCCCTGCGCCCCTTGGAGCGCCTGCCGGATCAAACCGCAACAGCCCGGGATCGTCAAAGCCGCACTGAACGGCCGCCCTTGCAGGACGGCCGCAATGGTTTCCGCCACTCAGCGGCGGCGCAGCACCAGGTAGCCCAGCGAACCCAGCACGGTGGCGGCCACGACCGAGGCGGTCACGGGGCTGTTCATGGCGGCCTCGGCGATCGGCGCGGTCGGGCGCTTGCTGCCGTCCTCGCCCCGGACCCGCGCCTCGCCGCCGCCTTCCCGCAGGTTGCCCGGCGAGTTCGCGGTTTCCTCGCCCAGTTGCGCTTCGAACATCACGGTCTCGCTGATGCGGTCCATCAGGCGCGGGGCGACATTGGCAAGGCCCACCGTCAGCGGGGCGTTCGCGCTGATGAAGGAATCCCGCACCGGATGCTGGGCCGCGTTCAGGATCGCGCGGGCAACGCGCGAGGGGTCCGTGACCGGCGGCGGCAGCTTGGGCCTGCGGCCGGTGTAGTTCCGCACCTTGTCGGGCAGGGGCGTCCCCGACGACCAGGGCTTGATCAGCGTGACCGAGATCGGCGCCCCGCGATGCTCAAGCTCCATCCGCAGGGCGTCGGTGAAGCCTTTGACGGCGTGCTTGGACGCCGAATAGATGCCCTGCAACGGGATGGCGCGGTCGGACCCGACGCTGCCCATGTTGATCAGCGCGCCGCCGCCCGCCGCTTCCAGGTGCGGGATGGCCACCATCGAGCCGTTGACGAGGCCCCAGAAGTTCACCTCGAACAGCTGGCGCATGTCCTCCTCGGGGACCTGCTCCAGCGTGCCCCAGATCCCGACGCCGGCGTTGTTGACCCAGGTGTCGATGCGCCCGAAGCGTTCCACGGCCAGGCGCGCCAGCCGTTCCAGGTCGGACCGCTGCGTGACGTCGGTGGCGACGACCAGCGCCTCGCCCCCGCCGGCGATGATTTCCTGCGCGATCTCCTGCAGGGCCGCGCCGCTGCGGGCGGCCAGCACGACCTTGGCGCCGCGCCGCGCGGCCATCAGGGCGGTCTCGGCCCCGAAGCCGCTGGACGCGCCGGTGATGACGATGACCTGTTTCGACAAGGGTTTCAGCTTCACGGCCATGATCACACCATCCGCGCAGGCGTGCGACGCGTCAGCATCGGCACGACGATTTCCACAAGGCCCACCAGCAGGTGCGGCCACCAGATCAGCCCGGCAAAGCCGAACAGCCAGGGCGAGACCGCCAGCAGCGCACCGCTGACCATGTCCATCCCCAGGTGAACCCGCAGCGGTATGGCGCGCGAGATGCTGAGTTCGTAGTCGGTGAACAGGCTCATCGCGATGGTCATCGCGCCCAGAAGCTGCGGCAGCCACTGCTCGATCCCGCCGGTGGCGAAGCCGAAAAGATATGGCGCGGCAAGAAGCAGCGCGCCGGTCGCATAGTCGAGGATGCCATGCGTTCGGGTGTCTATCATCGTGCGGGTGCCTCATGCGGTAATTTCGGGCGAAACGACAGGCGGCAGTCGTTCGATCCGGCAGGCCGTCACGGTCTTATCATTTTTTAACCACAAGCGGCGGCACCCGGGAGGGCGTCAGGAACTTACCCGTCGCAACCCTGGGCCGCGGCCTTTGCGCGCCTCGGGCATGTGCCGACCAACACATTCAGGAGCTTCTCATGGCCACCCCGAAAACCCTTGAAGATGCGTTCAACAATGGCCTCAAGGACGTCCTTTACGCCGAGCGCACCTCGGTCCGCGCGCTGAAGAAGGCCGCCAAGGCCGCCCAGAACGACGAGCTGCGCCAGGCGCTGGAACAGCACGCGCAGGAAAGCGAAGGCCAGATCGAGCGTCTTCAGCAGGTCTTCGAGATCATCGGCAAGGCGGCGCGCGGCAAGACCTGCGAAAGCATCCAGGGCCTGAACGCCGAGCTTGAGGATCATCTCGAGGAGTTCAAGGACAGCGAGGCCGCCGACGCCGTCCTGATCGCCGGCGCCCAGGCGATGGAGCATTACGAGATCGCCCGCTACGGCACCCTGCGCACCTGGGCCCAGCAACTGGGCCTGGAGGACGCCGCCCGCCTGCTGGAGGAAACGCTGAAAGAGGAAAAGCGCACCGACGAACTGCTGAGCCAGATCGCCGAGCGCGCCAACCAGCAGGCCGACCAGGGTGAGGGCGAACTGCAGTCCGAAGGCGGCGAGTAGATAGAAGAAGGCGAAGGTGGCGAGGGCCGGGAGTAATCCTGCCGGAGCCTGACCCCTCGGGCGTCGCCTTTGGCGCCTGAACCTTCGCTTCAACATTCGGAATAGCCCAAGGCAGGCCGCGGCGCCATCGCGTCGCGGCTTTGCCATTTCGGAGGCGCGGTGCAGCGGTCCGAAGGGTCGCGCCCTCATGCATCCGGGACAGCGGTTGCGCGTTGGCAAGGCGGGCGCCCCTTGGGCGCGACGGAAGGACGACGACCTTGTGCAATCTTTACAGCCACACGCGGGCGGTGGACGCCATCCGCCAGCTTTTCCCCGGCCAGCCGTTCCAGAACCATGCAGGCAACCTGGAAGGCGGGCAGGTTTATCCCGACCAGCGCGGCCCGATCCTGCGCCATGCGGACGAGGGGCTGGAACTGGCCCTGTCACGCTGGGGGCTTCCGTCCCCGCCTTCGGTCCTGAAGACGGAACGAGACCCGGGCGTCACCAACGTGCGCAACACCGGCTCGCCCCACTGGCGGCGCTGGCTGGCGCCCGCGCACCGCTGCCTTGTGCCGCTGACCTCGTTCGCCGAGCACGCCAGGGGCGGCAACCAGTGGTTCGCGCCGGCAGAGGAGGACAGGCCCATGTTCTTCGCCGGGCTCGAGGTGCGCGGCTGGCGGTCTGTCCGCAAGGTGAAGGACGGAGAGACGACGGATGACCTTTACGCCTTCCTCACCTGCCCGCCGAACGCAGAGGTCGGCGCGGTCCATCCCAAGGCCATGCCCGTGATCCTGACCACCCCCGAGGAGTGGAACAGATGGCTGACCGCGCCCTTCGAGCAGGCCCGCGCGTTGCAGCGCCCCCTGCCGGACGGGGCGCTGCGCCTGGTCGAGGGGCCGCTGTAGCGGCCCGCCCGCCACCCGTCAGACCGTGTCGAGATACAGCTCGATCGTTTCGGCGTCCGACAGTTCAGCCATGTAGTGCAGTTCCTGCCGCTTGGTCATCAGCAGATTCTCGATCAGGTGCTGCGGGAAGATGCGCTTGATGTCGGGGCAGCGTCCGAAGCAGTCGATCGCTTCCGCCCAGGTGCCCGGCAGCTGTTCCAGATCGTGGTCATAGGCGTTGCCGGTGATCGGGGGCGGGCAGTCCAGCCGGTCCTCGATCCCGTTCAGCGCGGCCCCCAGGATGGCCGCGACCGTCAGGTAGGGGTTCACGTCGCCGCCCGGCGTCCGATGCTCGATCCGCCGCGCCTTGGGATGCGAGGACGGAATGCGGATCGCCGAGGTGCGGTTCTCATAGGCCCAGCCGATCCCGGTCGGCGCATGAGCGTTCGGCACCAGCCGGTCATAGCTGTTCTCGTGCGGGGCGAACAGCAGCGTGGACCCCGGCATCGCCCGCAGGCAGCCCGCGACGGCATGGCGCAGCCTGTCCGATCCTGCCTCGGTGCCGTCGTCGAAGATGTTGTTCCCCTCGGCGTCCAGGATCGAGAAATGCATGTGCATCCCGTTGCCGTTGAACAGGTCGTAGGGCTTGGCCATGAACGACCCGGCGAAGCCGAAGCGGCGGGCGATTCCCTTGACCAGCATCTTGAACAGCCACGCGTCGTCCGCCGCCTTCAGCGGGTCGGGCTGGTGCATCAGGTTGATCTCGAACTGCCCCGGAGCTGCTTCCGAGATCGCGGTATCGGCGGGAATGTCCATCGCCTCGCAGCCGTCGTAAAGCTGCGTGAAGAAGCGGTCGAAGGCGTCAAGCGCGCGCAGGGACAGCGTTTCCGCCCCGGTGCGCCGCTTGCCGGACCGGGGCGAGGGCGGCACCTGCAATTCGCCGAACTTGCTGTCGTCGATCAGGAAGAACTCCAGCTCGGTCGCGACGACCGGCGTCAGCCCGGCGGCCTTGTAGCGGTCCACGACGCGGGCCAGCGCCTGACGCGGGCAGCCGTCGTAGCGCCGCCCGTCGGGGTGGAACATCCACAAGGGAAGCAGCCCCGTGGGCGCGTCCAGCCACGGCATCGGCATGAAGCCGCGCTCGGTCGGCATGAGCAGCCCGTCGGGGTCGCCCGCCTGGAAGACCAGGGGGCTGTCCTCGACGTCCTCGCCCCAGATGTCCATGTTCAGCACGGAATAAGGGAACTTGGTCCCTTCCGTCAGCAGCTTGTCGGCAAAGCGTGCGGGCACCCGTTTGCCGCGCGCGACGCCGTTCAGATCGGACGCCGCCACGCGGATCGTCTTGACCTCAGGGTGTTCCCTCAGCCAGTCCATGATGTCACCTGAAAAGATTGGGCCGATAGCGCAGCGGCTTCGCCGCGCCCGGCAGATGGCGGTTCAGCCGCCGGTTGACGACCCCGAAAAGCCCGATCAGGCACAGGGTCAGGAGGATGAAGTAGCCCGCCACGATCGGGTAGGCCACGAACGGATTGAAGGTCTTGTCGGCGAAATAGCTGGCGTAATAGAGGCTGTCGCCCATCTGCTGGATCGCCGGAAAGGCCGAGAAGAAGACCAGCGTCGTGGCGTGGAACAGGAAGATCGCCTCGTTGGTATAGGCGGGCCAGGCCAGCCGCATCATCGTCGGCCAGACGATGCGGCGGAACCGCTTCCAGCCGGTCATGCCATAGGCGTCGGCGGCTTCGAGGTCGCCCTTGGGGACGTTCATCAGCGCCCCGTGGAAGATCTCGGCCGAATAGGCGGCGGTGTTCAGGGTCAGGACGATCAGGGCCCCTGCCCAGGCGCGGGTCAGCCAGCCGGTCGAAAGGCTCAGGCCGAACAGCTGCACCCCGTCGCGCGGCAGCAGGACCAGCGCCGAATAGGCGAGAAAGAACTGGATAAACAGGGGGCTGCCCCGGAAGACGAAGATGAAGCCGTTCGCCGGGCAGCGCAGCCAGGGATTGCGGCTGGCCTTGGCCAGCGCCAGCCCGTTCGCCAGCACAAAGCCGAACGTCAGCGACAACGCCACGAAATACAGGTTCCAGATCAGCCCCGAGCCGATCAGCGTGAATTGCTGGCACAGCGTGAAGTCGGTGCGCGGCAGCAGCCGCTCGCCGATCCCGATGGACCGCAGGCCATAGTCCGCGATGGTTTGCAGGCACTGGTTCATGCGGTGGTGCCCGCCTTGCGGATGGCCTCGCCGGCCATGGTGGCCTGTCCGCGCGACAGGCGCGCCGCCATCCGGTCGATGATCCGCTGCGAAACCCAGGTCATCCCGAGGTAGAAGCCCAGCAGCGCCAGGAAATACCACACGCGCCAGTCGCCATGCGGATAGGCGTAGGTCGATGTCTTGGACCCGCCGAGTTCGCGCGCCCAGTAGACGATGTCCTCGACCCCCAGCAGGAACAGGAGCGGCGTGGCCTTGATCAGGATCATCCACAGGTTCGACAGGCCGGGCAGGGCATAGGTCCACATCTGCGGGATCAGGATGCGCCGGTCGATCTGGCGCGGGGTCATGCCATAGGCCTCGGCCGTTTCAAGCTGGGCGCGGGGCACGGCGCCCATCGCCCCGTAAAGGACGTTGGCCGCGAAGGCCCCGAAGACAAAGGCGAAGGCCGCCACGGCCAAGGCGATGCCGTAAAGGTCGTGGACCCATTCGGGGCTTGTGGACAGCGGCATCTTGGCGGCGGCGCAGACCACGAACTCGTTGCCCTGCCGGACGGGAACGGACGGATCGCACAGCACGCGCGAGCGCAGCCACTCGATCCCCTGGTCCAGCGCGATGGGCACGAAAAGGAAGAACACCACGTCCGGCACGCCGCGCACGATGGCGGCATAGGTGCGCCCGATCCAGCGCAGCGGCGCCACGGGCGAACGCGCGGCCAGCGCCCCCAAAAAGCCCAGCAGCAGCGCCGCGGGCGCGGTCACCGCCAGCAGCCCCAGCACCGTGCCGAAGGACGCATAGAACAGCATGTGCGTCCCCGAGGTGAGGTAGCACAGCATCCAGGCTAGCCCTTCAAGGGCCTTGGGGTCGGCACACATGGCGAACATGGTGGGGGCAGGCCGCCGTCCACGTCAGGACGGCGGCCCCTTTCAGCAGGTCAGTTCGACGCGGTCGCGGGGACGGCAGAGGCGGCGGGCGCGGCGGGGGCAGCAGCGCCCTCGGCAGCCATGCCGGCGAAGGTCTTGGCCTCTGCGCCCAGCCACTTGACGATCAGCGCGTCCAGCGAGCCGTCCGCCTTCATCTCGCCGATGGCCTTGTCGAAGCGCGCCTTCAGCTCGGTGTCCGACTGGCGCATCCCGATGCCCAGGCCCTCGCCGACCACGACGCGGTCCTTGCCCTCGACCCAGACGAGATCCTCCGAGTCGCGCTCGAAGGGCACCAGGAAGTCGCGGTCGGCAAAGACGGCGTCGGCCTCGCCGTTGCGGACGGCGGCGATGGCTTCCTCGCCGGTGGCGAACTCGACCAGCGTGGCGCCGGACTCGGCCACGTAGCCGGCCTGGATGGTGTTGATCTGCGCGGCCACGATGCCCGTCACGTCGGCGTCAGCGGTCAGCGCCACGTAGGCCGAGGGCGGGGGCGGCGTGTAGGCGTCCGAGAAGGCGATCGACTTGCGACGCTCGTCGGTGATGTTCATCCCCGCCATGATCGTGTCGTAGTTGCCGCTGACGAGGTTCGGAATGATCGAATCCCAGTCGTTGCGGACCCAGGTGCATTCCGCCTGGATGCGCTTGCACAGTTCGTTGCCCAGCTCGATCTCGAAGCCGTCCACCTCGCCCTTCTCGTTGACGAAGTTGTAGGGGGGATAGGCGCCCTCGGTGCCCATCCGCAGCGGCTCGGCCAGGCTTGCGCCCGCACTCAGGGCCAACACGGCGGCGGCGATCAGCAGGTTCTTCATGGTAGTCTCCCGTCGGTTATGTCTCAGGCGCTCATTGTCGCGCTGAGGAATTGGCGCAGCCGGTCGGTCCGGGGTGCGCGGAAAATCTGGTCGGGCGGGCCTTCCTCCTCGATCCGGCCCTGGTGCAGGAACACCACGTGATTGCTGACATCGGCCGCCAGCCGCATGTCATGGGTGACGAGGATCATGGTGCGATGCTCGGCCGCGAGGTCCTTGATGACCTTGACGACCTCCTGCTGCAGTTCGGGGTCGAGCGCGCTGGTGGGCTCGTCGAACAGAAGCGCCCGCGGCTCCATGCAAAGCGCGCGCGCGATGGCGGCGCGCTGCTGCTGGCCGCCCGAAAGCTGCGCGGGCCAGGCGTCGGCCTTGTCGCCGATGCCGACCTTGTCCAGCAGCTTGCGGGCGCGCGCCTCGACCTGAGCGGCCGGCTGGCCCAGCACGGTGACGGGCGCCTCCATCACGTTCTGCAGGATGGTCATGTGGGACCAGAGATTGAACTGCTGGAACACCATCGAAAGATTGGTGCGCAAGCGGCGGACCTGCGCCCGGTCGGCGGGCTGGCGGTCGGGACCGGTTCCGGTCCAGCGGACGGGCTCGCCCTCGATCACGATCTCGCCGGCCTGGCTGATCTCAAGCAGGTTGCAGCAGCGCAGCAGCGTGGACTTTCCCGACCCGGACGAGCCGATCAGCGTGACGACATGGCCGCGGGGCGCCGTCATGTCCACGCCCTTGAGCACCTGCAGCGCGCCATAGGCCTTGTGCAGCCCGCAGATCTGGATGACCGGAACGGGCGCTGCGTCTTCCGCGGGCCGGTGAGGATGAGGGACTTGCGCTGTCATGGCCTGCGCATCTGGCGTGAATCCGGGCCGGATTGCAACGGGGATATGGGCGCGCGGGACGTGCCGTCAGCGGCCCGACGCCGCCTGGGCGACCTGCTGGCGCAACTGCGCGCTTTCGACATCGCTGACGCCCAGAAGGCTGGCAACCAGCCGGATCATCGCGTCCTCGTCGGGGCTGCGGACGGCGTCGGACAGGGCAACCTCCCAAAGCGTTTCGATGATCCAGGCCCGCTCCTCAAGCGCGATGCGGTCCTTGATGGCGCGTGTGAAGCGGACGGTGTCGGGGGCCTCGGCCTCGATCATCTCGGCGGCCGCGCGGCGGTCGGCCGCGTCGGCCGGGGACAGGCCCCGGCGGCGTGCCAGCAGCGCGTCGATATGGGCGCGTTCGTTCTTGCCGTAATGATTGTCGGCACGGGCGATCCGCACCATCAATGCGGCGATCGCAACCTCCGCGTCATCATGCGACAGCGTGGTTTCCCGGGGGGCGTCCCCCAGCAGACGGGGTAGAAGGCTACGGAACATGGACTGATTATCGATGTCCTTTCAAACCTTCGCAAGTTAAAGAAGATCAGTTGCTTCCGCCGGTGTCGTCCGGCTGGTCCCACCCGTCCACGATCGCAAGGTCGGCGGTGCTGACGGGCTGCCGCAGCGCCAGCGCCGCCTGGTACTCGGGACTGCGATAGCAGGCCTCGGCTGCGTCGCGCGACGGGAACTCGATCACCACGGCGCGGGGGCGGAGCGCCCCCTCCATCACCTGCTGCTCGCCGCCCCGGACCAGGAAGCGCGCGCCGTACTTCTGGAAGGCGGCCGCGTTGGCCTGGCGATAGGCCGCATAGGCCTCGGGGTCGTCAACGCTGACATGGGCGATCCAGTAGGCCTTGGGCATGGTGTGCTTTCAATAGAGTTCGGGAACGTAGAGTTCGCGCGGCAGGACATCACGTTCGTAATCCGGGTTGAAGACCCGGTCGGGCAGGGTGATCGTCTCGTGCTGGACGTCGGTGTAGGGGATCAACCCCAGCAGGTGGCCGATGCAGTTCAACCGGGCCCGCTTCTTGTCGTTGCCCGGCACGATGTACCATGGCGCCTCGGGGATCGAGGTGCGCTCGAACATGTCCTCCTTGGCCTTGGTGTAGGCCTCCCAGCGGACACGGGACTGCAGGTCCATGGGGGACAGCTTCCACTGCTTCAGCGGATCGTGGATGCGCATCAGGAAGCGCATCTGCTGTTCGACGTCCGTGATCGAGAACCAGTATTTCACCAGCCGGATGCCGGACCGGACCAGCATCCGCTCGAACTCGGGGACGTCGCGGAAGAACTGCTCGACCTGGTCCTCGGTGGCGAAGCCCATCACGCGTTCGACGCCCGCGCGGTTGTACCAGCTGCGGTCGAACAGCACGATCTCGCCGCCCGCGGGCAGGTGAGGGACGTAGCGCTGGAAATACCATTGCGTCTTTTCGCGGTCCGACGGGGCGGGCAGGGCGACGGTGCGCACGACGCGGGGGTTCAGGCGCTGGGTGATGCGCTTGATGACGCCACCCTTGCCCGCCGAATCGCGGCCCTCGAAGATGACGACAACCTTTTCCTTGTGGTGACTGACCCAGTCCTGCAGCTTGATCAGTTCCGACTGCAGCCGCACGAGCTCATGGAAATAGACCCGGCGCGGCAGCGGGTTGGGGTGCATTTCGCGATAGGCCGCGGCGATCTGCAAGGGAAGCAGCGCATCCTCGAGATCCAGCTCGAAGTCCTCGTCGAGTCCTTCGTCGATCGCAAGCAGGTCGAGGTCACTGGCCATGTGCATCTCCTTGTCGGTCAGGCGCGGCGAGGGTGAAGCATGGATCTATGACAAGGACGTAACCGAATGATGACAATCGCCGGTTCCGACCTGCGGGGCGACCGTTCCCCCACCGGAACGAGAAAGGCGCCCCGCAGAGGGGCGCCTTCCACCTGTTCTTGTCCTACTCGGCCGTCAGAAGCGGCGTGCGGTCCTTGCCCAGCCGCGGCGTGCCGGGGCCTTCGATGTCGAAGACGGGCTTGTCGTCCTCGATCCGCACCTTGACGATCCCGCCCTTCATCAGGCGGCCGAACAGAAGCTCCTCGGCCAGGGGCTTCTTGATCGTTTCCTGGATCACGCGGGCTAGGGGGCGCGCGCCCATCCGGTCGTCATAGCCCTTCTCGGCCAGCCAGTTCGCGGCCTCGGGCGTCAGCTCGATATGGACGTTGCGGTCCATGAGCTGGGCTTCCAGCTGCAGGATGAACTTCTCGACCACCTGCACGATCACCTCGCGCGGCAGCGGCGCGAACGAGATCACCGCGTCCAGGCGGTTGCGGAACTCGGGCGTGAAGGTGCGCTCGATCGCCTCCTTGTCCTCGCCCTCGCGCCGGTCGCGGCCGAAGCCGATGGCCGCGCGGGCCTGGTCGGCCGCGCCCGCGTTCGAGGTCATGATCAGGATCACGTTGCGGAAGTCCACCTGACGGCCGTTGTGGTCGGTCAGCTTCCCGTGGTCCATCACCTGCAGAAGGATGTTGTAGACATCCGGATGCGCCTTCTCGATCTCGTCCAGCAGCAGCACGCAATGCGGATGCTGGTCCACGCCGTCGGTCAGCAGGCCGCCCTGGTCGAAGCCGACATAGCCCGGAGGCGCGCCGATCAGCCGGGACACCGCGTGCTTCTCCATGTATTCGGACATGTCGAAGCGCAGCAGTTCCACACCCAGGGTGTTGGCCAGCTGCTTGGCCACCTCGGTCTTGCCGACGCCGGTCGGGCCCGCGAACAGGTAGTTGCCGATGGGCTTTTCCGGTTCGCGCAGGCCCGCGCGGGCCAGCTTGATCGAGGAAGCCAGCGCCTCGATGGCCGCATCCTGCCCGAAGACCAGCCGCTTCAGGGTCTTCTCAAGGTCGCGCAGCACCTCGGCGTCGTCCTTGCTGACGTTCTTCGGCGGGATGCGGGCGATCTTGGCGACGACCGCCTCGATCTCCTTGGGCGAGATCACCTTCTTGCGGCGGCTTTCGGCCACGACATGCTGGGCCGCCCCCGCTTCGTCGATCACGTCGATGGCCGAGTCCGGCAGCTTGCGGTCGTTGATGTAGCGCGAGGCCAGTTCCACCGCGGTCTTGATCGCTTCCGAGGTGTAGCGCAGGTCGTGGTGCTTCTCGAACGACGGCTTCAGGCCCATCAGGATCTTGATCGCATCCGGCACCGACGGCTCGTTCACGTCGATCTTCTGGAAGCGGCGGCTGAGCGCGCGGTCCTTCTCGAAGTGCTGGCGGAACTCCTTGTAGGTCGTGGAGCCCATGCAGCGCAGCTTGCCGCCCGACAGCGCGGGCTTGAGCAGGTTCGACGCGTCCATCGCCCCGCCCGAGGTCGCCCCCGCGCCGATCACCGTGTGGATCTCGTCGATGAAGAGGATCGCGTCGGGATGCTCCTCAAGCTCCTTCACCACGGCCTTCAGCCGCTCCTCGAAATCCCCGCGATAGCGGGTGCCCGCCAGAAGCGCGCCCATGTCCAGCGAGAAGATCGTGGCGCCCGCCAGCACGTCCGGCGTCTCGCCCCGCGTGATCTTCAGCGCCAGGCCTTCCGCGATCGCGGTCTTGCCCACGCCCGGGTCGCCCACCAGCAGGGGGTTGTTCTTGCGCCGGCGGCACAGGACCTGGATGCAGCGCTCGACCTCGTCGGCGCGGCCGATCAGCGGATCGACGTCGCCATGCGAGGCCTTTGCGTTCAGGTCCACGCAATACTTGGCCAAGGCCGAATCCTCCTTGCCCTGCCGTTCCTCGGTCTGGGACTGCTCGGCCTCGGCGCCCTTGACGGGGCGGGATTCCGAGAACGAGGGGTTCTTCGCCACGCCATGCGCGATGAAGTTCACCGCGTCGTAGCGGGTCATGTCGAGTTCCTGCAGGAAGAACGCGGCATTGGATTCACGCTCGGCGAAGATGGCGACGAGCACGTTGGCGCCCGTGACCTCGCTGCGGCCCGAGCTTTGGACATGGATGGCAGCGCGCTGGATGACGCGCTGGAAGGCGGCGGTCGGGACCGCCTCGGACCCGTCCACGTCGGTGATCAGCGTCGAAAGGTCATCGTCGATGAAGTCGGTCAGCATCCGCCGCAGTTCGTTCAGATCGACGTTGCAGGCGCGCATGACGCGCACGGCATCGGGTTCGTCGGTCAAAGCCAGCAGCAGGTGTTCCAGCGTGGCGAGTTCATGGCGGTGGCGGTTTGCCAGCGACAAGGCGGAATGGATCGCCTGTTCCAGGGTGGTCGAGAAGGACGGCACGGCACTGCTCCTGTCAGTCGACTGGCGGTCTGGGGCCCGCGAGGATCCCACCTGACCAGACTGTCACGATAAGATTTAGAATTGGTGCATTTCGGCGCGGCGCAAGGGATTCGTTGAGATGACGCGGCCGATAAGCCCAAGGTTGAGGCAGATGTGATCACGACGCCTCATGCTTTCAAGCACCCGTCACCCCCGGAACGAGTCCTTGGCCGCGCGCAGCCGCGTGAAGCTGTCCAGCGGGGACTCGTCCGGCTGCGCCAGTTCGGCTGCGCGCAGGAAGGGATTGGTGGCCTTTTCATCGCCAAGCGTCGCGGGCGAGGCGGGGCGGTCCCCCGCCATCGTGGCGTCCAGCCGCTGGCGCAGCGCCTGGTTCCCGGAGTCCACCGACAGCGCGAAGGCGCCGTTCCCGCGGGCATAATCATGGCCCGAGCAGACCAGCGTATCGTCCGGCAGGGCCGCCAGCTTGGACAGCGAGGACCACATCTGCGCGGCCGTTCCCTCGAAAAGCCGCCCGCAACCCATCGCCATCAGGCTGTCGGCGGTGAACACCAGTCCCGCGTCCGGCATGTGGAAGGCGACATGGCCGACGGTGTGGCCCGGCACGTCGATCACGTTCAGGGTCTGGCCGCAGACCTCGGTCCACTCGCCCGTTTCCAGGGCGCGGTCCAGGGGCGGCAGGCGGCTCGTGTCGGCCATGTTCCCCCAGACCTGGGCGCCGGTCGCGGCCACGATCTCGGGCACGGCCTGGATGTGGTCGTCATGGTGATGGGTGAGCAGGATGGCGTCGAGGCTCCAGCCCCGGCCCCTCAGTTCCGAAAGGATCGGGCCCGCTTCGGGCGCGTCGATCAGCACCGTGCAGCCCCGGTCGTGGACCAGATAGGCGTAGTTGTCGGTCAGGCAGCGGATCGTCACCAGTTCGGCCATGATGTCCTCCTTGTCGGGGCGAGGTTAGGCGTGGCCGGGCGGCTTGGCAAACCGGGGGCACCGCCTTGACGCCGACGCGGTGCGGGGCCCTGATGGCGCCATGCATCACGACGTCCTCGACCTGCGCAGCTTCTATTACCAGCGCGCGCTGGGCCGGGTGGTCCAGCGCATCCTGCGCGACCGGCTGACCGCCATGTGGCCGCCCGAGCGCGCCTCGGGCATGACCGTGGCGGGTTATGGCTTCGCGGTGCCGATGCTGCGGCCCTACCTCGCGCGGGCGCGGCGGGTGACGGCGCTGATGCCGTGGCGGCAGGGCGTGATGCCCTGGCCCGCGGGCGCGCCCAACCACAGTGTCCTGTGCGAGGAAACCGCCTGGCCGCTGGAAACGGGCAGCGTGGACCGGCTGATCGTGCTGCACGGGCTGGAAACGGCGG
Source organism: Paracoccus salipaludis (assembly GCF_002287065.1). Taxonomy (GTDB): domain Bacteria; phylum Pseudomonadota; class Alphaproteobacteria; order Rhodobacterales; family Rhodobacteraceae; genus Paracoccus; species Paracoccus salipaludis. The sequence goes on from NZ_NSJZ01000002.1 coordinate 456,126, forward strand.
ACCATGCCGACGCGGTGCTGTCGGAATGCTGGCGCGTCCTCGGTCCCGGCGGGCGGCTGATGGTGATGGTCCCGAACCGCGCAGGCCTGTGGGCGCAAAGCGAGGCCACCCCCTTCGGCATCGGGCGCAGCTACACGCGCGGCCAGCTCGAGGCGCAGGCGCGCGCCGCGGGCTTTGTGACCGAGGCCACGGGGGCCGCCGTCTACATCCCCCCCTCGGACCGGCGCTTCTGGCTGAAAAGCGCCCAGATGTGGGAACGGACGGGCACCCGCATCGCCTCGGTCCTGATCGCGGGCGTCGTCATCGCCGAATTCGCCAAGCAGGTGCCCGCCATGACCGGTCCCGCGCAGAAGGTGCTGGTGCCCAGCCCGCTGGAGGTGCTGGGCGGCATCCGCAAGCCGAGGCCCCTCGCACGGCCCGCGCCGCACCCCTCGGGCGGGCAGGGCAGGACCGGCATGGAGCCGCCGGACATGTGACGATTCGCCCCTAGACCTACATTTTGGATCCGCAAGGGAACCGGCGGCGCGCCAACGTGCTTGAAGCGCACCCGCGACGTCTTCGGGCATGGCCCGCGGCCCCTGTCCTTCGTCTTCCGGCCCGCCCTCCCGGATGTGGGACGGTTCGGTGGGCGGACGTGTCATTTTACCCCCGCGGACCAGTTGCGCGCAGAGGGTGAGTGCTGTTAGAGACGCGCCAGATTCAGGGGTGCGCCGTCCACAGGCCTGCCCTGCCGTTGTCCGCGCCCCGCGACTGACCGCCCCAAGGGCGGCCCGCCTGCGGGGTTTCGCGCAAACCAAAGGGGTGTCCGTGGCCAATACCGCTTCGATTTCCGCAAACATCGCCGGCCGTTATGCGCAAGCCGTGTTCGACCTGGTCAAGGAGGAAGGCGCCCTCGACCGTCTCTCCACCGAGGTCGAGAGCCTGCGCGCGACGCTGGATGACAGCGCCGACCTGCGCACCCTGATCGGCTCGCCCCTGTATTCGCGCGAAGACCAGGAATCGGCCATTGTCGCGATCGCGGGCCGGATGGGCCTGTCGCCCGTGATGACCAACACCCTGCGCCTGATGGCGCAGAACCGCCGCCTGTTCACCCTGCCGCAACTGGTCGAGCGCCTGGGCGAGCTGATCGCCGAGGAGCGCGGCGAGGTGACTGCCGATGTCGTCACCGCCGCCCCCCTGTCCGAGGACCAGCAGCGCCGCCTGACCGAGACGCTGGCGCAGAAATCCGGCCGGACCGTGAAACTGAACACCCGCGTCGATGAAAGCCTCATCGGCGGAATGATCGTCAAGCTGGGCTCGCAGATGATCGACAGCTCGATCCGCTCGAAGCTCGCTTCTCTCCAGAATGTCATGAAAGAGGTCGGATAATGGGAATCCAGGCTGCCGAGATTTCGGCGATCCTCAAGGATCAGATCAAGAATTTCGGTCAGGACGCCGAGGTGGCCGAGGTCGGCCAGGTGCTGTCGGTGGGCGACGGCATCGCGCGCGTTCACGGTCTGGACAAGGTGCAGGCCGGCGAGATGGTTGAATTCCCCGGCGGCATCCGGGGCATGGTGCTGAACCTCGAAACCGACAACGTCGGCGTCGTGATCTTCGGCGACGACCGCTCGATCAAGGAAGGCGACACCGTCAAGCGCACCCGTTCCATCGTGGACGTGCCGGTGGGTCGCGGCCTGCTGGGCCGCGTCGTGGACGCGCTGGGCAACCCCATCGACGGCAAGGGCCCGATCGACGCGACCGAGCGCCGCGTGGCCGACGTCAAGGCCCCCGGCATCATGCCGCGCAAGTCGGTGCACGAGCCGATGGCGACCGGCCTCAAGTCCGTTGACGCCATGATCCCCGTCGGCCGCGGCCAGCGCGAGCTGATCATCGGCGACCGCCAGACCGGCAAGTCGGCGATCGCGATGGACACCATCCTGAACCAGCGCAACTACAACGGCCGCGAAGCGGACGGCATGAAGACGCTGCACTGCTTCTATGTCGCCATCGGCCAGAAGCGCTCGACCGTCGCCCAGCTGGTCAAGAAGCTGGAAGAAACCGGCGCGATGGCCTACACCACCGTGATCGCCGCGACCGCGTCCGAGCCCGCGCCGATGCAGTACCTGGCCCCCTATGCCGCGACCGCCATGGCGGAATACTTCCGCGACAACGGCATGGACGCGCTGATCATCTATGACGACCTGTCCAAGCAGGCCGTGGCCTACCGCCAGATGTCGCTGCTGCTGCGCCGTCCGCCGGGGCGCGAAGCCTATCCGGGCGACGTGTTCTACCTGCACTCGCGCCTGCTGGAGCGTTCGGCCAAGCTGAACGAGGACTTCGGCGCGGGCTCGCTGACCGCCCTGCCGATCATCGAGACGCAGGCGGGCGACGTGTCGGCCTATATCCCGACCAACGTGATCTCGATCACCGACGGCCAGATCTTCCTGGAAACGGACCTGTTCTTCCAGGGCATCCGCCCGGCCGTGAACACCGGTCTGTCGGTGTCGCGCGTGGGCTCGGCCGCCCAGACCAACGCGATGAAGTCGGTCGCCGGCCCGGTGAAGCTGGAACTGGCGCAGTACCGCGAGATGGCTGCCTTTGCGCAGTTCGGTTCTGACCTGGATGCCGCGACGCAGAAGCTGCTGAACCGCGGCGCGCGCCTGACCGAGCTGATGAAGCAGCCGCAGTATTCGCCGCTGACCAACGCCGAGATCGTCGCCGTCATCTATGCCGGCACCAAGGGCTACCTGGACGACATCCCGGTGCGCGAGGTCGGTCGCTGGGAAGAGGGCCTGATCTCGTTCCTGCGCAACCAGCACGCGGACGTCCTCGACTGGCTGACCCGCGAAGACCCGAAGATCAAGGGTGACGCGGAAGCTCGGCTGAAGTCGGTCCTGGACGCCTACGCCAAGACCTACGCCTGAGGAGAGGGGACAGATGCCCAGCCTCAAGGCTCTCAAGAACCGGATCGGAAGCGTCAAGAACACGCGGAAGATCACCAAGGCGATGCAGATGGTCGCCGCCGCGAAGCTGCGCCGCGCGCAGGACGCGGCGGAAGCCGCGCGTCCCTATGCCGAGCGCATGTCGGCCGTCATGGCCGGCCTGACGGCTGCGGCGGCCGGGTCGGAAGGGGCGCCGCGCCTTCTGGCCGGCACGGGTGAGGACCGGCGCCACCTTCTGGTGGTGCTGACGTCGGAACGTGGCCTTGCGGGCGGCTTCAACAGCTCGATCGTCAAGCTGGCGCGCCAGCATGCCGAAGAGCTGCTGGGCCAGGGCAAGCAGGTCGCCATCATGACCGTGGGCAAGAAGGCCCGCGAGCAGCTGCGCCGCGACATGGGCCAGTTCTTCGTGCATCACGTCGATCTGTCCGAGGTCAAGCGCATCGGCTACGAGAACGCCCGCGACATCGCGCGCGAGATCCTCGAGCGCTTTGACGGCGGCGACTTCGACGTGGCCACGCTGTTCTACAGCCGCTTCGAATCCGTCATCAGCCAGGTCCCGACCGCGCGCCAGATCATCCCGGCCGTGGTCGAGGAAGGGCAGGCGGGCGAGGGCGCCTCGGCGCTCTACGACTACGAGCCCGGCGAGGAGGCGATCCTGTCCGAGCTGCTGCCGCGGTCCATCACGACGCAGGTCTTCGCGTCGCTGCTGGAAAACGCAGCGTCCGAACAGGGCGCGCGGATGACCGCCATGGACAACGCGACCCGCAACGCGGGCGAGATGATCGACAGGCTGACGACGCAGTTCAACCGCTCGCGTCAGGCGGCGATCACCACCGAACTCATCGAAATCATCGCGGGCGCCGAAGCGCTCTGACGGGAAACAAAGAGGTAAGAAGATGGCAGAGGCTGAAGCCCGCAACATCCTGGCCGACGAACCGTCGCGCGCCGGCGCCAAGGGCAAGATCACCCAGGTCATCGGTCCGGTCGTCGACGTCCAGTTCGACGATCACCTGCCGGCGATCCTGAACGCGCTGGACACCGAGAACAACGGCCGCAAGCTGGTCCTGGAAGTCGCCCAGCACCTGGGCGAGAACACCGTCCGCACCATCGCCATGGACGCGACCGAGGGCTTGGTCCGCGGCGCGGCCGTGACCGACACCGGGGGGCCGATCTCGGTTCCGGTGGGCGAGGCGACCCTGGGCCGCATCCTGAACGTCGTGGGCGAGCCCGTGGACGAGCGCGGCCCGGTCCAGGCGACCGAGACCCGCGCGATCCACCAGCCCGCACCGGACTTTGCGGCGCAGGCGACCAGCTCGGAAATCCTCGTCACCGGCATCAAGGTCATCGACCTGCTCGCGCCTTACTCGAAGGGCGGCAAGATCGGCCTGTTCGGCGGCGCCGGCGTGGGCAAGACCGTTCTGATCATGGAACTGATCAACAACATCGCCAAGGTGCACTCGGGCTATTCCGTGTTCGCCGGCGTGGGCGAGCGGACCCGTGAAGGCAACGACCTTTACCACGAGATGGTGGAATCGGGCGTCATCAAGCCGGACAACCTGGCCGAGTCGCAGGTGGCTCTGGTCTACGGCCAGATGAACGAGCCTCCGGGGGCGCGGATGCGCGTGGCCCTGACCGGTCTGACCGTGGCGGAACAGTTCCGCGACGCGACCGGCACCGACGTGCTGTTCTTCGTGGACAACATCTTCCGCTTCACCCAGGCGGGTTCGGAAGTGTCGGCGCTTCTGGGCCGCATCCCGTCCGCCGTGGGTTACCAGCCGACGCTGGCGACCGACATGGGCGCGATGCAGGAACGCATCACCTCGACCAAGAAGGGCTCGATCACCTCGATCCAGGCCGTCTACGTTCCGGCCGACGACCTCACCGACCCGGCGCCCGCGACGACCTTCGCCCACCTCGACGCCACGACCGTTCTGTCGCGCGCGATCTCGGAACTGGGGATCTACCCGGCCGTGGACCCGCTTGACTCGAACAGCCGGATCCTCGACCCGGCCGTGGTCGGCGAAGAGCACTACCAGGTCGCCCGCGACGTCCAGGGCATCCTGCAGAAGTACAAGTCGCTTCAGGACATCATCGCCATCCTCGGGATGGACGAACTGTCGGAAGAGGACAAGCTGACCGTGGCCCGCGCCCGGAAGATCCAGCGCTTCCTGTCGCAGCCTTTCGACGTGGCCAAGGTCTTCACCGGCTCGGACGGCGTGCAGGTCCCGCTGGACGACACGATCCGTTCGTTCAAGGCGGTCGTGGCCGGCGAATACGACCACCTGCCGGAAGCGGCCTTCTACATGGTCGGCGGCATCGAGGACGTGAAAGCCAAGGCGCAGCGCCTCGCCGCTGACGCGGCGTAAGGGGGCGACATGGCCGACACGATGCAGTTCGACCTCGTTTCGCCGGAACGCAGGCTCGTCTCGGTCCCGGTGCGCGAGGTTCGCCTGCCGGGCACGGACGGCGACCTGACGGCGATGCCGGGTCACGCCGCGACGATCGTCACGCTTCGGCCGGGCATCGTCACGGTGGTGGACGCGCAGGGCACGGCGACCGAGTTCGCCGTGACGGGCGGCTTCGCCGAGATCAATGGCGAGTCGGTCAGCCTGCTGGCCGAGCGGGGCCACCCGCGGGCCGAGCTGACTCAGGACGTCTACAACGAGATGATGCGCGACGCGCATCGCGCGCATCGGGGCGTCGAGTCGCGCCGCGAGTCGGTCGGCGATGATGTCGTGGCCGCCTCGGCCAAGATGCTGGGCGACATGCAGGCGCTGGGAACCCATATCGGGCTGGACCCCAACCAGTCCACGGTCCCGGAATAAGCCCGATTTCGCCGGATAGAAGAAAAGACAGACACCCCGCCCGTTCCGTCGGGCGGGGTGTTGTTGTTTAAGTCCCTTGAAGTCGGCAGGCATGACGGGGTTTGCACAAGGGGGACGGATGCTGCGGTTCAGCCATACTGCCGTTGGCGTGCAACAGGGCCGGGCGTTCCTGTTCTCGGCCTTCGAGGACAACGGGCCGATGTGGACCGGAACGGGCGCGAGGGTCCAACATGTCCCGGTCAGCTTCCCGACGCCCTTTCTCGGCCTGCCCGCGGTCCATGTCGGCCTGTCGATGTGGGACATCTCGGTCGAGGCGAACCAGCGCGTGGACATCGCGGCCGAGGAGGTGACGGCCACCGGCTTCACGCTGGTCTTCCGCACCTGGGGCGACACCCGCGTCGCGCGGGTGCGGGCCGACTGGCTGGCGATCGGCCCCACCGATCACGTGGACGATTTCGCCGTCGATTGAGCCTCAGGCGCGGTCGAGGTTGCCCGCCACCAGCGCTGTCACCTCGGCGGGATGGGTCACGGGGGCCATGTGCCCCGCGCCCGGCACGGTCGCCCGGCGCGCATCGGGCAGGCGCGCGGCAAGCGTGTCGAAGATCTCGCCCACCACGGCGGGCGAGTCCGCGCCTGCGATCAGCAGGGAAGGGGCCCGGACAGCCTCGAGCCCGCCCAGCCGCAGGATGCCATGGACATCGGCGCTGAGCGCGGCATCCGTTTCGAGCACCAGCGGCATCAGCTCGACCGCCGCCTGCTGCAGGCTGCGCGGCAGCGCCTCGAACCCGCCGGGCGCGCCCCAGATGCCCAGGAACAGCCGCGCGGCGGCCTCGATCCTTCCGGCGGCGGCCAGGGCGGCAAGCTCGTCGTCGAGGCTGTGCCCCGAACGCGAGGCCGCGAACAGCACCGGCTCGATCAGCGTCAGCGAGCGGACACGCCCCGGGGCCGCGACGGCCAGCCTCAGCGCGACCGTGGCCCCGATGGAATGGCCGATCAGGTCCACCGGCCCCTCGCCCAGCAGCCCCTCGGCCATGCGGGTCACGGTCGTGTGGTAGTCCTCGCCCTCGGCAGGCCGCCATGCCCCGCTGCGCCCGTGCGAGGGCAGGTCGAAGGCGGTCAGGTCCACGCGGCCGCCAAGCCGCCGCGCCATGGGATCGAAGGCGCGGCCGCTGCCCATCATGCAGTGGATCGCCAGAGCCGGGCGCGACGGATCGCCCGGCCAGTGCCGGACATGAACCGCGCTCACAGCGTGGCCAGATGCCGGTCCAGGAAGTCGAGCCGGTCCTGGCCCCAGAACCGCTGGTCCGTGTCGAGGACGTGGAAGAAGGGCACCCCGAAGACGCCCGCCTCGATCGCGCGCTCGAGGTTGCGGCCATAGGTTTCGGCGCCCACGAACAGCCCCCGGTCGGCAAGGCCGGGGTCGAAGCCCGCCTGCGACAGCGCCGCGCGGATCACCTCGTCCTCGGCGATGTCGCGTCCTTCGGCGAAGCGGGCCGACAGGACCGCCCGCACCAGCCCCGCCACGTCGCCCCCCGCCTCCTGCGCGGCGATGATCGCATAGGCGGCAGGGGCGGGGTTCGTCATCGGCACGTCGATCCTGATCGGCAGGCCCAGGTGCTCGGACCAGCGCGTCAGTTCCTGCCGGCGATAGTCCATGCGCGAGGGATGGCGGCTCTGCGGCCGCGTGCCCCCGGTGCGGTCGAAAAGCTGCATGACGTCGATGGGCCGGTAGGTGATGGTCGCACCGTGGCGTTCTGCGATCTTTTCCAGCCGGTCGCCCGCGAGATAGGCCCAGGGGCTGATCGTGCTGAGGTAATAGTCGATCTGCGCCACGTTACGGCCCTCCTGCGGTTTGCCCGGACGCTATCGCGGTGCTAATCGGGGCGCAATCCGGCGAATCCCGGCCGGGCGACCCTAGCGACCAAGGACTCCCATGCCTGCAATGACCGAACCCAAGCTGATCGCGGGCAATGCCAATCGCCCGCTGGCCACCGGAATCGCACGGCGGATGTCGATGCACCGCGGCATGAACGTGGATCTGGTGAACGCGCGGGTCGAGCGGTTCAACGACCAGGAGATCTTCGTCGAGGTCTACGAGAATGTCCGTGGCGAGGACATGTACATCATCCAGTCCACGTCGAACCCGGCCAACGACAACCTGATGGAGCTGCTGATCATGGCCGACGCGCTGCGGCGCAGCTCGGCCAACCGGATCACGGCGGTCATCCCCTATTTCGGCTATGCCCGGCAGGACCGCCGCGCCAAGGCCCGCACGCCGATCAGCGCCAAGCTGGTGGCGAACCTGCTGACCGAGGCCGGGGTGGACCGCATCCTGACGCTGGACCTGCACGCGACCCAGATCCAGGGGTTCTTCGACATCCCCGTGGACAACCTTTATGCCGCGCCGATCTTCTCGCTGGACATCATGCACCACTTCAAGGGCCGCATGGACGACCTGATGATCGTCTCGCCCGACGTGGGCGGCGTGGCACGGGCGCGCGAGATCGCGGCCCGGATCGACGCGCCGCTGGCCATCGTGGACAAGCGCCGCGAGAAGGCGGGCGAGATTGCCGAGATGACCGTGATCGGCGATGTCGAGGGCAAGACCTGCATCATCGTGGACGACATCTGCGACACGGCCGGCACGCTGGTGAAGGCCGCGCAACTGCTGGCCGACCACGGCGCGACCGAGGTCCACGCCTATATCACGCACGGCGTGCTGTCCGGCCCGGCGGTAGGGCGGATCGAAGGCTCGGTCATGAAGTCGCTGGTCATCACCGACTCGATCAGCCAGCCCGAGCCGGTCAAGAACGCCCGCAACATCCGCATCGTGCCGACCGCCCCGCTGTTCGCACAGGCGATCATGTCCACCTGGAACGGAACCTCGGTGTCCTCGCTGTTCGAGCTGGAAACGCTGCAGCCGATCTATGAAGGAATGTACGCCGCCGTCTGAGCCGCGCATTTTTCGACCTCAAGGACAAGGGGCGCGTGACGATCACGCGCCCCTTGTCGTCACAGCGCCCGCCAGCCGATGTCGCGGCGGAAGAACCCCTCGGGCCAGTCCACCGCCTCGGTCAGCGCATAGGCGCGGTCGCGGGCCTCGGCCAGCGTGGCGCCCCGGCCCGTCGCGTTCAGCACCCGGCCCCCGGCCGAGACCAGTCGCCCCTCGCGTTCCGCCGTGCCCGCATGGAAGATCATGGCCGACGAGCTTTCGGCCAGGTCATCCGGCAGCCGGATCGCGGTTCCTCTGGCATAGTCGCCGGGGTAGCCGTCGGCCGCCAGCACCACGGTCAGGGCATGGTCGTCGGCCCAGGTCACGCTGACACCGTCCAGCCGCGATTCCGCGCAGGCCTGGATCAGGTCCAGCGCCTGCGCGCCCAGCCGCATCATCAGCACCTGGCATTCGGGATCGCCGAAGCGGACGTTGTATTCCACCAGCCGCGCGCGCCCGTCCCTGATCATCAGCCCGGCGTAAAGGACGCCCTGGAAGGGTGTTCCACGCCGCGCCATCTCCTCGACGGTCGGCTGGATGATCTCGGCCATGACGCGTGCCTGCAGGTCTTCCGTCAGGATGGGGGCGGGGGAATAGGCGCCCATGCCGCCGGTGTTCGGGCCGCTGTCGCCCTCGCCCACACGCTTGTGGTCCTGCGCTGTGCCGACGGGAAGGCAGGTCGTGCCGTCCACGAGGACGAAGAAGCTGGCCTCCTCGCCTTCCATGAACTCCTCGATCACCACCTCGGCGCCCGCCGCCCCGAAGGCGCCGCCGAAGGCCGCATCGACGGCCCCCAGCGCCTCGGCCTCGGTCATGGCGACGGTGACGCCCTTGCCGGCCGCCAGCCCATCCGCCTTGACGACAATGGGCGCACCCATGCGGCGGATGTACTCACGCGCGCCCTCGGCCTCGTCGAAGCGGGCCCAGGCGGCGGTCGGCGCCCCGCAGGCGTCGCAGATATCCTTGGTGAAGGCCTTGGATGCCTCAAGCCGCGCCGCGGCCTGCGACGGCCCGAAGGCCGCGATCCCGGCCGCGCGCAGCGCATCGGCCACGCCTGCGGCCAGCGGCGCCTCGGGTCCGATCACCACGAGGTCGATCGCGTGCTCCTCGCAGAAGGCGACGACTGCCGCGCCATCCTCGATCGCCAGTTCGGCGCAGCGGGCGATGGCGGCAATCCCGGCGTTCCCCGGCGCGACGATCAGCCGGTCGCATTTCGGGTTCTGCCGGATGGCCCAGGCCAGCGCATGTTCGCGTCCGCCGCCGCCGAGGATCAGGATGTTCATGCGCAAGACCTCCATTCTTGCGCGTGCTTGTGGCCGAAAGCCTCGCCCCGGACAAGGCGCGCACAGGGCTTCTTCCTTGAACGGATATCCCGGGATGAATGAGGCAGGGGCCCCGTTCATGGGCAGCGCCCCGGTCCGGCGCTTGCCCCTTCGGCCCGGCCGGTCCATCTATCCTCCATGGACCTTTTCGAAGACGACGCGCCCGGCGCCCCAGCCGGCAGCAACGCCCCGCCCCTGACCGTTTCCGAAATCTCGGGCGCCGTGAAGCGCGTGATCGAGGGCGAGTTCGGACGCGTCCGCGTCAGGGGAGAGGTCGGGCGCGTTTCCCGGCCCGGCTCGGGGCATCTCTACTTCGACCTCAAGGACGACAACGCCTGCATGGCCGCCGTCTGCTGGAAGATGCAGGCCGCCCGGCTGGCGCACCGCCCCGAGGAGGGGATGGAGATCATCGTCACCGGGCGCCTGACCACCTTCGCCAACCAGTCCAAGTACCAGCTGATCGTCGAGCAGGTCGAACCCGCGGGCCTCGGCGCGCTGATGGCGATGCTGGAACAGCGCCGGAAGGTGCTTGCGGCCGAGGGCCTGTTCGACGCTGCCGCCAAGCGGCCCATTCCCTATCTGCCGGACGTGATCGCCGTCGTGACCTCGCCCACGGGCGCGGTGATCCGCGACATCCTTCATCGGCTGCGGGACCGTTTTCCCAGCCGCGTGCTGATCTGGCCGGTGGCGGTGCAGGGCACGGCCTGCGCGCCGCAGGTGGCGGACGCAATCACGCGCCTGAACGCGATCCGCCCCGGCGGGCCGGTGCCGCGCCCGGACCTCATCATCGTGGCGCGGGGCGGCGGCTCGGTCGAGGACCTGTGGGGCTTCAACGACGAGGCGGTGGTCCGCGCCGTGGCGGCCGGAACGATCCCGCTGATCTCGGCCGTGGGGCACGAAACCGACACGACGCTGATCGACTTCGCATCGGACCTGCGGGCGCCCACGCCCACGGCAGCGGCCGAGATGGCCGTGCCGGTGCTGGCCGACCTGTCCGCGCGGCTGGCCGAGACGCAGGTGCGCCTGCTGCGCGGCACGCGCGCGCGGCTGGACCGCCCGACCCAGCGGCTGGGGGATCTGGGCCGCGCCCTGGGCCGCCCGCAGGCGCTGACCGCCCCCGCCCGACAGCGGCTTGACCTGACCGGCCCCCGGCTGGAGCCCGTCCTGCGCGCCTTTGCCCGCGACCGCCGCCGCAGCATCGAGGCGCTGCACCTGCCGCTGTTCGCCCTGCGCGGCTTCATGGCCGACCGCCGCGCGGCGGTGGAACGGACAGGGCGCGCGCTGGAGCAGGAGCGCCTTCGGGATCAGCAGCGCAGGCGCTCGGCGCTGCCCGTGGTCCGTGCGGGTGCGGTGCGGATGTTGCAGGCGCAGGCTGCGCGGCGGCTGGAGGACATGCAGCCTCGGTTGGACAGCGCGGGTAAACGCGCAACCACCAAGGTGGCGGAACGTCTTTCTGCCCTAACCACACGGCTGGACCGCGCGCAGGCGCAGATCCGGCGCGAGCAGACCGAGGGGCAGACGCGGGCGCAGGAAGCCGCGCGCCGCCTGGCCGCGCTCGCCCCCCGCCTGACGGCCGAGCGGCGGGGCCAGCTTGAGGCGCTGGACCGCCTGCGCCAGACCCTTGGCCATACCGAGACCCTGCGGCGCGGCTTTGCCATCGTGCGGGGTCCCGAGGGGCTGGTCACCTCGGCGGCGGTGGCAGGCAAGGCCGCCTCGCTGGAACTCGAGTTCCACGACGGGCGGGTGAGGGTGCATCCCGAAGGCAGCACCCCCGCGCCGCGCCGTGGCGCGAAGAAGCCGCCGGCGCAGGGTTCCCTGTTCTGAGCCTCAGCGCGTGTCGCGCGGGCGCAGGGCCATCCAGATCAGCGCCCCGCCCGCCAGCGTCAGGAAGGGCAGCATCATCAGGTTGACCGCCGACCAGCCCTGCTGCGCGGTCCCGCCGCCGCAGCCCATCAGGGCGCCCGAGGACAGCGAGGCCAGGAACACGCCCCCGAAGACGATGGCGTCGTTGATGCCCTGCACGCGCCCGCGTTCCTCGGGCGTGTGCTGCGCGGTCAGCATCGCGGTCGAGCCGATGAAGCCGAAGTTCCAGCCCAGCCCCAGCAGGACCAGCGCCAGGTAGAAATGGTCAAGCTCCACGCCGCTCAGGGCGACTGCGCCCGCCCCGGCAAGGATGACCAGCCCGGCCGTGACGATCCGCTCGGCCCCGAAGCGGGCGATCAGGTGGCCGGTGAAGAAGGCAGGCCCGAACATGGCGATCATGTGCGCCTGCGTCACGCCGGATGCGTCCGCGACGGCAAAGCCGCAGCCGACCATCGCCAGGGGCGTCGAGGTCATCACCAGGTTCATCAGGGCGTAGGAGACCGTGCCGCAGATCATGGCGACCACGATGCCGGGCGTGCGCAGGATCTCTGACAGGCTGCGGCCGCCGCCTGCACCGGCGCGGGACTGCGGCAGGACCGGGATGCGCAGCATCGCGTAGATGAAGGGCCCCAGCAGGTTCAGCCCGATGATCGCGGCGAAGGTCATGGCGAAGGGGATGGCGCTCGCCTCGGCCGTCGCGGTGGCGAGCCTCGGGCCGATCAGCGCCGAGACGAGCCCGCCCGCCTGCACGAGGCTGATCATCTTGGGCTGCAGCGCCTCGGGCGCCACGTCGGCGGCCGCGAAGCGATAGAAGCCCTGCGCCGACATCTGCGCCCCGATCAGCGTACAGCCCAAGGTGAACAGTGCGAAGTTGCCGCGTTCCAGCCCCGCGAAGGCAATGCCCGCGCCGATGGCCGCGACCAGCGAGGCGATGGTGAACCCCGCCCGCCGCCCGTGCCGCGCCATGAAGCCCGACAGTAACCGCGCCGAGATGGCCGAGCCGAGCATGACCATCGACACCGGCAGCGTGGCGAAGCAGGGGTTCGGGGCGATCATGGCGCCCGCGAGGCCCGCCGTGATGAAGACCATCGACAGTTGCGCGCCCAGGATGGCCTGGGCCAGCACCAGCACCGCGACATTTCCCCAGGCGAGGCGGCGGCTGTCCGGGGTATCGGCGGTCATTGCGCTCAAGGCCGCAGGCCCGCCGCCTGCCGCGCCAGCGCCTCGATCCCGGACCAGTCGCCCTGGCGCATCATCTCTTCGGGCGCGATCCAGCTGCCGCCGACGCAAAGGACGTTCGGCAGGGCAAGGTACTCGGGCGCGTTCGCGGCCGAAACGCCGCCCGTCGGGCAGAAGCGGATGCCGGGCAGGGGACCCGCCAGCGCCTTGAGATAGGCGGGACCGCCCGCGGGCCCGGCCGGGAAGAACTTGAGCGTATCGAACCCCGCCTCGACCGCCTGCATCGCCTCGGACGCCGTGGCGGCCCCCGGCAGCAGCGGCAGCGCGCAATCCTCGCATGCGTCGGCCAGCGTGTCGGTCAGCCCGGGCGAGACGGCAAATCGCGCGCCGGCAGCCTGGGCGCGATGAACGTCCTGCGAGGTGATGACGGTGCCTGCCCCTACGATCGCGCCCTCGACCCGTGCCATTGCGGTAATGGCCTCCAGCGCGGCAGGGGTGCGCAGCGTGACCTCCAGCACCGCCAGGCCGCCGGCGACCAGGCTGCGGGCCAGGGGCTCGGCCCAGGCGGCGTCCTTTATCACGATCACCGGGATGACCGGCGCCATGGCGCAGATCTCGCGGATGCGGGCAGACTGGCTTTGGGGGGTCATGGGCGCGCCTTTCGGAAATCCAGCATGACCCTGCGCCGGGCTCGCGCCGGGCGCAAGGGCGGCTGCCGCTGCACCCGGATGTCAGCCGCCAAGGCCCCGCGTCCCGCCCGTGGCGGTCCGTGCCGTGGCGCCCGCGCCGAAGCCGCCGCGCTGGGCGACCTGCGCCCGGCTCATCGGCGGCTGGCCGACGGTGGTGGGCGCGCGGTTGAAGGTCGTGGCGGGCACCCGGCCCGAGCCCGAGTTGCTGGCAAAGGTCTGGTTGCCCGAGGGCGTCGAATAGCCGGTCGGCGTGCGCACCATCGGCTGGCTGAAGATGCCGCCGCCGCGCGACAGCATGGACCCCATCATGTAGCCGACCAGCAGCGGCATGAAGCTGAAACCCCCGCCCCCCTGCTGCTGCGCTGTCGCGGGATCGCCGGCAGCCGGATCGGCCCCGCAGGCGCCCTGGCCATGCTGCTGCTCGCACAGTTCCTGCGATTCATAACGGGGGGCGGTTTCCAGATGGGCCTGCTCGGCCGCGGCGAACTGCGTCCGGCAGTCTTCCTCGGTGAACCAGAGGCCGTCCTTCTGGGCGGCAGCGATGCAGCTGTTGAGGTCGGGGAAGGCCTGGGCGTCCACGGCGTCGTCCTCGCAGCCTGCCAGGGTCAGCACGGCGGCCCCGGCCAGCAGCAGCGCCACGTGCCGCGAGCGCTTGCGGCGCGGGGCAAGGGCTTCCTCGGGGCGGTCAGCAAGATCGGTCATGGCCTTACCCTTCGATGAAATGCGGCTTGAAGCGGGACAGGTTGTGGGTGATCCGGGCGCGGTCCTCTCGGACGCCCAGGCCCACGCAGTCCTCGCCCACGATCCAGGCGCCGAGGACGGGGTGGAAGCCGTCGAAGGCGGGCAGGGGCGCCAGCGCCTGCACGACCTGCGGGTGGTGCGAATAGCTGTCGTCCGGCGCACGGTCGGTTTCGCGTCCCCCTTCGTGGATCACGACGCCCGCGCCTTCGCGCGAGAAGATGGGCTTCGTGACATGGCCCTGCGCCAGCAGCGGCTCGGCCTCGGCGATGGCGGCCGAGTAGGGCGTCTGCCCGCCCCGGCGCGCGGCTTCGAGGTCAGCCTGAAAGAACGCCGGCAGCAGGTTGGGGTGATTGGGGAAAAGATGCCACAGCAGGGGCAGCAGCCCCTTGTTCGACACCACCGCCTTCCACGGCGGCTCGATGAAGCGCGCGCCCGAGGGCTGGAGGTTCGCCGCGAAGTCGTCGCGCAGCATGTCCTCCCACGGATACAGCTTGAACAGCGTCCCGATCACCCGGTCCTGGTCATCGGCAAGTTGGCCCTGGTCGGTGATGCCGATGCCTGACAGGGGCGTGAAATGCGCGCCCAGGCCGCCCTCGCGCGCGGCCCAGGCGAGGGCCTCGACCGTGGCGTAATCCTCGGGGTTGTCGCGGTCTGCGGCGAAGTGGATGTCCTCGCCCGGCGCGCAGATGGCGGCCCAGCGTTCGGCCAGCGCCTCGTGGATGCGGTTGAACTGGTCGGTGTTCGGGCCAAGGACACCTGCATCGCGGCTTTCCTCGAACCACAGCCACTGGAAGGACGCGGATTCATAAAGCGAGGTCGGCGTGTCGGCGTTGTATTCCAGCAGCTTGGCCGGGCCCTTGCCGTCATAGGCCAGGTCAAAGCGGCCATAAAGCTCGGGCTCGCCGTTGGACCAGCTGCGTTCGACGAAATCCCAGTAGGGCCGCGGGATATCAAGCCGCGTCATCCATTCTTCCGAGGCGACGGCATGGGCCACGGCCTCGCGGCACATGGCGTGCAGTTCGGTCCCCGGCGCCTCGATGTCATCCTCGATCTGGCGGAGCGTGAAACGATAGGCCGAGGTCTCGTCCCAGTAGGGCTCTCCTCCCATGTCGGCGAAGGTGAACCCCAGCTCGGTCGCGCGGTCGCGCCAGCCGGGCCGCTCGGGAAGGGAAAGCTTCTGCATCGTCACGTCGTTCCGCTTGTCATCGTCCCGATGTGGCAAGCGCCGCCCGGGGATGCAAGTGCGGTGCCCGGACCGGCCCGCCTCAAGTCCTCGTGCGGACATGAAAAAACCCCGGCCGCGAGGGCCGGGGTCGGTGTCGGATGCAGGCGTCTTACGAGCGGGCGAGGTTACGCAGCACGTAATGCAGCACGCCGCCGTTCTTGAGGTATTCGATCTCGACCTCGGTATCGACGCGGGCCTTCAGCTGCACGGTCTTCTCGGTCCCGTCCGCATAGCGGATCGTGGCGGGCACCAGCGACAGCGGCTTGAACTCGCCCGCCAGCCCGTGGATCGAGATCACCTCGTCGCCCTTCAGGCCCAACGTCTTGCGGTTGTCGCCGCCGGTGAACTCGAAGGGGATCACACCCATGCCGACGAGGTTCGAACGGTGGATGCGCTCGAAGGACTCGGCGATCACGGCCTTGACGCCCAGCAGGTTGGTGCCCTTGGCCGCCCAGTCGCGCGACGAGCCCGCGCCGTATTCGACGCCGCCCACGACGATCAGCGGCACGCCCTGGTCCTTCCACGCCATCGCGGCGTCGTAGATCGAGGTCTGCTGCCCGTCGGGGCCCTTGGTGTAGCCGCCTTCGACGCCGTCCAGCATCTCGTTCTTGATGCGGATGTTGGCGAAGGTGCCGCGCATCATGACTTCGTGGTTGCCCCGGCGCGAACCGTAGCTGTTGAAGTCGGCGGGCGCGACCTGGCGTTCGCACAGATACTGGCCGGCGGGCGAACTCGGCTTGAACGAACCCGCGGGACTGATGTGGTCGGTGGTGATCATGTCGCCGAGCATCGCCAGCACGCGCGCGCCCTCGATGTCCGAGATCACGCCAGGCTCCTGCGACATGCCCTGGAAGTAGGGCGGGTTCTGGATGTAGGTCGAGGTCGGCGGCCAGTCATAGGTTTCGCTGTCCGTCGTCTCGACCGCCTGCCAGCGCTCGTCGCCCTTGAACACGTCGGCGTACTTGGTCTGGAACATCTCGCGCGTGACGATCCGGTCCACGAGGTCCGAGATCTCCTGCGAAGAGGGCCACAGGTCCTTGAGGTAGATGTCGCGGCCGTCGGCCGTCTGGGCCAGCGGCTCGCGCGTGATGTCGATGTTCATGTCGCCGGCGATCGCATAGGCCACGACCAGCGGGGGCGAGGCGAGATAGTTCGCGCGCACGTCGGGGCTGATCCGGCCTTCGAAGTTGCGGTTGCCCGACAGGACCGACACGGCCACCAGGTCGTTCTCGTTGATGGTCTTGGAGATCGCGGGTTCCAGCGGGCCCGAGTTGCCGATGCAGGTGGTGCAGCCGAAGCCCACCAGGTTGAAGCCCATCGCGTCCAGGTGTTCCTGAAGGCCGGCGGCCTCCAGATACTCGGCCACGACCTGCGATCCGGGGGCCAGCGAGGTCTTGACCCAGGGCTTGCGCGACAGGCCCAGCTCGTTGGCCTTCTTGGCGACCAGGCCCGCGGCCATCAGCACATAAGGGTTCGACGTGTTGGTGCAGGAGGTGATCGCCGCGATCACGACCGAGCCGTCGCGCAGCGCATAGTCCTGCCCCTCGACCGCCGCCGCGGCGATGGCGCCTTCACCGGTGGTGCCGGGGATGTCGCCGGGCTGGGGCGAAGGCGCGCCGCCCTCGGCCGTCATCTTGACCTTCTGCGCGACCGTGGCGGTCGGCGCGGGGGGCAGGCTCGCGATATAGGCCTTGAAGGTCTGCGCCGCCTGATCCAGCGCCACGTGATCCTGCGGGCGCTTCGGCCCCGAGATGGCGGGCACCACGTCGTTCAGGTCCAGGTGCAGGGTCGAGGTGAAGACCGGCTCGAAGCCCGGCTCGCGCCACATTCCGTTGGCGCGGGCATAGGCCTCGACCAGCGCGATCCGGGCCTCGTCACGGCCGGTCTGGCGCAGGTAGCGCAGGGTCTCGTCATCGACCGGGAAGAAGCCGCAGGTCGCGCCGTATTCGGGGGCCATGTTGGCGATGGTCGCGCGGTCGGCCAGCGGCATGTTGTCCAGGCCCTCGCCGTAGAATTCGACGAACTTGCCGACGACCTTGTGGTCGCGCAGCATCTTGACGACCTTCAGCACGAGGTCGGTGGCCGTCACGCCCTCGCGCAGCGCGCCGGTGACCTTGAAGCCTACGACCTCGGGGATCAGCATGGAGATCGGCTGGCCGAGCATCGCGGCCTCGGCCTCGATCCCGCCCACGCCCCAGCCGAGGACCGCCAGGCCGTTGACCATGGTGGTGTGGCTGTCGGTGCCGACCAGCGTATCCGGGTAGGCCACGGTCGCGCCGCCCTGGTCCGTGTCGGTCCAGACGGTCTGCGCCAGGTATTCCAGGTTCACCTGGTGGCAGATGCCGGTCCCCGGAGGCACCACGCGGAAGTTGTTGAACGCGCCCTGGCCCCATTTCAGGAACTGGTAGCGTTCCATGTTGCGCTGGTATTCCAGGTCAACGTTGCGCTGGAAGGCGCGCGGATTGCCGAACTCGTCCACCATGACCGAGTGGTCGATGACCAGATCGACCGGGTTCAGCGGGTTGATCTTCTGCGCGTCGCCGCCCAGCGCCTTGATGCCGTCGCGCATCGCGGCAAGGTCGACGACCGCCGGAACGCCGGTGAAGTCCTGCATCAGCACGCGGGCCGGGCGATAGGCGATCTCGCGGTCGGACTTGCCGCCGTTCTGCGCCCAGTCCGCGAAGGCCTTGATGTCGTCCACGCTGACGGTGAAGCCGTTGTCCTCGAACCGCAGCAGGTTTTCCAGCACGACCTTCAGCGAGGCCGGCAGCCGCGAGAAGTCGCCCAGGCCCGCCTCGGCGGCCGCGGGAATCGAGTAATAGGCCACGGTCTGGTCGCCGACGACCAGCTCGCGGCGGGTCTTGGCGGTATCGGTTCCAGTGACGATTGGCATGGCTTTGCTTCCTCAAGGGCTCAGGTGGCAGGCAACGCCCGGATTGCCCCGACTCATCCAGCGGTGCAAGCGCAAGGATACATCGAGACTCGCCCGGCATTTGTTTGTATGCCGTGGTATACATATTCGGCGCGGTTTTCAAGGGCGACCGCGCCGGTCACGGGCGCGGACGGATGCTAACGAAGCATTGATTTGGTCTCGGACGCGACTGTGGCCTAAGCGGGACGGAATGACAGATATTTCGATCCATCGCTTCCGCCCCGTGGGGCTTGCAGCGGCATTCGGCCTCGCCCTGGCCGTCCTGGCGGCGCCCTCGGGCGCACAGGACATGGCGCCGGGGCAGGGCGGCGGACCAGCGGTTCCCGCCGCCGAAGCCGGAATCGCGGTCATCGAGGCGCCCGAGGGCGAGGGGACCGAACTGCCCGAAGGCGCCTTCTCGCTGGCCCCGGAGCGTCCGGCATTCGGCGGTGCCGAACGCGGGGCGATGGGGCGCGGCCGCCTGGGGCCGACCGGCAGCCCTCCGGTGGTGATCGAGCTTTTCACGTCGCAGGGATGTTCGTCCTGCCCCCCGGCCGACGCGCTGATCGGGGCGATGTCGGACGATCCCGGCGTGCTGACGCTCAGCTGGCATGTCGACTACTGGGACTACCTCGGCTGGGCCGATGCCTTCGCCCGGCCCCAGCACGCCGCCCGGCAGGAGGCCTATGCCGAGGCCGCGGGCGAGCGGGGCGTCTATACCCCCCAGATCATCATCGACGGCCAGGACACGCTGCTCAGCCTGCATCGCGCCGCACTGATGGCCCTGATCGACGAACACGCGGCGCGGCCCCCCGCGATCATGGTGACGGCGACGGTCGAGGGCGAGGTGCATGTCATCGACCTCACGCCGCGCGTCACGGTTCCGGGCGGCGTGGACATCGCGCTTGTGCGCTATCTTCCGCAGCGCTCGGTTCAGGTGAAGGCCGGGGAAAACCGGGGCCGGACCATCGATTACCGCAACATCGTGGTGGACAGCGAGTTGCTGGCCCGCTGGCCCGCGCGAGAGCCGCTGCGCCTGACCGTGCGGCCGGGGAACGACCCGGACGATGCCTATCCCGACGACACGCAGCACGCGATCCTTGTCCAGCAGGCGCTGGCGGGTGGAGAGCCGGGGCCGATCCTCGCGGCGGTGCGGCTGGACTGACGCTTGACCCGGGGGCGACGGCCCCCTATCTGCGCGCTTGCGCGGATGGCCGGATGACCGCGGGCGCTTGATGCGTCCGAGGAAAGTCCGGGCTCCATGCAGGCATGGTGCCGGGTAACGCCCGGCGGGGGCAACCCCAGGGAAAGCGCCACAGAGAACAGACCGCCCCCGCAAGCCGGGGGCAAGGGTGAAACGGTGGGGCAAGAGCCCACCGCGGGACGGGCAACCGGACCGGCACGGCAAGCCCCACCAGGAGCAATGCCGAATAGGGATCGCGCGCGGGGGCAACCCCGCAGGGCTGCCTGCGCCCCAGCAGATCCGGGTTGGCAGCTAGAGCCCGTCGGCAACGGCGGGACCAGAGGAATGGTCATCCACGGGGCGCCCCCTCGAAAAGGGCACCCCCGGACAGAACCCGGCTTACAGGCCATCCGCGCATGATTACCAAGGGCTTTCGCGCAGATTCGGGTTGACTTGGGCAGCGTTCGCCTTAAAAGGCGGGCTTCACAGATTTCACGGGGTTATCGGACGGGCCACTGGCCGCCCCGAAGCAGGAGCAGGACCAATGGCGAAGCCGACGACGATCAAGATCCGTCTGAACTCGACGGCGGGCACCGGGCACTTCTATGTCACCAAGAAGAACGCCCGGACCATGACCGAGAAGATGACCGTCAACAAGTACGACCCCGTCGTGCGCAAGCACGTCGAATACAAGGAAGGCAAGATCAAGTAAGATCTGCCGTTCCGCAAGGATCAGGACCGCGCCCGGTGTGACCGTGGCGCGGTTTTTTCGTTGCGGAATAGGGGGGCTTTGCTCCCGGCGCCTTGCGCCTGCCCGGGATATTTCAAGACAGAAGACCGGCGGCCGGTCCGGGCGCCGGATAGTGCCGGGCCATGCGGGGTGGCCGAGCTTGCCACATGGCCTCAGGGGCTAGGCGAGCCGCAGGTGCGGGGCGCAGAGCCGGGGCTGTCAGCGCGGCGAATCGCCGTTGTCCTGCGCCTGCAGGGCATGGCGATTGAACAGCGGGGCGTTCCCGACGAAGAACAGCATCGTCAGGACGATCAGCCCCACGGTCTTGAAGACCACCCAGGTGGTGTCGCTCTGCGTGCGCCAGATCACCTCGTTCAGCGCGGCAAGGCCGAGGCAGAACCAGATGATGCGGTGGGTCAGGATGCGCCAGCCCTCGGGCGACAGGGGGATGGCCTCGCCCAGCGCGCGGCCCAGCCAGTTGCGGCCCAGCATCGCGCCCAGCGCCAGCAGCGCCGCGAAGGTCAGGTAGATCAGCGTCGGCTTCATCTTGATGAAGCGCGGGTCGTTCAGCCAGATCGTCAGCCCGCCGAAGACCACCACCACGACCAGCGTCACGAGCTGCATGACCGACAGCTCGCCCGTCTTCTTCCACAGCACGGCATTGGCCAGCACCGTCAGCGGCACGAAGACCAGCGTCGCAAGGATCAGGCCGGGGTAGGTCTGGCCCCACAACACGACGTCCTGGTCGCGGTAGAGCAGGAACACCGCGAGGAACACGATCAGCGGCCCGTAGTCGAGCGCGGCCTTCAGCTTGGGTGACATGGGCTGCCTTTTCGTTCTGTCTCAGAAGGGCACGTCGTCCGACGCCGCGTCCGAGGCGGGCTGGACGTAAGCCGCCTTGATGGTCTTGAAGCCCGCCGGGAACTCGACCGTCAAGGTGTCCTCGGCGATGCCCATCACGCTGCCGGTGCCGAACTTCTGGTGGAACACCCGGTCACCCACGGCAAAGCGCGCAGCGGGCTCGGCGTCGATCACGATGGGCGGGCGGTGCGAGGGGGCCGGGCGCGCCGCCGCGCGTTCCTGCATCCGCTTCCATCCGGGCGAGTTGTAGACATCGGCGCGGCTGGCGCGGTCATGCATGGCCGACTGCGCGAAGGGCTGGCCCATGACCTGCGCCGCGGCCCCGAAGCCGCCGCCGTAAAGGCCGGGGGGCGTCAGCACCTCGACATGCTCCTCGGGCAGTTCGTCGATGAAGCGTGAGGGCAGGGACGACTGCCATTGCCCGTACATCCGGCGGTTGCCGGCGAAGGTGATGGTCGCAAGCTCCTCGGCGCGCGTCAGGCCGACATAGGCGAGGCGGCGTTCCTCCTCGAGCCCCTTCAGGCCGGATTCGTCCATGCTGCGCTGGCTGGGGAACAGCCCGTCCTCCCACCCCGGCAGGAAGACGATGGGGTATTCCAGGCCCTTGGCGGCGTGAAGGGTCATGATCGAGACCTCCTCGGCCTGCTCGCTGTCCGAGGCGTCCATGACCAGCGCGACATGTTCCAGGAAGCCCTGGAGGTTGTCGAACTCCTCCAGCGCCTTGACGAGTTCCTTGAGGTTGTCGAGCCGCCCCGGTGCGTCGGGCGAGCGGTCGTTCTGCCACATCGCCGTATAGCCGGATTCGTCCAGGATGCGTTCGGCCAGTTCGACGTGGTTCACGGTCGTATCCAGCGCGTCGGCGTGCCAGCGGCCCATGAACTGCGTGAACTGCCGCAGGTTGGCCGCGCCCTTGCCGGTCAGCGCACCCGAGGCGACCACGGCCGCCGCGCCTTCCAGCAGCGACAACCCTTCCGCCCGCGCTTCGCGCTGGATCGTCTGCAGCGCCTTGTCGCCCAGCCCGCGCTTGGGGGTGTTCACGATCCGCTCGAAGGCCAGGTCGTCCGTGGGGCTGACGGCCAGCCGGAAATAGGCCATCGCGTCGCGGATTTCCTGCCGCTCGTAGAAGCGGGGGCCGCCGATCACGCGATAGGGCAGGCCGATGGTCATGAAGCGGTCCTCGAAGGCCCGCATCTGGTGGGACGCGCGCACGAGGATCGCGATGTCGTTCAGGCTGCGCCGGCCGACGGAGTGGCGGTGACCGCCGTGGAATGCCTCGATCTCCTCGCCGATCCAGCGGGCCTCGGCCTCGCTGTCCCAGTGGCCGATCAGGCGGACCTTTTCGCCTTCGGTATGCTCGGTCCAGAGGGTCTTGCCGAGGCGCCCCTTGTTCGCCGCGATCAGCCCCGAGGCGGCGGCGAGGATGTGCGGGGTGGAGCGGTAGTTCTGTTCCAGCCGGATGACCTGCGCGCCGGGGAAATCCGCCTCGAACCGCAGGATGTTGCCGACCTCGGCCCCGCGCCAACCGTAGATCGACTGGTCGTCGTCGCCCACGCAGCAGATGTTGCGATGTGCCTGCGCCAGCAGCCGCAGCCACAGGTACTGCGCGACGTTGGTGTCCTGGTATTCGTCCACGAGGATATAGCGGAAGCGCTCCTGCCACTGCGCCAGCACGTCAGGGTGCGCCTGGAAGATCATCACGCAATGCAGCAGCAGGTCGCCGAAATCGACGGCGTTCAGTTCCAGAAGCCGCCGCTGGTATTGCGCGTAAAGCGCCGCGCCCTTGCCGTCATAGGCGTGCGATTCGCCTTCGGGCACGCGCGAGGGCGTCAGCGCGCGGTTCTTCCAGTCGTCGATCAGCCCGGCCAGCATCCGCGCGGGCCAGCGCTTGTCGTCGATGTTCTCGGCCGCGATCAGCTGCTTCAGAAGCCGGATCTGGTCGTCGGTGTCCAGGATCGTGAAGCTGGATTTCAGATGCAGCGTGCCGTCGCCCACCAGTTCCGCATGGCGGCGCAGGATCTTGACGCTGATCGAATGGAAGGTGCCGAGCCAGGGCATCCCTTCGACCGTTTCGCCCATCAGGCGGGCCACCCGCTCCTTCATCTCGCGCGCGGCCTTGTTGGTGAAGGTCACGGCCAGGATGCGGCCGGGCGTGGCACGGCCCTGCATCAGCAGATGCGCGATTCGCGTGGTCAGCGCACGGGTCTTGCCGGTGCCGGCGCCCGCCAGCAGCAGCACGGGGCCGTCCAGCGTTTCCACCGCCAGCCGCTGCGCCGGGTTCAGCCCGTCCAGATAGGGCGCGCCCCGGCCCACCATCGCGCGCTGGGACAGGGAGGGTCGGGCGGCGGCCTCGAAGGCGTCGTGATCGTCGAACTGGCTCATGGGCTGCAACATAGAGAACGCGGGCCTTTCTGCAAAGCCCGCGTTCCCATTCCGTTCACGTTTGCAGGGCCTCAGTTAACAGGATTGCCCTGCTGCCCCACGGCCTTCCCGGCCAGACGCTCGGCCGCCTCGTCCTTCTTCAGCGCGGCATCATGACCCGGCGCGGTCTTGACCAGCGAGACGATGACGCCCGCGGCCAGGATGGCGAAGGTCACGGCCAGCGAGATCATCGGCGGCACCTTCTCGATCCCCAGGATCTCGGCCACGATCACCTTGCCGCCGATGAAGATCAGCAGCGCGGCCAGCGCGGGCTTGAGATAGGCGAAGCGGTGCAGGATCGCGGCCAGCGCGAAATACAGCGCCCGCAGGCCCAGGATGGCGAAGATGTTCGAGGTATAGACCAGGTAGGGGTCGGTCGTGATCGCGAAGATCGCGGGCACCGAGTCGACGGCGAAGACAAGGTCGGCGAACTCGATCACGATCAGCGCCAGGAACAGCGGCGTGACGAACAGCTGCAGCTTGCCCGACCGGCCGGGCTGGCGGACGAAGAAGCGGTTGCCCACGAAGCCGTCGGTCACGCGCAGGTGGCGCTGCATCCAGCGCAGGGCGCGGTTCTGCGACAGGTCGCCCTCGTCCTCGTGCCCCGACCACAGCATCTTGATGCCGGTGAAGATCAGGAAGACGGCAAAGACCAGCAGCACCCATTCATAGCGCTGCACCAGCGCCGCGCCGAAGCCGATCATGATCGCGCGCAGGACGATCACGCCCAGGATGCCCCAGAACAGCACCCGGTGCTGCAGGTGGCGGGGCACGGCGAAGAAGCCGAAGATCGTGGCGATGACGAAGACGTTGTCCATCGCCAGCGACTTTTCCACCACGAAGCCGGTCCAGTATTCGACGGCCGACTGCTGGCCAAGCTGCGCCCAGACGAAGCCGCCGAAGGCCAGGCCGATGCCGATGTAGAAGGCCGAAAGAAGCAGCGACTTGCGTACGCCGATCTCGCGCTGGCCCCGGTTCAGGACGCCGAGGTCCAGCACCAGAAGCACCAGCACCAGTGCCAGGAAGATCGCCCACAGCCAAACGGGCTTGCCAAGAAAAAGGGAGGTCAGCTCCATGTCGTCCTCTGCATGAGTTGCGTGATGTGACCGACATCACGATCCGCAGAGATCGCCAGAGGGGCCCGGTCAAGTCTTGAACCTAGAGCCGGCTTCGGAAGCGTCAAGGGGGTGATTGCGCTTTTTCGGCCATGGGAGTATCGGCCCCGCATGGCCGATCGCAAGCTTCACCCCCGCACCCGTTCCGTCCACCACGGCATCCGTCGCAGCCAGTATGGCGAGATGGCCGAGGCGCTGTTCCTGACCCAGGGCTTCGCCTATGACACCGCCGAGCAGGCCGAGGCGCGGTTCCAGAAGGTGGGTTCCGACGAGTTCATCTATGCCCGCTACGGCAACCCCACCAGCCGGATGTTCGAGGACCGCATGGCCTCGCTGGAAGGGACCGAGGACGCCTTTGCCACCGCGTCCGGCATGGCCGCCGTGAACGGCGCGCTGATGAGCATGGTTGCCCCGGGCGACCGCGTGGTGGCCTCGCGCCAGTTGTTCGGTTCCTGCCTTTACGTCCTGGACGTGCTGAAGAAATTCGGCGTGGACGTGGTGCTGGTGGACGGCACCGACCTTGACCAGTGGCGCACGGCCGTGACGCCGGGGACGAAGGCCTGCTTCTTCGAGACGGTCTCGAACCCCACGCTGGAAGTCATGGACATCACCGGCATCGCCGGGATCGCCCATGCGGCGGGCGCGCTGGTCGTGGCCGACAACGTCTTCGCGACCCCGGTCTTTTCCCGCGCGGTCGAGCAGGGAGCGGATGTGGTCGTTTATTCCACGACCAAGCATGTGGACGGCGGGGGCCGGGCGCTGGGCGGCGTGATCTGCGGCACCCGCGACTTCGTGCGGAACGTGGCCGAGCCCTATCTCAAGCACACGGGGGGCGCGATCAGCCCCTTCAACGCCTGGATCATGCTGAACGGGCTGACCACGATGGACCTGCGCGTGCGCGCCATGGCCGACAGCGCGCTGGCCGTGGCCCAGGCGCTCCAGGGCGCCGGTTTGCCGGTGATCTATCCGGGGCTGCCCTCGCATCCCCAGCACCAGCTTGCCATGCGGCAGATGGGCTCGGGCGGCACGATGGTCGCCTTCGACCTCGGCTCGCAGGAGGCCGCCTTTGCCATGCTGAACCGGCTGGAACTGGTGTCGATCTCGAACAACCTGGGCGACGCCAAGTCCATCGCCACCCATCCGGCCACGACCACGCACCAGCGGCTGAGCGAGGCCGATCGCGCCACGCTGGGCATCGGGCCGGGGCTGGTGCGCCTGTCCGTAGGGCTGGAACACGAGGACGACCTGATCGCCGATCTTCTGGGGGCGCTGGCCTGAGCCTCTAGCCTTTCGGGGCCGGTTCACCATATTCGGGCCAACCCTTGCCCTGGACGCGCCCATGACCCGCAACAAGCCGTTCGTTCCCGTCTATCCCGCGCTCAGCCGGACCTATCCGGCCGACTTCAAGGTGGACGAACAGTATCGCGCCAGCCTGCCCGACCTGCAGAACGGCCCGGCGAGCCTGATCGTGGGCGCCCGCAAGGTCATCCAGCACGTCGGCATCTCGAACTTCCGCCTGCCGATCCGCTATCGCCGGAAGGACGGGGGCGAGATCGTGCTGGAAACCAGCGTGACCGGCACCGTCAGCCTGGACGCCGACCGCAAGGGCATCAACATGAGCCGCATCATGCGGTCCTTCTACGCCCATGCGGAAAAGCAGTTCTCGCTGGGCGTGCTGGCGGCGGCGGTCAGCGACTACAAGGACCACCTCGATTCCTTCGACGCCCGGCTGCAGATGCGGCTGTCCTATCCGATGCGGGTCGAATCGCTGCGGTCGGGGTTGGAAGGCTGGCAGTATTATGACATCGCGATGGAGCTTATCGACCAGGGCGGGCAGCGCCTGAAGGTCATGCACTTCGACTATGTCTATTCCTCGACCTGCCCCTGTTCGCTGGAACTGTCCGAACATGCCCGCGAGTCCCGAAGCCAGCTGGCGACGCCCCATTCCCAGCGGTCCGTCGCCCGCATCTCGGCGGTGATGGAGGGCGAGGAAAAGCTGTGGTTCGAGGACATGGTGGCGCTGTGCCGCCGCGCCGTGGCCACGGAAACGCAGGTGATGGTCAAGCGCGAGGACGAGCAGGCCTTCGCGGAACTGAACGCCGCGAACCCGATCTTCGTCGAGGATGCCGTGCGCGCCTTCGCCCACGAGCTTGAACTGGAACCCCGCGTGGGCGACTTCCGCGTGATCGCCAGCCACCAGGAATCGCTGCATTCCCACGATGCCGTCAGCCTGCTGACCGAGGGCCCGACCTTCGCCCAGGTCAGCCTTGACCCGATGACCTTTGCGGGGCTGCGGGCCTGAGCCAGTCAAGGCCGGGGCGCTGCCCCGGACCCCGGGGTATTTGGGTCAGGAAGAACGGAAGATCCGTCCGGGCTCGGGCCGCGCCTCGAGCTGCGGGGCGGGTGCGCGTTCTCCGCGCACCCGGTTTCTTTCACGCCGCGTCCAGCACCTCGTCGCAGCGGGCGCAGGTGGCCGGATGATCGTGGCTGCCCACGTCCGGCAGGATCTTCCAGCAGCGCTGGCATTTCTCGCCCTCGGCTTCCTCGAAGACGACGCCGATGCCGGGGATCTCGGGCAGGCGGAAGGCCTCGGCCGGGGCCGGGTCGGCGGTCAGGCTGATCGCACTGGTGATGCAGATATCGGCGAAATCGACCGAGCGCAGCGCCTTGAGCAGTGCGGCATCCTCGACATGGACCACGGGCGCGGCCTCGAGGCTTGCGCCGATGGTCTTGTCCGCGCGCTTGAGTTCCAGCGCGGCCGTCACCACGCGGCGAGCGCGGCGGATCGCGTCCCACTTGGCGGCGAGTGCCTCGTCGCGCCACTCGGCGGGAGTCTCGGGGAAGTCGTGCAGGTGGACGCTGTCCTCCTCGGACGGGCGGCGCGACAGCCAGATGTCCTCGGTCGTGAAGGGCAGCATGGGCGCCAGCCACAGCGTCAGGCGGTGGAACAGCGCGTCCATCACCGTGCGGACCGCGCGGCGGCGGGGGCTGTCGGGCGCGTCGCAGTAAAGCGCGTCCTTGCGGATGTCGAACCAGAAGGCCGACAGGTCCACCGTGGCGAAGTCGAACAGCGCCCGGAACACGCCCTGGAAGTCATAGGCGGTGTAGCCCTCGCGCACGCGGGCATCCAGTTCTGCCAGCCGGTGCAGGACCCAGCGTTCCAGTTCCGGCATCTCGGCGGGGGCGATCCGCTCGGCATCCGAGAACCCGGCCAGCGCGCCCAGCATGAAGCGCATG
The DNA here is from genome assembly GCF_002287065.1 of Paracoccus salipaludis. Classification (GTDB taxonomy): domain Bacteria; phylum Pseudomonadota; class Alphaproteobacteria; order Rhodobacterales; family Rhodobacteraceae; genus Paracoccus; species Paracoccus salipaludis. The sequence continues at coordinate 484,338 of NZ_NSJZ01000002.1, forward strand.
GTGTTGCGCAGGCGGCGATAGGCGTCTGCGGTGCCCTTCAGGATCTCGGGTCCGATCCGCTGGTCGGCGGTATAGTCCGACTGCGCCACCCACAGCCGCAGGATGTCGGCGCCATACTGCTTGATGATCTCGGCCGGGACGACGGTGTTGCCCAGCGACTTGGACATCTTCATGCCCTTCTCGTCGAGCGTGAAGCCGTGGGTCAGCACGCCGCGATAGGGCGCGCGCCCCCGGGTCGCGCAGGCCTGCAGCAGCGAGGACTGGAACCAGCCGCGATGCTGGTCGGTGCCTTCGAGATAAAGGTCCGCGATCCCGTCGGGCGAGCCGTCGGCGCGGTCGCGCAGCACGAAGGCATGGGTCGAGCCGGAATCGAACCACACGTCCAGCACGTCCGTGACCTGGTCGTAGTCGTCGGGGTTCACGATGCCGGACAGAACCTGGTTCTTGAAATCGGAACGATACCAGACATCTGCGCCGTCCTTCTCGAAGGCTTCGAAGATGCGGGCGTTGACGGTCTCATCGCGCAGCAGGAAGTCCGCATCGTCGGGCCTGGCGCCGCGCCGGGTGAAGCAGGTCAGCGGCACGCCCCAGGCGCGCTGGCGCGACAGCACCCAGTCGGGGCGGTTCTCGACCATCGAGAAGATGCGGTTGCGCCCGGTCTGCGGCGTCCACTGTACCAGCTGGTCGATCGAGGCGAGCGCCCGGGCGCGGATCGTGTCGCCGTATTGGCCCATGCCGTCGGCCAGCGGCTTGTCGATGGCGGCGAACCACTGGGGCGTGTTGCGGTAGATCAGCGGGGCCTTTGACCGCCACGAATGCGGATAGGAGTGCTTGAGCTTGCCCTTGGCCAGCAGCGCGCCCTGAGCCGCCAGCGCCTTGATGTTGCCGACGTTGGCGGGGCCTTCCTTGCCGTCCGGCGTCAGGATCGCCTGCCCGCCGAAGACCGGCAGGTCGGCGCGGTAGCTACCGTCGGGCAGGACGTTGTAGGTCATCGGCAGGCCGTATTTCAGGCCCATCTGATAGTCGTCCTCGCCGTGGCTGGGGGCGGTGTGGACGAAGCCGGTGCCCGCGTCCTCGGTCACGTGATCGCCGGGCAGCAGGGGCACGTCATAATCCCATTCGCCCGCGCCGCCCTCGATCCCGCGATAAGGGTGGGAAAGGACCAGCGAGGCCAGTTCCTCGGACGACACATCGCGCAGGCGCTGCCATGCGTCGGCCTCCAGCTTGGCGGCGGCGAAAACGCCGGGCGCAAGCTGGTCGGCCAGCAGGTAGGTGCCCGCCTTGTCTCCGGTCACCTGATACAGTCCGTAGGCGATCCCCGGTCCGAAGGCGACGGCGCGGTTCTGCGGGATGGTCCAAGGCGTCGTCGTCCAGATCACGACCGAGGCGCCCAGCAGGTCCGTCCTCATGCAGCCGTCCAGGGGCGCGAAGTCGCGCTGCGAGGCGACGGGGAAGGCCACCCAGACCTGATGGCTGGTATGGTCGTGGTATTCGACCTCGGCCTCGGCCAGGGCGGTCTGTTCGACCGGCGACCACATCACGGGCTTCGAGCCCTGGTAGAGCGAGCCGTTCATCAGGAGCTTCATGAACTCGCCCGCGATCACCGCCTCGGCGTGATAGTCCATGGTCAGATAGGGGTCGTCCCACTTGCCGGTGATGCCGAGGCGCTTGAACTCCTCGCGCTGGACGTCCACCCAGCCTTCCGCGAAGCGGCGGCATTCCTGGCGGAACTCGACCACGTCCACGGCGTCCTTGTCGCGGCCCCCCTTGCGGTATTCCTCCTCGATCTTCCATTCGATCGGCAGCCCATGGCAGTCCCAGCCGGGCACATAGCGCGCATCGCGCCCCATCATCTGCTGGCTGCGGACGATGAAGTCCTTGAGCACCTTGTTCAGCGCGTGCCCGATATGCAGATGCCCGTTCGCATAGGGAGGGCCGTCATGCAGCACGAAGGGCTTGCGATCCCCGGCTTGGGCGCGCAGCCGGTCGTAGACGCCGAGGCGCTCCCAGCGGGCCAGCCACTCGGGCTCGCGCTGGGGAAGGCCCGCGCGCATTGGGAAATCGGTTTCGGGAAGAAAGACGGTGTCGCGGTAGTCGGGGGTGGTCTGGTCGGCGCTCATGCGGCAGGGATCCTTGGGAAAAGCGGTCGGGCAGGCGTCATCCCGGCGGCGCGAAACCTCACGCCACCGGGCCGCTAATTCGGGATATCCGCGCCACAAAATGCATCGGCCGCGTTATAGGAACCGCGCCGCGTGGCGGCAAGCGCCTTGGGAAACGCCGCTGCCTTGTCTTGCCCGCCCGGCTTTGCCACAAAGGGACGAGCAGATTGAGGCCAGTCGATGAAAGACCTTTCCGCCGCCGAGCGACGGCTGATCGCCGCCCTGGACCGCCTGGACGATGTCGTCGAACGTGCGGCCCACCGCATGGCCACGATGCAGACCCAGGCGCCCGCCCCACGGCCCGCCAGTTCCGCATCCGCCCAGGGGACGGACGCGGGTCTTTCCCCGCAGATCGCCGCGCTGCACGACCGGCAGGCCGCCACGCTCGAGGCGATGCAGGCGCGGCTGGCCGAGGCGCACGAACGGCTTGCGGCGGCGGGCGGGCAGGCGGCGCGCCTGGCGGCCGCGAATGACGAACTGGCGCAGGCCAACCGCGCGCTGATCGAGGCGTCGGCCAGCCCCGAGGTCTGGGCCGAGCACGGCGAGGCCGCGGCGCTGGCCGCGCTGCAGGCCGAGGTCGAGGCGCTGCGGGCCGCGCGCGAGGCCGAGGTCGCCCAGATGGGCGAGATCCTCGACGCGCTGGACCGGATGCTGGGCGTGACCACGACCCCGCGCAGCCATTCCACGCGGAACTGGGCGCGGGCAGACGCCGACGCGTCCGACGCGACCTTCCCCGGTCATGAACCGCCGCCCCGTCCCCTGCCGGATGACGAGGACGAGGCGGAACTGCCCGAGGAGGAGTTCACGGCATCGGTGCGGGAACTCAGCGTGGTGCTCGACGAGGACCCGCTGCCCGAGGATGAGCCTGTGCTGGACCTCGGGGCCGAGGACCAGCCGCCCCGCACCGGCGCGGCCCGTCCCGAAGCCGCCGACAGTGAAAAGGATTACCGCTGATGCCCGTCGTCGAGTTCACCATCGGCCACAAGCAGTATGAGCTGAGTGCCCAGGAAGGCGAAGAGCGGCTGCTGAAGCGCGCCGCCGCCATGCTGGACACCGAGGCGCGCACGATCCTGGAACAGGCCGGGCGGATGCCGGAACAGCGGCTGCTGCTGCTGGCGGGGCTGATGCTGGCCGACCGCACCTCGACGCTGGAAGACCGCCTGGCCTCGGCCGAGCGCGAACTGGGGCGGCTCAAGGCCAACCCGCCGCGCGTCGAGGTGCCGGTGATCCCGCCCCGCGTCGCCGAGGCGATGGCCGAGCTTGCCGCGCGCGCCGAGTCGCTGGCCGACAAGGCGGAAGAATCGCTCGTCCCCTAAGCGCCCGCGGCGGCACAGGAAACCGCCGGACAGGACGCGGCGTTTCCCCCTGGAACGGACAGGGGGATGGCACATGGCGTCGCGCGCGATCTGGAAGGGCCAGCTTCGGCTGTCGCTGGTGTCGATCCCGGTCGAGATCCACGCCGCCACCAAATCGGGCCGGCGCATCAGCTTCCGCCAGATCCACGGTCCCTCGGGCAAGCCGGTGAACTATGAGAAGGTCGTGCCCGGCGTCGGCAAGGTCTCGACCGACGAGATCCTCAAGGGCTATGCGCTGGGCGACAACGAATACCTGCTGATCCAGCCCGAGGAGATCGACGCGATCAAGCTGGAAACGAAGAAGACCTTCGAACTCGTGCAGTTCGTCGGCACCAACGAGATCTCGCCGCTCTACTACGACCAGCCCTATTACATCGTGCCCGCGGACGAACTGGCCGAGGATGCCTATCGCGTCGTGCGCGACGCCCTGCGCAAGTCCGAGAAGACGGGCCTCGGGCAACTGACCCTGCACGGGCGCGAACACCTGTGCGCCGTGCGCCCCTGCGGCGACGGGCTACTGATGGAGACGCTGTTCTACGCCGACGAGATCAAGGACGCGGAACCCCTGTTCAACACCATCGAGGATGACGAGACCGACTCGGACCTGCTGACGGTGGCGACGGCGCTGATCGACAAGAAGACCGCGCCCTTCGACGCCTCGGCCTTCCATGACAACTTCGACCGCGCCCTGCGGCAGCTGATCGAGGACAAGCGCAAGGGCCGTGCGCCCCGCGTGACCGCCGGCAACGACAAGCCGTCGTCGGACAACGTCGTGGACCTGATGCAGGCGCTGCGGGAAAGCCTGAAGGCCTCGGGCGGGTCCGCGCCCGAGAAGGAGGGCAAGGCACCCTCGCGCGCGAAGTCCAAGGCCGAGGACGCGCCCGCCAAGGCCCCGGCCAAGCGTCCGGCGCGCAAGGCAAGCTGATTGGCGCGGCTGGACGATTATCGCGCCAGGCGTGACCCCGGGGCCACGCCCGAGCCCTTCGAGGCCGGCGCGCCCTCGGCCGGGGCGCTGCGCTATTCGATGCAGAACCACGACGCCACGCGGCTGCACTGGGACCTGCGGCTGGAATGGGACGGCGTGCTGCTGAGCTGGGCCGTCACGCGCGGCCCCTCGCTTGACCCCGCCGAAAAGCGGCTGGCGGTCAGGACCGAGGACCACCCGATCCCCTATCTCACCTTCGAGGGCGTCATCCCGGGCGGGCAGTATGGCGCGGGCACGGTCATGCTGTGGGACCTGGGCCACTGGCGCCCCCTCGAGGACGCGGAGCGCGGGCTTTCCAAGGGCCATCTGCGCTTCCAGCTTTACGGGCGGCGGCTGACGGGCACCTGGGATCTGGTGCGGATCAAGGGCAAGCCGTCCGAGCGGCGCGAGAACTGGCTGCTGGTCAAGGCCGAGGATGCGGCCGCTCATCGACCCGACCCGGTGGAGCGCTACAGGACCAGCGTCTCGACCAACCGCAGCTTCGCCGAAATCGCAGGCGAGGCGCCTGCAAAGCCTTTCGGCCCCACCGAGCCGCTGCCCTTGCCCGAGCAGGCCGAACCGATGCTCGCGCGGCTGGTCGAGGCGCCGCCCTCGGGGCAGGACTGGCTGCACGAGATCAAGATCGACGGCTATCGCGGGCTGGTGCATCTGGGCGAGGGCGGGCCGGTCATCCGCACCCGCAACGGGCTGGACTGGACGGCCCGTTTTGCCTCGCTGATCCCGGCGCTGGCCGAACTGCCGCCCCGGTCCGCGCTGATTGACGGCGAGATCGTGGCGGGCGCGGGCGCCTTCGGCTTTTCGGCGCTGCAACAGGCGATCACGGCGGGCGGGCCCTTCGGCTTCGTGGCCTTCGACCTGCTGGAACTGGAAGGCCACAACCTGCGCGACCAGCCCCTGGTCGAGCGTCGCGCCGCGCTGGAGCGGCTGCTGGCCGATGTTCCGCCGCTGGGGCTGGTTCAATTGAGTGAGGCGGTGCCGGGCGACGGAGCCGCCGCGCTGGGGGCGATCTGCGCGGCGGGGGGCGAGGGGATCGTCAGCAAGCTCGCCCGCGCGCCCTATGTGCCGGGTCGCAGCGACGCATGGCGCAAGACGAAATGCGAACACCGCACGGCCATGACCGTGATCGGCTGGACGCCGTCGGAAAGCGCCGGGCGACCCTTCGCCTCGCTGCTGCTGGCCAGCCCCGACGGGCCGGACGGCGCCCTGCGCTATCGCGGGCGCGTCGGCACCGGGTTCTCGGCGGAAACGCAGGCGGAGCTTGCCGCGCTCATGCGCCCGCTGGTCCGCAGGACGGCGCCCACACGGGTCCCGAAGGCGGAATCCCGTGGCGCCAGCTGGATCGAGCCCCGGCTGGTCGCCGAAGTCCGCTATGCGGAAATGACGCGCGATGACATCCTGCGCCACGCAAGCTTTCTGGGACTGCGCGAGGACAAGATGCCGCCGACTCCGCCCGGTCCTGTCATCCGCGTCGAGAAGCCCTCGGGCCGCAGCCTCAAGATCGCGGGCGTGACCGTCACCAGCGCCGACCGCGTGGTCTTCCCCAAGGCAGGCGTGACCAAGGGCGACCTCGCCGCCTATTACGAGCGGATCGCGCCCCTGATGCTGCCCCATTGCGCCGACCGTCCGCTGGCGCTGGTGCGTCTGCCCGAGGGCATGGGCGGCGAGCGGTTCTTCCAGAAGCACGCAGGCAGGGGCTTTCCCGCCGAGATGCGCCAGACCCAGATCGAAGGCGAGGAGGAGCCCGCGATCTACGTTGCCTCCGTCCCCGGGCTGGTTGCGGGGGCGCAGATGGGCGTGGTGGAATACCACATCCGGGGCACGCGGCGCGACCGCACGGACCGGCCCGACCGGCTGGTCTTCGACCTCGACCCCGACGAAGGGCTGGGCTTCGACGCGGTCAAGGCGGCGGCCTTTCAGTTCCGCGACCGGCTTGCGGCGCTGGGCCTGCCGACCTGGCCCATGGTGACGGGCGGCAAGGGCATCCATGTCGTCGCCGACCTGCGTCGAACGGCGACCTGGGAAACGGTCAAGCTGTTCGCCCGCACCTTCGCCCACCTCATGGCGGCCCAAGAGCCCGAGCGCTACGTCGCCACGATGTCCAAAGCCAAGCGGAGCGGCAAGATCTTCGTGGACTGGCTGAGGAATGAGGAGCAAGCCACTGCGATCTCTCCGTTTTCCGTCCGCGCAAGGGCAGGGGCGCCGGTCGCCATGCCGCTGTCCTGGGAGGCGCTGGAAAGCGAGAGTTCGGCCAACGGTTACGACCTGCGGACGGCTGCCGAGATTGCCCCGAAGATCGCCCCCCGGCGCGGGAAGCCGGTCTCGCTTGAAGCCGTGGCGCGGAGGTTGATCGAAGCGTGAGGCTCAGCTCCGGTCGGCCGAGTCCATCCAGATCGTCACCGGCCCGTCGTTGACCAGCGAAACCTTCATGTCGGCCCCGAACTCGCCCGTCTCGACCGGCAGCCCCTGGGCGCGCAGCGCCTCGGCAAAGGCGAGATAGAGCCGCTCACCTTCGTCCGGCGGTGCGGCGGTGGAAAAGCCGGGCCGGTTGCCGGTGCGGGTGTCGGCGGCCAGGGTGAACTGGCTGACGACCAGAACCGCGCCGCCGATATCCTGGACCGAGCGGTTCATCCGGTCCTGCTCGTCGCGGAAGATGCGCAGCCGCGCGACCCGGCCCGCCAGCCGCTCGGCCGTGGCATGGTCGTCGCCCCCCATTGCGCAGACCAGCACCAGAAGGCCCGCGCCGATGCGGCCCGTCGAGCGGCCCTCGACCGTGACCTCGGCCTGCGACACGCGCTGGATCAGGGCCCGCATTGCCGTTTCAGCGCAGCATGATGCCGAGAACGACCGCCATCAGCCCCAGCATCGAGGCCGCGAGCGCGCCCATGTTCACCGCCACCACGCGCTGCATGGTGGCCCGCATGGCCGCGTCGTCCTGCCGCGCGCGCTTGGCCCGCGCGACGGCCGTGATGCACCAGACGATGCCGCCCAGTCCCAGCGCAGTCAGAACCGCGCCGCCCCAGATCAGGATGTCGTGGATGGTCATGGCGCCTCCGTCAGTCCTCAAGCCCTGCCGGCCTAGCGGCGATTGCGCGTCCGGGCAAGACGGCCTATTGCAGCGCCTCATTCCCGCGGCGAAGGACAGCGACATGAGCGACGATCAGGCCTATGGCATCGCAGCCGGAGAGCTGCGCCAGTTCATCGAACAGTATGAACAGCTCGACGCCGAGAAGAAGGACGTGGCCGAGCGCCAGAAGGAGCTGATGGCCGAGGCCAAGGCGCGCGGCTACGACACCAAGGTGATGCGCAAGATCGTGGCGCTGCGCAAGCGCGACAAGGACGATGTCGCCGAGGAAGAGGCGATCCTGGAGATGTACAAGAGCGCCCTAGGGATGGCCTGACGGCAGGAGCGCTCGGGCAGCCGCCGGAGCGCCAGCCGGATGGGCCGGAGCCGGGGGCTGTCTGCCCCCGCACCCCCGAGGATATTTGCACGAAGAAGAAACTGCTCGCGCTTGAGGGGCGGCGGTTGAGGTTCCTTTTGGCCCGCGCTCGTCAGGGGCTGAGGAACTCGACGCCGGGAAGGGCGGCGATCAGGGCGACGTCCTCCTCGTAGGCGTCGGTGATCTCGTCCACCAGGTCCTGCGTCCAGCCCGGCACCGCGACTTCCTGGCGTACCGAGTCCGGCTTGGCGTGGCGGCCCAGCATCTCGGCGAAGATCGCGCGGCGGGCCTCGACCGTCAGGCGACCGGATTTCGTCAGCGCCTCCTTCAGCTCGGCCATGCCCTCGGGGGGCAGCAGGTCGCCCAGCACGGCAAGGCCCGACTTCAGCGGCACGTCCGCCGGCATCCGGGCGATGCGGCGCACGGCCTCGGGCCAGATCAGGGGCGTGTCCTCGTAGCACCAGACGATCACCCGGCGACCCTGCATGGCCTCGACGATGCGCTGCATGGCGGGGCCCCAGCGCAACTGCCGCGGGTCGCACTTGCCCAGCACGCGTTCGAACGAGGGGTCGGGCATGCGAGAGACGAGGTGCGGGATCTGCAGCGCCGGGTTCTGGATCGCCAGCGACACCTCGACCTCGGCCGAGGGGAACAGAGCTGTCACCGCCCGCATCCGCGCGGCCGCCTGCGGGAACAGGCCGCTGTCGGACAGGCAGCGCACCGGCGCGCCGATCAGCGAGGCCTGCGACAGCACCATGCGCTGGACGTTGTCAGCCTCGAGCAGCGCGTCATAGATGACCTCCTCCATCTCGGGGGGCGCTTCGCCGCCCTTCAGCGAACTCAGCGCCTCGTCCAGCACGCCCTTGTAGCGGCCCGGGGGAACCACCTCGACCCCGTTGGCCAGCAGCCAGTCGCGGTTTTCCATCAGCGTGCGGATCATCCGCTCGGGCTCGGTGCCGTGGGTGCCGAAATGGATGGCGACCTGCATGGGCCAGACCTCATCTTTGCTGCCGACCCGTCCCGTCGCCTTGCAGCGGCGCAGGGTCAAGGGGGTGAACGGTGCTGCGGGGAAAAACTTGCGAGGAATGCGCGGCAAGGTGGTCCCGCGCTTGCGCCACCCCAGGCGTGCGCGTATCTGAAAGCGAGGCCGGTTTAGCTCAGTGGTAGAGCGTCTGATTTGTAATCAGGGGGTCGGGGGTTCAAATCCCTCAACCGGCACCAACCAGTCACCCGCCCCAGCTGCGCTCGACCAGGGACAGCCAGTTTTTCCAGGCGATCTTCTCGACCAGTTCGCGGCCGTAGCCGTGGGCCAGCATCGCGTCGAGCAGCCGGGGAAGGGCGGCGACGTCGGACAGGTCGGCCGGCATCACCGCGCCGTCGAAGTCCGAACCCAGAGCCACCCCGTCGTCGCCCAGGATTGCCAGCATGTGGTCGAGGTGGCGCAAGAGGATGTCGAAGCCGCGGAACTGCTCGCGCCGGCCATCGAGGGCCAGGAAGCCGGTGTTGAAGTTCAGGCCGACCACGCCGCCCGTGTCGGCGACCTGGCGCAGCTGCCGGTCGGTCAGGTTGCGCGAACTGGCGCAGATCGCATGGACGCCCGAATGGGTGGCGACCAGCGGGGCGTTGGTCAGCCGGGCCACGTCGTCGCAGCCCTTCTCGTTGAGGTGCGACAGGTCGATGATGATTCGCAGGGCGTTGCATTCGCGCACAAGGGCCTTGCCGCGCTCGGTCAGCCCCTCGCCCCGGTCGGGCAGGGACGGGAAGGCAAACGGCACGCCATGGCCGTAGGCCGTGGGCCGCGACCAGACAAAGCCCATCGAGCGCAAGCCCATCGCGTGCCACAGGTGCAGCGCATCCAGGTCGGCCAGCGGCTCTGCGCCCTCCATGTGCAGGATGGCGGCGATACGGCCGGCTTCGGTCGCGGCGCGGATCTCGGCGGCGGTGCGGCAGACCGACAGGGTCCCCGTTCGTTCCAGCGCGAACAGCGCCGAGGCCTGGGCGAAGGCCATGGGCAGGGCCTGGTCGCAAGGGACTTCGGGCGGCAGGTGCAGGTCGAAGGGCGGGTTTTCCTTCTGCCGCAGCAACTCGGCCACGTCGCCGGTTTCGGCATCGGGCACCCACATGGCGAAGAAGCCGCCGACCATGCCGCCCGCACGCAGCCGGGGCAGGTCCATGTGACCGCTGCCGTCCCCCTGGGTCCAGAGCCGACCGGCCTCGGGGCCCGCAGCCACCGCGCGTTGCAGGAAGTCGTTGTGTCCGTCGAATACGGGGATCATGCGGCGCGGGTCCCAAGGCTGTGTCTGGCGCAGGCACGAAGACCACCACGGCGGCGCGGATGCAAGCCGGGCCATGCGGACCGGCCCCTCGGGCTTGCCCTGAGGCCGGGTGCATGCGACCCAAGGATGAGTGGGTTCGCAGCGGGGACAGCATGGCGGGACGGATCATCACCGTGGCGCAGCAGAAGGGCGGCTCGGGCAAGACGACGCTGACCGTGAACCTTGCCGTCGCCTTGCGGCGCAAGGGGTTCAGGGTCGCCGTGCTGGACACCGACCCGCAGGGCAGCCTTGGCCGCTGGTTCATGGAGCGGCTGCAGGCCATCGGCGAGGACGGCGCGCTCGAGTTCTCGACCTCGTCGGCCTGGGGGGCGAGCTACGAGGGCGAGAAGCTCAAGCGCCGCTTCGACGTGGTTCTGATCGACACGCCGCCGAAGATCGAAAGCGACCTGCGCCCGGCGTTGCGGGTGGCCGACCTGGTGCTGGTTCCCGTCGCCTCTAGCCAGGTGGACCTGTGGGCGACCGAGGGCGTGCTGGATCTCGCCTCGCGCGAGAAGCGTCCGGTGATGATCGTCCTGAACCGGACGCGGCCCGGCACCCGGCTGGGCGTCGAGGTTGCTGCCAGTGCGGCCGCCCTTGGCGTGAATGTCGCCCACGGACAACTGGCCAACCGCGTGGCCTACGCCGAAAGCCTGGGGCGCGGCGGCACCGTCGCCGAGGGTCCGGCAGGTCCCGGTCGGGACGAGATCACGGCGCTGGCCGAGGAAGTCATGGCCCATGCCGGGATCGAGGGCGCTGCCACCATCCGCTAGTCAGCCGGTCGCGGCCTGCCGGGCCCGGGTTATCCCCGCCGCTTGCTGCGCTTGTTCCCGCCGCGCTGGCCGGCGCGGCCCGCAGTGGAACGACCCTGCGAGCGGACGGCGGCTTCGGCCGCTTCCTCGACGGCGGTCTGGCGGGCCAACGGATCGTCCGAGACGACCAGCTCGACCGCCTCGAGCCGCTTGACCTCGTCGCGCAGGCGGGCGGCCTCCTCGAACTCGAGGTTCTCGGCGGCCTTGCGCATCTGCGTGCGCAGCGCGTCCAGATGGGCCTGAAGGTTGGACCCGACCAGGGGCTTGTCCACCTTGGTCGTGATCCGCGACTGGTCGGTGTCGCCCTGCCACAGCCCCGCCAGCACGTCGTCCACGTTCTTGCGGACGGTCTGGGGGGTGATGCCATGCGCCTCGTTATAGGCCTGCTGCTTGGCGCGGCGGCGTTCGGTTTCGCGCATGGCGCGTTCCATGCTGCCGGTGATGTGGTCGGCATACATGATGACGCGCCCGTCCACGTTCCGCGCTGCGCGGCCGATGGTCTGGATCAGCGAGGTCTCGGACCGCAGGAAGCCCTCCTTGTCCGCATCGAGAATAGCGACAAGGCCGCACTCAGGGATATCAAGGCCTTCGCGAAGCAAGTTGATGCCCACAAGAACATCATAGGCGCCCAGCCGCAGGTCGCGCAGGATCTCGATCCGCTCGATCGTGTCGATATCCGAATGCATGTAGCGGACGCGGATGCCCTGCTCGTGCAGGTACTCGGTAAGGTCCTCGGCCATGCGCTTGGTCAGGGTCGTGACCAGCGTGCGGTAGCCCTGCCTGGATACCTGCCGCACCTCGTCCAGCAGGTCGTCCACCTGGGTCTCGACGGGGCGGATCTCGATCACCGGGTCCAGCAGGCCGGTGGGGCGGATCACCTGCTCGGTGAAGACGCCGCCGGTCTGGTCCAGTTCCCACTGGCTGGGAGTGGCCGACACGAAAACCGACTGCGGGCGCATCGCATCCCATTCCTCGAACTTGAGGGGGCGGTTGTCCATGCAGGACGGCAGGCGGAAGCCGAACTCGGCCAGCGTGAACTTGCGCCGGAAGTCGCCCCGATACATGCCGCCGATCTGCGGCACGCTGACGTGGCTTTCGTCGGCAAAGACGATGGCGTTGTCGGGGATGAACTCGAACAGCGTCGGCGGCGGCTCGCCCGGCGCACGCCCGGTCAGGTAGCGGCTGTAGTTCTCGATGCCGTTGCAGACGCCCGTGGCCTCGAGCATCTCGATGTCGAAGTTCGTCCGCTGTTCCAGCCGCTGGGCTTCCAGCAGCTTGCCCTCGTCGGTCAGCTGTTGCAGTCGCGCCTGAAGTTCGGACCGTATCCCCTTGATCGCCTGCTGCAATGTCGGCCGAGGCGTGACGTAGTGGCTGTTGGCGTAGATGCGGATCTGCTTGTAATCGCCCTCGCGTGCGCCGGTCAGGGGGTCGAACTCGATGATCGCCTCAAGCTCGTTGCCGAAGAAGCTGAACCGCCAGGCGCGGTCTTCGAGGTGGGCGGGCCAGACCTCGACCACGTCGCCGCGCACCCGGAAGGCACCCCGCTGGAAGGCCGTGTCCAGCCGCTTGTACTGCTGCGCCACCAGCTCGTTGATGAAGCCCCGCTGGTCGTAGCTTTGGCCCACGACCATGTCCTGCGTCATGGCCGAATAGGTCTCGACCGAGCCGATGCCGTAGATGCAGGACACCGAGGCCACGATGATCACGTCGTCGCGTTCCAGAAGCGCGCGCGTCGCCGAGTGGCGCATCCGGTCGATGGCCTCGTTGATCTGCGATTCCTTCTCGATATAGGTGTCGCTGCGCGGGACGTAGGCCTCGGGCTGGTAGTAGTCGTAGTAGCTGACGAAGTATTCGACCGCGTTGTCGGGGAAGAAGCCCTTGAACTCGCCGTACAACTGCGCAGCCAGCGTCTTGTTCGGGGCAAGGATGATCGCCGGGCGCTGGGTTTCCTCGATCACCTTGGCCATGGTGTAGGTCTTGCCGGTGCCCGTCGCCCCCAGCAGCACCTGGTCCCGCTCTCCGTTCAGGACACCCTGGGAAAGCTCGGCGATGGCCGTGGGCTGGTCGCCGGCCGGGGAAAACTCGCTTTGCATCACGAAGCGCTTGCCGCCTTCCAGCTTCACCCGGCGCTGTGGCTGCAGCAGCATGGGCATCGGGGCGTTCGTGTTGTTGTGGGCCATGGCGATCCTGAGGGACGGAGCAGGGGCGATCACGGAAGATGGGGCGCCCGCCCGCCCCCTTCAAGGCGAAAGGCCGCCCTGGAAGGCGGCCCCCTGCGTGGTGCTGGTGCGGGCGTCAGCTTTCCGGTTCGAGCACTGCGCAGGCGATGCGGTCGCCCGCATTCCCTGAAGGCTGCGACGTGTAGTCGTCGACACCCGAATGGATGATCACGGCCGATCCGTTGTCATCGAGGATATTGTCCATCAGCACGCCGGGCAGGAAATACTCGACATGCAGCGCACCCGCCGCGCCCATCGTGATGTTGGGCAGATCGCCGGGGTGCGGGCCGTTGCCCGAGTGCACGCCGTGTTCGTTGTCGCCGGGAAGATGGCCGCCCGCGCTTTCGAAAGTCGGGCTCTCGCAGACGCCATTCTCGTGGATGTGGATCGCCCGCTGGGCACCAGCCGGCAACGCGCCCTCGGTCACGTCGAGCACGAAATGCATCACGCCCGACTCGGTCTCGGTAACAAGGATGGTGCCCATGTCGCCGCCTTCGGCATTGTGCAGGACCCCGCCCGCCTGCCGAAGCTGACCCGTGCCGGAAGCTGCCGCGTCCCCTGCGGCGGCCGAACCCGAAGCCGCCTGGCCCGAGTCGCCGCTGCCCTCTGCACCGGTCGCGGCCCCGCCCGCGGATTGCCCCGCCGTGTTCGCGGCGGGTGATGCGTTCTTGATCGGCGCTGCCTGCCCGCCTGCGGCATCACCGGGCTGCGCTGTCTGTGCATGGCCTGCAAAGGGAACCAGGGCGAGTGCCGCGCCCAGCATCAGCACCCCGAGGGCATGAGGGTGAGGCAGGGTGCGGGCCTGTGCGCGGGAACGGGTCATCGAGGATCCTCCTGTCTGTCCTTGCGCCGTCTCAACGCCCCGGGGGGCCGCGCCGTTCCCGCTTTGGCCGATCCGGAACGCGGCTTGATCGCGCACGCGACCTGCGCCAAAAGAGGCCAGCCCGCGTCAAGCCGCCGAAGGGGAACCCATGCGCGTCCGCATCTACCAGCCGTCCCGCAATGCCATGCAGTCCGGCGTGGCGCGCACCAAGGGCTGGGTGCTTGAATTCGTCCGCGAGGACCATCCGTCGCTCGACCCGCTGATGGGCTGGACGACCTCCGAGGACACCCAGTCGCAGGTGCGGCTGCGCTTCGACACCCGCGCCGAGGCCGAGGCCTATGCGAAGTCCAAGGGGCTGGACTATATCGTGACCGAGCCGAAGCCCCGCGCGCCGAACGTCCGGCCGCGCGGCTATGGCGAGAACTTCGCCACCGATCGTCGCCTGCCGTGGACGCATTGAGGGACCGGGGCCCGGTCACGATCGCGGCCGAAAGCCCCCTGTCGCCGGATCTTGACCTTCTGTTCGCACGGCATGTGCAGGCGATGCACGCCGACACGCCGCCCGAGTCCATCCACATGCTGCCCCGCGGGGAACTGGCCTCGCCCTCCATCACCTTCCTGGTGATGCGCGAGACGGGCGAGCCGGTCGGCATGGGGGCGCTGAAGCGGCTGTCCGGGAGCGGTGGCGAGATCAAGTCGATGCATGTTCTGGCCGAGCGGCGGGGGCAGGGGCTTTCCCGCCTGATGCTTCAGGCCCTGGTCGCCGAGGCGCGGGCAGGCGGCTTGACGCGCCTGTCGCTGGAAACGGGCGCGCAGGACAGCTTCCGCGCGGCCCGTGCGCTGTATGCCGGGGCAGGCTTCGCGGAATGCGGCCCGTTCGAGGGTTATGGCGCCGACCCCAACAGCGTCTTCATGAGCCGTTCCCTGTAGCTTCCGCCTTGCGCCAAGGCCCGCTTTGCCGCAATCACGGCACTGCGCGGCCCCGTAGCTCAACTGGATAGAGCAGGGACCTTCTAAGTCCAAGGTTGGGGGTTCGAGCCCTCCCGGGGTCGCCAGGACACGAACGTTGCAGAGTAGTCAGGTTTCAAGGGGGCACGGCCTTGATCGGGGCCGGATGCGGATGATCATGACCTGAACGGACGCGGCCAGCGTGGCTCTGTTGCACAAATCGGCTGCGGGTCGAGGTTTCCCTTTTGCCGGGGCAGACTCATCCCACGGCTTCAGTGAGGGGTATGCCAAGTGCGGTGAAGCCGTTCAGGACGGCGACCCGGATCTGAAACTCGGCAACCTGTCGGTCGAAGTCCCTGGCATTCAGACGCTGGCCCAGCAGCTTCACACAATGCGTCTTCGTTTCGACGCGGCTCCGGCGGTGGTAGCCGCTCCATCATCGTCAGATGGTT
>NZ_NSJZ01000020.1 GCF_002287065.1 Paracoccus salipaludis
CAGCGCCATGTTCGCGGATGTCGCGCAACAACCGCTGCACCTGACGCAGGCTCAAGCCGAGCACATTGGCTGCTGTTCTCGGTCTCATGCTGCCGTCCAGAACCTGCGCCAGCACCTCAATACGCTGAAGCTCATGCTCGCTCATCAGCACCAGTCCCATCCCGCAGCCCTCACGCTGAACCCCGAAGGTCAGGGTGAGGGCGACAGTTCTACTTTGCCAGACAGCGACAATTCTACTTTGCGTCTACAGCTAGATTATGAAGTAAGCAAAGTTATGTAAGCGATCTGGATTTCCCGTTGTTCCGGCGTGCGGATTGTTCCGCAGCGACGACGGGGGCAATGGCCGGCGTGCGCGGTTCGGCCTGGCTCGGTCGCCCCGCAGGAACGGTCGGCGGCGTCCGCGCAACAGGCGCGGCGAGGCCCGCACTCTCCTTCCGCGTGTGGATCGGATGTGAGATACTCCTGAGGGAGAAGCGCACGTGGTGGCAGCGACGGCTGCCGTGCCCGAGGAGACCTGAATGCCGATCTCGACTGTCAACTGGCTGTGGATGGGCAACCATTCGATGCTCGATCCCACCCCGAACACCAGCATCACGGTTCCCCAGCGGCAGGCGATCGTGGGATACGAGGCCGAGGGCAACGATCAGTTGAAGGCCGTGGCCGTCACCGGCTCCTACACCATGCCGCCCAACACCGCCTTCGGCTTTGTCACCCAATGGGCCGCAACGTCCTATGCCGACTATGTTCCGACGGCGTTCTCCTACACGCTGGGGGATGTCCAGGTTTCGGACGCCCGCGCCATTTCGGCCTTCGCGGTCACGATGCGCATCCAGACGGGGATCGAGCCGGACGTGTTCCAGGACCAGTCGGCGACCCTGGTGCAGATGTCCAACGGCGACCTGTTCTTCCGGCCCCATGTGAACGCGATCTCCGCCTGGTCGGGGATCACCCGCGTCCACGGCATCGAGGTCGTGGCCGTCAATCCCGACGTCAGTGCCTCCTACGCGGCCTTCAGCCACACGGTCAGCTTCCAGCCCGAGATCTTCGAGGTGGCCTTTCCCTGCTTTGCGGCAGGCACGCTGATCGACACGATCGACGGTCCGGTGCCGGTCGAGCGGCTTGCGGTGGGCAGCCTTGTGCGCACCGCCGGGGACCGCTTCAAGCCGGTCCGCTGGATCGGACGCCGGAAGCTGGACCGCATCGACCTGGCCTGCCGCCCCGACCTGAAGCCGGTCCGGATCGGCGCGGGCGCGCTTGGCCCGGGCCTTCCCCGGCGCGACCTTCTGGTTTCTCCGCAGCACAGGCTGCTTGTGCGGTCGCGGATCGCCCGGCGCATGTTCGCCGCCGACGAGGTCCTGGTCGCCGCAAGGCACCTGGCCGGTCTGGAAGGGATCGCGGTGCAGAAGGATTGCCGGGACATCGAGTATGTCCATTTCATGTGCGATCGCCACGAGATCGTCCTTGCGGAAGGCGCGGCCACGGAAACGCTTTATGCGGGACCCCAGGCGATGACGATGCTTCCGCCCTCTGCCCGCGACGAGATCCTGTCCCTTTTCCCCGAACTGACGGCCGGCGGCGCCTGTCCGGCGCGTCCCCTTGCGACGGGCCGGCAGGGACGCCGGCTTGCCCACCGGCACCTGCTGAACGGCCGGCCCCTTGTCGACGATCAGCCGGCGCGGGAAACCGGCCGACCCGCGGGCGCATCGGCCTGACGCCCCCGCTTCCGCGGTAAAGGGTCCGGCCGGCGCCGCCCCGCACGGGCGGCGCATCGCCTCATTCGGCCCGCACCATCCCGGCCAGCAGGCGGTGCAGATCGTCCCTTTGCAGCCGGTCGCGCTCGCCCCCCAGCACGACCTGCCCCCGCTCCATCACCGCGAAGCGGTCGCCGAGATCCCAGGCAAAGTCGAAATACTGCTCGACCAGCACGATCGCCATGCCGCCCGCGTCGCGCAGGGCGGCGATCACGCGGCCGATCTGGGCGATGATGTTGGGCTGGATGCCCTCGGTCGGCTCGTCCATCAGCAGCACGCGCGGGCGGATCACCAGCGCGCGGGCGATGGCGAGCTGCTGCTGCTGGCCGCCCGACAGGTCGCCGCCGCGCCGCTGCGCCATCTCGGCCAGCACGGGAAAGCTGTCGTAGATCTCGTCGGGAATGCGGCGCGCGCCGCGCGGCAGGCAGCCCAGCCCCGTTTCCAGGTTCTCGCGCACCGACAGCATGGGGAAGATCGCGCGGCCCTGGGGCACATAGGCGACGCCGCGCCGCGCCATCTCCTGCGCGGTGACGCGGCCCAGGCGTTCGCCCATCAGCCGCAGCTCGCCCCCCGACCGGGGATGCCGGCCCGCCAGCACGTTCATCAGCGAGGTCTTGCCCGCGCCGTTGTTGCCCATGACGCAGGCGACCTCGCCCGGCCCGGCGCTCAGCGAGACGCCGTAAAGGATCTGCGAGCCGCCGTAATGCAGGGAAATGTTCTCGGCCTCGATCATCTCAGCGCCCCAGATACACGTCGATCACCTCGGGATTGGCGGACACGTGGTCCAGCGAGCCCTCGGCCAGGACGGCCCCCTGGTGCAGCACCGTCACCTTGCAGTCCAGCCGCCGCACGAAGTCCATGTCATGTTCGACCACCACCACCGCCCGCGTCTCGGCCAGCCGCCGCAGCAGGGTCGTGGTCTGCTCGCGCTCGGCCAGGGTCATCCCGGCGGCGGGTTCGTCCACCAGCAGCAGGCGCGGCTCCTGCGCCAGCAGCATCCCGATTTCCAGCCACTGCTTCTGGCCATGGCTCAGCTCGCCCGCCTTGCGGGTCAGGCGGTCGGCCAGGCCGACCTCTCCGGCCAGGGCGGCCACCCGCGCGGCGCTGGCGCCCGAGGGCTTCCAGCGCAGCACGGCGAAGGGGCCGCGCGGGGCCTTCAGCGCCATGGTCAGGTTGTCCGCGACGCTCTGGTCCTCGAAGACGGTCGGGCGCTGGAACTTGCGGCCGATGCCGGCGCGGGCGATCTGCGCTTCGGACATCTTCAGCAGCGACTGGGACCGTTCGCCCCACAGCACCTGTCCCCTGTCGGGCCGGGTCTTGCCCGTGACGATGTCCATGAAGGTCGTCTTGCCCGCCCCGTTCGGCCCGATCACGGCGCGCAGTTCCGCCGCGCCGATGCTGAAGGACAGGTTGTTGATCGCCCGGAACCCGTCAAAGGACTTGGTGACGCCGGACACTTCCAGAAGCGCGGTCATGCCTCGGCCTCCTTTTCGCGCAGGGCGCCGACATCGGGGCCGAGGTCGGTGCCCATGCGGCGCGGCGGGCGCAGCCCGGCCAGCGCATCCACCAGCGAGGACAGCCCGCGCGGCGCGAACAGCGTCACGGCGACAAAGCCCAGTCCCAGCAGCACCTGCCACCAGTTCACCCAGGCGACCCGGTAGAAGCCGAGATCGAGGTCGGGCGCCCGGCCGCCGGTGAACCAGCTCGACAGCAGCGAGACGACGACGGCGCCGATCACCGCGCCGTAAAGCCGCCCCCTGCCCCCGATGGCGACCCAGACGGCAAGGTAGACCGAGGCGATGGGCGCCAGTTCCGCCGGGTTGATGATCCCGGCCTGCGGGTAATACAGCGCCCCTGCCGCCGCGCAGATCATGGCCGAGATGGTGAAGACGGTCAGCTTGTAGCCCTCGACCGGATAGCCGAGAAAGCGCACCCGCGTCTCGTCGTCGCGGATCGCGCGGATGACGCTGCCGAACTTGCCCGCCGTCAGCCAGGTCGCCAGCAGATAGCCCCCCGCCAGCAGCAGGGCCGAGGCCCAGAGGAACCAGATCGAGATCACCGACTGCGGCACGTCCGTCAGTCCGGGGATGTTCTGCAA
Source organism: Paracoccus salipaludis (assembly GCF_002287065.1). Lineage (GTDB taxonomy): Bacteria > Pseudomonadota > Alphaproteobacteria > Rhodobacterales > Rhodobacteraceae > Paracoccus > Paracoccus salipaludis. The sequence goes on from NZ_NSJZ01000020.1 coordinate 3,850, forward strand.
TCCCGACAGCCCGTTGTTGCCGCGAAAGCCGTTGTCGTTCTGGAACAGCCACAAGGACAGCGCCAGCGTCATCGCCTGCGTCAGGATGGACAGGTAGACGCCGTTGACGCGGCTGCGGAACGCCAGCCAGCCGAACAGGAAGGCCAGAAGCCCCGGCACCGCCAGCACCAGCACAAGCTGCGCCGGCAGGCTGCCCGCGAAGCTCCATGTCAGGGGCAGGTCGGCAGAGCCCACGACGCCGAAGATCTGGCCGGTGATGCCCTGCCGCAGTTCGTCGGGCGTGGGCGGGATGGGCGCGTTCGCAAGCGTGGCCGCGACGATCTCGCCCGTGCGGGCATACATCAGCCACATCCCGATCATGTAGCCGCCCAGGGCGAAGAAGGCCATGTGGCCCAAAGACAGGATGCCGGCGTAGCCCCAGACGAGATCCATCGCCACGGCAGCCAGCGCAAGGCACAGCGTCTTGCCCAGGGTCTTGACGGTCGAGGTCGGGACGAGGCCGCTGCCGTAGGCCTCGGACATCAGCGTCACGGCGATGGTGAAGATCGCCAGCAGGGCGAGGAAGACCATCGCCGAGGGGTGCTTTCGGATCAGCATGGGATCAGGCCTCCGCCGCGCGGCCGCGGGTCGGCATGATGCCGCGGGGCCGGAACTGGATGAAGATGATGATGAGCAGGATCATCCAGGTCTGGGCGGCCAGCGTGTTGGCCGGGTTCATGACCTCGATGCCCTTCTGCAGGAAGCCGATCAGCGCGGCGCCCGCCAGCGTGCCCCAGATGTTGCCGACGCCGCCCACGACCACGGTCATGAAGCTTTGCACGATGTAGTCGCTGCCCAGTTCCGACGTGACCTTGGCGAAGAGGCCGATCGCCACCCCCGCGATCCCGGCGATGCCGGACCCCAGCCCGAAGGTCAGCATGGCGATGCGATCGGGGTTGATCCCCATGCTGGCCGCCATGCCGGGGTTCTGGGTGACGGCGCGGACCTCGAGCCCCAGCCGCGTGCGCTTCATGATCCACAGGAACAGGCAAAGGAACAGCAGCGCGAGGACGAAGATCGCCACGCGGATGGTCGAGATCGAGACGATTTCCCCGAAGCCCACCGAGCCTTCCAGCCAGGCGGGCGCCGTCAGGGGGCGGGCCTGCGTGCCGAAGATGTTCTTGGCGATCTGCTGCAGCGCGATCGAGATGCCGAAGGTCGCCAGCAGCGTTTCCAGCGGGCGCTTGACGAGGTGGCGGATCACCAGCCGGTAAAGGACCACGCCCGCCAGGAAGGTCACGGCGAAGGCCGCGGGCAGCGCCACGACCAGCGACAGCGTGCGGTCCGCGATCAGGGTCTGGACGACATAGCCGGTATAGGCGCCCATCATGATGAACTCGCCATGCGCCATGTTGATGACGCCCATCACGCCGAAGGTGATGGCAAGCCCGATGGCCGCAAGGAAATAGATCGAGGCCAGCGACAGCGCGTCCAGCGTCAGGTCGGCGGCCTGCTGGACGCCTTCGCGCAGGGCCATGGCCTTCAGCGCGCGGCGGGCGGCGTCGGTGATCCCGGGGTCCGGCTCGGCGTAGATGTCGGCGAAGCGGTGGGATGCCAGCGCGGCCTCGGCCTCGGCGGCGGTGGCGGCAGGGGGAACCAGCCCGGCGTCGGCCAGCGCGTCATAGGCGGCGTCGCGGCGGGCGGGGTCGGACAGCTCGGAAACCGGCACGCCGCCGACCGCGCCTTCCGCGACATGGGCGGCCAGCGCCTGCTTCTGCGCGTCCGGGGCAAGCCGTGCGGGGGCAAGGCCCGCATCCACCAGCAGGCGATAAGCCTCGTCCTCGGGGATGTCCTCGCCGGGGACGAGTTCGGCGGCGACATTCGCCCCTTCGGGGATCGCCGGGGCGGCGATGCGGGTCGTGGCCAGCAGCGGGTTCAGCACCGCCTGCAGGTCGGCCCCGGTGTCGCCCGAAAACCCCTCGATGGCGGCGATGCGCGCCCGCGGGTCGGGGTCGAAGCGGATGGTCAGCAGCCGTTCCAGCCGCGCCTTGCGGGCGGCGAGCGCCGGATCGGGGTCGGCCGCGGCGGCGCGCAGGGCGGCAAGGTGCGTCGCGTCGGGACGGCGGGCGATGGCGTCCAGCGCGGCGGCGCGGCGCGAGGGCTCGGGGTCGTTCAGCTGGAACTGCACCAGCGCCGCGCCGATCACGCCGCGCACGCCCGAGTTGGGCCTGAGCACGCGCACCTCGCCCGGAACCGGCGCGCCCGTGACGGCGTCCAGCGCCTCGTCGCCCCGGACGATCACGAAGCGGTCGCCTGCAAGGCCGAGGCGCCGGTCGGCCCAGGCTTCCAGCACGGCGCCGGCCTGCGGACCCGCCGCGGCCAGGGCCTCGATCACCGGGGCGATGGTCTGGCGCGAAGGCCGCTCGATCTGGTCGCGGTTGGCGTCCAGGACCGAGGCCAGGTCCTGCGCGAAGGCCGGCGCGGCCAGCAGCATCAGCAGCGAAAGAAGAAGATGGCGCATGATCCCTGCAACCGGCGGAAGGGGGGAACGGGGCGGCGCGGGGCCGCCCCGGAAGGGTTGGTTCAGTAGTTCGACTGCTTCTGCACGCAGCTGTTGGTCTGCGTGTTCCACATGCCGCAGTCCTTGCCCGGCCAGTCGGCCTCAAGCACCGCCGACTCGGGCAGGTGGTCGGTCCAGGCGTCGCCCGCGACGGGCTCGGTCTGGCTGACGATGTCGAACTGGCCGTCCTCGCGGATCTCGCCGATCAGCACGGGCTTGGTCAGGTGGTGGTTCGGCAGGACCTTGGCCGTGCCGCCGGTCAGGTTCGGCACCTCAAGGCCGTCGATCGCCGCCAGCACCGCGTCGGTGTCGGTGGACCCCGCCTTCTCGACCGCCTGGACCCACAGGTTGAAGCCCAGCATCGTGGCCTCCATCGGGTCGTTGGTCACGCGGTTCTCGCCCATCTTGGCCTTCCATTCCGCGACAAACCCCTCGTTCGCGGGGGACTCGGCGGTCTGGAAATAGTTCCAGGCGGCCAGGTGCCCGACGAGGTTCGCGGTGTCGAGGCCCGACAGCTCCTCCTCGCCGACCGAGAAGGCCATCACGGGGATGTCGTCGGCCGAAACGCCCGCCGCCGCCAGTTCCTTGTAGAAGCCCACGTTGGCGTCGCCGTTGATGGTCGAGACGACTCCGACCTTCTTGCCGTCATTGCCGAGCGCCACCACGTCCGCGACGATCTTGGACCAGTCGGAATGGCCGAAGGGCGTGTAGTTGACGAAGATGTCGTCCTGCGCGACGCCCTTGGTCTTCAGATAGGCCTCGAGGATCGTGTTCGTGGTGCGCGGATAGACATAGTCGGTCCCGAGCAGGGCCCATTTCTCGACGCCCAGTTCCTCGGTCATGTAGTCCACCGCCGGGATCGCCTGCTGGTTCGGCGCGGCGCCCGTGTAGATGACGTTCTTGGACGATTCCTCGCCCTCGTACTGCACCGGGTAGAACAGAAGGCCGTTCAGTTCCTCGACCACCGGCAGCACCGACTTGCGGCTGACCGAGGTCCAGCAGCCGAAGATCGCGTCCACGCCCTGGACCGAGATCAGCTCGCGCGCCTTTTCGGCGAACAGCGGCCAGTCCGAAGCGGGATCGACCACCACCGCCTCGATCTTCTTGCCCAGCACGCCGCCCTTGGCGTTCTGCTGGTCCACCATCATCAGCACGGTGTCCTTCAGCGTGGTTTCCGAGATCGCCATCGTGCCGGACAGCGAATGCAGCACGCCGATCTTGATCGTGTCGTCCTGCGCCCATGCCGCGCCGGCCAGCGCGAGCGTCAGCCCCGCGCTGCAAAGGAAGGTCCTTGCCCTCATTGTCCGTTTCCCTGTCAGGCCGCAGGCATCCTGCCGCTTCCGCTTGGGTGCGGGCGGTGGTAGGCCTTGGCGGCAACGTCGTTGCACCCGTGCGGCGGTCCTTGTTGTCCAGACGCTGGCCGCCGCACACTTCCGGCCCTGTCCGGCCGTTCGCAGTTGCAGCAAATCAAGTGACGGGAAATGCGGCAATCAAAGGGTGGCGGCTTCTGCCCCTGCCCGCCGCTTGTGGCGAAATCCGCGCCACCTGCTCGCCCCGCTGCCTGAGAATTAGGCGCGCAGGGCCAGCCCGCCCTCGCGGATGATGAAATCGGCAACCTCGTCCACCCCGCGCCCGGCGCGCAGCGCGGCCATGACGACCGGCCGGGTGCCGCGCGCCGCGCGGGCGTCGGATTCCAGCAGCACGGGGTCCACGCCCACATGCGGCGCCAGGTCGGTCTTGTTCACCACAAGCAGGTCCGACCGCGCCAGCCCCGGCCCCTTCTTGCGCGGGATGTCCTGGCCTGCGGCCGTGTCGATGACATAGATCGTCAGGTCCGCCAGTTCCGGCGAGAAGGTCGCGGCGAGGTTGTCGCCGCCGGATTCGATCAGCACCAGGTCGAGGTCGGGAAAGGCCGCGTTCAGGTCCGCGATGGCGGCGAGGTTGATGCTGGCGTCCTCGCGGATGGCGGTATGGGGGCAGCCGCCGGTCTCGACGCCCCGGATGCGCTCGGACGGCAGGACCTGCGCGCGCATCAGCGCCTCGGCATCCTCGCGGGTGTAGATGTCGTTGGTGACGACCGCCATGGACAGGCGGGGGGCAAGCGCCGCCGCCAGCTTCTCGGTCAGGGTGGTCTTGCCCGCGCCCACGGGGCCGCCGATGCCGACGCGAAGGGGTCCGTTGCTCATGTCCTGAAGATCCTCGTCTGCATGGTCTCGTGGCGTGCCTGGGCGATCTCGGCGCCGATGGCGCAGCCGCCCAGGTCGTCCCTGTCCGCATCGGCGGCGCAGGCGGCCAGCCGAAGGATGGCGGGGGCAAGGCCGGCCAGCACGCGCTGCCCGTCGGTCTGACCCAGCGGCAGGAAGCGCACCGCCGCCTGGATCAGGTTCAGCGCCTGCCCGTGCAGGTAAAGCGCGATGATCTCGGCGGCGGGTCGTCCCAGGGGCGCGCAGGCTCGTCCCACCGCGACCGGCAGCGCCGCCGGGGCGGCGTCCGTCCCGGTCAGCGGCGCGGCGGTCCGCGCGAAGGCCGCGCCCTGTTCCAGCGTTTCGGTCAGCCGCTCGGCCGTCAGGCACAGCGCGCGGGCAAGCTCGTCCAGCGCGGCGTGATCCGCCCCGGGGCGCAGCGAAAGCGACAGCAGCACCGCGTCGGACCAGCCGCTGCCATGGTCCAGCACGTCGGCCAGCCACCGCGCCAGCGAGGCGGCATCGGCCACCGCCCTGCTGTCCATCGCCCATTCCAGCCCCTGCGCATGGGCGAAGGCCCCGGTCGGAAAGGCCGGGGACAGCAGCTGCAGGGCCAGCAGCCGCGCCGCGTCCGCCCCTGCCGGCCATGCGGGCGGGTCAGTGGGAATGGCCGAAGGTCCGCCCATGTCCGTAGGCTCCGCCCTCGGGCCGGAAGGGGGCAAGGCTGCGGGTGACCCGCGCGCCCAGCTTCGCCAGCATGTCCTCGAGCACCTTGTCGGCGCGGATCACGAGATGGTCGGCGCGGATCTCGCAGGGGCAATGGCGGTTGCCGATGTGCCAGGCCAGCCGCGGCAGGTCGCCTTCGATCCGCAGCACCGGCTCGTGCGCCTCGGCGACCTCGACGGCCGTGCCGTCCTCCAGCACGAAGGCCGCGCCCCCGTCAACGCTGACCGTCTGCGGCAGGTCCACCAGGAAGAAGGCCCCGCCTTCGGTCGCCAGCCGCTTGCGGCGCAGGCAGCGGGCCTCGTAGTCAAGCACGACCCGCCCCACGATCCTGCGCCCGTGGCCGGGCGGCAGCACCGCGACGGCGGTGCCGAGCAGGTCCGGATCGTGGTTCCGGGCGCCGGCATCTGCCAGGAAATGCATCGCGTCCCCCTTCAGAACAGGAAATACCGCTGCGCCAGCGGCAGCTCGGTCGCTGGCTCGCAGGTCAGAAGCTGGCCGTCGGCGCGGACCTCGTAGGTTTCGGGATCGACCTCGATCCGGGGCGTCGCGCCGTTCAGCCGCATGTCGGCCTTGCCGATGCCGCGCGTGCCCTCGACGGCGACCGCCTGCTTGCCCAGGCCCTCCGCGCAGCCGTCCTCGAGCCCCGCGCGGCTGACGAAGCTGACCGAGGCCGCGTGGCGCGCCTTTCCGAGCGCACCGAACATGGGCCGGGAATACATCGGCTGGGGCGTCGGGATGGATGCGTTCGGGTCGCCCATCTGCGCCATGGCGACCTGACCGCCGACCAGCACCATCTCGGGCTTGGCCCCGAAGAAGGCGGGGTGCCACAGCACCAGGTCGGCGCGCTTTCCGGGCTCGACGCTGCCGACATGGGCCGAGATGCCATGCGCCACGGCGGGGTTGATCGTGTACTTGGCGACATAGCGGCGGGCGCGCAGGTTGTCGTTCTCGCCCGTCTCGCCCTCCATCCGCCCGCGCTGGACGCGCATCTTGTGGGCGGTCTGCCAGGTGCGGGTGATGACCTCGCCCACCCGCCCCATCGCCTGGCTGTCCGACGAGATGATGCTGAAGGCGCCGAGGTCGTGCAGGATGTCCTCGGCCGCGATCGTCTCGCGCCGGATGCGGCTTTCGGCGAAGGCCACGTCCTCGGGGATGGACCGGTCCAGGTGGTGGCACACCATCAGCATGTCGAGGTGCTCCTCGATGGTGTTGCGCGTGTAGGGCCGCGTCGGGTTGGTGGAGGACGGGATGACGTTCGCCGAGCCCACCACGCGGATGATGTCGGGGGCGTGTCCCCCGCCCGCGCCCTCGGTGTGATAGGCGTGGATCGTGCGGCCGGCGATGGCGGCCAGCGTGTTCTCCACGAAGCCGGATTCGTTCAGCGTGTCGGTGTGGATCATCACCTGCACGTCCTCGGCCTCGGCCACGGTCAGGCAGCAGTCGATGGCGGCGGGCGTCGTGCCCCAGTCCTCGTGCAGCTTCATGCAGCAGGCCCCGGCGCGGACCTGTTCCACCAGCGCCTCGGGGCGCGAGGCGTTGCCCTTGCCCGCAAGCCCGATGTTGACGGGCAGGCTGTCGGCGGCTTCCAGCATCCGGCGGATGTGCCACGGCCCCGGCGTGCAGGTGGTGGCCAGCGTGCCGTGCGCGGGACCCGTGCCGCCGCCGATCATGGTGGTGACGCCGGAATGCAGCGCGTCGTCCACCTGCTGGGGGCAGATGAAGTGGATGTGGCAGTCGATGCCGCCCGCGGTCAGGATGCGGCCCTCGCCCGCGATGATCTCGGTCCCCGGGCCGATGACGATGGTGACGCCGGGCTGGGTGTCGGGGTTCCCGGCCTTGCCGATGGCGGCGATGCGCCCGTCGCGCAGCCCGACATCGGCCTTGTAGATGCCCGTCCAGTCGAGGATCAGCGCGTTGGTGATGACCGTGTCCATGGCGCCCGCCGCGCGCGTCAGCTGCGACTGGCCCATGCCGTCGCGGATGACCTTGCCGCCGCCGAACTTCACCTCCTCGCCGTAGACGGTCAGGTCGCGTTCCACCTCGATCAGCAGCGCGGTGTCGCCAAGCCGCACCCGGTCGCCGGTCGTGGGGCCGAACATGTCCGCATAGGCGGCGCGAGAGATCTCAACCGGCATCCAGCGCCCCCATGACCTGACCGTTGAAGCCCCAGACCGCGCGGCTGCCCGCGAAGGGCACCAGCCGCACCTCGCGCCGCTGGCCCGGCTCGAAGCGGACGGCGGTTCCGGCGGGGATATCGAGGCGCATCCCCCGCGCGGCCTGCCGGTCGAAGTCGAGGCCCGCGTTGGTTTCCGCGAAATGGTAATGGCTGCCCACCTGCACGGGGCGGTCGCCGGTGTTGGCGACCATCAGCGTGACCGCGGGGCGGCCCGCGTTCAGGGTGATCGCGCCTTCGGCGGGAATGATCTCTCCGGGGATCATCTCAGGCCCCCATGACCAGCACGAGCCCCGCGAGCGCCGTCAGTCCCCCCGCCGCCCTCAGCAGGGGACGCGCGGCGGCGCGCCCGGCAAGGATGCCCGCGCCATGCAGCAGCGCCGTCGCCACAGCAAAGCCCAGGGCATAGGAAAGCAGCCCCTGCGCCGGTCCCTCGGCCCCATGCGCCCAGCCATGCGCAAAGCCGAAAGCCGCCGCCATCGCCGCCGCCGCGCCCAGGGGCAGGCGCGCCGCCATGGCAACCAGCGCGCCCAGCACGACCACCGAGGCGAGGATCGCCGGCTCGACCGCGCCGAAGGGCATCCCGGCCCATCCGGCCGCGCCGCCCGCCAGCATCGCGGCGACAAAGGTGACGGGCAGCAGCCACAGCGCCCGCCCGCCCGCCTGCGCGGCCAGCAGCCCCAGCGCCACCATCGCCAGCACGTGGTCGGCCCCGCCCAGGGGATGCGCGAAGCCGCCGCCGACGCTGCCGTGATCGTGGCCGGAATGGGCCAGCGCGGCGGTGGGCAGGATCAGGGCAAGGGAAAGTAGCCGCTTCATCGGCATCTCCTAGCGGATGGGGTGATGGACGGTGACCAGCTTGGTCCCGTCGGGAAAGGTGGCCTCGACCTGCACGGTCTCGATCATCGCGGGGATGCCCTCCATGCAGTCCTCGGCGCGGACGACCCCGGCGCCCGCTTCCATCAGGTCGGCCACGCTGCGGCCGTCGCGCGCGCCCTCGACCACGAAGTCGGTGATCAGCGCCACGGCCTCGGGGTGGTTCAGCTTGACGCCGCGGGCAAGCCGCCCGCGCGCCACCATCGCGGCAAGGGACACCAGCAGCTTGTCCCGTTCTCGGGGGGTCAGGTTCATGTGCGTCCTCTAGATCTGCCAGCATCTCGGGGTGGCGCCGGGGCTCAGCCGTTCGATCAGCCGCAGCATCTGGCGCCGCAGGGGCCAGGCGTCGGGCGCAAGGCAGCGCAGCACCAGCCGCCCGTCCAGGGCCGAGGCGGCGCCGGTCACGCCCGGCTCGTCCAGTTCCGCGCGCACGGACGCCAGCGCGTCCTGCGCGCCCGGTGCGGCAAGGATCAGCGTGGCGACGGCCCGCGCCCCGCCCAGCAACGCCCCGCCCCCCGCCCGCGACAGCGAGCCGTCGGTCAGCCGGAACGGGTCGGCCAGCAGCAGCCTGCCGCCGCGGTGGATCGTGCGGATGTCGTCCAGCATCAGCCGCGTGACCGTTTCGCCCATCGCGGCGCGGCCCAGGACGACGGTCTCGACGCCCAGATACCACGCATCCGCGGCCAGGCTGACGCAGGTCTGCCGGCTGAGGGCGCTGCCGTCGAACAGGATCGTTTCCTGCGGCAGCCAGGTCAGCGACGCCCCCGGCCCCAGTTCCAGCGTCACCCGTGCCCGCGCCCGGCCGCCCTCGGCCCGATAGGCGCGTTCAGCGGTCTGGGTGGTCGCCCCTGCCCGCATCCCCGCGCCGAGTTGCACCCCATAGTCGAGCCGGTCGCCCGCGGTCAGCCCGCCCGAGGTGTTCAGGAAGACGATCTCCGGCGCGGCGGAATGGGTGCGCGGCAGCATCACCTTGGCCGATCCCGACTGCCGCAATGCCGCGATGCGGCCGCCCTGCAGGGCGATATGCGCGGTGCCGTCGCTGCGCTGAAGCGGGATCTCGTCGAACATGGCCCGACGCTAGAAATGTCGCGGCGACAGGCAAGCGGCGACGGGACGGCGCAAGGGCCGCAGGACGGGAAGCCGCAGCAGGTTGACCGCCGGACGCGCAGCCTGACTGTTTTTCAGGCAGCGCGATGTCCTGCGGCGCGGCGGCCGGGGGGCGTCCTTCCAGCCGGAAAGCATCCCCCGACCACCCTTAGTGCGCGCAGGCGCGTCAGCCATTCACGGGGTTTCCCCGCTGCGGCGCAGGCCCTTGCGCGCGATGACTGCCGCCGCAGCGGCTTCATCCTGCGGCGCGGCGACCCGGCCTGCGCGGGGGCATGGCGCGGCCGGACCCCGGCACCCCGCCGTGCATCTGCCCCCCGGCCCCGGAACCATGCGCTATCCTGCCCAGCCGAGGCCGCGCTTCTCGGCCTCGGCCGACAGCGCCTCCCAGATGCCCGGATGCAGCGTCACCCCCTCGGCCAGCGCGCGGTCCCGCCTTGCCTGCGCGGCCTGACCCGGCAGGCGCACCGGACGGGAAGGGTCGCGCGGGGGGTTGGACCGGCAGGCCTCGGCCAGCCAGCCGGTCTGGCGCAGGAAGGCGCGGGCGCCGCCGAAGGCCTCGGGGTCATGGACGGTGATCGTCATGGCCGCATTCGTGCCCCTGGGCGCGTCGGCCCGGCCATAGCCCGCAAGCCCCTGGGTCAGCGCCTCGACCGCAAGCGCAAGCCCGTAGCCCTTCTGCCCGTGGTCCAGCCCGCCCGTCGGCAGCAGCGTGCCGCCCGCGGTCAGCACCTCGGGGTCGCGGCTGGGGTTGCCCTCGGCATCCATCACCCAGTCGTGGTCGTATCGTTCCCCCGCGCGGATCATCCGCTGCGCCAGGTTGACCGTGGTGATCGAGGCCGAAAGGTCGATCAGGATCGGCCGTCCGGGCACCGGGATGCCATAGGCCACCGGGTTCGGTGTCATCACCCCCTTCAGCCCGCCGAAGGGCGCGACCTGCGCGCCCGAGGGCGAGGAGGATGCGATGGAGGCCATCAGCCCCTGCCCCGTCGCGATCGGCAGATAGGCCGCCAGCGCGCCGTTGTGGTGGCTGTCGCCGACCACCACCGTGGCCGTGCCGAAGTCGCGCGCCCGCGCGCAGGCAAGCAGCATCGCCTGCTCGGCCAGCCAGGCGCCGGGCAGGCGCCGCCCGCGCCAGCAGACGGCGGGCCCGCGGTCCGAGATCACCTCGGGCGTGCCGTCCCTTGTCACGACGCCCTCGTCGATCCCGGCCAGGTACCAGGGAGCCAGCGCCAGCCCGTGGGTCGTGTGGCCCATCATGTCGGCCTCGACCAGGTAATGCGCAACGGCGCGGGCCTTGTCGGGGGCCAGGCCCGCGGCCCCGAAGATGCGGCGGGCGAAGTCGCGCAGGGCCCCGGCGGGGCGCGGAGTCGCGTCGCTCATCGGCGGTCCTCGAAGACTTCGGGGTTCAGCACCCGGGCGGGGCGGCCGCCCGCCATCAGTTCCTGGATGTCGGCGATGTTCATCAGCCCGACGTTCTCCAGCGCCTCGACGGTGTCGGCGCCGGAATGGGGCATGAAGACCGCGCGCGGGTGGCGGAAGACGGGATGCGAGACATCCGGCGGCTCGGTCACATAGGCGTCCAGCGCCACCCCGCCCAGGCGTCCGGCGTCCAGCGCCCCGGCCAGCGCGTCGAGGTCCACGACCTCGCCCCGCGCCAGGTTCAGCAGGCAGGCCGAGGGCTTCATCCGCGCGATGCGCCCGGCGTCGATCAGCGCGGCGTTCCCCGCGCCGCCGAAGACATGCAGCGACACGTAGTCGGCGGCCGCCAGCAGGTCGTCCAGTTCCATCAGCGCGATGTCGTTGGCCGCCGCGAAGGCCCGGTCGGCATGGGGGTCTGCCGCGGCCACGCGCATTCCAAGGCCGCGCGCCAGCAGGGCCAGCCTGCGGCCGATGTTGCCCAGGCCCACGATCCCCAGCGTCTTGCCGCCAAGCTGCGAGCCGACCCTGCGGTCCCACCCGCCCGAAACGACGCTGGCGTGCCCTGCCGGGATGTTGCGCGCCAGCGCGAACATCAGCCCGACCGCCAGTTCGGCCACCGCGTCGGCATTGGCGCCCGGCGTGTTGGCGACGGGCAGGCCGCGGGCGGTGCAGGCGGGGATGTCGATGTTGTCCACGCCCACGCCGTGCTTCAGCACGCCCTTCAGCCGCACCGCGCCCTCCAGCGCCGCCGCCGTCACCGGCACCAGGCCGACGACAAGGTAGTCGGCCCGCCCGACATGCCCGGCCATGCCGCCGTCGGGGCGGCTGGTGTCGGTGCAGCGGATCAGTTCCCACCCGAGTTCGGCCAGGCGCTGCGTCACCCGGCCGTGCTTGCCGAAGCCGGGCGAGGTGGTGAGGATGACGGTCATGCGGACAGCTCGTAGCGGTGCAGGATCGCGGCGATCTGCGCGTCCTGCGCGGGATCGGGCAGCAGCGCGGGCTGGCGGCTGGCGCCGACCGAGTTGTCCATCAGGAAAAGCGCCCGCTTGACCAGCGCGGGCGGGTAGCCGAGACCGTACAGGTCCTTGCGGAAATTGCCGAAGATCTGCTGCTGGCGTTCCGCCTCGGCATGGTCGCCCGCGTTATGGGCGCGGATGATCGCGGCCAGCACGCCCGGCATGACGTTGCCCAGGCCCGAGATGCAGCCCGCCGCCCCGTTCATCAGCGACCAGTGGACCAGATGGTCGGGGCCGGAATAGACGGCAAAGCCCGGATGCGCGCGCCCGACCGCCAGATAGGCTTCCAGCGTGTCCTGCGCGCCGCCCGAATCCTTGATCCCGGCGATGTTGCCGTGCCCGGCGAGGGTCGCGGCCGTTTCCGGTTCGATGTGGTTCTGCGTCCGGGCGGGGATGTCGTAAAGATAGACGGGCGTTTCCACCCCGTCCGCGACGGTCGAGAAATGGCGGACCAGGCCGTCCTGCGTGCAGGCGATGAAGAAGGGCGTGATGACGGCGATCCCGTCCACGCCGATGCGGTCGAATTCGCGGGCGAGCTTCAGCGTCTCGAAGGTCGCGGGCATCCCGGCGTTCACGATCACCTGCGCGCGACCCGCCACCTCGTCCACGACCGCCTCGGTCAGGGCGACCTTCTCGTCGAAGGTCAGGGCGGTGAAATCGCCGTTCGTGCCCGCGCACATGATGTTGTTGCCCGCGTCCACCTGGCGGCGGACCTGGGCGCGGGTGGCGTCGAAGTTGATCGTCTCGTCATCGTTAAAACAGGTGACAAGCGCCACGAAGGCTTTGGCAGGGGTCATCGGGGTCTCCGGGGAAGTGAAGGGTCAGAGGGCGGCGGCAAGCCGTGCCTCGCGGCGGCGGGCCTGCACCTCGGGGTCGGGGTCCAGCCCGGCGGCAAGCAGCGCCCGGGTGTAGGGTTCGCGCGGCGCCTCGAAGACCTGCCGCACGCTGCCATGCTCGACCACGCGGCCTTTCCGCATGACCATCACGTGGTCGGCGAAGTCGCGCACCACCGGCAGGTCATGGGCGATGAAGACAAAGGCGATGCCCATCTCGCGCCGCAGCCGGTCCAGAAGCTCGATCACCTGCGCCTGGACCGAAACATCCAGCGCCGACACCGCCTCGTCGCAGACGATCAGCTGGGGTTCCATGGCAAGCGCGCGGGCAATGGCGATGCGCTGGCGCTGCCCGCCCGAGAACTGGTGCGGATAGCGGGCGGCGTGCTCGGGCCGCAGGCCCACCTGCGCCAGAAGCTCGGCCACCCGCTCGCGCCAGCGGGCGCGCGGCAGGATGTCGGGATGGATCACCCAGGCCTCGGAGATCAGCTGGAACACCGTCATCCGCGGGTTGAGCGACTGGGTCGGATCCTGGAACACCATCTGCAGGTCGCGGCGCAGCGCGAACAGCTCGGCCGGCGGCAGGGTGAAAAGGTTGCGCCCCTTCCACATCGCGACGCCGGAATCGGGTTCGTCCAGCCGCAGCAGCATGCGCGCCAGCGTCGACTTGCCGGACCCGGATTCGCCCACAACGGCCAGCGTCTCGCCCGCCATCAGGTCGAAGCCCACGCCGTCCAGCGCGCGGAACTCGCCGTAGCTTTTCACCACGTCGCGCACGCTCAGCACGGGAGCGGTGGGGGACAGGGGGGCGTGCATCTCTCCCTTTCCCGGGGCCGCGCCGATCAGCTTGCGCGTGTAGGGATGCGAGGGGTTGCGGTAGACCGCGTCCGTTTCGCCCGTTTCGACCACCTCGCCGGCGTTCATCACCACCACGCGGTCGGCGATCTCGGCCACCACGCCCAGATCGTGGGTGATGATCAGCACCGCCATGCCGGTTTCGGCCTGAAGCTCTTCCAGCAGGGCCAGCACCTCGGCCTGGACGGTCACGTCCAGCGCGGTGGTGGGCTCGTCCGCGATCAGCAGGTCGGGCTTCATCGCCAGCGCCATGGCGATCATCAGCCGCTGCCGCTGGCCGCCGGAGAACTGGTGCGGATACTTGCGCAGCGCGCCCGCCGGGTCGGGGATGCCGACGCGCGTGACCAGCCGCAGCGCCTCGGCCCGGGCGTGGTCGCGGGCGACCCCGTGGGCGGTCATGGTTTCGACGATCTGCCAGCCCACGGAATAGACCGGGTTCAGGTGGCTCAGCGGGTCCTGGAAGATCATCGCGATGCGGCGGCCGTTGATCTGCCGGCGCTGATCGTCGGTCAGCCGCAGCAGGTCCCGCCCGTCGAAGCGGATGCTGCCCCCGGCGATATGGCCGGGCGGCATGTCGATCAGGTTCATGATCGCCGAGGCCGAGACCGACTTGCCCGAGCCGCTTTCCCCCAGGATCGCCAGCGTCTCGCCGCGATCGACGTGGAAGCTGACGCCGCGGACGGCGTGCACCACCCCCGCGGCGGTGTGGAAATCAACCGAAAGGCCGCTGACCTCCAGCAGATGCTCAGCCATTGCGGCGTCCCTTCATTTCCAGCCGCCAGCGCTGCGTCGGGTCCAGGGCGATCCGCAGCCAGCCAGACAGCAGGTTCAGCGACAACGTGGTCAGGATGATGGCCAGGCCCGGCCAGACCGACAGCCACCAGGCCGTCTGCAGGTACTGCCGCCCCTGCGCCACCATCAGGCCCCAGGTGATCTCGGGCGGCTGGATGCCGATCCCCAGGAAGGACAGCGCGCTTTCCGCCAGCATCACGAAGGCGAAATCCAGCGTCGCCACCGTCAGCAGCGTCGGCAGCACGACCGGAAGGATATGGCGGAAGATGATCCGCCAGCGCGAGGCGCCCATCACCCGCGCGGCCTGCACGAACATCCGCTCGCGCACCTCCATGACCTCGGCGCGGGTGGTGCGCAGGTAGACGGGGATGCGGGTGATCGCCAGCACGACGATCAGGTTCGCCACCGAGGGCCCGAGGATGTAAAGCACGATCACCGCCAGCAGCAGCGACGGGAAGGACATGATGACATCGGCCAGCCGCAGGATGACCTGGCCCGCGGCGCGGCCCATGTAGCCCGCGACCAGCCCCAGCATCGTCCCGATGACCGCCGAGAACAGCACCGCGCCGGCCGCGATGGTGATGGTGTTGCGCGTGGCCACGATGATGCGCGCCAGCAGCGGCCGCCCCAGCGCGTCGGCGCCCAGCACCCCCAGCCAGCCCTGCGCCAGCGAGAAGGGCGGCAGGTTGCGCCCGCGCAGGTTCTGCCGCGTCGCGGCGCCTTCCAGCCACATCGGCCCGACGACCGCCAGCACCACCACCAGCAAGACGAACAGCGCCGCCGCCAGCGCGAACTTGTCGGCCCAGAGCATCCGGGCAAGGCGGCGCAGCGCGCCGGGCTCCTGGGGGATCGTGTCGGTGGCGGACAGGGGCATGGGCGGCTCCTCAGTGCCGGATCCGGGGATCGAGCAGCGCATAGGCCAGGTCGATCAGCAGGTTCATCAGGAAGATCGCCAGCGCCGTGACCATGATGGCGGCCAGCATCACGTTGAAGTCGCGCTGAAGGATGGAATCGATCATCAGCTTGCCGATCCCGGGAAAGCCGAAGATCGTTTCCACCACCACCGCGCCGTTCAGCAGCGCCGCCGCCTGGTCGCCGATCACGGTGATGACCGGCAGCATGGCGTTGCGCAGCGCGTGCACGAAGATGATGGGCCCGCTGCGGACGCCCTTGGCGCGGGCCGTCTTGACATAGGCCGAGGACAGCGCGGTGATCATGGACCCCCGCACCACCTGCACGATCAGGCCGAAGGGGCGGATGAACAGCACGCCGATGGGCAGGATCCAGTGCAGGGGCGTCCCGGTGCCCGACGTGGGCAGCCACCCCAGCGTGACCGAGAACAGCACGATCCCGAGGATCGCGATCCAGAAATCGGGCGCCGAGGCCCCGACCAGCGAGGTGACCGAGGCGATGCGGTCGAAAAGGCCGCCGACGCGGAAGGCCGCCAGCGCGCCCACGGCGATGGCCGCCGCCGTCACGATCGCCATGGTGATGACGGCAAGCTGGAAGGTCCAGGCGAAGGCTTCCAGCACGATCTCGATCGCCGGCCGGGCACGGCGCAGCGAGTCGCCGAAATCCAGCCGCGCCAGGTCGCCCAGATAGTGCCAGAACTGCACCGCCAGCGGGTCGTTCAGCCCGTGGATCTCGCGGAACTGCCGGCGCATCTCGTCGGTGGCGTCGATCGGCAGGAACAGCGCCGCCGGATCGCCTGTCAGGCGCGACAGGAAGAAGACCAGCACCACCAGTCCCAGAAGCGAGATCAGGCTGGCGATGGCGCGCTGCCGGATAAAGCCGAACATCTGCCCGTCCTTTGCGAAAGATGCCCGGCCGGGGGGAGGACCGGCCGGGCGGTTGGCGTCACCTGAAGCCGATCTGCGCCAACTGCAGCTGCGAGTTGGTCGCGATCGACGGCCGCCAATCCAGCCGCTCGCTGACGCGGCTGAAACCGACCATGTGCCACAGCAGCACGTCGGCCACGACCTCGTCATGCAGGTGGGCCACGAGGTCGGACCATTTCCGCGCCCGCTCGTCCCCGGTCGCGGCCGAGGCCTCGGCGATCATCTGGTTGACCCCGGGGTCGCTGACGCCGGACTGCCGCCCCTCGCTGTCGTACTTGAAGAACATCGAGAAGACCGGGTCACCCTTGTTGTTGTCGTGCATCGCCGCCAGCACATAGGGGCCGCGGTCGGCCGGGTAGGGCTTGGAATAGAAGCGCTCGTGGTCGGCGACCTCGAACATCTGCAGCTTCGCGTTGAAGCCCGCGTCCTGCAGCATCTGCAGGGTCGCCTCCATCACCTCGGTCACGCCGGGGAAATTCTCGGTCCGGGCGATCAGGGTGAACTCGGCATCCACGGGAACGCCGTCGGCGCGCGCTTCCTCAAGCAGCGCCTTCGCGCCTTCCAGGTCGAAGGCCCAGGGCTTCACGTCGGGGTTCGCGCCCTGCGTGGTCGGCGGGAACATGGCGACGGCCTGCTCGGTCCCTTCGGGCAGCAGCGTGCCGATGAAGGCGGCGCGGTCGATGGCCATGTTCAGCGCGCGGCGCACCCGGACGTCGTTGAAGGGCGGCACCGAGTGATCCACCCGCAGATAGACCGTTTCCGAGTTCAGGTAGGAAAAGTCGGTCGCCGGGTTCGTGGCATCCGTTTGCGCGATCGAGGGCGCGATGTCGGCCTCGCCCGTCTGCACCATCGCGGCGCGCACGGCGGGGTCGGTGCGGAACAGGTAGGTGGCCGAGGTCACGGCGGGCTGTTCGCCCCAGTAGCCGTCGCGGCGGGTCAGGACGATCTGCTGGCCGGGCGTCCATTCGGTGACGGCATAAGGGCCGGTGCCGACGGGATCGCGGACGAACTCGACCGGGGTTTCCTCGGGGACGATCGTGACCAGCGACATCAGCAGCGGCAGGATCGGCTGCACCGGGTCGGCGGCGAAGTCGATGGTGTGGTCGTCCACAACCGTGGCCGTGACCGTCATGCCGCCGAAATAGCGCGGGGTTTCGCAGGTCATCGCGCTGTTCATCGCCCGGTCGAAGCTGTGCTTGACGTCCCGCGCGTCGAAGGTGCTGCCGTCCGAGAAGGTGACGCCCTGCCGCAGGTGGAAGCGCCAGCTTCCGTCGGGCTGCTGTTCCCAGCGTTCCGCCAGCCGCGGCCGCAGCCCGCCGCCGCCCTGGGTGTCGTATTCGGTCAGCGTCTCGTTGACGTTTTCCAGGATCACGCGGCCGATGTTGGACCGCGTGGCCATGCAGGGCTCCAGCAGGTCCAGGTCCTCGGACAGGACGATGCGGACGTCGGTCTCGGCCGCGAGGGCCGACGACAGCGACACGGCCAGCGCGAGCGCGGTCGTGGCAAGCAACCTGTTGATCATTCTCTCCCCCCTCCCAGGTGCGATGAATGCTGTGGAGGCCGCCGTGGACCGCCCTGTTCCAAAAGACAACGGCAGTCGTCAAATTGTCAATCAACTTCGACAGCCAATTTCGGATAGAATAGGTGATGAACAATATCATATAAAACAATGCACTGACTTAGATCATTCCCTCGGACCCCCGATCACGTTATGCATGTGACTTGACAACTGGCCGATTCGCGCCGCTGATCTGCACGACCGCAGGAGGAGGCTGCCTTGACCCCCGATCTGATCGCCCAGGCCATGGACGGCCGGCTGCGCGCCACCGCGCCCGGCCGCGACGAGGCATTCCTGCCCTCGCCCATGATCCAGAACCACGCGTCCTTCCTGCACCTGCTGGATGACGGCGCGCTTCTGTGCTGCTGGTTCGGGGGCACGCTGGAAGGCAGGTCGGACATCTCGATCTTCGCCTCGGTCCTGGTGCCCGGTGCCGAAAAGTGGGGACCGGCGCAGCGGCTCAGCCACGACCCGGACCACTCGGAACAGAACCCGGTCGTCTTCCGGGCGCCGGACGGAAGGCTGTGGCTGTTCCATACCTCGCAGCCCGCGGGCAACCAGGACGAATGCCGCGTCCGCATGGCGGAACTGTCGCGCGACCCGGCCGACCCGTCGCGGATCACCGCCGGGGCGGGGCGGTTCCTCGACCTGCCGCGCGGCTGCTTCGTGCGCGGCAACGCGGGCCTGCGCGACGACGGCGCCTGGCTGCTGCCGATCTTCCGCTGCGTCCCGCAACCGGGGCGCAAGTGGAACGGCAGCCACGACATCGCGGCGATGGGCGTTTCGGAAGATGGGGGCGCAAGCTGGCGGCTCGAGGAGCTGGACGGCTCCCTCGGCTGCGTCCATTTCGGGCCGGTTCCGGCGCAGGACGGCGTGATCCCCGCCTTCTTCCGCCGCCGTCAGGCCGACCGCGTCTTTCGCACCGAAAGCCGGGACGGCGGGCGAAGCTGGGCCGCGCCGCATCCGACCGACCTGCCCAACAACAACTCGTCGGTGGCGGGCATCCGCCTGCGCGACGGGCGGATCGCGCTGATCTGCAATCTTGCCTCGGCGGCCACGTCGATGGACCGCCGCGCCTCGCTTTACGACGAACTGGGCGAGGACGACGGCCGCCCCGACGCCGACCCCGCGGGGGGCTGCACCCCCGTCTGGGGCGTGCCGCGCGCGCCGGTGGCGGTCTGCCTGTCCGCCGACAACGGCCTGACCTTTCCGCAGCGGCTGGTGATCGAGGACGGCCCCGGCACCTGCACCAGCAACGATTCCACCGACGGGCGGAACAGGGAAATGTCCTATCCCTGGCTGCTGGAAGCGCCCGACGGGACGCTGCATCTCAGCTACACCTACCATCGGCGCGCCATCAAGCACGTCCGGCTTGCACCGGGCTGGGCCACCCGCACAAAGGCATCTGCATGAGCGACATCATCGGCATCACCATGGGCGACCCCGCGGGCGTCGGCCCCGAGATCTGCGTCAAGGCCCTGGCCGGAATGTCCGGGGCCGACCGCGCCCGGACCCTGATCTACGGCAACCGCCCCACGCTGGAGGCCGCGAAGGCCGCCGTCGGCTGCGAGGTGGACCTGGCGGACCGGGTGGTCGACCTGCCCGTCGAGGGCGCCCCCCTGCCCTGGGGCCGGCTGTCGCCGGTCGCGGGCGACGCGGCCTTCCGCTTCATCGAGCGCGCCGTGCGCGACGCCGAGGCGGGCCGGATCGGCTGCATCGTGACCGCCCCCATCAACAAGGAGGCGCTGAACGCCGCCGGGCACCATTACGACGGCCACACGGGGATGCTGCGGTCGCTGACGGGCTCGCAGGCGGCCTACATGCTGCTTGCCTCCGAGCGGCTGAAGGTGATCCATGTCTCGACCCATGTCTCGCTGAACGAGGCGATCCGGCGGGCCACGACCGAACGCGTGCTGGCCACGATCCGGGCCGGGAACAGCCATCTCAAGCGCATCGGCATCGCCGCGCCCCGCATCGCGGTCGCGGGGATCAACCCCCATTGCGGCGAAAACGGCCTGTTCGGGACCGAGGACGAGGACCAGATCGCCCCCGCCGTGGCCGCCGCCCGGGCCGAAGGGATCGACGCGCAGGGGCCGATCTCGGCCGACACGGTGTTCCACCGCGCCCACAACGGCGCCTTCGACCTTGTGGTCGCGCAGTATCACGACCAGGGGCACATCCCGATCAAGCTGGTGGCCTTCGACGACGCCGTGAACGTCTCGGTCGAGCTGCCGATCGACCGCACCTCGGTCGATCACGGCACCGCCTTCGACATCGCCGGCAAGGGTATCGCCAACCACGGCAACATGAACGCCGCCATCGCCTATGCCCGCAGGCTGGTCGCGGGCGGGCGGGGCTGAGACGGGCAGGATGAAAGGACAGACCATGGCGCTTGCACGAAGCATCACCCTGCACATGCCCCCCCGGATCGAGATCGGGGCGGGCGCATCCGGCCGCGTCGGTCCCTGGGCCGAGGGCGCGGCCCGCGTGCTGGTGCTGGCAAGCCCGCACACCTCGGGCTTCGCGGACCGGCTGGCGCTGCCGGGCGAGGTCACGATCTTCGACGCGATCCCCGGAGAGCCCGACATCGCCACCTTCGAGGCCGCGCTTGACGCCGCCCGCGCGGCGCGCCCCGACCTGGTGGTGGGCCTGGGCGGCGGCTCGGTGCTGGACGCGGCCAAGCTGGTGGCGGCCATGTGGGACGGGACGCAGACGCTTGACGACGTGGCCGGGCCGAACCGCGTGGCGGGCCGGCGCACGCGGCTGGCGCAGGTCGCCACCACCGCCGGCACCGGGTCCGAGGCCGGCATCCGGGCGCTGATCACCAATCCCGGCAGCGGGGCCAAGATCGCGGTCGAAAGCCCGCATCTGCTGGCCGACCTTGCCGTGCTGGACCCCGAGCTGACCTTCACCGTCCCCCCCGCCGTGACCGCCGCCACCGGCATCGACGCGATGGCGCATTGCGTCGAGGCCTTCACCAACCGCCGCGCGCATCCGGTGATCGACGGCTTTGCGCGCATGGGCATCGACCTCGTGGGCCGCTATCTTGCCCGCGCGGTCCGCGACGGGCAGGACACCGAGGCGCGCGAGGGGATGATGCTCGCGTCCTTCTACGGCGGCATCTGCCTCGGCCCGGTGAACACGGCGGCGGGCCACGCGCTGTCCTATCCGCTGGGAACGCTGCTGCACCTGCCGCACGGACTGGCGAATGCGATCATCTTCCCGCATGTGCTGGCCTTCAACGAATCCGCCGCGCCCGCAAAGACGGCCGAGGTCGCCCGCGCGCTGGATCTGTCGCCCGGGGACGCGGGCGGGCTGCTGGACGCGGCCTGCGGCTTCTGCCGCGACCTGGGGGTCGAGATGCGGCTGTCGGCGCATGGCGCGACCGCCGACCAGCTTGAAGGCTTTGCCCGCGACGCCCACGGCATCCGCCGGCTGATGGACAACAACCCCCGCGACATGAGCGTGGACGACGTGCTGGAAATCTATCGCGCGGCCTTCTAGGGCCGCGCGGATCAGACGGCGGCGGGCTCGGGGCGGCGCCGCTCGAACAGGCGCTCGCGCGAGCCCAGCAGGTGGTCGTACATCACCTGCCGGGCATGTTCGCAGTTGCGGTCGCGGATCGCCTCGAAGATCTGCTCGTGCTCGCCGAAGACCCGCATCAGCCCGGACGCCTGGCTTTTCACGGACACGCCGTGGAACTTCATCCCGGCGGCGATGTGGTCGCGCAGCGCGGCCATGCTGGTCGAGAAATAGCTGTTCCCCGCCGCAACCGCGATGGCCAGGTGGAACTGGAAGTCCGCATCCTCGCGATGCGCCTGCCGGTTGGTCGCATCCCGCATCAGCGCCAGCGCCGAGGCGATCGCCTCAAGGGTGTCGGGCTCGTGGCGTTCCGCCGCCAGCGCGGCCGCCGCCGGTTCCAGCGTCAGGCGGAACTCGTAGCAGTTCAGCAGGTCGGCCACGTTCTCGAGCGGCCCGAACCCCAGCGGGTTCTTGAGCCCGAGCGTGCGCACGAAGCTGCCCGCGCCCTGCCGCGAATAGATCAGCCCCCTTTCGCGAAGCCGCCGCAGCGCCTCGCGGACGATGGGGCGCGAAACCTGGAACTCGGCCGCCATCTCGTGCTCGGTCGGCAGCCGCTCGTCATCGGCATAGGCGCCGGACTTGATCGACTGCTCCATGCGTTCGAAGACGACATCGGCAAGGCTGCGGCGAGGAGTCACGGTCTTGGGCCCGCTTGTGAACTTTGGTTGATCAACCGGCTTACGGTTACCAGCGTTTCGGGCGATCCGAAACCGCCCGACTTGGTGACGATGGTGAAATCCCCGGCCCGGCAGACGGGAAGGCCGGGCAGGCATTCCCCCAGCAGGTGCAGGCAGGCAAGCCCCAGCCGGTCCAGCACCGCCGCCGCCGTCGCGCCCCCCGTCAGCAGCAGAAGCTGCCGGCCCCCGGTCAGTCCGGGCGCGACCCCCTCGGCCAGCCGCCGCGCGACCTCGGCCGGGGGCAGCGGGGGCGTGCCGGGCACGGCCTGGACCACGAGAAGATCCGCATCCCGCGCCGGTTCCACCCGGCCGTTCGGCGCCTCGGACAGGGCGACGCCGATCCGGCGCAATGCCTGCACCTGCGGCATGGTGATCGGATCGCGCGAGCCCACGACGAACAGCGCCCTCGGACCCGGCAAGCCGGCGACGGGTTTCGGCGGGGCGGGCAGAAGCCGCGCCGCCAGCGCCTCGGCAAGGCCCCGCGCGCCCACCAGCAGATCCGCCTGCGTCCCCGCCAGCGCGGCGGCCATCGCGGCGGCATCCGGCGTGTCCGGGATCTCGGCCCCCGCGCCCCGGGGCCCGAGCAGGGCCGCCACGTCGATGGGGCTGTCCACGCCGAAGCCCCGCAGCGCGCCGTCCGTCACGATCCGGCCGAAGTCGGGGATCGCGGGGGCGACCAGCATCCGGCGGAAGTCCAGCGCCGAAAGCTCGGCCGCCACGTTCCCCTTGAGGCGCGAGTCGATCTTCTTGAACACCGGCGTGCCGGGCGGCAGCGCGGCGACCGCAACGCGGACGGCGGCCTGCGCGTCCCCGGGCGCGATCTCGCGGCTGTCGGTCGAGACGGCGACCACCTCGGGCGCTTCCGCCAGCGCCTCCCGCAGGGCCGCGGGGTTCAGGGCCACCTGCACCTTCGCGCCGCGCGCCGCGAAGGGGGCGGCGGCATCCAGCGTTCCGGTCAGGTCGTCGCCGATGATGGCGAGCCGGGGCGCCGCGCCGCTCATTCCTCGAACGCGACCTCGCGCGTCCGGCGGACGGCGGGCAGGATCATCGCCGCAAGGCAGATCACCGCCAGGACCAGCAGCCCCGCCGAGATCGGCCGCGTCAGGAACACCGTCGGATCGCCCCGCCCCGTCAGCATCGCGCGGCGCAGGTTTTCCTCCAGCATGGGGCCCAGGACGAGGCCCAGCAGCAGGGGCGTCGGCTGGCATTGCAGCTTGAAGAACAGGTAGCCCAGGGCGCCGAAGGCAACCATCATCATCACGTCGAAGGTGCTGTTGGACACCGTGTAGACGCCGATGCAGCTGAGCGCGACGATCAGCGGGAACAGCACGCGATAGGGCACCGACAGCATCCGCACCCAGACGCCGATCAGCGGCAGGTTCAGCACCAGCAGCATCAGGTTGCCCACCCACATGGACGCGATCAGCCCCCAGAACAGCGTGGGCTCGCCCGAGATGATGTTCGGCCCCGGCGTGACGCCGTGCAGGATCAGCGCCCCTGTCATCATCGCCATGGTGGCGTTGGCGGGGATCCCCAGCGTCAGCAGCGGAATGAACGAGGTCTGCGCGCCCGCGTTGTTGGCGGCCTCGGGGGCGGCCACGCCCTCGATGGCGCCCTGCCCGAACCTTTCGGGCGTCCGCGACAGCCGCTTCTCGGCCATGTAGGCGGCAAAGGCCCCGATGGTGGCGCCGCCGCCCGGCAGGATGCCGAGGATGGACCCGATCGCCGTTCCCCGCAGCACGGGGCCGCGCATCTGGCGGAATTCCTGCCGCGACAGGCGCAGCCCGCCGATGCGGGCCACGGACGAGTTCCGCTCGGCCGGGTTTTCGAGGTTCTGGACGATCTCGGCCAGCCCGAACAGGCCCATGGCGATGGCCACGAACTCGACCCCGTCCAGCAGGTCGGTCATCCCGAAGGTCAGCCGCCCGACCCCGGTCTGGCTGTCCTGCCCGACAAGCCCCAGAAGCACGCCCAGCAGGATCATCGCCAGCGACTTCTCGACCGAACCCGAGGCGATGGCGACCGAGGCGACCAGCCCCAGCACCATCAGCGAGAAATACTCGTGCGGCCCGAAGCTGAGCGCGACGGCGGCCAGCACGGGGGCGAACAGCGCGATGATCAGCGCGGCGACGGTTCCGGCGAAGAAGGACCCCAGCGCGGCCACCGCCAGCGCCGTGCCCGCCCGGCCCTGCCGCGCCAGCCGGTAGCCGTCCAGCGCGGTCACGACCGACGAGGCCTCGCCCGGCAGGTTGATCAGGATCGCGGTGGTCGAGCTGCCGTATTGCGCGCCGTAGAAGATCCCCGCCAGCATGATCAGCGCGGTGACGGGTTCCAGCCCGAAGGTCATGGGCAGCAGCATGGCGATGGTGGCGACCGGCCCCAGCCCCGGAAGGACGCCGATGGCGGTGCCCAGCAGCGCGCCGAGGAAGCAGTAAAGGACGTTGGCGACGCTCAGCGCGGTCGAGAAGCCAAGGCCGATGTTGGCAAGGAACTCCATCGCCTCAGCCCCCGATCCAGGTGCCGGCCAAGCGGAAGGGCAGGCCCAGAAGCATGGCAAAGACGACCCACGCGCCGGCGGCAAAGGCGGCGGCGGTCAGCAGCGCCTCGGCGGGGCGGAACTGCGGGCTGGCCGAGGCCGCGATCAGCAGGGTCGCGAAGGTGGTCAGCGGCAGGCCGAGGCCCTCCAGCGTCAGGGCGAAGAACAGCGCCGATCCGCAGACCAGCAGCAGCGGCCGCCAGGCCACGCGGAAGGAGGGGCCCTGCCCCTGCCCCGGCCCTGCGGGTGCCGCAGGCCGCCGCGCCCCGCGCAGCAGCATCAGCGCCCCCAGCGCGGCCAGCAGGACCGACAGGACCAGCGGGAAATACCCCGGCCCCATCCTGAGCAGCGTCCCCATCCGCACGTCCAGCGCCGCCCAGGCGAAGGCGGCGGCGATGGCGATGAAGACAAGTCCGGCGGCAAGATCCGATCGGTCGGGCTGGGTCACGGGCGCGTCCTGGAAGCTGGCGCGGCCGCCCCCCGTCTAGGGGCACGGCCGCGGGTCTGGTTACTTGTTCATCCCGTACATGCCGAGATCGCGGATCAGCCCTTCGGCGCGGGCGCTGTCCTCGCGCGCCAGCGTCTCGAACCCGGCGGGGTCGCGGAAGTCCACGAACTCGCCCATCTCCTGCATCTTCTGGACGAAGCCGGGATCGGCCATCGCCGCCGCAAGCACCGCGGTGATGGTGGCGCGGACGTCCTCGGGGATGCCCTTGGGGGCGATCACGCCCTTCCAGGACGACCAGGTGAAGTCCACGCCGTTCTCGACCGCGGTCGGCACCTCGGGCATGTCGGCGATCCGCTCGCGTTCCATCACGAACAGGGGGGTGACGGCGCCGCCCTCGACATGGGGGCGCGCTTCGGCCGGGGTGGCGGTCACGGCGTCGATATGGCCGCCCGCGCAGGCCGTCAGCGCCTCGGAGGCGCCGCCGAAGGGCACGTGCTCATAGCTGGTGTCCGTGGCCTTGCCATAGGCCTCGAAGGACAGGTGGTTCGCCCCGCCCGCCCCCGAGTTGCCGATCAGCGTCGCGCCGGGATTGGCGCGGGCATGGTCCATGAATTCCGCGAAGGTCCTGAAGGGCGCGTCCTTGCAGGCCAGCACGACCTGGAGGTTCCGGCCCATCAGGCCCAGGAAATCCACGTCGGCGATGGAATAGGTGGTCGCGCCGTAATGCGGCAGAAGCGCGATCGGTCCCTGCGCCCCGATCGTCAGCGTGTGGCCGTCGGCCTCGGCCTTCAGGCCCTTGCCGGTGCCGTTCGACCCGCCGCCGCCCGGCTCGTTCCGCACGACGACGGTGCTGCCTTCCAGATGCTTCTGAAGGGATTCCGCGAGAATGCGCGCCGACAGGTCCGTTCCGCCGCCTGCGGCATAAGGAACCACGATCTCGATCGTCTTCCCGGGGTAAGTGGCGGCCTGCCCGGCCGTCGCCGCCAGAGCCAACAGCACAACGCTGCCTGCCAGTGCCTTCATCGGATGCCCTCCCAAGCCAATGGGCGCGAGAGTGGGTGAAGAACATGGATGTTGTCAACTGTTCATGCGTCAGAACCGCACCAGAAATGTAACCTTGGCCTGCATCGGAACAGGTTGCAGCTTGATGCATGAACAACTTCAGGGCCTGTTGTCGGAACATGCCGGGCAGGATCGCGCCCTTGCCCTGTAGTGGTAGGGGAAGGCTGCCGTCTTACCCATGCAGCCGTCCAAGTCGTCGGAAATCGGCTGTAATCAGTCCCGGCGCGCGAAACCTGCCCCGACCCGGGCGCCCCTTCCGGGCGTCGATCAGCCCGCGTCCAAGCGCCCGGTCGTTGCCGCCTGCCCCGCCGCGTCAGCTCAGGCGGGCAGGTCGTCCATGCGGCGCGGCTCGGCCGCAGACAGGCCGTTCCGGTCGCCTGTGCCCCCCTGTGGCAGCGGCCCGCATCCCGCGGGCCGGGACCTCGGCCTGCGTCCGGCCAACGTCCCGCGGGCGGTGACGATCCTTGAAAGGGAGCACGGCGGCTTTCGGGACCGGCCGCCTGCGGGACAGGACCATGAGATCCCTGCCAGCCGCCGGGGCGGGGGGTCTAAAGCGTGATGTCGGGGAAAAATAAACGAGGGGTGGTTCGGCCCCTCGTTGGTACTTCTAACATGCCCGAACCGGCGAACTCATCAACTGTCTAAGAAATAGCGCCTGCGGCGGTCCTTGGTTAGTTGTCAAAATGGACAGGTCGGCGGCATCCGGCCGGATCGGGGTCCGGGGACCCCCGCCGCGTCGTCCGGGCGCCCGTCCCGACGAGAACCGGCGCTGACGGGAAACGGTTGGGAAACCCGGCGGATGGGCGGGGCCGGGGCCATGGGGCCATGCCTCGCCGCCATGGGGCCGACCGCATCCAGCCTGCGTCCGCAGGCTTTGCCGGGGACGGGTGCCCGGCCCGGCAGGAACCGGATCGCCGTATTCCCCAAGCCTTCCTGCGCGGCCCTGCCACATGTGGCCGGGACGCAGGCGGCGCGCTGCCGGTTTTGCGGCAGGATGCCGCCTGCCCGTGGCGGGCAGGCCGGGCCTGCCGGGCGGTCAGCCCTTGTCCTGGTCCTCGGGCTGGCCGCTGCGCTTGTTGTGCTGGCTTTCCTGGTTCTCGCCGCGCAGCATCGGGTTGCCGTCGTCGCTGGCCAGCGGCGTCGGGTTCCGCGGCAGGTCGGTCTCGGTGATGCGGTCGCGCACCTCCTTCGAGGCGTTCAGGTAAGGCCGCGGATCGAAGTCCTTGTCCGCATTGCTGGTGTCCACGCGCCCTTCGATGATCTGGCGCTGCTGCTGGTGGGTCTTGTCGCCGCTCATGCGGGTCTCCTTTCCCAAGGGGCCACCGCGCCCGGAAAGGGGCGCGGGACCGGGTGTCACTTGTTCTCGCGGCCGCGCTGGTTCGGGTCGATGCCGCCTTCGGGGGTGGTGTCGTTCATCACGTCCCCCTCAAAGGTGTTCTCGCCGTCCAGCTCGGGGTCCGAGCCGGTCGCGCCCTTCGAGCTGCCGATACCGGGATCACGCCGCAGGTCGGCGTCCGAGGGGCTGTCGGTCTTCGGGTGCTTGCTGCTGGTCATTGCCCCTGCTCCGTGCGGCCCTCGGGGCGCTCGTCGGCCAGCTTCTCGCGGTCCACGTCGCCCGCCTCGCCCTCGCCGGGCGCGTGGCTGGCCACGCTGTCGTGGCCCTGTTCGGTCTGGACATGGCGGGAATCCAGCCCGCGCTGGTCGGAATGGCGCGAGGTGTCGCGGTTCGACAGGACTTCGACCGGCAGCGGGGCATCGGGCTCGAGCGGGGCCATGCCGCCCGAGCCGTCGCCCTTGCCCTGGTCCTGCTGGCCGGCGCCGAACTTCTTGCTGCTTGCATTTGCCATGAGCTTTCCCCTGCGTGGTGCCGCGTGGCGCGGCCGTTCAGGGGATCAACGACCGGGCGGGCGCCATGTTCCCCCGAAAGGGCGGGACCGGGGCAGAAACCGCCGCCCGGCTCAGTCCGCGGCCGGGCCCTGAAAGCCCGGGGGCGGCGTGGCCTCATCGGCATCCGGGTCGCGGCCGTGGCGGCGGTCCAGCAGGCGCATGATGGGCGTGACCGTCAGTCCGTGCATGAGGATCGAGACCAGGATCACCAGCCCCGTGACGGCCCACAGGCGCTCGGGGCCGTCGGCCTCCATGTGGTTCAGCCCGTAGGCTAGGTAATAGACCGAGCCCACGCCGCGGATGCCGAAAAAGGCGATCGTCAGCTTCTCGCTGGCCGAGGCCTTCAGCCCCAGAAGGCCGATCAGCCCGGTCGCGGGACGGATCACCAGAAGGATGACCAGCGCCGCCACCACGTCGCCGGGCGCCAGCCCCGACAGCAGGCCCTTGGCCAGCGCGCCGCCGAACAGCAGCAGCAGCACCATCATCGCCAGCCGCTCGACCTGCTCGGTCACGTCATGCATCTCGCGGTGGAAGTCGTGGCTGCGGTGGGCGGCGCGGAAGGTCAGCGCGGTCACGAAGACCGACAGGAAGCCGTAGGAATGGATGATCTCGGTCAGGCCGTAGGACACGAAGGTCGCCGACAGCGCGATCAGCCCGTCGCCGGTCTGCGCCAGCTTCGTTTCGGCCGGGATGCGGAAGGTGACCCAGCCGAAGGCACGGCCGATCAGCCAGCCGCCCGCGATGCCCGCGCCGATTTCCCACAGGACGTTGTAGCCCAGCCATTTCGCGGCCCAGGGCTCTCCGGTCGAGGCGGCCAGCGACAGGGCGATGGCCAGGTGGACAAAGGGAAAGGCCGCGCCGTCGTTCATTCCCGCTTCCGAGGTCAGGCCGAAGCGGACCTCGTCCTCCTCGCCCGTGCGGGGCGGGCCGACCTGCACGTCGGCGGCCAGCACCGGGTCGGTCGGGGCCAGCGAGGCGGCCAGAAGCAGCGCGACCGGCCAGGCCAGCCCCATCCATGTCCCGGCCAGCAGCGTGATCGCCGCGATGCTGAGGGGAAGGGTGACAAGGATCAGCCGCCAGCTGACCTCCCACCGCCGCCAGCCGAACGGGCGGTCGAGCTTCAGCCCCGCCCCCATCAGCGCGATGATGACGACGAACTCGCTGAAGCGCTCGGTGAACTCGGGGTAGTCCAGCGGCGAGGGCACCAGCCGCGCGCCGGGCAGCAGGAAGAACGCCGCGCCCAGTCCGATGCAGACGATGGGCAGCGACAAGGGCAGCCGCCGCAGCGCCAGCGGCAGCCAGGCCACCAGCGCGATCAGGAAGCCCACGCCGGTTAGGACAAGGATGTAGGGATCGGGGGCGAGCAGCGGGACCATGGCACCTGCGCGGTCAGGGGTTCAGTTATGCGGGCGGCAGGCCGGCCGGGCAGGGCCCGGCCCGTGTCCTTCGAACGGCCCCGGGGGGCCGCCGCCCTTGCGCGGGGCGCGCGCGGGGCGGCGGCGGTTCTCAGTCCCGCAGCGGGCCGCTTCCGCCGATGCGTCCGGCATCGGGATGGCGGTCGGTGACGCGCAGGTTGTTCTGGACGTGCCGCACGCCCGAGCAGGCTTCGGCCAGGTCCTCGGCATGGCGCCGGGCGAAGCGGCTGTCCACGGTCCCGTCCAGCGTGATCTCGCCGCCGCTGACGGACACCTCGATGTCGGTGGCATCCAGGCGGGGATCGTCCGACAGGCGCTCGCTGATGTCCTCGCGGATGCGGTCGTCCGAGCGGCTGTAGTTGCGCGGGCCCCGGCCACGGTGGCCCGTGTCCATCTCGCGCCGGCGGCGGGCATCCTCGTCCCCGAACCAGGACGCGACCTCGTCGCCCGCGCGGTCGAGAAGGCCGCGCTCCTCCCGGCCGTGCCAGTCTTCCCCGCGCCAGCTTTCTCCGCGCCGGCCGAAGCCCTGCCCGCGGTCGTCGGGCTGCCCGCGTTCCATCCCGAGGCTGGGGGGATAGCTGGACATGCCCATGCCCAGTGCCGTCATGCCGGGATCGGGAAAGCCGTAGTTGCCGCCATAGCCGGGATCATGGCCCGGCCCGTCCGAAAAGCGGCCGCCATAGGGGTCGCGATCGTCAAGGATGCGGGCATCGCGCTGTTCGAAGCCCATCATGCCGTAGCCGCGCGCCTCGTCCATGCGGCGGCGGCGTTCCGCGTCCTCGTCGCCGGACCAGGACCGGACCTCGTCCCCTGCCCTGTCCATCCAGCCGCGGGACCGGTCCCGGCGCGGTTCATCCCGGCCGCGGCCCCGTCCGTGGCGATCGTCCCAGTCCTGTGCCATCTGCATCCTCCTCGGGCGGTGAGCGTGGATCGGGAAATCCACCTCTGTCCCAACCCCCCGCGGCCCGCCGCCGTTCCCGCGCCCGACCCTTCCGGCGTAACGGACGCGGCCCCCGGGGGGAGCGGTCAGCGCAGGGTGCCGTCGGGGTTCACCTCGACCCACTCGCCCCGCTCGGCCGAGATGTAGATCGCTTCCAGCAGGTGCATGTCGCGCAGGCCCATCTCGGCCGGGGTCAGGATGGGAACCCCGTCGCGGACGGCCTGGCTGAAATGGTCGATCTCGCCCGTGAACTGCTGCTCGCTGGGTTTCGACGGGGTGGGCATCTCGTCCCCTTCGGCGGTGCTCAGCGTCAGGCGGTTGCCGAAGTATTCGGTCGCCGGGTCCAGCACGGCCACGGCCTTCGACCCCCACAGGTCGATCCGCTTCTTGTTGGCGACA
>NZ_NSJZ01000021.1 GCF_002287065.1 Paracoccus salipaludis
ACCTGGGCCGGCTGAAGTCGCGCGAAAAGGACCGCAGCGCGGCGGCCGTCGAGCGTGCCGACCGCGCGGGCGAGGAACTGGGCTTCGTGGACCGCGACCCGGTCAAGCGGCGCGGCCGCAAGCCCAGCCCCCGCACCGGCCAGGTCCATGCCAAGGTGCTGCCCCATGTCGCCGAGGAAATCGCCGCCGAGGCCCGTCGCCGCGGTGTCCAGCAGGGCGTGGTGCTGGAGGAAGCCTGGGCGCTCTACAAGAGCCGGGAGAGCGGCACGGCGGGTTGAAGAAGTAATCCGGTTTATAAAATTACCGGATAATGAAATGGAGGGCTGACTGCCTTGCCCTGTCCGACCTGCGAAGGTCGAACAGGATCAGCAGAGATAACCGGGTCAAAGCATATACCGGATTTTCATATTTATCCGGTAAGCAGACAGCGGTTTCACCGGCTGCGGCGGGATCATCCTGCCCGCGCCCGATCGGGCCGGAGAAGCAGCGGCTGCTCCTCCGGCCTTCCGTCACTTCGGCAAGGGCACCATGGTGAATCCTGCCGGGTAATAGGCGATGTCGCGGATGAGCATGTCGCCCGAATGACCTCGCCCGTCATCGGTGTTGTATTGCTCGGGCGTGTAGCTGGCGGGCGCCTTCACCGCCACGTTGGCGATCGGGAACAGCTCCAGCCGGGTCTTCATGTCCTCGTGCCGCGCGTGCAGGACGTGGCAGCCGACCTCGACATCGTCGAAGAAGAACGTGACCTCGGCCTTGCGGGGATCCTTGTCGTCATAGGTGATGGCGCAGGCCCAGCTGTGATAGCCTTCGTTGAGCGCCCCCGTCCCGGGCAGCCACTGGTTCGCCTCGATTTCGCCGCCGAAGGCGCCGACGCGGTTGTTCGAGCCGACATTGCCGTAGTGCTGGGCGAAGGTCGTGGTGAAGGGGGTGTCCGCGGCGCCCCAGGAGTGGTTGAACTTTTCCAGGATGTCGATTTCCGGGGGCCACTGCGTCCAGCTGCCCTTCGCACCCGACGATCCCCGGCCGACCAGCCAGAACGCGGGCCAGGAATAGCGGCGGATCGGGATCTTCGCTTCCATCCGCCAGACGCCCTCGGCGCCGCAGACCTCGTCCATGGTCTGCCCTTGGATCACCGCGGCCTGGTGCCGGAACAGCCGGCTGTCGTGTTCGGGCCGCGCCTCCATCGGGAAAGCGAGCGTATGGATGCGAAGGGCCTTTTCCGCCGGGTCATGGCCGATGGGGGACTGCGCCACGCCGGGGAACTTGTCCTCGTTCATGTAGAGCCCGGTTTCCCCGTTGCCGTCCTGCGTGTAGCCATGCGACAGGCGCGACCGCCAGACCGGCTTGCCGTCGATGAAGCCGCTGTCGCTGTGCCGCGCCGTGGCCGGGTCGAAGCGGTTCTTGCGCTGCGCCTGCGACAGGTCGAGGCGCCGCAGGGGGCGGTGGACCTGCGGTGGCATCGGGGGATGCTGCGCATCGTCGGCGAAGACGACCTTGACCTCGCGGCCCTTCTGGCTGTCGCCCAATCCCTTGACCCGGATCGCGACAATCAGGGACTTGCCGGCCGAAACCGGGTTCCTGCTGGTGACCTTGACGTAATGCGTCAGGTCGTCGCCCGGCGACCAGCGATAGACGACCCCATCCCAGTCATAGTTCGCCTTCTGCTGCTGCGAGTTCCCGACGTTGATCCCGCCGCCGCTCACGTTTTTCAGGTTGGAAACGTAGCAGTAGAAGGACTCCCGGTCCGTGTGATCCACCGTCACGGGAATGTAGATCTCGCCCTGACCGGCCGGCACCCGGACCTCGGCGGGGATGGTGATCTGGCTGCGCTTGAGCACGCTCCAGATCGGGTCGGCGGCAGGCACGGGAACGGCGGGGGGCGTCGTCACGGGCGCTTCCAGCCTGGCAAGCCGGGCGAGAACGCCGGACAACTGGTCGCTCAGCGGCGTCAGGTCCACCTGCGGCCGCCCTTCGAGGGCTGCGAGACGCGCGCCATGGTCAGCCTGCATCCTGTCCAGTGCCGCGAGGCGGGAACCGGCCTCGGCCTGCGCCGCGTCCAGTGCGGAAAAGCGGCTGCTCTGGTCGGCCTGCGCGGCGCCCATCATGACAAGGCGCGCGCCGTGATCGGCCTGCGCGCTGCGGAGTTCGTCAAGGACCGGGTCGAGATCGGGATCATAGGGCATGCGTCATCTCTCCTGGAGGACAGCTGACAGCCGCGCGTCGGGAATGCGGCTGATCGGTCGTTTCGGCTGCGGCCCCGGCGTCGCTGCCGATGGCGCGGATGGCTGTGTCCGCGTCCGGGCCAATCCCGGACGAGGGCAGGTCGCTCATGTCCGTGCCTTGCCTGGGGCACGGGGGAGGGAGAACCCTCGCCGGTTCGGGAAAATTATGAACAAGGCATTAACCACGGCTTGAGGCATCGCGCGTTGCGCGACCGGAAACGCAACAAATGCAACCCATGCGAAAGTCATGCCTGATCATTCAGCTTCAGGTTAATTGGAGTCACCGGATTTTCACGGATTCCTGTCGTCTCTTTGTACAAGTCGAGCCATTCGGCAGTTTTCCGGCGCGCCGGAATTGTCTATCACCTGCCCTGACCCGGCCTTGGGGAAGCCCTGCATTTTTCCCCGCACGGCCTGCATTCTGGCCCAACCGACGGCTTCTTTCTGCCGGAGACGACCTTGCACGTGACCTATCTTGCCCATGACCTCGACGATCCGGCGATCTGGCGGCGGGTCGAGATGCTGCGGCGCGGGGGCGCGGATGTCCGCGTGGCGGGCTTCCGGCGGGGGCAGGGGCCCTTGCCCGGGCCCGCGACCGTGCTGGGGCGCACCGCCAACGGGCGCATGGTCCAGCGGGTCCGCGCGATCGGGGCCGCCTGGCCGGGCATCGCGCGGGCGGTTCCGCCGCAGGACGGCCCCGAGGTCGTGCTGGCCCGCAACCTCGAGATGCTGGCCCTCGGCGCAAGGCTCGTGCGTGCGCGCAAGGGGCGCGCGCGGCTGGTCTACGAGCTTCTGGACATCCACGGCATGATGCTGGGGCAGGGGGCCGTCGCCCGCACCCTGCGCCGGGTCGAGGCCGCGCTGATGCGCCGGGCCGAACTGGTCGTCCTGTCCTCGCCCGCCTTTGCCGCGCGCTACCTGGGCCCCCATGGCCAGCCCGAGGTGCCGGCGCTGCTGGTCGAGAACAAGCCCTTTGCCCGCCCCCAGGCCGCACGTCCCGATGCCCCCGCTCCCGGCGGGCTGGAAGGGGGCGGGCCGCTTGTCATCGGCTGGTTCGGGATGCTGCGCTGCCGTTGGTCGCTTGGGGTGCTGGACCAGCTCACCCGCGCCACGCCGGGGCGGTTCCGGGTGGTGCTGCGCGGGCGTCCGGCGCTGGACGTGATGGAGGACTTCCACGCGGTGATCGACGCCAACCCGGACCTGTCCTTTCTCGGACCCTATGCCTGGCCCGGCGACCTGCCGGACATCTATGGCGGGGTGGACGTGGCCTGGCTGATCGATCGCTACCAGGCCGGGCAGAACTCGGACTGGCTGCTGCCGAACCGGCTGTACGAGGGCTGCCTGAACGGGGCCGTCCCGGTCGTGCTGGACGGGACCGAGGTCGCGCGCCGCACCGCCGCCTGGGGCTGCGGCGTGACCGTGGCCGCCCCTGATCCCGAGGCCGTCGCGGCGGCCCTGTCCGCGCTTGACCCGGCGGGTCTTGCCCGGCGCCGCGCGGCGGTGTCCGCCATCCCCCGGGCCGCGCTGGAAATGGACGATGCCGAGTGCCGCCGCCTGACGGCCGCCATCTGCGGCACCGGGGCCGTTCCCCTGGCCGAGGCCGCATCTCCGGCCATTCCCGCCCTTGCCCGCTGAGGTTCCCGCAATGCCCCTGTCCGCCGCGCCTCGGGTGCTGATCGTGATCCCTGCGCTGAACGAAGCCGCCCATATCAAGGACGTGCTGAATTTCGCCCTGGGCTTTGCCGAGCGCGCGGACGGCCTGGTGGTGGTGGCCGACGGCGGCTCGACCGACGGCACGCGCGAGATCGTGCGCCGCCGCGCCGCCGACCACCGGCGCCTGCGCCTGCTGGACAATCCCGCGCGGCTGCAGGCGGCGGCGGTGAACCTGGCCGTCACCCGCTTCGGCGAGGGGGCCGAGTGGCTGCTGCGTCTGGACGCGCACAGCGCCTATCCGGCCGACTACGGCGACGTGCTGCTGGCCGAGGGGCGGCGGACGGGGGCCGACAGCGTCGTGGTCTCGATGCACGCCCAGGGGCAGGGCTTCCTGCAGCGGGCGATTGCCGAGGCCCAGAACTCGCGCCTGGGCAATGGCGGCTCGGCGCACCGGCTGGCGGGCGGGGGCGCCTGGGTCGATCACGGCCACCACGCCCTGATGCGGATCGCGGCCTTCCGCGGGGTGGGGGGCTATGACGAAGGCTTCAGCCACAACGAGGATGCGGAACTCGACCGCCGGCTGACCGGCGCGGGCCACCGGATCTGGCTGACCGGCCGGACGCGGCTGACCTATTTCCCGCGCCAGAGCTTCGGGCCGCTGGTCCGGCAGTATTACAATTTCGGCCGGGGGCGGGCGAAGAACCTGGTCAAGCACCACGCGCGGCCCGCGGCGCGGCAGGCGGTGGTGGCAATGCTGGCGCCCGCGGCGGCGCTGGTCCTGCTGGCGCCGTTCAGCGCGTGGTTCGCGCTGCCGCTGGTCCTGTGGCTGCTGGCCTGCCTGGCCGGCGGGGTGGCGATCGCCCTGCAGACCCGGCGCCCCGAGGGGCTGCTGGCGGGGCTTGCCGCCGGGGTGATGCACATGGCCTGGTCGGCGGGCTTCTGGCGGCAATGGCTGGCCCGCCGCCCTGCGGCCCCGCAGGGGGCCACCGCATGAGCGCGCCCGCTCTTCGTGATGCCGCCTTCCGCGACGAGGTGCTGATCGGCATCTGCACCTTCCGCCGCCCCGAGCTGGCCGCGACGCTGGCCTCGCTTGCGGGGCTGGAGCCCTGCGGCCTGCCCGTGTCCGTCGCCATCGCGGACAACGACCGCACCCCTTCCGCCAAGGACCGCGTGGACTCCCTCGCCGCCGCGCATCCGCTGCCCGTGACCTATCTGCATGCGCCCGAGGCCAACATCTCGGTCGCGCGCAACGCGCTTCTGGACCACGCCCGCGCCACCGGGTCGCGGCTGCTGGTCTATCTGGACGACGACGAGACGGTTGAACCCGCATGGCTTGCCCGGCTGGTCGCGGCCTGGAGGGCGGGGCAGCAGGCCACGCCCCGGGCAGGCGCGGTGCTGGGGCCGGTGCGTGCCCATTACCGCGCCGGCGCACCCGGATGGATGGATCAGGCCCGCGCCCATGACACGCTGCCGGTCTTCGGCAGGGACGGCGCGATCACCGGCGGATATACCTGCAACACCCTGATCGACCTGTCCGACCCGGCCGCGCGGGGCTTGCGCTTCGATCCCGCCCGCGGCCGCTCGGGCGGCGAGGACAGCGCCTTCTTTGCCGATTTCCTGGGCGCCGGCGGGCACATTGCCTTTGCGGAAGACGCCGTCGTGCACGAGACCGTGCCCGAGGACCGCGCGCGGCTTGCATGGCTTCTGCGGCGGCGCTACCGGATGGGCCAGACCCATGCCAGCCTGATTGCCCGGGACCGGTCGCGGGCCGGTCGCCTCGGCGCCGCGGGGCTGGCTGCCGCCAAGGCCCTGGCCTGCGGCGGGCTGGCGCTTCTGGGGGTGGCACGCCCGGCCTGGCGCAACCGCCAGATCATGCGCGCGGCCCTGCATGTCGGCGCCGCCGCCCGTCTGGGCGGGGCGCGGCAGATCGAAATCTACGGAACGGCGCCCGGGCGGTCGGACTCCGCCCTCCGCCCGGGACCTGGGGGAAGCTGATGCCGCGCGACCTGAAGCCTTTCGACGGTGTCTCGCCCTATGGCGCATCCTATGGCGGGGGCGGGGGCGCACCGGTCCAGACCATCGACCTGCGCCGCGTGATGGTGGCGCTGCGCCGCCAGCGCCGGACCATCCTTCTGCCGGCCGTGCTGCTGGGAGGGCTGGGGCTGACCTATGCGCTGGCCAAGCCCGAAACCTACAGCGCCCATTCCAGCCTGCTGCTGGACAGCAACGTCAACCGCTCGGTCCAGCAGGCGGGCGGCATCGACACCGCCGCGCTGCCTTCGGAACGCATCGAGAACGCGCGCGTCGTGCTGGAATCCGACAAGCTGGCCTATGACGTGCTGGACCGGACCGGGCTGCAGGACAACCCGTCCTTCATGGACCCGCCGCGCTCGGGCTTCACCACCGCGATCGGGCAGGCCATCTCCACCGTGCTGCGCCCCGTGGCCTGGGTCCGCGACCAGATCACCCTGCTGACCACCCCGGCCGAGGTCGAGGCACCTGCCGGGCTGGCGGCCGACGCCGCCCGGATGGACCCCTCGATCGCCCCGATAGACCCCATGCTGCGCCTGGCCGCGATGCGGCTGCGCGGGGACATCGAGATCTACCGCGTCGGGCAGAGCTCGGCGGTGGCGGTCAGCTTCACCTCGCATGACCCGGTCATCGCGGCCGAGGTCGCCAATGCCTATGCCGATGCCTATGTGCAGGACATCCTGGTCACCAACGCGGAATCCGTGGGCCAGACCAACGCTTGGATGCGCACCCGCCTGAACGAGCTGCAGGCGCAGGCGTCGGCCGCCGCTGACGCGGCCGAGCGCTTCGCCGCCGAGAACGGGCTGGTCGAGCTTTCCTCGGGCGGGCTTCTGACCGAGCAGGCGCTGAACGAACTGAACTCGGGCCTGACCGCCGCCCTGACCGAGGCCGCGCGCGCCCAGGCGGTCCTGGACACCTATGACCGCGCCGTCGCGGGCGGGGTCGAGGGGCTGACCAACAGCGACAGTTCGCTCGCCATCGGCGGCGAGATGTCCGAGGAACTGCGGGCGCGGCTGGACACCTACAACGACGTCCGCGCCCGTCTGCAGCGCCTGCTGTCGACCTCGGGGCCGGACCATCCGCAGGTCGCGGGCCTGCGCCGGACGCTGGCCACCACGGCCGAGCGGTTGTTTGTCGAGCTGGAGGCCATGCGGGCCGAGGCGCAAAGCGCGCTGGACGTGGCCAACGCCCGGGTGAAGACCCTGCAGGAAAGCGTCGAGCAGGCCTCGCAAAGAAACAGCGCCCAGGCCGCCAACCTGGTCCGCCTGCGCGCCCTGCAGGAAGAGGCCGCGACGCTTTCGGCCTTGTATCAGCAGACGCTCACCCGCTCGCAGGAGATCGAGCAGCAGCAGTCCTTCCCGGTCTCGAACGTGCGCATCCTGTCCTATGCGCAGGTGCCGACCTCGCCGTCGGGGCCTGCGGTGGTGCGCACGGTGCTGGCCGCGACCCTGCTGGGGCTGTTCTTCGGGATGGGGATCGCCGCGCTGAGGGAATGGCGCGACCGCGCCTTGCGCACGGCCGAGGACCTGACCGAGCATTCCGGGCTGCGCTTCCTGGGGTACCTGCCGATGCTGCCCCGGATGCGCCGTTCGCGTCCGCGCCCCCATCCGGTTCCGCGCCCCGCGCCTGCCCCGCAGGCCCCGTCCTCCGCCCCGGCGGCCGAGGCGCCCATGGGCAGCACCCTGCCTGTCCCGGCCCGCGTCCGGCCCCCCGTGATCCCCGTGCCGGTGCCGGTGCTGCACTACCCCGATTCCGTTTATGCCGAAACGCTGCGCCATGTCCGGCTGGCGGCCGAGGCCGCAGGCGGCTCGCCGCCCGTGACCGGCGTCACCTCGTTCCATCCCTACGAGGGCCGCTCGTCGGTGGCCTTCAACCTGGCGGGCCAGCTGGGGGTCGGGCTGCGCTCGGTCCTGCTGATCGACGCCGACAGCCGCGCCCGCGGCCTCAGCCGGATGCTGGGCCTGGACCGCAAGCCGGGGCTGACCGACGCGGTGGCCGGACGCGGCGACTGGAAGGACATGCTGGTCGGCATCGCCGACACCAACCTGGTCGTCCTGCCCTGCGGGCTGGAACAGGGCGGGGCCTCGGACGACCTGCTGACCGGCCGCACCCTGGCGCAGATCGCAGCCGAGGCGGGGGGCGATTTCAGCCGCGTGATCATCGATGTGCCGCCGCTTTATCCCGTGGCCCAGGGCCGCGCGATCCTGCAGGAACTTCCCCAGTTCCTGATCGTTTCCGAATGGGGCCGCACCCCCCGCAGCATGGCCGAAACGGTGCTGGCCGGGGATCCCCGGCTTGAGACGCGCTGCTTGGGCGTGGTCTACGATCGCGTGAGCTTGCGCCACCTCAGGTTGTATCTGATGCCCGAGGCAATGGAAAATTACCTTGGCAGATCAAAGAGCTACTTCTCCATGAAGGGAAGGTAACAGTTCAGATAGAATTTTAACTGTTTTTTAAACCTTTTCCCCTCAACCTCTGGTATATAGGTCGAGGGGGATCTTCGAATGTTTGTTGTTCGCTATCTGATGGTTGTTCTGGCCGTCATGGCCGGCATCTCGGCCTGGGGCATCGCTGCCGGCTATTCCGCCTGGCAGGTCCTGGGAATGGCTTTCCTGGCAGCCCTGGTCCTGCAGGCGCTGATCCTGGCCTATGTGGGGATCACGGTTTCCCGCGAGGGCCGCGGTCCGTCAAGCGGACCCTCTCATGGTCTGCGCAAGCGAAGCGATCAGCTGGTCATCCTGCCCAGGTAGCCTTCCGCTTGCAGCCCCTGTTCGCGCGGTCGTTCCGACGCGACCACGCGGCCCGCTTCCATCACGAAGACCGCGTCGGCGGCCCGGCTGATGGCGGGGCGATGGGTGATCGCCAGGACCGTCATGCGGCCGCGCAGCCCGTCGATGGCCCGGATCAGGGCTTCCTCGTTTTCCCAGTCGAGCGCGCTGGTCGCCTCGTCCAGGACCAGGATGTCGGGCTCGCGCAGAAGCGCGCGGGCAACCGCGATACGCTGGCGCTCGCCCCCCGACAGCAGCGCGCCGCGGTCGCCCATGGTCGTGTCCAGCCCTGCCGGCAGGTTCCGCACGAAGCCCGCCGAGGCGAGGTCCAGCGCGCGGAGGATGCGTTCGTCGTCCACCGGCCCGCCCGCGGCGATGGCCATGTTCTCGCGGATGGTGCCGTTGATCATGAAGGGCTCCTGCGCGACATAGCCGGTCCGGTCGCGCCAGCGGCGCAGCTGGCCGGGGCGCAGGGCCGCGCCGTCCACCAGGACCGCGCCCTTCTGGGGTTCCAGCAGGCCCATCACGATGTCGGCCAGCGTGCTTTTCCCCGCGCCCGAGGGGCCGACCAGCACCGTCAGCTCGCCCGCCCGCAGGGTCAGGGAACAGTCGCTGACGGCTTCGCGCGATTCGCCCGGAAAGCGCCAGCTCACGCGGTCCAGCCGGATCTCGTCGCGCGGGGCGGGGGCGGGGTCGTGACCCGCCATGGCGGGATCGCGCTCGGCCCGCAGTTCATCCTGCAGCCGGGTGATCGCCCCCCAGGCGGGCAGGTCCACCAGAAGCTGCTGCACCGCCCCCTGCATTCCCATGAAGCGCGGCGCCGTGCGCATGAACAGCAAAAGCAGGATCACGATCCGCGCGACGTCCAGATGCGCCCAGGTCAGCGCCACCCAGATGAACAGCGCGGCCCCGCTGACCACGGCGAACTGGAACAGCCCCGAGCCGATGGTGGACTGCCGGGTGAATTCGCGCGCATCCGCCTTGGTCTGCCCCAGGATCGAGGAGAACAGCCCCAGGTAGCGGTCTTCCAGGTTCATGCTGCGCGCCATCTTGAGGCTGCCCACGAATTCGGACACCGCCGCAAGCTGGCCTTCGCGGCGCGCCTGCAGCCGGTCGCCGTAATGCCGGGCGAGCCGCCGGAAGGGCCGCATCAGCGCCAGCGCCACCACCCCGAAGCCATAGGACAGAAGCGTCATCGGCACCGAGATCGCCAGGCTCAGCACGAAGTAGAGCCCGAGGCTCACCAGGTTCTGCAGGCTGGACAGGACCAGATAGGCGGCCAGATACAGCCGCTCGATCTCGCCGGTCAGGGCGTGCTCGATCCGCGCGCGGGGGATGCGGGCGACATGGGCCCACCGCGCCTGCGCCACGTCCCGGAACAGGGCCGTGCGGTAATGGTTGGTGAAGTCGTGGATCAGGTCGGACAGGTAGACGGCCTTGCTGCGGTTGAAGAACGCCTGCAGCGCCGTCAGCCCGACGATGACCAGCAGCAGGACGCCAAGCGGGATCATGGCGGGCAGCAGCCCCGCGCCCGGAAAATCCATCCCCGACAGGTCGATGGTGGTGCCCTGCGCGCCGACCAGCTGCAGCACGGGCAGGAAGGTCATGATCGCCGCGCCCTCGCTGAGGGTGCCCAGCACCAGCAGCCCCAGGCCGATCCAGAGCCGCCGCCCTTCCAGGTGCCGCAGCGCCCGCACCAGCGAAGCGAGCTGTCCCCGGGCTGCCGTTGTCGCGGGCGCGCGCGGCGGGACGGGCGGCGCGGGGGCGACAACCGTGGCCGAGGGGCCGGGGGTCAGGGCAGGGGAGGGCTCGCGGGTCATGTCAGCCTTCCCCGAGGTCGCGCTCGATGGCGGCGCGGATGTCGCAGGCGCGGTCCAGCCCCTCGGCCAGCAGCAGCCGCCGCGGCGGGCAGTGCCGCGCCACCTGCGCGGCCCCGCGGAAATAGGCGGCCGCCGCCGCGCCGTTCAGCAGCGCCTGCCCGAAGCGGACCGCATAGGAAAAGCGCAGCACGGCCGACAGGGCTTCAGAGGCGGGAATGGGCAGCACGGCCGAAGGCGCGCCTGCGGGCGCGCGTTCCAGCAGGTAAAGCCGCGCGGCAGGAACGGCCTCGGGCGCCAGCCGGCCGGGGTCCAGCAGCGCGCGGGCCTTGTCGATCCCGTCATGCACATGGCCGCGGACCGTGGCGCCGGGGGGCAGCAGTTCTGCCGCGGCCTGCGACAGCTTGACCTGGCCGAAGCCCGGCAGCACCCGCCCCGCGTCGTCGATGGCCACCAGGTCGTCGGCCAGCAGCCGCGCGCCGTTCCGCAGAAGGTTGGTTGCGGTGGTGGACTTGCCCACGCCCTTGTCGGCCAGGAAGGCGATGCCGTGCCCCCGGTGGACGACGGCGCTGGCATGCAGGACGAAAAGGCCGTGCCGCCGCAGCGCCTCGAACAGGACCGGCCCCAGCAGCGGGAAGGCCAGCAGGTCGTCCGAAACGCCGGGCGCGCGCTCGATCCCGATCCGCCCGCCATCGGCCGAGACCGAGAAGGCCCCGACCGCGGGCCACCAGAACCACGTGCCCTCGGGCGCGAAGCTGCAGCCGGGCGCGGGGCCGCGCGGGATGCCGGGCTGCGGCGCCTCGATGATGCTGAGGTCGGCGGGGCCGCCGGGCGCGCGGGCGGACAGTTCGGGCAGGATCACGTCCGAGGCGATGGCCAGGCCGTAGGCGGCATAGGCATGGACATGGGCAGGGGCGCGCGCGGGCGTGGCGGACAGGGCAGGGGCAGCGGTCATCGGTCACTCGCAAGGATCGGGCAGGGCGC
The DNA here is from genome assembly GCF_002287065.1 of Paracoccus salipaludis. GTDB lineage: Bacteria > Pseudomonadota > Alphaproteobacteria > Rhodobacterales > Rhodobacteraceae > Paracoccus > Paracoccus salipaludis. Next base: position 11,476 of record NZ_NSJZ01000021.1, read on the forward strand.
GCAGGACGCAGGAAGGGGGGGCGGGGCCGTGAAGGCGCGGGCCGGGCCGCGCTCGATCCAGGCGGCAAGCCACAGCGCCCGCCACAGCCGGAAGGCCACGGCGGGGTCGGGATCGGGCGAGCGCGCCAGCCGCGCGGCATCGGCGCGCAGGACGCCCGCGTCCACCCAGCCCTGCAGAGGGCCGGGACCGGCGCGGAAGGCGGCCAGGCGGCCCTGCGGGTCCTGCCGCAGCGTGGTCCAGAAATCGGCGATGAAGTCGGTCTTGTCCCGCCGCAGCCGCACCGATTCGGGCAGCACGCCCCGCATCGCCTCGCGCAGCAGGGCGCGGGGCCGGCCGCCGGCGACCTTGGCAAGCTCGGGCTGCCAGACGCAAAGCTCGACCACCCGGTGGTCATAGAAGGGATAGCGCGGCGCCACGCCGTCGGCCTGCGCGGCCCGGCCGAGCAGTTCAAAGGCGGCCGGGGCCAGCGGGCCGGTCATCATGGCGGCATGCAGGCGCAGGCCCTGCGGCAGGTCGCGGTCCCCGGGGTCCGCCTGGGCGCCGGCGCGGACCCGCTCGACCAGCCGGGTTTCGCGGGCGAGATCGGGATCGACCAGGGCGCGCCATTCCTGGGGGGCCGGGCCGCTGTCGGCCAGCATCCACCGGCCCAGGCGGCCGAAGCCGCGCCGTCCCCGGACCGCCAGCAGGGCGGCGAGGGTCTGGGTCACGGATTCGCCGGTGAAGCGGGCCTGGCGCGCGGCCAGCGCCAGCGCCAAGGGCCACTGGCCGGACCCGGCGATCAGCGCGATGTCGCGGGGGGTGCCGCCGATGACCTCGTCCCCGCCATGGCCGTTCAGCACGGCCAGGCAGCCCTGTTCCCGGACGGCGCGGTAAAGCCTGCGCGTGCCGGCAAGCCCCGGGGCGAAGACCGGCTGGTCCTGCCAGTCAAGCTGCGCGTCCAGGTCGAACAGCTCGTCCGCCGCCGTTTCGCCGGGCAGGGACACGGGAACCAGCCCGCCGCGCGACTGGCGCAGCACGTCTTCGATATGGCGGCCCTCGTCCATTGCCGGATCGCGATAACGCAGCGACAGGGCCGGGCGGGGCTGGGGGCCGGGGGCATCAGGCCCCACCGACAGCAGCGACAGCGTGCTGGAATCCAGGCCGCCGCTGAGCATGGTGGCGGTCGGCCCGTCGGCGCAGGCCTGGTTCGTCGCATGGGCCAGCGCCGCGCGCAGGGCAGGGGCCGCATCCTGCACCTTTGGCGGGGCCGAGCGTTCCAGCCGGTACCAGGGGCGCAGGGTGACGGTTCCGTCCGGCTCGACCACCATCAGGTGACCGGGGGGCAGGCGAAGAACGCCCCGCCATGCGGTCCGCACCGCGTCGAGCGGCTGGCCCGACAGGAACCCGGCCACCCAGGCGCGGTCGGTCTCGGGGGGGGCGTCCAGTCCCGCCAGCACCGTGGACAGGTCGCCCGCGACCACCACCCGGCCCGGCGCGGCGGCATAGGCCAGCGGCTGGATGCCGAAGCGGTCGCGCACGGCCGTCAGGCGCCGCGTCCGCGCGTCCCACAGGGCAAAGGCGAAGCCCCCGCACAGCCGGTCCAGCGCCCCGGGGCCCCAGCGCCGCCAGGCCGCCAGCACCAGGCCGACAGGGTCCGTGCCCGGATCGGCGGCCAGGGCGGCGCGCAACTCGGGCAGGTCTGTCAGCGCCAGGTCGCCCGCCAGCGTCAGCGGCCCGAAGGATCGCGCGACCCAGGCCCCGGCCTGCCACAGCTGGATGCCCTCGCTTTCCCAATGGCGGGGAACCTGCCCGGTGCGGCGGGCAAGGTCCGCCTCGATGCGCCGGGCAAGGGGAGGCTGGCCGGGGCCGGGACCCAGAAGGGCGGCGAAGCGGCTCATGTGCGTGCGCCCGGAAGGGTGAAGTCGTGCAGGGTGCGGTGGCGGGTGTAATCCTCGGCCGTGCCGCCCAGGACGATGATGTCCCCCGCCATCAGCCAGGCATGGGGAGCCAGCCGGCCGGGCGCCGCGGCCTGCGCCGGGACCGACAGCCGGATCGTCGTGGCAAGGCCGCGCCGGGCCAGCAGCAACTGGCCCGCGCTGGCCTGCGTCAGGCAGGTCGCCCCCGGCACCAGCCGGGCGGCATTGCGGACCGACCATGCGACCTCGGCCAGGTCGGCGCGGGACGCGGGCAGGGCAGGGTCCGGGATCGGATGGGCTTCGATCAGACGGCGCAGATCGCCATGGGCGCCGCGCCACAGATGGGCGCGCGCCAGCAGCACCGCGCCAAGCGCCTGCCACAACAGGACGGCATCGCGCCTGCGCAGCCGCCGGATGCGCCGCAGGACCCCCATCTCAGACCGTCTGGATCAGGCCATGCGTCAGCATGTCCTCCAGCAGGTCGGCGATGTCGCCCCGGCACTCCTGGGGGGGCACGTCGTATTCGGCCGCAATGGCGGTGGTCAGGTCGTCCAGCGAAGCGGGCGCCGCCATGCGGTCCCAGATCGCCGCGCCCACGGGGTCGAGGCTGAAGTAGGTGTTCGACCTCAGGTCCAGGATCGCGATGCCTTCCTCGACCGCGCAGGACACGCATTCAGGGGAAACAAGATAGGCCATGAATTGCATCTTCTCGGAATTGAAGTTGAAAATTGCAGTGCGGGACAACCTTAGCGTGATTTCCGACTCGATTTCCCTCGGAGGGCCGGTGAACAGGCGGCAGTTACCCGCCGCCTGCCCGTTCTCATTACGAGAAGGTCAGGTCGCCAAACGGCGTTCCCGTGGGGAAATCGCGGTCCAGCTTGGACCCCGCGCTCATGCCGTGGGTCATGGCTTCCAGCTTGCCTTGCACGCGGAGAACGGGGCGGGCGTAGGTTTTGGTCATGGTGCACCTTGTTAAAAACACAGCAGTTCGTGACTGCCCCAGGCAGATTTCCTCTTGAGCGGTTCTTTGCAACCTATCCAAAAAGACAGGTTAACTTCCCTGTTCCGAAATTATCGTTGAGGTTCAACAATTAAGACAAAAACCTTGATCCTTGTGGCATGGTGCGCCGTGGTTTTTAACCATCATCGAGAATTGATAAAACTTTAGCTAGATGATTATGCCATACATGATCTAGGTGATTGCCGAGGGCCTTTTCCCCTTTCGCCGCCGCCGCCGTTAATTGTTCTGTTGTTCTTTGTAGGGCTGGTTCATGCAGATGCTCCGTGTCCAGGATCTTGTTGCCGGCAACGGCAAGGCTCCCTTGCTGTCTGGCCTTGCCCGACCTGCCCCCGCGGCGCCTGCCGCCCCGGTCGGAGGCTGGGGAAAGCGGACGCTCGACCTCGGGCTTGTCCTGCTGGGCCTGCTGCTGCTCTGGCCTCTGATCCTGGGGCTGGTCGTTCTTCTCAAGCTGACGGACCCGGGCCCCGTGCTTTACGGGCACCGCCGCGTCGGCTTCGGCGGGCGCGAGTTCCGCTGCTGGAAGTTCCGCACCATGGTCGTCGATGGCGACGCCGTGCTGGAACGCCACCTGCAGGAGAATCCGGCCGATGCCGCAATCTGGAAAGAACAGCGCAAGCTGGTCAACGACCCCCGCGTCACCCCCCTGGGGGCAGTCCTGCGCAAGCTCAGCCTGGACGAACTGCCGCAGCTTCTGAACGTGCTGAAGGGCGAGATGAGCCTGGTGGGCCCCCGCCCGGTCGTCCAGGCCGAGCTGGACCATTACGGGCCTTCGGCGCGGCACTACCTGGCCGCCCGCCCCGGCCTGACGGGCTTGTGGCAGATCAGCGGCCGCAGCGACACCACCTATGCCGAGCGGGTGCGCCTGGACCGCTTCTACGTCATGAGCTGGAACCTGTGGCGCGACCTGCGGATCGTCTTCCTGACCATCCCCGCGGTGGCGCTGTCGCGCGGCGCGCATTGAGGCGTTCCGCCCCGTGAGGTCCGCAGGGGGCGCCTTTCTTCGGAAGGCGCCCTTTTTCCTGCCCCGTGATCAGGTGACCGCGGGCAAGCCCGCCCGCCCTTTCGGCGCCGGGGCCGAGGATGCCGGGCCGCGCTGCGCGCTGCGGAAGGCGTGCCCATAACAGACAGCGGCGATGGTGATCACCGAGGACAGCTCGAACTGGAGGAAATACGCCACCTCGATCCACATCAGCAGGAACTGCCGCACCATGAAGAGGGCGAAGAAGACCGAGGCCGCGGACGGGCTGCGGATCGCCCAGGTCAGGGACGAGACCAGCGCCGCGAAGAAGATGACCGCCTGCAGCGTGCCGCCGACCAGGCCGATCTCCACCATGTTCGAGATCAGGGTGTTGTGGAAATGGAACCCTGCCCGGCTGCCGATCCCGAACATCGCCCAGAGCTGTTCGGCCAGCGGGTTGCCCTGCACCCAGAAGGCCTGGAACCCGGTGCCCAGGATCGGGCGCTCCGCGATTTCCTGAAAGGCGACGGCCCAGAGGTCCGTCCGGCCGGTCAGCGTCACGTCCTTTCCGGTGAGGTCCAGGAACATCTGCGACAGTTCGGCCGCGAAGAAGGACAGGATGATCCCCAGCGCCGTCGCCAGCACCACCGCCATGGCCACCATCACCAGACGGACATGGGGGGCGAGTCGTTGCAGCAGCACGATGGCACCGAAGGCCAGGACGACCCCCAGGGTGCTGACAAGGGCGCCGCTGGACTTCCCCATCACCAGCAGCATCGTTCCCATGAGCAGGCTTCCCAGCGCAGGCAGGCGCCAGCGCGCCGGAAGCCTCCGGTCGAGCAGCAGTGCCAGCGCCACGATGACAAGAAGCGCACTGGCATTCGCCAGCGCGTTCTTGCTGGCATAGATCCCCAGGTACCCCATCCCGTCGGAACGGCTGCGCCCCGATGCAAGGCTGGCAAGCCCCGCAAGCGAACTGACCACGAACAGGATCTTCACGAAGGTCATCGGCGCCAGCCGGTAGGCCATGGCGACCGCAATCGCCACGGTCAGGCACAGCTGGATGCCGTAGCGCAGCGTAAGCGAGGGATAATCCGACCAGGCGAAGGACATCAGGCACCAGAGCGCCATCAGGACGACCATCCATTCCCGCCGCAGCGCCGCCAGCGTCTCGCCCGGTCGGCTCAACACCAGCGCCATGCCGCCCATCAGGAACAGCAGCGCCCCCAGCGAGCCCAGGACGGGGATGAAGGCGAGGCCGAAGATTGCGACGAATGTCGCCAGGACGTCGGGCGAATAGCTGATCGTCCAGCCCTTCCGGGGCGCCCGCCCGGTTCGTGGCCGCGCGGCAGCGGCTCCCGTGCCTGTCACCGCCGGCGGCATCGGTGGGACGTCCTGAGGGGAATGGGGAACAAGAGGGCCTCGTCAATCGGCGGGGCGAATGGCAGGGTCGCCCCGTCACCGCCGTTCATCATGCCGGTTCATCCTAGCGGCCGCAGCCCGGAAGCCCAAGCCCTTGCAAGGGTGGGAAAGGGCCCGTCCTGGGCGAACCCTTGAATGATCCCGGCATGCCCACCCGGTTTTGTGGTTCAGGGCGACCGGCAAGGGCGCGGCGGGGTCCGCGCCCCGCTTATGACACGCCGTTGGCTGTCCGTGCGAGGATGGCGGCGACAGAGGGATGCTCGCGCCCCGCATGCCTTACCGCCAGCCGCTTGACCATGGCCTTGAGGGAGGGGTCGCCCGGAACGCCGGGCGCGCGGATGCCCGCCTTCCGCAGGGCCTCGCGCCGGCTTTCCATCGGCAGGCGCAACACGCCGCCTTTCAGGAAGTCCCGGCGCAGCGGCTCGGGCGTTCCCTTCCAGACCTCCCGCTGCAGGGCAGTGACCGAGGCCTTGAGGTCAAGCTCGCGCCGCAGCCAGCCCTTGCCGAGACCTGCGTTGCGGGTGGTCGATTGCTCGTTCTCGGCCCAGACGGCCAGCTTCTCGCGGCTGATGTAGACCGGCTCGGACACCAGTCGCGTCCGCAGGTATTCCTCCAGCGTCGGGATCGTCCCGACCCGGATGGCGAGTTCCCGGCGGATGTCCTTCGACCAGAACACCGCGCCGTTGGACAGGCCCACGGCTCCGAACATGGCAAGGTGAATCTCTTCGGGTGCGTGGACGCGCTCGTCGAAGATCCCGTCGAAGATGCCCTCGTCCCCGATGCGGGCGTTCGGGGTGCGGCTGTCGTGCTCGATCACCTGGTTCAGCTGGCAGATCGTGACGCCTTCCTGCCGGATGATCTCGCAGCCCCGTGCCATGAACTCGGGACGCACCTGGTTGTCGTCCTCGAGCATGAAGAAGAAATCCGCCCCATGGGGGTTCTCGCGCAGGAAGCAGTCGTCGAGGTTTCTGACCATGAACTTCTGCGGGCGATTCCAGACATGGCGGATGCGGGGATCGCCCAGTTCCTCGACCACGGCACGGGCGCTGCCATCGGGGCAGTCGTCGCGCACCTCGCAGATCCAGTCCTCATGCGTCTGCGCCTGCAGGCAGCGCATGGCGCGCGTGAGCATCTCAGGACGGCGATAGGTCGGGGTTCGGACCAGAACCAGGGGCATGCGCGATTCCCGCTTCAGGAAACTCTCTCTCGCAACCGCATGGCCGCAGGACCAAGGCGCCGGCAAGTGGTCTTATTGGACAATTTGAGCGTTCAGGACGCGGATTCCTCATGCGCCGCAAGCGGCAGTCCCCATGGGGTCAGGGATCCGCGCATGTGACCGATCCCGGAAACAGGCACGCTTCACCCAGCGGCGTATAGGCCACCCAGTCGATCTCGTAGCCGAGCGGGCCTTCGCGCGGGCCCTGCTTTCCCAGCCAGTCGGTCAGGGTCGCCGTGCTCCAGAAGGACAGGTAAAGCTTCTGGGGGTGCTCGGGCAGCGGGCTGCCGGGGGCGGTGCGGTGGACCTCCTGCCCGTCGAGGAACCAGGTGATGCCCTCCGGTTCCCAGCGGAAGGCGACGGTGTGAAAGGTCTCGTCGAAGGGCGGGGTGGCGGGGGCCGCGCCGCCGTTGTGGGGCTTGCCCGCGACATAGGTGTTCACCGTCATCGCGCCCGGATCGCGGGTCAGGATTTCGATGTCGATCTCGTCATGGGGGGCGCCGTGGACGGGGCCGATATAGGTGAAGACCGAGGCGTTCAGCCCGGGCGCACGGGGGGTGCGGATGCGCGCCTCGAAGGTGCCGTGGTGAAGCCGGGCGCGGGTCTGGACCTCGCCGCATTGCGCGGGCCGGTCGCCGTCCTCGGGCGCGGGGATGTGGAACAGCGTGAGTGTGCCGTCCTGCACCCGAACGGCCCCGGCCGACCAGTGGCAGTCCTGCCAGTCGCCGTTGGTCCAGCCGTCCGAGACATACCAGCGGCCGCGGTCCAGCCCTTCCGTGAAATCCTCGAAGAAGGCGGCCGTGTCGGGACGGGGCGTTTCGGCCCGAAGCGGCTGGCCCAGGGCTGCCAGGGCAACCAGAAGGGCGGGGAGGTGGCGCACGTTCAAGCTCCTCGGCCGCGCGGTTGCCGCGTTGGATTACCCGGCTTATGGAAGCCCCGCGCGGGTCGGTCAACGGAAAGGCGGTCACATGTGGTGCAATCTCCGGGAAACGCCCGCATGACTGCCCCGGACACGGCCAGGCCCCTCGTTTCGGTCATCATGGCCAATTTCCGCGGCGCGGCGCATCTGGAAGCCGCCATGCGCGCGGTTCTCGCACAGTCCGAGCGGCGGCTGGAGCTGATCCTCGCCGACGACGCCTCGGACGACGACAGCGTGGCGATCGCGCGGGCGGTGGCCGCAGGGGACGACCGGGTGCGGGTCATCGCCAGCGCCCGCAACGGGGGGCCGGCCGCCACGCGCAACCTCGCGCTGGACGCGGCGCGGGGCGACTGGATCGCCATCGTGGACAGCGACGACCTGATCCACCCGGAACGGCTTGCGCGCCTGGTCGCGGCAGCGGAGGCCGCGGGGGCCGATCTCGTGGCCGACGACCTCGTGCATTTCGGCGCCCCGGCCGAGGGGGGCCGCACCCTGCTGCAGCCGCTCGCGCTGGCCGCGCCGATGTGGCTTGGACCGGCGCCCTATCTGCGCGCCAATGGGGGCGACCCGGCCCTGCCCGCCTTCGGCTATCTCAAGCCGGTGATCCGGCGCGCGGCGCTGGGAAGCCGCCGCTACGACCCCGCCCTGCGGATCGGCGAGGATTACGACCTCGTGCTGCGCCTTCTGATCGACGGCGCGCGCTTCCTGCTGCTGCCCGATCCGCTTTATGCCTATCGCCGGCACGCGGGCTCGATCTCGCACCGCCTGTCGGTCGGAACGGTCGAGGCCATGCTGGCCGCCCATCGCGCCCTGCCCAGGCTGGCCGATCCCGAGGCGCGGGCCGCGGCCGCGGCCGTGGACCGGCAGCTGCGCCGCGCCCTGCGCTACGAGCGGCTGGTCGCGGACCTCAAGGCGCGGCGCTGGAGCCGCGCCCTGCCCCGGCTGGCCGATCCGGCAATGGTCCCGCGTCTTCTGGAAAGCCTGCGCGACCGCCGCCGCCGCAAGGCCGCCGCGGCGCAGGGACCAAGCGCCCCCGCCCCCCTCGGCTCCCTGCCCGGCCTGCCGCCGCCCGGGCAGCCCTGGGACAGCCCCCCTGCCCCGGTTGCGGGCCGGATCGCGGCCACGGGCGTCCTGCCGCCGGGCGCGCCGGGCTGGGCCCTGTGGCTGGTGCAGGCGACGGCCGGGGCCTCAGCGGGCTGAGGGCTTCGCCCGCCGCTCCAGGGCCGCCTGGACGCGCAGGGAAAGGGCCGCGCGGGCGGCCTCGGCCGCCAGCACATGGGGGCGGCCTTCCGTCAGCATCCGCAGCATCTGCCGCCGGCGCGGCGCCTCGGCCCGGCGCTGCCAGGGCTGGAACACGAGGTCGCGCAGCAGGGCGGGGTCATCCGGCAGGCCGCGCAGGGCCCCGCCCCCATGCGCCAGCGCCGGATGGTCGTGGCAGGCGCGGGCGAGCGCGAGCCCCAGCGCCAGCGTCTGCCCCTGCCCGCCCGAGGCCGCGATCCCGTCCAGTTCCTGCCGCTCGGCAGGGCTCAGGCGGGCCAGCCAATGCGCCAGCTCGGTCGCGGCCCAGCCGCAGGGCTCATGCGCCAGCAGCGCCTTGGCCAGCGTCACCGCCATCAGCAGGCAGCCGTCGGCGGGCGACAGGACCGGGATCGCGTCGCCCTCGTGGGTTTGCGTCGCCGCGCGGTCCAGCACGCCCGCGGCGCCCCGCCAGTCGGGCAGGCCCGCCTGCTGCAGCCGGTGGTGCAGGTCGATCACCGCGCCGTCGCTGTCGCGGCGGAAATGCTGCTCGCCCAGGAAGGGGATCCACCAGAGCGCCTGCTCCTGCTCCATCGCCGCGAAGCCCAGGGCTTGCAGGACCGCCGCCGCCCGCCTGCGGTCGCGGGGGGCCACGAAAAGGTCGATGTCCCCCGAAGGGCGGCGGAAGGGATCGCCATGGACGGCCATCTGCTGGAACGGGCCCTTCAGCACGACATGGCGCAGCCCCGCGCGGGCAAGCGCCGCGCTGGCTTCGGCCGTGACCGCCATGGCGCGGCGGTTCATGGCGGCGATGCGCAGCCGGACCTGCAGAAGCCGCGGGGCCAGCGCGGCGCAGCCGGGAGGCAGTCCGGCCGGGCTGACCGGCAGCTGGCCCAGCATCTTGTTCAGCCGGGCGATGTCGAACAGCCGGTCGGGATCGGGCGACCGCCCTGCCCCGCCGGGCAGCGGCGCCGATCCTGCAGGGGCCGAGGCCGCCAGCAGGACGCCGATCTCGGGCAGCGAATCCCCCCGGACCGACGCGATCGTTTCCTCGCTGAACCCCATCTGCTCCTCCTGGCCGCGCCGCATTTCACCCGAGCGCCGGGGCCGAGGCAACCGGCGGAACGCCGCGCCCGCCCCGGGCGTGCCTTCAGGGCCGCCCGCGCTTTTCGAACCAGGACTGGCAGAAGCGGACGAAGTGGCGCGAGGGGTGCTTGGGCTCGATCTCCTCGGCCGCGCACCAGCGGCGCCATTCCCCTTCCAGGTGGCGCACGTCCCAACCGGGGGCGGCGGCGCGGGCCTCCTCGTAGGCCTCGGGCTCGAGCAGGCCCTCGAAGACCTCGGCCTCGGGCGCGGGGGCGGTGCCGCGGTTGCGGAAGACGACCTGCGTGCCGTCCTCGGAAAAGCGGACCGAATAGTCGGGCATGTGGGAATGGGCGATGTCCTCGCGGATCACGTTGGCCACGAGGCGCCGGAACTCGAAGCTGGTCGAGGAGGAGCCGCATTTCTTCTGCAGAAGGTCCAGCCCCACGATCCATTCCTTCTGGTTGCCGCAATGCTTGCGCGCGAGCTCGTAGAGCCGCCGTTCCAGGGGGCGGCGCAGGCGGAAGTAGTCGCGGCTGATGGTCAGCACCTCATGCGCGCGGATCGCGTTGAAGACCCAGTCCGACAGCTTGATCTCGATCTCCTGCATCCGGCCGTCGCGCGTTTCGCGCACGATGCGGGCGCTTTCGATCAGGCCGAAGGTTTCGAAGATCTCCTTTCCGCCGGTGGTGACGTTGGTCGAGATGCGCGTGCCTGCCAGCCGCTCCATCGCGGCCTTGAGCAGGCCGTAGCCGCGCCCCGTGGTCATGCGGTTGGTCGCGCGCAGGAGGTCCGAGGCCTGGAAGCGGACGACCTGGCTGACCTCGCGCCCGTCGTTCAGCGCCCGGATCAGCTGGCTGATGCAGAAGATCAGGATGTCACGGTCATGGACCGTGGCCATGCCGTCGGAGGACGGCTTGATGTCGATCGACAGCCCGTTGTGCTCGTAATGGCGCGGCCGCAGGTCGGGCTTGGTCGAAAGCGAGAAGATCGGATGCTCCATCGAGCCCACGTCGGCCTTGGGGGCCGCGTTGAAGATGTCGCAGACAAAGAAATCACGTTGGGGGTACCGGTCGGGCAGAAGGGGGCTGTTCATATGACACCGGGAAAAAACGACACTTCACCCATAACGACACTTCACCCATGAATCAAGGTTAACGACACTTCACACATAAGAGGGGCGGAAACGACACTTCACCCATGGAGAAACGACACTTCACCCATGGAGAAACGACACTTCACACAGATGCAGACAATTCAAAATACTGATAATATTGATTAAAAAGGCTATTTGTCTGCGCTTAACACCTGTTTAACACCTATTTAACACCAGCGCCCTGTGGATAAGGTGGTCAGGCTACAAGGGCAAAGACTTGAGAGGGTGAATTGTCGGCCTGGCACGGGTTGTTTGAAGCACTGCTCCAGCGGTCTCCCCAGCCGCGCTAGTCCGTGATCGGAAAGATCAGACGCAAGTCAACCAAGAGCCCGTCTTAAGGCCCGCAGCTGCCGCAAGCCATGGAGATCGGCCTAGTTTCTGAAGAGGAAGGTTGCATCTGAAGCTGTTCTGTCGGTCAAGGAGGTTTTCGACGGGCAATGACAGGCTCCTTCAATCAATTCAGGACTCTCAGAAAATAGCCGGCGTAGGCTTCAGAAGTCCCGAGTCCCATCATCTTGCTGCTGGCGCCTGATCCTCCGTGAAGCGAGAGAACCGGATCGTGAACATCACGGCAACCGGCCGGGATCAGCAACCGCGTTATAGTCCTGAATGGCCAGTATGCTCAGCGCCTTGTGGATCGTGCCACACGTCAGGGGACGATCGATGATCATCTGCTGCATGTGCGAGACCACCATCAAGAAAGCAGCCAGGGTGCGCGTAACATCGATGAAGTCATATCTGGATGAAGTGGTCGCTACGTCCCGCTTCTTGGTAACGACATTCGGCAAGGTTTCCTTTGCTGCCCACACATGATGCACAGCATCCCGGGCAGATGAGGTTTGTCTCTAAAAACAACTTGATTTTTCGTGGATGTTCATGGAATTGCGGTTGAGCAGAAGCCAGAAAAAGGGTAACTTTATGAGTAAATTCAGTTCCTCCAATCGTTTGACTTATCTCGAGACGGCTCGAGGATTTGCCTCGATCATAGTAGTTTTCCACCATTTCCTGCTCGGATTTTTTCCAGTGCTGAAGGATTCGGTGGTTCAGGGCGGACTCAAAGGCACGCCACTTTACGTGCTTGTGAATGGAAATGGCGCAGTAGCATTTTTCTTTGTGCTTTCCGGTTTTGTATTGACACGAAAATTCTATAAAAAATTTTCTGTTTCGGATCTGACTGCGTCGATACTCAAGCGACTGCCGCGACTGATGCTGCCAGCAGGGCTTAGCATGATGATCGGCGCCATTATTCTGATATACTTTCCCGAGGCATATGGTGCTGCCGCCCAGCTTACAGGTTCAGCATGGCTCGCCGCTTTTGCCTCTGCCGGTATCTCTGAAGACTTCGTCCCAAGTTTTTTGGATGCTGCGCAAAGATCTTTGTTTGTTTTCCTTTGGCCACATCATTATTATCAATATAATTCGAATCTTTGGACAATGGTTTATGAATTCTATGGAAGCATGCTGGTCTTCATGCTGGTGGCAGCATGCTGCCTCAAGTTTTTTAGAAAGGAATACAGGGTTGTCGCACTACACATTCTTATCGCCTTTCTTTGCATTTCTCTGGGTCAGATGCTGTTCGTGCCTTTCGTCATCGGCTCCTTAATTGCTTTTTTTCACTGTATCCGTCCTTCATGGTTCCAGATGCCGTCTTGGTCAATCGTAATGATTATTGTTATCATGATTGCCGGCTACTCAGTCGATTACTGGTCCGTACTGCTACTGGCTTCCACGGCTGCAATGCTTCTCCTTCTTTGCACGCCTTCTCTGGAGCGATGGATGAGCGGCCCTGTGGGTCTATTTCTTGGAAGATTATCGTTTCCCCTTTACCTCGTCCATGTTCTGGTAATCGTCAGCGTAACTAGTGCAGCTTATACGAGCTTGAGTGAATACGGATTGAAACATTGGGAAGTGCTAGCGCTTTGCTTGGCGCTTACATGGGCAGTTTCCCTTTTGGCAGCGCTACCGTTCATGGCGCTAGAAAAAGCTTGGGTTCCAGCACTCAATCGATGGTCTCAATTGGTTATTAAGCGATTTTCTTTGTTAATGCCTGCAGTAACCAGGCAAGTTGAAAGGTAGGGCTGCATTCTTTGTCTGTCGCAGATGGTGATAATAAATATTAACATATTCAATAATGTTTGTTAGTTCGATCTCATGGACTGTCGTAAAGTAGGGATGTTATGCCCTGCCAAGATAAAGCAATCATCCTGAAACTGGCAGGCTGGACATTTGCGCCGTATCTTGAGAGGAAAAGGCGCATGAATCCTCCCGTCACTCCTTCTGTTTCCGTCGTCATCACCGCCCGTGACGCGGCTGCGACCATCGGCGATGCGGTCCGCAGCGCGCTGGCCGAGCCCGAGACCGCCGAGGTGATCGTGGTGGACGATGCCTCGCGCGATGCCACAACGGCGGCGGCCGAGACGGCGGCCGGAGGCGACGGGCGGCTGAAGCTGATCCGCTGCGCCGTGAACGTCGGCCCGGCCGCGGCCCGCAACCGGGCGCTGGAAGCCGCCACGGGGGCCTTCGTGGCGGTGCTGGACGCCGACGACTTCCTGCTGCCCGGGCGCTTCGCGCGGCTGCTGGCGGTGCCGGGCTGGGACATGGTGGCCGACAACATCCTTTTCGTGGCCGAAAGCGCCTCGCCCGCCGCGCTGCCGCCCCTGCCCCCGGTCACGCCCGCGCTGATCGACATCGACCTGACGGGCTTCGTGCGCGCCAACCGCTCGGCGCGCGGGGCCGGCCGGCGGGAATGGGGCTTTCTCAAGCCGGTCATGCGGCGCGACTTCCTGGACGGGCACGGGCTGCGCTATGACGAGGCCCTGCGCCTGGGCGAGGATTACGATCTTTACGTGCGGATGCTGCAGAAGGGCGCGCGCTTCCGCGTCAGCGCGCAGGTCGGCTATGCCGCGCGCTGGCGGGCGGATTCGCTGAGTTCGCGCCACCGCACCGCCGACCTCGGGGCGCTGCACGCGGCGGCCCGCGCCCATCTGGCGCTGCCCGGCCTCGATGCCGCGGCCCGGGCCGCGCTGAGCGCCCACGAGGCCGATCTGCGGCAGCGGTTCCTGCTGCGCGACTTCCTCGACCGCCGCGCGCGTGCCGGGCGGGCGGGCGCGGTGCTGTCGGCACTGGGCCGACCCGCGACGCTGGTCCCGGTCGCCCGCGGCCTCCTGTCGGACAAGCTGGCCGCGCGGCGGCCGCGGCCTCCCAGCCGGATCGGGCGGCTGCTGATCGAGGGGTGAGGGGTGGACTGCCGCCGGCTCTGCGCCATCTGCGGCAACCTGTCCTTTTCGCACGCTTGATGGCATCAGGCAGACTTACTATTCCGGTGCGGCATGCCCGGTATTAACGCATGAAGTGAATCTGCAAGGTTTCCGGTAAGAAGCAGGGCCATTTTGTTCCTGCAGAAGGTATGGTTTTCTCATGATTGAGCATCGGGCAAGGATTCCGGCCAGAAGCGACATGGCGGGAAGCCTGCCCTGGGCACCCGTGGCTGTCGGCATCTGCCTGATCTTCCTGGCCGTTGCGCTTTACCTGCATGGCCGGACCGGGGTCGAGTACAGCTTTCTCTACAGGGATGCCAATGCCATCGCGGGCAATCCGTTCTATTACGGAATCCTCGAGAACCTGACCGCAGTCCTGATGATCTCCTCCGGGTCGATCCTTCTTTTCACTGCGGCGACAGGGAAATGGGCCAGCGCCGATCCCTTCGGGTTTTCCTTGTGCATGGGACTGCTCACGACAGTCATGGGCCTTGACGATCTTCTGATGCTGCACGAATCCGCCCCGTTCTTCCACTGGCGGCTCAAGGAGGCTCACGTTTATCTTGTCTATGCGGCGCTTCTTGTGTTCTCGGTTTCCTTCTACAGGCGGATCTTTCTTTCGACCCCCTTTCCGCTTCTGGCCATGGCGCTTGCCGCCCTGGCACTCGGGGGAATGGAGGACATGCTCGGGTTCGGTTCCGGGATCGAGGATTACCTGGAGATCGTCGGGTTCAGCTTCTGGTTCTGCTATATCGTCGCCACCAGCGTGGCATTGAAGAAATGACGGAGTTTCCGCGGGCCAGAATTTCGTTGCGTGCCTCTGGCGGCATGAGCGACGCAATTCCGCAGGCAGGATCAGAGTTGCGGCACCCTCCTTTGCGCCGATTGCCGGACAAGGGGGGTGCTTTTCCCGGCACGCACCGGCGGGATGCGAAAAGGGCGTCCCGCAAGAGGCTTGCCCTTCCGGATCTGAGCGGCCCGCTCGTCCCGAGCCTCCTCGGCCCGGGGCGAGACATCGATCGGAAAGGCTGCACCTGCCCTGCAAGCCCCGAGCAACATCACAGGAGACCCGATGCGAGGCGTCTGGAGAATACGGAACTGGCTTGGTGAACAGCGGCGGCGGCAGCGTCTCCGCCGGGCCCAGAGGGCTGTTTCCCGCTTTCCGACCGTGACCGGGCGAAAGCCGCATGAACTCGGCGCGCCGCTGATCGTCACGCTGACCTCTTACCCGCCGCGGTTTCCGACGCTCGGGGCGACGCTTCGCAGCCTTCTGGACCAGACCGTCCAGGCGGACCGGACAATCCTTTGGTTGGCCGAGCAGGACCTGGCGCTGCTGCCCGACGACGTGATCGTGCTGAAGGACTTCGGGCTGGAAATCCGCACCTGCGCCGACCTGCGGTCCTACAAGAAGCTGATCCCGGCGCTGCAGGCCTTTCCGGGCGCATGGTTCGCGACAGCCGACGACGACGTCTATTATCGGCCGGACTGGCTGGAAGGCCTTGTCAAGGAAGCGCGCACCCACCGCCGAACGGTGATCGCGACCCGGGCCCATCTGGCACGGCTGGATGAGGCGGGGCGCTTGGTGCCTTATCTGGACTGGAGCGCAAATACCCACCACCTGCGCGCGCACCTGCCCCAGACCCGGCTGTTCCCGACCGGGGTGGGCGGGGTGCTGTATCCCCCCGGTGCCTTCGCCGATGCCGTCATGGACGAAGACGCTTTCCTACGGCTTTGCCCTCATGGCGACGACATCTGGTTCTTCTGGATGGCGCGGCTGGCTGGAACCGACCAAGTCCGAACCCCCTTGGGCTTCGAGCTTCTGGCTTGGCCTCAGTCGCAGGATGTCGGGCTTTTTCATGAAAACCAGATCAACAGCCGCAACGACCTGCAGATCCGCAATATGGAGGAGGCCTATGGACCTGTTCCCTGACCTGAATACAGGCTGGTCGATGCCGGGAAGCGCCCAGAAGAACCGCCATGTCCAGAAGAAGCCAGATTGCCGACGGTTCAGGGGCCAAAGACCATGCCGGAGCACAGCATGAAGCAACGCATCAGCGTCATTCTTCCCACCTACAACCGCGCGCATCTGATCGGCGAGACGATCCAGAGCCTTCTGGAGCAGACGCGGATACCCGACGAGATTCTGGTAATCGACGACGGCTCCATCGACGGCACGCCAGAGGTTTTGGCGCGGTACGAGAATCTCAGGGTCGTGAGGACCGAGAACAAGGGCAAGGCCTCTGCCCTGAACCTTGCCCTCACGCTCGTCTCCGGCGACCTGGTCTGGATCGTGGACGATGACGACCTGCTGCTTCCTCATGCCTGCAGGGTGCTGTCTGCCCCGCTCGAGGATGATCCGGGCCTGGATTTCTGCGCCGGACGTCACCTCGACTTCGAGGTGGACGAAGGCACGGGGCAGAAGGTCACCCGGCCCCCCGGCTACATGCGGAACTCGTCGCCGGGGCAGATCTTCCCCGATCTGCTGGAAGGCTGCCATGTCTTTCAGCCCGGCCTGATGGTGCGCAGGCGCGTCTATGATGCAGTCGGGCCCTTCGACGCTAGTCTGATCCGGTCGCAGGATTACGAGATGATCCTGCGGATGGCCCGCCGCCACCGCGGGATGCAGTTGCCCGAGGTTGTCTTCCTGCACCGCGAACACGGCGGCCGGCGCGGCTCGGCCTCGGATGGTTTCGCCGCGACCGAGAATGCCGACAGGTGGGCCGCCTTCAACCGCCGGATCTTCCTTCCCCTGCTGGATGATCTTGCGGACGAGGAACTGCTTGCCGGCGAGGATCTCGGTCCGCTGCCCCCTGCCCTGCGGCGCCGTGCCGCCCGCGTGAAGCGAGGTTGCGTTCTGGCGCGCCAGCGCATGTGGCACGAGGCGGTCGCTGCCTGGCAGGAGGCCACGGCCATGGATCCCGCGCCGCTGGCAGAACTCGAGCGCGAGATGCTGGCGCGCAGCCCGAATTCGGCTTTGGGTGCTCCCGAACTTTTTGCGGACGCAGCTGTTCGCCGGGGTTTGGTTGCGCTGTCGCGCATGGCCTCCCCCGGACCCGAGATGGCCGCCATCCTTCGCCGCGCCTCGCGCTGGCATGTTCGGGCGGCAATCCGGGCAGGCGACTGGCGCCATGCCGGGCGAGGAGTTCGTCTTCTGCTGGCACGATGAGCCGGCTCGAAGCCGGCGGGCGCCTTTGCGCCTTGCCTCACTTGCTGTAGAGCCGCCGTTGCGGTCAGGTAACCGGCATCTGCGGGTCCGCCTCGTGAAAGGCGCAAGGCAGGATGCATCGTTTCGGGAAGGCGCTCGTGGCACAGGACAGCACGATCTTTGATCCGCCTGCCGGATCGCTCGGCAGGTCGGTCGGGCGCGGGGCGCTGATGACTGGCGGTGCCCAGACTGTCCGGCTTGCCTGCCAGTTTGCCTCGGTCATTGTCTTGTCGCGCCTGCTTGCACCCGAGGATTTCGGAATCGTCGCCATGGCTGCGCCCGTCATGGGTTTCGTCGGGCTGTTTCAGGATCTCGGGCTGATGCAGGCGACCGTCCAGAAGAAGCATATCACCCATGCCGAAGTGAATGCCCTGTTCTGGATCAACATGGGCATCAGCGCGCTGCTGGCCGGGATCCTGATACTGGCCAGCCCACTGGCCGCGCGGTTCTATGAGGAACCCGGAGTAGGCTTGCTGGTGGCCGCCCTGAGCCTGCAGATCCTCGTTTCCGGGGCAGGCGGACAGCACCACGCCATTCTGAATCGCCGGATGCAGTTCGGCCGGCTTGCCGTCCTGGACAGTGTTTCGGCAGTGGTCGGGCTTGGAGTGGCGATCGTCTGGGCCCTCGTCGATCCGGGCTATTGGGCGCTTTACGCGGGCGGGCTTGCAACGGCCATCACTGCCACCGTGATGGCCTGGGCCGCGTCCGGTTGGCGACCGGGATGGCCGCGATGGGTGGCGGGTGCGGGCGGGCTCGTCAATTTCGGTGCCGGGATCACCGGGTTCAACTTCGCCAATTTCTTCGCTCGCAATCTCGATAACGTCCTGATCGGTCGTTATCGAGGAAATGAGGAACTGGGCCTCTACGACCGCGCCTACAAGCTGCTGCTGTTCCCCCTGCAGCAGGTCACGAACCCGCTGTCCCGGGTCATGGTGCCCGCGCTGTCGCGCATGACGGATGAGCCGCATCGCTACCGCCATGCTTATCTGCGAGTCGCGCCGCTGCTTCTTCTGGTCACTCTGCCTGGGGTGGCGCTTGCTATTGCCATGGCGGATGTGCTGGTTCCCTTCGCGCTGGGGCAGCAGTGGGCGGGCAGCGCGCTGATCTTCCAGGCGCTCGGCTTTGCGGGCCTTCTGCAGTCGCTCAACAACCCCTCGGGTTGGCTTTTCATCAGCCAGGGGCGCTCGGCCGAGTTCATGCGCTGGGGCATCGTCACGGCGCTGACCTCGGTTGCGGCTTTTGTCATCGGCCTGCCCTACGGCGCCTATGGCGTGGCATTGGCCTATGCCGTCAGCGAATACCTGCGCACGCCCCTGTTGTGGCTTTATGTCGGCCGGCGCGGCCCGGTCGGGGCCGGGGACATGGCACGTGCGGCCTTTCCCTTTGTGGTCGGCGCCCATCTGGCGATCGGCCTTCTCTGGGTGATCCGGCCCCATCTGCCGGATGCTCCCCTATCGGCCCTGATCCTTGGCACCCTGCTGTCGTATTCGCTGGTCATTGCCTTTGCCGCGCTGTTCGAGCCAGGCCGCCGCACACTAAGGGAATGCCTGCGTCTGCTGCGGCGCCAGAGCGTGATTGCAGTATAAACTGTCGCTTGGCCGGCAAGGAAAGGCAGGCCTCTTGTGCGGGGATTGCCGGCAGCCGGTCTGGCGCGACAGTTCGAAGCGCAACGAACAGGTGGGCGCGGCTTTGCCCGTTTTGGCGGATCTCTGAAGACGAAGTCCAGTTAATCATGCCCGCAACCGGGACAGCCGCGCGCGCTCGCCTGATTTTACGAGTTGCTGAAGAAGGGAGAAACGTCGTTTACCGATCAATCGTCAATGTCCAGTGCGCTCGTGGCTCAGGCTGCTCCAAGCACTCCGGACTGCTGCCTGAGCGTCCTGTAGACCGTCGGCCGCGGCACCGAGAAAGTTCGGCCAGGTCGCTGATGCTGTAGTCTCCGCTGTCGTGCATGCGCCGCAGCTCCTTCTGCTGGCGCTCGGACAGCTTGGGCGGCTTGCCCTTCAGCTGGCCGGACGCGGGCCAGAGCCGTGCCCTCGCGGGTGCGCATGCGGATCGTGGAGGCGGGCTCCCAGCTGAAGCCGCAGTCCGCGCGCAAGAAGCCGGTCGGTGACGGGGCGGGCGTCGGGAACCGAACGGGTGGGGCGGTCGCGCTTGGGACCACCAGCGTGTCCCCCTGCCCTGATCGCCGCCAGCGCCTGATCCAAGCCGGGACGCGCGCGGCTGGTCCCCGACAGGCCATGGTCGACATGGATGCGGGCAGGGGCCACCCGCTGCGCGGCGAGGTCCTGCCGGTCGGTCGAGCAGCGGGCATGGCCGCTGAAGGTGCCGGTCTGTCGTCCGCAAAGCCCCCCATGGGCGAGACGATCATCGTACCAGTCATGTGAGACTAGTTTTCCCCTGCGCTGGCAAGGGCAGCCGGCACGTCCGGCGCCGTCCGCTGAACGATCCCCTTGCGGACGCTCGCGAGGCCAGTGGCCTGCATGGCGCAGGGCTTGTTCGGCGCCCTTGCGGTCTGACACCGGCCGCAAGGCAATTCCCGATCTGCTGGCAGGGAATCCGGAGCGGATGCCCCTTACCGCAACTTGGGGTCGCGCAATCCGAAGGCGCGGTTTGCCGGGTTTCTCTTGCAACCGTCACGACAGGCCGCGCCGGAAGCGGACAATCCGCTCGGCTTCGGTGAAGCCGAGGGCGCGATGGGCTGCGATGCTGGCTTCGTTCGCGACAAGGGCATCGCTGGCGATTCCGCTCAGGCCGCGTGCCCGGGCCCAATCCTCTCCGGCCCGGACAAGGTCCCGCCCGATCCCAGGGCCACGCAGATCCGCATCGACATACCGCCCATCGACATCGGCAACGGGGCCGGGTCCGCAGCCCTCGGCATGGTCGCGAAGGCCCATCCCGGTGAAGCCCGCCAGCCCTGCCCCGGGCCTGCCCCGGGCCTGCCGGCAACCGGGATGATGGCGTTCCCGGGGGCGGGGCAAGACAGGCTGCGATCTTTTGGGCCGCATCCATGTCGTCAGGCCACAGGGCACCTTTCAGGCGCCCCAGTTCCCCGGCATCGGACAAGGCGGCGGGCCGGATCCTGCAGTGAACTTCGTCCCTGATCTCCTGCCCGCAGTTTACGGGCCCTGCCCTTCAGGACGCCTGGGTCGTGAGCTTCTCGTAAAGGGGGCGG
Source organism: Paracoccus salipaludis (assembly GCF_002287065.1). GTDB lineage: Bacteria > Pseudomonadota > Alphaproteobacteria > Rhodobacterales > Rhodobacteraceae > Paracoccus > Paracoccus salipaludis. Next base: position 32,020 of record NZ_NSJZ01000021.1, read on the forward strand.
TAGGCCTGGTTGTGCTGATAGGCGCTCAGGGCGCCCACGATCAGCTTCCATTCCTCGCTCGTGAGGTGCAGCCCCGCCGCAGGAGCGCGGAAGCCGAGGAAACCCGGAGCCGGGTTCGGTTGAAGGCGGCGCGAGATCAATTTGCTTTCCGGTGCACGCATAACCAGGGTCCAAATGGCAAAATCATCAACTGTTCCGTGAATATACTAATTAAATTTCACTGATCAGTTGTCTAAAAGGGCAATTGGTCTGGGTGCTGTGGGCTCAAGGAGACATAAGCTTGGCAGATAACGGTTTTCCTGAGGCGTCTTCTTGCCCGCTAACGGATGCCCTGCTTCTAACCTGACGATTGTGCCCAGGCCGGGGAACGGGCTGCATGCTTCGTCCCATGGAATGATCGACAAGCCGAGGGCTCTTTCACCCGGAAGGGATCGGTCAGGCCTTCGGCCGTCTCGGGGACGCCGAGAGGCTGGCCGTGAACCGCTCGCCGGCCCTGTTACCGGGGCCGGCCGAGGTGGTCCTGTTGCGCCGCTCGACTGTCGCGGCGTTCAGGGGTTCAGGTCCGATACCCGGTGAAGCCGGGTTTGTGCGTCCGGGCGGATCCTGAAGGAGGCAGCGATGGACGCAGGTTCCTGCATCCTTTGCCTCTGCGACCGGGAATCCTGCGCAGCGTCCTGCAGTTTCCCAAACCCGCAGCCCCTGCCCGCCCGAGGAAGGATTGCATACCGGATTATTTCGTATATCCGGTAAAGGAAATAATCTGGTTTGTGATCATGCCCACTGTCGTCATCGCTTCGCCCAAGGGGGGCGCCGGAAAATCTACCGCTGCGATCATTCTGGGGACCGAGCTGGCCCATGCCGGCGCGGGCGTCACGCTGCTTGACTGCGACCCGAACCGGTCGCTGTCGCTCTGGGCCGGGCGCGGCCCCTTGCCTCCGCGCGTCACGGTCCTGTCCGAGGTCGGCGAAGGCGAGATCGTCCGCACGATCAAGCGCCACGACATGGACGGGCAGATCGTGATCGTGGACCTGGAAGGCGTGGCCTCGCGGCTGGTCAGCCGGGCGATCTCGCAGGCGGACCTGGTGATCACGCCGATGCGGGCAACGACGCTGGACGCGACCGTGGGCGTGCGCGCCCTGCAGCTGATCCGGGAAGAGGAAGAGGCGCTCGACCGTGCGATCCCCCATGCCGTGGTCTTCACCATGACGCGGGCGGTGCGCTCGCGCCAGCACAGCGGGATCGAGGCGTCCCTGCGCGACCAGGGCGTGGACCTGATCGAGCCGCCGCTGATGGAGCGGACGGCCTTCTCGGCGCTGTTCGAGTTCGGCGGCGACCTGCGGACCATGCCGGCGCAGGGCAACATGGAGGCCGCGATCGGCAATGCCGAGGGCTTTGCCCGCGCCGTCTATGCGCGGCTGACGGCGGAGGATGCGTGATGGCGGATAAGCCTTTCAGCGTCGACCTGGGCCGGCTGAAGTCGCGCGAAAAGGACCGCAGCGCGGCGGCCGTCGAGCGTGCCGACCGCGCGGGCGAGGAACTGGGCTTCGTGGACCGCGACCCGGTCAAGCGGCGCGGCCGCAAGCCCAGCCCCCGCACCGGCCAGGTCCATGCCAAGGTGCTGCCCCATGTCGCCGAGGAAATCGCCGCCGAGGCCCGTCGCCGCGGTGTCCAGCAGGGCGTGGTGCTGGAGGAAGCCTGGGCGCTCTACA
>NZ_NSJZ01000022.1 GCF_002287065.1 Paracoccus salipaludis
ATCCGGCTCGAGAACCTGACCAAGATCTACTACACCGAGGGGCGGCGGAAGCTGGTCGCGGACCGGATGAACGCGGTCTTCCCGACCGGCGCGTCGGTGGGGCTGCTGGGGCGCAACGGCGCGGGGAAATCGACGCTGCTGCGCATGATCGCGGGCACGGCGCTGCCGACCTCGGGGCGGATCGTCTCGGACGGCACGATTTCCTGGCCGGTCGGTTTTTCCGGCAGCTTCCACCCGGACCTGACGGGGGCGCAGAACGTCCGCTTCGTCGCGCGCATCTACGGCGTCGATACCGACGCGCTGGTCGATTACGTGGACGATTTCGCGGAACTCGGCGCCAGCTATCACGCGCCTTTCGGCACCTATTCGTCGGGGATGCGCTCGCGTCTGGCGATGGGATGCAGCATGGGCATCCATTTCGACACCTATCTGGTGGACGAGGTGACCAGCGTGGGCGATGCCGAGTTCCGAGAGAAATCCCAGCGCGTCTTCACCGACCGGATGCAGCGGTCCTCGGCCATCGTGGTCAGCCACTCGATGCCGATGATCCGGCGGCTGTGCAACATGGGCGCGGTGCTGGACCGCGCCCGGCTGACCGTCTTCGACAACATCGACGAGGCCATCGCCTACCACGAATACGTGATGGGCGTGCCCGACACGATCGGGGACTAGCCCGCCAGAAGGGCCGAGATCTCGGCCACCCTGGCCGCGACCAGCGCGGCGTCGCCCCGGCTTTCGACGTTCAGCCGCACCACCGGTTCGGTGTTCGACCGCCGCAGGTTGAAGCGCCACTCGGGGTATTCAAGGCTGATGCCGTCGGTGTCGTCGCGGGCGATGGCGGCTGGCTCCATCGCCGCCAGCACGCGGGCAAGCGCCGCGTCGGGATCGGACAGGCGGAAGTTGATCTCTCCCGACGAGGGGAAGGCCGCCATGCGGTCGCCCACCAGCCGGGACAGGGGCTGGCCCGAGCGGCTGATGAGCTCGGCCACCAGCAGCCAGGGGATCATGCCGCTGTCGGCATGGGCGAAGTCGCGGAAATAATGATGCGCCGACATCTCGCCGCCATAGACCGCGCCGCTTTCCCGCATGGCCTGCTTGACGAAGGCATGGCCGGTCTTGGACTGCACCGCCTCGCCCCCTGCCCGCCCGATGATGTCGCGGGTGTTCAGGACCACGCGCGGGTCGTGGACGATCCTTGCGCCGGGATGGCGGGTCAGGAAGGCTTCGGCCAGCAGCCCCACGACATATTCGCCGGGGATGAAGCGGCCCGTCTCGTCGAACAGGAAGCAGCGGTCGAAATCGCCGTCCCAGGCGACGCCGAGATCCGCGCCCTGCGCCCGCACGGCGTCGGCGGTCATCGGCTGGTTTTCCGGCAGCAGCGGATTCGGGATGCCGTTCGGAAAGCTCGGGTCGGGGTCGTGGTTGATCCGCGTGATCTCCAGCCGCGCCCCGCGCCGTGCGAGTTCCGCCGCGATGGCGTCGAAGGCAGGACCGGCCACACCGTTGCCCGCGTTCACCAGCAGCTTCAACGGTCCCAGCGCGCCTGCGTCCACGAAGTCACAAATGCGGCGCGCATAGTCGGCACGGGTCCCGCTGGCGTCCGTCACCCGGCCCGGCGCCGGATCGGGAAACTCGCCCGCCTGCGCCGCCCGCGCCAGTTCCATCAGGTCCGTCGCGGGGTCGAGCGGGGCGGCCCCGGCCTTCACCAGCTTCATGCCATTGTAGTCGATGGGGTTGTGCGAGGCCGTGACCTCGATCCCCCCGTCCGCGCGCAGGTGGTCGGTGGCGAAATACATCTCCTCGGTGCCCGCAAGGCCGAGGTCCAGCACCTCGACGCCGCCCTCGACCAGCCCCCGCGTCAGGGCGGCGGCCAGCGCGGGCGAGCTTTCCCGCCCGTCCCGCCCCACGACCACCCGCCGCGTGCCGGGCCGCAGGGCGAAGGCGCGGCCCACGCGCCAGGCCACGTCCTCGTCCAGTTCGTCCCCCAGCCGGCCGCGCAGGTCATAGGCCTTGAAGCAGGTGATGGTGCGGGCGGTCATGGGCGTTCTCCTGTGGCCGCGCGACCCTGCCCAAGCGCCGAGCCGCGCGCAAGGCGTCCGACCTTCGGAGGGGGCTGACCTTCGCCGCCCCTGCCGCTAGTCCTTGGGAGACCACGGAAAGAGAGCCCATGCCCCACGCCCAGACCAAGGACCTGATCGCCGCCTATTACGACGCCTTCAACCGGGGCGACACCGAGGCGATGGAAGCGATGCTGCACGACGACTTCGAGCATCACGTCAACGAGGGCGGCATCCGCCGCGGCAAGCAGGGCTTCGCCGAGTTCAACCGGCACATGAGCGAGACCTACCGCGAGAACCTCACCGACATGGTCGTCTTCGCCAGCGAGGACGGCAGCCGTGGCGCGGCCGAGTTCGTCGTGAACGGCACCTACCTGAAAACCGACCCCGGCCTGCCCGAGGCGCGCGGCCAGAGCTATCGCCTGCCCGCCGGGGCCTTCTTCGCGGTCAAGGACGGGCAGATCGCGCGGGTGACGACCTACTACAACCTCGCCGACTGGATCCGGCAGGTCTCGTGATCACGACGCGCCTCCTGACGGGGGATGCCGTGGCGGGGGCGCTGGGCGATCTCGCCCGGCTGCGGATCGCGGTGTTCCGCGACTGGCCCTATCTCTACGACGGCGACGAGGGGTATGAGCGCGAGTATCTGCGCGCCTACACCGCCCCCGGCGCGGTGGTGGTCGCCGCGATGGACGGGGACCGCATGGTCGGCGCCGCGACCGGCGCGCCCATGGAAGACCACGCCGAGGATTTCGCCGCGGCCTTCGCGGACCGCCCCGAGCGGCTGGAGGACATCTTCTACTGCGCCGAATCGGTGCTGCTGCCCGAATATCGCGGCCACGGGCTCGGCCATGCCTTTTTCGATGGACGCGAGGCACAGGCCCGCAGCCTCGGGCGGCGGTATTCGGCCTTCTGCTCGGTCATCCGGCCGGCCGACCACCCTGCCCGGCCCGCGGATTACCGACCGCTCGACGGCTTCTGGCGCAAGCGCGGCTACCAGCCCCTGCCGGGTGTCATCGCCAATTTCCACTGGCGCGACCTCGGGGACGCCGGCGAGACGACGAAGCAACTGCAATTCTGGATGAAACCGCTGTGAGCCGCACCGTCCGCATCGCCGCCGCCGCCTATCCCTTCGACTGGTTCGACGACCTGTCGGCCTACGAGGCGAAGATCACCCGTTGGGTCGCAGAGGCCGCCGACTGCGACCTGCTGGTCTTTCCCGAATACGGCGCGATGGAACTGGCGAGCCTCGGCGGGCCCGCCATCGCGCGCGACCTGGAAGCCAGCCTGCACGAGGTCGCCCGCCACGAAGCCGCACGCGACGCGATCCATGCGCGGCTGGCGGCAGAGCATGGCTGCCACATCCTTGCGGCCTCGGGCCCGGCCTTCCCCGCCCCCGGCGCGCGGCCGGTGAACCGGGCGGTGCTGTTCGGACCGCAGGGACGGATCGGGCATCAGGACAAGCAGATCATGACCCGCTTCGAGCGCGAGGACTGGGACGTGACCGGCGCGCCCGGCCTGGCAGTCTTCGACACGCCCGTGGGCCGGCTCGGCATCACCATCTGCTATGACAGCGAGTTCCCCCTGCTCGCCCGCAGGCTGGCCGAGGCAGGGGCCGAGATCATCCTTGCCCCAAGCTGCACCGACAGCGTGGCGGGCTTCATGCGCGTCCGCATCGGCTGCATGGCCCGCGCGCTGGAGAATCAGTGCGTCGTCGTGCAGGCCCCGACCGTGGGGAACTGCGACTGGAACCCCGCCATCGACGAGAACCGGGGGATCGCCGCCATCTATGCGCCCCCGGACGGGCTGTGGCCGGAAACCGGAATTCTGGCCGACGGTGCGATGGACGCGCCCGGATGGGTCAAGGCCGAGATCGACCTCGACCGCATCGCCGAAAGCCGGCGCAATGGGCGTGTGCTGCCCTTCGCGCATTGGCCGGAAAGCAAGGACGTCCCGGTTCAGTCCGCCTGATCGCGCAGCCGGGGCACATCCCCGGCGGGCGCCACGGACGGCGCGAGGTTGGCGAAGTCGAACAGCGCCGGGTCGGGCAGATGCGAGGGGCGCACGTTGGTCAGCGCCCGGAACATCACCTGACGGCGGCCGGGGCTGCGGGCCTCCCAGTCGTCCAGCAGCTTCTTGACCTGCATCCGCTGCAAGCCCTCCTGGCTGCCGCAAAGGTCGCAGGGGATCACCGGATAGTTCATGGCGCGGGCGAAGCGCTCGCAATCCGCCTCGGCCACGTAAGCCAGCGGGCGCAGGACGTTCAGGTCGCCGTCCTCGTTCAGAAGCTTCGGCGGCATGGATGCCAGCCTGCCGCCGTGGAAGAGGTTCATGAAAAAGGTTTCGAGGATGTCGTCGCGGTGGTGGCCCAGCACGACCGCGCTGCAGCCTTCCTCGCGCGCGATGCGATACAGGTTGCCGCGCCGCAGGCGGGAACAGAGGCTGCAATAGGTGCGGCCTTCGGGCACCTTGGCCTTCACCACGGAATAGGTGTCCTGGTATTCGATCCGGTGCGGGACGCCGCGCTCGGTCAGGAACTCGGGCAGGACCGTCGCCGGGAACCCCGGCTGACCCTGGTCGAGGTTGCAGGCGAGCAGCTCGACCGGCAGCAGCCCGCGCCATTTCAGCTCATGCAGGACGGCCAGCAGGGTATAGCTGTCCTTGCCGCCCGACAGGCAGACCAGCCAGCGGTCGCCGGGCGTGACCATGTGATAGGTCTCGATGGCGGCACGGACCTCGCGCACCAGCCGCTTGCGCAGCTTGCGGAACTCGGTGGACGAGGGCGCGCCGCGGAACAGCGGGTGAATCTCGGTCTCGTCGGCGGTGTCGGTGGCGTCGTCCAGCATCAGGCGGCCCTTGATGGATGAGGCGCGGGCATCACAGGCCCCAGGCCTCGAAAACGAAGGTCAGCAGCGCGACCAGGGCGATGGCGGACAGCGCCACCAGCAGCAGGCCCGGCAGGATCGCGCGCGGCCGGCGGGTCATGGGCGTTTCTCCCGCGAGGGCGGCACCGGGTCATACCCCCAGTTGCCCCAAGGGTGGCAGCGGCCGATCCGGCGCAGCGTCAGCCAGCCGCCCCGCAGCGCCCCGTGGCGCTCCAGCGCCTCGAGCGCATAGGCCGAGCAGGTCGGCTGAAAGCGGCAGGCATGGCCCACCCAGGGGCTGAGCAGCAGCCGATAGGCGCGCACCGGCAGCGCAACAACCCGGGCCAGCGGGGTCATCCCTTGCCCCTGCGGCGGGGCTGCGCGCCGGGATCGGAGGCGCGCGGGTCGGGACCGGCATGGACGCGGGCCAGCGCGCGGGAAAGGTCCAGGCGCATCTCGGCGAAGTCGCGGGTGGCGGTCGCCTCGGGGCGGCCGACAAGGACATAATCCCAGCCGCCCTGCCCTTCGGCCGGGATCACCTCGCGCGCGATCGCCCGCAGGCGCCGCTTGGCGCGATTGCGGGCCACGGCATTGCCGAGCTTCTTGGAACAGGTATAGCCCACGCGGATCGCGCCCGAAGGCTCGACCGGCTCGGCCGGGTCGCGGCGGCGCGCCTGCAGCAGAAAGCCCGCCGTTCCCTGACGACGGGCGGATGCCGCGCGCAGGAAGTCCGCGCGCCGGGTCATCGTGGTCACGGCCGCGGCCTTGCGCCCCGCCCTGTCCTCTCCGGCGGGTGCCGGAGCGTCAGCGGTCAGCGCATCGGCCACCGGCCCATGCCCGATCAGGCCGACAGGACCTTGCGGCCCTTGGCGCGGCGCGCGGCCAGGACCTTGCGGCCGCCCTTGGTGGCCATGCGGGCGCGGAAGCCGTGCCGGCGCGCGCGAACCAGGTTCGACGGCTGGAAGGTGCGTTTCATCGTCGTAGCTCCAACAACAAGGGCGCGCAGGGTATGGGCCGTCAGCCCACGCAAGCGCGCCGGGAATGCGAAGCCCGGCTGATATGACGCGCACCGGCCCGAGTCAACAGAAAGAACGCCCCTTCCCCTTGTTTTCGGACGTCACGGCCGGATCATCCACCCTTGGGAACTGCGCTGTCATCACATATGTTTGATCCGCAGCGCCACCAGGGCTGATGCGATTGCCGGTGCCCCGGTTCTGCGACGATACGGGACGACATGAACTTCAACAGCATTTCAGGCCGCTTTGCCCTGCTGACGATCCTGTTCGTCCTGCTGGCCGAAATCCTCATCCTCGTCCCCAGCGTCACGAACTTTCGCCGCGACTACCTGGAAACGCGGCTTGAACGGGCGCAGATCGCAAGCCTCGCGCTGCTGGCGACCGACGAATCGATCGCGGCCGACCTGGAAAGCGAGCTGCTGGAGAACGCGGGCGTCTTCAACGTCGTCCTGCGCCGCGACGACATCCGCCAGCTGGTGCTGTCCTCTCCGCTGCCGCAGCCGATCTCGGCCACCTACGATCTGCGCGACGACAGTTGGGGCGTCAGCGTCCGCGACACGTTGCAGCGGCTGCTGAGTCCCCGCCCCGAGGTCATCCGCGTGATCGGCGAGCCCGTGCGCCAGGCGGGCCAGCTGATCGAGATCACCATGGACACCGCCCCCATGCGCGCGGCCATGATCGAATTCGCACTGCGCCTGCTGGCGGTCTCGGCGGCCTTCTCGCTGATGACGGCGCTTTTGCTGAACCTCGCCACCCAGCGGCTGATCGTGCGCCCGATCCGGGGCGTGATCGACCACATGATCGCCTATGCCGCCTCGCCCGAGGACAGCCGCACCATCATCACGCCCGGCGCCAGCATGGGCGAGGTGCGCGATGCCGAAAGTGCGCTCGCGCAGATGCAGCGCACCGTCACCGCCTCGCTGAAGCAGCGCGAGCGGCTGGCGCAACTGGGGCAGGCGGTGGCCAAGATCAGCCACGACCTGCGCAACATCCTGACCACCGGCCAGATCCTCGCCGACCGGCTCGAGGAAAGCGCCGACCCGGCCGTGCGCCGCGCCGCGCCCAAGCTGGTGGGCGCGATCTCGCGGGCCGTGAACCTGTGCGAAACGACGCTGGCCTTCGGCAAGGCCGAAGAGCCGCAGCCCTCGCTGACGTTGTTCCACCTGCGCCCGCTTGTGGCCGAGGTCATCGAGGCCGAGGAGCTTGCGGGCGAGACCGCGCCCGAAGCCGCCGTCGAATTCATCGCCGACATCCCCGCGGGAATGCGCATCCGCGCCGACCGCGACCAGCTTTACCGCGTGCTGGCGAACCTGGCCCGCAACGCCCGCCAGGCGATCGAGGCCACGCGCCGCCCCGGCACCATCGAGATTTCCGCCACCGAGGACGAAAGCCACTGGTGCATCCGCGTGGGCGACACCGGCCCCGGCCTGCCCCAGAAGGCGCGCGAGAACCTGTTCCAGCCCTTCACCGGCGGCATCCGCAAGGGCGGCACCGGCCTTGGCCTTGCCATCGCCGCCGACCTGATCCGCGGCCATGGCGGCCGGCTGGACCTGATGCGCAGCGACTCCGAAGGCACCGAGTTCCAGATCGGCCTGCCGCGCGAGATTTCCCGGCTTTAGGAAGGAAAAACGCCGCCGGGTGATTTTTCCGCTTGCATCCCCCCGCGGCTGGCCCTACCTAGCCGCCCTACGACGGACCCGTAGCTCAGCTGGATAGAGCACCAGACTACGAATCTGGGGGTCGGGCGTTCGAATCGCTCCGGGTCCGCCATTTCCCAAAAAGGGCCGAGGCATCGCTGCCTCGGCCCTTTTTCATTGCCTTGCGGCGCGTTCATGCGGGGAACGGGGCAACTGCCTCCCCGACCCTGACGGGACAGCGATCCCCTGCCCCGGCTGCACTGATGGCGATGCGCCGGCCCCGCCGCTTCAGGGCAGCATCGAGCCGGTGTCGATGAAGCGCTGGTGCCAGCTCAGCGCCTCGGTCAGCAGCGAGGGCGAGTGCTTGCCATAGGAGCCCTCGCAGGCGCGGCGGAAGTAGTCGGCCAGAAGCGGGCGATAGTCGGGATGGGCGCAGTTCTCGATGATGACACGGGCGCGCTGCTTGGGCGACAGGCCCCGCAGGTCGGCAAGCCCCTGTTCCGTCACGATCACCTGCACGTCCTGGGTGACGTGATCGACATGCGACGCTTGCGGCACGATGGCCGAGATCCGCCCCCCCTTGGCCGTGGACGGCGTCATGAAGACGGACACATAGGCGTTGCGGGCGAAGTCCCCCGACCCGCCGATCCCGTTCTGGATGCGCGAGCCCATGATGTGCGTCGAGTTCACGTTGCCGTAGATGTCGGCCTCGATCAGCCCGTTCATGGCGATGCAGCCCAGCCGCCGGATCAGTTCCGGGTGGTTGCTGATCTCCTGCGGGCGCAGGATCATGCGGTCGCGGTAGCGGGTCATGTCGGCGTTGACGCGCGCCGCCGCCTCGGGCGACAGCGAGAAGGAGGTGGCCGAGGCCATCCGCAGCCTGCCCGCGTCCAGCAGGTCCAGCATCCCGTCCTGGATCACCTCGGTGTAGGCGGTCATCTCCTCGAAGGGGCTGTCCACCAGCCCGGTCAGCACGGCATTGGCGATGTTGCCCACCCCCGACTGGATCGGCAGCAGCGAGGCGGGCAGACGGCCTTTCGCAACCTCGTGGCGGAAGAACTCGAGCAGGTGCCCGGCGATGCCGCGGGCGGTCTGATCGGGGGGCGTGAAGGGCAGGTTGCGGTCGGGCGCGTCGGTTTCCACGATCGCCACGATCTTTTCCGGATCGCAGTGCAGCCAAGGCTCTCCGATCCGGTCATCGGGACGGATCAGGGGAATGGGCACGCGATGGGGCGGCAGGCGCGTGCCGTAGTAGATGTCGTGCATCCCCTCCAGCGCCGGGTTCTGCCAGCGGTTCACCTCGAGGATCACCTTTCCGGCCCGGTCGAGCCAGGTCTTGTTGTTGCCGACCGAGGACGAGGGGATCAGCATCCCGTCCGGCCGGATGGCCGTCACCTCGACCACGGCGACGTCGAGCGGGCCCAGGAAGCCCTGCCATGCCATGGGCGCAACCTGGCTCAGGTGCATGTCGAAATAGTCCATCTCGCCGCGGTTGATCTTTTCGCGGGCGATGGGGTCCGAGTTGTAGGGCAGCCGGAACTCGATCCCGTCGGCCTTGGCAAGCGCGCCGTCCAGTTCCGGTCCGGTCGAGGCGCCGGTCCAGACGCGGACCCGGAACGGGCGGCCCGCCGCGTGCTCGGCCTCGATCCGCGCGGCCAGCGCCAGCGGCACGGCCTTGGGATAGCCCGAGCCGGTGAAGCCGCTCATCCCCACGGTGTCGCCGGACCCGATCAGCGCCGCCGCCTCCTCGGCCGTCATGATCTTCGCGCGAAGGCTTTGGGGGGCGATGCGGCTCATGGCAGGTCTCCTCGGCTGCTGATGGCGGTATGCCCTTATCGCCCACGCACGGAAAATGTGAAACTTGGCACCCGCCGCAAGACATCAGGGTTGCGCCGGGCGCAGGTCTCGGGGACCGGCGCACGCCAGGCGGCGAGGGTCGCCCCGCCGCACTGCAAGCCGGGCCGCAGCCGGGCAGCTTGCCGCTCGCCCCGCGCAGGCGCGGCGAGGGACCGGGGCCTCAGACCTCCTGCCCGCCCAGGAAGCGGGCAAAGGTTTCCTGCCCCTCCGGGCCGAACAGGACCACCTCGTAGGGCTCGGGCACGGTGCCCGGGTAATCCATCCCGGGCGAGCCTGCGGGCATTCCCGGCACGGCCAGCCCCGTCGCCGCGGGCCGCTCGGCCAGCAGGCGCGCCAGCGCGGCGGCGGGGACATGACCCTCGATGACATAGCCCCCGACCTCGGCGGTGTGGCAGGATGCAAGCTCGGCCGGAACGCCCAGCCGCGACTTGAGCGCATCCACGTCCTCCGATTCCACGACCCGGACGGGGAAGCCCGCCGCGCGCAGATGATCGACCCAGGCGTCGCAGCAGCCGCAACCGGGGTCCTTGGTCACGGTCACCAGCGGCAGGCCCGCGGCCCGCGCCGGCGTTCCCGCTGCCAGCAGCAGCGGCAGCGCGCCCATTCCGGCCAGAATGGCCCGCCGGCCGATCCCGTGAGTGTTCCGCATCGTCTGACCTCGTCCCTGGCGCCTATGGCTGGCACCTGACGTAAGCCCATCGGGCGGGGGGCCAAAGGGGCCAGGGGGCGGAACCTGCCGCGACATGATGCCGCCCAGGTGTGCCCGGGACCGCGCTATCCCTGCCAGCGTGCCGGCATCAGCCCCCGCAGCGCATTGCCGACCCACAGCCGCATGTGCGGCAGTTCCTCGGCGCGCAGCCTTTCCTCGCGGCAAAGCCCGCCTGACAGCAGTTCGGCCCGCAGCACGCCCGCCAGCAACCCGCAGGACAGGGGCGGCGTGCGCAGCCCCTCGCCCCGGTCGAAGAACAGCGTGGTGATGGTGCCGTCGCAGACCTCGCCCCGTTCGTTGAGGAACAGAAGCTCGTCCAGTCCGCCGGGCATCGCCGCGCGCGCCGCGTCATAGACCGCACGCCGCGTCGTCTTGATCCGCAGCCACGGGTCGGCCGAGGCAAGCCGCGCCGAGGCCAGCCCCAGCCGCCATTCGGGCGGCGAGGGCGGCAGGGGCGCGCGCGTCACTTCCAGCGCCCCCGCGCGGTCCAGGGTCAGGCGCAGGCGCGCGGGCGTGCCGGGCTCGCCCGTCAGCGCGGCCCTTGCGGCCCCGGCGTCGCAGGGCCAGCCCAGCGCCGCCGCGCTGGCCGTCAGGCGCGCGAGGTGCCCCTCCAGCCGCGGACAGGCCGCGCCATCCCACAGCGCCGTCTCGATCAGCCTCAGCCCGGGGTCGTCAGCGGCAGCGCGAAACGGGTCTTCCACAGCGCCTCCTCCCATTCCGAGGCGGCGGTCGAGTCGTCCACCACGCCGCCGCCCACGTTCAGCGTGACGCGCCCGTCCGGCCAGACCGAGAGCGTGCGGATCGCCACCGAAAAGCAGCCCGCCCCGTCCGGCGCCATCCAGCCCAGGGTTCCGCAATAGGCGCCCCGCGCGAAGGGCTCGACCTCGCGGATGATCTCCATCGCGCGGATCTTGGGCGCGCCCGTGACCGAGCCGCAGGGAAAGAGCGCGCGCATCAGCGCAGGCAGGCTGGCGGGGGCGGCAAGCTGCCCCGTGACGCGCGAACTCATCTGGTGGACCGTGGCGAAGCTGTCCACCGCGAACAGTTCCGGCACCCGGACCGAGCCCACGCGGCAGATCCGCGCCAGGTCGTTGCGCAGCAGGTCCACGATCATCAGGTTCTCGGCCTGGTTCTTCTCGGACGTGGCCAGGCCTGCCGCCAGTTCCGCGTCGCGCGCAGGATCGGGATGGCGCGGCGCGGTGCCCTTCATGGGCCGCGTCTCGATCCGCCCCGAAGGGTCGAGCCGCAGGAACAGCTCGGGCGAGCGCGACACGACCACCGGCCCGCCCAGGTCGGCGCAGGCCCCGAAGCCCACGGGCTGAAGGCCTCGCAGCGCATGGTAGAGCCCCCGGGCCGAGCCGCGCTGCAACCGGCTTTCCAGCGGGAACGTCAGGTTGACCTGATAGCAGTCGCCCGCGCGGATATAGGCCTGCACACGTGCGAAGGCGGCCTCATACTCTGCCTGTGACACCAGCGGCCGGAAGGGCGAAAGCCGGACCTTCTCGTCCGGGGCCTCCCCGTCCGCCTCCGGCGCGTCGAAGACCCCGAAGGCCAGCAGCGGCCCGGGCGTTTCGTGCATCAGGGGCCGCAGCCGGTCCTCGAGCGCGTGGCCCGCCTCGTAGGACAGCCATCCCGCGATCCATCCGCCCGACCGGCGCGCCCGCTCCAGCCGCTCCAGCGCGGGCAGGACCTCGTGGGGGGCATGGGCCAGGACCAGCGCCGAGGGATTGCGGAACAGGACGGGCCTTCCGCCGGGCCCGAACTCGCAGGATATCACAGGCGCCAACGCGATCCCTCCAGGCGCAGCGACCCGCCACGGCCAGGGTCCCGCCGCCCTTTACAGGCGGCCGTGAACCCAGGCAATCGCCCCGCCGGAACGGCAGGGCCCGGCCCGAGTTGAGCGAGGCACACGCGCCCTGCCGTTCCACGAGGCATCCTTGGACTCACCCCATTCCCTTGCCCCCCTGCCCGGCGAAACCGCCATGCTGGACGCGCTGGGCTTCGGCCTCTACCGCCTCGATGCCGAGGGGCGCTGCACCTATGCCAACCCGGCCGCCCTGCAGATGCTGGGCTATGCGGCGGACGAGGTGCTGGGGCGGAACATGCACGAGCTGATCCACCACAGCCACCCCGACGGCTCGCCCTTTCCGCAATCCGCCTGCCCGCTGCTGGCCACGCGCCTGACCGGCCGCGCCGTGCGGCTGTCGAACGAGGTGCTGTGGCGCAAGGACGGCAGCTTCTTCACCGCCGAATATTCCGCTTGGCCCCTGCTCGAGGCGGGCAAGCCGGTGGGCAGCGTCGTGACCATGGTGGACACCGCGCGCCAGGGCAGCGCCTCGGACCGGCTGGCGCTGCAGGTCACGGTCAGCCGGATGCTTGCGGGCAGCGCCGAGATCGAGGAGGTGCTGCCGCGCCTGCTGGCGGCCGTGGGCGGCAGCCTTGGCTTTCAGGCCGGGTTCTTCTGGGCGGTGAACCACCGCGAGCGGCAGCTTGCCCCCGAGGCGAGCTGGGTCGCGCCGGGGCTGGACGCGCAGGCGCTGGTCGGGGCCACGATGGACCTGACGCTGGACCGGGGCGAGGACCTGGCCGGGCGGGCCTGGGAAGAGGGCGAGATCATCCAGTCCTTGGACCTCGGTGACGCCGGACGGCGCAAGGCGGCGCAAGCGGCAGGCTTCGTGGCGGCGATGGCCGTGCCCGCGCGCCTTGGCCGCCGCGTGCTGGGCGTGATCGAGCTTTACGCCCGCGAGGCCCCCGAGGGCGGGGACGACCTGCTGGACAGCGCCAATGCCATCGGCCAGCAGGTTGGTCAGTACCTGCGCCGCCGTCGGGCCGAGGCCGCGCTGCGCGACCGCGAGGAGGAGTTCCGCGCCTTTGCCGAGAAGCTGCCGCAGCTGACCTGGATCGCGGAAGCCAGCGGCGCGATCGACTGGTTCAACAAGCGCTGGTACGACTATACCGGCGGCAGTTTCGGCCAGATGGAGGGCTGGGGCTGGTGGTCCCTGCACCACCCCGACCACGCCGCCCGCGCCGAGGAATCCTATCGCGCCGCCATCGAGGCGGGGACGGTATGGGAGGACACCTTTCCCCTTCGCGGCCAGGACGGGCGCTATCGCTGGTTCCTGTCCCGCGCCGTGCCGATCCCCGACGAGGACGGCCGCGTCACCCGCTGGTTCGGCACCAGCACCGACATCACCGCCCAGCGCCAGGCCGAGGCCCGCGCCTTGGCTGCCGAGCGCCGGTTGCGCTTTGCCCTGCAGGTGGCGCGGATCGGGTCCTGGACGTGGGATCTCGACGGTGAGACGCTCGAGGCCGACGAGGGCTTCCGCACCCTTTTCGGCCTGCCCGCGGGTGACGGCGAGCTGCCCGCGGCCGAGTTCCTGGCCCGCATCCATCCCGAGGACGCCCCCCATGTCGCCGCCACCTTCGCGCAGGCGCGGCGCGAACAGGGCGAGTTCGACCTGGAGTTCCGCCTGGGGGGCGAGGGGGGCGAGGTGCGCTGGGCCGTCGCGCGCGGCTCGGTCGAGCGGCGGCCCTTCGGGCGCGGGCTTTACGCGCTGGGCATCACCTGGGACGTGACCGAGCGCCGCCAGCGCGAGGAGGACCTGGCCGCCGCCAAGCTGGCCGCCGAGGAGGCCAACCGCGCGAAAAGCCAGTTCATCGCCAACATGAGCCACGAGCTTCGCACCCCCCTGTCCGCCATCATCGGCTATGCCGAGCTGCTGGAGGAGGAGGCCGAGGATCTGGGCGAGGCCGCCGCCCACATGGCCGAGGACCTGGGCAAGATCGAGGTCAGCGCCCGGCACCTGTTGTCGCTGATCAACGGCGTCCTGGACCTGTCCAAGATCGAGGCCGGCAAGATGGAGGTCGAGGTCGAGGCCTTCGACGTGGCCCCGCTGGTGGACGAGGTCTGCGCCACGGTCGAGGGGCTGATGGCGAAAAAGGACAACGGCTTCACCGCCGAGCTGGCCCCGGACCTGGGCAGCATGCAGTCCGATCCCGTGAAGCTGCGGCAGTGCCTGTTCAACCTGCTGTCCAACGCGGCCAAGTTCACCGAAGGCGGTCGCGTCACGCTGAGCGCCTCGCGCCAGGGCGAGTGGCTGTCCTTCCGCGTGGCCGACACCGGCATCGGCATGACGCCCGAACAGCAGGACAAGCTGTTCCAGCGCTTCACCCAGGCCGACGTGTCCACGACGCGCCGCTTCGGTGGCACCGGCCTGGGGCTCGCGCTGACCAAGGCCTTTGCCGAGATGATGGGCGGCACCATCACCGTCGAAAGCACCGAAGGCGAAGGGACGAGCTTCACCCTGACCCTTCCCGCCGACGTGCGCCATCCGGTCGATCCCGACACCGCGGCCCCTGAGCCGGGCGGTGAAGCCGGTTCCGCCGACCGCGTGCTGGTCATCGACGACGACCCGCACATGCGCGATCTTCTCACGCGTTTCCTGGGGCGGGACGGGCTGGCCGTGGCGGCGGCCGCCAACGGGCAGGACGGGCTGGCGCTGGCGCGCGAGATCGCCCCCTCGGCCATCATCCTGGACGTGATGATGCCGCGCATGGACGGCTGGGCGGTCCTGTCGGCGCTGAAGGCCGACCCCGACCTGGCCGAGATCCCCGTCATCATGGTCTCGATGATCCGGGAAACGGGCCTCGCCTATTCTCTGGGGGCGGCGGACTACCTGACCAAGCCCGTGGACTGGCAGCGGCTCAAGGAAACCGTGGACCGCCACCGGCTGCCCTCGGCCACCCCGGCAGGGCTGGCGCTGGTGGTCGAAAGCGACGCCGCCACGCGCGAGGAACTGGGCCACCTGCTGGCCGGCGAAGGGTGGGAGGTCGCCGGGGCCGCCGACGCCGACGCGGCCCAGGCGCGGATCGCCGAAGGACGGCCGGACCTGATCCTCGTCAACCTGGACCTGCCCGAGGTCGGGGGCTTTTCCCTGCTGGGCCGCCTGCGCCGCAGCCCGGACCTGCGCGCGATCCCGGTCATCGCCCTGACCGAAGGCGGCCTGCCGCCCGAGGAGCGCGCCCGTCTGTGCGACCAGGTGCGGCAGGTGATCCAGCCGGGCGAGGACAGCGTTGACGAACTGCTGGACGAACTGAAGCGCATCGCGGCCGAACGCGCGGGAACGAAGAAGGAAGGACGGGACTGATGGCGAAACTGCTGCTGGTCGAGGACACGCCCGAGATCTGGGACTTCCTGTCCCGGCGTCTCAAGCGGCGCGAACACGAGGTGGTGCTGGCCCATGACGGGCAGGCGGGGCTGGACATGGCGCGGGCCGAACAGCCGCAGGTGATCCTTCTGGACATGAACCTGCCGGTGATGGACGGCTGGACCGTCGCGCGCCGGCTCAAGGACGATCCGGCGACGGCCGCCATCCCGATCATCGCGCTGACGGCCCATGCGCTGGCGGGCGACCGGGAAAAGGCGCTGGCCGCGGGCTGCGACGATTATCACCCCAAGCCGATCGACTTTTCCAAGCTGCTGACCCAGATCGACGCCGCCCTGGGGGCCGTGGCATGAGGGTGGGCGAGATCATGGCCCGCCATGTCGAGTTCATCCCCGCCGAGGCCCCCGTGTCCGAGGCGGCCGAGCTGATGGGGGAACTGGACCTGGGCGCGCTGCCCGTGGGCACGGCCGAGGACCTGCAGGGCGTCGTGACCGACCGCGACATCCTGTATCGCGTCGTGGCCAAGGGCCTGGGCAGCGCGGATGTCACCGTGGGCGCCATCGCCACCCGCCCGGTGATCGGGTGCGGCGAGGAGGACAGCCTGCAGGACGCCATGAGCCTGATGGCCGCCCATCACATCCGCAGGCTGGCCGTGCGGGACGACGGCGGCCGGGTGATCGGCTGGCTGACCCTGGGCGATGTCGCGCGCCACCTGCTGGTGGAAAGCGGCTCGGTCCAGGTGGTGCTGCGCGAGCTGACCGAAGGGACTGCGGCCGAGGCCGCGCCCGAAGCGGCTCAGGTCCGGTAGCGGCGTTCGAGGCTGCCCGCCACCTCGGCCGGCAGTCCCAGCCGCCGCGCCACATAGTCCAGGAAGGCGCGGTTCACCCGGGCACGCCGGTTGATCGCCAGCAGCGCCGCCGCATAGGCATGGGTGGCAAGCCCCGCCTCCTCGACCCGCGCCAGAAGCTGTCCGAGATGCTGGGGCTCGGCCAGCGCGGCTTCCAGCCGCCGCGCCTCGGCCTCGCCCGCGCCGACCCGTTCCAGCGCCAGCGGCAGCTGCTGCGCCTCGCGCGGGTCCACCTCGCCGTCGGCCTGGGCGGCGGCGGCCATGACCTCGACCAGCAGGGCGGATGCGTCCGGCGCAAGCGCGCGGAAGTTCAGCGTGTGGGGCACCAGCACCTGGCGGCGGTTGGACAGCCAGCCGTCCAGCAGCTTGGTGCCCAGCGCGACCTCCAGCCCCGCCTCCACGGCCACCAGGACGGGCACGGAGCCGGGCCCCACCTCCTGCGCCCGCTCCTCGAGCGCATGCGCCCGGCCGTCGCGGTTGCGCGCCGTCCTGAAAACCCATCCCATGATGTCCACCGCCCTGTCCCCTTGTCCGTGCCCCGTGGAACCGGTCAGCGGCGCGGGCGGTTCCGCCCTGCCCCTGCAGAGTGATCCCTGGAATTGACCCTCGACCAAGCGCTTGCCTTCGGCCTGATGGCCGTGACCATCGGCCTGTTCATCTGGGGCCGCCTGCCCTACGACCTCGTGGCCCTTCTGGCGCTGCTGACAGGCGTCCTGATCGGCATCATCCCCGCGGACGAGGCCTTCTCGGGTTTCGGCGACGACGTGGTGATCATCGTGGCCGCGGCCCTTCTGGTTTCGGCAGCGGTGGCGCGCTCGGGCGCGGTGGAAACGGCGATGCGCCCGCTGCTGCGCAACCTCAAGGGCGCGCAGGCGCAGGTGACCGTGCTGGTCTCGGCCGTGACCGTCCTGTCGATGATCACCAAGAACGTGGGCGCGCTGGCCATGCTGATGCCGGTCGCGGCGCAGCTGTCGCGGCGCACGGGCACGCCCCTGTCCTTCATGCTGATGCCCATGGCCTTCGGCTCGCTGATCGGGGGGATCGTGACGCTGGTCGGCACCTCGCCCAACATCCTGGTGTCCAAGGTGCGCGAGGACATCCTGGGCAAGCCCTTCGGCATGTTCGACTATACGCCCGTGGGGATCGTCATCGCGGTGCTGGGCGTTGTCTTCCTGTCCTTCGGCTATCGCCTGCTGCCCGATCGCCGCGCCGCCAGCCGGTCCATGGATGCAGCCTTCAACATCGAGGAATATTCGACCGAGGCCCGCGTCCCGGAGGACTCTCCCTTCGTCGGCCGCACCGTGGCCGAGCTCGAGGCGCTGGCCGAAGGCAGCCTGCGCGTCACAACCATCATCCGCGAGCGCTTCCGCCGCCACACCCCTCGCCCCGATGCGATCCTCAAGGCCGAGGACGTCCTGCTGCTGAGCGGCGAGCCCGACGACCTTGAGCGCGTCGTGGCCCGCGCGCGGCTGCGCCTTGCGGGCGAGGAGGTTGCCGAGAACGAGGAGGCCGACGCCGACAGCGTCGTGGCCGAGGGGGTCGTGACCGCCGATTCCCCACTGGTCGGCCGCACCCCGGCCGAGGCGCATCTGCTGCGCCGCCACGGCCTGCAACTGCTGGCGGTCAGCCGCAGCGGTCAGCGGCTGAAACGGCGGCTGCGGCGGCTGCGGCTGGAAGCGGGCGATGTCCTGATCCTCAAGGCCCCGCGCGAGCGGCTGGCGCCGTCCCTGGGAGAGCTGCGCATCCTGCCGCTCAGCCAGCGCGACGTGGCCCTGGGCAGCCGCAAGCGGAGCTGGCTGCCGCTGATCATCCTGGCCGCGGCCATGGTGCTGGTGGCCGCCCATGCGGTCCCGGTGGCCGTCGCCTTCGCGGGCGCGGCGGCGCTTGTCCTTCTGTTGCGCGTGATGACGATGGACGAGGCCTACGAGTCGATCGAATGGCCCGTGATCGTGCTGCTGGCCGCGCTGATCCCGGTCAGCAACGCCATCCAGGCGACGGGCGGGACCGACCTGATCGCGGCCGGGCTGGAACGGGTGGCGGGCGGCGTGCCGCCGCTGGTCGCGCTGGGACTGATGATCGTGCTGGCGATGGCGGTGACGCCCTTCCTGAACAATGCGGCCACGGTGCTGGTGATGGCCCCCATCGCGGCCAGCCTGGCCGAACGGCTGAACCTGAACCCGGACCCCTTCCTGATGGCCGTGGCGCTGGGGGCCGCCTGCGATTTCCTGACCCCCATCGGGCACCAGTGCAACACGCTGGTCATGGGGCCGGGGGGCTACCGCTTCGGGGATTACTGGCGGCTGGGGCTGCCGCTGTCGATCCTTGTCGTTCTGGTCGGCACGCCCCTGATCGCGATGGTCTGGGGGTTGAACAGCATCTGACGCCCGACCCCGCGGACGGGCGCGCTCCGGATCGGAAAGGAGGCTATCCACATGTCGGACAGCGAGCTTCTCGCGCCCGGATGGCGGTCGGGCAGCAGGCAGGTGAACGGCCTGTCGCTGCATGTGGTCGAGGCAGGCCCCGGGACCGGCCCCCTGCTGATCCTGCTGCACGGCTTTCCCGAGTTCTGGTGGGCCTGGCGCCACCAGATCACGCCGCTGGCCGAGGCGGGCTTTCACGTGGTCGTGCCGGACATGCGGGGCTACAACCTCAGCGACGCGCCGCGGGGCATCGGCAGCTACCACCTCGACCTGCTGGTGGCGGATGTGGCGGCGCTGGCGGACAGCTTCGGGGCGGACCGCTTCGATCTCGTGGGGCACGACTGGGGCGGCGTGATCGCCTGGGCCACGGCGGCGCGCCATCCGGGCCGGATCGGGCGGCTGGTGGTGCTGGACGCGCCCAACCCCGACCTTCTGGGCCGGGCGCTGAGGCACCCGACCCAGGCCCTGCGCAGCAGCTATGCCGCGCTGTTCCAACTGCCCCTGCTGCCCGAAGCGCTGCTGAGCCCCCTCGGCTTCGCGGGCCTGCGCGCCATGATGCGGGGCAGCGCAAGGTCCGACACCTTCCGTCCCGGCGACCTCGACCGCTACGCCACGGCCTGGGCGCGACCGGGACGACTGGGCGCGATGCTGAACTATTACCGCGCGCTGCGCCGCCGCCGAAGACCTGCCGAGCCTGCGCGCATCCGCCCTCCGGCCCTGGTGCTGTGGGGCGAAAGGGACGCGGCGCTGGAACGCCATGTCGCCCGGGACGCCGTGGGGCTATGCGACGACGGGCGGCTTCTGGTCCTTCCCGGCACGACCCACTGGCTGCACCTCGAGGAACCGGGGCGCGTTGCTGCCGAGATCCTCGGGTTCCTGAAGGGTTCCTCCTGAAAGGCAGGCCGGGCAGGCGCCCCCCCCCCTGCCCAGCTCAAGCCCCGCGCCCCTTTCCGGCCCGCCGGGGCGCGCGAAGCCACAAGGGTCCGACGAGGTTGAGGCCGAGAATGCGCAGGACATGATGCGTGCCCACGAAGGCGGGCTCGAGCTTCAGCACCAGCGCCATCGCGGCCATTGCCTCGACCCCGCCCGGCGCATAGGCCAGCCAGAGCTGCCCGAAGGGCAGAGCCAGCATCCAGGCCCCTGCTACCGCGAAAAGGGCCGAAACGCCCAGCGCCAGCAGGATGCTGACCGAGGCACCCGGCACGGTGCGGATCACCGTGCGCAGGGTCGTTCCCCGGAACCGCGCGCCGATCACCGCCCCCGTCGCGATGAAGCCGAGGATGATCAGCGGCTGCGGGAAGCGCCCGTGCACGAGGCCGGCGGCATGCAGGCCCGCGCTGACCACCATGGCCCCCAGCAGCGTCCCCGCCGGGACGCGCAGCCGGTTCAGCAGCACCGCCACCGCGCCCCCGGCCTGAAACACGGTCAAAGCCTCGGCCGGCGAATTGACGCTTTGGGCGGAACGCCCGGCGGGCCCGGCAGGCGGCGTGCCGCTTGCCATCGAAAGAACCGGCGGCATCAGGGCGACCAGCGTGAAGACGCGCAGGCTCTGGGCCAGGATAACGCGCGGCAGGTCGGCGCTGCTGTTCGCGGCCAGCACGGCCACCGAGGAGAACGCCCCCGGCATCGAGGCGAAGCGGGCCGTGGTCCTGTCCCAGCCATGCACCCGCGTGAGATAGCCGCTCGAGACCGCCATCGTCGCGGCGATGGAGGCCACCAGCAGCGCGATGCTGCCCGGCCAGGCCTGCACCTGCCCCAGGATCTCCGGCGTGACGCCCGAGCCGATCGAGATGCCCAGAAGCAGAAAGGCGATCTCGCGCGCAGCCCGGTTCAGCCCGACCGGCAGCCCCGCCAGCGCGGCCGCGGCGGTGGCGATCATCGCCCCCAGCAGCCATGCCGCCGGCAGCCCCAGCGCTGCCGCAAGCCCCGCCCCCATTGCAGCGGATGCGGCCGTGGCCAACTCCAAGCCAAGCCGCCGCAAGCCGGGTCGGGAAAGCACGGAACGCGCCATTCTGTCGTCATCCTTCGCCTGAACAGCCCCCGCTTCGCCGCCTGCGCGCGCCGAGGCAAGGGGAACCCGGCACGAAGTCGCACCCATCCCCGAAGGCGGTCCGTCACATGACCGGGAGCCCGTTGCCCGTCATCGGATGAGCAGAGGAGGCCTTTCGGCCACGGGACGGGTGGTTCAAGGATATCCCAGGACCAACGGCTGCACGGCGATCAGGCCATCCCTGGCCCGGGGCGTGCTGCGCTTGCGGGGACAAAAGGGGAAAGGCCGCCGAACCGGCAGTTCGCCGCCCTGATCCCCGCTCGGCGGAGAGAGCCGCGCCAACTGACCACCCGCCTCGGGCGCGAGCAGGCGGGCCGGCAGCCGGATCGCCCATCGGCTTCGGCCGGGCCTGTCGATCGGTTCGGGACTGTCCCGGCGTTCAGGATCGCCGACGCCGGCTTCCGCGCCATGCCGCATGTCGGCGGGGCCTGCCGAGCGGATCTCCTGCCGTGGCGATACCGGAGGGACGCCCCCGCCCTTTCGGGCAGGAGCGGTCGGCCGGCGCAGGACATTGCCGGGCGCTCACCTTCCGGCCTGCGCCGGATGGGCCCTTGCGGTCCATGGGGCCGCCGCAGCGCGAAGCCGCGGCGGCCATGGTGCCTACTTCTGGCCTGCGTTCTTTTCGACCCAGGCCGTCATCTCCTCGATTTCCGGCCCTTGGGCATCGATGATCTTCTGGGCGATCGCCTTCGACTGCGCATCGTCACCGTATTTCAGCTCGACCTCGGCCATGGCCATGGCTCCCGCATGATGCGCGATCATGCCGCAGTGGAAGGCCAAGTCTGCGTCCTTGATGGTATGGGCGGCCATCATCGGACCGTTCATCTTCATCATGGCCTGCATGGAGGCCATCTGGGCCTCGTCCATGCCCTTCATGCCCTCCATCATGGAGGACATGTCCATAGCCGGCATCTCGGATGGCTGGATGGCGTCCCGGCATCCTTGCGGCAGGATCGACAGGTCGGCCATCTGGCCAGGCTGTCCGGCGGCGTGATCTTGGTGCCCCCCCGTTCCGCTTTCCTGGGCGAAGGCCGCAGGGGTGGCGAGAAGGGCTGCAACGGCAAGGGCGAGTTCGATTCTCGGCATGAGAGTTCTCCTGAAGGATATGAGTGCTGCGAGGCGCCCGGACCGCCACATTCCGGCGGCGGTGCAATGGAAACGCCGTGCGTTCCGGGGGCCGTGGAAACGCCGGCCTCGACCAGGCCGGCCTTGCCTTTCAGGGAAAGGCAATCAGGCCCGACCGCACCTTGGAGGGCGCCGCACCCCCTCCGGGTCGCGCCCCGTCAACAGGGGGACCGGCATGACCGATCTGGACGGCCCGCTCCGATCCCTGTCCGGCAAGGGGTCCTCGCCCGGCAGCAGCGCCGTCAGGCACGCCTCTCCGCAGCAGGGGGGCGCATCATCCCCGGATGCATCATGCGCATGGACCAGGGCTGGCGGATGTGCCGGGCTTCCTGCCGGTTCAGCCTGCGGATCACCCGGAACCAGCGATGCGCCCGCATGGGCAAGGGCATGATCGTGATCATGGGACACAACGCCCTTCGCGGCGGCGGCATGGGCGACAAGCATCGCAACCGCCAGGATCGCGATCGCACGCGCCAGCATCTGCCGGATGGCCGCATTCCCCGCGCTGATCGATGCCGCCTTCATGGATCATGCAACGCGGATGGACGCGACTTGTTCCAGATCACCGCCCGGCCGTTTCCCCGGAGGAACGCCGCATGCACGACCTGCCCTCTTTCCTGCGTGCCTTTCCCGAGTTTTCCTTGAGATGGGATCATCGCCGCCTGCACGGATCGCAAGTTGCCGGCTGGAGGCAGCCGCCCCCCGTCTGGCGGGCAAGATACCCCGCTGCTGTCAGAAGGCGCGTCTTCACTCGGCGCACGCTCCGCAGGTCAGGGCATTGTCTTTCCCGGACGCCGGACCCCCGCGCGGACCATGCCGTGCGCTGGCCGGGATGATGTCGGGAAGGCAGGCGAAAGTCCCGCCTGCAGGGCAGGACCCCGGTGTGCCCTCGCCCCGGCCCCGTTCACCGGGCCGGAGCGAGGCCGGTCAGAACCCCAGATCGTCGGTCCCCTTCAGAGCCAGGATCTCACGGGCCTCATCGGGGGTGGCGATCTCCAGCCCCAGCCCCTCGATGATCTGGCGCGCCAGCCGGACCTGCTGGGCGTTGGTTTCCGCCAGCTTCCCCGGCCCGGCCCAGAGCGAGTCCTCGAGCCCGACGCGGACATGGCCGCCCATCGCCGCCGACATGGCCGCGATCGGCAGCTGGTTCTTGCCCGCGCCCAGCACCGACCAGCGGTAATCATCGCCGAACAGCCGGTCGGCGGTGCGCTTCATGTGCATGACGTCCTCGAAATGCGCGCCGATCCCGCCCATCAGGCCGAACACGGTCTGGATGAACAGCGGCCCCC
The DNA here is from genome assembly GCF_002287065.1 of Paracoccus salipaludis. Taxonomy (GTDB): domain Bacteria; phylum Pseudomonadota; class Alphaproteobacteria; order Rhodobacterales; family Rhodobacteraceae; genus Paracoccus; species Paracoccus salipaludis. Next base: position 23,037 of record NZ_NSJZ01000022.1, read on the forward strand.
TGACGATGCCCCGGTCATAGAAATACTTGAGGTTATACAGATGCGAGGTGTCGTAGCACTCGAACTCGAACCTTGTGCCATTCGCGCCCAGATCCGTCATCACCTTTTCCAGATCGCCGAAGGTGTTGCGGAAGACGATGTCGCGGTTGCCCAGATAGGTCCTTTCCCATTCATGCTTCAGCTTGCCCTCGAAGCGGTCGAGCATCGGGAACAGGCCGAAGTTCATCGTGCCCATGTTCATCGAGGCGACCTCGGGCCGGAAGGTCGCGGCGGGCTTCATCCGCTGCTCGATGGTCATGGTGGGGGCGCCGCCGGTCGTCAGGTTCACGACCACGTTCGACCGCTGCTTGATGACCTGAAGGAAGGGCAGGAACGCTTCGGGCGACTGGTCGGGGCTGCCGTCCTCGGGGTTGCGGGCGTGCAGGTGGACGATCGCGGCCCCCGCCTCGGCGGCACCGAGGGCGGCTTCGGCGATTTCCGTGGGGGTGACGGGCAGATGGGGCGACATCGACGGCGTGTGGATGGCGCCGGTCACGGCGCAGGTGATGATCGTCTTGCGGGGCGGTTTGGCCATGATGTCAGTCCTTGGCATTGCGGGAGTGGAGATGGTGGTCCAGCGCGGCAAGCTCGCGGTCGCGCCAGGCGGTGCGTGCGCGGACCGAATCCGGGCCGGAATGGGGAAAGGCCGCGCCGACGATGTCCGCCGCCCGATCCGAGAACGCCTCGGCCCCCGCGCCGTCATCGGCAAGCCGGCCCAGCATCGGGCCATAACGGCGCATGTAGTCGTGAAGGCCCTCGGGAGCGTTGAGCGAGATCGTCTCGAGCGGCCCCATCAGCGCCCAACGCCGTCCCAGCCCGTGGCGGATGGTGTCATCGAGGCCCTGGACGGAACAGACGCCCTCGCTGACCAGCCGCAACGCTTCCGCCAGCAGCACCGCCTGAAGCCGGTTCAGCACGAAGCCGGGAATCTCGTGGTTCAGAAGCACGGGCACCTGTCCCGCGCCGGCATAGATCGCCTCGGCGCGCGACAGGATGCCTGCGTCGGTTTCGGGCGAGGGGCACAGTTCCACGACCGGGATCACATGCGGCGGATTCACCGGATGGGCGACCAGGCAGCGCCGCGCCCCCGGCAGGCCCGCCGCGAACTCGGACGCCACCAGCGCCGAGGAGGACGAGGCGAGGATCGTATCCGGCGCGGCGGACTGGTCCATCCGGGCGAAAAGCTCGCGCTTGATGTCCAGGATTTCGGGGCAGCTTTCCTGCACCAGCGCCGCGCCGCGCAGTGCCTCTTCCAGCGTCTCGCAGACGGTCACGCGGTCGGCGGCGGCGGGGTCGTTCCCGGCTTCCTCCAGCATTGCCCGCAGCAGTTCCGGCATCCGGGCGCGCAGGCTTGGCTCGGGGTCCCACAGCTGCACGGGATGGTCCGCCCGCGCGAAGACGCAGGCCCATGCCCGCCCGATCAGTCCGGCGCCGACGATGCCGATGACGTCCTTCTTCTCCATTACGCTCCTCACAGCCCCAGCACCTCGCGGCGCAGTTCAAGCCTCCCCGGCCGATGCCCGCGACGGCCCTTCGTGGAACGCCCGCCCGCGGTGCAGCGCGCACCGTACGGTCAGACGGCGCAAGCGCAAGGCCAGGTTGCGGTCCATGATGACGATGGACAGGCGGACGAAGGTGCGGAAAGCTGCTCGACCACGGCAGGGGCACGCGGGTCGAACGGCTCGTCCGGCAGCAGGATGCGGGTGTCGCCCGACAGGGCGCGAGCCAGGGCGGCCATCTGCTGCCCGCTCCCCGACGGGCGGTCGGCCTCGGTGTCCATCCGCCCGGCACGCTGCGGAAAGTGTTCAGGGATCTCGTCGTCGTCCCGATGCGTGCCGTTGCGGGTGCGGCGGGGTTCGAGGCCGTCGCACCGCCTTGCCCGCGAAAGGCCCCTGCCCTGTGGAACGCAACCCACGCCCGCCCGGGCGATTGCCGCCGATGGCAGGCCCGCGATCACCTCACCATCCAGCGCAACGGCGGCGGAACTTGCCGGCGTGTTTCCGATCAGGGCCTTGAACGGCGCGGTCTTCCCGGCCCGGTTGCGGCCCGGCATCCTGAGGATCTCGCCCTGCCGGACGTCGAAGCTGACATCGTGCGGGGTGTGGCATTCCCGCGAGGGACGCTGACCGTGTCCTGCGCGCAAGCGTCCCTCTCCCCGCCGGCCCACGACGCGCCGTCGCGACGACGGCGGAGGTGCCCGCGCCGATACAGATTTCCTGCCCTCAGTTCCAAGTCCGCGCGGCCTCGACATCGCCGGCGAGCAGCACCTTGCCTTCGTTCATCACGGAGACATGGCCGGCCAAGGCGATGACCCGGTCCATGCCATGTGCGCCCAGCAGCACCGGCAGGTCGAGCATGACCGGCTTGATGAGGTTGCCCACCCGCTCGCCTTCGGCGACCGACAACCCCGCCAGCGCCTCGTCGGCCAGCAGGATGCGCGACGTAGTGGCCAGCGCTAACTGCGGCAGCCGCTGCGTGCCGTCGGAGAGCGGCCTGCCCCGCCGCGCCCATCCTGCCGAGGCCGACCCATTCGAGGATCTCGCCGGTCTGTGCGCTCACCCGCTCGATCCTGCCGTCAGGACGCCAGCCGTTCATCTCACGTGAATTGCCGGACTGCACGGCAAGGCGGACATTCTCGAATACGGTCAGGTCGGGAACAGACGGGTGATCAGGAAGGACGGGCCCGTGCCCATCTGCGCGATCTGGTCGGCGGTGCGGCCAGTGGCCCCGGCCCCGTCCAGCACGCCATGGCCGCTGTCGGGCGGAACATGCCAGCCAGCAGGTGGAAAGGGGAGCTGCTCGCCCTCTCTCGGCTCGATTAGCACACGCCGGGTGACGTGACGAACGGGAAAACTGATGTCATTGGCGGCCTTGCGCGCCCGGAACCGCTTGCCGAGATTCCCGGCCTTCAGCACTTCGCCGCCCGCATCCGGTGCGATTTCATCGCGCGGCATGGCAGCAGCAGGGCAGTCGCATGGCGGTCAGCCATGGCGCTGCCGGCGCAGGGGCGCAGCCGGGCCGTCCCATGCCGACCGATGCCGACCAGACCTTCCCGCGCGAACAGCACGAAGCCGAGGAAAACCAGCAGGATCGGAACAGCCGGTTCTCGGTCCACATCGACAGGTATTCGCGTAAGAAAACGCAGAACAGCACGCAGAGCGTCGAGCCAAGAAAGCCGCGCATCCTGCCGGGGTTAAATCTCGCAGGACGAGCGACAAGACCCGGAGGGGGAGGATCCACTGCACCAGGCTTAGCCGTGTGGCGGCGAGACTGGCCCAAGGCTATCGCGAGTTCCCGGCAGCAGCAGTCTCGACAGCGTCATCGACGAAACAAGGGCGCAGTGGTCCAAGGGAATATTCGCTGGTCATGCGACGGATCTCTCGGTTCGATTTATTGCCAGCCTCAATGAGAAGGATGTTCCGTCGCCCTCCGGCGGCGGCTGAACGGACAGCACGATCCACGGCAATGCCCGCAGGCACGACGGGGTGCTACGCCAAGAGGCCAATGTCAGGATGCTTGTCTATGGCCGCAACCTGTTCAGACGGACCGAAAACCTGACGGCAAACCATGTGCGGGAGGTGACCCGCCCAGAGGTGCTGCTCGAGAGCACGGACGAGAGAGCAAAGTCTGACCGGCTGCTGCGGGAGTTGCTGGGGATGGTCTGGGTCCGGACGCGAATGCACGGGCCATGTTGCGAGTGGAGATCCGGAGCACAGCCTCCCGGCTGTTTTGCCGGGATGCCATGGCCCAAATGCGAATGCCCCCCGAGGGAGGCCGCTTTGATGGTGGGTCAGGTAGTTTTGGTTGCGGGGGCAGGATTTGAACACTGTTTCTTGCGCCCTCTGCGTGAACATAACAACGCTCCGCGTCCCGGTCTGCGCCTGCACACATGATCCCCGCACTTTGGGTGATGAGCAGCGTCGCCTGCGATTGCCGACGTTAGCTGCCCGTAAACAGATGGGAGCAAATGACCCAGACCAGCAGCGTTCCGATGCTGGCCAGGATGGAAATGATGTCGCGGTGATCTGCGGTCCACTGCATCCACATGCTCCGCTTCCGCTGAGTTCCAGGGACAGTGCCATCATTGATCACCCGCTGATGCCCGTCGCCTGTGCATGCTCCGGCACTGCTGTAGGGCGCGGAAGCGCAGGCGCGTGGACGAGCTTCAGGTAGCGCTCGAGTAATGCCCAGCGTCAGCGATGATCTGAGCCAGTGCCGCCTGTGCCGCTGCCGGTCATCCCGGAACGGCTGAAGTCCGACTGCCGGTCCCTGACGCGCAGGTTGTTCTGGACATGCAGCACGCCCGAGCAGCGTTCGGCCAGGTCCTCGGCATGGCGCTTGGCCGCGCGGCTGTCGACCGTGCCGTCCAGCGTCACCTCGCCGCCGCTGACGGAAACCACGATGTCGGAGGCGTCGAGGTGATGGTCATCCGACAGCCGGTCGCTGACATCCTCGCGGATGCGCTCGTCCGAGCGGCTGTAGTTCCGGGGCCCGCGGCCGCGATGACCGGCATCCCTCTCGCGCCGGCGCTGCGCCTCCTCGTCGCCGAACCACGAGGCGATCTCGTCGCCCGCGCGCTCGAAGAAGCCCCGCTCGCCCGAGCCGCCACCCCAGCTTTCCTGCTCATAGCGGCGCTGGCCGAAGCCCTGCCCGCCATAGTCCGGCCGGTCACGGTCCATCCCGAGGCTCGGGGGATAGCTGGACATGCCCATGCCCATGCCCGTCATGCCGGGCCGGACGGCCCCGTAGTCGCCGCGATAAGCAGGGCCCTCATCCCAGCGGCCGGCATCGCCGCGGCCGGAGCCATAAGGGTCGTATCCCGAGCCACCCCCGAAACCGCCCCCCTCGTCGGCGTAGTAAGCGCCGCGCCGCCCCGAGCCCGCCATGCCGTAGCCGCGGGCCTCATCCATGCGCCGGCGCCGTTCGGCATCGTCATCGCCGAGCCAGGAGCGGACCTCGTCCCCTGCCCTGTCCGACCAGTCGCGGGAGCGGTCCCGGCGCGCGTAGTCGTCCCGATGCCCGTAGCCGCCGCGGCCCCGGCCTTCCCGATCATCCCAGTCCTGTGCCATCTGCTTCCTTCTCAGGCAGTGATCGTGGAAAGGGGATCCACATGCTGTCCCAATCCCTGATGATTGCGTAGTGTTCCGGATAGACGGCCAGTCAGCGCGCTTCCGCCAAGCCCGGACCGGACCAGGAATCCTGCCTGCGATTCAAGCCGACCCGGCAGCGGGTCGAGGCCAGCGGCCGTCCAGGACAGGATGTTCCTGCGACGGGATCATGCGGGCATGACGATGGTCGTCAATGCACCGGGGGCGGTCAGCGCAGGGTGCCGTCGGGGTTCACCTCGACCCACTCGCCCCGCTCGGCCGAGATGTAGATGGCTTCCAGCAGGTGCATGTCGCGCAGGCCCATCTCGGCCGGGGTCAGGATGGGAACCCCGTCGCGGACGGCCTGGCTGAAATGGTCGATCTCGCCCGTGAACTGCTGCTCGCTGGGTTTCGACGGGGTGGGCATCTCGTCCCCTTCGGCGGTGCTCAGCGTCAGGCGGTTGCCGAAGTATTCGGTCGCCGGGTCCAGCACGGCCACGGCCTTCGACCCCCACAGGTCGATCCGCTTCTTGTTGGCGACA
>NZ_NSJZ01000023.1 GCF_002287065.1 Paracoccus salipaludis
GTAGTCGGCGTGGCCGGGGCAGTCGACATGCGCGTAGTGGCGCGACGCCGATTCGTATTCCACATGCGCCGTCGAGATCGTGATCCCGCGCGCCCGCTCTTCCGGCGCACCGTCGATCTGGTCGTAGGCCTTGAACTCGCCAAAGTACTTCGTGATCGCCGCCGTCAGCGTCGTCTTGCCGTGGTCAACGTGACCGATCGTCCCGATGTTGACGTGCGGTTTCGTCCGTTCGAATTTTGCCTTTGCCATCGCAAAGCTCCTTGAATGTCAGGTGAAGGCGGGCGGGGCATTCACCCCGCCCGGCGCATCAGGCGTATTTCTTCTGGATCTCGTCCGAGATGTTCTGCGGCACGGCCTCGTAATGGTCGAACTGCATCGTGAACACCGCGCGGCCCGAGGACATCGAGCGCAGGTTGTTGATGTAGCCGAACATGTTGGCCAGCGGCACCATCGCGTCGATGACGTTGGCGTTGCCGCGCGAGTCCTGCCCGCGCACCATGCCGCGACGGCTGGTCAGGTCGCCGATGATCGAACCCGTGTATTCCTCGGGCGTCACCACCTCGACCTTCATGATCGGCTCCAGCAGCTTGGCGCCGGCCTTGCGCAGGCCCTCGCGCATCGCCGCACGGGACGCGATCTCGAAGGCCAGGACCGACGAGTCGACGTCGTGGAACGCACCGTCGATCAGCGCGACCTTGAAGTCGATGACCGGGAAGCCCGCGAGCGGACCCGAATCCATGACCGACTTGATGCCCTTCTCGACGCCCGGAACGTATTCCTTCGGCACCGCGCCACCCACGATCTTCGACTCGAACGAGTAGCCCTCGCCCGGCTCGGTCGGGTTGATCTGCAGCTTGACGCGGGCGAACTGGCCCGTACCGCCGGTCTGCTTCTTGTGGGTGTAGTCGATCTCCGCCGGCTGCGAGATGGTCTCGCGGTAGGCCACCTGCGGGGCACCGATGTTCGCCTCGACCTTGAACTCGCGCTTCATGCGGTCGACCAGGATATCGAGGTGAAGTTCGCCCATGCCCTTCATGATCGTCTGGCCCGACTCGAGGTCGGTTTCGACGCGGAAGGACGGGTCCTCGGCCGAAAGGCGCTGAAGGGCCAGGCCCATCTTTTCCTGGTCGGCCTTCGACTTCGGCTCGACGGCGATCTCGATGACCGGCTCGGGGAAGGTCATGGTTTCCAGAACCACCGGCTTGTTCGGGTCGCACAGCGTGTCGCCCGTGGTGGTGTCCTTCAGACCCGCCAGAGCGATGATGTCACCGGCGAACGCCTCTTCGATCTCCTCGCGGTTGATCGCGTGCATCATCATCATCCGGCCGACGCGCTCGCGCTTGCCCTTGGTCGAGTTCAGCATCTGGTCGCCCTTCTTGAGGGTGCCCGAATAGATGCGCGTGAAGGTCAGCGAGCCGACGAAGGGGTCGTTCATGATCTTGAACGCCAGCGCCGAGAACGGCTCCGCGTCATCGGCCTTGCGGACGATGTTGCGCTCTTCCGACTCGTCGTCGGGCGAGAAGCCCATCAGGTCCGGCACGTCGGTCGGCGCCGGCAGGTAGTCGATCACCGCGTTCAGCAGCGGCTGCACGCCCTTGTTCTTGAAGGACGAACCGGCCGTCACCGGGAAGAACGACAGCGACAGGGTGCCTTGCCGGATCAGCCGGCGCAGCGTGGCCTCGTCGGGCTCGTTGCCTTCCAGATAGGCTTCCATCGCCTCGTCGTCCTGTTCGACGGCGAGTTCGATCATCTTGCCGCGCCATTCCTCGGCGACGTCCTGCAGTTCCGCACGGATCGGCTGACGGACCCAGCTCGCGCCGAGGTCTTCGCCCTTGTAGACCCACTCTTCCATCTTGATCAGGTCGACGATGCCTTCCAGCTTGTCCTCGGCGCCGATCGGCAGGGCGATCGGGCAGGGGGTGCCGCCGGTGCGTTCCTTGATCATGCGGACGCAGTTGAAGAAGTCGGCGCCGATCTTGTCCATCTTGTTGACGAACACGATCCGCGGAACCTTGTAGCGGTCGGCCTGGCGCCAGACGGTTTCCGTCTGGGGCTCGACGCCCGCGTTGGCGTCCAAAAGGCAGATCGCGCCGTCCAGAACCGCCAGCGAACGCTCGACCTCGATGGTGAAGTCCACGTGGCCGGGGGTGTCGATGATGTTGAAGCGGTACTTGGTCTCGGCAGTGCCTTCGGTGGTCGGATCTTCCTGACGCTGCCAGAACGTGGTGGTCGCGGCGGACGTGATGGTGATGCCGCGCTCCTGTTCCTGCTCCATCCAGTCCATCGTCGCGGCGCCGTCATGCACCTCGCCGATCTTGTGGGACTTGCCGGTGTAGTAGAGGATCCGCTCGGTGGTCGTGGTCTTGCCGGCATCGATGTGGGCCATGATGCCGAAGTTGCGGTAGTGGTCGAGGGGGTAAACGCGCGGCATGATGCTCGGTCCTTACCAGCGATAGTGGCTGAACGCCTTGTTGGCGTCGGCCATCTTGTGGGTGTCTTCGCGCTTCTTCACCGCGGTGCCGCGGTTGTTCACCGCGTCGGCCAGCTCGCCGGCGAGCCGCTCTTCCATGGTGTTCTCGTTGCGCTTCTTGGCGGCGTCGATCAGCCAGCGGATGGCCAGCGCCTCGCGGCGGATCGGACGGACCTCGACGGGGACCTGGTAGGTGGCACCACCGACGCGACGCGAGCGCACTTCGACCGAAGGCTTCACGTTGTCCATGGCTTCGTGGAAGACCTCGATCGGCTCGCGCTTGAGGCGGCCCTGAACGCGATCAAGCGCGTTGTAGACGATCTTCTCGGCGACGGACTTCTTGCCGTCCACCATCAGGTTGTTCATGAATTTGGTCAGCACGCGATCGCCATACTTGGCGTCGGGCAGGACTTCGCGCTTCTCAGCGGCGTGACGACGGGACATGGCTCAGAACCTCACTTCGGACGCTTGGCGCCGTATTTCGAACGACGCTGACGACGATCTTTGACGCCCTGAGTATCCAGGACACCGCGCAGGATGTGGTAACGGACACCGGGAAGGTCCTTCACCCGGCCGCCGCGGATCAGCACGACGCTGTGTTCCTGCAGGTTGTGCTTTTCACCGGGGATGTAGCTGATGACCTCGAAGCCATTGGTCAGGCGCACCTTGGCGACCTTCCGCATGGCCGAGTTCGGCTTCTTCGGCGTGGTGGTGTAGACGCGCGTGCAGACGCCGCGCTTCTGAGGGTTCCCCTGAAGGTGCTGCGACTTGGATCGCTGCACCTTGGGCTGCCGCGGATTGCGGATCAGCTGTTGGATCGTCGGCATTCGGTTCCCCGTCTTGCTTTGCGATACTCGCGCCCGGGCTTGGCGCGCCACTTCTCGACAGCCTTTCGCGCCCATCGCGAAACGCCAAACCCATCCGAACCCGGTTTCGGGCTGGATGGGAAGATTTCCAGAGGATCAAGGCGCGGGCCCGGATCGTGACCGTTCAGGTTCTGGGGTTCCCGTCCGCTTTCGCGCCGGGTGCCGGGCGTATATGAGGATTCGCCCGCAGATGTCAACAAGCGGGGCTCAGCGCCCCCATCTGGGCCGGTCCGCGCCCGGCAGCGCGGCGGCCCGCGCGGCGAGGTCCAGCGCCGCCAGATCCACGCCGAAGCGCCGCGCGACCAGCGGGCCGAGGTTCCCCAGCGGGTCCTCCCAGGGAAAGTTCGGCCCCAGCGCGCCCGAGTCGTTGTCGTGATGGACCGCGCGCAGGAACATCGGCCGGTCGCTGACCGCCATGCCGTTCATGTAGCTGCCGATCTTCCAGTGCTCGAAGTCAATGCAGGTTTCCCGCGCGTCCGTGCGCTGCCAGACGACCAGCGCCACGCCTGTCGCATGCACATGGCGCGGCAGCGCCTCGATCCCCGTCTCGGTGGCCTTCAGGATCACGCCCCTCGTGTAGTCGCACCAGGCCCGCCCGTCGCGTCGCAGCATCGGCATCAGCAGGCGCAGGTCGCGCCGGGCGCGCGCCACGAAGTCGAAAGCCACGGCATCGTCGTCGTCCTGCTTGAACTGCCCGACCCAGTCGGCCGAGGGGTCCAGGTGCGGATGGATCGCGCGGGCGCAGGCGGCGCGGTGATGCTCCATCGGTGGGATCAGTTCCAGCCGGATCTGGGGATGGGCGGCAGCGAGGTCGCGCAACCGGCCGAGCCAAGGCTGCGGCAGGTCGGGGCCGGTCATGAGGACAAGGGTGAAGTCGGGGTCCGTCTGCCGGGTCAGGGCGGGCAGCGTCACCGCCTCGAACCAGTTCCAGCGCCGGGCCAGCCGGGCGGGGTCGTAAAGAAAGGCGCGGCGTTGCTCGATCGAACGATGCTCGACCTGGAAGCCCCGCCCGCCAAGGTAGGAAAAGCGGCAAAGGCCCAGAAGCTGGGCGCGCATCAGGCCCGGCCTTCGCGCAGGCGCCCTTCGCGCCAGATGGAATAAAGCCCCGCGCCCACGACAAGCGCGGCGCCGATCCAGGTCCAGCCCGCGGGCCAGACGCCGAAGATCGCGAGGTCCAGCAGGAAGGCGAAGATCAGCGAGGTGTAGCGGAAGGGCGAGACGAAGCCCACCTCGCCCACCCGCATCACGGCGACGGCGGTCAGGTAGCCGATCGCCAGAAAGGCAGTCGACACGGAAAGGCCCAGCAGTTCGGAGGCGGTCGGCCAGTGCCAGTCGCCCAGCCCCCCCACCAGCGGCGCGGCCAGCATGACCGACAGCGCCGCATAGAATGCGATGGTGCTGGAGCGGATCGCGGGAGTGAAGCTGCGGCTGGCGAGGTCGCGCACGACGATCAGCAGGACCGAGGCCAGCGCCAGCACCGCCGCCGCATCGAAGGCCCCCGTTCCGGGCCGCAGGATCAGCAGCACGCCCAGAAAGCCCACGCCAACGGCCGAGAGCCTGCGCCAGCCCAGCCTTTCGCGGAAGACCAGCGCCGCGGCCAGCATGACCGCCAGCGGCAGCGCCTGCATGATCGCCGAAAGCTCTCCGATCGACATGAACTGCAGCGCAAGCAGGTAGAGCAGCGTCGAGGACACCTCGGCCACCGTCCGCAGCGCCAGCATCAGCCGGTCGCGCGGGGCGGCAGGCCACCAGACCACGCCGCCGTCCCGCTGCGCGATGGTCCACAGAAGGACGGTGACGACAAGCCCGCGCAGGGCGATCGCCTCGGAGAGGGGCAGCGTTTGCGTCACCATCTTGATGGCGGTGTCGTTGACCACGAAGGAGGCCATGGACAGGACCATGATCCCCGCCGCCAGCATGTTGTCGCCATGCCGAGTCCGCGGACGCCGCTCGGACACGGGCCGGACGCGCCGGTTCACCGACAGAAGGGGGGTGCGCATGGACAGACCAGGGGATGACGACCTTTCCGCACCTATCCTTCCCGCGCGCTGTTGGGAAGGGTGGCGGGACGCGACGCCACAACCTGTTGCAGAGCGCAGGTTTCGTGGCCCGGCCGCAACCGGGGGCTGGCCCCCGGACCCCCAGGATATTTGAACAAAGAAGAAAGAGGCTGGTGCGACCCTGCACGGCTGGCCTGGGCGGCAGGCCATTCGGGTCGGCGCCCTGGTGCAGGCAGGTGGCGAGCCGGCCCGGAAGCGGTGCGGCCATTCCTTGCCGCCGCCATGGGCGGGCGGGAACAGGAAAGGGCCCGGCAGTCGCCTGCCGGGCCCTGGTTGTCATTCGAAACCGATCATTCCTCGGGCGAGGTGATGACGGTGTCGATCTCGACCTCGCGCGGCTCGGGCGCGGCCAGGGCGGCAGCCGCCTCGGCCTCGGCGCGGCGCGCCTCGATAACCTCGGCGTCGCGGTCCTCGGCGATGCGCTTGATCCGCGCGGTGGCCCCGCCGGTGCCGGCGGGGATCAGCCGGCCGACGATGACGTTCTCCTTCAGGCCCACCAGCTTGTCGCGCTTGCCCTGGACAGCCGCCTCGGTCAGCACCCGGGTCGTTTCCTGGAAGGACGCGGCCGAGATGAAGGACCGGGTCTGCAGGCTTGCCTTGGTGATGCCCAGCAGCACGGGTTCGCCCTGCGCCGGACGGCCGCCGCGCGCCTCGATCTTGGCGTTCTCCTCGTCGAACTCGTCGCGGTCCACGTGCTCGCCCTTCAGCAGCGTGGTGTCGCCCGAGTCGAGGATCTCGATTTTCTGCAGCATCTGGCGAACGATCACCTCGATGTGCTTGTCGTTGATCTTCACGCCCTGCAGCCGGTAGACGTCCTGCACCTCGTCGATGAGATAGTCGGCCAGCGCCTCGATCCCCATGATCCGCAGGATGTCGTGCGGAGCCGGGTTCCCGTCCATGATGTAGTCACCCTTCTGCACGAAGTCGCCTTCCTGCACCGGGATGTGCTTGCCTTTCGGCACCATGTATTCGACGGGCTCGAGCCCTTCCTGGGACGGCTGAACGATGATCCGGCGCTTGTTCTTGTAGTCCTTGCCGAATTTCACCGTGCCGTCGATCTCGGCGATGATCGCGTGGTCCTTGGGACGGCGCGCCTCGAACAGTTCGGCCACGCGGGGCAGACCCCCGGTGATGTCCTTGGTGCGCGCACCCTCGCGCGGGATCCGCGCGATGACGTCGCCCGCCTTGACCTCCTGGCCGTCCTCGATCGACAGGATCGCGTCCACCGACATCGGATAGCTGACCGGGTTGCCCTGATCGTTGCGGACCGGCTCGCCGTCCTCGCCCATGATGATGATCTCGGGCTTGAGGTCGTTGCCTTTCGGCGCCGACCGCCAGTCCGTCACGATCTTCTGGGTCATGCCGGTGGCCTCGTCGGTGTCCTCGCGGACCGACAGGCCCGAGAGAAGATCGACGAAGCGCGCGGTCCCGCCCTGCTCGGCGATGATCGGCAGGGTGTAGGGGTCCCATTCGAACAGCTTCTGGCCGCGCGTCACCGCGTCGCCGTCCCGCACCATCAGCTTCGAGCCGTAGAACAGCTTGTGGCTGGCCAGCGCGGTGTCCTGGTCGTTCATGACGTGCAGCTGCATCGAGCGGCTCATGACGATCAGCTCGCCATTCGCGTTCTCCAGCACGGCCTCGTTCTCGAAGCGGACGGTGCCTTCCTGGTTCGCCGCGATGAAGGACTGCTGACCGCCCTGCGCGATGCCGCCGATGTGGAAGGTCCGCATCGTCAGCTGCGTGCCGGGCTCGCCGATCGACTGCGCGGCGATGATGCCCACCGCCTCGCCGATGTTGACCAGCGTGCCGCGCGCCAGATCGCGACCGTAGCACAGCGCGCAGACGCCGTCCTCGGCCTCGCAGGTCAGCGCCGAGCGGATGCGGACGTTCTGCACGCCCGACGCCTCGATGGCGTCGGCCTTGCGCTCGTCGATCAGCTCGTTGCGGCGGACCAGCACGTCTTCCGTGCCCGGCACCAGCAGGTCCTCGGCCGCGACGCGGCCCAGGATGCGCTCGCTGAGCGGCGAGATGACCTCGCCGTCGTTGACCGCGGCCGAGGCCGTGATCGCGCGCTCGGTGCCGCAGTCATGCTCGCGGATGATGCAGTCCTGCGCCACGTCCACCAGGCGGCGGGTCAGGTAGCCCGAGTTCGCCGTCTTCAGCGCGGTGTCCGACAGGCCCTTCCGGGCGCCGTGGGTCGAGTTGAAGTACTCAAGAACGGTCAGGCCTTCCTTGAAGTTCGAGATGATCGGCGTCTCGATGATCTCGCCCGAAGGCTTGGCCATCAGGCCGCGCATGCCTCCCAGCTGCTTCATCTGGGAAACCGAGCCCCGGGCGCCCGAGTGGGCCATCATGTAGACCGAGTTCGGCTCCATCTCGGCGCCGTTCTCGTCCTGGTGCTTGGCCGAGATGGTGGACATCATGGCCTCGGTCACGCGGTCGTTGCACTTCGACCAGGCGTCCACGACCTTGTTGTACTTCTCGCCCTGGGTGATCAGGCCGTCGAGATACTGCTGCTCGAACTCCTTCACCTGCTCCTGGACCTCGCCGACGATGTCCCACTTGGAGTCCGGGACCACCATGTCGTCCTTGCCGAAGGAGATGCCGGCGCGGAAGGCCTCGCGGAAGCCCATGCCCATGATCTGGTCGCAGAAGATCACCGATTCCTTCTGGCCGCAGTAGCGGTAGACGGTGTCGATGACGTTCTGGACGTCCTTCTTGCGCAGCAGGCGGTTCACCAGCTCGAACGGAGCCTTGGCGTTCTTGGGCAGCAGCGCGCCGAGGCGGATCCGGCCGGGCGTCGTTTCGAAACGCTTGATGACCTCGTTGCCGTCCTCGTCGATCTGCGGCAGGCGGCAGGTGATCTTGGCATGCAGATGCACCGCGCCGGCGGCCAGCGCGTGTTCCACTTCCTCGACCGAGCCGAAGGCCATGCCCTCACCCACCATGCCGTCACGCTGCATGGTGGTGTAGTAAAGGCCAAGCACCATGTCCTGCGACGGCACGATGATCGGCGCGCCGTTGGCGGGCGACAGCACGTTGTTCGTGGACATCATCAGGACGCGCGCTTCCAGCTGGGCTTCCAGCGAAAGGGGCACGTGCACGGCCATCTGGTCGCCGTCGAAGTCGGCGTTGAAGGCCGAGCAGACCAGCGGGTGCAGCTGGATCGCCTTGCCTTCGATCAGGATCGGCTCGAAGGCCTGGATGCCCAAGCGGTGCAGCGTCGGCGCGCGGTTCAGCAGCACCGGGTGCTCGCGGATCACCTCGTCCAGAATGTCCCAGACCTCGGGGCGTTCCTTTTCGACCAGCTTCTTCGACTGCTTGACGGTCGTCGAATAGCCCTGTGCCTGCAGCTTGGAATAGATGAAGGGCTTGAACAGCTCGAGCGCCATCTTCTTCGGCAGCCCGCACTGGTGCAGCTTGAGCTCCGGGCCCGTCACGATGACCGAGCGGCCCGAGAAGTCCACGCGCTTGCCCAGCAGGTTCTGGCGGAAGCGCCCCTGCTTGCCCTTCAGCATGTCCGATAGCGACTTCAGCGGGCGCTTGTTGTTGCCCGTGATGACGCGGCCGCGGCGGCCGTTGTCGAACAGCGCGTCCACGGATTCCTGCAGCATCCGCTTTTCGTTGCGGACGATGATGTCGGGCGCGCGCAGCTCGATCAGCCGCTTGAGGCGGTTGTTGCGGTTGATGACCCGGCGGTACAGGTCGTTCAGGTCCGAGGTCGCGAAGCGGCCGCCGTCCAGCGGAACCAGCGGACGCAGTTCCGGCGGGATGACCGGGATCACGGTCATAACCATCCACTCGGGCCGGTTGCCCGACTCGAGGAACGACTCGACGATCTTCAGCCGCTTGATGATCTTCTTGGGCTTCAGCTCGCCGGTGGCTTCCTTCAACTCGTCGCGCAACTGGTCGGCCGTGGCCTGCAGGTCGATCGCGGCCAGCATCTCGCGGATCGCTTCCGCGCCGATGTTGGCGGTGAAGGCGTCCACGCCGTACTGGTCCTGCGCGTCCATGAACTCTTCCTCGGTCAGCAGCTGACCGTAGGACAGGTCCGTCAGACCCGGCTCGATGACGACGTAGTTTTCAAAGTAGAGGATGCGTTCCAGGTCGCGCAGCGTCATGTCCAGCATCAGGCCGATCCGGCTGGGGAGCGACTTGAGGAACCAGATATGGGCGACCGGGGCGGCCAGCTCGATATGGCCCATGCGTTCGCGGCGCACCTTCTGCAGCGTGACTTCCACGCCGCATTTCTCGCAGACGAGGCCGCGATACTTCATGCGCTTGTACTTGCCGCACAGGCACTCGTAGTCCTTGATCGGCCCGAAGATGCGGGCGCAGAACAGACCGTCACGTTCGGGCTTGAACGTGCGGTAGTTGATGGTTTCGGGCTTCTTCACCTCGCCGAAGGACCAGGCGAGGATCTCCTCGGGCGAGGCCAGCGAGATGCGGATCTCGTCGAACTGCCGCGCCGGGGCGATCGGGTTGAAGGGATTGGTGGAGAGTTCCTGGTTCATTGCGTGTTCCTATAAGGGGCGGACGGCAAGGAGGATGGTGTCAACGCCGAGGGCCAGCAGTCCGACACCCCAGATCAGGGTCTTCGGACGCCAGATGTAGAAGAAGGGACGGTCACTGGTGACCCGGAACGCTTCCCGAAGGTAAAGCAGCCCCGCAACCACCAGCACAGGCGCGCTCCAGAGGGGCAGCCCAACCATCCCTTCCTCCCTTCGCGCTTATTCCTCTCCCTCCGCATCCAGGAGTTCCATGTTGAGGCCCAGACCCCGGACCTCCTTGACCAGCACGTTGAACGATTCCGGCACGCCGGCCTCGAAGTTGTCCTCGCCCTTGACGATCGACTCGTAGACCTTGGTCCGGCCCGCCACGTCGTCCGACTTCACCGTCAGCATCTCCTGCAGGGTGTAGGCGGCGCCGTAGGCTTCCAGGGCCCAGACCTCCATCTCGCCAAGACGCTGACCGCCGAACTGGGCCTTGCCTCCCAGCGGCTGCTGGGTGACCAGGCTGTAGGGACCGGTCGAACGCGCGTGCATCTTGTCGTCGACAAGGTGATGCAGCTTCAGGACATACTTGACGCCCACGGTCACGGGACGCGCGAACTGCTCGCCCGTGCGGCCGTCGAAGACGACCGACTGGCCCGAGGTGTCGAAGCCCGCGCGGCGCAGCGCATCGTTGACGTCCGCTTCCTTGGCGCCGTCGAAGACGGGGGTCGCCACCGGAACGCCGCCCTTCACCTGCTCGGCACGCTCGATCAGGTCGTCGTCGCCCATGTCGCCGAACTCGGCCTCATAGGTGTCCTCGCCGTAACCGATGCGCATCGCCTCGCGGACGGGGGTCATGTCGCCGTTGCGCCGGTAATCCTGCAGCGCCTCGTCGATCCTGAGCCCCAGGCCGCGTGCGGCCCAGCCCATGTGGGTTTCGAGGATCTGGCCGACGTTCATGCGCGACGGCACGCCCAGCGGGTTCAGCACCAGGTCGACGGGGGTGCCGTCCGCGAGGAACGGCATGTCCTCCATCGGGACCACCTTGGACACGACGCCCTTGTTGCCGTGACGACCGGCCATCTTGTCGCCTGCCTGAAGCTTGCGCTTCACGGCGACGAACACCTTGACCATCTTCATCACGCCGGGGGGCAGGTCGTCGCCCTGACGGACCTTCTCGACCTTGTCCTCGAAGCGGTTTTCCAGCGCCTTCTTCTGGACGTTGAACTGGTCCTGCAGCGCCTCGACCTCGCGGGCGGTGTCCTCGTCGGCGACCGCCAGCTGGAACCACTGGCCGCGCGAAAGCTGCCCCAGCAGGTCCTCGGTGATCTCCGAGTTGGCCTTGACGCCCTTGGGCCCCTTCACCGCGGTCTGGCCGAGGATCAGCGAACGCAGGCGCGCGTAGATGTTGCGCTCGAGGATCGCCATCTCGTCGTCACGGTCACGGGCCAGACGCTCGACTTCCTCGCGCTCGATCTGCAGCGCGCGCTCGTCCTTGTCCACGCCGTGGCGGTTGAAGACCCGCACCTCGACGATGGTGCCATAGGCACCCGGCGGCAGGCGCAGCGAGGTGTCCCGCACGTCCGACGCCTTTTCGCCGAAGATGGCGCGCAGCAGCTTTTCTTCCGGCGTCATCGGGCTTTCGCCCTTGGGCGTAATCTTGCCCACGAGGATGTCGCCCGGACCCACTTCCGCGCCGATATAGACGATGCCCGCCTCGTCGAGGTTGCGCAGGGCTTCCTCGCCGACGTTGGGGATGTCGCGGGTGATCTCTTCCGGGCCCAGCTTGGTGTCGCGCGCCGCCACTTCGTATTCGTCGATGTGGATCGAGGTGAACACGTCGTCGCGGTGGATCCGCTCGGAAATCAGGATCGAGTCTTCGTAGTTGTAGCCGTTCCACGGCATGAAGGCGACGATCACGTTCCGGCCGATGGCCAGTTCGCCCTGGTCGGTCGAGGGACCGTCCGCGATCACCTGGTTCTTCATCACCCGGTCGCCCACCTTGACCAGCGGACGCTGGTTGATGGTCGAGGACTGGTTCGAGCGCTTGAACTTGCGCAGGCGATAGATGTCCACGCCCGCGTCACCCGCGCCCAGGTCCTCGGTCGCCCGGACGACGATCCGGCTGGCGTCCACTTGGTCGATCACGCCACCCCGGCGCGCCATGATGGCGGCACCCGAGTCACGCGCGACGGTGGCTTCCATGCCGGTGCCGACGAAAGGCGCCTCGGCCCGCAGCAGCGGCACGGCCTGGCGCTGCATGTTCGAGCCCATCAGCGCGCGGTTGGCGTCGTCGTTTTCGAGGAAGGGGATCAGGGCCGCCGCGACCGACACCAGCTGCTTGGGCGAGACGTCGATCAGATCGACTGCCTCGGACGGGTTCAGCATGAAGTCGCCCGCCTGGCGGGTCGAAACCAGCTCCTGGACGAACTTGCCGTCCTCATCCAGCTCGGCGTTCGCCTGGGCGACGGTGTGACGCATCTCCTCGGTGGCCGACATGTAGACCACGTCGTCGGTCACCTTGCCCTCGACCACCTTGCGGTAGGGAGTCTCGATGAAGCCGTACTTGTTCACGCGGGCATAGGTCGCGAGGCTGTTGATCAGGCCGATGTTCTGGCCTTCCGGCGTCTCGATCGGGCACATCCGGCCGTAATGGGTCGGGTGAACGTCGCGCACCTCGAAGCCCGCCCGTTCACGCGTCAGACCGCCCGGCCCCAGAGCCGAAAGACGACGCTTGTGCGTCACCTCGGACAAGGGGTTGGTCTGGTCCATGAATTGCGACAGCTGCGAGGAGCCGAAGAACTCGCGCACGGCGGCAGCGGCGGGCTTGGCGTTGATCAGGTCCTGCGGCATGACGGTGTCGATCTCGACACCCGACATTCGCTCGCGGATCGCACGCTCCATCCGCAGCAGGCCGATGCGGTACTGGTTCTCCATCAGCTCGCCGACGGAACGCACCCGGCGGTTGCCGAGGTGGTCGATGTCGTCGATCTCGCCCTTGCCGTCGCGCAGTTCCACCAGCCCGCGGATGCAGGCCACGATGTCTTCATGGCGCAGCGTGCGCTGGGTGTCGGGCGCGTCCAGGTCCAGGCGCATGTTCATCTTGACCCGGCCCACGGCGGACAGGTCATAACGCTCGGAATCGAAGAACAGGCTGTTGAACAGCGCGCTCGCCGCCTCGACGGTCGGCGGCTCGCCCGGACGCATCACGCGATAGATGTCCATCAGCGCGCCGTCGCGGTTCATGTTCTTGTCGGCTGCCATCGTGTTGCGGATGTAGGGGCCGACGTTGACATGGTCGATGTCCAGCACCGGGATCTCGGTGATCCCGTTGTCCAGCAGCACCTTGAGCACGCCACCGGTCAGTTCGGTGCCGTCCTTGCTGTATTCGGCGGTGATCTCGTCACCCGCCTCGGCGTAGATCAGGCCGGTGTCCTCGTTGATGATGTCGCGCGCGACGAAGCGGCCGACGATCCGTTCGAAGGGAACCAGCAGGTTCGTGACCTCGCCCGACTCGATCAGCTTCTTGACCAGGCGCGGCGTCACCTTGTCGCCGGCCTTGGTGATGACCTCGCCGGTGTCGGCGTTCACCAGGTCGAAGGTCGGGCGGGTGCCGCGCATGCGTTCGGGGAAGAAGCGCGTGACCCAGGCGCCGGCCGTCCCGCGCGAGGCCTTCTGCAGCTTGTAGTCCACGGTGTCGTAGAACGCGGACATGATCGCGTCCTGGTCCATCCCCAGCGCATAAAGCAGCGTCGTCACCGGCAGCTTCCGGCGGCGGTCGATGCGCGCGAAGACCAGGTCCTTGGCGTCGAACTCGAAGTCCAGCCACGAGCCGCGGTAGGGAATGATCCGGCAGGCGAACAGCAGCTTGCCCGAGGAATGGGTCTTGCCGCGGTCATGGTCGAAGAACACGCCCGGGGAGCGGTGCATCTGGCTCACGACCACGCGCTCGGTCCCGTTCACGATAAACGTGCCGTTCTGGGTCATGAGCGGCATGTCGCCCATGTAGACGTCCTGCTCCTTGATGTCCTTCACCGCGCGGGTGCCCGAGTTCTCGTCGACATCGAACACGATCAGGCGCAGCGTGACCTTGAGCGGCGCGGCATAGGTCATGTCGCGCCGCTGGCATTCGTCCACGTCGTATTTCGGCCTCTCGAGTTCGTATTTCACGAATTCGAGCGTGGCGGTCTCGTTGAAGTCCTTGATCGGGAAGACCGACTGGAAGACACCCTGGATGCCTTCGCCGTCCTTGTGGCCCTCGCCCTCACCCGAGTTGAGGAACAGGTCGTAGGAAGCCTTCTGAACCTCGATGAGGTTCGGCATCTCCAGAACTTCGCGGATGTTGCCGTAATAGCGCCTGATGCGCTTCTGGCCGACGTAGGATTGCGCCATGTAGGTAATCGCCTTTCGTCATCGCGCGCCGGCTCGTCGGGGCCCGGGCCGGCGGCTTGCGAACAACAGGGGTGCGGCTCCATTCGTGCCGCGCGTCCCACCGCGCAGCTCCCGAACCGCAAACTCGCCCTGAAGGATGTCCGTCCCATCTATGGGTCCGCCAGGCATCCTTCAAGACGTGTTCGGCAGGGACCAGGAAACCCCGGACCCTGCCCTTTTCTTCCATTCCGCGCGCGAGCGCGAGGATTACTTCAGCTCGACCTTGGCGCCAGCCGCTTCGAGCTTCTTCTTCATTTCCTCGGCGTCGGCCTTGGCCGCGCCCTCCTTGACCTTGCCGCCGGCTTCGACCAGGTCCTTGGCTTCCTTCAGGCCCAGGCCCGTGATCGCGCGCACTTCCTTGATCACGTTGATCTTGTTGGCGCCGGCGTCGGTCAGGACGACGTCGAACTCGGTCTTTTCTTCCTCGGCGGGGGCAGCAGCGCCACCGGCCGGGCCGGCCATCATGACCGCGCCACCGGCGGCGGGCTCGATGCCGTATTCGTCCTTCAGGATCGTCTTCAGTTCCTGGGCCTGCAGCAGGGTCAGGTTGACGATCTGCTCGGCGAGTTGTTTCAGGTCAGCCATTTTTCCGTTCTTTCCACTCAGGTTGTTCCAACGTCGGGGGCTTCATGCCGCCGGACGGGACGGGATTGCCTCAGGCAGCCTCACGCTCTTCGAGCGTGGACAGGATGCCCGCGATGTTGCTGGCAGGCGCGCCGATCGCACCGGCGATGTTCGAGGCCGGGGCACCGATGCAGGCCACGATCGAAGCGATGAGCTCCTCGCGCGACGGCATCTGGGCCACGGATTTCACACCGGCCGGATCCAGAGCGTTCTCGCCCATGGCCCCGCCAAGGATGACGAACTTGTCGTTCGTCTTGGCATAGGCGTCCGCGACCTTGGCCGCAGCCACGGGGTCCTCGGAGAAGGCGAGCACGGTCATGCCCGTCAGGTAATCGGCGATCGAAGCCGCCGGCTTCCCTTCCAGGGCGATCTTGGCGAGCCTGTTCTTGGCAACGCGGACAGCACCCCCGGCTTCGCGCATCTGCGCGCGCAGGGCCTGCATCTCGGCAACCGTCATCCCCTCGTAGCGGGCAACCACCACGACGCCAGAGCTTTCAAAGATCTGGCCGAGTTCCTCGACCACCTGTTCTTTTTGGGCTCTATCCACGGTTCACTCCACGTTGGGGGTTTCCCCCCGGCTCACTTGTCCCTGCCACGCTGGGCGGCAGGGGCGGGTCCTTGGGCGATGGACCCGAGAGCGCCCCAAAGGTGGACCCTTTGCGGAAAAATCTCGACTTCCATCTCGGGAAGGACTTAGCGGCGCCGCCGCGCCGGCCCTCCGTCTCGGACAGGAACAGGGCAGCCGCGAATCGCGCCTGCACCTGAAGCGCTGTTGTTAACGCGCGCCTCGTGCGAAAACAAGAACCATGCAGGTCCTTGGACACGAAAACGCCCCGGCAACTCGACCGGGGCGCTCTCAAGACACCAGATAGCCTGCTCAGCCCTGCGTGGCCGAGGTCAGGTCCAGCGACACGCCCGGACCCATGGTCGAGCTGATCGAGACCTTCTTCACATAGGTGCCCTTGGCGCCCGACGGCTTCGCCCGGTTCACCGCGTCCACGAAGGCGCGGATGTTCTGCGCGAGCTTCTCGGAGTCGAACGAGGCCTTGCCGACGCCGGCATGGACCACGCCTGCCTTCTCGGCCTTGAACTGGACCTCGCCGCCCTTGGCGTTGCCGACGGCGCCGGCCACGTCCATGGTCACCGTGCCGACCTTGGGGTTCGGCATCAGGTTGCGCGGGCCCAGGATCTTGCCCAGACGGCCGACCAGCGGCATCATGTCCGGGGTGGCGATGCAGCGGTCGAAGTCGATCTTGCCACCCTGGATGGCTTCCATCAGGTCCTCGGCGCCGACGATGTCGGCACCCGCGGCCTTCGCTTCCTCGGCTTTCGGGCCACGGGCGAAGACCGCCACGCGGACGTCCTTGCCGGTGCCGTTCGGCAGCGTCACGACGCCGCGGACCATCTGGTCGGCGTGGCGCGGATCGACGCCCAGGTTCATCGCGATCTCGACCGTTTCGTCGAACTTGGCGGTGGCGTTGGCCTTGACCAGCGCGACGGCCTCTTCCACGGCCAGGTTCGCCTTGCCATCAAAGGCGGCGCGGGCGGCGGCTTTCTTCTTTGCCATCTTTGCCATGGTGATCAGCCCTTCACTTCGATGCCGATGGACCGGGCCGAGCCGAGGACGATCTGCATCGCCGCTTCGACGTCATTGGCCGACAGGTCCTTCATCTTCAGTTCGGCGATCTCGCGCACCTGCTTGGCGGTCACGGTGCCGGCGGTCGCACGGCCGGGCTTTTCCGAGCCCTTGGCGCGGTTGCGCTTGCCCTGCGGCTTCAGGCCGGCGGCCTTCTTCAGCAGGAAGGACGCGGGCGGAGTCTTCGTCTCGAAGGTGAAGGACTTGTCCGCGTAATAGGTGATCACGGTCGGAACCGGCGAGCCGGCTTCCATTTCCTGCGTGCGCGCGTTGAACGCCTTGCAGAATTCCATGATGTTGATGCCGCGCTGACCCAGCGCGGGACCGATGGGCGGGGACGGGTTCGCCTGCCCCGCCTTGACTTGCAGCTTGAGGCTGCCGACGACTTTCTTGGCCATGGGGCCCTCTCCTTGTCATCACGCCCCCACCCGGAATTGGGCACGGGGCCGACTTAGCGGTCCGGCGCGGCGCCCGGTCGGGGCCGCGCCTCCCGCGCACAGATCACGAGGTCTTGGAAACCTGCGTGAATTCCAGTTCGACCGGCGTCGGCCGGCCGAAGATCGAGACGGTGACCTTGATGCGGTTCGACACGTCGTCGACCTCTTCCACCATGCCCGAGAAGCCCTCGAAGGGGCCGTCGGTCACGTTCACCTTCTCGCCGACCTCGAAGCGGATCAGGTTGCGCGGCGCAACCTCGACCCCGCCCTGCCCCGAGCGGTTCAGCATCGCATTCACCTCGTCGTCGCGCATGGGCATGGGCTTGCCATGGGCGCCGAGGAACCCGGTGACGCGGTTGATCGAGTTCACCAGGTGATAGGTCTTGTCCGACAGGTCCATGTGGACCAGCACATAGCCGGGCATGAAGCGCCGTTCCGACGTGACCTTCTTGCCGCGCCGGATCTCGATCACTTCCTCGGTGGGGACCACCACGTCGTCGATCTCGTCCTCAAGGCCCTTCTCGGCCACGGCCTGGCGGATCGCCTCGGCCACCTTCTTCTCGAAGTTGGACAGGACGCTGACCGAATACCACCGCTTTGCCATCGACTGCTCGTCCCCTGCTTCAACTCTGCGGCCGCGCGGGCCGGCTTGGGCCCGAAAACTGAAACGGCGCGCATACCGAATCGATGCACGCCGGTCGCCGGGCAGGTCGGCCGGACATATCCGCCCGGGCCACAGATTGCAAGCGCGGTCAGCCGACCGCGGTCAGGACCGTCGTCACCCCCCAGCGGATCAGCAGGTCCACCAGGAAGAAGAACATGCTGAACAGGGCGGCCATGACGAAGACCATGATCGTCGTGGTGACGACCTCGCGCCGGGTCGGCCAGACGATCTTGGCGGCTTCGGCGCGGACCTGGCTGATGAACTGGGCGGGGTTGGTCATGGGCGTCCCTTGCGTTGCAGCGGCCCAGATAAGCCTCCGGCCCCGCGATGGCAAGGCCGCAGGCCGCGTCACAGAAGCCGCAGGGTCTGATAGCCCGCCAGCGCGCAGATCAGCAGGCCCACCATCACCATCAGGATGCGGTGCGGGACCAGCTTGACCATATAGCCCGCCAGCGGTGCGGCCGCGACCCCGCCGACGATCAGGCCCAGGACCGCGGCGCCGTGGCCGGCCAGGTCCTCGACGGCGCCCCAGTGGCCGCTGAGGATCGCGGCCAGGAAGGTCGCGGAAATGGCAGAGGTCAGGAAGAACTCGGCCGCGTTGACAGTCCCGATGACCTGCCGCGGCGCCCCGCCCGAGCCCAGGAGCCCGGTCGAGACGGTCGGCCCCCAGCCTCCGCCGCCCGCGGCGTCCATGAACCCGCCGACCAGCCCCATGCCCCCGCGAAGCTCCGCGAATGCTCGTGGTAGCGGCCCGGCTGCCGCCAGGCGCGGTAAAGGATGTAAAGCCCCATCACGCCCAGGTAGGCCGCCATCACCGGACGCATGAACGAGGCGTCCACCGAGGTCAGGACATAGGTACCCAGGACGCCCCCGATCACGCCCGCGGGCATCAGCGCCCAGAACAGCCGCCAGTTCACGTTGCCATGCGCGATGTGGCTCGAGGCGCTGGCCCCGGTGGTGAAGACCTCGGCCGCGTGGACACTGGCCGAGGCGAGGGCCGGCGCCACCCCGAAGCTGAGCAGGACCGAGGAGGAGACCACGCCGTAGGCCATCCCCAGCGCGCCATCCACGAGCTGCGCGAAGAATCCGACAAAGGTGAAGAGAAGGAAACTTTCGTTCACGCCCATGCTCCCGTGCGACTCGGTGGCGAGGCTAGCATGCGCGTGGTGCGGGAACAGCGGCGGGCGCGGGGCTCAGGGTCGCAGAAGCGTCGTGCGCTCCAACGCCCCCAGCCGCTCGAGATCGGCCGCATAGGCGTCGCGGCAGCGGGATGCGGTGTCGGGGTCCACCAGGTCCGGCGCGGGGGCATCCGGGCCGCGCGGGTGGCGCGCCTTGGCCTCGCGCGCGAGCCGCGCCAGGTCGGCGCCGGGCCGGGCAGCAGCCTGTTCCAGCACCTCGGCATAAGCGGGCTGCGACAGGCCCACGATCGCCGGGGGCGGGTTGTCCGCCGCGGCGGCCAGGGTTGCGGGCAGCATCCGCCTCAGGATCTGGGGACGGACGGCGCGGTAATCCTCGTAGGCCCAGACGACCAGGTGCGCCACGCCGCGCACCGACAGCAGGCGCTCGGCCAGATGCGTCCAGGACAGCCGGGCCGGGTCGAAATCATCCAGGTAGTCGGCCAGCAGCAGCTCGTGCCCGCCCGTGACCTGCATGGCGAAGGCCGAGGTCAGGAAGGCGCAGGGCTCGCGCACCGCCATGAAAATCGTGGCGGGTCGGTGCCGCAGCATCCCGGTCAGCCGCCCCACCCGCGCCCGTGCCTGCGGGTAGACGACATGGTCCCGGCCCATCAGCCCGTCGCGCCGCAGACTGCCCAGGATGTTTTCTTCGGAAATCATGACCTCGGGCCAAGTGGCGCAGGTCACGTCCAGCCGCCTGCGCAACCGCCCGCGCAGGCGGGCCGCGTCCGGCCCATCCGCCAGCGCCGCGCCCAGCCGGGTCACGCCGCCGCGCCAGTGCTGGACGTCTGAATAATGGATGCCGGACGCCAGCATCCGCGGGATCAGCCCGCGCAGCGTCTGTTGCAGATGAGTCGAGGCGGTCTTGTGCGCCCCCAGATGGATCGTCAGCGACATGGCGCGGCGTCCTGGACGGGCGGTCTGGCAGGGGCAGGGGGACTCGAACCCACGACCCTCGGTTTTGGAGACCGATGCTCTACCAACTGAGCTATACCCCTAGGCCGTGCGCCCGATTACGGCAGGATCGGCGCTGGCGCAAGGCGAAACTGCGCTCATGCCGGAAGCGGCTCGGGCGCGGGCTCGGGCGCAGCCGACAGGAAGCCGCCCGACTGCCGCGCCCAGAGCCGGGCGTAAAGCCCGCTCGCCGCCAGCAGCTCGGCATGGGTGCCCTGTTCGACGATGCGGCCCTGGTCCATGACCACCAGCCGGTCCATCGCGGCGATGGTGGACAGCCGGTGCGCGATGGCGATCACCGTCTTGCCGGCCATCAGCCGTTCCAGTTGCGCCTGGATCGCGGCCTCGACCTCGCTGTCGAGCGCGCTTGTCGCCTCGTCCAGCACCAGGATCGGCGCGTCCTTCAGCGCGACGCGCGCAATCGCGATGCGCTGGCGCTGGCCGCCCGACAGCTTGACGCCCCGCTCGCCCGCATGGGCGTCAAGGCCCCGCCGTCCTTCGTTGTCGGCCAGGCGCGGGATGAACTCGGCGGCCTCGGCGAGCCTTGTCGCGGCCTCGATCTGCGCGGCCGTCGCGTCGGGCCGACCATAGGCGATGTTGTCGCGGACCGAGCGGTGCAGCAGGCTCGAATCCTGCGTGACCACCCCGATGGCAGCCCGGAGGCTGTCCTGCGTGACCTTCGAGATGTCCTGCCCGTCGATCAGGATGCGTCCCGACTCGACGTCGTGGAAACGCAGCAGCAGGTTGATCAGCGTCGATTTCCCCGCACCCGAGCGGCCGACGAGGCCGATCCGTTCGCCCGGCCGGATGTCCAGCGTCAGGCCGTCCAGAACGGCAAGCGGCCGTTCCGAAGGGTCCGCGTCATAGCGGAAGGTCACGTCCTCGAAGCGGACGGCGCCCTTCGTCACGACCAGGGGCCGGGCGCCCGGCGCATCCACAACCATGCGCGGCAGGGACAGGCTGCCGATGCCGTCCCGCACGGTGCCGATGTTCTCGAACAGGGCGGCGAATTCCCACATGATCCAGTGGCTCATGGTGTTGAGCCGCATCGCCAGCGGCACCGCCACGGCGACCGCGCCGACCGGGACCGTGCCGTTCGTCCAGAGCCACAGCCCCAGTGCCGCCGAGGACCCCACCAGCGCCGCGTTCAGCAGGTTCAGCGTGATGTCCTGGGCGGCCGCCAGCCGCATCTGCCGATGGACGGTGCCAAGGAAGCCGTCCATCGATTCGCGGGCGAAGGCCTCCTCGCGCGCGGAATGGCTGAACAGCTTGACCGTGGCGATGTTGGTATAGGCATCGACGATACGGCCCGTCATCTCGGCCCGCGCGCCCGCCTGCGCCTCGGCCGCGCGGCCCAGGCGGGGGATCAGCACCCACAGCAGCACCCCGTAGCCCAGGCCCCAGGCCGCGAAGGGCAGCGCGAGCCGCCAGTCCTGCGAGGCCGCCAGAGCCAGCGCCCCCAGGAAGTAGACGGCGACATAGACGGCCACGTCCATGACCTTCATCGCCACCTCGCGCACGGCCAGCGCCGTCTGCATCAGCTTGGTGGCGATCCGGCCCGCGAACTCGTCCTGGAAATAGCCGAGCGACTGGCGCAGCAGATAGCGATGCGCCTGCCAGCGGATGCGCTGGGGAAAGTTCCCCAGAAGGGTCTGGTGCATCACCAGCGCGCTGAGGATGTTCAGCGCCGGCAGCACCGCCAGCAGCAGGACCGCCATCCAGACGGCCCTTTCTCCTTCCAGCACCCAGAACTCGGCGGGCGACGTGTCGGCCAGCCGGTTCACCAGGTCGCCCAGATAGCCGAACAGCACCACCTCTCCGATGGCGATCAGCGCCGAGGTCGCCGCCAGCAGCACGAGCCAGGGCAGCGCCCCGCGCGAGTAATGCAGCACGAAGCGCACCAGTCCGCGCGGCGGCATTCTGGGCGGGTCCTGCGGATAAGGATCGAGGCGCCGCTCGAACCAGCTGAACATGGGCCGTCCTCATTCCTTCTCGCGGCGCAGGCCCAAGCCTTTCGGGGGCGGCCCGGTTCCTTCCGACCGCGTCAGTCCCGCGCCAAGCCGCGCGCGATGGCGGCCATGCGGTCCGGCGACAGTTGCGGCGGGACCGAGAAGCCCGCGAGCCGTTCGCCCAGATCGGCCTGCGAGGTCACGCCATGGACCTCGTGCATCGCCACGACATGGGCATGGGCGTGCGGGACATGGATGCGGGTGAAGAACATGGCCACCCGCTCGACCCACAGAGCCTTTCATCCGCCGGGCGAGCATTTGGCTGCACTCCATGAGACGGGCAGCGAGAGGGCCGGAATGTCCTCGAACCAGACGTGATGTGGCTTGGAAATGACCAAAGTATGGCTGGCTGGATCGATGGAGGTCGGGGAGGGCCATAATCTCGTCGCATTCATGGACGACATGGGCGGAAGGTCCCGCCGGACGACGCGATAGAACAGGCAGCCGTGGGTCGTTGAGCCTCAGGCTACAGATGGATGATGTACAGAAACTGTCGCGAAATCGGCATGGTTGTTGGCGTCTTGAATGGACATTACTCGTTCGCAGATCCGTGTCCGACGGGCGGCACCATGCGCTTACGCCAGACCTCATGGCAGGAGAGCCAAACGCTCTCGGCACGCATTTTCCATCACCAGCCAAAATGCAATACAGCCGGAACGACAGACTCGCTATAGGGACGAATGCATTAGCTCGGAAGTCGTTATATCTTCTTCCGAGCGCTGTCCAAATTTTCTTTCGATGAACTTCCAAACATCAACCATCGAACTTGTCACCTCATCGGCTCCAACTTCAAGCAACCTGTCTCGATGCTCGATCCCACGTCGCCCCGCAAACACTAGGACTGGCGCAGTGAAGCCTCTTGCGCGCAACTTCTCGATAAGTTCCAGTCCGGCAAAAGGCCGTTCTTCTCCCGCTTCATTTCGTCCCAGATCAGTGATCACCAAGCCAAAGGGCTCTTCGGCGACGGCCCTCAAGCCACCGCTGGTGGTTATCTCCTTTCGCACCCGAAAACCTTCGCGCTCCAGCTTTTCGATGTCGAAGGCATTATTGCTAGGATAATCATCGACCCAAAGGATGCTTTTCAAGGCCTGATAGTCCGCCGGCGCTCTAGCATCATCGTACGACGGCCGCTCTCTAGGTGCAGCGGCAGCCCTCAAGCTCTCTAGACAAGCCACTCTCTCCTGCAAAGCTGCTAGATCTTCTCCGGATTTTCGCGCGGCCTCGGACACGCTTATCTCCATGCCTGCGACCTTCATGGTCAAGCTTTCGCGCTTTAGCAAAGCCACAAGCACTCACCTGAAAGACAATACGATTGTTAGAACTACAACCGGCCAAGCAAGCTGAACAATGGCCAACCAGAAGTCGGGGTTAGTCAGCAGATTTCCCATGTTGCTCTGTGGACAATAAGGACTTCGAAAACAGATAGATGTTAGCACGACAAAAAGTGCGTTGATAGCCACTATGCAAAAAGCCCGCCCCTTTGGGGGGCGGGCGTGTCGCGATATCGGGTGGGAGCTTTCGCTCCCGTCCGATCACTCGATGATCTTGGAAACGACGCCGGCGCCGACGGTGCGGCCGCCTTCGCGGATGGCGAAGCGCAGCTTTTCTTCCATCGCGATTGGCGCGATCAGCTCGACCTCGAACTTCAGGTTGTCGCCCGGCATCACCATCTCGGTGCCCTCGGGCAGCTTGACGGTCCCGGTCACGTCCGTGGTGCGGAAGTAGAACTGCGGGCGGTAGTTCGCGAAGAACGGCGTGTGGCGGCCGCCTTCCTCCTTGGTCAGGATGTAGGCCTCGGCC
>NZ_NSJZ01000024.1 GCF_002287065.1 Paracoccus salipaludis
GACCAACGGCCAGGTCGAGCGAATGAACCGCACGATCAAGGACGCGACCGTCAAACGCTTCCATTACGACGATCACGACCAGCTCCGCACCCACCTGTCAGACTTCATGGCAGCCTACAACTTCGCCCGCCGGCTCAAGACCCTCGGCGGGCTCACACCGTATGAATACATCTGCAAGATCTGGACATCCGAGCCAGACAGATTCATCCTAAATCCGATCCACCAGATGCCGGGACTGAACACCTAGGCTGACCATCAACGCGCGGCCCAGCGGTTCGTGAACGAGGTTGCGCTGGCCGTGCTGGACCGCGCAATCTTTGCCGCCTCCGGCGGCTGCGGCCTCAATGCCAAGGACTTTGTGTCGGCGATGACGGGTTGCGCCACGTAACCCCACTCCCGAGCCGGCGAGCTTTCATGAAGAACTCCGCTTGCGAGGTTTGCATTCATAATTCATAATTTCTGCGCGAGGTCGGCAAGACACGTGCTGCCCTCGACAAGGATCATGCAAGGAAGGGAGGCCGCGCGTGACACACCACCTCATTGCCATCGGCATGCTGATCGCGATGTTCGTCATCGCCACAGCATTGCCGATCAACATCGGCGTTCTGGCCTTCGTGGGCGCGTTCATCGTCGGGACGCTGCTTGCGGGGGACACCACAAAGGAAATCATCGCGGAATTTCCCAGCGGGCTGTTCCTGACGCTGGCCGGGATCACCTGGCTGTTCGCCCTGGCGCAGAACAACGGCACCATCGACTGGCTGGTCCGGTCGGCCGTCCGGGCGGTCAGGGGCCGCCTCGCCCTGATCCCGTGGATCATGTTCTCGATCTCGGCGGTGCTCACCGCCATCGGCGCCGTGACGCCGGGGGCTGTCGCCATCGTGGCGCCGATCGCGCTGAGCTTCGCCTTCCGCTACAAGATCTCGCCCCTGATGATGGGCATGATGGTGGCGATGGGGGCCTCGGCCGGGGCCTTCTCGCCCATCGGGATCTTCGGCAGCATCACCAACGGGGTGGTCGAACGCTCGGGCCTGCCGCTGAACCCGACCGTGACCTTCTTCGCAAGCTTCCTGTGCAATTTCGTCTGCGTGGTGCTCCTGTTCCTGCTTCTTGGGGGGCGCGAGCTGATGAAGGCCCGCGTTGACCTGGACCATACCGTAACCGTCCCGCATCTGGAGATCACCAAGCCCGCCACCGGCCCGCAGATCTTCGGCGACAGCGAGGCCGAGGCGCTGAGCCCGCGGATCGCCCGCGAGGCCGGGGGCGATCCCAACCGCCTGACGTCAGACCCGGCCAAGGGCGAGCTGCCCGACGGCAGCCCGATCCAGATCATCACCGTGCTGGGCCTTGCGGCCCTGGCGGTCATGGTGCTGGCCTTCAACCTCGACATCGGCTTCGTGTCGCTGACCATCGGCCTTGTCATCGCGCTGTGCCAGCCGAACCTGCAGAAGCGGGCGATGGCGCAGGTCGCCTGGCCCGAGATCATGCTGATCACCGGCGTCGGCACCTATGTCGCGGTGCTGGAGAACATGGGCACCATCGACTTCGTCGGCAACAGCGTGGCTTCGATGGCCTCGCCGCTGATGGCGGGGCTCTTGCTGTTCTACATCGGCGGGATCGTCTCGGCCTTCGCCTCGTCCACCGCGCTGCTGGGGGCGCTGATCCCGCTGGCGGTGCCCTTCCTGCAGGCGGGCACGGGCATCAGCCCCATCGCCTTCATCGCCGGCATGGCGGTGGCTTCGACCATCGTGGATGTCAGCCCCTTCTCGACCAGCGGGGCGCTGGTGCTGGCCAACGCGCAGGGCATCGACCGGCAGGTCTTCTATCGCCAGCTGCTGGGCTATGGCGCGCTGGTGACGGGGGTCGCGCCGCTGCTGCTGTGGCTGATCTTCGTGGTCATCCCCGGCTGATCGCATCCCGCGGATGCGGCGCGACCCCGCCGCATCCGCTTTGGCATTGACCCTCGGTGCCAAAAATTGCATTCATTATTCAAAATCAGACTCCGTAGGAGACAAGACCCATGACCCATGTGTTCGGTCGTCACTTCCTTCAGATCCCCGGCCCAAGCCCGGTGCCGGATCGTGTCCTGCGGGCCATGTCGGCGCAGGTCATCGACCACCGCGGCCCCGAGTTCGGCGAACTGGGCCTGAAGGCGCGGGCCGGGATGAAGACGATCTTCAAGACGCAGCAGGACGTCATCATCTACCCGTCATCGGGCACCGGCGCCTGGGAAGCGGCGCTGGCGAACGTCCTGAAGGAAGGCGACCGCGTCCTGATGTACGAGACGGGCCATTTCGCCACCCTCTGGAAGAAGATGGCCGAGAAGCTGGGCGTCCGGGCCGAGTTCATCGGCGGCGACTGGCGCTCGGGCGCCGACCCCGACCAGATCGAGCAGCACCTGCGCGCCGATACCGGCCACGAGATCAAGGCCGTCTGTGTCGTCCACAACGAGACCTCGACCGGTTCGGTCTCGCCCATCGCGGACGTGCGCCGCGCCATGGACGCGGCCGGCCACCCGGCCCTGCTGATGGTGGACACGATCTCGGGGCTGGCCTCGATCGACTTCCGCTTCGACGAATGGGGCATCGATGTCGCCGTCTCGGGTTCGCAGAAAGGCCTGATGCTGCCGCCGGGGATCAGCTTCAACGCGGTCAGCGGCAAGGCGCTGGAGGCCGCGAAGAACAACGGGATGCGGCGGTCCTACTGGGACTGGCAGGAGATGGTCGAGATCAACGGCAAGGGCTATTTCCCCTACACCCCGGCGACCAACATGCTTTACGGCCTCGTCGAGGCAATCGACATGCTGCACGAGGAGGGGCTCGACACCGTCTTCGCCCGCCACCAGCGGCTTGCCGCCGCGACCCGCGCCGCCGTGCGCGCCTGGGGGCTTGAGGTGCTGTGCAACCGGCAGGGGCATGAAAGCGGCGTGCTGACCACCGTGATGATGCCCGAGGGCCACAGCGCCGACGCCTTCCGCGCCGAGGCGCTGCGTCATTACAACATCTCGCTGGGAAGCGGTCTGTCCAAGGTCGCCGACAAGGTGTTCCGCATCGGCCACCTGGGCGACATCAACGACCTGACGCTGGTCGGCGCCCTGAGCGGCGTTGAAATGGCGCTGTCCAAGGCCAGGGTGCCGCATGAGAAGGGCGGCGTCGCGGCGGCGATGGAGCACCTGGAATCCACCCCCGCACCGGGCATCGACGCCTGAACGGGTTACGCCCCGGACCTTCGGGGCGCATCCCGCACGCATGCCGACAGGAGGAACGCATGACCCTGACACTCGACCTGGCCCGCAAACTGGCCGATCTCTGCCTCGACCGGGCGCGAGAGATGAACCTCAAGCCGCTGACCGTGGCGGTGCTGGACGCCTCGGGGCATCTCAAGGTGCTGCTGCGGCAGGATGGGACCAGCCTGCTGCGATCCGAGATCGCGCAGGGCAAGGCGCGGGGCGCCATCGGCATGGGCCTGGGCTCGCGCGCGCTGTACAACCGCGCGCAGGAACAGCCTTATTTCATCCAGGCGATGAACACGATCGCGGGCGGCAGCCTCGTGCCCGTGCCGGGGGGCGTCCTGATCCGCAAGGACGGAGAGATCATCGGCGCGGTCGGCATTACCGGCGACACCTCGGACAATGACGAGGCCTGCGCGGTCGCCGCCATCGAGGCTCTGGGCCTGCAGGCCGACGGGGGCTGAGGGTCTGGCGCGGGACGCGGCGGGGGTGGTAGGATCGCTGCCACCCCACCGGCTTTGCCGAAGAGAGGACGGGACGACCACTCCATGAACTTCGTGCCGGACACCCTCAAGCCCCCGCGCCGGACGACCCTGCACGAGGAGCTGACGCAGAGGCTGCGCGACCTCATCATCCACGGCGATCTGCAGCCGGGGATGAAGGTGCCGGAAAGGGACCTTTGCGAGGCCTATGACGTCTCGCGCACGCCCCTGCGCGAGGCGCTGAAGGTGCTGGCGAGCGAAGGCCTCGTCGTGCTGGAACCCAACCGCGGCGCCCGCGTCAGCCGGATCACGCAGGAGGATCTGGACGAGCTGTTCCCCGTGATGGGCGCGCTCGAGGCACTTGCGGGTGAGCTCGCCTGCCAGAACATCACTCCCGCCGAGCTTGAGGAGATCCAGGGCCATCACGCCGCGATGCTGGACCGTTACCGCGCGGGCGATCTGGCGGGCTATTACGCCGCGAACCAGAAGATCCACGAGGGCATCCTGTCCGCGGCCTGCAATCCGACCCTCACCGCCCACTACCGGGCGCTGTCGGCGCGGGTGCAGCGGGCGCGCTATGTCGCCAACACCACGCCCGACCGCTGGGCGCAGGCGGTCGACGAGCACGAGCGGATCATCACCCACCTTTCCGCCCGCGACGGCGCCAAGCTGGCCGCCACCCTGCGGCAGCATCTGGAAAACAAGCTGCGGGCCGTCAGCCAGTCCCTTGCCAGCCAGGCCGACGCGGCGGGCACGAGGCCCTGATTGCATTCAATCCACATGGCGATCTAGGCAGATTGCCGGCCCTCCGCTATGCTTCCCGCCCGGACAACAGGGATGGGGCGGATGAACGACCTGACGACACGCGAGGCGGCCACCTATCAGCGCATCGGCACCACGCTGCATGGCGAGATCCTGTCCGGGCTGCGCGATCATGTCGTGCATGGCGACCTGCCCGACGGCGCGCGCATCTCGGAACGCGAGCTTTGCGAGCGCTTCGGTGTCTCGCGCACGCCCCTGCGTGAGGCGCTGAAGGTTCTGGCCTCGGAAGGACTGATCGAGCTTCTGCCCAACCGCGGCGCCCGGGTGAAGGCGCTGACGCCCGACGAGATCGGAGAGCTTTTCGACCTCATGGGCGGGCTCGAGGCACTGGCCGGGCGGCTGGCCTGCGAGCGGATCACGCCCGCCGAGTTCGACACCATCGAGCAGGCGCACCGCGAGATGTATGCCTTCTATCTGCGCGGCGACCGGCCGGGCTATTTCGCCTGCAACCAGCAGATCCACGAGGCGATCCTTGCCGCCGCGGGCAACGGCGCCCTGTCGGCTGCGGCCCGCACGTTGCTGGGCCGCCTGCGCCGCGTCCGCTTCACGGCCAACATCGACGAACAGGGCGACCGCTGGCGCGAGGCGGTGCGCGAACACGAACTGATCCTGGACGCCCTGCGCCGCCGCGCCGGGGGCGAATTGGCGGACCTGCTGTTCGCCCATCTGCGCAGCACCAAGGACGCCATCCTGCGAAACCTTGCCGCGAAGTGAATACCAAGGTGCGGGTGAAACCGAATATTGTATTCAATCTGGCGGCCCGCTAACCTGCCGGGAACTCCCCGCAACTGGAAGGCACCGGCAGATGAACGCATCCACCAAGCCCCGCACCCCTCCGGCCGCGCGCAGCCGGGCCTTCCAGGCCGCGTTGGCCAAGGCGCTCGAAGGCGAGGTCCGCTTTGACGCCTTCACGCGCGGGCGCTACGCGACGGATGCCTCGATCTACCAGATCATGCCGCGCGCCGTGGCCTTCCCCCGGCACGAGGGCGACATCGCCGCGGCCCTTCAGGTCGCGGGCGAACATGGCGTGCCGGTCATCGCGCGGGGCGGCGGCACCTCGCAGAACGGCCAGCCGATCGGGGACGGGCTGATCCTTGACATGTCGCGGCATTTCAACGGCGTGACCGACTATGACCCGCAGGCCCGAACGGTCCGCGTCCGCCCCGGCACGGTCCTGACCACGCTGAACGACCAGCTTCGCAAGGACGGGCTGTTCTTCCCGGTCGAGCCCTCGACCGCCTCACGCTGCACCATCGGGGGGATGGCGGGGAACAACTCGTCCGGAGCGCGCTCGCTGCACTTTGGCAAGATGGTGGACAATGTGCTGGCGATCGACGGGATGCTGCCCGACGGCGAGCGCTTCTCGCTGGGCGAGGCGCCGCTGGCCACCCTGCCCCCTCGTGCACGCGGGATCATGGAACGCCTGACAGCCCTTGCCCGCGAGCACCGCACCGATATCGAGACGATCTTCCCCAAGGTCCAGCGCCGGGTCGGCGGCTACAACCTCGACGAGCTTCTGCCCGAGAATCCGAACTACTCGCACCTGCTGGTCGGGTCCGAGGGGACGCTGGCGCTGACCACCGGCGTCACGCTGAAGCTGTCGGCGCTGCCGAAGCACCGCGTCATGGGCGTCTGCCATTTCCCAAGCTTCCGCGACGCGATGGAAACGACGCAGCATCTCGTCGCGCTGGATCCGGTCGCGGTCGAACTGGTGGACAACAACGTGCTGGTGCTGGGCGCCGACATCCCGCTGTTCGTCCGCACGCTGAGCGACATCACGCGGGGCAAGCCCAACTGCCTGCTGCTGGTCGAATTCGCGGGCGACGACCTCGACGCGCTGAAGCGCGACCTCAGGCGGCTTGACCAGTGCATGGCCGACCACGGCTTTCCCGACGCGGTGGTCGAGGTGATCGAGCCCGCCCGGCAGAAACCCGTCTGGGACGTGCGCGAGGCCTGCCTGAACATCATGATGTCGATGAAGGGCGACGGAAAGCCCGTCTCATTCATCGAGGATTGCGCGGTTCCGCTGGAGCACCTCGCCGATTACACCGACGCCGTGACCGAGGTCTTCAGCAAGCATGGCACGGTCGGGACTTGGTATGCCCATGCCTCGGTCGGCTGCCTGCACGTCCGCCCGATCTTGAACATGAAGACCGAGGACGGCGCGCGGAAGATGCGCGCCATCGCCGAGGAGACCGCCGATCTGGTGCGCCGCTACAAGGGATCGTTCTCGGGCGAGCATGGCGACGGCATCTCGCGGTCGGAATTCATCGAGCCGCTGTTCGGCGCGAAGCTGACCCGTGCCTTCGAGCAGGTGAAGGACAGCTTCGACCCTGAGAACCGCCTGAACCCGAACAAGATCGTCCGCCCGCTGAAGATGGACGACCGCAGCCTGATGCGCTTCCCGCCGGGCTATGCGGTGACGCGGCCCGAAAGGACCGCCCTCGACTGGTCGGAGTGGGGCGGCTTCGGCGGCGCGGTCGAGATGTGCAACAACAACGGCACCTGCCGCAAGCTGGCGGGCGGGACCATGTGCCCGTCCTACCGCGCGACGCGCGAGGAACAGCACCTGACGCGCGGGCGGGCGAACTCGCTGCGGCTGGCGATCTCGGGGCAGCTTGGGCCGGACGCCTTCACCTC
The DNA here is from genome assembly GCF_002287065.1 of Paracoccus salipaludis. Lineage (GTDB taxonomy): Bacteria > Pseudomonadota > Alphaproteobacteria > Rhodobacterales > Rhodobacteraceae > Paracoccus > Paracoccus salipaludis. Next base: position 7,171 of record NZ_NSJZ01000024.1, read on the forward strand.
GCCCGAGATGAAGGAAACGCTGGACCTCTGCGTGTCCTGCAAGGGCTGCAAGCGCGACTGCCCCACGGGCGTGGACATGGCGCGCATGAAGATCGAGTTCCTGCACCATTACTACAAGAAGCACGGCCTGCCCCTGCGCGAGCGGCTGATCGCCAACCTGCCCCACCTGGCCCACCGCGCAAGCCGCCTTGCCCCGGCGCTGAACCTGCGCGACCGGATCCCCTTCGTCGCCCGGCTGTCGGAACGGATGCTGGGCTTTTCCGCCAAGCGCAGTCTGCCGAAATGGGGCAAGCCCTGGAAGGAAGCCCGGCCCATTGCGCGGCCCGAGGATGTCGTCGGCGACGGCCTCGACCTCGTCCTGTTCGGGGATACCTTCAACCGCTATTTCGAGCGCGAGAACCTTGAGGCCGCCGAGCGGGTGCTGCTGGCGGCGGGCTATCGGCTGCACCGCGTCCAGCCTGCGGGATCGACCCGGCCCATGTGCTGCGGGCGGACCTGGCTCGCTTCAGGGCAGACCGACGAGGCGCGGGCCGAGGTCCGCCGCTCAATCGACGCGCTGCGGCCCTTCGTGGAACGGGGCGCGCGGGTCGTGGGGCTGGAGCCGTCGTGCATCCTGACCTTCCGCGACGAGATGACGGCGCTGCTGCTGGCGTCCGAAACCGGCTTCCTCGACGGCAAGGCGCTGCTCTTCGAGGAGGTGCTGGCGGCCGACCTGAAGGCGGGCCGCATCACGCTGCCGCTGGCCGACCAGGGGGGGCGGGTCGCGCATCTGCACGGGCATTGCCACCAGAAGGCCTTCGACGTGATGGGCCCTGTCGAAACCGTCCTGCGCAGCGTGCCGGGGCTAGAACTGAAGGTGATCGAAAGCTCCTGCTGCGGGATGTCGGGGGCCTTCGGCTATTCCACCGAGAACCACGAGGTCTCGATGAAGATGGCCGAGCTGTCGCTGCTGCCCGCCGTCCGCAAGGCCGGGCCGGACGACCTGATCGTGGCCGACGGCACAAGCTGCCGCCACCAGATCCACGACGGCGCCGACCGGCAGGCCATCCATGTCGCGCGGGTGCTGGATCAGGCGCTTGTGCAGTAAGAGGCCGGGCCCTGCGCCCGGCCGTCCCCTTCAGCCGCGATAAAGGTCAGCGAATCGGTCGCGCAGCAGGTTCTTCTGCACCTTGCCCATGGTGTTGCGCGGCAGCTCGTCCAGGAAGACCACGCGCTTGGGCAGCTTGAACTTCGCCAGCCGCGACTCGAGCGGAGCCAGCACGGCGGCCTCGGTCAGGGAGGGGGTGCCGGAAGGGACGACGACCGCCGTCACGCCCTCGCCGAAGTCGGGATGCGGCAGGCCGATCACGGCGGACTCGGTCACACCGGGAAGGGCGTCGATCTCGCTCTCGACCTCCTTCGGATAAACGTTGAAGCCGCCGGTGATGATCAGGTCCTTGCCGCGCCCGACGATCTGCAGGTAGCCGCGTTCGTCGAAGCGGCCGAGATCCCCGGTGATGAAGAAGCCGTTCGGTCGCAGTTCCGCCGCCGTCTTCTCCGGCATCCGCCAGTAACCCTGGAAGACGTTGGGGCCGCGCACCTCGATCATGCCGATCTCGCCCTGCGGCAGGGGCGCGCCGGTCTCGGGGTCGGTCACGAGGATCTCGACGCCGGGCAGCGGCAGACCCACGGTGCCCGCGATCCGCTCGCCCTCGTAGGGGTTCGAGCTGTTCATGTTCGTCTCGGTCATGCCGTAGCGTTCGAGGATCGCGTGGCCGGTCCGCGCCTGCCAGGCGCGATGCGTGTCCGCCAGCAGCGGCGCCGAGCCCGAGATGAACAGCCGCATGTTCCGGGTCGCCCCGGCGTCCAGCCGCGCATCGCCAAGCAGGCGGACATAGAAGGTCGGCACCCCCATCAGGACGGTGGCGCGCCCCATCGCTTCGAAGATGCGGTCCGGGTCGAACTTCGGCAGGAAGATCATTGAGCCGCCCGACAGTAGCACCACGTTCGTCGCCACGAACAGCCCGTGCGTGTGGAAGATCGGCAGCGCATGGATCAGCACGTCCCGGGCCGTGAAGTGCCAGGCATCGACCAGCGCCAGCGCGTTGGACGCCAGGTTGCCGTGGCTGAGCATCGCCCCCTTGGACCGCCCCGTCGTGCCCGAGGTGTAGAGCAGCGCGGCGAGGTCGCCGTCCTCGCGCGGCACGGTGGCGAAATCCTCGGCCGCGCCCTCGGCGGCCTCCGTCAGGCTTCCCTGCCCCGCCGCGTCCAGAGTCAGCACCCGCGCCCCGGCCTTTTCGTCGGCGGGTCGCAGCGCCTCGGCGCGAGCCGGGTCGCAGACGAAGATCCGCGGCTCGGCATCGGTCAGGAAATACTCGACCTCGGCCGGGGTGTAAGCGGTGTTCAGCGGCAGGAACACGGCCCCGGCCCGAACGACCGCCAGATAGAGGATGATCGCCTCGACCGACTTTTCCACCTGCACCGCCACGCGGTCCCCCGGCGCGACGCCGAGGGAAGCCAGCGCATTGGCCATGCGCCCGCTGCGGGCGATCAGCCCGGCATGTGTGATGCGCGCGCCGCCGGGGGTCTCGATGGCGGTGGCCTCGGGGTCGGCGACGCGCCCGGCGATGCTGTCGAAAATGTTCATGGCAGGCTCCGGCAGGAAAGGTCGGGGGCGTTCAGGTCGGGCGCGAGGATGCAGATGGCATGGGCGTCACGGGGAGGACCCGTGGTGATCCTGACCTGTCCCCCGATGCGCATCGCGGCCCCTTGCGTGCTGCTCGTTCGTAGCGGCGGCGCCCGGCCCGGGCAAGCGCATCTGCCGGGGGCACGGGGACCTTCCGGGCGTTGCCCCCTGCGCCCCGGTCACGAGGCGGGCGGGACCGGGGCCATGCCGGCCTGCGCCACGGCCTTGCGGTCGAAGCTGAAGGTCGCGCGGCAGCCGGCCTCGCGTCCCGCCAGCGCGATCATGTGGTCGGAAAAGCCCGCGCCGCCGCCGCGATAGCGTTCGACCGCAAGGCCGGTGCGGTCGGGGGATTCCACCATCAGCTCGCGCGCGGCCAGAAGCCCGTCCAGCGCCGCAGCGATCCGGTCGCGCGGCAGGTCATAAGCGCGTTCCAGCACCCAGACGAGTTCGACCACCACCTCGCGGCACAGGAAGCCCGGCTCAGCCTCGGTCAGCCCCGCAAACAGCGCATTTGCCCGCGCGGACTGTGCGGGGTCGTCCTGGGTCAGGAAGCGCACGACCACATTCGTGTCGAGCGCGATCATTCCCCTTGTGCGCCCCCGGCGATCGCGGCCTCCATCTCGTCCAGCGAAACGGGGCGCCGGCCCTCGTGCCGCAGGATGCCGGCCAGCGCGGCCACGGGCTGCGCCCGCATCAGGCGGACCTGCCCGTCGTCGAGGATGACGTAGCGCAGCCGGTCGCCCGGCCCGAGGTCGAGCACCTGCCGCACGGCCCTCGGCAGGGTGGTCTGGCCCTTGATGGTGACGGTCGACTCGGACATGGCGGCGGCCCTTCGGAGTAATGCGATATGAGGTTTCGCATTACATAGCAGGGCGCGAGGACCGGATCAAGCACGCCGGGCCACTTGCAGTCTAGCCTGGAGAGGCCGGAGACCCCGATCTCGCCCCCCACCCTGGGACAGGCGGCCCGCGCTATGGAAAAAGGGCTGGCTGTGGTAGTGGCCTGCCTGCCCACAGGGTCCCTGACCGGATAGCCCCCTGCCTGTGCGCGACGAGCGGGCTGTCAGCCCCTGCGGCCCGCGCATGGGAGAGGTCGCCACCCTGCGCCTCTATGCGCAAATCGACATGGCCGCCTGCCAGCGCGATTCCCGCTGACCCTCATTGTTGGAACCCAGCCGCACAGCGCCATCGCGCAATTAAGGAGAAACTTGTCCGTCGTCTTGCCCGTGATGCCCAGCCTGCTCACGAGTTGGAGCCTCCGGTAAACCCGCCGAGGCATCGGCCCGCGTGCCGAACCTTTCGGCATGCAAGGCTGAGACAATATTACAGGATCACGCTTAACACGTATGCTCGCTGACGCGTAGGGCACCTCGGCCCAAGCCAGGCTTACCGCGCCAGCCTCGCCCATCCAACGGACCAACACGGAATCTCATCGATATGTCGGTCCACTAACGGCCCGACAATCCTGCCTCATCGTTCACAAAGAGCGATTTGGCTACAATAGCTGCCGCTTCTCAATCGGCCGCGGCAGTCTAGGAAGCCACAAGGCACGGATGCAAGACACCGCATTTGAAGGCCAGGAAACGTCCATCGTCGTTGCCAACGATCGGGCCCATCGGCTCAGGCATCCATCCCAGGCGACGGGCCATTCTCATGAAGGCGGGCGGGCCCAGAAACAGGCAACTCGTCGCGCCTATTGCGAACAGGTGCTTGTTCGACTCGCGCAATATCTCTTCTGCCACCCCCGGTGGATCGGACACTGCGGCAAGGCGCGTCAGCTCCCAGACATTGGGATCAATGGGAGGCGGGCTTGAGCAAAGCGTTGCAGGCATTCCGGGCAATATGCCCAAGTGAGCATCACGGATCATATAGGTGTAGACGACCCGTCCGGTTCCGAGGGTCGCGTCGGTGCGCTTCAGTCTGGCGCCCCCAAGGACCTGACTGTCCGAATGCGCGATCACATAAGTCGTGTCGATCGTATCATATTGCTCGAATTCGACGTCATCCATATGATAAAGTGGCCAAGCCATGCGATCAACGAACACCTTCTTCCTGAATCGCATGAATTCCTGAACAAGATTCACCTTCTCGAACTGGCGCGGCAGTTCGATCACTGACACCTGAAATCCCAGTTCTCTTGAATTTTCATCAATGCTGGACACTATTACTCTCCAACTCAAACACCCGCGCTGCACCAAGAAACTGACGGCTCCCGCCTGGGTGGACCAGCCAGATCCCATGCGTTGTAACTTCCAGGCGCACAATGCCTTCAACGGCATAGGCCGTGAACACCGTCTGGAGCGTTTCCGCCATGTCCTGCGTGAACTCCGCGACCGCCATGACTTCGAACCGCTTTGCCATGCCTGGTCCCTTCGGAAGATCTTTGCGAAGCACTATCAGGCGTTGCAAAGATGTCTTCCCCTCTTCTCCTGTTTGTCTCCCTCTGGTATAGCCGATCGGCTACATCGCAACGGATTTCTCCATGATTGATGACCTGATCCCGAACTTCTCGCGTGAGCTTGAGGACCTGAACGCGATTGCCCCCGCCGGGTGGGCGGTCGGATTCAATTATCGCTGGACGGGTCCTGAGCACCTGTTCACCGGCTACCCACAGACGTGGCGCGATGAATATGAGGGAAACAACTACGCGATCGGAGATCCCGTTCTTCTATGGATGATGAGCAAGAACAGCGGCCACACCCGCTGGTCTGCCATTCGCACCCCTGACCTGCGCGGCGTCATGGAGAAGGCCCGCAGGCACAACATCAACTACGGTGTCGCCTACACGCGACGTGTCGGACTGACGAAGTCGTTCCTGTCTGTTGCACGTGCCGATCGTGAATTGACGGACGAGGAAATCCTCACCTACGACGCGAAGTTCAATGTCTGGGTCGATCTGCTTCTCAACCGGGCCGCACTGACACCGGGCGAGCTCCAGGTGCTCTCCTGCTTCCGCAACGGCCTGGGGCAGACAGAGACCGCCGAGGCCCTGGGAGTGTCTGCGGCCACGGTCAAGCAGCGGTTCATGAAGGCTTGTGCAAAGCTCAATGCGTCGACCCGCACACAGGCCGTCGCCATCGCCGTGGCACGCAACTACATCTGATGAGCTTTGCAGCAGCCGGTTGGTTGAGGCTCAGACTCATCGGTAGTCAAAGCCAGAAGGGAAGCGGCTTGGCCTTATCGGAGAAGCGTCATCGCCGAGGGCATCACAGCATATCCAGATGCAGGACGAGCGCCAGTATCGGAGGTTAATCAGTGAATGGATACCACCCGCCGGCCCGTCTGCACGGCGGGATCTCCCGGTGAGGGTCTGCCGGACCTGTCAAGTCCGGCCGGCTTCCCCGCTGGTCAGCGCAGCACCTTTCGGCCGGACGCCTGAGGCCTTGGCCAGGATTGCAAGCTTGCCGTGGAGGGTGCGGTAATCCGCATTGTGGTTGTAGGCACGGATCGCGTCCAGCAGCAGTTCCCATTCCGTTTTCGTCAGTCCTGATCCGTTTGCAGAGCTGTCTTGGCTGGTCATGTGAATGTCTCGGTCGCAAATATTGCATCTGGCATCATCGGAAGCGGAGCCCTCGAACAGCCGCCTGTCGAGGTGACAGCCTTGAGTGGGCCCGCCATGTTCTGCGTGAACTCCGCAACTGCCATGACCCCAACACGCCTGGTTCTGCATGGCTGCGCCGAAGCACCACAGGGATACTCTACCCGGCACTTCAAGGAAGTCCCGCGATTTGTCCGATTTATCACCTTCTGGTATAGCCAATCGGCTATACTGGGACCGCCCTGCTGCCTAAAATGCCCGGAGCGTCGCGGATCGCACGGCGCGATCTGTCCCGGAATCGCTGCCTGGCCAAGCCTCACCCCGGAGCACGGCGGCGGTGGTTTTTCTCGAAAGATCAGGCCATTGCCGCAGGACGCGCGCCTTGATGTGGTTATGTGGCGCAGACCAAGAACAGATTGAGGTCGTTGAGCCTTTCGACCTGTCCCTGGCAGCAAAGTACTGGCAACTGGGCGCATTCCAGCGCGCCGGGACCAGGCTCTCGTTCCGGCCGGCAGCAGGCTTCGGTCCTCTGGTGCCGACGTCCGGGTGGGCACATGGCCTCCGATCTTCACGCCACTCGCTGTGCCGACGCCGACCGGCAGTTCATCGTGCAGCACGGTGAACTGGCCTCTATCATTCACGCTACCTTAGGCTGGCTGATCGATCCGCGCGGACGCGCCCGCGATTGAGGCCCTGAGATGTAGCTTGAGCGGCACAGAGGGGACCTGCCCAAGTGGACGGCCCAGGCGCAGAGGCTCAAACACGGCCCTCGGCACCGTCACCAGATCAATGCTTTCCGGTCGTGCCCACCACATCGAACGGTTAGCTGGTGGCAGCTGAGCTGGCCATCGCCGCGCTGCTGTCCCTAAGCGCGCTGCTGCATCAATCATCCGGTTCGGGCGAACTCATCACGGCAGCCGCTCACAGGACCACCACTGCGATCATGAACGAGACCATTCGGCTTGCCCGGTCGGCGGGCATAAGGACTGAAACGCAGCCGGATCCTCTTCCTTCTTGCAGCAGACGATCAACCGGCTCCGCTCCGGTGAAGCACTCTCTGTTGCAGGAAAAGGGCGGCGATGTCATCGCCGCCCATTATCTTAGCGGGTGTCGGGTGACGGTGGGCTGGCCTACGAAAGGTCACGGTCAATGGCGCTTCGCCTCTTCGGCGAAGGATGCTTTTGCTGCGTCCTATTCAGGCCGACGGAGTCTCTCACCCACGACACTCATCGTCCTTGCCTGTTTCGTCGTCGCGGTCGAGCCATGCCGGGCGCCTTTGCGCCCCGGTGCGGGCGAAAGCGCGCGAGCTGGCTTGCCCTGCTGTTTCGGACACAAGCAGCAACGCCGGGCGAAGCGCCCGGCGTTGCTTCGGAATTAGGTGAGCGTTCCCGCACGTTTCTGAACCAAGATGCTCAGGCTTCCTCCTCCTGGAACGCCTCCTCACGGGTCTTGCGGAAGCTGGGCAGGATCATCAGCGTCAGCAGGATCACGGTCGCCACCAGCATTGTCAGGCTGATCGGGCGCTCGACGAAGATGCTCGGGTCACCCTGGGTGATCAGCATCGTGCGGCGCAGGTTCGCTTCCAGCAGCGGACCGAGGACAAAGCCCAGCAGCAGCGGCCCGGGCTCGCACTTCGCCTTTCGGAAGGCATAGCCCAGCAGGCCGAAGCCTGCGGCCAGAACTACGTCGAAGATGCGGTTGTTCATGCTGTAGACGCCGATGCAGCAGAACAGGAGGATCGCCGGGTAGAGCAGCCGGTAGGGCACCGTCAGCAGCCGCACCCACAGCCCGATCAGCGGCAGGTTGATGACGACCAGCAGCAGGTTGCCGATCCACATGCTGGCGACAAGGCCCCAGAAGATCTCGGGCTGGTTGGTCAGCACCGAGGGACCGGGGGTGATGCCGTGGATCATGAAGGCCGACAGCATCATCGCCATCATGTTGTTGGACGGGATCCCCAGCGTCAGCAGCGGGATGAACGAGGATTGCGCGGCGGCGTTGTTGGCGGCCTCGGGCGCGGCCACGCCCTCGACCACGCCGGTGCCGAATTTCTGCGGATGGCGCGACACCTTCTTTTCCAGCGAATAGGCGCTGAAGGAGGCAAGCGTCGCGCCGCCTCCCGGCAGCAGGCCCAGGAAGGTCCCGATGCCCGTCCCGCGCAGGACAGCGCGCCACGAGGCGCGGAAGTCCTCGCGCGTGGGCCAGAGCCGGGTCAGGGGCGCGACACTGACGCCTTCCGACCCCGACCGCTCAAGGTTGGTGATGATCTCGGCAAAGCCGAAGACGCCGATGGCAATGACGATGAAGTCGATGCCGTCGAACAGTTCCAGCGCGCCGAAGGTAAGCCGTTCCGCGCCCGTTTCCGCGTCCGTCCCGACCATGCCCAGCAGCAGCCCGAACAGGATCATGCCGATGGCCTTCAGCACGAGGCCGCTGGCCAGGATGGTGGCGGCGAGCAGACCGAACAGCATGAGTGAGACATACTCGGCCGGGCCGAACGACAGGGCGAAGCCCGACAGCGTGGGTCCGGCCAGCGCGATGGCGAAGGTCGCGACTGTTCCCGCGAAGAACGACCCCAGCGCGGCGACGGCCAGCGCGGCGCCCGCGCGGCCCTGACGCGCCATCTGGTAGCCGTCCAGCGCGGTGACGACCGAGGACGCCTCGCCCGGCAGGTTGACCAGGACTGCCGTGGTCGAGCCGCCGTATTGCGCGCCGTAATAGATCCCGGCCAGCATGATGATCCCGGCAAGCGGCGGCAGGAAGAAGGTGATCGGCAGCAGCACCGCGATGGTTGCCGTCGGCCCGATGCCGGGCAGCACCCCGATCAGCGTGCCCAGAAGCGCGCCGATCAGGCAGAAGCCGAGGTTGGCGGGCGTCATCGCCTCGCCGAAGCCCAGCATCAAAAGATCCAAAAACTCCATCACACCCCTCCCAAAGGTGATGTTGCGGCACTCAGACCGGCCAGAGCGGCACCTGCACGCCCAGCGCCTTCACGAAGACCAGCGCGCCGAAAGCGGTCAGCCCTGCCGCGAGCAGCAGCACGGTGCGCCAGCGCCCGCCGGGGTCCGCCAGCGAACCGGCGATGACCAGCCACAGCGACGCCACGACAAAGCCCAGGTGCGTGACCGCAAAGGCGAAGCCGACAATGGCCACGGTGATGACGATCAGCGGCCGCGCGCGCACGGCCTCGATGGCCACGCCAGGGCGCCGCAGAGCGGGGATGCCCACGAGCAGTCCGACCGCGACCAGCAGCAGGCAGACGATGCGGGGCATGAAGCCGGGGCCCATCCGCGCGAGCGAGCCGAAGTCGAGATGCCGGGACATGACCAGTCCCAGCAGCCCAATTCCAATGAACAGCCCGGCAGTCAGCAGGTCGGGGTGGTCGCCCTTTTGCGAGCCGGGGGCGGCCATTACTGCCCGCCCTCGACCAGCGCGAGGATCTCGCGGAAGCGATCAAGCCGCGCGGGCATCTGCGCCGTCCAATCCGTGCCCGACAGGTAGGACAGCGGCAGTTGCTGCTGCTTGGCCTTTTCCTGGAACTCGGGATTCGCCAGCGCAGTCTCGATCGCCTGCGCCAAACGGGCGCGGTCGGCCTCGGGCACGTCGCAGCGCGCGGCCAAGCCCCGCTCGGACGACATCAGCACGTCGAAGCCCTGCTCCTTGGCGGTCGGCAGGTCGGGGGCCAGCGTCGAGCGCGCTTCGGCGAACTGCGCCAGCGCCCGGACGGCGTTCTGGTCGCTGGTCGTGTATTCCGCGACGTTGAGCCCGATGAGGTTGACATGACCGCCCAGCAGCGCGGTCTTGGCTTCGTTCGCGCCGGCAAAGGGCACCGCCGTTAGGTCGATCCCTGCCGCCTGCTCCAGTTGCAGCATGGCCAGATGCTCGTCGGTGCCGACGCCGGTGGTGCCCACGGACACCGCGCCCGGGTTCTCCTTGGCATACGCCACCAAGTCGGCCAGCGTCTGATACTCGGACTCGGCCTGCACGATGAAGGTGCCGGGGTCCTCGACGATGCGCGCCAGAGGGCAGATCGCCGCGGGGTCGAAGCGCAGCTTGCGGTCCACCTGCATGGTCAGGAAGCCGGGCGTGTTCAGCGACGAGATGGTGTAGCCGTCGGGCTTGGCCTGCGACAGCGCGGTATAGGCGATCTCGCCCGAGGCGCCGGGGCGGTTCATCACCGGGATCTGCGTGCCCAGTTCGGCCTCGACGAAGGGGGCCAGCGTGCGCAGCATGATGTCGGTGCCGCCGCCCGGCGCAAAGGCCACGATCATCTCGATCGGGCGGTCCGTCGGCCAGTCGGCCCAAGCCGCGCCCGCCACCGACAACATGGCCGACGCCAGTGCCACGGATTTCAGTGCAGTCATGTGTCTTCCTCCCTTTTGCGCCGGCAGTGCCGGGCGCATCCTCCTCAACCCTCGGCGGGCATCTCGCAACCCAGCCGCTTCAGCGCGGCATCGACCCAGGCGCGGTCGTTCGTGCCGGCCTCGATCGCGGCCATCTGCTTCGCCTCGGCATCCTGCTTGGCTTGGGTCGCGGCCAGCACCGCCTCGGCCGCGTCATAAGACACGGCCAGCACCCCGTCGGCGTCGCCCAGGACCAGATCGCCCGGCTCGATCACCATGCCGTCGATGGCGATGGGGACGTTGATCTCTCCCGGCCCGTCCTTGTAGGGGCCGCGGTGGGTGACGCCCGCCGCATAGACCGGCAGGTTGACCTGGCGGAAGGCGTCGGCGTCCCGGATCGCGCCATTCAAGACAAAGCCCGCGACGCCGCGCTTGACCGCATAGGCCAGCATCAGCTCGCCCATCAGCGAGTTCGTCAGGTCGCCCCCGGCATCGACCACGATCACGTCGCCGGGCTGGGCCATGTCGATGGCCTTGTGCAGCATCAGGTTGTCGCCGGGGCGTGCCCTGACCGTCAGCGCCGGACCCGCCAGCACGCCCTCGCGGTGCATCCGGGTCAGACGTGGACCCGCGGCGGTCATCCGGCTCATGCTGTCGCTGACATTGGCGACCGGAAGCGCCTTGAACTGCGCGACAAGTTCCGCCGGGACAGCGCGGGCGCGGGGCAGGATGCGGAAACCGATGGTCATGTGAAACTCCGTTGGCTCAGGCGACGGCCGCAGCAAGCGCCGCACGGTTGATGATGCGCGGCGCAGGCACCTGGCGGCCCGCCAGCAGATCGATGATGCCCTGCGCGGCCTCGGTGCCGACGCGGGCGTTGGCGGCGACGGTGACACCGCCGATATGCGGGGTCATGACCAGCCGCGGCTCAGCCCAGAAGGGATGATCCGCAGGCGGCGGTTCCTGCGCGAAAGTGTCCAGGCCCGCGCCGCCGATGCGCCCCTCGGCCAGGGCGGCGGCCAGCGCCGCCTCGTCGATCAGGCCGCCCCGCGCGGTGTTGACGATGATCGCGTCCGCCTTCATCAGCGCCAGCCGCCGGGCGTCGATCAGGTCGCGCGTTTCAGGCGTCAGCGGCGAATGCAGGCTGATCACGTCCGACATCGCCAGCAGCCGGTCCAGATCGTCGATCCGGGTGACTTCTTCCTCGGCGAAGGCCTCATCCGCGCAGAAGGGGTCGTAGGCTACGACGTCCATCCCGAAGGCGCGGGCGAAGCGCGCGGTCTGCCGGGCGATTGCCCCAAAGGCGACGAGGCCCAGGGTCGATCCCGCAAGCTCGCGTCCCTTGAAGCCCGGCTTTTCCCAGCGGCCCTCGCGCAGGCCGCGGTCCAGCGGCAGCAGGCGCTTGGCGACTGCAAGCATCAGCGCGATCGCGTGCTCGGCGACGGAAACTGCGTTCGCGCCGGTTGCCACCAGCACCGGAATGCCACGGCGGGCAGCCTCGGCTGTGTCGATGTTGTCCACGCCGACGCCGTGCTTGGAGATGACGCGAAGGCTGGGCGCGGCATCGAGAACCGCCGCATCGATGCGGCCCATGCGCGAAATGATCCCGACAGGATCGGCTTCCCTCACGGCATCCAGCAGTCCGTCGCCCGAACTGTAGGGCGGCACGTAGACTGGCGTCAGCCCCGCGTCTTCCAGCAGTTTGACAGCAGCCGGCGCCAGGCTCGGGCCAGTGATCAGAACCTTGTCGGACATTTTTCCCCCAGACGGCGCGCCCGTTCTCCTCCGGGCGGCAGCAGTGGGATAGCAGTAGATCTTGTTAAAAAAAGCGCATAATAATGGAGTTCAACTTAAGACGATCTGGACAAGTGGATACGCGGCAGCTCAGGACACTTCTGGCGATCGTCGATCATGGCGGGTTTTCCCGCGCGGCTGGTGTCGTCAACCTGACGATCTCGGCCGTCAGCCAGCAGGTTCAGGCACTCGAGCAGGAGGTCGGCGCCGCACTTTTCGACCGCAGCACCCGCCCCCCACGGCTGACGGTGGCGGGGCAGCAGCTTGTCGAGGCGGCCCGGGAACTGGTCCGCACCGCCGAGAACGCCATTGATGCCATCTCGGGGCGCAAGGTGATCGGCACGTTCTCGCTGGGCTCGGTGCGAACGAGCGCCCTGTCTCTGCTGCCGCGCGCCATTGTCAGGCTGAACGCCCTTCATCCCGAACTGCGCATCCAGTTGCGCGTCGGCCTGTCCGAGACGCTGCTACAGGATGTCGTCTCCGGAAGGCTTGATGCCGCGATGGTCGCCGAATACGGCAACTTTCCGTCGTCGCTGCGATGGCGGCCTTTCCTGGACGAGCCGCTGTTCGTAGTGGCTCCGCCGAACACGGCAGCAACCACAGCGGACGAGCTTCTGACCGGGCACCCGTTTATCCGGTTCCGCGCGAACGTGCCCTTGGCCCATCTGATCGACCTGGAACTGGCGCGCCTGAACCTGCCGCTGTCCGAGATCGCACAGATCGACACGATCTCCGCCATCACCGCCTGCGTCGCAAACGGCTTGGGTGTTTCGATCGTGCCGCAGGTCGCCATCACGGATTGCGCGGCCGAACTGGTGAAGGCTCCCTTCGGCTCGCCTCAGCTGCACCGCAAGATCGGACTGGTTGAACGAAGAACCGCACCGCGTGCCGGCCTCATCTCGATGCTGCACCGCCTGCTGGTCGAAGAGAGTGGACCGCACGGGGTGAACATGGACGACTTATGAGCAGTCACTCATGTTTTCGGGTCGGGCATACGCCGGGTGCACTGCCGAAGTGGCGGACAAGGAGATCTGACCTTCGATCGATGGAAGGCAAGTGTTCGAGGCAGCCGTGACTGCTCCCAGAATGCATATCCACTGCAGAAGCAGCAAGCATCGGCGGGCGCTGGCCGGAAACTTCCGCTTCCGCATACCGGCTAGGGGAGAGACATGCTGGCGTTTTTCAAAGAAATTGTAGTTGAGCCGGGTAGATGTTCAGAGCAGCGATCAGGACGCGCGGATTGCGATACGCGCCATTGACGAAGCTCAGCCCTTTACACGAGGCCTTGCTAGAGCGCTTGGCCAAATCCACGCGCTCGCGCAGTAAACTCATGAAACTGGCCGCGGGCTGCAGTGTTGCCGCAACCGCGCGGCGTGCAATTGCGGTATGGAGATCGTCATGTGCCTCCAACTGGATGGACGCCTGCATGCCGAGCTTCGGCAATCCCGCCTGTAGCGCAGCCAGAGAATGGGGAATACCACTGGCGCATCAGCGACCTGCGTCGGGCGTCCTCCAACTCCGTCTGCGCGCAGCTGGAGCTTCCGTCCTTCCCAAGGCACGCAAGATGTGCACGAGATGGGTAAGCAGTACTCTAACGACGAGCGCGTGTAGCTGATGCGGCTTGGTGACGGCAGCCAGACCAGGGCCCACGGTCCAATAGAATCTGACAAAGCCTCTGGGAGCGGCCGCGCGCATGAGTTGGTAGTCTCTGAACTGGCGCCAAGCCATTACGTCAGGGTGCATGCGATCTCCAAACGCGGCCGTCGCTACAAAGTAAGCTCTACCTGAGGCTGAATTATATTCTTGCTTTTCCTCCTAAGGGGGATTAGGCACGTATTCGGGATCCTCATCATCTGGAGGATAGGTTGGCTCCGTTTCCGGGTCTACGGGCTCTGTTCCAGGATCAACGGGCTCCGTTCCAGGATCAACGGGCTCCGTTCCAGGATCAACGGGCTCCGTTCCAGGATCAACGGGCTCCGTTCCAGGATCAACGGGCTCCGTTCCAGATTCCTCAGGTTCTGTTTCAAAATCGACGGGCTCCGTTCTAGGGTCAGGACCCATTGATCTGCCTGCTGCTGCGTGATTCAGGCTCCGCAAGGAGACTGGCAGATGAGCAACCGTTTCTGGCTGACCGATGAGCAGGTGGCGCGGCTCCGGCCCTTCTTTCCGAAGAGCCATGGTAAGCCGCGTGTTGATGATCGGCGTGTGGCTCTAGTGGCATAATCTTCATCAACCGCAACGGGTTACGATGGCGGGACGATCCCCGAGAGTATGGTCCCGCGAAGACGCTTTACAGCCGTTGGAAGCGGTGGGGCGACATGGGCGTCTTTGCTCGTATCATGGAGGGGTTGGCCGCGGAGGCCTCCGAACCGAAGACGATCATGATTGATGCCACCTACCTCAAGGCGCACCACACGGCGACCAGCCTATGGTCGAAAAAAGGGGGCGCGGCCGACTGATCGGTCGGACCAAGGGTGGCATGAACACCAAGTTGCATGCCGTCACCGATGCCCATGGACGGCCAATCCGGTTCTCCATGACCGCAGGCCAGGTCAGCGACTACACTGGCGCCGCGGCCTTGCTGGGAGGTTTACCCTCAGCGGAATGGTTGCTGGCCGACCGGGGCCATGATGCCGACTGGTTCAGAAATGCGCTGAAAGACAAAGGGATCACTCCCTGCATCCCGGG
>NZ_NSJZ01000025.1 GCF_002287065.1 Paracoccus salipaludis
CCGCACGCCCTTTTCAGCCCTTGCTGCGGACGCCGCCCACGACGGGTTCGGCAGGATCCGGGCTGACGAAACGGTAGAGCGCTCCGCCCAGGGCGCCGCCGATCAGCGGCGCAACCCAGAACAGCCAGAGCTGGCCCAGGGCCCAGCCCCCGACGAAGAGAGCGGGCCCGGTGCTGCGGGCGGGGTTGACCGACGTGTTGGTCACGGGGATGCTGATGAGGTGGATCAGCGTCAGCCCAAGACCGATGGCGATCGGGGCAAAGCCCACCGGCGCCCGGCCGTGGGTCGCGCCCATGATGATGAACAGGAACATCATGGTCAGCACCACTTCCGCCACCAGGCTCGCGCCAAGCGAGTAGCCGCCAGGGCTGTGCTCGCCATAACCATTGGCCGCAAACCCGGACGCCACGGCATCGAAGTCCGGAACACCGTTGGCGATGAGATAGAGCACGAAGGCGCCCAGAATTGCCCCGATCACCTGTGCCAGGACATAGGGCAGGATCTGGGCGGCAGGGAAGCGCCCGCCGACGGCGAGGCCTACTGTCACTGCGGGATTGAGGTGGCAGCCGGACACGTGACCAATGGCATAGGCCATGGTCAGCACTGTCAGCCCGAAAGCCAGAGACACGCCAAGAAGGCCGATCCCGACCTCCGGAAAGGCGGCGGCCAGCACGGCCGAGCCGCAGCCGCCAAAGGTGAGCCAGAAGGTGCCGATCAGCTCGGCCACGAGTTTTCGAGAGTTGTCCAAGGCTGCGGTTCTCCACTCCAGACAGAATGGCTCCACCCTGCCCGGGATCGGCGGTCGACGACAAGAGAGGTGGTTCGGGAAATCTGAACAGGGGCGTTGAGTGGATCCTCCGCGCGACATCGGCATGATGCCGAGCAGCGAGGAGAGACCATGACCAGACGACCGCGCCGGAACCACAGCCCGGCCTTCAAGGCGAAGGTGGCACTGGCCGCCATCAGGGGCGAGAAGACGCTGGCCGAACTGGCCGAGCAGTTTGACGTTCATCCCAACCAGATCACCCAATGGCGCACGCAGCTCCTGGAAGGCGCCTCCGGCGTGTTCGGCGCTGGCGCCCCCGCCGAGGCGGCTCCGGTGGTGGATGTGAAGAGCTTGCATGCGAAAATCGGCGAGCTGACGCTCGAGAACGATTTTTTGTCCGGCGCGCTCGGCAAGGCAGGTCTGCTGCCGAGCGCAAGACGATGATCGACCGCGACCATGGGCTGAGCGTCAGGCGGCAGGCGAAGGCGCTCAGGATCAGTCGGGGCAGCGTCTATTACGTGCCGCGCCCGGCGTCGGACGCCGATCTCGCGCTGATGCGCCGGATCGACGAACTGCACTTGGAGTATCCGTTTGCGGGCAGCCGAATGCTGAAGGGGCTGTTGCGGGCTGAAGGATACCCGGCAGGTCGTCTTCACGTCGCGACACTGATGAAGAAGATGGCGATCGCGGCGCTCCACCGCCGTCCGAACACGTCGAAACCGGCGCCGGGCCACAAGGTCTATCCCTACCTGCTTCGGAACTTGGCGGTGACGCGCCCAAACCAGGTCTGGGCGATGGACATTACCTACGTTCCGATGGCCCGTGGCTTCGTCTATCTTGCCGCGGTCATCGACTGGTTCAGCCGCAAGGTCCTGGCCTGGCGGCTCTCGATCACGCTGTCGGCGGACTTCTGCATCGAGGCGCTGGAGGACGCGCTCGGCCGCTACGGTCGGCCGGAGATCTTCAACAGCGACCAGGGCTCGCAGTTCACCAGCGTCGAGTTCATCAAGGTGCTGAAGAACGCCGAGGTCGCCATCAGCATGGACGGCAAGGGTGCCTGGCGGGACAACGTCTTCGTCGAGCGGCTCTGGCGAACGGTGAAATACGAGGAGGTGTATCTGCGCGCCTACGGCAGCGTCTCCGAGGCTCGGGCCTCCATCGGCCGCTACCTCGGCTTCTACATGGCACGAGACCCCATTCGTCGCTCAGCGGGCAGACACCCGACCAGGCCTATCTCATTCAGCTGACGCCAATCCCGGCGGCGTAGTAACCAAGGCGGAGATCCACTTAGCAGCAGCCCGCAAGCTGTTCAGACAAACCGAGCCAGCTCTCACCCTCTTGGGGCCAACCGCGACAACTTGGCCGAGGATCTAGCAGCAGCGCGATTGACTATTGCCTAACTTGAGGCTCGGCTCCAAGAACGCGCGGCCTTGGTGAGTGCGGCCGAGGCTCGCGCCCAGATGGCCGAGGCGGACCGCGACCGCTGGCGCAGCTTGGGCGAGAAGCTAATTGATAGGCTGGCCGAGCGCGAGACGCAGGCACCCGCTTCAGTGCCAAATGTATCTAAGTATCGGCGTTGGTGGTCTTGGCGATCCGATCGCTAGTAAGATCAAGAGGAAGGACCCGCCTTGTCGGGCTTAAACACAGCCCTTGAAGGAATACCCATGCTCAACCGTCCCGGTGCGCGTTTTCTAATCGTTGGCTTTCTGGCCCTGATGATGGCGGTCCCGCTGTTCCTTGTGGGCTCGATCATCGACGGCCGCCTCAGCGCCTCGCGCGACGTGCAAGACCGGGTGTCGCGCGAATGGGGCGGGTCGCAGACGCTCTCAGGGCCGCGCCTAGTAGTGCCGGTGCGGGGCCCGGTGGTCCAGACCGTTTCCGAGATGATGCGCGATCCGCAGACCGGCGAAGAGCGTCAGGGCGCGCGGCAGGTCACCGTCACGGGCGAGCAGGCGCCGCTGGTGATCCTGCCCGAGACGCTCGACAGCACCCTCACGGCCCATATCACCGAACGGCGGCGCGGCATCTTCACGGTTCCCGTCTACACCGTCGACATCACGCTAGACGCCACTTTCACCGTGCCGGATGTGGCGGCGCTGATGGAGGCGGGTGCGGCACCGCTCTGGGACCAGGCGCGCATCGAGCTGGGGCTGACCACCAACAGCGGCATCCGCGGTGAAACGGCGCTGACCCGCGGCGATCGCCTGATCCGGTTGGAGCCGATGTCGGCTGGCGCAACCGGCATCGCGGGCGCAATCGGCGATCCGCGCGGGACAGACCAGAACTACCACCTGACGCTGGCGCTGAACGGGGCGGAGCATTTGATGATGGTCCCGGTCGGACGCACCAGCCGCATCACCATGGCGGGCGACTGGCCGCACCCGAGCTTCGACGGCGCTTTCCTGCCCGACAGCCGCGATGTCGGGCCGCAGGGCTATGAGGCCCGTTGGACCATTCCGCACCTCGCTCGGCCCTTGGCGCAGGTCACCCGCGGGGTGGACGAGGCCACTGCCGCCAATCAGGCCTTCGGGTTGGCGTTCTACCAGCCCAACGACTTCTACCAGCAGGCCTACCGCGCCACGACCTATTCCATCCTACTGATCGCGATGACTTTCCTGACGGTGCTCCTGACGGAGCGCGGCAGTGGCCATCGTCCGGCGCACCCGGTGCAGTACATCCTCGTCGGCCTAGCGCAGTCGGTGTTCGTGCTGCTGATCGTGGCCTATGCCGAGCATATCGGCTTTGCCCGCGCCTACCTGGGCGCCAGCACCGCCACGATCCTGCTGCTGGCCTTGTTTGGCTGGGCGGGGCTAAAGCTTGGGCAGCGGGTCTGGGTGCTGACGGCGCTCCTGACTGTGCTTTACGCGGTCATGTACCTGATCCTGCGGAGCAGCGATTATGCGCTTCTCGCCGGCTCGACGCTGGCCTTCCTGGCAATTGCAGCGACTATGATCGCCACGCGGAACGAAGACTGGTACGGCCAGCCGCGCCCGCCCTCGCGCCCGGCAGTGGCAACCCCAACGCCTTCACCACCTCCCACGGCGGCGTAGCAGCGTGCCGCCGTCGCCGAGGCTTTGGCCGAGGAGCGCAAGCGCATCCTGGACGAGACCCTGAAGCTCATTCCGCCGCCCGCGCCTCTCTCGACAGCACCGGCCGCGCCCGCCGCAGATCCGCCCCCCGGGTCGCGGTCCCGCCGCTGGCGCTGGACCTGGTCGTAAGCGCCCCCCGCGCTCAACCTCCGATCGCCGTCCGTCCCGTACAGGTGTTATGGTAAGTTCCTTGGAAGGGCGGGGGCGCAGCCAGGGGTTGTGGGGAGAAGGGGCCACGAACGGGCCCGGCACCAAGGGGGAACCCGCATATAATTTGAGGGTCAGGCGCGTGCCTGAGAAGAACATCAGCTCCTGCCCGGTAAGAAGCCGGGGCTTCGGGTTGCCTGAGGAACTCCCGGCCGTTCTCCTGCCATGAGGCTCGAGAGAGCCAAGTGCACAGGCTCTCCTCTTCCCGAGGCTGCCCCTGCCGCATAGGGCAGGGGCAGTTTGCCAGACCGCAGCTCAGAGCACAGAGCGTTGTCGGCCCCGATACACCTAGTGCTCCAGAGTTTGCGCTTCATGCAGCGCGGAAACCCTGCCAAGCTGCGCTGGTTAGGTGACAGGCCCGCGCGGCATGCCGCCGGCGATAAGAGCCTTCCTCCGCCCCCAGGAGTCGAGGACGACATGCTTGACCACGACCAGATCACGGCCCCGCAGTTTGAAGCCGACATGGAGGCAGTGCCCAGCACAGCCCCAGAGGGACCGCGTGCACCGGCACAGGCTGGGGCTGCCCCGCGCCTGGACGCGCTGATGCTGCTGCCCTTCCAGATCGCAATGGCGTTGCCGGCCGCAGTCATTGCCCAGAGCAACTCGTCGGCCATTCTGCGCCAACTGGCCTGGCAGCGCGAGCGGGCCCGTCGCTGAGCCAGGCCTGTGGATGTCCGGCAGCTCAAGCCTCTTAACTTCTACATCCTCTTAGCAGCGATGCGGACTGCACCAACCACCGCGGAGCTGAAATGCGCAGGATCGAACCCGTCGCGGCGCCCGGCTCACGGGGTGGCAAGGCGACAATCAAGAAGGGTTTTGTCTTCCAGCGTATTGATCAGCAGGCCGGTCCCGCCCTTGGTGATCCATTCGTACTGCCCCGAGACGTAGCGCGCGCCAGATCCGCTCACCGCCTCCGCAAAGACGCGCGCATCTCCCTCATCCATGGAGACCAGTGCTAGGTTGCCTGCCTCAGAGACGACATAGACTACGGCAAGCGGCTTATCCTCGCCACAGGTGTAGTGGGCCGTGGTTACATCCTCCAGATCGAAGGTGATCGTCAGGGCGGCATCCGCCGAGACGGTGGCCGGCACAAGCGCAAAAAGGACGGCAAAGGCGGCGGGTCTGAACATGGAAGGTCTTTCGGTGGGTGATAACACTCCGTGCAGAACACAGGAACGCCGGAGGAAGTTGCCCGAGGTCTGCGACACGCCGTTCAAAGCTTCGAGGTGTCGCCTCAATGCTCGTTGTGAATGTCAAGAACGGGCACAGCGCATCGAGTGTCAGGGATATAGATTTTTGTCTCCCTTGCTATCCATTTCGAAGAACGGGAGAAAGCAAATCCGCTAAACAGAGAGATAGTCATGACACGAAGGGCAGAGAACGCCACCAATTATTCGGAAGCGAGTGCCACCACCTAACAAACTCTGCCCCGAACGCAGATACAATAGCCGAATAGAAGATTGCCGCGCCTTCCAAAGTAGAGAAACGGGAAGACCAACTCTGATTTTCCCTAATGGCCTTCTTCCAATTGCGGATGCTTATAAGATAGCCATCTTGGCTAATTCTAACATGAGGCGGTTGATGTTCAGGTCTATGAGGTTCAGAATTCATTGCACGGGAAAGTGCGCTTAAGCCCGATAGCTGATTGCCAGACGGACCATTCGGACCATATCTCTTGAAGGCTTCGTGATCATTCTTAAGATTTCTGAAAAGGTGCCTTATGCAAGCTATCTCATAGTCTCGTTTTTCAAATTCTCCCTTCATCTTGTGGTTATAATAACGTTCGCTATCCACATTGTTACGGACCATCATTTCAACCATTTCTAGTTGATATGCTCTGACCAGATCGTCATGTTTTCCTTTGCGCCTGGTATAGAATAAAAACGAAAACACGGATGCAAATGCACCAACAGCTGGCATAATTTCCGGTTTGTTTAAGCTCACGATATATCTCGTGATGTTCAAGGCTATAAGAGTTTGTAGAGACCACCAAATAATTAGGCGAAGCCGATCAGAAAAGATGCGATCCATTATCTTAAAACGCTTCACGATATAGGCTCCAGACCCATTGATTTCGGGTGATTGGCGTGATTCAGGCTCCGCGAGGAGACCTGTCCGATGAGTAATCTCTACTGGCTGTCCGAGGCGCAGATGGAGCGCCTGAAGCCTTTCTTTCCGAAGAGCCATGGCAGGCCTCGGGTCGATGATCGCCGCGTGCTTAGCGGCATAATCTTCGTCAACCGCAATGGCTTGCGATGGTGTGATGCACCCAGGGAATACGGTCCGGCGAAGACGCTCTACAACCGCTGGAAGCGCTGGAGCGACAACGGGGTGTTCGCCCGGATCATGACAGGTCTTGCCGCCGAAGGCAGCCAGCACAAGACAATCATGATCGATGCAACGTATCTGAAGGCGCACCGCACGGCTTCCAGCCTGCGCGCCAAAAAAGGGGGCGCGGACGCCAGATCGGGCGCACCAAAGGGGGCATGAACACCAAGTTGCACGCCGTCACCGATGCCAAGGGCCGGCCGATCCGCTTCTTCATGTCGGCCGGACAGGTGAGCGACTACACCGGTGCGGCGGCCCTACTGGGTAGCCTGCCCGAGGCCGACTGGCTGCTGGCAGATCGAGGATATGATGCAGACTGGCTGAGAGAAGCTTTGAATGACAAGGGGATAAAGGTCTGCATCCCCGGTCGGAAGTCCCGAAAGACAACCGTGAAATACGACAAACGGCGCTACAAGCGGCGCAACCGGATCGAGATCATGTTTGGGCGGCTCAAGGACTGGCGGCGTGTCGCAACCCGATACGACCGCTGCCCGGAAACCTTCTTCTCTGCCGTCGCTCTCGCCGCAACCGTCCTGTTCTGGCTTTGAGGATCAATGGGTCTGGAGCCTATGCCGCCCGTGTAGGCAGGTGCCGGATGGCTTCGCCCATTTCACGCTCAGCCTGCACCAGCTCCCACTGCGCCTGGAGGTTGAGCCAGAACTGCGGGTCTGTACCGAACCAGTGCCCGAAGCGAAGCGCCGTGTCCCCCGTGATGCCCCGCTTGCCGGCGATGATCTGGCTCACACGGTTGGCAGGCACGTCGATCTGGCGGGCGAACTCCGTGGGCGTGATCCCCAACTCCTCCAGCTCGTCCTTCAGGACGATCCCAGGATGAACGGCGCGCATGAACATGGGTGGCCTCCTTGTCTCAGTGATAGTCCACGATCTCGACCGCGCTGGGGCCTGCCTGCCCCTCAGGCCATTCGAAGCAAAGGCGCCACTGATCATTGACGCGGATCGAATACTGTCCTGCCCGGTCGCCTCGAAGCGCCTCCAGGCGATTGGACGGCAGCGCCCGCAAGGTCTCCAGCGCCGGCGCCGCGTTCAGGATCGCAAGCCGTTTGACCGCCTGAGCCTCAAATCCGCTAAAGGCTTTGACGAACTCGCCCATGGCGAAGCGCTCCGTCTTCTTGTCGCGGTAGCTCAGGATCATGGGGGAGAGAGATAAGCATCTTGACGATGTACGTCAACCGTCAAGGCAATCCCCAGGAAGGACAGGTTCTCGCCTATAGTTCATGCTCATCCCCCCGGTGTCGGTGCCGGTGCACGGCTTCATCCCTTTCATGGTCATGCACCTTGTCGGGTTTCTGGAGCCCAACCTGCCTGTCCCGCGCCAGCACCGCCTGTAGCCGGTCGCGGATGCTCTGCGGCTCCTGCCCCGGCGCTGAGGCGCCCGCCTCCGCCTGGTCCTGCTCCACCTCTCGTCCGAGGATGCGTCCGAGCCGGGCACGGATGTCGTCCTTCTCGTGCCCCGGCCCGGCCTCCTGTGCAACCTCGGCCTCCTTGTCTTTGCGGCCGGTCCCCCGCTCCAGGATGCGCGCCAGCTGCTCCCGGAGGCTGCCGGCTTCCAGGGTGTGCTCCCGTGCCTGCTCCTGGACCACGTCCTGCCTGTGCTCCCGCTCGATCGCGTGCTTCTGTGCGGCGGCCCGGAGCGCGGCGAGGCCAGCCGTCACGAGGTCCGCGCCCTCCTCGCGGGCATGGACCCAGGTGTCGCGGGCGAGTTCCAGCCGCGCCCGCAGCTCGACCAGGAGCGCCCGCTCCTGTCGGACCGCCTGCACCGCCGCGCCGCGCTCGGTGACGGCCACATAGTCCCGATCCTCGTACCAGGCCGCCTGCATCTCGCGCCGCTCGATGGCGGAGGCGGCCGGCCCGAGCTTGATCTCCGGCGCGCGGTCCAGCTCCTCGGCCTTGAGCTCGTGGCCCTCGGCCAGCGCCGCCTCGCGCTGCGCGGCGAGGCTGCGGTGATCCACGCGGACCTCGTGCCCCTGCCGCTCCAGCGCCAGGTTCTGCAGCTCCGCCCATCGCGCCCGCATCGCCTCGATCTCGGGCCCGCCGGTCGCCTTGGCGTCCAGGA
This sequence comes from Paracoccus salipaludis, assembly GCF_002287065.1. GTDB lineage: Bacteria > Pseudomonadota > Alphaproteobacteria > Rhodobacterales > Rhodobacteraceae > Paracoccus > Paracoccus salipaludis. Next base: position 8,465 of record NZ_NSJZ01000025.1, read on the forward strand.
CGCGGGTCTTGTCGGTGAGGCCCTCAGCGGTCAGGACGCGGGTGGTGGTCAGCACATGGGCGTGGTGGTTCCTCTGGTCGCCGTCGCGATGCGGCGCATGGATCGCCACGTCGGCCGCCACCCCGTAGCGGGCCACCAGCTCGCGGGCGAAGCCCATCACCAGCAGGCGGCGCTCGGCGGCGTCGAGCTCGGCGGGCAGCGCGAGCTCCCACTCCCGCGCGGTGACGCTGTTGGCGCGCGTCTCCCGCGCCTCGGCCGCGTTCCACAGCGCCTGCCGGTCCTGCGCCCAGTTCGGGGCATCCTCGGGCGCGAGGATGAAGCTGTCCGCGACGCCGGCCTTGCGCGTGTAGTCGTGGACGCGTCCCTCGCGCTCGCAGGCAATGAGCTCGCCGGCGCGGTAGGCCGCAGCGGCGGTGGCCGAGCGCCCGGCGCTGCGTTTGATCGTCTTGACCGAGAGATGGTAGCTCGCCACGGCCGCTCACCCGTGCCCGCAGGAGCGCGCGGGGAGCCTAGCCGCAGGGTGAGCACCGCCGGCCGAGGCCATCCCCACGCCAGGCACGCCGGCCGCACCAAGTGCCCGGGTCCCGCCACCGAGCGGGACCCTGCACGCGCCCCGCGTGCATCCACAGCGGCGGTTCCGGCAGCGCGCCAGGAGAACCGGAGCCTTCATATGGCGCAGGGCCGACCGGCCGCCGGGCGCCACGCAGGCCCGTGTAGATGCGACAGGACGCGATCCAACCGCGTAGGTTGGCCTTGGCGGGTGCGGGAGGGCGGGACGCGCCTCCTGCTGCCTCGGGTTTACCCGAGGCATGGGGTTGCTGTTGGCGGGGGGTGCTTGCCCCCGGGAGATCGCACGCAAACCGCAGGTTTGCATAAGTGCGCCCTTCTCACTGCTGTTCGTCGGGTCCACGCTAAACGGCACCGTCTTGGCAGGCAACGCCGACGTGGGCAGAGTGGAGAAGAAACAAGCATTGAACGAGGGGGATTGTTGATGGCAGAGACCGAGCTCGACCGGGCCCAGAAGCGCTACGAACAGGCCAAGGCTCGACTGCAGGCGCTGCGCAACCGGGAAGCCGCCCGCGAGCGCAAGATCGACACCCGCCGCAAGGTCATTGTTGGGGGCGCCCTTATGGACCTGGCCACGCGGGACTCCAATGCCGCCGTCCTGCTCGACCGGCTGGTCCGCAACCTGCCCCGCGAGCAGGACCGCAAGACCTTCGAGGGGTGGAACCCGGACCAGCGTCCTGCCCTCGGGTCTGAGGACGGCCAGGCCGCGCCCTCTGCCCCCTCTGGTTCTGACGACGCCGCATGATCCGGACGGTCTTCAGCTTTCTTGTCCTGCTGGGGACTCTGGCGATTGCCGTGCCTTGGGCGCTGCTGGTGCTGGCCTTTGGCCTCATCCTCGCCTTTGTCCTTGTCACCTTCGGCTTCGTCTTGGGACAGATGCTGATCTTCGGCTTGGACACGATCGATGAGCCCAACACCCTCTTCGGCTGGCTCGGCTATGCCGTCTGCGTGCTGATAGGGTGGGCCCTTGTCCTTCAGGCCTGGGCCGAGCACTTCGGCATCGCCGCGCTCTTCGTCCGTACCCGCGACAGCCACGGCTCCGCCCGCCTCGCCTCCAAGGCCGAGCGCCGCGATCTCGCCCAAAGCGAGCGCGGCCTCCTGATCGGCCGGGACGCCGACAGCGGCCGGCTGCTGCGCTACGACGGCCCCGCGCACCTGCTGACCCTCGCCCCCACCCGCACCGGCAAGGGCGTCGGCACCGTGATCCCGAACCTCCTCCTCGTGTCGCGTCCGATGCTGGTCATCGATCCCAAGGGCGAGAACGCCCGGATCACCCACGAGGCCCGCCGCAAGCTCGGGCCGCTCCATGTCCTCGATCCCTTCGGCGTCACCGGCCTGCCCGCCGCGGCCTACAACCCCCTCGCGCGTCTCACCCCCGACAGCCTCGACCTCGGCGAGGACGCCGCCTCCCTCGCCGAAGCCCTGGTGGTGGACCCGCCCGGGGAGACCGGGGATGCCCACTGGAACGAGGAGGCGAAGGCCCTCCTCGCCGGTCTGATCCTCTTCGCCGCCGTCCACGAACCCGAGGAGCGCCGCACCCTCGCCGCCGTGCGCGAGTACCTGACCCTGCCGCCGGACCGGTTCCGCGCGCTGCTCGCGCTCATGGGGGAGAGCCTAGGGGCCGGCGGGCTGATCGCACGGGCCGCCAACCGCTTCCTCGGCAAGGCCGATCGCGAGGCCGCAGGCGTGCTCTCCTCCGCGCAGCGCCACACCCATTTCCTCGACAGCCCCCGCATCACCGCCAGCCTGGCCCGTTCGGACTTCAGCTTTGCCAGCCTGCGCCACGAGGTCTCGTCGGTCTTCCTGGTGCTGCCACCGAACCGTCTCGACGCCTACAGCCGCTGGCTGCGCCTCCTGGTCAGCCAGGCGCTTGCAGAGATCGCCCGGGATGCGGAGACGCCCCACGGCGCCCCAGAGGCCCCAGGAGCCGCGCAGAGGGCCTCTCCGCCCCTTCGGGAACCCACCCTGTTCCTTCTCGACGAGTTCGCGGCCCTGGGCCGCCTGGAGGCGGTGGAGCGGGCGATGGGGCTGATGGCGGGCTACGGCCTCCAGCTCTGGCCGATCCTGCAGGGTGAGGCAGCTTCCCGGAAACGCTCCGGTGGAGCGTTTCGCTGCCGAACGGGCAAAGCCCAGAGCCAGCTGCGCGCCCTCTACGGCGCCCGCGCCAACACCTTCGTAGCCAATGCCGGTGTGCTCCAGACCTTCGGCGTCAACGACTACGAGACCGCGAAAGCCCTGAGCCAGCTCATGGGCCAGGCCACCACCTCCTACGCGACCACCAGCCACAGGCCCGGCGACCCCGCCTCGACCACCCACCAGCTCACCGGGCGCGACCTGCTGACGCCGGACGAGATCATGCAGATGTCCCCGCACCTGCAGCTCCTGCGCCTGCAGGGCCGCCCGATGATCCTCGCCCGCAAGATCCGCTACTACACCGACCCCGAGTTCCGGGGCCTCTTCCCGCACCCCGCCGCCTGACAGGACCACGCATGCCCGACACACCCCCTGCCCTGTCCGACGTGGCCTTGCGCGAGACCCTCGATCTCCTGGGTCAGGTCGTGGCCAGCATGTCGGCGCGCCTCGACAGCCAGGGCGAGCAGATCGAGGCCCTGACCAGGGCCGTGGATAAGACCCGCACCGCGGCAAAGCGCACCGAGCAGCAGACCGATCCTGCGGGCTATGCCCGCTTCATCGGTGCCGAGGTCGAGAAGGCGCTCGACAAAGTCCTGGATGAGTTTGCCGGTGCCGTCCTGACCATCCGCACCAACCATGAAACCACAGCTGCCCGCCTGAAGGAGCTGGAACAGGCCGAGGAGGCCGCGCTCGAACGCCTGCGGCAGGAGCTGGACGAGGCCGGGCGCTGGCGCAGGCGCGTACTGTGGGTCTGGGCAGGTGCGATCTCCACGGGTCTCGTGCTGGCGGTGTTTCTCAGTACCTTGTTCTAGGTAGGTCCCGTCATCCGCGCACTAGCAGTGACGTCACCTGCCGAGTGCTTGGGGGCAATGACTGTCAAGAGAACATAGGACGCGAGGCCTCCAGGCCCCGGAAACGCGAGTTATCCACAGGTCGTGAGTGTTAGATCTGTGTTAAGTATGTGTTACACCTCTGAAAGAGCCTATCAAACAATTGATAATAATAAGTTTTTTTTTCAAATTGGTGTGTGAAAACACGATAGGCGGTGGGTAGAAGCACGAAACTTGGTGTGTGAAAACACGATGGCGCTTGACGTGGTGTGTGAAAGCACGAAAGGGTAAGGTATGGTGGGTGAAAACACGAAAGGTCGGTCTCCCCTTCTTCCTGACCGGATGCAGCAGGGCGACTTCTTCGTGTGCGACATCTTCGATGCGGCCCCCAAGGGGGACATGGCATCCATGGAGCACCCCGTCTTCTCGATCTCGACCAAACCGGACCTGAACGTACGCCGGTATGAGAACGGCAAGAACTTCGTGGAGGTCACGCCATCCGTGAAGGGTCTCGCGACAGTCCATGACAGAGACATCCTGATCTTCTGCATCTCTCAGGTAATGGCGGCCATAAATGACGGTCATGAATCGGACATCCGCCCTACCCTGCGGTTCAAGGCATACGACCTCCTTACGGCGACCAATCGCGGCAAAGATGGGCGGGGGTATGAACAACTCCGTGCGGCGTTGGAGCGCCTGTCAGGAACCCGGATCACCACCAATGTAACGACTGGCGATGTCGAAGTCCTGGATGGGTTCGGCCTGATCGACCGCTTCCGCATCGTTCGCCAGACCCGCGATGGTCGTATGCAGGATATTGAGGTCACGCTGTCGGAATGGGTGTTCAACGCGATCAAGGCGCGCGAAGTGCTCACCCTGCACCGCAACTATTTCCGCCTCCGGAAGCCGTTGGAGCGACGGCTGTACGAGATCGCACGAAAGCACTGCGGTTCACAGACGGAATGGAGGATTGGAATCCAGAAACTCAAGGCCAAGTCCGGCTCCTACTCAACGGACAAGGAGTTCCGGCGGCTGCTCTCGATCATTGTCGCTGAGGATGCAGCGCACTCGCATATCCCCGACTACGCCATATCGCTTGAGGGCGACATGGTGACGTTCCGCAACCGGAACACTATAACCCTCGGGAAAGCAGTCGAGCCTTGGTCAGGACGGCTTGATCCCGAGGCTTACAATGACGCCCGGACCGTCGCCCCCGGCTGGGATGTGTACATGCTCGAACACGAGTGGCGCTCCTGGCTGGGCGAGAACGAGATCGAGCCCAAGGCCCCTGCCCGCCACTACGTGAAGTTCTGCCAGAGCTGGCATGAGAAGCGTGGACGCCCATAGGCGCACACTCCCCTAGATTCCTAGCAGTATAGGAACGTAAAATATTTTCTTGTTAGCATCCTAGGATCATGCAAACCTACGGCAAGCGAATCCTAGGAAGCTAGTATGATTATCTCTTTGATTTCCCAGAAGGGGGGCGTCGGCAAGAGTGCGCTGGCGCGACTGCTGGCAGTCGAGGTCACCAAGGCCGGATGGACGGCGAAGATCGCCGACCTAGATCCTGCGCAGGGGACTTCGACCAAGTGGAAGGCACGGCGTGACTCGGCCGGACTCCAACCGGATGTCGCGGTCGAGAAGTTCCGCACGGTTGATCGCGCGCTGAAAGAGGCCGACCGCTATGACCTGCTGATCCTGGACGGGCCGGCCCATGCGGAGCAGGGGGGCAAGGTCATGGCGCGGGCCAGCGATCTCGTCGTGATGCCGACCGGGTACAGCCTTGATGACATGGAACCGCAGATAGAAGCCGCCTATGAGCTAGAAGAGGCGGGCATTGATCCTGCGAGCATCCTGTTTGTGTTCTGTCGCGCCAAAGGCTCGGACGCCGAGGACAAGGCCGCACGGTCTTATCTTCGGAAGGCTAGGATGTCGGTGCTCGATCCCGTCTTCCCGGAACTGGCGTCGATCCGCCAAGGGCATGCGGAAGGACGTGCTGCGTCCGAGGTCCCGTTCACCAAGGTCCAGGAGAAGGTAATCGAGGTTGCCCAAGAAATTGTCGATCAACTCATGAAGCGGCGGAAGGAGGCGGCGTGATGGCAAAGGGATTGCAGATCGCAGAGCCGCCGCGCCGCCGGAGTGAGGCCAGGGAGCATCTCGCGGAGGTGTCAAAGGCGGGCAGGGGAGAGAAGTTCACTCAGGTGGCCGAAGGCGAGAAGGTCCAGTTCAACAAGAGGGTGACGCGCGGAGTGGCGGATGGGTACGAGATGCTCGCGATCCGGACGCGGAAGAAGGTGCCCGAACTGTTGGCCGAAGCCTTGGAACTTCTCGAAGGACGGTACGGGAAAGTCTAGGACAATAGGAAGCTAGGAAGATAAAGACGCCTCCCTCGGTGATCCATTCTTGATTTGGACCACTGCATGGTCCAAATTCGCTCAAGAGCAACACGCTTGGAGTCCCGTCCGATGCACGTTCCCCTGTCCGATGCGAAGGCTCGCCTGACCGATCTCGTGCGTCAGGCCGAGGCGGGCGAAGAGGTCGTGCTCACCCGCCACGGCAGGCCAGCCGCGCGGATCGTACCGGTGGCGCCCGCACCTTCAGGCGCTGCACGAACGCAGCTCCTCACACGCCTTCAGCTTTCCGCCACTCAGAAGGTGCGCCGTGGTCCCGAAGCCACGCGCAGCCAAGACTTCCTCTACGACGAAGACGGGCTGCCCGGGTGAGAGGGCAGGGCAGGGCGAGCGCCACCCCTGAGGCAGCAGGCTCCCAATCTCTGGATACCGTGGTTCTCGACACCTCGGCCCTGATGGCAGTCCTCCTAGGCGAGCCTGAGAGCGCCGCCTGCGCTGCCGTCCTAGGCTCCGAGGCAAGGCTCCTGATCTCGGCAGGCACGCTGGCTGAGGCCCTGATCGTCGCAGGCAATCGGGGGATTAGGATGGAGATGGCCACGCTCATGGCCGAAGGCGGCGTGGAGGTGGTGCCCGTCACCGCGACCACGGCCGCGCGTGTGGCCGAGGCCTACGCCGCATGGGGCAAGGGCAATCACCCGGCCGGGCTCAACTTCGGCGACTGCTTCGCCTATGCACTAGCCCGCGAGACGGAATGCCCAATCCTCTACGTGGGTCAGGATTTCGCCAGAACCGACGTAGCCGCAGCCGTCTAGAGTCTGGCCCGTAGAGCTCACCCGTATAGGATCTGCAGTTAAGTCTTAGAGGCGCTAATGACAAAAAAGATCACAGGGGCGGAGTATCCTTTATCCAAAATCTTTAGTTCCGAATTTGAATTTGTTATTCCCTCGTACCAGCGGCCCTATGCTTGGACAGTCGATCAGGCTTCCGAATTACTAGATGATCTAGTTGCATTCCACGAAGCAGAAGGAGAAGAAGGGTACTTCTTGGGAAGCATCGTGCTTATAAAATCCGATGGAGCTCCACTTTCGGAAGTAATTGATGGTCAACAGCGTCTTACCACCTTGACGATCTTATTTGCAGCGATTGCGTGTGCTCATGACGCCGCAAATAAGGATGAGCTCAAGCCCTACATTCTAGAGCCAGGCAAGAAAATGGAGGGAATCTTGCCAAAACCAAGACTCTCGCTACGAGCGCGCGATCAGGGCTTCTTTACAAAGTATATCCAAAATTTCAATCTGAATCAGCTTATGGATCTAGATTCATCCTCTCTAAACAATGAATCCCAGCGCAACATTCGAGCCAACGCGGAGTATCTTCTAGCAGAAATTGAAAAGCGCTTCGAAGCTCCGGATGAGCTTGAGGCGTTCGTTACCTTCCTGCTTACTCGGTGCTTTTTAGTAGCGGTCTCTACCCCCACGCAAGAGTCCGCCTTCCGAGTGTTCTCCGTCATGAACAGCCGAGGTCTCGATCTCCAACCAACGGATATTATTAAAGCCGACCTCATCGGCCAAATTAAGGGTGAATCTTCCCAGAATCAGTACAATGAGAAGTGGGAAGAGATGGAGATTGATCTCACGCGCGGCGGCTTCAACGACTTGTTCAGCTATATCCGAATGATTTATGCTAAGGAAAAAGCAAAACGCTCCCTTCTTGAGGAGTTTCGAGCACACGTTCTCCCGAACAACCCTGATCCACGTGCGTTTATCGACGATGTTTTGGAGCCGTTTGCCGGTGCCTTGAACGACATTCGCTCAGCATCGTTTGTAGCAACTCAGCATGCCGAAACCGTCAATCAATATATTCGGTGGCTCAATCGGATCGACAACTCCGATTGGATTCCTCCAGCCATCCTCTTTTTAAAGAAGCATAGGGGAAAACCGGCTCAGGTCGCCCGTTTTTTCAAACTGCTCGAACGCCTAGCGGCCTTCATGCATGTTGATCGCCACAACGTAAATGACCGTATAGAGGTATATGGAGAACTCATCTCCGAGATTGAGGGGGGCGCACGTCCCGACGACATGATCCAACTCAATTTCAATGTTAAAGAGTGCAAGCAGTTTCGGGCGGCGCTAGATGGTGACATCTACAAACTTACCCCGCGCCGACGCAACTACCTGATTCTTCGGCTCGACTCGTTTATTTCAGACGGTGCAGCGACGTATGATCCAAAGATTCTTACCATTGAGCACGTCCTGCCCCAAACCGTCGATGACGGTAGCGAATGGGCAGAATGGTGGCCTGATGCCGAGGAAAGAGAGCGGTGGGTGCACCGGCTCGCGAACCTAGTCCCTCTGAACAAGAAGAAGAATTCATCTGCACAGAACTACGACTTCGCAGAGAAGTGTAAGATTTATTTTTCCGGTACAAAGAATGTATCTTCTTACGCGCTGACCAGCCAAGTGATCTCCCAAACGGACTGGTCGCCAAGGACTGTTAGAGCTCGGCAGAAAAAGCTCGTCAATGTCTTGATGGAGAATTGGGAGCTCGATTAGGTTTAACAGCGGCTTCGACTAACAGGCTGCCTTGTATAGTCGTCCGTGGAGTCCAGACAGGCGGCACTTACCCCGCTACCGCAGAGCCGACTGTTGTTAAGCGCGTCGGTCTCCACCGGCTACCTTCTCATGCGCAAAGCCGCGAGATCGTTGCGTGGTGAACATTATAGCTGCGCGCAATTGCGGTAATGCTCTCGCCCGCATCTCGCCTAGCCCGCGCCTCGCGCTGCTGGTGCGGCGTGAGCTTGGGCTTGCGCCCCATCTTCCGGCCCTCGGCCTTGGCGCGGGCACGCCCCTCGCTGGTGCGGGCGCGGATCAGCTCGCGCTCGAACTCCGCCAGGCCGGCCAGCACCGTGAGCATAAGCCGGCCGTGCGGGCTCGTGGTGTCGGCCCAAGGGTCGCCCAGGGAGCGGAAGGCGGCACCCTTCTCCGCCAGGGCGCCCAGCACGTTGAGGAGGTCGCGCGTGGAGCGCGCGAGCCGGTCCAGACGCGTCACCAGCACCACGTCGCCAGGGCGGACCTCCTTGAGGAGCCGCGCGAGCTGCGCGCGGTCGCGCTTGGCGCCCGAGGCGGTTTCGCGAAACACCTGGTCCGCACCAGCAACCTTGAGGCTCTCCACCTGTGGCGCGAGCGCCTGGCTGTCGGTACTCACCCGCGCATAACCCAAGGTGCGGGGCAGGGGGGTCGTGGACCGGCTATCTTCTGCACAGGACATATGCACAGACTAAGCTGCTGATCCGCTTAGGTCGAGCCAGCTGTGCAAAAATCAGGATAAGTGCATTAGGTGTTTGATCCCGCGATTTCGATCGTCAGACCGCCGAACTCCAGGTCCGCATCGCCATCCTCAATCGTTTCACGGCGCTTGGTATCCCCGTGACACAACTCGTCGGCTGACATCAGGCGGGGAAAAGGGACCTCTGGCCTTCAGACGCTTCGTGCAACAGCGCCCGGTCGGACCATTTTCAGCGGCTCTGGACGGGATGGCAGCGCAACCACTCCTCCACGTCCGGCTTTGAAGCTCCATAAACCGCGAATTTGTTGAGCTCTCGAAGGCAGGCAGCCGCGTCCCTGACAGGTCGGGCCTGCATCCCTGGTTGGGCATGCCAGAGCCAGTCGATACGGCCATCGTCATTTGTTTCAGCAACGAGAAGGGGCTGCTGTTCCATATCACACGTCTCCAAACCACTCGCCGGCTTATCTGCCGACCGTCGCTCTTTGAGCACATGAATAGCTTGGCGTTCGGTTGGCCACCCGACCACACAGAAGCGTCCGCCTGCTCACTTGTTAACCAGCAGGAGGTGAAGGTGGTTCCAGACAGGACCGGCCGCGTCCCCCCGGGCCACCACTGTCAGCCGCAGGCTTCTGCTGCGCGGCAGGACGGCATAGAGGATCCGCAGCCCGACCAGCACCAGCAGCGTCGCCGCCGTGCCGACCAGGGACAGCCCGAACATCCCCACGCCGAAGGCCGCACTGACCCAGAGCGAGGCGGCGGTGTTCAGCCCGTGGACCGAGGGGCCTTCGCGGAAGATCACTCCCGCGCCCAGGAACCCGATCCCAGTCAGGATGCCATGCGCCATGCGGGTCGGGTCCGACACGATCTGGGTGCCGGGGACAAGATCCAAGGTCCATAGCTCCTACTGCGCGCCGGCAAGCATCAGCAGCGTTGCGGCGAGATAGACCAGCGCATGGGTCCGCAGCCCGGCGGGCTTGCCCTGCACCTCGCAGTCGATGCCGATCAGCATCCCGGTGATCAGGCTCGCCAGCAGCGGCAGGCCCATATCGGTGGACAGGACCAAGGCGAGGAAGTCGGGCAAGGCAGGCTCCGTTGCATGGTGACGGGCGCTGGCCTCAACCGCTCATGTGATGCCGAAGCCTGTGCGGCGCCTGATGGCTCCCGCATTTGGGTAGGTCAGCCTACCCCGGCAATCTCCCCATTGCGGCGAAAGGAGGCTGGTTGCGGTCCAAGCTCACCGAGGCCTCTCAGAGGGCCGGGGCCAGCTTGCACCATCCTGTGGATCCGACCTATGCAGGCAGGCATGCAGAGGCTCTTCCGCACACTCGGCATGATTGCAGACAGCGTTGCGATGTCGTCGTCCCTTAGCAAGGGTCAACAACTCTCAGCTGTCGATCAAAAGCGCTCCGATGATATAGTCTCCTCGGTGATCTCAAAAGAGAAGCCCCGCGCAGGCCTGAAGTGCCTGCTAGGCATGCAGGCACATCTCGACGCGGAGCATGGCGAGGTCATTGCCGTCGGGCAGAAGGCATCCCGGAATGATGTCGAGTTCGCCCATCAGGAAGACCCTGTCTCCAGGCTTGGCAAACTCCCCCTCGGGCGGATGAATGCTGGCAGGAAGAAAGGCCTGGATGATGGCTTCGTGAGCTGAACTGACGGGGTTCTTCTGGCGGAGGGCAACAAGGCTGCCCGACGGGGTCGTGGAAACGGCAGTGACAATTCCGCAGGCGTTTTCTGTAAGGGACATGGTCGTCTCCGGTCGCCGAATGCTCCTTCTGCATTCCCAGGAAACCAACACCTCTGAAGATGGCCGGTTCAGGAGATGCGCTGCGATCGGCGGATTTCCGACCACCGTCTCGGCTCCATCCGCATGGGTGTCGACGAGTTCAGGTGCGTGTGCCCTTGGCTCTTCGCAGCGAAAAGGGGCGGTCAGCCCGCCCCTTTCAACCTTGCCTCTGGCGGAGCTGTTACCGGCGGTCGAGGTCACTGTCCCGATCAAGGGTCCGGCCACGCTCGTCCTCGATCTCGACCTCGGTCTTGCGGACGGTGTCGCGGACGGTTTCGGTATGTGACTCGACGTCCTTGTTCAGCCCGATCTCCTCAACCACCCGAGCTTCCTTCTGGACGACCGGCGCCTCGGCATACTCTCGCGCCTCCAGGCTGCGCTCCTGGAAGTCGGCATCGCCTGCGGGGCGATCCACCGGCCGACGCTCGACATGGACACGCTCGCTGCGCAGTTCGACATCCTGCTCGACCGGGGTCTCAACCACATAGGAGCGCACGCGAACCCGGCCGCCTTCCGTCTGGCGCTTGCCGATCGACACCTGCTCTTCGACAATGTCGATCTTGCCCTCGGTGTTGAGATCAGCGTTCGGGGCAGGGGTGCGGTCACCCGCATGGCTGGACGCCGCAGCACCGGTCACGGCAGCTCCAGCCGCGCCAGAGCCGGTCCAGCCCTCGCTACGCCACTCAGCCTCGCGGGCGTCCAAGTCGACCGCCCCTTCATCGTCCAGGATATCCAGGGCCGTTTCATACTGATGATCGGGAATGTTCCGGACCGCCACGAGATAGCCGCCGCGGTTCAGACCCTCGGCATAGGCGTAGCGATCCTCCTCCGGAAAGAAGAAGTCGCCGATGGACTCGAAGAAGCCGCGGTCCGAGCGGTCCTCGCCCGAATAGGGACGGGTGCCGTAACCTTCGTTCTCTCCGCCCGTCAGCACGACATCGGCGATACCGGCCGCCTTCAGGGCGGAGACGGCACGGTCTGCCGCCATCCGGCTGTCGAACATTGCCGAGAGACTGCGCATCGCACCAGTGTTCATGGTTTCCAGAGCCATTGTCGTGTCCTCACAGGTTACAGACTGCGGTCAAGGTGACCAGCTTGCCCCGGAGCGGGGCCAGGAACGGCCGGGCCGTGGCCCGGCGGCGCTGCCCAAGAACGTGGTCCCAGCCGATCCGGTTTCGGCGAAGGCCAGACAAACTTGTCCAAGCTCAGTTGTCCTTTGCGGATCCTCCGTCGAAAACCTTATGCGGATCCTGAAGGAAACGCTCCTTGTCATCCCAGAGAATGACGACGCGAATGTGGTGAAATAAAGTGGAATTGCGGCGCATCTGAACGGCCAGTGACGCAGCTGGGAACAGACGAGTGCTCGGATGGGGAGGCTGCAGGAATGACCAACTTCCTTATCTCGGCTGCCGTTATGCTGATCGACGCCGTGATCATGTTTGGCCTCGCCCTGGCAGCACTGCAGTAAAAGGAAGCCGCCGATACCGAGGCTTTCGCGTCGAGGTCATTGGAGGGCAGCTCCACCCGCGTGAATTGCGCCCGTCTGCTGTCTGACGTTTGCCCAACAGCCGCAAACGACTCGGCGCCGTTTGCATCCGTTTCCCGGTGCATGGCCCGGCAGATCTCCGGGCCATGCCGCACGCCCTTTTCAGCCCTTGCTGCGGACGCCGCCCACGACGGGTTCGGCAGGATCCGGGCTGACGAAACGGTAGAGCGCTCCGCCCAGGGCGCCGCCGATCAGCGGCGCAACCCAGAACAGCCAGAGCTGGCCCAGGGCCCAGCCCCCGACGAAGAGAGCGGGCCCGGTGCTGCGGGCGGGGTTGACCGACGTGTTGGTCACGGGGATGCTGATGAGGTGGATCAGCGTCAGCCCAAGACCGATGG
>NZ_NSJZ01000026.1 GCF_002287065.1 Paracoccus salipaludis
GTAGTCGGCGTGGCCGGGGCAGTCGACATGCGCGTAGTGGCGCGACGCCGATTCGTATTCCACATGCGCCGTCGAGATCGTGATCCCGCGCGCCCGCTCTTCCGGCGCACCGTCGATCTGGTCGTAGGCCTTGAACTCGCCAAAGTACTTCGTGATCGCCGCCGTCAGCGTCGTCTTGCCGTGGTCAACGTGACCGATCGTCCCGATGTTGACGTGCGGTTTCGTCCGTTCGAATTTTGCCTTTGCCATGGTGGCCTCCTGATCGTCGGGCAGCCGGCTGGACGACGCCCTCGCGTAAACATCGCCGCGAGATATAAGCGAGTCGGCGGAAAAGCAAGCTGTGGCGCGCCGGGGCCCCCACCGGGCCCGCGCCGGAACCATAGCGCCAAGGGGCACGTTGAACAGCCCGAACAGCCGTGCCCGGCGCGGCGCCCGTCTTTCCTCCGGAGGAACCGATGTCCCTGATGAAATCCCTGGCCCGCGTCGCGGCGGGCGTGATGCTGGCCAAGGGCCTTGGCACCATGATCCAGAACCAGCAGCAGTCCCGCAGCGGCCATGCCACGGGCCGGCGCCGGACGGGAGGGGGAATCCTGGGCGACCTGATGAACGCGGGCGCGAGCCGCGGCGGCCAGGGCGGCGGCCTGGGCGACATGCTGGGCCAGGTGCTCGGCGGCCGCATGGGTGGCGGCATGGGCGGGGCCGGAACGGGCCGTCCCTATGGCGGGCCGAACTCGGCCGGCGCCTCGGGCGGCCTGGGCGGCATCCTGGATGGCCTGACCCGCAACACGGGCCGCGGCTCGGCCGGCTATGGCCAGGGCGGCGGGGGCCTTCTGGGCGGGCTCGCGGGGGGTGCGGCGGCCGGGGGCCTCGGCGGTCTTCTCGGCGGGCTGCTGAACGGCCCGGCCCAGCGCGGGGCGCAGTCCTCGAACGACGCAAGCTTCGGCGAGGTGTTCAACGACGCGGTCGCCCGCCAGGACGAGCCGGAGGTCGCCCCCACCCCCGAGCAGAATGCCGTTGCCGGGCTGATGCTGCGCGCCATGATCCAGGCCGCCAAGGCCGACGGCCGCATCGACGAGGCCGAACGCGAGCGCCTGCTGGGCCAGCTGGGCGACCTGGACGAGGACGACCGCGCCTTCATCCGCGAGCAGATGGCCGCCCCCGTCGATCCGCATGCGCTGGCGCGCGAAGTGCCCAAGGGGATCGAGTCGCAGGTCTACCTGATGTCGCTGATGGCGATCGACTTCGACAGCGAGCAGGAGGCCGCCTATCTGCACGACCTGGCCGCGGCGCTGGGCATCGACCGCACGACCGCCAACCAGATCCACGACCAGGTGGGCGTGCAGAACCTGTATTCCTGATCCCAGGTCCACGCGGGGCCCCGACGACAGGAAAACCGCCCGAGGAGCCCTCGGGCGGTTTTTCACAATGCCGGGTCAGTTGAACCGGTTGTCGCGCGGAAAGCCGCGGGGGGCCATCCGGCCGGTGGTGCCGCGCTTGGCCAGCCATTCGGTCAGGTCGGTTTCGGTGCGGGTGCGGCCCGCCGGGTCGTGCCAGGTCAGGCCCACCGACAGGGTGATGCATTTCGCATCCGCCATCCCGCCGTCCTTGAACTTCTGCAGGCGCACGCCCTTGCCCCGCGCCATTTCGGGCAGTTCGGACAGCGGGAAGACCAGCAGCTTGCGGTTCTCGCCCACGCAGGCGAGGTGGTCGCCCTCGATCCGGCGGACCAGAAGCGCGTCGCCGTTCAGCACCTGCTTGCCCGCGCGGGTCTGGGCCAGGATGTCGGGCGCGTTCACGATGAAGCCGTCCCCGGCCTTCGAGGCGACAAGGAACTGCTGGTCCTCGCGCCACGAGAACATGTCCAGCACAGCCGCGTCGTTGGGCAGGTCGATCATCAGGCGCAGCGGCTCGCCCAGGCCCCGCCCGCCGGGCAGATTGTTGGCGGGCAGAGTGTAGAAGCGGCCGTTCGCGCCGAAGACCACCAGCTTGTCGGTCGTCTCGGCATGAAGCGCCATGAAGGGGCCGTCGCCGTCGCGGAACTTGACTTCGGCATCCAGCGGCTGGTGGCCCTTGATCGCCCGGATCCAGCCCATCCTGGACAGGATCACCGTGACCGGCTCGCGCTCGATCATGGCATCCATGTCGAGCGGCTGCACGTCCTCGGACGCCGTGATCTCGGTCCGCCGCACGCCCGCCGGGTTCGACTTGCCGAAAAGCCCGCGCACCTCGCGCAACTGTTCCGCGATCCGGGCCCATTGCCGCGCGGGGTCGGCCACCAGCGCCAGCAGGCCCTCGCGCTCCTCCGCCAGCCGGTCGCGCTCGGCGCGCAGCTCGATCTCTTCCAGCCGGCGCAGGGCGCGCAGGCGCATGTTCAGGATGGCTTCCACCTGCGCGTCCGACAGGCCGAACTCGGCCATCATCACGGCCTTGGGGTCGTCCTCGGTGCGGATGATCTCGATCACCCGGTCGAGGTTCAGGTAGGCCACGATATAGCCGTCCAGCACCTCGAGCCGGGCCGCGATCTTTTCCAGCCGGTGGGCGGAACGGCGCAGCAGCACCTCGCGCCGGTGGTCGAGGAAGGCGCGCAGCACCTCCTTGAGCGAACACACCCTGGGCACGCGCCCATCGATCAGCACGTTCATGTTCAGGCCGAAGCGCACCTCGAGGTCACTGACCCTGAACAGCGCGGCCATCAGCTGCGCGGGATCGACGTTGCGAGCGCGGGGTTCCAGCACGATGCGGATGTCTTCGGCCGATTCGTCGCGCACGTCGGCCAAGATCGGGATCTTCTTGTTCAGGACCAGTTCGGCCAGCCGCTCGATCAGCTTGGACTTCTGGATCATATAGGGGATCTCGGTGACGACGACCTGCCAGGTCCCCCGGCCCAGGTCCTCGACCGCCCAGCGGGCGCGCAGGCGCAGGGAACCGCGCCCGGTGCGATAAGCCTCGCGCAGGGTCGCCGCATCCTCGACCAGCACGCCGCCGGTGGGGAAGTCCGGGCCCGGCATGATCGCCATCAGCGTCTCGTCGCGCGCTTCGGGCGACTTGATGAGGTGAAGGCAGGCGTCCACGACCTCATGGAGGTTGTGGGGCGGGATGTTGGTCGCCATCCCCACGGCAATGCCGCTGGCGCCGTTGCACAAAAGGTTCGGGAAGGCCGCCGGCAGCACGACCGGTTCCTCCAGCGTGCCGTCGTAGTTGGGGCGGAAATCCACCGCGTCCTCGGCCAGGCCTTCCATCAGGGCCTCGGCGGCCAGCGTCAGGCGGGCCTCGGTATAGCGGCTAGCGGCGGGGCTGTCGCCGTCGATGGACCCGAAGTTCCCCTGCCCGTCCACCAGCGGATAGCGCATGACGAAGGGCTGCGCCAAACGCGCCATGGCATCATAGATCGCGCCGTCGCCATGCGGGTGATAGTTCCCCATCACGTCGCCCGAGATCTTCGCCGACTTGCGGAAGGCGCCGGTGGGCGACAGCCGCAGTTCGCGCATCGCGTAAAGGATGCGGCGGTGGACCGGCTTCAGCCCGTCGCGGGCGTCCGGCAATGCGCGGTGCATTATCGTGGACAGCGCATAGGTCAGGTAACGCTCGCCGATGGCGCGGCTCAGCGGCTCGGAAACCGTCGAGCGCGCGGGATCATTGTCGGGCTGGGGAACGGCAGGGGCGTCGGCTTTCTTCGTCATGGCCCCCACCTACGCCTGCGCTTGGCCGGATTCCAGTGCCCAGGCCACCCGTGTTCCCCGGGCCACAGGACAAAGGAAGATGTCGGATTTGCGACAGGCGCAGGGAACGTCCTTGCCGCAAACGCGGTTTCCTCTGGACCTCCACCTCGCCATATGACTGCCATGTTCCGCCTGATCGCCCTCGCCCTGACCTCGACCTTCCTGCTGCTCGCCTTCTTCGGCACCAGCAGCGAGCAGGCGCCGGCGGGCCACCCGATCCGCGTCATGGGCGTCATGGGAACGCTTGGCCCCAAGGCCGAGGGCGCCGAGCCCGCGGTGCCGGGGAACCGGTATGTCAGCCGCCACCATCAGCCCCTCAAGGCGGCGCCCGATCCGGCGGCGCATGTCCTGCACATCCTTCCCTATGGCGCGCGGGTGGAATTGATCGGCGCCGGCGAGGGCAGCTTTGTCCTGGTCCGCGACCCGGCCGTGGGCGAGGCGGGCTTCATCCCCGCCGACAGCCTGTCCGATCGCTTTCCGGGCTGACAGGCTTGCCCACGGTTCTGATCACCGGCTGCTCGTCCGGCATCGGCCTCGACGCCGCGCGGCACATGGCGCGGGCGGGCTGGACCGTGATCGCCACCTGCCGCCGCCCCGAGGACCTGCAGGCCCGCCGGGCCGAGGGCATGATCGCCCTTCCCCTGGACCTCGGCGACGAGGCCAGCGTCGCCGCCTGCGCCGAGGCCGCGCTGGCGCATGGCCCCATCGACGCGCTGGTCAACAACGCGGCCTTCGCCCTGCCCGGCGCGGTCGAGGACCTGCCGCGCGGAGGGCTGCGGTCGATCTTCGAGGTGAACCTTTTCGGCACCCACGACCTGACCCGCCGCCTGATCCCTCATTTCCGCGAACGGGGCGCGGGCCGCATCGTCAATGTCAGTTCCGTCCTGGGCCTTGTCGGCATCCCCTGGCGCGGCGCCTATGTCGCCAGCAAGTTCGCGCTGGAGGGCCTGACCGACGTCCTGCGGATCGAGATGTCGGACACACCCATCCGCGTGATCCTGGTCGAGCCCGGTCCCATCACCAGCCGCATCCGCGCCAATTCCATTCCCCATTTCGAGCGCTGGATCGATTGGGAGCAGAGCCCGCGCGCCGGGCAATACCGCGCGAGCCTTCTGAAGCGCCTTTACCAGCCCTCGGGGCCCGACCGCTTCGAACTGCCGCCCTCGGCCACCAGCGCGGTGATCCAGGCCGCGCTGGAAGCCCCCGCCCCCCGTGCCCGCTATCGCGTGACACGGCCCACCAAGATCGCGGCGGCGGGGCGCCGGCTTCTGCCCACGGCCGCTCTGGACTGGTTCGCGCGCCGCAGCTAGTCTGGGGGCCTGCGAAAGGCGGCCGTAGATGCGCGACCAATCCCTTTTCATTGTCGCGGCGCTGGCTGTCCTTGCGGTCACCGTGATCCTGGCCGTGGGAATCGGCGGATTCGCCAGGGGTGGCGAGTTCAACCGCCATCACGGCAACCGCATGATGCGCTGGCGGCTCATCGCCCAGGCGATCGCGGTGGCGCTGATCCTGATCTACGTCTTCCTGAGAGGCCACTGATGGTCGTCCTGAACCGCATCTACACCCGCACCGGCGACAAGGGCGACACGGCGCTGTCGGACGGCTCGCGCGTGGCCAAGCACGACGCCCGGGTCGAGGCTTACGGGACGGTGGACGAGCTGAACGCCACGCTGGGACTTGCGCGGCTGCACGCGGACGGCGCAACGGCCGGGTGGCTGGCGGTGATCCAGAACGAGCTGTTCGACCTCGGCGCCGATCTCGCGCGTCCGAACATGGACCGCGATGCCGAGGCGCCCTATCCCGTGTTGCGGGCGGTGCAGCAGCAGGTGGACCGGCTGGAAGCCGAGATCGACGAGATGAACGGCCCGCTTTCGGCGCTGCGCAGCTTCATCCTGCCGGGCGGCTCGGCCCTTGCCGCGCATCTGCACCTGTGCCGGACCGTCGCGCGCCGGGCCGAGCGCCGCGCGACCGAGCTTGCGCAGGGCGGCGACGTGAATCCGGTGGCGGTGCGCTATCTCAACCGCCTGTCCGACTGGCTCTTCGTGGCTGCGCGCGTGGCGAATGCCGGTGCGGGCGGCGACATCCTGTGGGTTCCGGGCGCCTCGCGCGGGGACAGCCCCGGCCTTTGACGCAGCGGGCCATTCTTTCCTGCCCATATTTGGCCTTTAAATTGCGGCGGTGTTCGGTATGCATCCGCAGCGACGGATGACGCTGATGCGAAAGGGAGAGGGCCGATGAAGGTTCTGGTGCCGGTCAAGCGTGTGATTGACTACAACGTGAAGGCGCGTGTGAAGGCGGACGGGTCGGGGGTGGACCTGTCGAACGTGAAGATGTCGATGAACCCCTTTGACGAGATCGCGGTCGAGGAAGCGATCCGTCTGAAGGAGAAGGGCGTCGCGTCCGAGATCGTGGTGGTCTCGATCGGGGTGAAGCAGGCGGCGGAAACCATCCGCACGGCGCTGGCGATGGGGGCCGACCGCGGCATTCTCGTGGTCGCGGCCGACGACGTGCACCGGGACATCGAGCCCCTGGCGGTCGCCAAGCTGCTGAAGGCCATCATCGCCGAGGAAGCGCCCCAGCTTGTCATCATGGGCAAGCAGGCGATCGACAACGACATGAACGCGACGGGGCAGATGCTGGCCGCGCTTCTGGGCTGGGCGCAGGCCACGCAGGCCGGCAAGGTCGAGGTGGCCGGCGAGAAGGCCACCGTCACGCGCGAGATCGACGGCGGCCTGCAGGTGATCGAGGTCAAGCTGCCCGCGATCGTGACGGCCGACCTGCGGCTGAACGAGCCGCGCTATGCGAGCCTTCCCAACATCATGAAGGCCAAGAAGAAGGAGCTCGTCGAGAAGACCGCGGCCGATTACGGCGTGGACGTCTCGCCGCGGCTGACGGTTGTGAAGACGGCCGAGCCCGAGGGGCGCAAGGCCGGCGTCAAGGTCGCCTCGGTCGATGAGCTGGTGTCGAAACTGAAAGCCGCGGGGGTGATCTGATGGCGGTGCTGCTGCTGGCCGAAATGGCCGAGAACGGGCTGAACCGGGACGCGACGGCCAAGGCCGTGACGGCGGTCGCGCCGCTGGGCGACGTGACCGTGCTGGTCGCGGGTGAAAACGCGCAGGAGGCCGCCGCCGAGGCCGCGAAGATCGCGGGCGTGGCGAAGGTGCTGGTGGCCGGGGATGCGGCCTACAGCCACCGCCTGGCCGAGCCGATGGCGGCGCTGCTGGTGAGCCTCGCGCCGCAGTTTTCCCACATCGCCGCGCCGGGCACGACGGATGCGCGCAACATCCTGCCGCGCGCCGCGGCGCTGCTGGACGTGATGGTGATCCCCGAGGTGAGCCGCGTCGTGGACGCCGACACCTTCGAGCGCGGGGTCTACACCTCGGCCGCGATCCAGACGGTGAAGTCCTCGGACAAGACCAAGGTTCTGACGGTGCGCATCGCCAGCTTCGACGCGGCGGGCGAAGGCGGGTCGGCCTCGGTCGAGCCCGTGTCCGCCGCCGCCGATCCGGGGCTCTCGGCTTGGGTCGAGGACCGCGTGGCGGCCTCGGACCGCCCGGAACTGACCTCGGCCAAGCGCGTGGTCTCGGGCGGGCGCGCGATCGGCTCGAAGGAGAACTTCGTGCTGATCGAGAAGCTGGCCGACAAGCTGGGCGCGGCCGTGGGCGCGTCCCGCGCCGCGGTCGATTCGGGCTATGCCCCGAACGACTGGCAGGTGGGCCAGACCGGCAAGGTGGTCGCCCCCGAGCTTTACATCGCCGCCGGCATCTCGGGCGCGATCCAGCACCTCGCGGGCATGAAGGACAGCAAGGTCATCGTCGCCATCAACAAGGATGAGGAAGCCCCCATCTTCCAGGTCGCCGACTACGGCCTGGTCGGCGATATCTTCACCGTCCTGCCGGAACTGACAGAGAAGATCTGAGCCGGTTCGAACGACCTGAGCCGCCCGCCCGCGCGGGCGGTTCTTTCATGTCCGGCGTTTTCGCATTGAACCGCCGGGGCCCGCCGACCTATCGTCCGGCGGAACCGGAACGACGAAGGGAAACGGCATGGCGGTGCAATCGGTGGGCGTGATCGGCGCCGGGCAGATGGGCAATGGCATCGCCCATGTCTTTGCGCTGGCGGGCTATGACGTGCTGCTGAACGACATCTCGCCCGAGGCCATGGCCAAGGCCGTCGCCACCGTGGACCGCAACCTTGAACGCCAGGTCGGCCGCGGCAAGATCTCGGCCGAGGACAAGGCCGCCGCCATGTCCCGCATCCGCACCACCACCGCCGTCGAGGAGATTGGCCAGACCGACCTGGTGATCGAGGCCGCGACCGAGCGCGAGGACGTCAAGAACCGGATCTTCGAAGCCATCGTCCCGCATCTGAAGCCCGAGACGATCCTGACCTCGAACACCTCGTCGATCTCGATCACGCGGCTGGCCTCGCGCACTGACCGGCCGGAACGCTTCATGGGGTTCCACTTCATGAACCCCGTGCCGGTCATGCAGCTGGTCGAACTGATCCGCGGCATTGCCACGGACGAGGGCACCTATCGCACCCTCTGCCACGTGGTCGAGACGCTGGGAAAGATCCCCGCCAGCGCCGAGGATTTCCCGGCCTTTATCGTGAACCGCATCCTCGTCCCCATGATCAACGAGGCGGTCTATGTGCTGTATGAGGGCGTGGGCAACGTCCGGTCCATCGACCAGTCGCTGAAGCTGGGGGCGAATCATCCGATGGGTCCGCTGGAGCTGGCCGACTTCATAGGCTTGGACACCTGCCTTGCCATCATGAACGTGCTGCACGACGGGTTGGCGGACACGAAATACCGCCCCTGCCCTCTGCTGGTGAAATATGTCGAGGCGGGGTGGCTCGGCCGCAAGACGGGCCGCGGCTTCTACGACTATCGCGGCGAGGAGCCGGTCCCGACAAGGTGAGGGAACCCGGACCGGCGGGTACCGGTTCCCCTTTCCGGCGATCCGCGCCACGAGGGCCCTTCCGTGACCGTCCAAGCCGTTCTGCCCGCCCCCCTTTCGTCCGCCGTCCCGCATCCTTCGGGAACTGAAGTCCGCCTGCTGGGGCTCGCAACCGCGCTGCCGCCCCACAGGCTGCGCCAGACCGATGTCGTGGCCCGCGCGCGCGAGCTGCTCGCCCCCCGCTATCCCCAGTTCGAGCGGATCGTGTCCGCCTTCGAGAACGCGGGGATCGACCAGCGCGCCTCGGTCGTGCCGATGGACTGGTTCGGCGGCCCGCATGGCTGGAAGGCCCGCAACGACGCCTATCTGGCAGGCGCGACCGCGCTGTTCCGCGATGCCGCTGAAGGCGCGCTGCGGGCGGCGGGCCTGCGGGCAGGCGACATCGACACGATCGTCACCATCTCCTCGACCGGGGTTGCCACGCCGACGCTGGAAGCGCGGGTCGCGCGCGAGATGGGCTTCCGGGCGGACGTGCAGCGGGTGCCGGTCTTCGGCCTCGGCTGCGCGGGCGGCGTCACGGGAATGTCCATCGCGCGCGAGCTTGCCGCCGCCCGCCCCGGATCGCGGGTGCTGATGGTGGCGGTGGAAACCTGCACGCTGCTGTTCCGCATGGACCGGATGGACAAGGCGGACATCATCGCCACCGCCCTGTTCGGCGACGGCGCGGCGGCGGTGGTGCTGGGATCGGGCGAGGGCGAGGGCCCGCGGGTCGGGCGCGGCGTCCAGCACATGTGGCCCGAAACGCTGGACATCATGGGCTGGGACGTGGACGACGCGGGGCTGGGCGTGATCTTCGACCGCTCGATCCCCGGCTTCGCGACCGAGAACCTCGCCGCCGCCTACGCCGCCATGCGCCCCGCCCTGGGGCCCGAGCCCATCGCCCGCATGGTCTGCCACCCCGGCGGCGCCAAGGTCGTCACCGCCATCGAGGAAGCGCTGGCGCTTGGCCCCGGCACGCTGGACGCCGAGCGCGAGGTGCTGAGAATTGCGGGCAACATGTCCGCCCCGACGGTGCTCTTCGTGCTGTCCGAGGTGCTGGCGCACCGCCCGCAGGGCCGGCTGATGCTGTCCGCGCTGGGCCCGGGCTTCACCCTGTCGATGCTGCCGCTGGACCTCTGACCCCGTGGCTGCTGCGCTGTTCATCGCCTTTCTGGTCCTCCAGCGCCTGGGCGAGCTGGTGCTGGCCCGCCGCAACACGCGCCGGCTGCTGGCGCGGGGGGCGGTGGAACATGGGGCGGCGCATTATCCCCTGATCGTGGCGCTGCACACGGCCTGGCTGGCCTCGATCGCCATCTTCGGCTGGGGAGAGCCGGTCCGGCCGGGGTGGCTCGCGGCCTTCGTGCTTCTGCAACTGTTCCGGCTGTGGATTCTCGGCACGCTGGGGCCGCGCTGGACCACGCGCATCATCGTCCTGGACGAGCCGCTGGTCCGGCGCGGGCCGTTCCGGGTCCTGCGCCACCCGAACTACACCCTTGTCGTGCTGGAAATCGCCGTGGCCCCCATGGTGCTGGGGCTGACATGGGTCGCGCTGGTCTTTTCGGCCCTGAACGCCGCCGTCCTGACGATCCGCATCCGGGCCGAGAACGCGGCGCTGGCGCCCCTGCGCTAGGCCTTGCGGCCGATGCGCGGCTCGGTCCCCGCGACCAGCCGGGCGATGTTGGCGCGGTGGCGCAGGAAGATCAGCGCCGCCATGAACAGCGCCGCAAGCGCAAGGCCCCGCGCCCCGAAGCCCAGCGCCAGCAGCGGTGCCCCCGCCGCCGCGACCAGCGCGGACAGCGACGAGATGCGGGTCAGCGCCGCCGTCAGCAGCCACAGCCCGCAGGCCATCAGCCCGACGGGCCACGACAGCGCAATCAGCGTGCCCAGAAAGGTGGCGACTCCCTTGCCGCCCTTGAAGCCCAGGAAGACCGGGAACAGGTGCCCGAGGAAGGCCGCTGCCCCCGCGACCAGCGCCGCGCCCTCGCCGCCCAGCCAGCGCGCCAGCAGGACCGCGATGGCCCCCTTGCCGCTGTCCAGCAGCAGCGTCGCCAGCGCCGCGCCCTTGTGGCCGGTCCGCAGCACGTTGGTCGCCCCGATGTTGCCCGAGCCGATCTTGCGCAGGTCGCCCAGGCCCAGCGCCCGGGTGATGACGACACCGAAGGGCACCGAGCCCAGCAGATAGCCCAGCGCCGCGGCAAGGATCATCGCGACGGTTCCAGCCGGCTCAAGCATTCTCGCCCCCGAAGACACGGCGGCCAGCCACCCAAGTGCCGAGCACGCGGCCTTCCATCCGCGCGCCGTCGAAGGGCGTGTTCTTCGACTTGGACCGCAGCGCGAAGCGGTCGAGGATGAAGGGCGCGTCGGGATCGAACAGCACCAGGTCGGCGGGTGCGCCGATGGCCAGCCGCCCGCCGTCCAGCCCCAGCCGTTTCGCCGGGTTCAGCGACATCGCCCGCCACAGCTGCGCCAGTCCCACGCCGCCCTGATGATAAAGCCGCATGGCGGCGGGCAGCAGGGTTTCCAGCCCCACCGCGCCCGGTGCCGCGACCTCGAAGGGCAGGCGCTTGGCTTCCTCGTCCTGGGGGGTGTGGAAGCTGCCGATCACGTCGATGCGACCCTCGGCCACCGCCTCGACCAGCGCCAGCCGGTCGTCCTCGGACCGCAGCGGAGGCGTCAGCCGGAAGAAGGTGCGGTAGTCCCCCACGTCGAACTCGTTCAGCGTCAGGTGGTGGATCGAGGTCCCCGCCGTCACGTCCAGCCCCGCCGCCCGCGCCCGGTCCAGCACCGCAAGGGCCGCCGCGGTGGTGATCTGGTCGGCGTGCCAGCGCACCCCCGTCGCCTCGACCAGCGCGAGATCGCGCTCCAGCCCCATCCGCTCGGCCAGGGGCGTGACTGCGGGCAGACCGTAAAGCGAGGCGAACTTGCCCGAGGTCGCCGCCGCGCCCTTCGACAGGCCCGCATCCTGCGGATGGCCCACGATCAGCGCGCCAAGCCCCCGCGCATAGGTCATGCAGCGCGACAGAAGCTTGGTGTTCCCGACCACCCGCACGCCATCGGTGAAGGCCACCGCACCCGCGTCCTGCAGGAAGCCCATCTCGACCATCTCGCGGCCCTCGCGCCCGCGCGTCAGGGCCGCCTGGTGACGGATGCGGACCGGTTGTTCCGCCGCACGGCGCGTCACGAACTCCAATGATTCGGGCGCGTCGATGGCGGGCTGCGTATCAGGCCGCGCCACAATCGTCGTGACCCCGCCCGCCGCCGCCGCCAGCGCGGCCGAGCGCATGGATTCCTTGTGCCGCTCGCCCGGCTCGCCGATCTTGACGCCCCAGTCCACGATCCCCGGCGCAAGGCAGCGCCCCGCGCAATCGACGATCCGCGCCCCTTCCGGCGCGTCGTCGTCCACCGCGACGATCAGGCCGTCCTCGACGGTCAGGCTGCCCGGCTCATCGGTCAGCGCCTCGGGGTCGATCAGGCGGGCGTTCTGGAAATGCAGGATCATGCGGGCACCGGGACGCGGCCCTCGCGGAGCGCGCGGGCGAGTTGCAGGGCGGCGTCGAGACGATGCTCTTCGCGGAAGCCGACATCCCTGAGCAGAACCCGGCCCCCTTCCGACCGGGAGGCCGTCCGAAGGCGGAAACCCGAGACAAGCGCCGTCTCGGGAAGCGGAACCGCGACGAAGTTCCCTTCAAGGTTGCGCAGGAAGCGGCGTTGCGTCAAAGCGCTGACCCCCGTCCGCATGCTGTTGGGCGGACGGGGAGCGACCTTGGCGGAGGCTTCGTTGAGCCAGTCAGCCACGCGTTTCGTTCCGACGCCCATGAGGTCCAAGATCAGCATGATGAACGTCAAGGCGCCAATTGCCACGAAGCCGTGGAATAGCACTCCATGGCGTTCCGATGGACCTTCCGGGACGAACCAGTCGAACAGCGCCACCAAGGCCACGGCGATACTGCAGAAAGCCCAAAGCATCCGGGCAGTCCATTCCCGCGTCTCCCCGCGGCGAGGATAGAACCACAGCAACCGTTCATCGCCCTCAAGCCACGGGAGCCATTCTTCGACGGTCGCGGGCTGGCGGTTCCATGGTCCCGGCTCAGACATAGGTCCCCTCCCCCGCCGCCTTTGCGCCGCGCTCGGCGCGCAGGTTGCGCGCCAGCAGGTCCATGGCCGCCATGCGGACGGCCACCCCCATCTCGACCTGGTCCTGGATCACGCTGCGGTTGATGTCATCGGCGATGGTGCCGTCGATCTCGACCCCCCGGTTCATCGGCCCCGGATGCATGACGATGGCGTCGGGCCTGGCCAGCGCCAGCTTCGCCGCATCAAGGCCCCAGCGATGGAAATACTCGCGCTCGGACGGAATGAAGCCGCCGTCCATCCGTTCCTTCTGAAGCCGCAGCATCATCACCACGTCGGCATCCTTCAGCCCCGCCGCCATGTCCTCGTAGACCTCGCAGCCAAGCTCGCCCACGCCGGAAGGCATCAGCGTGGCCGGGCCCACCAGCCGGACGCGGTTCTCCATCTTGCCCAGCAGGATCAGGTTGGAACGGGCCACGCGGCTGTGCGCGATGTCGCCGCAGATGGCGACGGTCAGCCGGTGCAGCCGCCCCTTGGCGCGGCGGATCGTCAGCGCGTCCAGCAGGGCCTGCGTCGGGTGCTCGTGGCGGCCGTCGCCCGCGTTGATGACGGCGCAGTTCACCTTTTCGGCCAGCAGGTTCACCGCGCCGGAATGGGGATGGCGCACCACCAGAAGGTCGGGCTGCATCGCGTTCAGCGTCAGCGCGGTGTCGATCAGCGTCTCGCCCTTCTTCACCGAGGACTGCGCGACGGCCATGTTCATCACGTCCGCGCCCAGCCGCTTGCCCGCCAGCTCGAAGCTCGACTGCGTGCGGGTCGAGTTCTCGAAGAACAGGTTGATCTGGGTCAGCCCTTCCAGCGCGTCGCCATGCTTCACCGTGCGCCGGTTCAGCGCGACATAGCTTTCCGCCAGGTCCAGAAGGGTCGTGATCTCGGGGGGCGAAAGCTGTTCGACGCCAAGCAGGTGGCGGGCGCGGAACGTCATGGCGGGCCTCCGGGGTCGCGGGTCCCGCCTCTATCGCAAACCGGCGCGGCCCGGGCAAGCCGAGGGCTTCTTCCTGACCCAAATACCCCCGGGCCACCAAGCGCCGGAAAGGAAGGCCGGGCAGGAGGCAGGCCTCATGGCTGTTTCCTGCCGGACAGGCCCGGCGGACTGCCTTTCGGCAAGGAACCCGTGGGAGGGGCCCGCAAGGACGGCAAGGCGCCGCCCCCGCGTCCGGTCAGGCGTGGCCGGCGGCGGTGGACAGCGCCAGCGGATCGATCCCCAGCGACTTCAGCGCCTGATGCCACTTGCGGGCGTTGTCGCTGCCGAAGATCAGCTCGTCCCCGGCTTCGGCGACCAGCCAGCCGTTGGCCATCACCTCGGATTCCAGCTGGCCCGCAT
The DNA here is from genome assembly GCF_002287065.1 of Paracoccus salipaludis. Lineage (GTDB taxonomy): Bacteria > Pseudomonadota > Alphaproteobacteria > Rhodobacterales > Rhodobacteraceae > Paracoccus > Paracoccus salipaludis. Next base: position 14,115 of record NZ_NSJZ01000026.1, read on the forward strand.
CCCATCCCGCATAGCCCAGCGACAGCACCGCGCGGTCGGGCCCTCGGCCGCTGGCGATGTCCTCGAGGATGTTGCGCGTGGTCGTCATGCCCAGCCGCAGGCCGGGGATGCGCAGCACGCCCTCGTCCTCGTTCGCGCCCTCGCCCTCGGGAAGGGGATGCAGGACAAAGCCGCGGCCCGGCTCGACGGGGCCGCCGAAATGGACGGGGACCGAAGGCGCGCGGCCTTCGGCATCGATGCCGAGCTGGCCCAGCAGGTCGGCAAAGCCGATGCCCGGCAGCGGCTTGTTCAGCACGATGCCCATCGCGCCCTCGTCCCCATGGGCGCAGATCAGCACCACGGAATGGGAAAAGCGGGGGTCGGTCATTCCCGGCATGGCGATCAGCACCTTGCCGGTCAGGTTGTCGGAACGGCGGCCATGGGCGCGGGCGCCGTCCCCCGTGGAGTGGTGTTGGTCGGAACGAGTCATGGGACTTCCTTTCCGTTGAAAGATCGGTATCCGCGGCCTGCCCTGCAAGACTGCACGGGACCGTGGCGCAGATGTGACTTCCTTGCCGGGGCGGCGCGACCTACAGCAGGCGACATGATCCGCTTCGCCCTGCCCCTGATCCTCGTTCTTGCCCTGCCTGCCGTGGCAAGGGCGGACCCGCTGCCGCCGGGGCTCGAGGACGCCGCGCTGCTGCCCCCCTACCGGACCGAGGCGGGGACCTGGATGACCGCGCTGCGGCTGGAGCTTTCCCCGGGGTGGAAGACCTATTGGCGCAGCCCGGGCGACAGCGGCGTGCCGCCGCGCTTCGACTGGGCGGGCATGACGAACCTGGACCATGCGGGCGCCCGCTGGCCGCGCCCCGAGGTGATCGACTCGGGCGGCGAGCGGACGCTGGGCTATCACGACGCGCTGGTCCTGCCGATCGAACTGGCGCCCGCCGCGCCCGGCCAGCCCGTCGCGGGCCGCGTCGAGGTCGAATTGGGCCTGTGCCTGAACGTCTGCGTGCCGGCCGACCTGACGCTGACGCTGCCCCTGCCCGCGGACACACCCGATCCCCGCATCACGGCGGCACTGGCGCAGGTGCCCGTGCCGGTCGAGGCGGCGCTGACCTGCGCCCTGACCGAGATCGCCGACGGCGTGCGGGTCGCGGCCTCGGTCGGCGCGCCCCTGACCGACGGCACCGCCGCCGCCCTTGAACTCGGGCGGCCCGAAGTCTGGGTCTCGGCGCCCGAGGTCACAGCCGGGGACGGCCGGTTGACGGCCACGGCCGATTTCGTGCCGCCCGCCGCCAAGCCCTTTCCGCTGGACCCCGCCGAGGTGCGCCTGACGCTGATCGGCCCCGAGGGCGCGGTCGAATATCAGGGCTGCGACCCGGCCTGAAGCCGCGCCGAGAGCGACAAGAGGTCCGCCCAGGCCTCGCGCTTGGCGACGGGGTTGCGCAGCAGGTAGGCGGGATGGGTCATCGGCAGGGCGGGGCGGCCGAAGGCCTCGGTCCAGTGCCCGCGCAGCCGCAGGATGCCGTCGCGCCCCAGCGCCGCCTTGCAGGGCGTGTTGCCCATCAGAACCAAGATGTCGGGCGACGCCAGTTCCACGTGGCGGGCGACAAAGGGCAGCATCGCGTCGATCTCGGCCTGCTCGGGGCGGCGGTTGCCGGGGGGCCGCCAGGGCAGGACATTGGTGATGTAAAGGGCGCGTTCCGCGTCCACCGCGTCGCGCGACAGCCCGATCGCCTCGAACATCCGGTCCAGCAACTGCCCCGCGCGGCCCACGAAGGGGCGGCCCTGGCGGTCCTCTTCCTCGCCCGGCGCCTCGCCCAGGATCATCACCCGCGCGCCGGGATGGCCGTCGGCGAAGACGAAGTTGCGTGCGCCGCGCCGGATTTCCAGACCCTCGAAGCCGCTCTGGATCTCGGACAGTTCGGCCAGCGTCCGGGCGCGGGCGGCCATGGCCTGCGCCTGGCCCAGCAGGGGCTCG
>NZ_NSJZ01000027.1 GCF_002287065.1 Paracoccus salipaludis
ATCGTCGAGCGCGGCTCTCTCGGCCCGGTCTTGAGGTCCTCGACCGTCTGGCGCTTGCGCCATTTAGCAACGGTCTTCGGGTTGATCCCAAGATCCCGGCTCAACGTCGCGAGCGAAGCTTGCGATCGTTGTATTGCAGCTCTGACGGCGTGCGTGGTCGTGGCGCTTCCGTGACGAACCTGGCCCATAATGCTTCCTTCCATTCCTGAGAAAGGATCGCACCATCAAACCGTGGGATCAAACACCTAGCCACGCGACTCAAACTTGGGTGCCATTTATAGCCGCGTTCTTAGTCTCCTACGCCCTGACCAGGCGCAAGGCACGGTTCTTTGGGGCGGTTGCCATGTATGTCGCGTTTCTCGTTTGGTCGTTGGGCATGGTGATGTTGCACACGTTACTTGCTGAGGATGAACTGGCAGCGTCGAAATCGTCATGTTGGCAACGGCGCCACTTGGCAAGGACTATGGTCGCGAGCTCGGCGCCTTCTGAGTTAAGCCGGGCTAGCGTTCGTTTGTCAGGCAAGTCGTCTGAACGCGGACAGTCAGCTTTCCACCCCAAATCAGACCTCGATCGTCGCCGCAGCGAGCGGCCGCTTCGTCCGCAAAGCTGCCATGCACCCTAACCACGGATGCAAATGCTTTTCCGGGGTATGACTCACGGCTTTTGAGCATTGCTGCCCTACGCAGACCAGTTCCCAAAAGCAAAGCCTCAGCGCAGGCTTTGCGAAAACGCGACGACAAAGATTCCCTCACTGAGCCTTCAACCTTCAGAGGCTCAGTCGATCGGAACTATCGCGGTTTGGCCGTTACGAGCAGGCTGATGCTCGGAAGCGACATAGCGCTGGGTGATGATCATTCCCGGTGTCACAACGAGCACGAGGCCACGATCGGGAACTTCCCATAGGTGCGGGAAGGCCACGCTGCGGCCGTCGATGAGGATCTGTTCATGCACTCCCGGCACCTGCCGCAGGTTCGGCTGCGCCCCAAGAACAGCCAGCATTGCTTCGGGGCGACCGGTCGGTGCCCTCTGCACAGTGCACTGAGGGACAGGCCCGCTGGTGCGGACAAGGATGTTGACACCACTCGGAACCGCAAAGGCGCGTTTGCCACTGAGCTCGGGGATTTCTTGTCCACCAGCGGCAAGGATCGCACTTGCACTACCCGAGAAGCTCGGCCCGTAAGGTATGCAATACCGCTGCGCCGCATCCAGAGCAGTCGAGAACTGACCGCCACCACCTGTAGCAGTAATGTTGCCCCCGAGCGAGGTGACGACAGGGCCTGGGGCAGCACAACCTGCGAGCAGGCCGGCTGCGGCTATCGTGCGGATGAGCGGCAAGATCAATCTGGAAACTCCTGTGACATTTCCGTTAGTCGGATACTCGAAGAACTGCGGGAGGCACATAAACTGGCCGGGAACCATCAGGATTGGGCGGGTAGCCGGACACCCAATCTTCCGGGTAGTGCTGGAAACATGCGCAGCTTGCTCGTGTCCCTTCCTCGCGTCTGACTTTTCCCTCGATGACTGCAAGTCCCGGCACTGACTGGGCTGCCGCTGCAAGGTTTGCAGGTGTTGTCAGGGCACCTGTCTTTCGGAGCGCATCGATCCGCTTTCGCAGGTCTCCCGGACCATCGGTTTGTTCGACGCGAGTAATCTGGGCGGTTTTGCAGTTGAGCATGGAATAACGTCCATATTCCGGTCCTTCACCGACCGAGACCAGCGTGTAGAGGCCAACATTACTGTTGCCCAAGTCTTCGGGAGGAAGTTCGTAGCTCGTGCTGCCCCAGATGGCTTCAACCCGCCCGCACTGGCTTGTCGTGGAAGCCTGCTGGAGACGACCATCCTCCGTAACGCAGGCAGCAAGGAGAATGCAGGCCGGCATGGCAAGGAAGGCTGATATGTTCATCAAGAAGCTGCCTCCATGTGAGCATGGATACTCTGTATGGCCGCAAGTGCGATGCCAACAGTAGCCCCACAGCCGCCTTCCGGTTCAGAAATACCCGGCTTCACGTTGATGCCTGACTGCGAGCACCACAGCCAGATCGCCGTCCACACGGTAAAGAACGACATAGCCGCTGTCCCCGAAGGGGATCAGCCATTCCCGGAACTCCGGGTCCATCTTGTCGGCCGGGCGCCCGACGCCCGGATGCGCGGCCACGATCTTCATTCCTTCGCGGATCGCGCGCACGGCACGGGACGCCGCATCCGGGTTCTTGGGTGCAAGAAAGCGATAACACCGCTGGACGCCCTGCAGGGCCTCTGGCGTCCAGATCAGTTTTGGCATTCAGGCGCTTCGACATCCTGGCCGGCCTCAAGCCGCGCCAACCAAGCGTCCGCTTCGGCATGGGTCACATGCAGGCCAGAAGCTTGATAGGCAGACCAGGCGGCCAGGGCCTCCTGCCGGAAGGCCTCGCGCTTTTCCTCACGCTCGACGTACTGGGTGATGGCTTCGCGCATCAGGTAGTGCGGGGAACGGTGCTGTGCTTTGGCAAGCTCCCGAACCCGGGCGTGAACTTCGGGGTTCAGCTTCACGGCGACAGGATGAGCGACAGGCATGGAACCACCTTCGGTATCAAAAGGTAATACCCAAGATAGCACATCCTGACCCGCACACCAGACCCTATGTTCCTTCTAACGGGAACGACTCAGCAGGGAGCCAGAGCGGTTACCATGCTCTTGGAGGGTACGCCTCATGCGCTTTGAGCCCGAAGCCGTCATTGACCCAGCCCTTTGGGCCGCTCATACCGTATGGAAACGAAAGGAGAACCCATGCGCCGCGGCAGCTTTGAACACGATAACCTCATCTTCTCGTTTCTTGACAGCGGCGGCGACGGAAAGCCGTTGCTTGCCTTGCACGGGCACTGGATGGGGGCTTCTGATTTCGAGGATCTTGCGGCTGATCTCGCGCCGATGTGGAGGGTCGTGGCCCTCGACCAGCGTGGCTTCGGTGAGAGCGACCACACGGACCGGCATGCGCTGCTAGCCTATGTCAGCGATGCCCTTGCCCTTCTGGATCACCTTGGGATCACGGCTCCGATGCCGGTAATCGGCCACTCCTTTGGAGGTATCGTTGCCTACCACATGGCTGCGCAGCACCCGCAGCGGGTGGCCTGCATGGTCATCGAGGACATCGGTGTCGAGATCGAGGACGACTCCGCACCCTTCGTCACGCCTTGGGCTGGCACATATCGTCTGCGTGAAGAACTTGAGGCCAAGCTGGGTCCGCGTCTGGCTCCCTACCTGCAAAAATCCATTCAGCGCTGCCCCGAGGGATGGCGGCTCAACTTCGAGCCGGATGAGTTCCTGCGTTCGGAGCGGGCGACCAATGGCGATCATTGGTCCGTCTGGCTCGCCAGCCGATGCCCCGCTCTTGTCGTCGGGGGCCGGGCAAGCCGCGTCTGCGATTCAGAACACCTGAAGGCGATGGCCGATAAAAGAACGCACACGACGCTTGCCCTGCTGGATGCCGGCCACTCGGTCCATGTTGATGCGCGGAAGGAGTTCGCGAAAGCGTGCCAGACGTTCATGGGAAGCGCGCAATAGCAGCAGGCGAATGGCGGCTTCGTCCGCAATGCCGTCATAGATCGCTCAGATGAATTGCCGCGTAGCGGCTCCGCGCGAAGCGCACCGTCCCGGCCGGGCACGGGCGCAGTCTGTGGCCGGTCGGGACTACCCTGCCGCAAAAAAAAGGGCCCCGCACGAGGCGGTGCCAGTTGATCCTCCGTTGCAAGAAGGAAGGGGGGTCAGGCCGTGTTGCGGCCCTCGATGCGGCGAAGTCGGGCAAGCTGATTGTTGGCGTCCATGATCGCGGCGGTTGTCCAATGCCCCGCGCGCGCGCCGCGATAGGGTCGCCCAAAGCGACGGGAATGATGCAGAAGCGCGCGCAGGGACAGCAGGGTGGCGGCATCCAGCTCGATCACGACCAGCTCGTGCGGAAAGTGTTCGATGTGCCGGGCGCAGGCGGCGTTCATCTGGCGGCTGTGGCGCGGAATGTGTTCCAGCGTCCACGCCTGAGCGGTCCATTCGGGTAGGGTCCAGTCGATGCGTCTCCACGGCTGCATGATGGGCCTCAATCTCGGCTGCGGCCTTGCGGGTCGATCAGCCAGCCGGATGCGGCATGGATGATCGCTGCGGTGGGGCCGTGCTGCTCGATGAATACGCGGTCGGCCTCGGCGCGGCGGGCGGTGTGAAGATCAGCGGCCCTATGGCCGCTCGGGCGGCGGCACCACAGGCCGGGGGCCTTGCCGCAGGTGGGGCAGCGCACGGCGAGGACGGGGTGACGGTGGGCGGTGAAATCGGGCATGATCGCGGCACTCCTTTGCGGTGAACCGAAAGCAAGAAAAGTGACCGAGGCAGGTTCAGGCTGGACCGGGGCGGGCTGTCCCGCCCCGGTCTTTCATCCGGTCAGAAGCAGTCAGGCACCCAAGCGTCGATCCGCGCCTTCTTCTCGGCGTCGATCTTCCAAGCGGACTGATAGGCGGCGTCAGTGAACAGCCGCTCCATTCCTGCGGCCTTCTCGCCCTTCTTCTGGCTCTTGAACGCCTTGAAGCCGTTGCATTGCGGATCGCAGCCGGTCAGGTCCAAGTGCAGCGCGTCCAGATACTCGGCGCTGACGCGGCCAAAGAAGTTCTCGGCGGTCGGCGTCCAGACCTGACGGAGGCTGGCCTTCGTTTCGGCCTCGATCTTGGCGAAGATCGGATCGTGGTCGCTGTAGCGAAGGCTGCGGGCCAGCGCCAAGGCCAGCACGGCGTTGCGGTGCTTCTTGCCCTTGGCGCGGAAGGCGTCGAACGGATCGGCCTCGGGCGCGGCGTCCTCGTCCTCATCCTCGCGGCCAAGCAGGCGCGGATCGGGGGCGAAGCCGGTTTCCGTCGCGGGGGTGATCGGGCTTTCGTCCGTGCGGACGGCCAGCGGCCCGCCCCATTTCTGGGCGAGGGTGTAGGCCAGCAGGTCAAGCGCCAGTTCGGGCTTGTCGAGCATCGCGCCCTGCACGGCGGCGCTCCGCATGGCCTGCAAGTCCGCCACAAGCGCACCGCTGTAGGGCGATTTCGGCGCATCGTCCTTGGCGTTCTCGATCTGGTGGGCGGCGTGGCCGGTCAGAACCTCGGCCTCAATGGCCGCAGCGCGGTCCTCGGGACGGACATAGGGGCCGTCCATCCTAATCTGCCCATCTTGCCCCACGCACAGGAACCAGCCACCGAAGCGGCGCTGCTCGTCGGTGAAATCGCCATCAAGGATCGCCTGCAAGGCGTCGAGTTCCGCTTGCCCGTCCTCGTCCAGAACCTCGGCTTGGGCGAGTTCCGCCAGTTCGTCGCAGCGTTCGGCCTGTTCTTCGGTCAGGTCGCCCTCGACGCGGTAGAGCCGCGCCATCTTCTCGGCCATCTTGTAGGGCACCCACGCCTCGGCCAGCGTCTTGATCCACGCCCACTCCGCTTCCTTGGCATCGGCTTCCGCTTCCAGTTTCTCGGTAAAGAGACGGTCCAGCAGGTCGGCGTCGTGCAGCAGGGTCGCCTCGGCAAAGAGGTCAGCGGTCGCCCTGCCGCCTGCGGCGCGGTAGGCGTCGATCCCGACAAAGCGGGCGCGGCGGTCGGTCCCGCCATTGATCGCCTCGGGCTGCAACATCTGCTTGATGCGATGTTCGCTGACCTCGTGGCCCCTGATCTGGTCCAGAACGGTGAGGGCCAAGGCCTCGTCTTGGGCGATAGTGAACGCCTTGGCCGCGCCCAGGGTGATCTCGCCCGCTTTCAGCGCGTCCAGCACCGGGGCGGGCAGGGCGGCAAGGGCGAGGCGGCGATACACATGGGCCTCGGTGGTGCCAAAGGTGCGGGCGATGGTCGGCACGTCCGCGCCGCCCTCGCGCATCCGCCCGAAGGCGCGGATTTCGTCGGCAGGGTGCAGGTCCTCGCGGGCGGTGTTCTCGACGGCGGCCCAGGCGCGGGCGGTGGCTTCATCCGGGGCCAGACGGACAGGAACAAGGGCGAGGTCTGGGCGCTCGGCAGCCAGCGCGGGGTCGCGCTCAAGCGCCAGCCGGATCGCGCGCCAGCGGCGGCCACCGGCCACGACGCCAACCTTTCCGGCCTTATCGCGGAAACCGGCGATGGGCTGGATCAGGCCGATCATGGCGATGCTGTCGGCCAGCAGGGAGATGCCCTCGGGGTCAGCCTCCTGACGCGGGTTCATATCAGAGAGGTAGAGGTCAGCCAGCGAGATGCCTTCGACGGCGGGGGCCTCGATGCTACGGGTTTCACGGGGCAGGGCGGTGACATTGGACATGACGGGATTCCTTATGTGCAACGGTGATTGCTCTTGATCGGAGGTGCCCCGCCCCTCGTGGGGGCGAGGCGGGGTTTCCCGGTCAGTATTCGGAGGGGAACAGAATGGTCAGGACGCGGTGGGTCTTGGCCGGATCGCTCGGATCGTCGGATCCATACTCGCGGTCGGCGTCGTAATAGTCGATTTTCCAGTAGAGCTTTTCGCCCTGCACGGTGACGGTCCCGAAGTCGCGGGTGCCCCACGGGTCATTGTCCTCGAAAAACTCGGTGTCGAAGGCAGCGGCGAGGATGGCGCCGGTCACGAAGTCGCGGCCCCGGTCGCGGACGCCCGAGGTCACGACAACGGTGCCGGGGAAGGGGCATCCGCTCACGATCATGCCCGCGCGGAAGGAGTCGTTCTGGCGGGCGGTGGTGGCGGTCTTGTCGCTCGGGAAGTTCCGGGCGCTGCCGTGGATGCGGCACTTGGGGCACGCAGTTGGCAGGTCAACCGCCTCGAACCGATGGCCGCAGACGGAGCAGGTGAAGGTTTCAACGGTGGTCACGCTCATGTCGCGTCTCCTTTGCAACGGGGCGGCGGGGTCTGTTGCCCCGTTCCGCCGATGGGCGAGCCTTCCTGTTCTGCTGTCTCGAAAGGCCCATGCCTTTCGGAGAGCAGAGCGGGGAGGGCGCAGCCCTGCCCGCGGCCGCGGCCGAGACTGTCACGGGGTCGGGAACGCGGGGTGGTGCGGCCCGCAGACCGCGCTTGCGCGGGCGAGGACACGGCCCGCCTGGACGACGACGCCCGGGCACCGGGCGGCGCTTGCCCCTTGACTGGCTCGGGCACGGATGCGTGGCGGACCCCAAACACAAAGAGCATCGGACGGGAGTGAGCGGGCGACAGCCCGTCGATCTCCCGGAACGGCCAGAGGATCATCGCAGCCCGCGCAACCACGCGGGCTTCTCAAGCATCTTTCTTCCTTGTTGCCGCAGTATCAGGGGGGAGGGGCAGGCAGTTCTCCACAGCGGCTCGCCTCCCTTCGTTCCTCGGGGACACGTCCGGCTCGCCGCTGCCGGGCCGCTCTAGCGGCCCTTGGATAACTGACTGCGTCCGGGATCCTGCGCGAGGGATCGTTCCTTGACAACGGTTCGACCTGTCAACGTAAAACACTAGCGTCGTGTGATTTGACCAGCCGTAAAGCGACGGCTGGTTAGCGGGCGAAGCAGTCAGTCCCTCCACCCGCCACGACGCGGTATTGTTGACATGTACGATACCAAGTGGCCAACCCTCATAGGGGCTGTTGCAGGTTTCAGGATGGCACGACACCGGGAACTTTAACTGTTTGGATTATCAAAGCGTCGGCTTGGTCAGGACGATTGACAATAGAGGCACCGCTGCGCATCCTTACGTCCTCACCAGGGGTGTCCCGACAAGGGGCTGAGATACTGCTGGGCCGCAAGGCAGCGCAGTGACCCTACGAACCTGATCCAGTTCATGCTGGCGTAGGGACGGTGCGGATGCCTTGCCGGTCGCATGCGACCAGTGGGGCATTCTATTCCTTCCCGTCGGTGCTGGGTCTCCAATGCTGCGACGCGAGGAGCCTCGACATGACATCTAAAGAAACCTTGACGGTCACCACCGGACCACTGCCCGCCTCTGTCAAGGTGTTCAGGCCGGGCGTGCTGCACCCCGACATCCGTGTGCCCATGCGCGAGATCGCCTTGCATCCAAGCGCGGGCGAGCCGCCGGTGACGGTCTATGACTCCTCGGGTCCCTATACCGATCCGGCCGCCGAAATCGCGATCGAACGCGGCCTTCCGCGCCTGAGGGAAGGTTGGACGATGAGGCGTGGGGACGTGGAGTCCTACGAGGGGCGGCATGTGAAGCCCGAGGACAACGGTTTTGCCTCAGGCGACCGGCTAACACCCGAGTTTCCCATCCGCCACCGCCCCTTGCGGGCGCGGAACGGGAAAGCGGTCACCCAGCTTGCCTATGCCCGCGCGGGCATTGTCACACCTGAAATGGAGTTTGTCGCGATCCGCGAGAATTTAGGCCGCACCGCGATTCGAGAAATGATGGTGCGCGACGGCGAAAGCCTCGGCGCCGCCATCCCTGATTTCGTCACCCCCGAATTCGTGCGCGACGAGGTGGCGCGCGGACGGGCGGTAATCCCGGCCAATATCAACCATCCCGAAGCCGAGCCGATGATCATCGGTCGCAATTTCCTGGTCAAGATCAACGCCAATATCGGCAATTCGGCGGTAACCTCCTCGATGGCCGAAGAGGTCGAGAAGATGGTCTGGGCGACCCGCTGGGGCGCGGATACGGTGATGGACCTGTCCACGGGCCGCAACATCCACAACATCCGCGAATGGATCATCCGCAATTCGCCTGTGCCCATCGGCACCGTGCCGCTCTACCAGGCGTTGGAAAAGGTCGGCGGCATCGCCGAAGACCTGACATGGGAGGTCTTCCGCGACACGCTGATCGAACAGGCCGAGCAGGGGGTAGACTATTTCACCATCCATGCCGGGGTACGGCTGCACATGATCCCGCTCACGGTGGATCGCGTCACCGGCATCGTTTCGCGCGGCGGCTCAATCATGGCGAAATGGTGCCTGCACCACCACCGCGAAAGCTTCCTCTACGAGCGCTTCGACGAGATCTGTGACATCATGCGTGCCTATGATGTCAGCTTCAGCCTCGGCGACGGGCTTCGCCCCGGCTCCATCGCCGATGCCAATGACGCGGCGCAATTTGCTGAGCTGGAGACCTTGGGCGAGCTGACCAAGATCGCTTGGGGCAAGGACTGCCAGGTCATCATCGAAGGCCCTGGTCATGTGCCAATGCACAAGATCAAGGAGAACATGGACAAGCAGCTTGTCGTCTGCGGCGAGGCGCCGTTCTATACCCTCGGGCCGCTGACCACCGACATCGCGCCGGGATATGATCACATCACCTCGGGCATCGGCGCGGCGATGATCGGCTGGTTCGGCACAGCGATGCTCTGCTATGTCACGCCCAAGGAGCATCTGGGTCTGCCCGACCGCGATGACGTGAAGACGGGCGTCATCACCTACAAGATCGCCGCTCATGCCGCCGACCTAGCCAAGGGACATCCGGCGGCAAAGATCCGCGACGACGCCCTGTCGCGCGCCCGGTTCGAGTTCCGCTGGGAGGACCAGTTCAACCTGTCACTGGACCCCGAGACGGCGCGGGCCTTCCACGACGAAACCCTGCCGAAAGAGGCGCATAAGGTCGCCCATTTCTGCTCGATGTGTGGGCCGAAATTCTGCTCGATGCGAATTTCTCACGACATCCGCGCCGAGGCGCAGAAAGAGGGCATGGCCGCCATGGCGCAGAAATACCGCGAGGGCGGCGATCTTTACATGCCGGTGAGTGAGAAAGCCTGAGCGGATATAACCCCATGCGGTTTTGCCTGTGCGCGAGACCGCATGCTTCATGAGGTAATACAGTAATTATTGGCCCAACTCGCTGATAGCGACTTGGAGATGACCTATTTCTCGTCGGCTTAAGCAGGAGGCCAGCATGTCTGACATGATGCCCAAAGAGGTGATGAGTCCACTTCCGAAACGTCCAACCGTTGCGATAATCGCGACGGTGTTCAAGGATGGTCATGTGCTCCTGGTGCGGCGTGCGAACCCACCGGACGCTGGTCGATGGGGCTTCCCCGGGGGTAAAACAAACTTCGGGGAAACCATTGAAACCGCTGCCATCCGTGAACTTCTGGAAGAAACCGGGATAAATGCAACGGCGCAACGTGTCTTCACAGCCGTCGATGCCTTCGATTACGATGAATACGGTGTGCTGCGTCATCACTACGTTCTAGTGGCAGTCCTCTGCTCCTGGAAATCTGGCGAGCCCATTGCCGGTGATGATGCCTTAGAAGCCCGATGGATAGACCTAGACACGCTGGAGGACGGCAACCTTGCGCTCAGTCTCGATGTAGCGAAAGTTGCCCGACAAGGCGCGGCAATTGTCGCTTAAGCTAGCTGATGCAGTGTCTGAACGCCTGCTCAGGGCTCAAACTTCTCAAAGCAAGCATGCGGCATCAGACCACGCACGAACTGCGTAGGCTTGCATCGCATTCATCTCCACCGGGCACATGGTTCCTTACGAGGTCGGCAACTGCCGCCGCAAAATGGGCTTCGGTAGGGGACCGCCTCATTGTCACTCCGCGTGATCTTGTCGCAACGATCGCTACGAGGTCGGTCTCCCAACGTCCCGGCAGGGACTATCCGCCGGAGCGGATCCTGGTTAGCTGAAAGGGCTCAGGTCATGCTGCCTTCCCCTTCTGGCTGAATTCAAATTCGGTACCGTTGATCCAGATCGCATGCATGATGATCGCAAGCTTTCTTGCGACAGCCACCGCCGCACGCTTGAAGCCGCTGCGCTTGTAGACGCGGAGACCCCACGCCTTCAAAGCCGACCAACTGGCGGTCTTGGTCAGAACGACCGTCGCGGCCTGGTAGAGGTATGATCGCATCATCTTGTCAGGGGCGTGGCCGATCCCAGCAGACCAGCTGGCCTCTCCAGATTGTCGCACCCGGGGCGCAAGCCCAAGGTAGGGCCCAAGCTTGTTTGATGAGGAAAACCTCGCCGGATCATCGACGGCCGTCATGAAAGCCAGCGCCACGAGATAGCCGATCCCGGGAACGGTCATGATACGCCGGGCATCTGGATCGCGTTCTGCAATCTTCTTGAGCTCTTCCTCATACACGGCAATCTGGCGGGTCAGCGCTTCATGCACAGCCAGAAGAGGAGCGAGGAGAGGTCCAAACTGCGGGTTATCCTGGATGATCTCCTGAACCATTGCCGGAAACCTGCGGGTTGCGGTGCTGCCAGAAAACAAGCCGAAAGATTTTACAACACCCCGCATCTGATTGAGCACGTCTTTGCGCGAGACACGGAGCTGATATCGGGCGGTCAGAAGTGACCGGACATACTGGGTCTGTGGGCTGCGAACATTCGCCTCTTTGAACCAGCCAATCCGCATCAACTCCGCCAACCCTTGAGCGTCGTTCTTGTCCGTCTTGTTCTTCCTCATGGACAGGGCACGGTTCGCGTGACGCGCATCAATGCAGATCACGGGCAGCCCGCGCGCGCGTAACGCGCGCCAGAGCCATGGCGTCGTCGCCCCCGTCTCCATGCCGATGCGCTCACAGTTTGGAGCCTTGCGGCCGATAGTGTCGGCAAGTGCATCCGGGTCCGAGGCAACGGCGCCCTGGTACAGGCGCGTTCCGTCCTGATCGAGGATGCAGATATGCGTCTCGGCCAGCGAGATATCGAGGCCGACAAAGGTTGTGACAGGCGTCTTGTGATCCATTCCACCCTCCATTGCGACAGGTCCACATGCGCCAATCTATGAAGGCTGGGCGATGAACCGTTGTCACCCCATGTTACCCGCATGGGCCGAGACGCGCACAGCGCGGCTCGGGTGGAAACCGCTTGAGCGGTTGGAGCTAGAGCCTGGTCCCGGCAGGCCGGGACGCGCCCGACATCGCAGATGCCGTGGTGGAGGCATCAACGCGACGACCTGGCTTGCGCTGACGATGTGGATTGCAGCGGTGATCTCGCGTTGCGAGCGCGAAATTTCGGAGGTGAACCGGTCAATCCGGCTGCTGGAAAAAGGGATGACCGGCGCTGCATAGAGGCTGAACACGGACAGAAATGGTGCGCTCTGAAGGCTGCTGCCCCCACATTTCAGGATGGCTGGCGGCCTCAGTGTTCAAGACACGATGCGGAAAGCTTCGTCAGCTGGCGCTCCAGGCTGGCACCAGCAGAAGGCCTGACGGAACCCGGCCCCGCACGGTGGGTTTTCAGAAAGCACCACCAAAGGCGAGCGCGTCATGACCGACAAAGATCCCAAGGCCCATCCCACCGACAATGCCGAGAAGGATCCTGATACCTGGGTCAGCGGCGACGATCCGATGACCGGAGCGCAAGCATCCTATCTCAAGACGCTGAGCGAGCAGGCGGATGATCCGGAAGCCTATGACGAAACCATCAGCAAGGCCGAGGCCTCGAAGCGCATCGACGCGCTGAAGGCCAAATTGAACATGGAGTGAGTGGGTGGCCTGCCGGCGCCGCTCGCATCGTCTGCCCAGATCAGCTGAGCAAACCGCCGGTCGCTGCCGCTAAACCTGCACGGTCGGCAGATCGCTGATCCGGGTGGTGTAGCGCGGCGAGCGGTGCTCGGCGCGCAGGCCCCAACCACCTTCGAAGCCTTCGCGGCCCAGAACGACCGTCTTCTTGCCGAAGCGATCATTGAGTGCATCGAGCGCGTCTGTCAGGCGCGCATCGCGTGGCCGGTCAGACTGGAACAGCATGGCTGGCCGGTCGGCCTCGGCCAGCAGGTCGTCGAGGATGACGCCCGCCTTGGTGTAGCCGCAACCGTTGCCGGACGGATCGCCGCGCCAGCCTCGGCGCGCGGCGGAGACGGCGGCATCCACCAGGTCAAAGGTGTGGTTGGACATGGGCCGCAGCCGCACGCTTCGCGAAGCGGAATGCTGCGGGCGATCCGGCTTGTGCGGGTTGGTGTGGAAAAAGACGGTCAGCGTTCCGGCGACAAGCCCATGCTGACGCAGCTTCTCGGCCGCGCAGGTGGCGTGAGCGGTGACGGCCTGCGCCAGCACGTCGAATGTCGTCATGGGCGTGCCCGAGGATCGGGTCACGGCCATGCCCTTGCGCTGCGGCGGCACATCCTCGAAGTCGATGCAGGCGATGCCGCGCAGTTCGGCCACCAGCCTTTCGAGAACAACGGTGCCGATCTTGCGGGACAGCGCCATTGGCATGTCGCGCAGCGCAGCCGCGGATTTCACGCCCTGGGCGATCAGCTTGGCCTCGGTCGCCGGGCCGACGCCCCATATCTCCCCGATGGGAATGCGGCTCATCACATAGTCCCGGACCTGGGGGTTCATGAGATTGCAGACGCCCCCGAAGATCGGGTTCTTCTTGGCCGCATGGTTCGCCAGCTTGGCGAGGGTCTTTGTGGGCGCAATGCCAACGCAGGTCGGGATGCCCACTTGCGTCCGCACCGCCTGCCGCATCCGGGCCGCGTGCGCCTCCATGCGGTCGCCAAAGCCGGACAGGTCAACGAAGGTCTCGTCGATCGAATACACGTCGAGGCGCGGCGAGTAGCCGTGCAGGACTTGCGTCACGCGCGCAGAAAGGTCGCCGTTTATGTGGAATAGAAGATTGGCTGCATGACGAAGTATCCAGCTAGTGTTCACCTACTGACATAGGATAACCCGATGGAGGCTGGGCATCGGGCTCGGAGCCGACAGCCTCGGGCGAAGCGCTCAAGTGACAGCTCCGAGCCCAAAGCTGCCTCCGGGCGTCGACACACGCTGAAGAACAGCCTTCTAAAATAACTGCAGTTTCTCTAAAAATTGCTTCATCCAGCAGGCGGTTTTGTTCTGCCAGCACCGAACACAGAGGAAGGACACAGCGTCATGGATCTGGCAGACTGGTCGGCACGGCCGCGCCCCGCGCGGGCGCCATTGGAGGGGCGTTATGTGCGGCTGGAGCCATTGGAACATGAGCACGCCGACACGCTCTACCAAGCCGCATCAGCCGAGGGTGCAGAGGACCGATTTCGCTGGCTGTTCGAAAGTGCCCCTCAAAACCGCGCCGAATTTGACGCCTGGATGGCGCACGCATCAGCCTCGACCGATCCCCTGTTCTTTGCTGTGATTGACAAGGAGACGGGCCGTGCTGAAGGCCGACAGGCCTTGATGCGGATTGACCAGGCCCACGGCGTCATCGAGATCGGCAACATCATGTGGGGGCCTGCGCTTCAGCAAACGCGCATGGCGACCGAGGCGCTGTTCCTGTTTGCCGACCATATCTTTGCCCTCGGCTACCGGCGGTTCGAGTGGAAGTGCAACGACATGAACGCGCCTTCCAAGCGCGCGGCCCTACGCTTCGGTTTTCGCCCCGAGGGCGTGTTCCGTCAGCACATGGTCGTCAAGAGCGCCAATCGCGACACCGCCTGGTTCGCTATGACCGACCAAGACTGGCAGCACCTGCGACCAACCTACGAGACGTGGCTGTCGTCTGACAACTTCGACACGGGCGGGCGGCAAGTTCGGAAGCTAGAGGAATGTCGGCTATGACAACGGAGCTCGCTGTTTCAGAAAAACGCGTTGCTTTTCGAAAGGTGCATGACAGCGGGTTTTTCCTTCTGCCCAACGCCTGGGATGCTGGAAGCGCAGTTCGCCTTACCAGGGCCGGATTTCGCGCGATCGCTTCAACCAGTGCCGGTGCAGCTTGGGCGGCAGGCAAGGAGGATGGAGAGCTCGGCCTTGATGAAGTGCTCGATCATCTGCGGATGCTGGTATCGGCCACCCCCCTGCCGGTGAATGCTGATTTCGAGAACGGCTTTGCGGATCGGCCCGAAGATGTGGCGCATAACGTCTCGCTCGCCGTTGAAAGAGGCGTTGCCGCCATCTCCATCGAGGATTGGTCCGGAAGCCTGATGTATGAAACCGGGTTGGCGGTCGAACGCCTGCAGGCCGCTCGTGCGGCAATCGACGCCATCGACCCTACGGCCATGCTGGTTGGCCGAAACGAAAACTTCCGCGTGCCTGGCATGTCGGCCGCCGAAAGCATCGCCCGCGCCGTGGCTTACGCGGGAGCCGGCGCAGATTGTCTGTTTGTTCCGTTCATCCGCGACAAGGGCGTGGTGGTCGAACTGGTCGCAGCAGTTGCACCAAAGCCGGTCAATGTTGTTGTCCATGACTATGACGACAATATTCGTGCCTTTGCCGCGCTCGGCGTGCGGCGCTGCAGTGTCGGGGGCAGCCTTGCCAAGAGGGCTTGGGCGGCCTTCGACGACGCGGCTATGGTCCTCAGGAGATGCGAAAGCGAAGCCGTCAGCCGCACAGATTGATCATGATCGCTTGCACAGTCTTATCTGACTGAGGGGCTGCTTTGTCCGCATTGCTGCCTTTCGAAACTTAACTCGCTAAACCAACGGCGAACCGCAACGGACTGGAAACTATCCGTCAGGTGGCGAACACTAGGTGTTCAGTCCCGGCATCTGGTGGATCGGATTTAGGATGAATCTGTCTGGCTCGGATGTCCAGATCTTGCAGATGTATTCATACGGTGTGAGCCCGCCGAGGGTCTTGAGCCGGCGGGCGAAGTTGTAGGCTGCCATGAAGTCTGACAGGTGGGTGCGGAGCTGGTCGTGATCGTCGTAATGGAAGCGTTTGACGGTCGCGTCCTTGATCGTGCGGTTCATTCGCTCGACCTGGCCGTTGGTCCA
>NZ_NSJZ01000028.1 GCF_002287065.1 Paracoccus salipaludis
CTTCTCGCGGATGCTCCGGCTCTCGTGACCCGGCTCTGACGCCCCGCTCTGCAACTCCGCCTGGTCTTGCTCCACGTCTCGCCCGAGGATACGGCCGAGCCGCGCGCGGATATCGCCCTGCCCGTGCTCCGGCCCGATCTCGTGTCCCACCTCGGCCTTCCTGCGGCCGATCCCCCGGTCCAGGATACGCGCCAGCCGCTCCCGGAGGCTTCCAGCCTCCAGCCCAGGTGCCTGCTCCTGGGCCGCCTCCCGCGCATGCTCCCGCTCGACCGCGTGCTTCTGTGCGGCGGCCCGGAGCGCCGCGAGCCCGGCCGTCACCCGGTCGGCGCCCTCCTCGCGGGCATGGGCCCAGGTCTCGCGGGCGAGCTCCAGCCGGGCCCGCAGCTCCGCCAGGAGCGCGCGCTCCCGCCGGGCGGCCTGGACCGCCGCGCCCCGCTCGGTGACGGCCACGTACTCCCGATCCTCATGCCAGGCCGCCTGCATCTCGCGGCGCTCGATGGCGGAGACGGCCGGCCCGAGCTTGATCTCGGGCGCCCGGTCCAGCTCCTCGGCCTTGAGTTCGTAGCCCTCGGCCAGGGCCGCCTCGCGCTGCGCGGCGAGGCTCCGGTGATCGACGCGGACCTCGTGTCCCTGCCGCTCCAGGGCCAGGTTCTGCAGCTCCGCCCACCGCGCCCGCATCGCCTCGATCTCGGGCCCGCCGGTGGCCTTGGCATCGAGCACCCGGGTCTTGTCGGTGAGCCCCTCCACACTCACCCGGCGGGTGGTGGTCAGCACATGGGCATGGTGGTTGCGCTGGTCGCCGTCGCGGTGCGGCGCATGGATCGCGACATCGGCCGCTACCCCGTATCGGGCTACGAGCTCGCGGGCGAAGCCCATCACCAATAGCCGCCGTTCCTCGGCGTCGAGCTCGGCCGGCAGCGCCAGCTCCCACTCCCGCGCGGTGACGCTGTTCGCCCGCGTCTCGCGCGCCTCGGCGGCGTTCCAGAGCGCCTGCCGATCCTGCGCCCAGTCCGGCGCCTCGTCGGGGGCGAGGATGAAGGCCTCCTCGACGCCGAGCTTGCGACTGTAATCGTGCACGCGCCCCTCGCGCTCGCAGGCGATGAGCTCGCCGGCGCGATAAGCCGCGGCGGCGGTGGCCGAGCGCCCGGCACTGCGTTTGATCGTCTTGACCGAGAGGTGGTAGCTCGCCACGGCCGCTCACCCGTGCCCGCAGGAGCGCGCAGTGAGCCGGGCCATGTTGCGAGCGCCGCTGGCCGAGGCCACGGGCACGCTCGCCGCGCCAAGCGCCCGGGTCCCGCCACCGAGCGGGGCCCTGCACGCGCGTCGCGTGCATTTGCGGCGGTTCCGGTAGCGCGCCAGGAGGACCGGAGCCCCCATGAGGCGCAGGACCGACCGGCCGCCGGGCGCAACGCGGGCCTGTGCAGACGTGCCGAGACGCGATCCAACCGCGCAGGTTGGCCCGGATGGGTTCGGGAAGGCGGGACGGCCTTCCTGATCCGGCGCAACCTGCGCCGGAATGGGGTCGCTGTCGGCAGGGGGTGCTTGCCCCCGGGAGACCGCACGCAAACCGCAGGTTTGCATAAGTGCGCCCTTCTCACTGCTGTTCGTCGGGTCCACGCTAGACGTCACCGTCTTGGCAGGCAACGCTGACGTGGGCAGAGTGGAGATAGAACAAGGATCGAACGAGGGATAATGCGATGGCCGAGACCGAGCTTGAACGGGCCCAGAAACGCTACGAGCAGGCCCGCGCCCGGCTGCAGGCGCTGCGCAACCGGGAAGCCGCCCGGGAGCGCAAGATCGATACCCGCCGCAAGGTGATTTTGGGCGGCGCCCTCATGGACCTGGCGACGCGGGACAGCAATGCCGCCGCCCTGCTCGACCGGCTGATCCGCAACCTGCCCCGCGAGCAGGACCGCAAGGCCTTCGACGGCTGGAGTTTGGAGGCACGTGCGACCACTGGGTCCGAGGACGATCGGGTCACGCCCCCTGCCCCATCCGTCCCTGACGACCCCGCATGATCCGCTCCGTTTTCAGCTTCCTGGTCCTGCTTGGAACGCTGGCGATCGCCGTTCCCTGGGCGCTGCTCGTGCTGGTCTTCGGCCTCACTATCGCCTTCGTCCTCATCACCTTCGGCTTTGTCTTCGGGCAGATGCTGATCTTCGGCCTGGACACGATCGACGAGCCCAACACCCTCTTCGGCTGGTTGGGCTATGCCTTCTGCGTGCTGACAGGCTGGGCCCTCGTCCTCTCGGTCTGGGCCGAGCACTTCGGCATCGCCCGGCTCTTCGCCCGCACTCGCGACAGCCACGGCTCCGCCCGCCTTGCCTCGAAAGCCGAGCGCCGCGATCTCGCCAAAAGCGACAAAGGCCTCCTGATCGGCCGCGACGCCGACAGCGGCCGGCTGCTGCGCTACGACGGTCCCGCGCACCTGCTGACCCTCGCCCCCACCCGCGCCGGCAAGGGCGTGGGCACCGTGATCCCGAACCTCCTCCGCGTCCCCCGCCCGATGCTGGTGATCGACCCCAAGGGCGAGAACGCCCGGATCACCCACGAGGCCCGCCGCAAGCTCGGGCCGGTCCATGTCCTCGACCCCTTCGGCGTCACCGGCTTGCCCGCTGCGGCCTACAACCCCCTCGCCCGCCTCACCCCCGACAGCCTCGACCTGGGCGAGGACGCCGCCTCCCTCGCCGAGGCCCTGGTCATGGACCCGCCCGGGGAGACCGGCGACGCCCACTGGAACGAGGAGGCCAAGGCGCTCCTCGCCGGCCTGATCCTCTTCGCCGCCGTCCATGAGACGGAGGACCGCCGCACCTTGGCGAGCGTGCGCGAGTACCTGACCCTGCCGCCCGAGCAGTTCCGCGCCCTTCTGGGGCTCATGCAGGAGAGCACCGGCGCCGACGGGCTCATTGCCCGCGCCGCCAACCGCTTCGGCGGCAAGGCCGACCGCGAGGCCGCAGGCGTGCTTTCTTCGGCGCAGCGTCACACCCACTTCCTCGACAGCCCGCGCATCGCCGCCAGCCTGGCGCGCTCGGATTTTGATTTCGCCAGCCTCCGCCACGAGGTGGCCTCGGTCTTCCTTGTCCTGCCGCCGAACCGGCTCGATGCCTACAGCCGCTGGCTGCGCCTCCTGGTCAGCCAGGCGCTCGGAGAGATCGCCCGGGATGCCGAGACCACCCAAGGCGTCCCAGCGTCCCCAAGAGCCGCGCAGAGGGCCTCTGGAGCCCTCCGGGAGCCCACCCTGTTCCTTCTCGACGAGTTCGCGGCCCTGGGCCGCCTGGAGGCGGTGGAGCGCGCCATGGGGCTGATGGCGGGCTACGGCCTCCAGCTCTGGCCCATCCTCCAGGACCTGAGCCAACTCCGCGCCCTCTACGGCCCCCGCGCCAATACCTTCGTGGCCAACGCGGGCGTGCTCCAGACCTTCGGCGTCAACGACTACGAGACCGCGAAAGCCCTGAGCCAGCTCATGGGCCAAATGACCACGCAATACGCGACCACCAGCCACCGCCCCGGCGATCCCGCCTCGACCACGCACCAGCTGACCGGGCGCGATCTGCTGACGCCGGACGAGATCATGCAGATGTCCCCGCACCTCCAGCTCCTGCGCCTGCAGGGCCGCCCCATGATCCTGGCCCGCAAGCTCCGCTACCACGCCGATCCCGAGTTCCGGGGCCTCTTTCCCCTGCAACCCGCCCCCTGACAGGACCGCACGCCCCTATGCCCGACAGACCCCCACCCGCGCCCCCTGCCCTGTCCGATGTGGCCCTGCGCGAAACCCTCGACCTCCTGGGCCAGGTCGTGGCCAGCATGTCGGCGCGGATCGACAAGCAGGGCGAGCAGATCGAGGCCATGGCCAAGGCGGTGGAGAAAACCCGCAGTGCCGCCAAGCGCACCGAGCAGCAGACCGACCCGGCCGCCTACGCCCGCTTCATCGGCACCGAGGTCGAGACGGCGCTCGATGGGGTTCTCGATCAGTTTGCCGCGGCCATCCGGGCGATCCGCAGCGACCACGAGACCACCGCTGTCCGGCTGAAGGAGCTCGAACAGGCGGAAGAGGCCACGCTTGAACGCCTGCGACGGGAACTGGACGCAGCCGCACGTTGGCGCAGGCAGGTGCCGTGGGTCTGGGCAGGTGCGGTCTCGACAGCCATCGTAGTGACGGCGGTTCTCAGGGGTTTGGTCTAGGTAGTCTGCTTCGCCTGCTGATCAGTAAGGGATGAAGTTGTCCCTAGGTTTGCTCGCTCAATTACAGGAAGAATCTTACCGGGGATTCTTAAAGGTAACCGTATCGGTTTAGGGGGGGGGCGATTTCACGAAGGAAAGGGGGGCGATTTCACGTGGATGCCGGGGGGCGATTTCACGAAGGAAAGGGGGGCGATTTCACGTGGATAAGTTCTTGGGAATACTCACTTATCCCCAAGCAGGCTGCTACGATCTTCGGTGTAATCCAATGTTCTTCCATCATCCCTAAGAGGTACGTTCACTCGACTGGGCCACCCTTGTAGGGAATGGGTGGCGGGGAGCCGATCAGCAGTACACCGCCGGTAACAGTCTTCACCTTTGCCTGCGGATACACCGCCAGCACCTTTCGTAGGGCTGGCATGAACTCCTTTTTGAAGTTCTTATCGGGGTCTTTCCCAGCATACTCCTGGGCGAACTGCTCACGCAGAGACTTCCAGTGCAGGACGACGCCACGACCTTCGATACGATGCAACCGATGCGCTAACCAAGCGTACACATCTAGTGCCAACGCCGAACCTTTTAGAGCCATTAGCGCCCGATTATCGAGGGGTACGGCGCTCTCGATCAGGGAGCGATAGTAATCCTCTGATAGAACCATTACACCCGGCCAGAGCGCTCGCTGGTTGGCAGCTCGATCCGAAATCCAAGCATCAAACTGCTGCACGGGCTGGCCGTTGTAGGTCCGGCCCTTGAACCCCAACTGCAATCGACAAGCGGCCAAGGCGTGCATCTGCTTCCGAAGTGTTGCGTAGCGGCGGCCATCACTATCCATCCCCATAAGACGCAGGAACTCAGCTGCGCTATCGCCGATGCGGATCTCCCGTTCCTTGTTTCGAACGGCAAAGGTGGACACCCACGCAAGGCCGAGTCGGGGCATGACGCCATAGGGAATCGGTTGCAGTACCGGCCCATTTCCTTCGTCTAGGTATCCTGCCTGCACGTTCACCCATGCAGCACCGGACTGACGCATGAACTCGCGAGCTTCAACCTTCGCACGTGGCAGCCCAACCTGACACAGTACGGCATGACTGAATGCCATATCCTCGCTGTTCGGTTGATTAGTCGCGATGGTGGCACTGTGCTCGATGAGGGCGGTGTCCCTTTTGGTGAGGGACTTCCGCATAGACAGTGCCTTCCCGCTACCTGTCATGTCATTGACTGCCGAGTCTGTTTTGATGGTACCAGAAGGCAAGTACAGGATATCGGCGATCTGCGCGGGGCTATCTGCCGTGCTCTTCTTCACAAGCTGTGTTCCTTAAAGCTTAGAGGCACCCACAAATTGACCTGCCTGCCGCTGTGCCAACTGCCACAGAAGGAACTGGCACGGTTTTAATATTTATTAGATATCTTTTTAATATTACTTCCGATCAAATACGTCATCCCGCTCAACTAGCCGGTATAAAGCTAGGTTGATGATGGCTGCACGAGCCTGCCCGCTGCGCTTAGCCAGTTCGTCGACCTTTCGTAGCAGCTCTGGCGCGATAGTCAGGCTGATCTGACGCTTGTTTCCCTTAGCCACGCCTTTCTCATACGTGCCCACAGCCTCAGAGGCGGCCGGCTTGCGAGCGTCGGGAGCACCGTCAACGAACGCGGCGGCGGCGGCCTCAGACTTCGCACCCACGCTGGCAGGCTTACGCTGGATTGCCATGTAAAATGCTCCGATTATACTTTTATATGGATATTAAAGAGCGATGACTCCAAAGCCTCGATCTCTGTGATGGCTTTCGGATCACGCGGAGAGAGCTCGGTGACGGAGAGACCTGCGCCGCTAGCATTGCTGAATGCCTTACGGCGGCGGATCGGCGTTGGCAGGTATTCAAACTGGCTCACCTCAGCGACCGCCGCCGCTGCGTCGGCGTTATCAGCCGAATGCTCGCCGGGATCGGCAAGGTTCATCACTGCAAAGGCGCGCAGGCCGTCGCGGACGCTTCGGGCCTCATCGATCAAGGCAGCCATGTCATCAAGCGCCCACACGTCATAGGAACGTGGGGCGAAGGGCACTACAAGCACGTCGGCGAGGATCAGCGCCGCGCGGAGTGCCGTTGAATCTCGGCCTCCTACGTCAATGACGATATCATCCCACTTGTGGCGCTGCTGCTGCACCTGAGCGCGAAGGGCAGGGCCGTCCGGATACTGTGCACAGGCGATCCCTGGTTGTCGGTTGGCTTCTCCTCGGGCCGCGATCGCGGCCGCGGCCGTGCCTTGACGATCGCCGTCGATCAACCAGACATCGCGTCCTGCGAGGGCGCGGGCTACAGCTAACTGCACGGCGAGCGTGGTCTTACCCACGCCACCCTTGGTGTTACCGATTGCGATAATCACATAGCACCCGTTTGAATATCAAATGTCCTGCTCAAGGCTGCCTTTGTAATCGGGCACTGTCAAGCGTAATGGAAGTTATTTTAATATCCAAGTAACACTTCAAGGATGTTAGTTGACACTATACTACTTGGTTGATCTCCCAGACCCACAACGAAGCCTATGTCTCAATCAACTGCAGAGGCGCGAGATTGTCGCATGGTGGACATTGTAGCTTCTGGCGATGGCCGACAGGCTCTCGCCTGCCTCGCGCCTCTCGCGAGCTTCGCGCTGCTGATGCGGCGTGAGCTTGGGCCTGCGCCCCATCTTCCGGCCCTCAGCCTTGGCTCGCGCGCGGCCCTCACCGGTGCGTGCACGGATCAACTCGCGCTCGAACTCCGCCAGGCCCGCCAGTACCGTGAGCATAAGCCGTCCGTGCGGGCTCGTCGTATCGGCCCAAGGATCGCCCAAAGAGCGGAAGGCGGCGCCTCTGTCCGCCAAAGCCCCTAGCACATTGAGCAGGTCGCGCGTGGAGCGCGCAAGGCGATCCAAACGCGTCACTAGCACCACATCACCAGGGCGCACCTCCTTGAGGAGCCGCGCGAGCTGCGCGCGGTCACGCTTGGCGCCCGAGGCGGTTTCGCGAAACACCTGGTCCGCGCCAGCGGCCTTGAGGCTCTCCACCTGTGGCGCGAGCGCCTGGCTATCGGTGCTCACCCGCGCATAACCCAAGGTGCGGGGCAGGGGGGTCGCGGACGGGCCGTCTTCTGCACAGGACATATGCACAGACTAAGCTGCTGATCCGCTTAGGTCGAGTCGGATGTGCGAAATTCACAAATTACGCACAGTACCTACCTGCTTGCCAGTGCCTCTGCTTACAGGGCACTCTCCGAAAAAAAATCCTCTTGACTGAGGAGACAATCATTGAAGGGCAGTGGGCATGGCACGTGGGCGCAAAGCAGGAAGTGACGGAGCTAGAAAATCTGCAAAGGCGCAACCTTCCATCCAGGCAACGCTCTGGGCCGCCGCCGACAAGCTCCGAGGCAACATGGACGCGGCCGAGTACAAGCACGTTGCACTTGGCCTGATCTTCTTGAAGTACATCTCGGACCGCTTCGAGGAGCGCAAGACACAAGCTCTTGCGGACCCAGAGGAAGCTATCCTTGCGGACGAGCGCGACCTCTACATCGGCGACAACGTCTTCTGGGTGCCTGAGTCTGCCCGCTGGGACTACCTCAAGGCCAACGCCACGAGCGAGAAGCCAACGATCGGCGCTCTCATCGACCAGGCGATGCTCGATCTGGAGGCCGAGAACTCCAGCCTCAAAGGCGTTCTGACCAAGAACTATGCCCGGCCCGAGTTGGACCAGGTAAAGCTCGGCGGCGTCATCAATCTCTTCTCCAACCTCACCTTCAAGGATGCCCACCACGGTCAGGATGTGTTGGGCCGAGTCTACGAGTACTTCCTAGGCCAGTTTGCCATCGCCGAGGGTAAGCGGGGCGGGCAGTTCTACACGGCCGGCTGCGTAGTGCGCTTGCTCGTGGAGATGCTGCAGCCCTTCAAGGGACGGGTCTACGACCCATGCTGCGGGTCAGGCGGAATGTTCGTGCAGTCCGAGCGGTTCGTGGAGGCACACAACGGCCAGCGCAACGACGTGTCGATCTTTGGGCAGGAGAGTAATCCCACGACATGGCGGCTTGCCAAGATGAACCTTGCCATTCGGGGGATCGAGGCCAACCTTGGGCCGAAGTGGGCGGACACTTTCCACGAGGACTTGCACCCGGGGCTCAAGGCCGACTTCGTCCTTGCCAACCCTCCCTTCAACGACAGCGGCTGGTCCAGCGAGGTCGTGCGGACAGGAAGTCGCTGGGTCTACGGAGTGCCGCCGGCGAGCAATGCCAACTTCGCTTGGGTACAGCACTTCATCCATCACCTTGCACCTCACGGCACAGCGGGCTTCGTGCTGGCCAACGGGTCGCTGTCCAGCCAGCAGTCGGGCGAAGGGGACATCCGCCGGAAAATCATTGAGGCGGACCTCGTCGACTGCATCGTCAGCCTGCCGGGGCAGCTTTTCTTCACCACACAGATCCCCGTCTGCCTGTGGTTCCTGTCGCGCGATAAGTCGAACGGCCTCGTACGTGATGTGAAGCTCCGCGACCGTCGGGGCGAAACCCTTTTTATCGACGCGCGGAGCCTGGGCTCGATGGAGACCCGAACGCTGAAGGTGTTGACCGAGGCGGACATCGGGCGCGTAGCCGAGACGTATCATGCCTGGCGCGAGACAGGCGGTCGGTATGCGGACGAGGCAGGATTCTGCGCGAGCGTTAGGACGGAGAGCATCGCGGCGAAGGGGTTCGTGCTGACGCCGGGGCGCTACGTGGGGACGGCGGCAGCCGAGGAGGACGATGAAGGCTTTGCCGAACGGATGGGGCGGCTCACGGCCGAGCTACGAGGGCAGGTGGAGGAAGGAGCGAGACTCGACGCGCACATCCGGGCGGCGCTGGCGGGGGTCGGGTATGGGTGGTGAGTGGGAGACCGCGACCTGGGGCAACATCGCATCCTTAGAGTATGGGAAGTCGCTGCGGAGCTACAGCGACAAGCCGGATGTCGCGGAGGTTTATGGGACCAATGGGAAAATTGGTTGGCATGATGAAGGTTTATGGAAAGGACCTGGCGTCATCGTCGGACGGAAGGGCGCCTACCGTGGGGTGCATTACACCGAGAACTCTTTCTGGGTTATCGATACGGCCTATTCGCTTGTTCCAAGAAGGAAGCTAAACCTTCGCTGGGCCTATTATGCCTTGAAGCACCTAGACCCGAACACGATTGACGATGGATCTCCGATACCATCCACAACCCGCGCGGCCCTCTACGCTCAACGGGTTTTGGTCCCTCCTTTGGCCGAGCAAGAGAGTATCGCTAGCATCCTCGGCGCCCTTGACGATAAAATCGAGTTGAACCGGCGCTTGGCGGGGACACTGGAGGCGATAGCGCGGGCTCTGTTCAGGAGCTGGTTCATCGACTTCGATCCGGTGCGCGCTAAGGCCGAAGGACATCCTACGGGTCTGCCCGACGATCTCGCAGCGTTGTTCCCGCAAAGCTTGGACGACGATAAACCAGACGGTTGGGTCCAGCGATCACTTACGTCGGTCGCAACCTTCCTTAACGGACTGGCTTTGCAGAAGTATCCGGCAGCCGAGGGTCAGGCGTCCGTTCCCGTAATTAAAATCGCCGACATGCGGACTGGCCCGACGCAGAGGTCGTCACGGGCGAATCTTGACATTCCAAGCGACTATTTCGTCAATGATGGAGACCATCTGTTCTCATGGTCTGGGTCGCTTATCCACTCGCGATGGGTCCATGGTCGGGCGGCCCTGAACCAACACCTTTTCAAGGTTACGCCAATCAACGGGCTTCCATCTTGGCTGTCATACTTTGCGGTCGATTATCACCTACCAGGTTTCCAAGCGATCGCATCAAGCAAGGCCGTTACGATGGGTCACATCCAACGTCATCACCTTGATGAGGCGTCGATCCCGTTACCACCGTCCGATCTCCTAGACCACATGGACAAGATCATGGCGCCGCTCCATGCGCGAGCCTTGGCAGCACAGCTTGAATCGCGCACCCTCGTCGCTTTCCGTGACACCCTCCTTTCTAAGCTCATCACCGGCGAGCTTCGCATCGCCGACGCCGCAGCCGAGGTCTCCGCTGCCTGATGCCTTACGCGTTACAGATGCTCCGCGCCCTCATCGAGGCCCACCCCGACCGCGCCGCCTCACTCGAACGGCACGTCAAGGCCTTGGAACACAGCATCGAGGAGCAGCCTGCCTTCTGCCTCCAGAATGTCCGTACGCTGTTCGAGGCGGCGCACCTCACTATCGCACCGCGCCTCGGGGTCGACTTCGGCAAGAAGCAGGGCTTCCCTGACCGAATGCGCGGCGTGATCGAGGCACTCGACTTCCGCATCGTCAATCACCCCGAGGGCGACAAGATCAACACGACGATCGCCGCGCTTCTGAAAGGCGTGGACGATACGGCCACGGCACTCGCGCAGCTCAGCAACATCCCCAATATGCGGCATGGCGGCTCGCTCGACTGGGGAACGCTGGAGCGGCAACACGCGCTGATGCTGGGCGGGCTCTGCGACGCGCTGGTCAGCTTTCTGTTTGATGTGGCTTGGAGCCGAGCAATCCCTGACGCGCCCGAGCCCGTGGTCGCCAGCTACGAGGATTTCGAGGCGTTTAACGCCTACCTTGATGACGAGCATGGCGATGTCGAGGTCGCGGGCGCCACCTTCGCCGCGAGCCGGGTGCTCTACCTTATGGACATCACGCAGTACGACGCGGCCCGCCTCGACTGGGAGGCCGAACAAGCTGCGGATCAGGATGCTGAGGACGCGGCCGCATGACCCTTCCTACCGCACCCGAACCTGCCGCAACAGGCTTCAAGGAAGAGGCCGTGGAATTGGCCGCCCTCTCGTGGTTCGAGCTGACGGGCTGGCGGACGGTACCGGGCGACTATCTCGCCCCGGACGGCCCGATGGGCGCCCGCACGAGCTACAAGCAGGCAATCCTTGAGCCCGAGCTGCGCAGTGCGCTTGCAACCATCAACCCCGACGCCACCCCTGACATGATCGACAGGGCCATCCGTATTGTCCTCGCCACTCCGACTCAGGACGTGATCGAGAATAACCGCGCCTTCCACCCCTTCCTCGTGACAGGAGTTCCCGTCGAAGACACCCGCGATGGAGAAACGCGCATAGTTGCCGTTCACCTCCTTGACCGCGCCGATCCCAAAACCAATCGCCTCCTCGTCGCCAATCAATTCATCATCCAAGGCACTGACGAGCGCGATGTCATTCGCGTCGATGTGGCTGTTTTCGTAAACGGCCTCCCGCTCGCCCTCCTAGAGCTGAAAAGCCCGACCGATGCTCAGGCCACCTTGGAGCGGGCGCATACCCAAGTTGGCAACTACAGGGCTAAGGTGCCAGAGCTACTGCGCTTCAACCAAGTGCTGGTCATCAGCGACGGCATTGAGGCCCGCGTCGGTTCCCTGACAGCCGGGCTCGACCGCTTTGCGCCATGGCGCACCATAGACGGCTCAACCCTCGACGACACGGGACGCCCCGAACTGGAGGTAATGATCCGGGGCGTGTTCACGCCGGACCGCTTCCTCGATCTCATCACCGATTACGTGGCCTTCGAGATCGTCGACGGAGTCGTGAAATCGAAGAAGCTCGCGGGCTACCATCAGTTCCACGCCGTACGGAAGGCGCTAGCCTCCACTGTCATAGCAGCAGGGGCGAATGGTCAGCGTCGGGGCGGGGTGGTGTGGCATACCCAAGGGTCAGGCAAATCCCTCACCATGCTGTTCTTCGCGCGTCAGCTTCAGCTCGCCCAGGCACTCAAGAATCCTACCATCGTGGTAGTTACTGACCGCAATGACCTAGATGACCAGCTCTTTGGGACGTTCATCGCGCATGGCTCAGCCCTGCGGATGCGACCCACTCGCGCAGACAGCGTGGAGGATATGCGCCGGCAGCTCACCATCGACGTGGGCGGGCTCGTGTTCACCTCGATCCAGAAGTTCCGGGGCGGGGACGGTCAGCACCCCCTTCTAACGAAGCGCAGCAACGTGGTGGTCATTGCGGACGAGGCGCACCGTACTCAGTATGGTTTCCGGAAGCACTTCTTCGTCGGAGAGGAAGAAGTCCGGGAGCAAGTGGGCTTCGCCGAGTATCTCAGACAAGCCCTTCCCCACGCCACCTTCGTAGGTTTCACCGGAACTCCAATTGACGCCAAGGACCGCAGCACTGTGGGCGTATTCGGGGACGTAATCGACACCTATGACATGACTCAGGCGGTGGCCGATAAGGCGACAGTGCCCATCCATTATACCGCTCGGCTAGCTCGTCTTCGGCTTAGCCTTACAGAGAAAGAGCGCGAGGAGCTAGACACCCTAGCCGAGGAGCTGGCCGAAGGCGATGAGGCCATCGAGCGGAGCAAGAGCAATCTTACCCGCTTCGAGGAGGTCGTAGGCGCCCCCGATCGGTTAGCCCAAGTCGCGGCCGATATTGTCGAGCACTTTGATCGCCGTCGCGAAGGTCTCGCAGGTGGCAAGGGCATGATTGTCACGATCAGCCGGCGCGTAGCAGTGGAACTATATGATCGGATTGCCAACCTGCGACCCAACTGGGTCTCAGCCGACCCTCGTGACGACGCAGTTGGCCTGCTCAAGGTAGTCATCACAGGCAACGGCAATGCCGATCCCGCGCCACTTCAGCCTCATTTACGAACCAAGAAACGCCTCGAAGTCCTCGCAGACAGGTTTAAAGATCCCGATTCCGGTTTTGACCTCGTCATTGTCCGCGACATGTGGCTGACAGGCTTTGACGCTCCGTCACTTCACACGCTCTATGTAGACAAGCCCATGCGAGGGCACAGTCTGATGCAGGCCATCGCCCGCGTGAACCGGGTGTGGGGCGACAAGCCTGGCGGTCTAGTTGTTGACTACCTAGGCATTGGAGCCGAGCTTAGGGCAGCGCTTGCCCAGTACACGGCAAGGGACCGCAATCAAGTCACGCTCGATCTAGACGAGGCGGTGCGGCAGACCCTTTTACATCTAGAGTCTGCTCTTGTTCTACTCGAGGGATCACCGTGGCAGGCATTCTTCGGAGGCACTCCGACTGAACGCCTGACAATCCTGAAGCAGTGCCTCGAACACCTCCTGTCCGGCAACGTCCGAGAGGACTTCGTTAGCGCAGCGACCAAGCTGGAAGTTGCGTATGCCCTCAGCGCAGGCGACGAACAGGTGACTGCAAAGCGAGATGAGATCGCGCTCGTCGCTGCCGTACGTGCCAACTTGATGAAATACACGGCCAGTTCGAGTCGAGGCCACGAAAGTATTGAGCAGAACATCCGTCAGTTGCTCTCCCGAGCAGTTATGGCCGATGGCATCCTTGATGTGTTCAAATCGGCTGGTTTAGAGCAACCAGACCTTTCGATCCTGTCGGAGGAGTTCCTGGCCGAGGTCAGTCAAACCAAGGAGAAGAACCTTGCCGTCGAGACCCTGCGACGGCTCTTGACTGATGAGATCAGAGCCAAGTCGCGATCGAACATCGTCGAGGCCAGCAAACTCAGCGACCGACTCGATGACACCTTACGTCGCTACCACAACCGGGCAGTCGACAGCCTCCAAGTCATCCAGGAGCTAATCGCCCTTGCTAAAGACATTAGCGCTGCAAATCTTCGGAGCGCAGAGCTAGGCTTGAGCAAGGAGGAGCTGGCCTTCTATGATGCTTTAGCTGAGAACGGCTCCGCCAAGGCCCTTATGGCGCATGAGGAGCTTCGCACATTGGCGCAGCTTCTTGTGCAAACTATTCGTAGTTCGGCTGCCATCGACTGGACGCGAAAGGAAAGCGTACGGGCCAAGATGCGAATAGAAATCCGCAAGCTCCTCATGCGCTATGGTTATCCTCCGGACCTCCAGAAGGCAGCAGTTGATCTCGTGGTAAGGCAGGCACAGGTGCTAGCGGCCGGCTGGGGATAGAATAGGCGAGTTTGGTTGCTGACAGTCCAATCTCACCGTAGCGCGTGCACTGACACCTGCCCGTCTTGATGCGGCTCGCGCCGCGGCCGGATAACAATTTCTACGTCCCGGTCCAGGCGCGTGAGGAGGCCCATCAGACGCTCTACTGAGAAGCCGTCGAGCCGGTAGTTAACGAGTTGCGACACCTTAGGTTGCGGCAGCCCTAGGAGTGTGCCTGCCTCAGCCTGCTTGAGCCGACGTGCCTTGACGATCTCGTTAATCTCTATGGCCAACTTTAGCTTTGTCTGCCGCTCCTCCGGGTCAGGCAGACCGAGGTCGGCAAACACGTTGCCCGTACCACGATCAATTTCCATTGCTGCCCTCCTTTTCAGCCATTGCTTTAGTGGTCCCTTGGGTCATTGCTTACCCTCATGGTCCTCTCGGGCCCGCCGGAAGCGCTCACGTACCAACTCCACGTCGCTTGTTGCCGTGCGGATGCCTGACGGGCTCTTCTTTTGAAACGCATGAAGGACATAGACCGCACTCTCGAAGCGCACTGTGTAGACCGCTCGGTAGGCGTCGCCATCATGGTTCTCCACGATCTCAAACACGCCCGGACCCTCGCCCTTCCAAGGCTTCGCGCGCGGATGCTTGCCGCCCAACTGAGCAAGCCCCAGTGCATAGCCCATGTCGCTCTGTACCGGCGCGGGGAACGCTAGGAAGTCGCGCTTGGATGAGCCCACCCAGTGAAGCGGCTTCTCGCCAAGTGAGACAGGACGCCGCATCATAAAAACATTTATACCCGAACAAGTATAAAATACAAGCAACGTATAGTTGAGTTACACACTGCGATCAGCACATCGCTGTTACAGCTCATGCGCATCCCCCCGGTCCTTGTGTCGGTGCAAGACCTCCTCCCGCTCATGCCCGTGCTCCTCGCGCATGACCTGCTTCGTCCGCGCCAGCGTCTCGTGCAGCTTCTCGCGGATGCTCCGGCTCTCGTGACCCGGCTCTGACGCCCCGCTCTGCAACTCCGCCTGGTCTTGCTCCACGTCTCGCCCGAGGATACGGCCGAGCCGCGCGCGGATATCGCCCTGCCCGTGCTCCGGCCCGATCTCGTGTCCCACCTCGGCCTTCCTGCGGCCGATCCCCCGGTCCAGGATACGCGCCAGCCGCTCCCGGAGGCTTCCAGCCTCCAGCCCAGGTGCCTGCTCCTGGGCCGCCTC
>NZ_NSJZ01000029.1 GCF_002287065.1 Paracoccus salipaludis
TGAACTCGGCTGCGCGTATTTCCAGCGTCTGCTCGTCAATTCCGATGTGGATCTTGCGCCAGACCCGGCGTTTGCTGCCCCCATGCTTGCGAGCGTTCCACTCACCTTCGCCCTCGACCTTGATGCCAGTGCTGTCGATCAAGAGGTGCAATGGGCCTGGCGAGCCGCGATACGGGATGTTGACCTTCAGGGTCTTCTGGCGCCGCGACAGCGTGCTGAAGTTGGGCACGGTCCAGTCCAGGCCGGTCAAGGGGCACCACGAGTTAAGATATCAGGCAGTAGCTAAGGTCCAGATCATGTAAACGAGAAGCAGGGCTCGCGACCTCCCTGCGGGCCTGAACGCCAAGCTGCCTATGGTCAGTAACGGCCGAGGCAGACCGCTGAGCTTCTTTCTCTCGCCAAGCCAGACAAGCCAGATGAGTGATGTCAGGGGAGCTCTGGTGCTCCTGGCCGACCTGCCACCGGCCAAGCGGTTGCTGGGCAATAAGGGTTATGATGCCGATTGGCTACGAGACGAGTTGAAGGCCCGAGGCCTGCGCATCTGCATACCGGCCCGACGGAAAAGGAAACACCTCGCCCCCCACAATCGCAGGCTCTACAAGAAGCACTGCCGCATCGAGAACGCCTTTGCCTGGCTCAAGGACTGGCGGGGGATTGCCACCCGGTACACCCGCTGTGGCGACCTCTTCCTGTCGGCCCTTTTCCTTGCAGCAACCGTTCTCTTTTGGCTAAAAAAGAGTCCTGATCTTAAAGCAATTGGGGTCCTGTTTAAGGAACGATCGGTTGTTAGTTTGACGACGAGAGTAGATATATTACTGTTCGCCGTCAAATCTTCAGCATCATCTTTGCTTTTAGCGCGTTGTTTAGCGGTGTTGCTTGGCGCTCAATCTTCGGATCAGCTGGTTTCCAGCTGCCTAGATTGATGCTCGCAACCCGTCCGATCCGCGCAATAGTGGCCGCTGGATCGAGCGTCAGTTCTTCGTAGCTGACCGAAATATAAGGTAGGCAATACAAGCCGCATTTCATTCTAATGGCAGAGTCGCTGCGCAGTATATTATGCGCAATCGTCTGCGTGGTGGTAACATCGAAATCGGCTGCCACCTTGCGTCGATCCTGTTGACTAGTCCATTGGCCGGTCTGCAGCGCGATCCAGTGTGACACTGCTTGACCCAAAATGTCATCGCGATGAATGTGCACGACCGTTGTTCGGGTGAACAGGCGCGGCAGCTTCCAGCGAATCAAGAAATCTAGCTGTTCTGCTGAGGCCTTTACGCCGAATTGCTGATCCTCGCGCGACAGCCGGCGTGCCAAGGTCAGCAGGTAGTCGGGGGCGCTCTGGACCGCCAAAACACCCTTCTGCTTGGCAACGGTCTCGTGGTTGAGAAACTCGCCCAGGCCTGCGACCTGTCCTGTCTGCACAAGGTAATCGGCCAGCAGGTTCGATCCCGAGCGATTGGTAAAGGCAAGGATTAGCAGAGGCCTGTCGATCAGCGGATGGTCGCCTGTAAAGGCCACCTGTCCGCGGAAATGCGCTCGGATTTCATATTCGTGCTCTTGTCCGGGGTTCGCAAAGGCCTGCGGGCCGGGAGACGCGAGTTCGCGCAGACCGC
The DNA here is from genome assembly GCF_002287065.1 of Paracoccus salipaludis. Lineage (GTDB taxonomy): Bacteria > Pseudomonadota > Alphaproteobacteria > Rhodobacterales > Rhodobacteraceae > Paracoccus > Paracoccus salipaludis. Next base: position 1,611 of record NZ_NSJZ01000029.1, read on the forward strand.
GAACGGCAGTCCTGCGCCGCAGCAGGTGCAGGACACGCCGCAGCGCCGGCCTGCCAGGCACGAGATCAGCCCGCCACATTAATTGCCGCCAAAGACACGCATGGCGCGAATCGTCACGACCTGCGGATCCGAGGGATGGAGACCTACGGCCAGCGGAGCTACAGGCTCGTTGTTGACGACCATTAGGGCCAAGATCCGGCCGACATTCGGTAGTGCCTGCCGCCGCTTCTGAGACAGGCGGGTGCCGTCGCGCCGGTCGCCGGTCAGGTGGACATCGACATAACTTGGTGCCAGCACCTCAAGTTCGACCCCGATCCAGACTGATCCGCAAATACGCGCCGGGTCGAGCGCAACGCTCTCCGCAGGGTCGAGCGCATGCTCTTCGGCACGTAGATGCAACTCTGCGCATCTCGGCATATCCAGGCAAAGCTGATCAAGACCCGCATAAGGCAGCGTGGCCGCGCTGTTTGGAATGACCAGGGCCGTGCCGAACAGGCTGTGCTGCAGCTTGACCGTATGGCCCGCTGCCTCGACACACTTCTTCATGGCATTCACCGCCGCCTGCGACGCGACCATAAAGTTCCGGGTCGAGCCGATCATCCCCATCCGGGATAGGCATCCGTATCTGATCGGCGCCGCACCCCGTTTGGCCACGAGGTCCATCAAGTCCTGCACTGCCGAGGCGTTGTCCGCCGCCCGGGTGTCGACATGATCGAAGTCCCATTTCTCGAAGGATTCCAACTTTTTCTCGCTGCGCCCGTCAGCCTGGCCACGCGCGATCTTAGCTGCATAGTCCTCGTATGATCGCGTAAAGTAATGATTGACGACTGCAATGTCTCCCGTCACGGCGCCACGCTCGTGCATCCAGACCTGCGGAATGGGGCGCTCCTTCTCGTCCACGCTGCGGCGGTCGATCGTTTCGGCGTGATGGACGAACATGGTCCTGACCCGCTCGGGGCGCACGAAGCATTTGGCGATCTGCCACAAGTTCGGATCGCATCGTACGAAGTTCTGGGTCACCAGCCCTGCCGGCCGGGCACGGTGTCCCGAATGACCGAACATCCGCCAGAACAGCACGACCTCTTCCGCTTCCGGCGGGAAGCCGGCGAGGAAGGCCGGCAGAGTCACGCCGGGGGGCAGCGAGACGAATTCGTCTATATCCAGAAAGCCCATCCAGTCGCAACGCGGCCCAAAGGTCATCACCGCGTGCTGATAGGCGTCGATCTGGCCGGGAAACAGAGGCCAGTGCAGCAGCGTCACAAGGCCCGCATTCACGAAAGGCGCCAGAACCTCGACCGTCGCGTCGTCGGAGCGGTTGTCGTAGATGACGAAATGCTCGACGCCCAGAAGATAATGGTAGGCCACCCACTCCGCGATGAACGGACCTTCGTTCTTCGTGATGGCGGCTATCGTAACGCCAAGATCGGGTAGTTTCATGCAGCCTCCGGCACCGTGACAGCGGCAGACCATAAGGGAAACCGCAGCCCGCGGACAGGGGGGCGCATGTTGCGCCTGCCGAGGTTTCAACCCTTCGGACCTTGCCCTATAAGCGGGCATCCGCCGATTGATCTCCCTAGCCGAGCCCCTGATGATTCTGAGCGCCAACACCACCCCCCTGCAACCGCCGAAGCCAATCCCTGTTGCCGCCCGGTGGGAGCAGATGTTCGAGAACGGGCAGGACGTCCTAGTCGTCCGTGGATGGGCTTATCATCCCGAAGACCCCTCGACCCCCGTGAACATCACCCTCTGCAGCGACGACGAGGTGGTGGCGAGGGGGGTTGCGACCGATCGGCGCGGGGATCTTCTGCGGCTGCAACGGGGGGATGGCTGGGCGGGCTTCGTCCTGCACGTTCCTGTCGCCCGCCTGGGCGGCGCCAAACCGCGGCTGTTTGCCGGGGATGTCGAACTGCCTGCACCCGCAGCCGCGACTCCCGTCAAGCTCGCGCCTTCTCAGATGATCGGAGAGGTGACGCGGCTGACGGTCGAGAGCGGAATGCTGCATGTCGAGGGCTGGGCCGTCGACATCACCTACCCGGGCAACCGGCTCGAGGTCAGCCTCGAGGTCGGGGACGAGCTGTGGCGGGACTTCGCCGCCCGTCCGCAGGCGGCCCCGCCATTGGTCGGCAAGGGTGAGAACGGGCGCGGCTTTGCCTTCACCGTGCCCGTGCCCGAAAGGACCGGGCTGGACTGGGTGCGAGTCCGGTTGCCGGACGGCAGTCTTCTGGAAGCCGGATCCCGCCGGGCACTTGGCTGGGCGGTTCGGGTGCCCGCCTGGCCGCCTGAAACCCTTGCCAGTGGCACCTTGCGCGGTGGCGTGCAGCTTGACCGTCGCCTGTTGCGCGGCTGGGTCGAGGATACGGCCGGAGGCATCGCGGCGCCTCTCGAGGTGCGGATTACGGTCGACGGGGAACTGGTCTGGCAGGGCGCGGCCCGGCGGATCGAGGCCATCCCGGCCGCCGCAAACGACTCCGCCGGGCAGCAGCGCAGGCAATCTGGTTACCGGGTCCTGCTGCCGCGGCCACCTGCAGGGCGGATCGTTTCCACCGTCGATGCGGTCACGGTGGACGGCCGCCGCCTGCCCGGCTTTCCCTTGCGGAGTTGGGCGGGCGACGAGCTGATCGGCCGAATCGAGCAGTTGCGCATCACCGAGGGCAGCCTGGAACTGCGCGGCTGGTGCATCGACAGCCGCGATCCTTCAGCCCCCTTGGAAATCGAAGCGCGCAGGGCCGATGGCATGCTGCTTGCCCGCGCGACAGCCTCGGACCGGCCCGACCAGTATCTTCTGAAGAAGACCGGGAACGCACCGGTGGGCATGTTCCAGCTGAGCCTGCCGCTGTCGGCATTGAGCAGCGGCCACGGCGAGCTGCCTGACATGGGCAGCCTTCCGGTGATCTCGCCGGTGGGCACCATGCGCCGCATCGCGCCCCACGCCGAAGCCGCGAGCCTGGGTGCCTTGCAGGCTGCGGCATCCGAGCGCTTCGCAGGCTGGGGAACGCCAATCCAATGGCACATCGACCGCCTGTCCGACAATGTTTTGCACGGCTGGATGCTGAGCCTGAACGACCCCGAGGCGCTGTGCTACGCCGACGTCTTCCTGGACAATGCATGGCTGGCCACCGTTCCCGCCACCCGTACCCGCCACGATCTGGCCAAGCGGTTCGGCACCCACGGAGACCATGGCTTCGCCCTTGAGCTGTCACCCTCGCAGGTGAGCCAGGTGCCGGGATTCCTGCGCGTCCGGCCCCGGATCGGCGATGGGACCGAGGACACGGCGGCCAGGCACCAGATCCAGGCGGCAGCCGGCACCAAGCGCAACGTGATCCATGCAAGCAGCCAGCCCTTGGCCCAATTCCTCGTTCCGGCGGCCCAGCCGGGTCAGAGGACGCGCAGGGTCTCGGTGCTGATCCTGAACCGCAACGGCGCGGGGCTGCTGGAGCGCTTCTTCCAGTCCTTCCAGCGCCACAACAGCTACGCCAATGTCGAGTTCATCGTCGTGGACCATGCCTCGGACGACGACAGCGCCCAGGTTTGCGCGGCATGGCAGGACCGGCTGGACATCCGCCTCCTTTCTCGCAACGGCAACTATTCCTTTTCGCAGTCGAACAACCTTGCCGCGCAGCATGCGACTGGCGAGATCCTTATCCTTGCCAATAACGACGCCCGCCTGTGCGAGGATATCCTGCCGCGGATCGTGGACGCGCTCGACGATCCGCAGGTCGGCGCGGTGTCGCCCGCGCTGCTGGATGACGTCCCGGACCTGTCGCTGGAATTGCCGGGACAGCCGGGCCCCATCCAGCATCTCGGCGTTCACATCGACCTTGGGGTTGCGCGGAAAGCCGGGATTGTTCCCTTCGAGACGCGCCCGTCGCGCGAGTGGCTGGGGCTGGATGCGGCCCCCATCGAGGTTCCCTCGGTGACCGGCGCCTTCATGGCGGTCCGCCGGAATGAGTTCCTGCAGTTGGGCGGCCTTTCCGAGGATTATTTCTACGGCCACGAAGATATCGATTTTACCCTGCGCCTGCGCCGTGCCGGCCTGCGGATCGTGGCCTTGAACCACCTACGGGCGCTGCACCTGCGCGCCTACAGCCGCAGCGGCATGAGCCGCGACTACGCCGCAATCCGGCAGCGCAACCGCGACATCTTCGACCAGCGCTTCGGCGTCTGGCTGCGCCGCCTGCTGGCAAGTGATCGGTTCAAGAAGGTGGGTTTCTGGTCCGGCCGGCGCCTGCGCATTGCCTTTGTGGTCACGGAAAACGACCATGCGACAATGGCGGGCGATTTCTTCACCGCACTGGAACTGGCCCGGGAACTGGCGCGCAACCATCCGGTCGACTGCCATTTTATCGAACACAAGGGGCCGGAGCTGGGCGAACTGGACGGCATGGACGTGCTGATCGCCATGCGCGACGATTTCGACCCGTTGACGGCCAGGTCGAACAACCCTGCAATGCTGCGCGTGGCATGGGTGCGCAATTGGGCCGACCGGTTCGCTGCCCGGACGTGGACCCGGGACTTCGACGTGATCTGGGCCTCTTCCGGGCACGCGCAGGCAAGACTGCAGCAGGCCTTGGGCCGCAGCGTGGACCTGATGCCGATCGCAACCGCTGCCGACCGTTTTGCCCAGGGCCGCCGCGATCCGGCGCTGGAGTGCGACTACTGCTTCACCGGCAGCTTCTGGGGCCTGAACCGGGAAATCACCCAGAACCTCGATCCTGCCGCGCTTCCTTACCGCTTTGCGCTCTTTGGCACGGGGTGGGAGAACGAGCCCCAGATGGCGCCCTACAGCCGGGGTCCGCTGCCCTATGACCGGATGCCTGACGTTTATGCCAGCACCCGCATCGTGATTGACGATGCGAACCATGCCACCAAGCAGATGCAGTCGGTCAACAGCCGCGTCTTCGATGCGCTGGCCGCGGGCGCACTCGTCCTGACCAACGGTGTCCAGGGCGCCCGCGCGATCTTCGGCGACCTGCTGCCGACCTATGACAGCCCGCAGGAACTCGAAGCGCTTCTGCACCGCTACCTGGGCGACGAGAAGCTGCGCCGCGACACGGTGGCCCGGCTGCGCGCAGTCGTGCTGGAAGGCCATACCTACAAGCGGCGCGCCGACCAGGCGTGGGAGTCGCTGCGCAATGCCAGCGCCACCCCGCGCATCGCGATCAAGATCGGCGCGCCGAACCGGGGCGCGCTGGCCGAATGGGGCGATTACCACTTTGCCGACAGTCTGCGGCAGGCATTGGAGCCCCTGGGCTTCCGCGTGCGGATCGACCCGCTGGACGAATGGACGAACCCGCAGTCGAACGGCGACGACATCGTGCTGGTGCTGCGGGGCCTGTCCTCCTACACGCCGCTGCCGCACCAGATCTCGCTCTGCTGGGTGATATCTCACCCCGACCGGGTCAGTCTGGCCGAGCTGAAGTCCTATGACCATGTCTTCGTCGCATCCGAGCTGTTCTGCCAACAGCTTCGGCGCGACCTGGGCGACCGGGTCTCGACCCTGCTGCAATGCACCGACCCTGCCCGTTTCCATCCCGGCGCGAGCGATCCGGCGTTCCGGGAACAGGTGCTGTTCGTCGGCAACTCGCGCAACCAGTTCCGGCGCGTCATCCGCGATGCGATCGCGGAAGGGATAGAGCCCGCGATCTACGGCACCCGCTGGCGGGGGCTGGTCCCCGACCGGTTGATCCGGGGCGAGAACATCCCGAACGTGCAGCTGGCCCATGAATACCGCGCCGCCGGCGTGGTGCTGAACGATCACTGGGACACGATGCGGGACTATGGGTTCATCTCGAACCGCGTGTTCGACGTGCTGGCCTGCGGAGGCAGGCTTGTGTCGGACGAGGTGCCGGGGCTTGAGGAACTGTTCGGTGACATGGTCCGCGTTTATCGCGATCCCGTCAGTCTGTCGGAGGCGGTGCAGTCGCTGCTGGACGAGGACCGCGCCAATCAGGCCGAACGCGATGCCTTTGCTCGGCAGGTCGGGCATGAGCATAGCTTCTCCGCCCGGGCGGCCGAGATCGAGTGTGTGATCCGGCATCTGCTAGACCGTGTGATGACCGCCCCGTCAGAGAAGGCAGTGGCTGCGGATTGAGTCTCAGTCCTGGGTCAGTAGCGCGGTCAGCGCCGCGATGTCGGGCTCGCCGTTCCGCAGGGGCATCACCATGCCTTGGTGGCCGCGCGAAAGCGCCGTACGGACCGCCTCGGCCTGCGCGCCGACATCAAAGGCATAGACAGGCAGGCCGGTTGAGATCATCTCGTGGACAGCATAGGAAAACGTCTCGGGCCAGATCGAGGGAAATAGCCAGCGATCGATGCCATGCGCCTCAATTAGGTAGGGCAACTGGTCCAGTTGGTAGCTACCGGTAATGACCGCAGGCGCGGCCAGCTCGTGCCCTGGTTCGAGATTGCCGATTAGGACGAGCCGCCCCCTGCCCGACTTCGCCAATTCGGCCGAAAGCCGGGTCAGCACGCGCGCGCCTTTGGGCACATTGATGCTGCCCAGAACCCCGATCGTGGGCGTACCAGAATCCTCGGGCGAAATCCGGGGCAGGTCTACGGGCAGGGCATGCGGCCGCACTTCGATGCGGTTGCGTACCTCGGGCCAGGCCGTGCCCACGATCCCGGCAGAACTTTCCGAGAAGGTCACTATTCGATCCGCCCTCGCGATCACCTGTCCCCAGGCACCGCGCCACGCGGCAAGGGGGATCTCGTTGCCGTCCTCGCGCACGAAGCGGTGGGCGAGATCGCCGTTATCGGCGCTTGGCACGCCCGCGAAAACGGCGCGGCTGTCCAGAAGCGTGTAGGAGGGGCTGATCGGGTAGTAGTCGTTGAACGTAACCTCAAGCGTGCTGCCGGGCTGCGCCTTTAGCGCCAGCAGCAGTGCCGGAACGGCCAGCGGCTGGGGCGTGCCCACGGCGCAGGAATAGACGACGTTCAGGCCGTCGGCATCACCGAACATGGCGAGCGCGGCCTTAGCGTCCGTAGCCAACCCGACCGACTGGCCCCGAAGTCCGTGCAGTTCGACCTTCCATGTGCCATCTTGCATTGCCCGCAGCACTAGGGCGTGGCCGGTCGTGTTCAGTTCACGCCCAATGCGCTGGCTCAGGTAGGTCTCGGCTCCGCCGCCAAGCGCATGGCCGATGAAGACGGAGAGCCGCGCGCCGGCCGCTCCGGCACGATGGCGAGCAAGGGTTAGGCCAAGCGCCAGCCGCTGGGTGCGCAGCGGGTCCACGGCTATGAAGCGCTGTACCTGGGCGTCGAAATCGGGATAGCGCGAGGTAATAATGCGTCCGTTCTCGGCGATGCGGCGCTGCTTGACCTCGGTTCCGAAGGACTGTCCGCCCCGATGCTCGACGAAGACGCCAGCGGTCAGGAGGCTGCGCCAGCCCAGAGCCCAAGCCCGCTGGCACCAGTCCACCTCTTCTCCGTAGCCCATCCCAAAGGCGGTGTCGAAAGCGGGAAGCAACCCGAGGGCTTGGATGTTCATCGCCATGCAGAAACCGACACCCGTAGGGACATCGGCAACCGCTCCTGGCCCGTCTAGTTCTGCTGCCGCGCGGTCGAGCAGGTCGCCTTCTCCAGCCTCAAGCGGCGCAGCGACGCAGATGTCGGGCACGTTCGCGATTTCAGCGTCATTCGACATGGGCGTGACTGAGGCAACTTGGGCGCCGTTCCGCAAGGGCGCGAGCAGCCGCCCAGCCCAGCCCGGCCCCACGAAGGCGTCCGAGTTCAGCAGCACGACGTCGTGCCCACGCTGCATCGCCTCCGCCAGCCCTCGATTGGCCGAGCCCACGAAGCCGAGGTTAAGCGGATTGGTCAGCAGCGTCACCCTGTCCGGCCCCAGCCGGTCGCGCCATGCCGCAAGCAAGGGGCCTATGCGCGGGTCGGGCGAGGCGTCGTCGATGACCACCAGATGCCACGGCAGGTCGGTGTTCGCAGCCACCCGCCCGATCACCGGGTCGAGTAGGTCATGCCCATCATAAACCGGCAGGACGATGGTGATCGGGGCAGGGGCCGGCGCGGGCCAGCCCTGCTCTTCCAACAGGCCGGGGTTCAGGCCGGGCGGCAGCGGGCTTGGATCGCGCAGCAGCGCGCCCAGCCGTCGGCGCGCCTCCTCGTCCCTTCGCACGATCCAGCGCAGCACGTCCGGGGCGGACCGGCCAACGGTTCGCAGATAGCGCAGGGCGGTCCCCGCCTCGAACATGGCCAGGCGCAGCCCCGCGGGCTGATCCAGGACGGCGCGGACGGGGCCGCCCTCGTGTTCGAGCACAAGCACCAGCCTGCCGCGCGCGGACACGGTGATGTCGAACCCGAAGGTTGCATGGTCGCGCTTCAGCCGCCGCTGCACATCCGGCCGCTGCAGGTTCGGCCGCACCTGCCCCAGCCGGGCACCGGACGCATCCAGCACGAGGATGCGCGCCGCGTCCGCCCAGCCCTCGATGCGGGTGCGCTGGCCTTGGACGACATGGCGTTCGATGACGCCGAGGATACGGCCGTGGCCGTCCGTCAGCCGCAGCCTGCGCCGGGTATCGCCGCCGTGGCTGTTCCGAAACAGCGCGTAGCTGCGCCGGGCCTCGGTCAGCATCATCCGCGGCCACCCGTCCGCGCCAGTCCCGCCACGATCCTGTCGAAGTCGGGCAGCGTCGGTTCCAGCGCGAAACGGTGCAGGGTGTCGCGGCGGATCCGGTCCCGGTCGGCACCGCCCCGGCGCGCGCTCTCGATCACGGCCCCCAGCGCGGCGCGCCAGCCGTCCCCGGGCACGAGCGTCACATGGTTCATGCCGCTTCCCGACGCCGAATAGACCGGCAGGTCCGAGGCCAGCACCGGCAGGCCAAGCGCACCGTATTCAAGCAGCTTCAGGTCCGACTTGTGCAGGTTGAAACCCTGCGCGGCAAGCGGCGCCAGGCCGAAATCGAACTGCCCCGCCTGCGCCTTGAGCCAGCCTGCGAAATCAGGGTAGTTGCGCGCCGCTTCGGGGATCTGGATGCGCTCGATCCAGCGGGGCAGGGGTTCGTCCTGCACGCCGATCACGGCAAGACGGAAGTCGGGGTGCCGGGCCGCCACGTCCGTCAGGGCGGGCAGGACAAGCGCCAGATCCTCGCCATGCGTGACGCTGCCCATGTAAAGCGCGCGCACCGTGCCATCCCGCTCGCGCCGGGGCAGCGGCCCCCGCCACAGGCGCAACGCCAGCCAGTTGGGCACCACCTCGACATTCCGGTTCATGTCCCACACACGCGCCGCAAGCGGCCCGGTCGAAACGGTCACGCAGCCCGCAGCAGCCAGCAGGCGCGACAGCGTAGGCGCATAGGCCGCGTAGCTTCCCTGCGGATCCTTGTCGGCGGGAACCGCCAGAAGATCTTCGTCAAGCTCATGCAAGTGGCGTAGGCCGCGCGCCTGCATGGCGGCCAGCAGCGGCCCGGCGAGTTCGCGCGGCACGGCGTCGCGCTGGACGATGACGCCGTCCACTTCATCTTCCCGCAAGTTCGCAAGCAGCGTCGCGGCGGTCATCCGCACGTAGTTCAGCGGGCGGTCGAAGTGGTTGATCGTCCGCTCCCACAGGCGCACATGGGTCGAGTCCTCGGCTTGGTCGAGCTGCGGCGATGCCGGGGCCACGACCGCGATCACCGGCCATCTGCCCCTGCAACCCAGCACCTGCCGGTAGAGGTCGCGGTAAGCCGCAGCCATGACCTGCACGCTGCGGCCCACCCCCCGGCCGCCCTGCCAGTCGGCCAGCGCCGCCGCGACCCGGTCCTGCCCGGCGCTGTCGGCCGCGATCCCGTTGATCGCGCGGGCAAGTGCCGCGATGTCCTGATGCGGGACGACCCAGCCCGCGCCGCTGGCCCGCACCCGGCCCGCCACGGTCGGGAAGTCGAAGACCAGCGCCGGCACGCCGACCGACCAAAGCTCGGTCAGCGTGTGGCAGTATGTCTCGTCCCAGATCGAGAAGATCGCGCCGAAATGTGGCCGGATCGCGCGTACCCGCGCGGCGAACTCGTCCCGGTGATAGGTGCCTTGCTGGATCAGCCGCGGATGCGAGATGGCATCCGCGTCGGCAAGCCGCCCGAGGATGTGGAACTCGAACCGGCCGGCCGTGTCGTGCGCCAGAAGGTCGGCGATCACGTCGCGGCCCTTGGGGGCGCCGATGTTGCCGGGGACGAGGATGCGGATCGGCTCTCCCGGCTCTGGCCGTTCGGCCAGCCATTCCATCGCGGCGAAGCTGCGCCCGTGGGGGATGACATGGAAGCGGTCCGGGTCCACGCCGGGCAGACCCGCCGCGATCAGCTTTCGGGCGCTGTCCGAGGTGGTGACGAAGGCGTCTGACACGGACAGCACCTGGTCGAAGCGTTCGCGCCAAGGATAGACCCAGCGGTGCTTTAACGGCGGCAGGCTGTCGTCCGGCCAAAGCTCGGGGCGGCAGTCGCCCTCCGTGGCGGTGCAGCGGCCGGCGCAGAAGACCTGCCGTTCGTCCAGCAGCTTGACCGTGGGGCACAGCGTGTAGAAGTCGTGGAACGAGGTCACGACCTTGCAGCCGCGCGCCTTCGCAAGCTCCGGCAGCGACAGCCCGTGCCATGCGAGATGGCGGATATGAACGATCGCAGGGTCCAGAACGTCCAGCCAGTCGGCCACGACCGCATCATATTCGGCCGAGCGATGGGTGATCGGATCGACGGACTCGGCAAGCTCATGGCGGCGGATCTCGGCAATGCGGCCCCGGTCCAAACGCCCGAGCGTCAGAGTCTGGCTGTCGCAGCGCAGAAGCCACGGGTCCAGTTCATCCTGCAACTGCCGCATGAGATCGAGGTTTGTCTGCGGCGTGCCGCCGGTCTGGGTCGAGACGACGAACAGCACCGCGGGCAGACCTGTCCGGCGGTCGCCGCAGTCGATCCGGGCCTGTACCGCGCGATATCGCGCAAGCAGAATATCTGGACCTGTCGAAAAGACGCGGATCGCGCGGGAATATTCGGGATAGCGCGCCTCGATCACGGCGCGGCCAGCTTCCATCAGCACGTGCTTGGTCTCGCCGAAGCTTTTCGAGCGGTCGTGAAAGACATAGGTCGTGTCGTCGATCAGGTTGGCCCAGCCGGCGCGGGTCGCGCGCATGCAGAAGTCGTTCTCCTCGCCATAGCCGCGGGGAAAGGCTTCGGCATCGAAGCCGCCGATCTCGTCTACGCAGGCACGGTTGACGAACATGCAGAAGCCGTTGCCGGTCGGCACGACCGGATAGACGGCCAAGGCGCGGCGGCGGAAGGCCCGGGCATAGGTGATCTCGTCCACGCCGGGCGGCAGCGGGTTGTCGTTGCCGAGCCGGGGCGCCGAAAAGGCGCCGGCGCGGTCCGACATGGCCGTGACCGTCGCCACGCGGGGGCGAGAGGATGCCGCGCGCAGCATCCCGTCGATCCAGCCCGGCGTCACCCGCGCATCACTGTTCAGCAGGACGACATGCTTGCGCCCGGTCTCCTCCAGCCCCCGGTTCACGGTCCGGGTGAAGCCGAGGTTCTGTGCGTTCCGCAGGACGCGCGTGTTGGGGCGCAGGGCGGCCCGATCCAGCAGCCGCGCGATCACCGGATCGGGCGAGGCATCGTCGATCAGGACGATCTCGATAGCCGAGGGCGTGAAGCGCGCCAGCCGGTCGATGCAGACCTCCAGATCGTCTGCGGCGTTGTAGATCGGCACAACCACGGCCACGTCCTCGGGGCGGAGCCTCGGAACGCCGCCATCCAGCCGTCGGCGAGGCCGCTGTACCGTGGTCACGCGGGATTCGATCCGGCTGCCGTCGGGCATCTCAAGGCTGACGAGATGGTCGCCCGATTCAAGGTCGCCCAGCGGCAGGACCAGATTGACCCCCCCGCGACCTTGGCTCAGCCCCTTCTGCTGCAGGTCGGTTCGCGGGCCGTCGTTGCGGACCTGAACGAAAGGCACGCCGTCGACCAGCACCTGCAGGTCGAAGATGCGCCCGGGGCGTGCCCTGTCCACAGCCCAGCCCCTGAACTGGCTGCCGGTCACGGCCTCGATCTTGGCCTTGTAGGGGCTGGACGAGTTGATGCCGTCCGCCTGCGGCTTCATGGGCGCAGGCACGGAAGACGCAAGTTTGGCGCCCATGGTGCCGGTCGGCGGATGGCAGGACAGCAATAGCTCACCCGTTCCAGAAAGCCGCACCTCGATCAGCGCCTCTATCGGTTCGCCCCCGCTGTCGGGCGCTTTGCACGAGAACCCGTGTCGCCCGGTCCCGTGACCTGCCATCTGAAGGTCGGCTCGATGGATATCGGCGAAAAGCCCCTGCGTGACCAGCACCGGACCCGCAAAGATATCCACCACCAGCGGCGAGTCGTCCTCGCGCCGCTTGACCCACCCCTCGATCACGTCGGTCGAGACGACATCGATGCTGCCGATCACGCCTCGCTGGCGATTGCGCAGACGGCCAATAAGATCCAGAGCGCGTCGGCGCGCGGCATTGACCGGACGCGTCAGCACGCCTTTTGTAGTGGCCAGCATCGTTCGGCTTTCTGTCATGCGCAGCAAGGCTTGCTTTTTGAATCTCACGCGGCCTTAGCCCAATTCGCATAGGACGTCGAGGCTGAGGGAATAGAGGACGGCGAGGCTACATCTCGAGAGTGACCTACTCTCCCGGGGATCCCTCGTTCAAACGAGAGTCTGCGGGTTTGAGACTGGTAGTCTGGGCCCTGGTTCACAGAAGGCGTGCCGGGCGCAGTACCATCAGGTAACGCAAGCGCCCGCGTGCTTCGAGCAGGGTGATATTGCCGAATCAGGAATGCGGCCCGATGGCGTTGTAATCGTATCGCCAGAGCGCAAGTTTGCGGTGGGCATCGTCGAATGTATCGAACATCTCCTCCTTCAACAACTCGTCGCGCAGGCTGCCGTTGAACGACTCGATAAAGGCATTCTGATGCGGCTTTCTTGGATCAATGTAGTACCAAGAGATTCCGCTCTGCTCGGCCCAACTTAGGCTCCAGACCCATTGATCTTCAGAGCCAAAACAGGACGGTGGCTGCGAGGGCGATTGCGGAGAAGAAGGTTTCTGGGCATCGGTCGTATCGAGTGGCGACGCGTCTCCGATCCTTCAGCCGACCGAACATGATCTCAATGCGGTTGCGCCGCTTGTAACGCCGCTTGTCGTATTTCACAGTCTTCTTGCGGGACGACCTGCCTGGGATGCAGACCTTTATTCCTTTATCCTCAATAGCCTCTCGGA
>NZ_NSJZ01000003.1 GCF_002287065.1 Paracoccus salipaludis
GGGGCCGGGGCCTCTGCGGGGGTCGCGGGCGCCTCGGCCGCCGGGGCGGCGGGAACGGCGCCCGGCGGCAGGACCGGCTGGCCCACGCCCGGCGGCGGGGTATAGGTGGGCAGGGTCGGCAGGCCCGTCGCGGGCGCGCTGTCACGCGCGGGCGAGATCCGGTCCACGACCGACGCGCCGACCGAGTTGCGCGCCGCGATCACGGTCAGCGCGATCGAGGTGACCAGAAAGGCCGAGGCGATGATCCAGGTGCCGCGCGTCAGCGCGTTCGCCGCCTGCCGGCCCGTCATGACGCCGCTGCCGCCGCCCATGCCCAGCCCGCCGCCCTCGGACCGCTGCAGCAGCACCACGCCGATCAGCAGCAGGGCGAGGATGAGATGCACGGTCAGGACGACGTTTTCCACGGGCGGCAGCCTTATGTTTCGGAACGCGCCTATCTAGGCACGGGGTCGCCGGAAGGCAAGCGGCCGCTCGGATTGCCGGTGCATTCCGGCCGACCGGTCACGTCACGGAACATGCGGGCTTCTTCCTGACCCAAATACCCATGCAACGCCGCCACGCGGCGCGTGCCCCGGCCCTTTTCAGCCCAGCGCCGCAAGGGCCTCGCCCAGGTCCAGCGCCCCGTCATAAAGCGCCCGGCCCGAGATTGCCCCCGCGATCACCCCCGTGTCGCGCAGTTCGACGAGATCCGACAACCGGGACACCCCGCCCGAGGCGATGACGGGAATCGACACGGCCCGCGCCAGCGCCGCCGTCGCGGGGACGTTCGGCCCCTGCATCGCGCCGTCCCGGTCGATGTCGGTATAGATGATCGCGGCCACGCCGGCCTGTTCGAAGCTGCGGGCGAGGTCGGTCGCCATGATCTCGGTTTCCTCGGCCCAGCCCCGCGTCGCCACGCGGCCCGCTCGGGCGTCGATGCCGACGGCAATCCGGTCGGGGAAGCGGCGGGCCGCCTGTTCGACCAGCGCAGGGTTCTCGACGGCGACGGTGCCCAGGATCACGCGGCGGACGCCCGCCTCCAGCCAGCCCTCGATGGTGGCCATGTCGCGGATGCCGCCGCCCAGCTGGACGGGGATGTCCACGTCGGCCAGGATCGCGCGGACGGCCTCGCCGTTCACCGGCTTGCCCGCGAAGGCGCCGTTCAGGTCCACCAGATGCAGCCAGCGCGCGCCCGCGTCCCGGAAGGCCCGCGCCTGCGCGGCGGGGTCGGTGCCGAAGACGGTCGCCGCCTCCATGTCCCCGCGCAGAAGCCGCACGCAGGCGCCGTCCTTCAGGTCGATGGCGGGGTAAAGGATCATCGCTCGGGCTCCGGTCTGACAGTCGGCCCCCCATGCCACAGGCAGGCCACAGGTGAAAGTGCGCCCTGACTTCACGTCACGCTTGCCCCGGGGCCCGCCCCGGAGGCCAATCGCTGACAGGGAGACAAGGGAGGAACCCATGAGAACCATTACGCTCGCCGCCGCCTTCGCGCTGGTTGCAGGCGCCGCGCTGGCCGCCGACCCGATCGAGGGGGTCTGGCAGACCCAGCCCGACGAGGGCGCGGTCGCGCTGGTCCAGATCGCGCCCTGCGGGGGCGCCTATTGCGGGACCATCGTCAAGGCGTTCAAGGGGAAAGAGGCATACCAGTCGCCGAACATCGGCAAGCAGATCGTGATCGGCATGACGCCTTCGGGAAAGGGGGCGTATGCGGGCAAGGTCCTGCGGCCCGCCGACAACAAGGTCTACAACGGCAAGGCGCAGGTCAGCGGCGGCTCGATGAAGCTGTCGGGCTGCGTCGCGGGCGGGCTGATCTGCAAGTCCCAGACCTGGACCCGGCTGAAGTGAGGCAAGCGGCCGCGCCCCCGAAAGGGCGCGGCCATCGGAACTAGCGGCGCGCCACCAGGCCCGAGCGGCGGATCGCCGCTGCCAGCCCCGGATCGACACTGCGCGCGCCGTTCGAGGGGTCGATGCCCAGCAGCCCGTTCGGGCACATCCGGTCGTCGTCCCAGCCCGGATGGTCGGCCACGGGGTAAAGGCAGATGCCCTCGACCGGCACGCCCCGGGTGCGGGCGCGGGCGGTTTCGGCGGCCACGTAGTCGAACCACGCGCCGCGCCGGTCGCCCTCGGTTCCCGTTTCGGAGATCAGCATGGGCCGGCCGTAGCGGGCCGAGACCTCGAACAGGAGGTCCGAAAGCGGGCGATAGATCACGTCATCCACGTCCACCGTCAGGCCGCCGTGGTTCCACTGGTTGTTCCAGTAGTAGTTGACGCCGACGATATCGACAAAGGACGGATCGCCGCCGATCTGCGGCCACATCCAGCCGCCCAGCAGCTCGAAGGCCTGGAACTGGGCGTCGTGCCAGCCATGGGCTTCCCACCGGGGGCGGCCGGACCAGTCCACGTGGTGGATGGCGATCAGCGGCTCGGCATGGACGAAGCGGGCGCGGGGGTCCACGGCGCGCAGCTCGACCATGGCGGCGATCGAGGCGCGGGCAAGCTGGCACTTCAGCTCCCAGCCGCGACCGGCGCCATAGGGGTTGAGGTAGCGCGCGTCCCCGCCCGCCCAGGCGTGGAAGCTGATCTCGTTCACCGGGCACCAGAAGGGCACCTCGTCCGTCAGCCCCCGGACATGCTCGGCCATGGCCCGGGCATAGCGCGCAAAGCGATGGACGAACTCGGGCCGGTAGATGTCGATGTCCTCGGGCCAGCCGTAATGCAGCAGGTCCCAGACGACCTGGGTGCCCGTGTCCCGCGCCGCCTCGACCATGGGCGTGAAGCTCGAGAAATCGTAAGCGCCGCCCCGGTCGATCAGGTGCCAGCGCGCGCCGTCGCGGCAGCTGCGGATGCCCAGCGAGCCGAGCTGCCGGTAATCCTGCGCCGCGTGCCGGTCATGGCCGACCGCGGCCATGACGTCGCGGTGCGGACCCCAGCCGCGCCGATGGGTGGAACATTCCCAGCCGCCCAGGACGAGGCTGCGGAACAGCGAGGGCGTGGGCGCGGCCGGAACCTCGTCCAGCACCTCGTGGATCAGCGCCTGCCATTGCGGGACCACGACATCGGTCGAATAGGTCGCCTCGACATGGGCGCGCAGGCCCGCACCCAGCCGCCGGCGCAGGACAGGCTCGCGGATCAGGCGCAGCATGGCCTCGGCCACCGCGTCCGGATTCTCGTAGGGGACGAACAGGCCGGACTGGCCGTCCACGATCTGCTCGCAGGCGCCGTTGTCGGGGGTGGCGATCACGGCCAGCCGCGCGGCGCCGGCCTCGGCGATGACATGGGGCATCCCCTCGCCGACGCTCAGCCAGCAGAGCCCGTCCATCGCCGCCATCAGGTCCGGCACGTCGCGGCGGTCGCCGGTGAAGATCATGCGATGCGACAGGCCCGCCGCATGGGCGCGGCCGTGCAGTTCATGCGCGTATTCCGGCATGAAGGCGTCCGGCCCGCCCACGACGACGAAGCGGGCCCTGGGTTCCACGGCGGCCACGCGGGCGGCGGCGTCGATGAAATCCTCGACCCGTTTCTTGCGGTCGAGCCGCCCGACCCAGCCCATCAGCACCTCGTCCGGGGCGACGCCCAGCGCGTGGCGCATGGGCTCGCGCGCCTCGGGGCGGAACTCGGACAGGTCCACCATCGACGGGATTTCCCGCGCATGGTGCCGCCGGTCGGGCATCTTCGAGGCGGCGGCCTCGCGGATGCTGTCGCAGACGCCGACGTAGCGGTAGGTGAAGTGCTTGGGGCCCGACAGCGCCTCGCGCACCAGCCCGCCATGCTCGATCAGCGGCGGACGCAGCTTCAGGCGTTCCAGCGCCGGATAGATGTCGGCCACGTCCTGGCAGGAGATCACGACGTCATAGCCCGGCAGCTTGCGCCGCAGGTAATCCACCGTGTCCTCGAAGCCCATGTCATAGGGCGCGGTATCGACATGGATGCCCAGGGCGCGCAGCTGGTCGTGGGTCTGGTCGGGCATCCCTTCCTTGCGGAAGCAGGGGATGACGTCGATGCGGTAGCGGTCGCGCGGCAGGTGGCGCGCCAGCAGCCGCACTTCGGTCTCCTCGCCCCCGACCACCAGCCAGGCGAAGACGAACAGGATGCGGATCTTGTTCGCATCCGGGTGGGGCTGGGGGAAGTGGTGGGGCGGAATGCCGCCCCACACCGGTTCGGGCGCATGGGCGCCGTGATGGGGCGTGGGCTCCGCCCCCGCGTCCGGCGCGTCGGTCAGCAGCGCCGCGTCCTGTTCCTCGCGCAGGCTCATGTCGCGTCGAACACGATCTGGAGGAACTCGGGCCGTTCATGCACCAGGTGGCGCAGGAAGTTCGGCGCGTCGTCATAGGGCACGACATGGGTGATCATGTGGGCCCGGATGGCCTCGCCGTCGCGTTCCAGCAGGCGGACCGTTTCCTGCGCCAGGCGGCGCTGGTCCCAGGCCCCGGCGACCGCGCGCGGCATCCGGTTGATCTGCGCGCAGCGGATCGACAGGCCGTTGTGGTGGAACTCCTCGCCCAGGCGCAGCCCGTCCATGCCGCCCTGGTAGAAGGCAAGGTCGATCACCGTGCCCTGCGGGCGCAGCGCCTGCAGGCAGCGGTTGAGGCTGTCGGGCCGCGCGCGCGTCTGGAAGACGTATTCCGCCCCGCGCCCCCCGATCTTGTGGTGCCACAGCGTCTTGGCGTGGCGCACGGCGTCATCCTCGCCCATCGCCTCGAAGCCCATGCGCCGCGCGATCTCCTGCCGGAAGGGCGAGGGGTCCACGACCACGATGTCCGAGGCCCCGCCCATGCGCGCGAACATCGCGCAGAACAGGCCCACCGTGCCGCCGCCCCAGACCAGCACCGGCCGCCCCTCGATCCCCGCGCCGAGGAAGGGAACGTTGGCGCCGAACTGCTCGGCATCCGCGTGCAGGATGCCGTTGGCGGCGATCGGTCCCATCTGCGCCACGAAGATCCCCAGGATCGGATCCATCGCGCGCGGCAGCTTCAGCAGCAGGTCATGGGCCGGATCGGCGGTGTGGCCGGTCTTGTGGCCGAAGGTCGTTCCCACCACGTCGCTATGGCCGAACCCCGGCGCGCGGGCGTCCACCACGCGGGCCGATTCCATGTAGCCCAGGAAGTTCACCGGGAAGCGGGCCGAGGGCTCGCCGGGGATGAACAGGCCCTGCCAGTCGTCCCAGCGGCTGTGCAGGTAGGGGTTCGTCCCCTTCATGAAGGTCAGCTCGGTCCCGGCGGAAAGGCCGGTGTACAGCAGGTCCAGCCGGACGCGGCCATGGTCGGCCGGGCCCTCGTCGTAATGGAAGAAGAAGGGCTCGCCCTGACGCTCGATGCCAAGGCTGCGGATGGTGCGGTGCTGATGCGGCAGGGTCGGCATCTTACGCAACGGATGAACGAAAGATGGGCTGCGGGTCAGCCCGCAGCCCCTCCATCTTCACAAGGGCGCCCGACTGGGCCGAACGGGTGATGGCAAGGGCCACGCGGTGAGTCTCCAGTGCCTCGGCATAATCGCAGCGGATGCGGTTCTGGCGGCCCATGACCGCCTCGACGAAGTCGCGGTCCTCGCGCCAGACGGGATCACCCTCGGCGTGCCGCACGGGGCGCCCCTGGCCCACGTCCACCATCAGGTCATGGTCGGTGATTTCCAGCGCCATGGCGTCTGAGAAGACATGCAGCCCGACGCGGTGGTTCCAGCGCAGAAGGCAGGTCGAGGCGAGGTTCGCCACCGCGCCGCTGGCGAAGCGCAGCGTCGCCGCCGTCGCCGTCGGCACGTCGAGGCCGGGGAAGTCGCCGCGTTCACGATGCGCGGCCAGGCCGAAGACATCCGTCACGTCGCCCGCAAGGAAACGCGCCGCGTCGATGATGTGGGTCGCCTGTTCCACGACCTGCCCGCCCGAGCGGTCCTCGCGCCACCACCATTCGGGGGGCGGCGTCTGGTCGATCCAGAAGCCCTGCATCAGGTGGGCGGGGTTGCGGGCCAGATGCGCGCGCGCCTCGTCCATCGTGTCGAGATAGCGCCAGTGATAGCCCACGGCGGTGATCAGGCCCGCGGCCGCGACCTCGGCGGCGATCTCCTCGGCCAGGTCCAGGTCCAGCGTGATCGGCTTTTCCACGAAGAAGGGCAGGCCGCGCGCGATGCAGGCGCGTTCGGCCGGGCCATGGGCGAAGGGGGGAACGCAGATATAGACGGCGTCCAGTTCTTCCTCGGCCAGCATGGATTCGTGATCGGGATAGGTCCGCGCGCCCATGCGGCGGGCGGCGTCCTCGGCGCGACCCGCGTCAGGGTCGGTGATGGCGACCACCGCCACGTCGGGCATTGTTTCCAGCACGCCGAAATGGCGATGGGCGATGCCGCCCGCGCCGATGAAACCCAGTCTCACTTTGTCCATTCTGTCCCCGGTTCTGTGCCGCAGGGCGGCGCGATAGATGCGGGCGGTGCCGGCGGCCATGTGTCCCGCCGTGAACCGCTCGGCGAAGCGTGCCGCCTGCCTGCGCGCAGTTATGGCGCGCCGTTCGGGATTGTCGAGGGCATCGGCCAGCGCATCGGCCAGATCGCGCGACCGGCGGGGTGGGACCAGCCACGGATGATCCGCGCCCAGTGCCTCGACGCTGGGACCGATGCGGGTGGCGACGACGGGCAGGTCCGCCGCCATCGCTTCCAGCAGCACGAGCGGCAGCCCCTCGAAGGCCGAGGGCAGCGCCAGCAGGTCGGCCTGCGCCATGAGCGCGGGCACGTCGTCGCGCCGCCCCAGGAAATCGACGGCATCCGTCAGGCGCAGCCGTGCCGCCAGCCGTTCCAGCCTTGGCTGAAGGGGCCCCGAGCCGACAAGCTGCAGCCGCGCGGGCAGTCCGGCCTTGTGCAGCCGCGCGAGCGCCAGGACCAGCGTGCAATGCAGCTTCTGGGCGGTGAAGCGGCCCACGCAGAGGATCACGGGCGCGGCGCCCGTGCCCTTGCGGCGGGGAAGGGGGGCGGCGTCGATCCCGTTCGCCACGGCGGCCACCGGCAGGCGGGGGCCGGGCATCCGCCGCGCCGCGCAGCGCCAGCCCGCGCCAGCCTCGCCCGAGACCGCGATGACCGCGTCCACATGATCCGAGGCCGCCGCGTAATCCGCGATCTGCCACGGATCCGTCAGCAGCCAGGGCAGATGCTCGGTGCGGATCACCGCGGCACCGGCCGCACGGGCGGCTGCGGTCAGGCCGTGGCCTTCCCAGCCGATGCCCGCATGGACATGCACCAGATCGGGCCGCGCCGTTGCGATTGCCTTGTGCCAGCACCCCGCCACCGTGCGCGCCGCCAGCCCGCGCGCGCGCGCGCGGCCGGCCAGCCGCAGTCCGGCCGCATGATGGGGAAAGGCCAGTTCCGCCGAAACGCCCTCGGCCGCCAGTGCGGCGGCCAAGGTCAGCATATGTTCACCCACCCCCGAGGGCTCGGGGCTGTCCGTCACAAGCAGGGCGCGCAAGCCTTATTCCGCCCCGAGCGCCGCCGCTGCCGCAGGACGAAGCTCGGCCGCGATCCGGCGGTGAACCGCCAGCGCCTGCCCGACCACCTGGTCCATGTTGTAATAACGGTAGCTGCCCAGCCGGCCCGCGAAGATCACGCCGCGTTCCGCGCGGGCGAGGTCGTCGTAACGGCGGAACAGTTCCTGGTTCTCGGGACGCGGAATCGGATAATAGGGCTCGCCCTCGGCCGAGGGGTATTCGTAGGTGACCGAGGTCATCGGATGCACCTGCCCCGTCAGGTGCTTGTATTCCGTGATGCGGGTCCAGGGCACGTCCTCGGCAGGATAGTTCACCACGGCGACCGGCTGCATCTTCCGCATCGGCAGCGTCTCGTGCCGGAAGGCCAGGCTGCGATAGGGCAGGTGCCCGAAGCGGTGCCCGAAATAGGCGTCGATCGGTCCGGTATAGACCGTCAGGGGACCCCGGTCCGCGCGCTTGAGTTCGTGGAAGTCCGTGGACAGCGCGATGTCGATGCGGGGATGGTCGAGCATCCGCTCGAACATCCGGGTGAAGCCCTCGCGCGGCATCGCCTGGAACTTGTCCGTGAAATAGCGGTCGTCGGTGTTCGTCCGCGTGGGCACGCGCGAGGTCACGGTCTTGTCCAGCTGGCTGGGGTCCAGCCCCCACTGCTTGCGGGTGTAGCCCTGGAAGAAGGTCTCGTAGAGCTCGCGTCCGACAGCGTTCACCACCACGTCGCGCGAGGTGCGGATGTCCGCCACAGGTTCGGCGCGAGAGGCGAGGAAGGCGGCGGCTTCCTCGTCCGTGGACAGGGACAGCCCGTAAAGCTGGTTCAGCGTGGTGCGGTTGATGGGCATCGGCACCTGCTTGTCCCCCACCTGCGCCAGCACCCGATGTTCATAGGGGCGCCAGTCGGTGAAGCGGGACAGGAAGGACACCACCTCATCACTGTTGGTGTGGAAGATGTGCGGGCCATAGCGGTGGACGAGGATCCCCGCCGCGTCCCGGTGGTCATAGGCGTTGCCCGCGATATGTTCGCGCTTGTCCACGACCAGCACGCGCTGGCCCGAATCCTCGGCCAGCTTGCGTGCCAGCACAGAACCGGCGAAGCCCGCGCCGCAGATGGTCACGTCATAGCCGCTTGCGCCGCGGCGGATGCCGGGGGCGGGAAAGCGGTCCACGGGCGTCGGTTCCACCCGGCGGCGGGCCGCGGCGGCAACGGCGGCGGACATGGCCGCGAAGCTCGCGTCCCAGCTCATCGAGGCAAGCGTGCGGTCCGCCTGGTCGCGCCACTCGCCCCCGGCGCGCGACTGCTGCATCGCCGCCTCGCAGCCCGCGATGAAGGCCTCGTGCCCCTCGGCCACGTGAACGGCCGCCAGGTCGCCGTAATGGCGCAGCACGTCGCGGACCGGGGTCGAGACGACCGGCCGCCCTCCTGCCAGATATTCCGGGGTCTTGGTGGGAGAGATGAAGCGCGTGGCCTCGTTGATGGCGAAGGGCATCAGCGCCACGTCCCAGCCGGCCAGATACGAGGGCAGTTCGGCATAGTTCTTCTGGCCCAGCCAGTGGATGTTCTGGGCGCGGGGCAGGTCGGCCTCGGACACCTTGGCCAGGGGCCCCACCATCACGATCTGCCAGTCGGGCCGGGCCTTCGCCAGGGCGGCGATCAGGCCGAAGTCCAGCCGCTCGTCGATGACGCCATAATAGCCCAGGCGGGGACGGGGGATGCGCGCCATGTCATGCGGCTCGGCCGCCTGCGGCTGGCGGGCCGAGGCGAAATGCGCCGTGTCCACGGACGAGGGGAAGGGATGGATGTTGTCATGCCGGTTGCGCTTGGCTTCCCAGATCGACCAGCCGCCGGTGAAGACCACGTCTGCGGCGGCGATCAGCTCATCCTCGCGCTGGCGCAGTTCCGGGGGGGCGAAGCGGAAGGCCGACAGCTCGTCCATGCAGTCATAGACGACGGCTGCCGCGTCCACATGCCGCGCGATCGGCCACATCATGGGCGTGTAGAACCACAGGACCGGCTTGTGGATGCCCGTCAGCGCCAGCATCTGGTCCAGCAGCCGCGCCAGCCCCGCCTCCTGCTCCTCCCGGCTCCACCGGTCGGGGACGCGGGGGCGGATGGACTGAACGGTGGTGCCCTCGAAGGCATGGAATTCCAGATAGGGCAGGTGGTGGGTGGTCGGGATCGCCTCTTCCCACATCAGCACGCGCCGCGTCCGCGCGAAGCGTCCCATCAGGTGTTGCGGACGTTGCAGAACGAAATCCCAGCGCAGGTGCGAAAAGCAGATAAGGGGGGCATGCGCGCCATGATTGTCGGCGAAGGCCGAGGAAAGAACAGGGGCGATCGGGGAAGCGTCGTGCATCATCTATCCTTTACGGGCACAGCGGCATGGGCCGGCTGGGCGGCTGGCGACCCGGACAAGCCCGGTCGGTTGTGAATGGTTCCTTGCTGTCCATCGACGAGGACCCGGCAGCGCGTCGAGTGTTGCAGATCGGTGCCGCACTGCCCGAGAACCTTCGCCCCGAGTCCCGAGCCTTTCGAGGATTCAATGCTCTAGCCCCGATGTCCGAGGCCTTTCCCCGAACAAACCGAGACAAGGCCCGATTAATCACGATCGAAGCCCAGTGGTCTCAGGACCGGTTGAAACAGTGCACCGAGTGCAGCAGCGCTGCCGTGCGACTTGCGAGTACTCATGACAAGAGACTAGAACAGGGGGTGACGCGTTTTACATCATCTAAAAGTGATAACTTAGTTAAGAGGGTGGAGTTCCCGGTTGGCCCCGCTCTCGGAATCGCTGTCTGACGCCACCTGAACGCCGGAGTGCCCTCATGTTGCTGAACCACGCCTATCCGGACATCTTCTCGGAGCCCGAGGCTCAGCTGCTCGCCAGCCTGCTTGGGCCGCCGATCACCGCGCGCAGCCGCTCAAGGGTGATCCGTGCCAACGTGGTCCTGAACCAGAGCCTTTACCTGACCCGCGGGATGCTGGGGCGCTACAGCCTGGACCGCCAGGGGCGGCGGCAGTTCGTGGGCATCCAGATCGTGGGCGACTATTTCGATATCGCGGCCTACCTGCTGAAATACCTGGATCACGACATCGACGCGCTGTCCCCGTGCGAGATGCGGCCGACCAGCCATGGACAGCTTGACCAGATCGGGCTGGACCGGCCCGACCTGTACCACAAGCTCTGGAGGATTTCGCTGATCGATGCCTCGATCGACCGCTACTGGATCTTCCGCCTGGGCCGGCTGGCCGGAAAGGCGCGGGTCGCCAACTTCCTGACCGAGATGTTCGTACGCCTTTACGCGCGCGGCCTTTGTGGCACCACGTATTACGAACTGCCGCTGTCGCAGACCGAT
Organism: Paracoccus salipaludis; assembly: GCF_002287065.1. Classification (GTDB taxonomy): domain Bacteria; phylum Pseudomonadota; class Alphaproteobacteria; order Rhodobacterales; family Rhodobacteraceae; genus Paracoccus; species Paracoccus salipaludis. The sequence continues at coordinate 10,785 of NZ_NSJZ01000003.1, forward strand.
CTGGCCGAGATCAACGGAATGACCTCGGTTCATGTCAACAGGTTGCTGGGGGAACTTCGGCTGGACGGGCTTTGCACCCTGAGCGACGGTATCGTGCAGTTGGGCAATCTGGCCGGGCTGACCCGCGTGGGGCATTATTCACCCGAGTATCTCTATCTCGCCCCCGAGATCTCTGCCGAGGTGCGCGGTCTTCTGGGCCTCAAGGTGGCCCCGGCGGAACGGGTGGCGGAATAGCCGCAGCCGGAAGGGCGCCGAGTGCCCCAAGTCGCGGGGGGCTGCCCCGCACGCTTTCGCAAGCTCCAAAAGCAGGGACGTGAAGCTTGACCGGCCGAAGGCCACCTGACCGGACCGCGCCGGTCGGCAGCCTGTTCAAAGAGCCGGAGGCACCGCCAGTTGCAGATCATGCCTCGAATAAAAGAACGGCCTGCACGGGTGCAGGCCGTTCCATGAGGCTCGCGCGGGGCAGGGCTCAGCCTGCGGCGGCAGGCTCTTTCTTGGGATCGGCATGGATCTGAAGTGGGCGCGCCGAGGGATTGTCCACGGCCTCCTCGTTCACCACGATCTCGGTCACGCTGGTCAGGCCCGGCAGCTCGAACATGCTGTCGAGCAGGATGTCCTCCATGATCGACCGCAGCCCGCGGGCGCCCGTCTTGCGCTTGATGGCACGGCGAGCGATGGCCTTCAGCGCATCCTCGGTGAAGGTCAGCTTGACGTCCTCGAGGTCGAACAGCCGCTGATACTGCTTGACCAGCGCGTTCTTGGGCTTGGTCAGGATGGCGATCAGCGCGTCCTCGTCCAAGTCGGTCAGCGTGGCGATCACCGGCAGGCGGCCGACGAATTCGGGGATCAGGCCGAACTTCAGCAGGTCCTCGGGTTCCAGGTCCTTGAAGACCTCGCCCACGCCGCGGTCGTCGTTTTCCTTGACGGTCGCGCCGAAGCCCATCGCCGTGCCCTTGTTGCGCTGGGCGATGATCCGGTCGAGGCCCGCGAAGGCGCCGCCGCAGATGAACAGGATGTTGGTCGTGTCCACCTGCAGGAACTCCTGCTGGGGATGCTTGCGTCCGCCCTGCGGAGGAACGCTGGCGACCGTGCCCTCCATGATCTTCAGCAGCGCCTGCTGCACGCCCTCGCCCGACACGTCGCGGGTGATCGAGGGGTTGTCGGACTTGCGCGTGATCTTGTCGACCTCGTCGATGTAGACGATGCCGCGCTGGGCGCGTTCCACGTTGTATTCCGAAGCCTGCAGCAGCTTGAGGATAATGTTCTCGACATCCTCGCCGACATAGCCCGCCTCGGTGAGCGTGGTGGCGTCGGCCATCGTGAAGGGCACGTCCAGGATGCGGGCCAGCGTCTGCGCCAGCAGCGTCTTGCCGCAGCCCGTGGGGCCGATCAGCAGGATGTTCGACTTCGCCAGTTCGATGTCGGACTTCGAGCTGTGGTTCAGCCGCTTGTAGTGGTTATGGACCGCGACCGACAGCACGCGCTTGGCGTGTTCTTGGCCGATCACGTAATCGTCCAGCACCGCCATGATCTCGCGCGGCGAGGGGACGCCGTCGCCGGTCTTGAGGCCGGCGCTCTTGGTTTCCTCGCGGATGATGTCCATGCACAGCTCGACGCATTCATCGCAGATGAACACGGTCGGGCCCGCAATCAGCTTGCGGACCTCGTGCTGGCTTTTCCCGCAGAAGCTGCAGTAGAGCGTGTTCTTGCTGTCGCCGCCGGGCTGGTTCGCCATCGTCGTCATCCTTGCCTTTCAGGGACCGCGCGGTCGAAACGGACCCCGCGCGGTTCGGCCTGCGCCGGACAGGCGCCTTCTGTTCTGTCCGCCCATGTTAGATAGGGCGGTCGTCGGTCACAATCCCGCTTTCCTCACAAAAAAAGCGAGCTGCGGGCGTCAGCCCTCGGGGACGGCCTTGCCGCGCGCCTCGAGGATCTCGTCGATCAGTCCCCAGTCCTTCGCCTCGTCCGGCGACATGAAGCGGTCGCGTTCCAGCGCCTGCTCCACCTCGTCCAGCGTCCGGCCGGTGTGCTTGACGTAGATTTCGTTCAACCGGCGCTTGAGCTTCTCGGTTTCCTGCGCGTGGATCAGGATGTCCGAGGCCGTGCCCTGGAAGCCGCCCGAGGGCTGGTGGACCATGATCCGGCTGTTCGGCAGCGAATAGCGCGCGCCCTTTTCCCCCGCCGCCAGCAGCAGCGAGCCCATGGAGGCCGCCTGGCCGATCACCAGGGTCGAGATGCGCGGGCGGATGTACTGCATGGTGTCGTAGATCGACAGGCCCGAGGTCACGATGCCGCCAGGGCTGTTGATGTACATGCTGATGTCCTTGGACGGGTTCTCCGCCTCGAGGAACAGAAGCTGGGCGCAGACCAGCGTGGACATGCCGTCATGCACCGGCCCGGACAGGAAGATGATCCGCTCCTTCAGCAGGCGCGAGAAGATGTCATAGGCGCGTTCGCCCCGGCTGGTCTGTTCGACAACCATCGGGACAAGCGTGTTCATGTAGTATTCTGCCGGATCCTGCATCTCGCCCCGTCACTTGCTGATTTCCGATTCGCCGCCGACCATCCCCGATCGAACCCGTCATAGGGGCGAAAACTTGACAGAGTCTTAGTTACGGGCGAGGTCCACCGCAAGGGATGGGTCGAATACGAAAGAGTTGCCGATGCTGTTGATGGTGGGACTGGGCAACCCCGGTGCAAAATACGCCGGCAACCGGCACAACATCGGCTTCATGGCGCTGGACCGGATCGCCGCCGACCACGGCTTCTCGCCCTGGAAGGCGCGCTTCCAAGGCCTCGTGGCCGAGGGTCGGCTGGGCGAAAACCGCGTGACCCTGCTGAAGCCGCAGACCTTCATGAACCTGTCGGGCCAGTCGGTGGGCGAGGCGATGCGCTATCTCAAGCTCACCCCGGCCGAAGTCGTGGTGCTGCATGACGAACTGGACCTCGCGCCGGGCACCTGCCGGCTGAAGACGGGTGGCGGGCACGCGGGTCACAACGGGCTGCGCTCGATCCACCAGCATATCGGCGAGGCTTATCGCCGTCTCAGGATCGGCATCGGCCATCCCGGCCACAAGGACAAGGTCAGCGGCTATGTTCTGTCCGACTTCGCCAGGGCCGAGGAGGGGATGGTCGAAGACCTGCTGCGCGGGATCTCGGACGGCGCCGAGGCGCTGGCGCGGGGCGACGGCGCAGCCTTCGGCACGGCGCTGGCGGCCCGTGTCGCGCCGCCCAGGGCGAAGCCCGTCGCACGGCCGGCGGCCCCCGCGGCGGAACCCGAGCCCGCCCCGCCGCTTGATCCCCTGGAGGCGCTGCGTCGCCGCTTTTCCTGAGGAGCCCGCCATGGAACCCTCGCTGAATGTCCTGGGAGAGCCGCTGCAACCCTGCTCGACGCGGCCGCTGACGGGCTTCTACCGCAACGGCTGCTGCGACACCGGCCCCGAGGATCACGGCAGCCACACGATCTGCGTCATCGCCACCCGGGAATTTCTGGCCTTCTCGAAATACCTCGGCAACGACCTGTCCACGCCGCGTCCCGAATACGGCTTTGCCGGGCTGAAGGCGGGCGACCGCTGGTGCGTTTGCGCGGACCGGTTCCTGCAGGCGGCGCAGGAGTTCGCCGCCCCGCAGGTCGTCCTCGCCTCGACCCATCTGCGGGCGACCGAGATCGTGCCGCTGGAACTGTTGCGCGCCCACGCGATCGATGCGGCGAAATAAGGCGATCGCCTTGGCCCTGGCGGCGGCCATGGCTGGCTCGGCCGCAGGGGCGCAGGACATCCGCCCCGACGACCGGGCGCGGCTGGATCAGCTTGAAACGGCAATGGGCCGGGCGCTGCGGCAGGTGCTGGCCACCGGCAGCGACGAGGACGTGGTGATCGCCACCGATGCCCTGCGCAGCCCCCCGATGCCGGCCGATCCCGCGCAGGCGGGATCGCTTGCCGGGGATTGGCGCTGCAGCATGGTCAAGATGGGCGGCACCCTGCCGCTGGTCGCCTATCCCCCGTTCCGGTGCCGGATCGAGGCCGAGGGTAACCTGCTGCGCTTCGAGAAGCTCACCGGCTCGCAGCGGACCAAGGGCACGATCCGGGCGATGGACGGACGCTGGGTTTATCTCGGTTCGACCTTCGTGCAGGGCGAGGCGCCCCGGCCCTACGGGGACTTCCCGCCCGAGTTCGACACGCAGGCCGGCGAGACCCTGCCCGATGTGGGCGTGCTGGAGGTCACGGGCGAAGGGCGGGCGCGGCTTGTCCTGCCGCTGCCCTACCGCGAGTCGGTCCTGAACGTGCTGGTGCTGACGCGCTGAGGCCTACGCCTCGACCTGCACGCCCAGGTGACGGGCGACCGTGAAGATGTCCTTGTCGCCCCGGCCGCTGAGGTTCATCACGATCAGGTGCTCGGGCGGCAGCTCGGGCGCGATCTTGGCGATGTGGGCCAGCGCATGGCTGGGTTCCAGCGCCGGGATGATCCCTTCCGTCTCGCAGCAGAGGGTGAAGGCGGCCAGCGCCTCGTCATCCGTCACGCTGACATATTCCGCGCGACCGATGTCGCGCAGCCAGGCGTGCTCCGGCCCGATGCCGGGATAATCCAGCCCCGCGCTGATCGAGTGGCCTTCGAGGATCTGCCCCTCGTCGTCCTGCAGCAGGTAGGTGCGGTTGCCGTGCAGGACGCCGGGGCGCCCGCCGGTGAGGCTGGCGCAATGCTGCATCGTCTCGTCCACGCCCTTGCCGCCGGCCTCGACCCCGATGATCCGCACGGAACGGTCGTCGAGGAAGGGGTGGAAGATGCCCATGGCGTTGGACCCGCCGCCGATCGCCGCGATGACCGTGTCGGGCAGGCGTCCTTCGCGTTCGAGGATCTGCACCTTGGTTTCCTCGCCGATGATGCGCTGGAAGTCGCGCACCATGGCCGGGTAGGGATGCGGCCCTGCCACCGTGCCGATGCAGTAGAAGGTGTCGCGCACGTTCGTCACCCAGTCGCGCAGGGCGTCGTTCATCGCGTCCTTCAGCGTGCCGCGGCCGGACTGGACGGCCACGACCTCGGCCCCCAGCAGGCGCATGCGGAAGACGTTGGGCTGCTGGCGGCGCACGTCCTCGGCGCCCATGTAGACCACGCATTTCAGGCCGAAGCGCGCGCAGACGGTGGCCGTCGCCACGCCATGCTGGCCCGCGCCGGTTTCCGCGATGATCCGCGTCTTGCCCATGCGGCGCGCCAGAAGGATCTGGCCCAGCACGTTGTTGATCTTGTGGCTGCCCGTGTGGTTCAGCTCTTCGCGCTTCATGTAGATCGTGGCGCCGCCCAGCCGCTCGGTCAGCCGCTCGGCCTTGTACAGCGGCGAGGGGCGGCCGACGTAATGCGTCCACAGCTCGTCCATCTCGGCCTTGAAGACAGGGTCGGTCTTGGCCTTCTCGTATTCCGCCTGAAGGTCGAGGATCAGGGGCATCAGCGTTTCGCTGACGAAGCGGCCGCCAAAGATGCCGAAGCGTCCCTGTTCGTCGGGGCCGGTCATGAAGCTGTTGATGAGGTCTTCGGCCATGATGGTTCTCCGCGATCAGAAGCGCCTTGTAGGCCCGATCAACGCCCCGGTAAAGCCGCGCGGCCTAGCCTTGGGCCGCCATCACGAAGTCGCGGATCAGCGCGGGGTCCTTCTGCCCCGGCGCCGCCTCGACCCCGGAGGAGACATCCACGACTGACGCGCCGGTCAGCCGCACCGCCTCGGCCACATTCGCGGGTGTCAGGCCCCCCGCGAGCATCCACGGCTTCAGCAGCCGTCGCCCCGCAAGCAGCCGCCAGTCGAAGGACAGCCCATTGCCGCCGGGCAGGGCCGCATCGGGCGGGGCCTTGGCGTCCACCAGCAGCAGGTCCGCGACAAGCCCGTAGTCCCAGAGCGCATCCAGGTCCGACGGCACGGAGATCCCCACGGCCTTCATCACCGGAAGACCGGTGCGCGCCTTCACCTCGGCCACCCGCGCGGGCGTTTCGCTGCCATGAAGCTGGATGATGTCCAGCGGCACCCGGTCCAGCACCGCGTCCAGCGCCGCATCGTCGGGGCTCACGAACAGCCCGACGCGGGCCACCCCCGGCGGCGCCTCGGCGGCCAAGGCGGCGGCATCCCCGACCGACAGGTTGCGGGGCGACTTGGGAAAGAAGACAAAGCCCGCATAGCGCGCACCGGCCTCGGCCACGGCGGAAAGGTCCGCCGGCCGGGTGATGCCGCAGATCTTGACCTGGGCCATCGGTCAGCGGCGCGCGGGCAGCGTGGCCGAAGTGGCGGGCAGGGCCGTGTTGGCCGCGGCGGGCGTGGGGGCAGGCGCAGGCCCGGGCTTGGGCGCGTCGAGGATCGCCAGAACCTCGTCACGCGGCGCATGATGCGTCACGCGCAGGCCGCGGACCTCGCGTTCCAGCACCTGCAGATCATGCGCGCGTCGCGCGGATTCCTGCCGCACGGCGGTTTCGCGCATCCATTCCCAGATCAGCCCCAGGATCATGCCCGCGAGCAGCGCCAGGATGATGACCAGGAACAGCGGCATCTGCACCTGCCAGTCGCCGCCCATGTAGCGGTCCAGCCGCCCCGGAAACAGGCTGACCGTGACCAGCTGCCGGTTGGCCAGCGCCACCCCGACCAGGATGATGGCCAGCAGCGCGACAAGCAGCATGCGGACATAGCGCATCGGAAGGACCTTTTCCTGCGGACCCCGAAGGGCCGGTTGAGCGGCCTCAATTTCCCTCATCGCGGCGGCGGGCGCAACCGCCTCGCGGGGCGCGGCGTGTCACCCGTCCGAGTTGTCCAGCCCGTTCAGCCGGTCGCGCAGCAGCTTGCCGGTCTTGAAGAAGGGAACGTGCTTTTCATCGACCTGGACCGATTCCCCGGTGCGGGGATTGCGGCCCTGACGGGACTGGCGCTGCTTGACGGAAAAGGCGCCGAAGCCGCGCAGCTCGACCCGTTCGCCCCGCGACATGGCCGAGATGATCTCGTCGAAGACCGTGGCGACGATCCGTTCGACATCGCGCTGAAAGAGGTGGGGGTTTTCCTCGGCGATCTTCTGGATCAATTCGGAACGGATCATGGTCGCCCTGTTCTATCTTTGGCTTGGTCCGCGCGCGGCAATGGCATGGGTTCCCAACGCGACCGGACTGATAAGGTTGCAGGTTTTCTGCGCCAACTCCACCCCTTGCCGCATGAGAAAGGCCGCCCCCCGGAAGGGACGGCCCGAAGGTGCAGGCAAGCAGGTCGCTCAGCCGCGGCGGTTCAGCGCCGCGCCGAGGATGTCGCCCAGCGAGGCGCCCGAGTCGGACGAGCCATACTGGTCGATCGCTTCCTTTTCCTCGGCGATCTCGCGGGCCTTGATCGACAGGCCGAGACGGCGGGTCTTGGTGTCGATGTTGGTCACGCGCACATCGACCTTGTCGCCGACCGAGAAACGCTCGGGGCGCTGGTCCTGGCGGTCGCGGGCCAGATCCGAGCGGCGGATGAACGACTTGACGCCGTTGTATTCCACCTCGATCCCGCCGTCCTCGATCGCGGTGACGGTGGCGGTGACGACATCGCCCCGCTTCACGCCGTCAACGGCCTCGGACATGGTGTCGTTTTCCAGCGCCTTGATGGACAGCGAGATGCGCTCCTTGTCCACGTCGACTTCCTGGACCACCGCGCGGACGACGTCGCCCTTGCGGTAGTTCTGGATGGCGTCCTCGCCACGCTGGTCCCACGACAGGTCGGACAGGTGGACCATGCCGTCGATGTCGCCTTCCAGGCCCACGAACAGACCGAACTCGGTGATGTTCTTGACCTCGCCCTCGATGGGGGTGCCGGCCGGGTGGGTTTCGGCGAAGACTTCCCACGGGTTGCGCTGGGTCTGCTTGAGGCCCAGGCTCACGCGGCGCTTCTGCTCGTCGATCTCCAGCACCATGACGTCCACTTCCTGCGAGGTGGAGACGATCTTGCCGGGATGGACGTTCTTCTTGGTCCAGGACATTTCCGAAACGTGGACCAGACCCTCGACACCGGCTTCCAGCTCGACGAACGCGCCGTAGTCGGTGATGTTGGTCACGCGGCCCTTGTGGACCGAGCCGATCGGGAACTTCTCGGCCACCGTGTCCCACGGATCGGACTGGAGCTGCTTCATGCCCAGGCTGATGCGGTGGGTGTCCTTGTTGATCTTGACGACCTGGACCTTGACGGTCTCGCCGATCGACAGGATCTCGGACGGGTGGTTCACGCGGCGCCACGCCATGTCGGTGACGTGCAGCAGGCCGTCCACACCACCCAGGTCGACAAAGGCGCCGTATTCGGTGATGTTCTTGACGACGCCGTCAACCACCTGACCTTCGTGCAGGTTCGAGATGACCTCGGCGCGCTGTTCGGCGCGGCTTTCTTCCAGGATGGCGCGGCGCGACACGACGATGTTGCCGCGGCGGCGGTCCATCTTGAGGATCTGGAAGGGCTGCTTCAGACCCATCAGCGGGCCGGCGTCGCGCACGGGGCGGACGTCAACCTGCGAGCCGGGCAGGAAGGCCACGGCGCCGCCCAGATCGACGGTGAAGCCACCCTTGACGCGGCCGAAGATGGCGCCTTCGACGCGCTCTTCCTTGGCGTAGGCCTGCTCCAGGCGGTCCCAGGCTTCCTCGCGGCGGGCCTTCTCGCGCGAGATCGAAGCCTCGCCGCGGGCGTTTTCCACGCGGTCCAGATAGACCTCGACCTCGTCGCCGACCTTCAGGTTCGGCTCTTCGCCCGGATTGGCGAATTCCTTCAGATCGACGCGGCCTTCCATCTTGTAGCCGACGTCGATGATGGCCTGGCCCGCCTCGATGGCGATGACCCGGCCCTTGACAACCGAACCTTCGTCCGGGGTGTCGATCTCGAAGCTTTCGTTGAGGAGGGCTTCGAATTCCTCCATGGATGCTTGTTTCGCCATTCGGCAGGTGTGTCCTTTAGTCGGGTTGCTGGCCAAGCGGTTGGCTCCGCCGGTCTGCCCTGCGTAACGCGAAAGGGTCGCAGCACAACGCCCGACCCGTTCCAAAGCGGCCTGTTCTGGCCATGTCGTTCACAAGACTTAGGCGCGCATATAAGCGAAACCCGGGCCTCTGGCAAGGGATCAGCCCCGCAGCCGGTCCGAGATGCGTTGGGTGGCCGTGTTGCTTTCCGGGGTGTCGAAGATCGGATAAACATGCAGCCCGCCGGGGCAGAGCGTCAGGTCCACCCGGACGCCCGCCGCCCGCATCCTTTCCGCCAGCGCCTCGACCTGGGGGCGCAGCATGTCGCGGGTGCCCTGGTACAGGTCGGTCGGCGGCAGGCCCGCCATCTCGCCGTTGATGGGGCTGAGGCGGGGGTCGTGCGGGACTACGCCGTTGGCCCAGGCCTCGCCCGCCAGCAGTGCGCCCGCACGGGCCAGCATGGGGTCGTCATGCCGGTGCTCGTGCACCTCGGGGTCGCTGCAGGTGATGTCTGCCCAGGGCGCGATCAGCACCAGCCGCCCCGGCAGCGACCGGCCCGTGTCCCTCAGGTGCATCGCGAAGGCCAGCGCCAGCCCGCCGCCCGCAGAGTCGCCCATCAGCGTGACGGGGCGGTCCGGGTGGCGCCGGGCGATCTCGGCCCAAAGCGCGTCCAGCAAGCCGTAAGCGTGGCGGAAGTCGTGCCGGGGCGCGAGCCCGTAAAGCGGCACCTCGACCACGGCGCCGCCGCGGGCCAGCGTCGTCAGGAACTGCCAGTGCGGCGGGGCGATGCCGCAGACATAGGCGCCGCCGTGCAGGTAAAGGATCAAGGGCGCGTCCGGGGCCGCGTCCTTCGGGGTGAGCGTCCAGACCGAGCGCCCCTGAAGCTTGCGCTCGGCCGTGTCCAGTTCCTGCCGCGTCCGCCGGGGCAGGGGAAAGTCCCGGGACAACAGCCCGGTTGCCATCAGCGCGCGGATCAGCCGGGGACGGCGCGCGAAGGGCTGAATGGCAAGGCGGGCCATCCGGCCCAGCCGTCGCATCTCGGGCGAGCCGGCGCCGCTCATGGTGCGGTGGCCTTCGGGCAAGGGGTCATGACGTGGTCCTTCCAGCCGGCCGGTGCCGGGATCGCCGGGCCCGGACAAAGATCGCCAGCGCCACCAGCATCATCGCGGCAGCGGCCAGGAACGGCATCCCCGGCGCATAGATCAGGGTGTTCTCGCGCGTGAAGAAGGCGAAGATCGCGGTCATGATCAGTGGCGAGACGCCCATCGCGATGGCCGCGACCGAGGACAGGACGCCCTGCAACTCTCCCTGCTGGTCGTCGCGGGCGAGGTTCGACATGATCTGCTGAAGCGCCGGGCCGCCCAGGCCCGCGATCGCGGCAAGCGGCGTCAGCGCCATGGCCCACAGAGGGCTGGTCACGAAGCCGTAGAAGACGAAGGCCGCGATCTCCAGCACGAAGCCCAGCACCACCGTGCGTCCCGGCCCGAAGCGCCGGATGGCGGGGCCGACCAGCACGCCCTGCACGAAGGCGATGGCGATGCCGAAGGCCGCCAGCGACAGCCCGATATGAAGCGGGTCCCAGCCGAAGCGGGCCTTGCCGAAGAAGCTCCAGACCGCCGGATAGACATAGCCCGCGAGGTTGAACAGAGCGAAGACGGCCAGCAGCGGCGCGATCCCCGGCAGCTTGCCCACGGCCGAGAAGGACGCCAGCGGATTGGCCCGGCGCCAGCTGAAGGGACGCCGGATCGACCGCATGACCGTTTCGGGCAGGACGAAATAGCCGAACACCATGTTGGCGAAGGCGAGCCCGCCCGCGATCCAGAAGGGCGCCCGCAGGTCGATGGTCGAGGCGAGGCTGCCGATGACCGGTCCCAGCACGAAGCCCACGCCGAAGGCCGCGCCGATCAGGCCGAAGTTGCGGCCCTTTTCCTCGGGCGTCGAGATGTCGGCCATATAGGCCGCCGCCGTCGCATGGGTCGCGGCCAGGATGCCGCCCACGATGCGGCCGATCAGGATCAGCGTGACGGTATGGGCGACCGCGAGCAGCACGTAGTCCAGCGTCATCACGAAGAGCGCCGTCAGCATGACGGGCCTTCGGCCGTAGGCGTCCGAAAGGTTGCCCACGACGGGGCCGAACAGGAACTGCATCGCGGCATAGGCCGTGCCGAGGATGCCGCCCCAGACGGCGGCGCCGGACAGGTTCTGGCCGGTCAGCTCCTCGAGCAGGTCGGGCATGACGGGGAAGATCAGCCCCATGCCGGTCGCGTCGATCAGCACCGTCAGCAGCACGAAAAGGCGCGCTGCCCGACCCGCCTTGCGGCGGAAGGCCGCGCGGCGCCGGTCTGCGCGGGTTCTGACGGAAATCTGGGACATCGGGCACTCGCAGGGACGCTGGCGCCTCTCTGCCACGAACGGGGTGCGAGCGAAAGCGGCGCTGCCGCTCAGGGTTGAAGCCGGCCCTGGGCGGGGCGGATCAGGTCGGACAGCGCGGCGGCAAGGTCGGAGCGCAGACTGCGGCGCTCTTCGGGGCTGAGAAAGGCGCCCAGCTCGATCTCGCGGCGACCATCGGTCAGGGTCAGGTAATCCTCGACCGGACCGTCGCGACGCAGCGTCAGCCGCACCCAGTAGGGATTTCCCTGCCAGTTGCGGGACGGGCGGCCGGGATCGTGGCGGGTGACGGACATCCGCGCGGGGCTCAGCGCGACCTCCTCGAACGAGCCGCCGCCCTTCCAGCCGCGCTGGACCGCCCACCACAGCCCCGCCAGCGCCGCAAGCGCGAAGGGCAGCAGCCCCCACATGACGGCCGAGCCCACGACTGCCAGCATGGGCAGCGTTAGCGCCGCCGCCGCAAGCCCGATCACCCAGGCGAAGCCCTCGGGCGTCAGCGAGCGGTGGCGCCAGATCAGCAGGTGGCGGGTGCCATCGGGGTCGTCGGGCTGCCAGGCGTAGGGCATGGGGTCAGCATCCGGAATCTGCGACGGAAAACGGCCCCGGATCGCTCCGGGGCCGCGGGGTTCAGGTTCGAGGGATCAGTGCCCGCGGGCGTGGTCCCAGTCCTCGCGCTTGGGCAGCTGCTCGAAAGTATGCTCGGGCGGCGGCGAGGGCAGGGTCCATTCCAGCGTGTCGGCGAACTCGTTCCAGTAGTTGTTCTGGGTCACGCGCTGGCCGGCGAACAGGGTGTAGAAGACCACGCCGATGAACCACAGGAACGAGGCAAAGGAGATGTAGGCGCCGATCGACGAGATGTTGTTCCAGTAGGCGAAGGCATCCGGGTAGTCGATGTAGCGGCGCGGCATCCCCTGCTGGCCCAGGAAGTGCTGGGGGAAGAAGATCAGGTTCGAGCCGAGGAACATGGCGAAGAAGTGGACCTTGCCCGCCCATTCCGGATACTGGCGGCCCGACATCTTGCCGATCCAGTAGTAGACGCCGGCGAAGATGGCGAAGACCGCGCCCAGCGACATCACGTAGTGGAAGTGCGCCACGACATAGTAGGTGTCGTGATAAACGCGGTCCAGCGGAGCCTGGGACAGGACAACGCCGGTGACGCCGCCCACGGTGAACAGGAACAGGAAGCCGAAGGCCCACAGCATGGGCGTCTTGAACTCGATCGAGCCGCCCCACATCGTCGCGATCCACGAGAAGACCTTGATGCCGGTCGGCACTGCGATCGTCATGGTCGCCAGCATGAAATAGGCCTGCTGGGTCAGCGACATGCCGGCCGTGTACATGTGGTGCGCCCAGACGACGAAGCCCAGGATGGCGATCGCGGCCATGGCCAGCACCATCGGCAGGTAGCCGAAGATGGGCTTGCGCGAGAAGGTCGAGATCACGTGGCTGATGATGCCGAACCCGGGCACGATGATCATGTAGACCTCGGGGTGGCCGAAGAACCACAGGATGTGCTGGTACAGCACCGGGTCGCCGCCGCCGGCCGGGTTGAAGAAGTTGGTGCCGAAGTTGCGGTCCATCAGCAGCATGGTGATGGCGCCCGCCAGCACCGGCAGCGACAGCAGGATCATCCAGGCGGTGATGAAGACCGACCAGGCGAACAGCGGCACCTTGAACAGCGTCATGCCGGGGGCGCGCATGTTCAGGAAGGTGGTGATGATGTTGATCGCGCCCAGGATCGACGAGGCGCCCGAGACGTGGACGGCGAAGATCGCCAGATCCGTCGAATAGCCGCCCTCGGTCGTGGACAGCGGCGGATACAGCACCCAGCCGATGCCCGAGCCGAGCTGGTCGTTGCCGCCCGGAGCCAGGATCGAGGCGATGCCCAGCGCCACGCCGCAGACATACAGCCAGTAGGACAGGTTGTTCAGCCGCGGGAAGGCCATGTCCGGCGCACCGATGTGCAGCGGCATGAAGTAGTTGCCGAAGCCGCCGAACAGCGCCGGGATCACGACGAAGAACATCATCAGGACGCCGTGATAGGTGATCATCACGTTCCACAGGTGCCCGTTCGGAGTGCAGACCTCGTCCACGCCGGCAGCGATGAAGCGCGCGCCTTCAAGGCACATGTACTGCACGCCGGGATGCTGCAGCTCCATCCGCATGTAGACGGTGAAGCTGACCGAGATCAGCCCCACGAGGCCCGCGGTGAAGAGGTAAAGGACACCGATGTCCTTGTGGTTGGTGGACATGAACCAGCGGGTAAAGAAGCCGCGGGTGTCATGCTGCGCACCATGGCCGTGAACGGCGGCATCTGCCATGCGAAGCTCTCCTCAGAATCGTGCCGTCGCGGCGGCTGGCCGTGCGGACTGGCTGAGGCCGTTCTAGATCAGGATTCCGGTTGCGGCAATGCGTCGCGCAAGGGGCCGTGCGACAAAAAAGCCCCGCCCGCAGGCGCGGACGGGGGCAGGATGGAACCGTCCCTCAGGGACGGGAACGGCAGCGCCGCGTCAGTTCGTGGCCGCAGCCGGAGCCGCCGGAGCCGCCGCAGCCGGAGCCGCCGGAGCCGCTGTATCGCCGCCGGCCGGCGCAGCGTCGGCGGCCGGGGCCGCGCCAGCCGCCGGGGCCGCGCCCGCAGCGCCGGCATCGGGCGAGTGCTGCGCCAGGAAGGCCACGACGTCGGCCTGGTGCTTGGCCAGCTTGAAGGTCATCTTCGACTTCGCGGCCTTGTCGCCGGTGTGTTTCTTCACATAGGCGGTCGGGTCGGTGACATAGGCGATCAGGTGCTCGGCGTCCCAGACATGGTCGGGATTCTTCTCGGCCAGTTCGATCAGGCCCTCGCCATACTTGTAGCCTTCTTCGGCGGCATAGGGGCGGCCGACCACGCCATACAGGTTGGGTCCGGTCTTTCCGCCTTTCACGATGTCTGTGCCGTCCGGCGCCTGGATCATGTGGCAAGCCTTGCACTTCTTGAACTCCGCCTCGCCCTTGGCGGCATCGCCGGCCGCGTCCTGAGCCAGCGCGGGCATGGCAAGGGCGAAGGTCGCGAGAGTGGCAAGCAGGCTGGTCTTCATCGGATCGTCCTTCCTCAACGGATCATTCGTGACGAGAGCGGTCTCTCTCTCTCTGGCGCAGGGCATATCATCCCACGCGTTTCCGCAAGAGAACAAAGGTCATAGATCCGGATTTGGTTCACCGAGGACCTTGCAAAAGCTGGTCATCAGCGCGTGATCCAGGTCGGCCAACGTCACCGGCAGGCCGAGATCGACAAGGCTGGTCACGCCATGGCCGCTGATCCCGCAGGGCACGATGCCCCCGTAATGCGACAGGTCCGGCTCGACGTTGATCGAGATGCCGTGGAAGCTGACCCAGCGGCGCAGCTTGATGCCGATGGCGGCGATCTTGTCCTCGCGCACCGAGCCGTCCGGCAGGGGGGCCTTGTCAGGCCGGGCGATCCAGACACCGACGCGGCCCTCGCGGATCTCGCCCCGCAGCCCGAACTCGGCCAGGGCGGCGATCACCCAGGCTTCCAGCGACTGGACAAAGGCGCGGATGTCGCGGCCGCGGCGGTTGAGGTCCAGCATGACATAGGCCACGCGCTGGCCGGGCCCGTGATAGGTGTATTGCCCGCCCCGTCCCGTCGGAAAGACCGGGAATCGGCCCGGATCGGTCAGGTCCTCGGGCCGGGCCGAGGTGCCCGCCGTGTAAAGCGGCGGATGCTCGACCAGCCAGACGGCCTCGGGCGCTTCGCCCGCCTGGATGGCTGCGACTCGCGCCTCCATCCACGCAACCGCCTCGGGGTGGGGGATCAGGCCGGGGGTCAGCAGCCATTCGGGGCCGGGCCGGAGAAAGGGCAGGCGCTGCGTGTCGGGGGTAGGAAGGTCGCTCATCACGCGCCACAGATGACGCCCGCCGCGCGGATGCGCAAGCGCGGGGGCCACCACGCCGCGCCAGCCCTTTCTTCTTTGCTCAAATATCCCGGGGCCCGGGGCAGCGCCCCGGTCCGGCGGTCCGGCCGGGCGAAAGGCTAGAGCTTCTCGCCCATCGGCTGGCGGATCTGCGCCCGGCGCCGGCGCACCTCGCGCAGGTGCGACATGTGCGCGGCATTGGGTCCGGGCGCGGGCAGGTCCAGGACCGCGCGGCGCAGCGCCTCGATTCCTTCCTCGGACTTCGCGGGCAGGCTTGCCGGGTCGATCGGCTTTCCGATCGTGATGCGGTAGGTGTGGTCCGCCTTGTTCAGCACCTCGTTGAACAGCGTCACGTCCCGCAGCGTCGGGTGGATCGCGTCCAGCAGGTAGAACAGCGCCGAGTTGCGCGCCCGGATATGCAGCGGGATGACCGGCGCGCCGAACTTGCGCGCGATCATCACGGCGCTGGCCATCCAGGGCCGCTCGTGCAGCTTCAGCCCGTGCCGCTTGGCCAGGCGCCCCGAGGGGAAGATCAGCCCGATCCGCCCCTGGCCCAGCGCGGCACGGGTATAGTCCATCGTGTATTTCGTCTTGGCGTGGCTGCGCTTCTCCATCCGCCACTCGACCGGGGCGATCAGCTCCTCGGTCTGGGGCAGGACGCGGATCATGTCGTGGTTGGCATAGATGAACAGGTCGTCGCGCACGGCCGAGACGACCGCGTGCAGCACGATCCCGTCGGCGATGCCCGTGGGATGGTTCGCCACGATCAGCGCGGGGCCGGTGGCGGGGATGTTCTCCAGCCCGTCCACGCGCAGATCGCGCACGATCAGCGCCGAGATGCGGCGCATGATCTCCTCGGTCGGCAGGTCGCGGAACTCGGCCGCCAGCTCGATCGACCGGGGATAGCGCAGCAGGCGCATCATCAGGTGCTTGGCCAGCGTGTGATGCGGCTTGCCGGAATACAACCAGGGCGCCCGTTCGGCGATCAGCGGGTCCAGCCGCTCTTGCATCTCGATCCGGGCAGGCAGCAGGTCCCGGTCATGCGTGTTCTTGGGCGCTTGGCTCATGGCGTGCACCTATCCCCCGAGAGTTGACGCTCGCAAGCGCCATCAGGTTCCCGCGGCAAGAATGCGCCGCACCATTTCGCCGGTGTTGCCCGACAGCGACGGCAGGGCGGCCAGCCGCTCCAGCGCCGCGCGGGCGCGCGCCCGGCGGTCCGCGTCATAGCGGGGCCAGGTCTCGAAGACCGTGGAAAGGCGCGCTGCCGTCTGCGGGTTCACCGGGTCCAGCCGCATCAGCCAGTCCGCGACGAAATCATAGCCCGACCCGTCGAGGGCATGGAAAGCCGCATGGTTCGCCGCAAGGCCCCCGATCAGCGAGCGGAAGCGGTTCGGGTTCTTCCAGTCGAAGTCGGGCCGGTCGGCCAGCGCCTTCGCCACCGGCACCGCGCGGGCGGGCGGGGCGGCCATGGGCTGCACGCTGAAGAACTTGTCCATGACCAGCCGGTTGTCGCCGAAGTGCGCCTCCATCCCGGCCAGGGCGGCCCCGGCGCGGTCCAGCCGGACCAGCACCGCCAGCGCGCCCATCTTCTCGGTCATGTTCGAGGCCGAGTCCCACAGCGCCTGCGCCCGCTGCCCTCCGTCCAGCCGTGACAGCAGCCCCAGCGCGGCCAGCCGCAGCGAGCGCCGTCCCGCGGGCTCGGCTTCGGGCGAATAGGCGCCGGGAACCTCCATGCGGTCGTAAAGGTCCGACAGGCTCCGCTCGTGCTCGGACGCGAGTTCCGCGGCCAGCGCCTCGCGCGCCCGATGGATCGCGTCGGGGTCGGGGGTGGTGCCGCGCGTCGCGATCTCGGCCGCGATCTCGTCCTCGCCGGGCAGGCGCAGGACCAGCGCCACGAATGCCGGGTCCAGGCTGGCGTCATCCAGCACGCCGCCCAGCGCATGGGTGAAGACCGGATCGGCGCTGCCGCCCTGCGCCATGGCCACCAGCGCGTCCATCGCGAGATCGTGCCCCGCCTGCCAGCGGGCGAAAGAGTCGGTGTCATGGGCCAGCAGGACCGCGCGCTCGGCCGCGGTCATCGCCCGGTCCACCGTCACCGGCGCCGAAAAGCCGCGCAACAGCGACACGACGGGGCGCGAGCCGAGGCCGTCAAAGCCGAAGTCCTGGCGGGCTTCCGTCATCTCCAGCACGCGGGTGGGCATCACCTCGTCGCCGTTCTGCGAGATCAGGCCAACGGCGATGGGGATCACGCGTGGCGGCTTGTCGGACTGGCCCGGCGTCGGTGCCGTCGCCTGGATGAAGCGCAGGGTCAGGCGGCCGGCCTCGCCGTCCCAGTCCTCGGACAGCGACAGCTTCGGCGTGCCCGCGTCCGTGTACCAGCGCTTGAACTGCGCCAGGTCGCGGCCGGTGGCGTCCTCGAAGACCTTCAGCCAGTCCTCGATGGTGCAGGCCTGCCCGTCGTGGCGGTCGAAATACAGGTCCAGCGACTTGCGGTAGCCTTCGTCGCCGACCAGCCGCTTGAGCATCCCGATGACCTCGGCGCCCTTCTCGTAGACGGTGGCGGTGTAGAAGTTGTTGATCTCTTCATAACGGTCCGGCCGCGGCGGATGCGCCAGCGGCCCCGCGTCCTCGCGGAACTGCCGCCCTCGCAGCGTCACCACGTCCTCGATCCGCTTCACCGCGGCCGAGCGCACGTCCGCCGTGAACTGCTGGTCGCGGAAGACCGTCAGCCCTTCCTTGAGGCAGAGCTGGAACCAGTCGCGGCAGGTGATCCGGTTACCGGTCCAGTTGTGGAAATACTCGTGCGCGATCACCGCCTCGATCCGCTCATAGTCGACATCGGTCGCGGTCTCGGGCGAGGCCAGCACCAGTTTCGAGTTGAAGATGTTCAACCCCTTGTTTTCCATCGCGCCCATGTTGAAGTCGTCGACGGCCACGATGTTGAACACATCCAGGTCGTATTCGCGGCCATAGGCCGTCTCGTCCCAGCGCATGGACTTCTTCAGCGCTTCCATGGCGAAGTCCGCGCGATCCAGATCGGCCGGCCGCACCCAGACGTTCAAGGCAACCTTGCGCCCCGACATGGTGGTGAAGCTGTCCGACACCGCCTTCAGGTCGCCCGCGACCAGTGCGAACAGATAGGCGGGCTTCGGCCAGGGATCATGCCATTCGGCCCAGCCCTCGCCCTGCGCGACGGGGTTGCCGTTCGACAGCAGCACCGGCAGGTCGGACCGGACCGTCACCCGGAAGGGCGCCATCACGTCGGGGCGGTCGGGATACCAGGTGATGTGGCGGAAGCCCTCGGCCTCGCACTGGGTGCAGAAGATGCCGCCCGACAGATACAGCCCCTCCAGCGCCGTATTGGCTTCGGGGTCGATCTCGACCTCGGCCCCGAAGGTGAAGGAACGGGCGGGCAAGGCGGCTTCCGCGATGGTCAGCGTCTCGCCCGTCATGATCAGATGCGCGGCATCCAGGGGCGCGCCGTCGATCGTCACGGACCTGGTCCGCAGTCCCGCGCCACCGTCCAGGACAAGCGGGCCCGGTCCGGCCCGCTCGAACTCGATCCTCGAAGAAACAACCGTGCCTTGTGGCGCCAATGTCACATCGAGACGAGTTTTCCGGACCCTGAACGGATAAGGGCTGTAATCGCGAAGAAAGCGGGTTTCTGCCATCATATCCCCCGTCCCAAAAAAGTCCCGCACGCGCGGAACTTGTGTCAAAGCCGAGTGTTAAGCGCCTGATTACCGGGTCGCAAGCCAAGGCCTCAGTTGCGCGTGCAGAGGATAGAAGGCAAGGCGATCCCGCAAGATCATGCAGCTTCAAGGAGACCAGTCATGGCCAACTACGACCCGAACGATCCGCGCCGCACTGACGCCACCGATCCGCATCGCCCCGTCGATCCCAGCGGTCGCAACACCGTCGTGACCGAGACCTATGTCGAGCCCGTCGAGAAGAAGGCCTCGCCGCTGCCGCTGATCATCGGTATCCTGCTGGCCCTGGCGCTTGCCTGGTGGCTGCTGTCCAGCTTCATGGGCAATGACGAGGCGGTCGATACCGAAACGGCGACCACCACCACCACGGCGCCTGCGACGACCACCACCGACTCGGCGACCACCACGACCACCACCACGACCGACACGGCGGCCACCCCCGCTCCGGCTGCGACCACGGGCGCCGACACGGCGACGACCGGCACCGCCACCACGGGCGCTGCCACCGCCACGACCGGGGCCGATGCCGCCGCGACTGCCGCGGGCGAAGCTGCTGAGACCGCGGGCGAAGCCGCGCAGGATGCCGCCACCGCGACCGGCGCTGCGGCGGACGCCGCTGCCGACACGGCCGCCGAAGCCGCCAGCGACGCGGCCGATGCCGCTGCCTCGACCACGACCACCGTTCCGGTCACCACGCCTTCGACGAACTGATCCTTCTTCCCCGGTCATCCGGGCAGGAAAACGGGACCGCCGCGCCACTGCGCGGCGGTTCTTTTTGTCTCGCGGCAGGCCCTGCCGATTGCCGACCTTGTCCCAAGCCTCACCCGCTTGTGAAAGATTGTTGCGCGATGATAATGCGGTCGCAGCACAGGACGAGAGGGGGGCCGGCTCGGTGAGAATTGGCGGGTTGAAGGAAACTTTCGACGGTGAGGCGCGTGTCGCTGTCACACCGTCCTCGGCCGGGCATCTGCAGAAGCTCGGGCATGAGGTTCATGTCGAAACGGGCGCAGGCGCCCGCGCGGGCTTTTCGGATGCGGCCTATGAACGGGCCGGGGTGACCGTTCATCCGAACGCCGCCGCGCTGACCGAGGCGGTGGATGTCGTCGTCAAGGTCCGTCCGCCGACGGATGAGGAACTGGCCCGGATGCGGGAAGGGCAGACGCTCATCTCGTTCTTCTATCCCGGCCAGAACGCCGAGCTGCTGGAACGCGCGCGCGACCTGGGCGTGAACGCCATCGCGATGGACATGGTCCCGCGGATTTCCCGCGCGCAGAAGATGGACGCGCTGTCGTCCATGGCCAACATCGCCGGCTACCGCGCGGTGATCGAGGCCGCCAACAACTTCGGCCGCTTCTTCACCGGTCAGGTGACCGCCGCGGGCAAGGTGCCCCCGGCCAAGGTGCTGGTCGTGGGCGCGGGCGTGGCGGGCCTTGCCGCCATCGGCGCCGCGACGTCGCTGGGCGCGCAGGTCTATGCCTTCGACGTCCGCCCCGAGGTGGCCGAGCAGATCGAGTCCATGGGGGCCGAGTTCGTCTTCCTCGACTTCCAGGACAGCCAGGACGGCGCCGAGACGGGCGGCTATGCCAAGCCGTCCTCGCCCGAGTTCCTTGCCAAGCAGCTCGAGAAGTTCCGCGAGCTTGCGCCCGAGATGGACATCGTCATCACCACGGCGCTGATTCCGGGCCGCCCGGCGCCGAAGCTCTGGACCGAGGACATGGTCCGGATGATGAAGCCGGGCTCGGTCATCGTGGACCTTGCGGCCGAGCGCGGCGGCAACTGCGACCTGACGGTGCCCGACGCCAGGATCGTGACCGAGAACGGCGTCACGATCATCGGCTACACCGATTTCCCGTCGCGCATGGGCGCGCAGGCGTCCGAGCTTTACGGCAACAACATCCGCCACATGCTGGCCGACCTGACGCCCGCCAAGGACGGCACGCTGGTCCACGACATGGAGGATGACGTGATCCGCGGCGCGACCGTCACGCGCGATCACGACGTGACCTGGCCGCCGCCCCCGCCCAAGGTCCAGGCCATCGCCGCGGCCAAGCCCAAGCCCAAGGTCAAGGAGCCGACCCCCGAGGAGCGCCGCGCCGCCGAGGCGCTGGCCTTCCGCCGCCAGACCCGCAGCCAGATCGGCATGCTGGTCACGGGCGGCGTGCTGATGCTGCTGGTCGGGCTGTTCGCCCCGGCCTCGTTCCTGCAGCATTTCATCGTCTTCGTGCTGTCGGTCTTCATCGGCTTCCAGGTGATCTGGAACGTCAGCCACTCGCTGCACACGCCGCTGATGGCGATCACCAACGCGATCTCGTCGATCGTGATCCTGGGCGCGCTGCTGCAGATCGGCTCGGGTTCGGCGCTGATCGTCATCCTGGCCGCGCTGGCCGTGCTGATGACGGCCGTCAACATCTTCGGCGGCTTCCTGGTCACGCGCCGGATGCTTGCCATGTTCCAGAAGTCGTAAGGGGCGTCGATGGAGACCACCGTAATCACCACCTCGCCCGCCGGCATGGACCCGGTCGTGGCACCCGCCTCGATGGTCGAGGCACTGCCGGCCTATGGCTTCACCAGCGCGGTCTATGTCGTGGCCGCCGTCCTGTTCATCCTGTCGCTGGGCGGGCTGTCGGGCCAGGAAAGCGCCAAGCGCGCGATCTGGTACGGCATCGTCGGCATGGCGCTGGCGGTTCTGGCCACCCTGTTCGGCCCCGGCTGGGGCAACTGGTGGCTGTCGATCCTGATGATCGCGCTGGGCGGCGTCGGCGGCTACGTGCTGGCCACGCGCGTGCAGATGACCGAGATGCCGCAGCTGGTCGCGGCGATGCACAGCCTCGTGGGCCTTGCCGCCGTGTTCATCGGCCTCAACGCCCAGATCGAGCTGGGCCGCGTCCTGCGCGCCCGCCTGAACGAGGCCACAGACGTCTTCACCGGCTTTGCCGCCGTGCTGGCGCACAAGTCCCCGGCCGAGATCGCCATGCTCAAGGTCGAGGTCGCGCTGGGCATCTTCATCGGCGCGGTGACCTTCACCGGCTCGGTCGTGGCCTATGGCAAGCTGGCCGGCAAGATCGACGGCAAGCCGAAGAAGCTGCCCGGCGGGCACATGCTGAACCTGGGCGCCGCGATCCTGTCTCTGCTGCTGCTCATCCTTTGCGTCGCGGGCTGGGGCCCCACGATGCTGTGGCTGATCCTGCTGACGCTGGTCGCGGGCTTCATCGGCTGGCACCTCATCATGGGGATCGGCGGCGCCGACATGCCGGTCGTGGTCTCGATGCTGAACAGCTACTCGGGCTGGGCCGCGGCGATGATCGGCTTCACGCTGTCCAACGACCTGCTGATCGTGGTCGGCGCGCTGGTGGGTTCCTCGGGTGCGATCCTCAGCTACATCATGTGCAAGGCGATGAACCGCAGCTTCATCAGCGTGATCCTCGGCGGCTTCGGCGGCGAGACGGGTCCTGCGATGGAGATCGAGGGCGAACAGGTCGCCATCGACGCCGAGGGCGTGGCCGCGGCCCTGAACGAGGCCGACAGCGTCATCATCGTTCCGGGCTACGGCATGGCCGTGGCGCAGGCGCAGCAGTCGGTGTCGGAACTCACCCGCAAGCTGCGCGCCGCCGGAAAAGAGGTCCGCTTCGCCATCCACCCCGTCGCAGGCCGCCTGCCGGGCCACATGAACGTGCTGCTGGCCGAGGCCAAGGTCCCCTATGACATCGTCCTGGAAATGGACGAGATCAACGAGGACTTCCCCTCGACCGACGTGGTGATCGTCATCGGCTCGAACGACATCGTGAACCCGGCCGCGCAGGACGATCCCAACAGCCCCATCGCCGGCATGCCGGTGCTGGAGGTCTGGAAGGCCAAGCATGTGTTCGTCAGCAAGCGCGGGCAGGGCACGGGCTATTCGGGCATCGAGAACCCGCTGTTCTACAAGGAAAACACGCGGATGTTCTATGGCGACGCCAAGAAGTCCATCGACGCCCTGCTGCCGCTGATCGACTGAGGCACCCCTTGAAAGAAAAAGAACCCCCGCCATCGCGCGGGGGTT
This sequence comes from Paracoccus salipaludis, assembly GCF_002287065.1. GTDB lineage: Bacteria > Pseudomonadota > Alphaproteobacteria > Rhodobacterales > Rhodobacteraceae > Paracoccus > Paracoccus salipaludis. The sequence goes on from NZ_NSJZ01000003.1 coordinate 33,761, forward strand.
CTTCGTTTTCCGGCCTCGGGCCGGACGCCTCAGGGATTGATCAGGATCGGCGTGCCGTCGCGGACCATGGCGTAGATGTCCTCCATCTCGTCGTCGGTCACGGCGATGCAGCCCGCCGTCCAGTCCCGCTTCAAGGGCGCCAACACGCGGCCCTCGGGGCCCTGGCCATGGATGAAGATGTCCTTGCCCGGGTCCTTGCCCTGCGTCAGCGCGAAGGTCGCGTCCTGAAGGTTCGGATAGGACACGCCCAGCGACAGGTGGTAGCGGCTGTCGGGGTTCCTGCGGTCGATGTAGTAAAGCCCTTCCGGTGTCTTGCCGTCGCCCGAGAACTCCTTGTGCCCGATGGGCTCGTTCCCGAGGCCGATGTTGTAGGCGCCGATGATGTTCGACCCGCTGAGGAACAGCATCTGCCGCGCCGACTTGTTCACCACGATCTGCGTGACCGGCGGGCCGTTGTAGGTCTTGAACTTGCTGGGCGCACAAGAGGCCGCCAGCGCGACCAGCAGCGCGGCCATCGTCAGTTTCAGGGTGCGTTTCATATCCTGTCCCGCCGTTTTTTCAGCCGACTCTGCCTAAACCGTCCCCCTCGCGCAACGGCGGCGGCGATCACGAACGCCTCATCGGAAGTGACGGCTTGCGCGCCGGTCCCGTTTGCGGCTTTCGTCGCGCCATGATCCAGCCTCCGCCCCATCCCCCGCAGCTTCTTCATCAGCCGGACCCGGCACCGCCGCTGCTGGACCATCCGCTGCGCTACGAGATGGTGAACGAGCTGCACGCCCGCCCCTCGCCACGACTGACGGTGCCCTGCACGGCGGTCTATATCGCCTTCAAGGAACCGCGCGACGCCGCGAACCGGGATCGCAGCCTGGATCTTGCCCACCTGTCCGAGCTTGTCACGCGGCACGGGGCGCCCGCGCCGCAGGCGGGGGCCGGGCATTACGCCGCGCAGCTGGGGCGGCACGAGCTGCGCTGGGAAAGCCATACCGAGTTTGTCAGCTACGCGGGTTTCACCCCGGGCCAGCCCGCCCGGCCGTTCGATCCCGCGCTGGCCGAGATTTTCCCGGCGCATTGGCAGGCCCGCGCACCGGGCCGCCGGGTGGCGGCGGCGATGGTCCACCTTGCCCCCATGCCCGACGATCCCGAGGCGATCGCGCCGCTGCTGGCGGCGTGGTTCGCCGCCGACGGGCTGGTCGCGGTGCAGGTGCTGGACGGAGCGGCGGTGATCGCCACCGACTTCCGCATCGATCCCTCGGGCTGGATGCGCTTTGCCGTCTTCGCCGCGCCGGACGCCGGGGCAGGTCGCCTTGGCCGCATCGTCCAGCGGCTGCTGGAACTGGAAACCTACCGTGCCATGTCGATGCTGGGCCTGCCCCGCGTCCGGGCCCTGAACGCCACCATGAACGCATTGGAGACCCGCCTGACCGCCCTGGTCGAGCGCCTTGGCGACGAGAGGGGCCCGGCCGAGCCGATGCTGGACGAGTTGCTGAGCCTGTCGCTGAGGCTGGAATCCGAGGCCACGCAGCACGGCTTCCGCTTCGGCGCGACCCGCGCCTACGAGGCCATCGTCCACGACCGCATCGCCTCCCTGCGCGAAACCCGCTTCCAGGGCCGCCAGACCTTGACCGAGTTCATGGTGCGCCGCTTCCAGCCCGCCATGCGCACCGTTCAGTCGGCCGAACGGCGGCTGGACGCGATGGTGGACCGCGCCGCCCGCGCGGGCGAGTTGCTGCGCACCCGCGTCGATGTCCAGCGCAAGGGCCAGAACCAGGCGCTGCTGGAACGGATGGACCGCCGCGCCGACCTGCAACTGCGCCTGCAGCACACGGTCGAGGGGCTGTCGGTGGTGGCGATCAGCTATTATGCCGTGGGCCTTCTGGGCTATGCCGTCTACCCGCTGGCGGAAGCGGCGGGAGTCGAGCGCAGCATCGTGATCGCGACGCTGACGCCGGTGGTCATCCTGGCTGTCTGGCTGGCGATGCGCCGGGTGCGCGCGCGGCTGCATGACTCTGCCGGCAGCCACGCCGGCCATGGCGATCTTTGAAACGGAGAAACGACGATGAAGACCCTTCTTGCCCTGTCCGCCCTGCTGGCGCTGGCTGCCTGCGGCGTGCCCTTCGTGCCGGTGATCTGATGGCGGACCCGGACCGACGGCTTTCCATGTACGGCCTTTCGCATTGCTCGACCTGCCAGAAGGCGCAGGCGGCGCTGGAAGAGGCGGGCTGGGCGGTGGAGTTCCGCGACGTCAAGGATGCGCCCCTGTCCCAAGCCGAGCGCGAGAGCCTGCTTGCGGATTTCGGCGACAAGCTCGTCAACCGTGCAAGCCTCACCTGGCGCGCCATGTCCGAGGCCGAGCGCGCCGAGGAGCCGGTGGCGATGATGGGCGCGCGCCCCTCGGTGATGAAGCGCCCCGCCATCGTCGCGGGCGACCAGCGGCTGCTGGGCTGGACGGCCAACGTCAAGCGGGCGCTGGGCCTGCCCGCCTGAGGTCAGACGATATAGCGGTCGCGGCGGTGGTTGATGGCGATCACGAGGTTCAGCACCGCCGCCCCCAGCGCCGACCAGGCGACACGGTCCCAGGGCATCACCGCCAGCGCCACGGCGAACAGTGCCGTGTCGAAGCCCATCTGCACCCAGCCCGCCTTGATCCCCAGCCGGTCCTGAAGATCCAGCGCCACGGCCCCGATCCCGCCAAGACTGGTGCGATGGCGGAACAGGGCCAGCAGCCCCGCACCTGACACGAAGCCCGCCAGCACCCCCGCGGCCCCCGGATGCAGCGCGTCGAAGGAAACCAGCCGCGGCAGCAGCATCGAGGTCGCCACCATCAGCAGGACCGCAGCGATCGTGCGGCGCAGGAAGCCCAGACCCATCCGCCGGTAGCCGAAGCCGTAGAAGGGCAGGCTGAGGACGAGGTAGACCGGCCCGAAGCCATATCCCGTCGCCTGCGCGACCAGCAGGGCAAGCCCGGCCAACTGTCCGGTGATCAGCCCCGCGCTGCCCAGCAGCATGGCCCCGAAGGCAGCCATGACCGAGCCGAACAGGATGCCCTGCGCATCCTCGAGTCGGCTGTGACGATGAGGGGCGGGCAGGGGGAGGGCGGTGGCGCCGGATGCGGGCGGGGACGGGCTGGCTGACATGGCCAGGGGACATGCACAAGGGCGGCGGTTCTGTCCAGTGGCTGCAAGGCCCGAAATGCCGGCGGCCACCGTCGGGGGCGGCGCGGGTGACATGACCGCGCGGCGTGATGAGTTCACCTGTTTTCGCCCGGATCGGCGCGCGTTCGGCATCTCGGGATTTTATGGCTGTCTTTGCCGAAGAAGGCTCCCAGCTTCTGCAAGGCAATCAGTAGACCCAAAGGAAAGGGCTAGGCACCGCTTGTTTCCATTCTGATCCTCGCGCGTAACCCGCCGGGTCAGGTCAGGCTGGCCATCAGGGCGATGCGCCGTCTCGCCCGGGACGTCGCTTATGAGATCGTCGTGGTTGATAATGTCCCTGAACCCGCCCACCCGCGACGTTGTGACGAACTTCGCTGCGGACGGCACACTCGACCGCTCGTTCCTGAGCCCCGAGAACATCCTGTGTGCGAAGGGCAGCACCATCGCGGCAAGGCCTGCCTCGCTTTTCAGCTACCCATCTGCTTCTGCTGACCAGCGAAATGGGGGCTCTCCGTGGGGGGCCAGGGACAAGCTTGCCGTTTACAGGCCCGGTGCCAATGCCTGCGAGATCCATGAAAGGTCAAGGCGCGGGGATGGGTGGTACCTCCTGATCGACGCCGGACTGTACCATGCTCCTCAACTCGACGATCGCCATGAATGGGGCGCTTGTAACCAAGCTTCAGGCAAAGGTTCCTGGCGAAGGGTTTGCCGTCCAAAGCATCCGCGACTGCGGCCGGTTCGTCACTCATTTCGCTAGCAGATCAGGCGACTTCCTTAAGGGTGCGCAGGGCATGTTCATGCAGCTTGGCAGCATGGTTCGATGGACACAGCAGCCCAGAGGTGAGACCCGCCGGACGGGGCCGTTGGCGGTCCTGACAAGCCCGAGAAAACAGCGGGCTGGCCAAGTCATGCAAACGGGAAAGCCGCAAGGGAACCTGGCCACGTCCTCAGGACCGGCCATGAAGGCCTTCCCGGGGCGGCCCCCCGGACCCGCTCGGTGGCTTACCGCTTGTCCAGCCTCCCGATCCGGTCGGTCATCAGCCGGAACAGCGCGTCCCGGTCCAGGTCGCGGATGAACAACGCATTGGGCTTGCGCTCCAGGGCGCCCCACCAGTCCGCCACGGTCATGCCGCGGGTCCAGCGCCCTTCGGTCTCGATCTCGACATTGATGCGGCGGCCCGAGAAGATCCCCGGCTCGATCACCCAGGCCACGGCGCAGGGGTCGTGCAGCGGAGCGCCCTGTGCGCCGTATTTCTCGCGGTCGAAACGCTCGTAGGAGGAGGTCCAGCCTGCGACGGCCCGGCCGACGGGGCCGCATGCGCGCATCGCCTCGATCCAGTCGGGGCTGGTCAGCGCCTTGTGCGTCGCGTCAAGCGGCAGGACGACGAGTTCCGTGCCCGAGGCGAACACCTCGCCTGCGGCGACCGGGTCGACGTGGATGTTGAACTCGGCCGCCGGCGTGACGTTGCCGAAGGTGCCACCCCCCATCAGCACGATCCGCTGGACGCGCTGCACGACATCGGGGGCGCGGCGGAACGCCTCGGCGATGTTCGTCAGCGGCCCGATGGGCACAAGCGTCACGCTGCCCGCAGGTTCGCGCCGCAACGTCTCGATGAGGAAATCGGCGGCATGGCCCGGGGCGGCGCACATTGTCGGCTCGGGCAGGTCCACGCCGTCGAGGCCGGAGGCGCCATGGACGTGCTCGGCCGTGACCAGCTGCCCTTCCAGCGGTCCCCCGCAACCGGCATGGACGGGAAGGTCGGTCCGACCTGCCAGTTCGCAGATGCGCAGGGCGTTGCCCAGGGTGAGGTCCAGCGGCACGTTCCCGGCCACGACGGTAAGGCCCAGCACCTCCAGCTCGGGCGCGCCCAGGGCCAGCAGGATCGCCACGGCATCGTCCTGCCCCGGGTCCGTGTCGATGATGATCTTCTGCGGCATCGCGCGGCCTTTCCCCTGGTCCTGCCCGTGGGCCCTGGCCAATCGCATGGCCGAGGGGCCCATCCTGTGCAAGCCCCCCTTTCCCTGTGGTGGCAGGAAAGGGGCAGGAGACCTGCCCGGATCAGCCCGGCTTCCTCAAGGCCCGTTGCTCCGGACGAGGACCGCCGCTCAGGACCCCCGTGAGAGAACGGACCTACATCCCCACCGCGATGCGCTCGGCATTGGTCGATTCCTGCGGATCGCGCAGGACATAGCCGCGGCCCCAGACCGTCTCGATGTGATTCTCGCCCCCGAGAGCCTCGGACAGCTTCTTGCGCAGCTTGCAGATGAAGACGTCGATGATCTTCAGTTCCGGCTCGTCCAGTCCGCCATAAAGATGGTTCAGGAACATCTCCTTGGTCAGGGTCGTCCCCTTGCGCAGGCTGAGCAGCTCCAGGATCTGGTATTCCTTGCCCGTCAGGTTCACCGCGCGGCCATCGACCTCGACCGAGCGGGCGTCGATGTTGACCACCATGCGGCCGGTGCGGATCACCGCCTGGCTGTGGCCCTTGGACCGTCGAATGATCGCCTGAATGCGGGCGACCAGTTCCTCGCGGTGGAAGGGCTTGGTCATGTAGTCGTCGGCCCCGAAGCCGAAGCCGCGCAGCTTGACCTCGGTATCGTCCGAGCCGGTCAGGATCAGGATCGGGGTATCGACGCGCGACAGCCGGATCTGGCGCAGAACCTCCATCCCGTTCATGTCGGGCAGGTCCAGATCCAGCAGGATCAGGTCATAGTCATACAGCTTCGCCAGATCCACGCCTTCCTCGCCCATGTCGGTCAGATAGACGTTGAAGTTCGCGTGGCTGAGCATGAGCTCGATGCTGCGTGCCGTGGTCGGATCGTCCTCGATCAGCAGGATCCGCATGGCTTGATCTCCCTATTCGCCGCCCGTGATGACCTACGAATGAGACCTATAGGTTAATATCAGGTTAGCGAGTCACGAATTGATCCACTTGCGGTTGCCGCCAGGCGATTTTTTTTGATCGCCTTGATCTTCAGGCCAGCGGAGCCCAGGCGCGATGCAGTCGAGATCCAGCCTTCCAGTTCCTCCTCGGTCAGGCCGTAGCGGTCCACCGCCTCGTCACGGCTGAGAAGTCCGTGGCCGATCGCGTCCACCACGATGGCCTTGCGGCGCGCGACCCAGCGTTCCGTCCCCGAGGGCAGGTCGGCCAGCGTCAGGACCGAGCCGTCCCCCAGCGTTGCGGTGCGCGGCCGCGCGGATTTTCGAACGAACATGTCGGATCCCCCAGGACGTTCATGACCTGCGTTGCTTGCCATGGCCGGGCTTAAGGCGCGGTGAACGGCCGGGTTGAAACATTTCGGATTTTCACTATGTTCCCGCCATCTTTCCCGAATGTTCCGCCCTGGACGGATACCCTCCGTGACAATGCACGATCCGCGCGGCGCCACGCGCGTCCTCAACAGCCTTGGTTTCGCCCGTCCTCCCGCCGAGACGCGGGTGGTGGTCGCCATGTCGGGCGGCGTGGACAGTTCCGCGGTGGCCGCCCTGCTGAAGTCCGAAGGGTATGACGTGATCGGCGTCACCCTGCAGCTTTACGACCATGGCGCGGCGCTGAAGAAGAAGGGCGCCTGCTGCGCGGGCCAGGACATCCACGACGCCCGCCGCGTGGCCGAACGCATCGGCATTCCCCATTACGTGCTGGACTACGAGAACCGCTTCCGCGAGTCGGTGATCGAGGAGTTCGCGGACGCCTATCTTGCCGGCGCGACACCCGTTCCCTGCATCCGCTGCAACGAGCGGGTGAAGTTCCGCGACCTGCTGGAAACCGCGCGGGAACTTGACGCGGACTGCATGGCCACGGGGCACTACATCCGGCGGATGGAAGGGCCGGACGGGGCCGAGCTGCACATGGCCGCCGACCCGAACCGCGACCAGAGCTATTTCCTGTTCTCGACCACCCGCGAGCAGCTTGAGTTCCTGCGGTTTCCGCTGGGCGGGCTGGCCAGCAAGGCGGAAACGCGGGCGCTGGCCGCGCAGCACGGGCTGACCGTGGCCGACAAGCCCGACAGCCAGGACATCTGCTTCGTTCCCGAGGGCAACTATGCCGCGGTGATCGAGAAGCTGCGCCCCGGCGCCGCCGATCCGGGCGACATCGTGGACCTGCAGGGCAACGTCTTGGGCCGCCACCGCGGCGTGATCCACTACACCATCGGCCAGCGCCGCGGTCTCGGCATCGGCGGTCTGGGCGATCCGCTTTATGTCGTGCGCCTGGACCCCGAGGCGCGCCATGTCGTCGTGGGCCCGCGCGAGGCGCTGGCGACGCAGGTCGTGCCCGTGGCCGAGGTCAACTGGCTGGGCGACGGCGGCTTGACCGACATGGCCGAGCGCGAGATCGCGGTCCGCATCCGCTCGACCCGGCCGCCCGCGCCCGCCATCCTGCGCCCCACCGGGCGCACCACCGCCGAGGTGGTCCTGGCCCAGGCCGAGGAGGGCGTCAGCCCCGGCCAGGCCTGCGTCTTCTACGAAGCCGGCTCGACCCGCGTTCTGGGCGGCGGCTGGATCACCAAAAGGGAAACCCGCCGATGACCGAGCTTGCAGACATCGAGATCAGGATGAACGACGGCGACGAGGCTCGCCTTGCCGACTGGCGCGGCAAGGTCGTGCTGGTCGTGAACGTGGCCTCGAAATGCGGGCTGACCGGGCAGTACGAGGGGCTCGAGGCGCTGTACCGCGCGAAGAAGGACAAGGGGCTGGTGGTCCTGGGCGTCCCCGCCAACGACTTCAAGCAGCAGGAGCCGGGCAGCGACGCCGAGATCCTGGACTTCTGCCAGACCCGCTATGACGTGAGCTTCCCGCTGGCGTCCAAGACGACGGTGGCCGGGGCCGAGAAGCATGCGCTTTATGCACGGCTGATCGCCGATGCGCCCCAAGCGGAAGGGGATGGTCCCTGGCGGACCCGGCTGGAAGGCTTCGGGATCGCGCTGAACCCGGCGCCCGAGGTGCAGTGGAACTTCGAGAAGTTCCTGATCGGCCGCGACGGGACCGTGGTGGGCCGCTTCGCGCCCGATGTGGCGGCGGACGATCCCCGGCTGGTTGCCGCCATCGACCGCGCGCTGGCGCAGCCGGCCTGAGATCTCAGGTCGCGGCGCCCGCCGTGTCGCGGATGCGCTTGATCATCGCGCGCAGACCGTTCGAGCGCTGCGCCGAAAGATGCGCGTCCAGCCCCAGCCGGCCCAGTTCGGCCGGGGCGTCGACCTTCGGCACTTCCTCGACCGGCAGCCCGGAATAAAGCGCGTGCAGCACGGCGATCAGCCCGCGCACGATCAGCGCGTCGCTGTCGCCCTGGAAGTCGAAACGCCCTTGCTCGATCTGCGGCATGATCCAGACCTGGCTTGCGCATCCCTCGACCTTGGTCGCGGGCACCTGCAGCGCCGCGTCCATGGGCGGCATGGCGCGGCCCAGCTCGATCACGTGGCGGTAGCGGTCCTCCCAGTTGTCGAGGAACTCGAAGGTCTCGGCGATGTCTTCGAAGGCGGGCGTGGCCATGGCGAGAAGTCCTGCAGGGCTGGTGCGGCGGATCTGGATAGCGCCTTGGCGCGCGCAGGTCAAAGCGCCCCCTTCCGGGACCGGAGGCGATGGCCTATCAAGTGCCCGACGCAAGCTTGGGAAGGGCGATCAATGAACCGTGCACTCTGGCCGATCGCCGCCTGTCTGATCCTGACGGCTTGCGGCAACAGCAGCCTCAACCCCCTGCGCTGGTTCGGAGGAGAGCCGGCGCCCCGTGCCCCTGAAACCCTCGCCCCGCCGAAGGGCTACCAGGAAAAGGCCGACACCCGCCTGCCCATCGCACGGGTGCTTTCGGCGCAGTGGGAGCAGACGGCGGAAGGGCGGCTTCTGGTCGTGACGGCCGTCGCCCCGACCAAGGGGTGGTGGGATGTCGCGCTGGTGGCCGAGACGCCGCAGCCCGCGGGCCGGGTGCGCCCGGATGCCGACGGGGTGCTGCGGCTGCGGCTGGTGGGCTCGCCGCCCCCGGCCGACAGCGCGGCCGCGCGGATGCCCGCGCAGCCTGCCGTCGATACGTTGACCGTGGCCTTCCCCCTCAGTTCGACCGCGCTGCGCGACATTGGTTCGGTCACCGTCACCGGCGGCACGAACGCGATCTCGCTCGGGGTCTGACCCTCAGGTCATCTTGCGCAGGTAGGTCCAGGTCGGCACCCGCGCGTCGCGGGCGACCGACCAGCTTTCCGCGTCGCCCAGATAGGCGAAGCCCGCGTTCGTCAGCACCTTGGCCGAGCCGGGATTGTCCTGGAAGGCTTCGGCAAACAGGGTGCGCGAGTTGTGCGGGTTGGCCTTGACCAACGCCTGCACGGCTTCGGTCGCAAAACCCGTGTTCCAGAAGCCCGAGCCGATCCAGAAGCCAAGCTCGGACTGCTCGGGCTCGATCCGGGTCAGCGAAACCACGCCCAGCAGTTCACCAAGGCCCGAGGCGCTGGTGTCGATTGCCCAGACATCCTCGGTCCGGTTCGGCGCCATGGCGCGCGCCACGTACTGCTCGGCCGCGCCCGGGGGCAGGGGATGGGGGATGGCCCGGGTTCCCTCGGCCACGCGGCGATCCGCGGTATAGTGCCGGATCAGCCCCGCATCCGACGCGCGCAGCGGTCGCAGCACGAATCGCCCGGCAGGGATCGGGGCGTATGGATCGGACTGGGTGGCGCCCGCCGTCCGGAGCGCCTCGGTCTTGTCGTCAGCCAGAAGATTGGACTGGTCCATCAGTGCTTCCCTGTGGCCGCCGCGTTCCCGGGCGGCGGCATTCCGAAACGACAACGGGGACCGGCTGCGCCGATCCCCGTTGCGATGCTTGTGCGCCGGTCGGCTTACTCGGCCGCGGTGGCCGCGGGCTGGATCGAGATATAGGTTCGGCCCTTCAGGCCCTTGCGGAAGGACACGGTGCCTTCGGTCAGGGCGAACAGGGTGTGGTCGCGGCCCATGCCGACGTTCTGGCCCGGCCACCACTGGGTGCCGCGCTGACGCACGATGATGTTGCCGGCCAGCGCCGACTGGCCACCGAACAGCTTGACGCCAAGACGGCGACCGGCGGAGTCGCGGCCGTTCCGGGACGAGCCGCCTGCTTTCTTGTGTGCCATGGATCAGATCTCCTGAGCGGTGGTGGCAGCCGCACGGCCGGCGGCACGCGCGCCGATGGCGGCCTTGACGTCCGACGTGTCGGCGCCGGTTTCCAGCAGCTCGGTCACGCGCAGCAGGGTCAGCTGCTGGCGATGGCCACGGGTGCGCTGCGACGAGTGCTTGCGGCGGCGCTTGTGGAAGGTGATGACCTTGTCGGCCTTGATGGTGTCGATGACCTCGGCCACCACGCCCGCGCCGCTGACCAGGGGCGCGCCGATGGTCGAGCCGATCATCAGGATCTCGTCGAACCGGACCTTGTCGCCGGCTTCGGCGGCCAGTTTCTCGACGCGCAGCACGTCACCGGGCTGGACCCGGTACTGCTTGCCGCCCGTCTTCAGGACTGCGAACATCGTTTCGTCTCTTTCCCTTGCCGCGCCCTGTGGCCCCGGTTTCCCGGCGTTCGTCGGGCCTTGCGGCCCCAGCCTCGGACAGCGCACCCTTGCGGGGTGGTGTTAAAATGAACAGCCGGCCAAGGGCGCAAGCCCGGCCGGTCGCAGGTATATGGCGGGTCGGGGCGCCAGAGTCAACGATTTCCGACTTCTGCCCCCCCTTGTTCTTCTTCCTGACCGAAATACCCCGGGGTCCGGGGCAGAGCCCCGGTTGCCGCGCGTCAGGCCTCGGCGCGCTCGGCCAGTTCCAGCCACTCCTCCTCGGCCGCCGCCAGCGCCGCCTGCCGCTCGGCCAGCCCTTCGGACGCCTTGGCGAACTTGGCGGGGGCAGTCTGGAACAGGTCCGGCTGGGCCAGGAATTCGTTCAGCTTCGCGATCTCGGCTTCCAGCCGCTCGATGATCGCGGGCAGCGATTCCAGCCGGTGCTTCTCGGTGAAGCTGAGGCCGTTCCGGCGCGGCGCTTCGGACTTCCGGGCCTCGGGGGCGGAAGCCGGGCGGGCAGGGGCGGCCGCCGCAGGCTCGGGCGCATCCTCGCCGCGCTGGGCGCGATAGTCGCTCCAGCCTCCCGCATAGATCACGGCGCGTCCATCGCCCTCCATCGCCACGGTCGTGTCCGCCACGCGGTCGATGAAGTCGCGGTCGTGGCTGACCAGCAGCACCGTGCCGTCATATTCGCCAAGGATGTCCTGCAGCAGGTCCAGCGTCTCGATGTCCAGGTCGTTGGTCGGCTCGTCCAGCACCAGCAGGTTCGAGGGCCGCGCCATGATCCGGGCCAGCAGCAGCCGCGCCTTCTCGCCGCCCGACAGGCTGCCGACCGGCGCCCGCGCCTGCGCGTCGTCGAACAGGAAGTCCTTCAGGTAGGCCACGACATGCTTCGGCTGCCCGCGCACCATCACCTGGTCGGACCGCCCCGAGACCCGCATGGACGGATCGTTCGTCAGCGCCTCCCACAGGGTCGCGCTGTCGTCGATCGAGGCGCGCGCCTGATCGAAGACGGCGATCTCCAGATTGGTGCCGTGGGCGACGGTGCCGGTATCGGGCGGGATCTCGCCCGTCAGCATCTTGATCAGCGTGGTCTTGCCCGCGCCGTTCGGGCCGACAAAGGCCACGCGGTCGCCCCGCAGCACGCGCAGGTCGAAGGGCCGCAGGATCACCCGCTCGCCGAAGGCCTTGGAGATCCCCTTCGCCTCGATCACCCGCTTGCCCGACTGCGTCCCCGAGTCGAGCGCCATCGCCGCGGTGCCCTGCCGCCGGATCTGGGCCGCGCGTTCCGCCCGCATCGCCTGCAGCGCGCGGACCCGGCCCATGTTGCGCTTGCGCCGGGCGCTGATGCCTTCCACGGCCCAGCGTGCCTCGGCCTTGATCTTGCGGTCGAGCTTGTGGCGCGCCTCGTCCTCGGCGGCCCAGGTTTCCTCGCGCCATTCCTCGAAGGCGTCGAAGCCGCGTTCCTGACGGCGCACCTCGCCCCGGTCGATCCACAGGGTCGCCCGCGTCAGCCGCCGCAAGAACGCGCGGTCGTGAGAGATCAGCACGAAAGCCGCCCGCGTCTCGGACAATTGCTGTTCCAGCCAGCCGATCGCCTCGATGTCCAAGTGGTTGGTGGGCTCGTCCAGCAGCATGAGTTCCGGCGCCTCGGCCAGCAGCCGCGCCAGCGCCGCCCGCCTCCGCTCGCCGCCCGACGCGGTGGCCACGGGGCGATGGGGGTCGAACTTCAGCCCCTCGGCGGCCATCTCGACGCGATAGCCCTCGCCCGGCGGCAGGCCCGCGGCGGCAAAATCGCCCAGCGTGGCGAAGCCGGACAGGTCCGGGTCCTGTTCCATGTAGCCGACGGTGGTGCCGGTGGGGACGATGACCTCGCCCCGGTCGGGCTCGATCAGCCCGGCCATGACCTTCATCAGCGTGGATTTGCCCGAGCCGTTCCGCCCGACCAGCGCCACCCGGTCGCCGGGCTGGACGGTGAGGGACAGCCCCTCGAAGACGGGATTGCCGCCGAAGGTCAGAGAAATGTCGGTGAGTTGCAGAAGGGGTGCGCGCGCCATGTCCGGGCGACTATCCGTGTGCCGCCAGCCCGTCAACCAAGCGCCGTCAGCAGCCGCGCGGCCAGCCCGTGCAGCTCGTCGCGGTAGCCCGTGCGCCCCGAGGGCTGGTCGGGGTCCGAGGTCATCGCGATCGCCACCGCGGGACGGCCCCTCAGGGTGGGGGCGACATAGATCATCTGCCCGCCATAGCCCCAGCCATAGTTGACCGGCCGCCCGGCCATCCGCGCCAGGAACCAGCCGTAGCCATAGCCCGAACCGGTGAACATCGACTGCGTCCTCGGCCGCCAGCTTTCCGCGATCCAGCCCGGCGGGATCACGCCCGCGCCGCCTTCCGCGTAAGCCGCGCCGAAGGCCAGCAGCGAACGCGTGCTCATCGCCATCTCGTTGCCGCCCAGATAGACGCCCTGCGGGTCCCGTTCCCACCCGCCGATCTCGAAGCCGGGGATGTCCAGCCACTCGCGCGCCAGCGCCAGCGTGGAGCGGCCCGCCGCCCGCGTCAGCATGGCCGAGACGAGATGGCTCGACGCCGTGGAATACAGCATCCGCCCGCCCGGCTCTGCCACGAAGGGCGCCGCCAGCGCCGCGCGCACCCAGTTCCGGCTGCTGACCCATGCGCCGTAGTTCCGGCCCGACTGGCGCTCCAGCCCCGCCTGCATCGACAGGAGGTTGCCAAGCGTCACGCGGAACAGCCTCGGGTCGGGGCTGGCGGGAAAGTCGTCGCGCAGCACCTCGGCCACGGGCTGGTCTGCGCCCTTCAGCACGCCGCGCTCGATGGCGATGCCGGCCAGCGCCGAAACGATCGACTTCGAGGCCGACTTGATGTTGGTCGGACGGTCGGGCGTGAAGCCGCCATAGCCCCGCGCTGCCACTTCGCCACCCCGCCAGATGGCAATGGCGCGCAACTGGTCATGTTCGCCGGCTGTGTCGAGGATCGCATCCAGCGTCTCCTGCGCCCCGCCGCGAACGGGCAGGGCAAGGGCGGGGGCGGCGGCAAGGCCAAGGGCGAGCAGGCTGCGGCGGGTCAATGTCATGCAAGGCCATGTCGGGTGCGCCCGGGCCTCGTGCAAGTTTCGCTCGCGTCACGGTGAAGGCATCGCCCCCCGGGGGCCTCCGGCTGGACAAGCGCGCCCGCGCCTCGGTAAACCCGGCAGGCGTCCCCGCGCGTGGGGACCCCATCGCAGGCGGGACGACATGGCAGGGCTGGACAGCACGGCGGATCACTTGCAGGACCCCGCCGCCGAGATCGGGGCGCTGCGCGCGCGCGTGGCCGAGGCCGACCTCGCCTATCACCGCGACGACGCGCCGATCATCTCGGACGCCGAATACGACGCGCTGAAACGTCGCCTTGCCGCGCTGGAAGCCGCGCATCCCGAGCTTGCCGCGCCCGACAGTCCCACGCAGAGCGTGGGCGCGGCCCCGTCGGAGCGTTTCGCCAAGGTCCGCCACGCCCAGCGCATGATGTCGCTGGGGAACGCCTTCTCGCGCGAGGAGGTGGCCGAGTTCGTCGCCCGCGTCCGCAGCTTCCTGAACCTGCCCGCCGACGCGCCCGTCCCCATGACCGCCGAGCCCAAGATCGACGGCCTCTCGCTGTCCCTGCGCTATGAGGGCGGGCAACTGGTGCAGGCCGCCACGCGCGGCGACGGCACGGTGGGCGAGAACGTCACCGCCAACGCCCGCACCATCGCCGACATCCCGCACAGCCTGACCGGCGCCCCCGAGGTGCTGGAGGTGCGGGGCGAGGTCTACATGGGCCACGAGGACTTCGCGCGCCTGAACGAAAGCGGCGCCGACCGCACCTTCGCCAACCCCCGGAACGCGGCGGCGGGATCGCTGCGCCAGCTTGACCCGGCGGTCACCGCCCGCCGCCCCTTGCGCTTCTTCGCCTATGGCTGGGGCGAGGTCAGCGCGCCGCTGGCCCCCACCCAGTCCGGGGCCGTCGCGCGGCTGGCCGGGCTCGGCTTTCCGACCACGAACCCGCGCCTCTGCCACAGCGTCGATGAGCTGATGGCGGTCTGGTCCGACCTGGAACAGCGCCGCGCCACGCTGGGCTTCGACATCGACGGTGTCGTCTACAAGGTGGACGACATCGCCCTGCAAGAACGGCTCGGCTTCCGCGCCACCACCCCGCGCTGGGCGCTGGCGCACAAGTTCCCGGCCGAGATTGCCTGGACCCGCCTTGACCGCATCGAGATCCAGGTCGGACGGACCGGCGCGCTGTCCCCCGTCGCGCGCCTGACGCCGGTCACGGTCGGCGGCGTCGTCGTCTCGAACGCCACGCTGCACAACGAGGACTATGTCGCCGGCCACGACTCGCGCGGGCAGCCCATCCGCGAGGGCCGCGACATCCGCGAGGGCGACTGGGTGCAGGTCTATCGCGCGGGCGACGTGATCCCCAAGATCGCGGACGTGGACCTGTCCCGTCGCACCAACCCGGAACCCTACGCCTTCCCCACGACCTGCCCCGAATGCGGCAGCGAGGCGATCCGCGAGCCGGGCGACTCGGTCCGCCGCTGCTCGGGGGGGCTCGGCTGCCCCGCGCAGGCCATCGAGCGCCTGCGCCATTTCGTGTCCCGCGCCGCCTTCGACATCGAGGGGCTGGGCGTCAAGCAGGTCGAGGCCTTCTTCGCCGACCCGACCCTGCCCATCCGCGAGCCCGCCGATATCTTCACCCTCGCCGCCCGCGACGCGAAGGGGCTGGCGCGGCTGAAGAACCGGGAGGGCTGGGGCGAACGCTCGGCGGAAAACCTGTTCCGCGCCATCGAGGAGCGCCGGACGATTCCGCTGGCCCGCCTGATCTATGCGCTCGGCATCCGCCACGTGGGTGAGGTCGCCGCCGCCACGCTCGCCCGCCACTATGGCACATGGGAGGCGCTGGTCGCGGCCTTGGATGCTGCCGCCCCCGCCGCTTCGCGCCACCGCGCCGCCGACGAGGCGGTCGCCACCGAACGCGCTGCCGCTGCCACGCAGGGCCGCCGCGCCTCGGTGTCGGCCGTGCGTGCCGCCGTCTGGGCCGCCAACCCACCCGTGCCGTCAGAATCCCGCGCCGCTTGGAACGACCTGACCGGCATCGAAGGGATCGGCGCCGTCCTGGCCGAGTCGCTGACCGCCAGCTTCGCCCAGCCCGCCGAGCGCGCCGTGATCGACCGGCTGGCGGCCCACCTGACCATCGAGCCCGCGGCCCCCGTGGCCAAGGCCGACAGCGCCATCGCGGGCCTGACGGTCGTCTTCACCGGCTCGCTGGAAAAGATGACCCGCGCCGAAGCCAAGGCGCGGGCCGAGGCGCTGGGCGCCAAGGTTGCGGGCTCGGTTTCCTCGCGCACCGACCTGCTGGTGGCCGGGCCGGGCGCGGGATCGAAGGCGGCGAAGGCGGCCGAACTCGGCATCCGCGTGATCGACGAGGACCAATGGCTGGCAATCGCCCGGGGCTGAGCGGGACCGGTCCGCCGGGCGACACCGACCGGCGGACGGTGGAACCTTCGCAGTTGGACAGGGCGCAGGGCGGCGGGGCGGGGCAGGACGACCTGTTCGCCCAGCCCGCCCCGGCGGCCTCGCCCGCCGACCCGAACAAGGGACCTTCCGCGTCCCGTAATCCGGCCTCCGCCGCTTCCTCCGGCCGCCCGGCCGCGCCGAAGGGCCGCCCGCCAATCCTGTTTCCCCTGTTCGCGGGCGTCGAGACCCTGCCCGGCGTCGGCCCCAAGGCCGCCGAGGCCTTTGCCGCGCTGAACGTCACCCGTCCACGCGACCTGCTGTTCCATCTACCCACGGCCGGGATCGCCCGCCGCACGGTCGCGCGCCTGGCCGACCTGCGCCCGTCCGAGATCGCCACCGTCACGGTCCGTGTGCTGCGCCACCACCAGCCCGCAAGCAAGGGCCGCCCTTGGCGTGTGATCTGCGCAGACGATTCGGGCGACCTCGCGCTGGTCTTCTTCCACGCCCGCGCACCATGGATAGAATCCCAGCTTCCCATCGGCGCCACGCGCGTGATTTCCGGCAAGGTCGAGCTGTTCGACGGCCTCGCCCAGATGGTCCACCCCGACCACATCCTGTCGCCCTCGGACCCTCCGCCCTCGGGCTTCGAGCCGGTCTATCCGCTGGCGGGCGCCCTGACGCAGCGCGTCGTCGCACGCGCCGCCGCCGCCGCGATCGACCGCGCCCCGTCCCTGCCGGAATGGGTCGAGCCGACGCTGATTCTGCAGCGCGGCTGGCCCGACTGGTCGGCGGCGATCCGTGCCGCGCATGATCCCAGGGGCATGGACGACCTGTCGCTGCTGTCGCCTGCGCGCGAACGGCTGGCCTATGACGAACTGCTCGCCCACCAGATGACGCTGGCGCTGGTGCGCCGCGACCGCCGCCGCACGGCTGGCCGCGTGACGCAGGCCGAGGGACGCCTGCAGGCGCGTGTCCTGAAGGCGCTGCCTTGGCCGCCGACCGGCGCGCAGGCACGTGCCGTGGCCGAGATCACCGCCGACATGGCAAGTCCCCAGCGCATGAACCGCCTGCTTCAGGGCGACGTGGGCTCGGGCAAGACGCTGGTCGCGGCACTCGCGCTGTTCGCCGCCGTCGAGGCGGGCGGGCAGGGCGTGCTGATGGCGCCGACCGAGATCCTCGCCCGCCAGCATCTGGCCGCGCTGACGCCTCTGGCCGAGGCGGCCGGCATCCGCATCGCGCTGCTCACGGGCCGCGACAAGGGCGAGGCGCGGGAAACCGTGCTGGCCGATCTTGCGGCAGGCCGCATCGGCGTGCTGGTCGGGACGCATGCCGTGTTCCAGCCGGGCGTGACCTTCCACGACCTGCGGCTGGCCGTGATCGACGAACAGCACCGCTTCGGCGTGGCCCAGCGTCTGGAACTGGCCGCCAAGGGCCTGCGCCCCGACATGCTGGTGATGACGGCGACCCCGATCCCGCGCAGCCTCGCGCTTGCGCAATACGGCGACATGGACCTGTCGGTGCTGGACGAAAAGCCGCCGGGCCGCAAGCCGGTGGTCACGACCGTCCTGCCGGACTCGCGCATCGAGGACGTGGCGGCCCGTCTTCAGACCGCCATGGACCGGGGCGCGCGGGCCTATTGGGTCTGCCCGCTGGTCGAGGAAAGCGAGGTGGTGGACCTGACCGCCGCCGAGGACCGCTTCCAGATGCTGCGGGCGCGCTTCGGCGACCGCGTCCGGCTGGTCCACGGCCAGATGCCGCCCGAGGCGCGCGATGCGGCCATGGCCGATTTCGCTTCCGGGCGCGCGCAACTGCTGGTCGCCACGACCGTGATCGAGGTCGGGGTGAACGTTCCCGAAGCGACAATCATGGTGATCGAGCGCGCCGAAAGCTTCGGCCTCGCGCAGCTTCACCAGTTGCGTGGGCGGGTGGGCCGGGGCGAGGGCGCCTCGAGCTGCCTGCTGCTTTACCACGAGCCGCTGTCCGAATCCGCCCGCCGCCGGTTGCAGATCCTGCGCGAAACCGAGGACGGCTTCCGCATCGCCGAAGAGGACCTGGCGATGCGCGGCGCGGGCGACGTGATCGGCACGGCGCAATCCGGCCTGCCGCGCTTCCGGGTCGCGGACCTCGAACGGCAAGCCGATCTGCTGGCCACCGCCCGCCAGGACGCGCGATTGCTGCTGGACCAGGACCCCGAGCTTTCGGGCGAGCGCGGCCAGGCGATCCGTCTGCTGCTGTGGCTGATGGAACAGGACCGCGCCATCGGGCTCATGGCGGCCGGATAGTGTCATCAGCCCGGGGGCCGCGGCGGGAACGCTGCCTAGGCCGAGGCCTTCCTTGTGGCAAGACGGCCCGGCGGTCCAGGGGGCGGGACCGAGTCAGGCAGGGCGATGCTTCTGCACCAAGCTGTCCCGGCTCGGCCGATCTGGGAAAGGGCAGGCTCCGCGCGCATGGAATCCGCGATGGCGGTTTCGAGGAGTTCTCGAACCGCGCGCCCTGGCTCGTCGGCGGTCGCTACTGCGTTTCCCAGATGGCGAAAGGCAGCGCGTCAGTCGCCAGTCTGCGCGTCGCCGTTCCACATCTGATCAGTGGCCTCGGATATCGCCGGGCGCGTTCTGGCAGCTTCCTGGGGCGCCGGAGAGTCCGGTACGATCACGACGCAGCCCCATGAAGACCGCTTGTCGCACCCGAGGCACCCCGCAGCCGGGCGACAGGTATGGGGAGGGCCTGACGCGATCCGACAGCGATGCGGCGTTGCCCGAACAGGCCTGAGCCGGTCAGCCGAATGGCACAAGCCCACGCGAGCAAGCACGACGTTTGAGCAACCCATGGGACCGCGCCGCCCATTTGGGAAACAGAGGTCGGTTTCCCTGCACAGCTTCCTTCGGCTGAGGGGTGGCTGCCAGAGCGATAGGGACAGGGGAGTACCCTGAACTGCAAATGTTCTCTTAAAGTTCTTTACAAGGTTGCCTTAAAATGAGAACAAAGCATCAACATCCACGGAGGCTCCCATGAAACGCATGTTTGATCTGCCTGATGTTCTAGTCGACATGATCGGCGTCGCGGCGATCTCGGTTGCAACGATTGCTGTACTGTGGTTGCCCGCGATCGCCTGACCCCAGCAGCATCGCCCTTGGGGCCGCCGCGAGGGTCCGGGCATGATCCCGCACGCCCTGCCGGGAGAAGCGAGGGTCGGCGGATAGTCCGGCAGCGCACGGGAAAGCGGCCGTGTCGCAAGAGGCCAGAAGCCGAGATGACCTGATCTGTTCAGCAGGTCCGAAAAAGCTCAGACCTGTTCGAACCGGGGTTAGATGAGGCCTGATCAGCGCTGTTCTTCGGGCGGACCGCCTCAACCTCATGTCACAACATGGTGGTGGCGGTGCCTGAACGCGCAGGAAGGCCTCGGCGAATGGTTGGGCTACCATTCGCCGAGATACGTCTCGCGAGCCGGATGTCGCAGCGCGTCCGTCTGTCCGCAGATGTTCAGCAGCGATCGGATGCCTCGCAAGGAAAGGACAGCAGCAGACTCCGCCTTCGGGCTTTACGCCGCGAGTTCCGTGCGCCCGTCCGTTGCGGGAAAGCGCCTTGTCTTCTTGCAGTAAGCCCTTCAGCCCGCCGTGCCCTCAGGCGAACGGGGGGACGATGGCCTCAGTAGCTGCGGATCAGCCCGACCAGGCGGCCCTGGATGCGGACCTTGTCCTCGGGCAGGACGCGCGTCTCATAGGCCGAGTTCGCGGCCTCCAGCGCGATCATGCCGCCCCGGCGGCGATAACGCTTCAGCGTGGCTTCGGCACCCTCGACCAGTGCGACGATGATGTCGCCGTTCTCGGCCGTGTCCTGTTCGCGGATCACCACCACGTCGCCGTCGTTGATCCCCGCTTCGATCATCGAGTCGCCCTTGACCTCGAGCGCATAGTGATGCTCGCGCCCCGACAGCATCGAGCCGGGCACCGCGATGTGGTGCGACACTTCCGAGATCGCCTCGATCGGGACACCAGCCGCGATGCGGCCCATCACCGGCAATTCGACCGCAGGGCTGTCGACGATCGGCATCGCGCCGCGCGGACGGGGGGCGGGCAGGGGGCGGTCGTTCGAGATCACGCGGGGGCGGAAGCCGCCTTCCTCGCCTTCGCCCCGCATCAGCGCATCGGGCAGGCGCAGGATTTCCAGGGCGCGGGCGCGATGGGGCAGGCGGCGGATGAAGCCCCGTTCCTCGAGCGCGGTCACGAGCCGGTGGATCCCCGACTTCGAACGCAGGTCCAGCGCCATCTTCATTTCGTCAAAGGACGGGGGAACGCCGTCACGCGCCATGCGGGCCTGGATGAACTCCAGCAACTGGATCTGTTTCTTGGTCAGCACGGCGTATCGTCCCCTCGAATGACGGGTCTAGTTCATTGATTGTTCTAGACACGTTCACCTTTCAGGTCAACGGCTAACCTGATTCGGGTGAAGATTCGGTTAACGGCTCAGGGGAATGTAGCATACCTGCGCGCCGATCTCGCGCGCGGGATCGCCCGCAGGCCGGACCAGCAGCGCATCCGCTTCGGCCATCAGCTTCAACCTGGCCGAGTCCTGGTCCTCGAACGGCTCGACGACCACTCCGCGCTCGCCTTCGCCAAGGCGCGCACGCAGGTAATGCTGCCGGTCGCCCTCGGGCGGCAGGCTGCGACCCAGGACGCCATGCCGCAACGGCGCGCCTGCCTCGGCCTGCCCCTGCATCCGCCGGATCAGCGGCTGCATGAACAGCAGCGCCGTCACGATGGCCGATACCGGGTTTCCGGGCAGACCCAGCAGGGCCGACGTGCCCAGCCGTCCCGCCATCAGCGGCTTTCCCGGCCGCATGGCGATGCGATGGAAGGCACGCTCCATTCCCAGCCCCTCGGCGACCCGACCGACCAGGTCGTGGTCGCCGACCGAGGCGCCACCGATGGTCACGATCAGGTCCGCGCCCCGCGCTTCCTCGAAGGCGGAACGCAGGCTCTCCTCGGTGTCGCGTGCCAGCGGCAGGATATGCGCCTCGGCCCCTGCGGCGCGGGCCAGTGCCGCGACCGCGATGTCGTTCGAGCTGATGATCTGGCCGGGTTCCGGAACCTCTCCCGGCCGCACCAGCTCATCCCCCCCGGCCAGCACGGCCACCCGCGGCGCCCGCGCGACGGTGACGCGGGGCACGTTCATTGCCGCCAGAAGCCCAAGGTCGACGGCCGAGAGCCTGCGTCCGGCGGGCAGCGTTTCGCCTTCGGCAAAGTCGTTGCCGCGCGGCCGGATATGGGTGCGGCCCGGCTTCCCCGTGATCGTGACCTGATCGCCGTCGCGCGCCGTGTCTTCCTGCATCACGACGCGGTCGGTGCCCGCCGGCACCGGGGCGCCGGTGAAGATGCGCAGCGCCTCGCCCGCGCCGAGGGTGCCCTGCCAGGGGCGACCAGCGGCGGACTCGCCCACGACGCGCAGGGGACCCGGCAGGTCCGCGCTGCGGACGGCATAGCCATCCATCGCTGCCGCGTCGAAGGGCGGCTGGGTGATCGCGGACACGGCGTCCAGCATCAGCACCCGGCCCAACGCGTCCTGGATATCCACGTCCTCGGGGCAGGGCGGGCGCGCAAGGGCCAGGACCAGTTCCAGCGCCTGATCGACGGACAGAAGGCTCACGGCGCGGCCTCGAAGCTGCCGGACTTGCCCCCTGTCTTCTTCAGCAGACGCACGCCCTCGATCCGCATGTCCTTCTGCGCGGCCTTGAGCATGTCATAGACGGTCAGCGCGGCGACGGTGGCGGCGGTCAGCGCCTCCATCTCAACGCCGGTGCGGCCGGTGGTCCGCGCCGTCGCGGTGATGCGCACGCCGGGCAGGGCAGCGTCCGCTTCAAGGTCCAGCGCCACCTTGTCCAGCGGCAGGGGGTGGCAGAGGGGGATCAGCTCGGCCGTCCGCTTGGCCCCCATGATCCCGGCCAACCGCGCCACGCCCAGCACGTCGCCCTTGGCCGCGCCACCCTGAGCCAGCGCCAGCGTTTCGGGGGACATGAGAACCAGCGCCTCGGCCACGGCCTCGCGCGCGGTGGGTTCCTTGCCGGAAACATCCACCATATGCGCCTGACCGGCGGCGTCGAAATGGGTCAGCGTCATGCGGCCCCCAGGATCTGACGGGTGGCCGCGGTGACATCCGCCTGCCGCATCAGGCTTTCGCCGATCAGGAAGCGGCGCACGCCTGCCTTCATCATCCGGCCGAGGTCGTCGGCGGTGAACAGCCCGCTTTCGCAGACCACCTCCCGCTCGGCCGGGATGCGCGGCGCGAGCTTCAGCGTCGTCTCAAGATCGACGTCGAAGGTCTTGAGATTGCGATTGTTGATGCCGATCAGGGGCGATCTCAGCCGCAGGGCGCGGTCGAGTTCCTCCGCGTCATGGACCTCGATCAGCGCATCCATGCCCCAGTGGCTCGCTGCATCCTCAAGCTCGGCGGCCAGCGTGTCGTCCACCGAGGCCATGATGATCAGGATGCAGTCCGCCCCCCAGGCACGCGCCTCGGCGACCTGGTAGGGGTCGTGCAGGAAGTCCTTGCGCAGCACCGGCAACTCGCAGGCCTCGCGCGCCGCCATCAGGAACTCGGGCGCGCCCTGGAAGGAGGGCGCATCGGTCAGCACCGACAGGCAGGCCGCGCCGCCCGCCTGATAGGCGCGGGCCAGCGCGGGCGGATCGAAGTCCGGCCGGATCAGGCCCTTCGAGGGGCTGGCCTTCTTGATCTCGGCAATCAGCGCCGGGCCGGTCGCGGCCTTGCCGGTCAGCGCGCGGGCAAAGCCCCGGACGGGCGGGGCGCTGCGCGCGGCGGCCTCGACGTCCGAAAGGGGCCGGGCGGCCTTGGCGGCGGCGATTTCCTCGAGCTTGTAGCTCTTGATGCGTTCCAGAATGTCCATGCGGGCAGTTAGCCCCTGACAGGCCATGGTGGCAACGGGCCAACCTCAGGGCCCGGGCAAATGGACGTTCTTCTTCAGGTGAAGGCCCTGCGGTGGTGCGAGGGGGCGCAATGCCCCCGCGGCTCAGGCCGTTTCGCCCGACCAGTCGATCTCGGGCTCGCCCCGGCCCGCCAGCCAGTCGTTCACCCGGCTGAAGGGCCGTGAGCCGAAGAACCCCCGCTTGGCCGACAGGGGCGAGGGATGGGCGCTCTGCACCACCAGGTCCCCGTCGCGGGGCAGTCCCTCCGCCACCTTCGCCGCATGGGCGCCCCAGAGGACGAAGGCCAGCGGACGGTGGCGCTGCGCCTCGGCGATCGCTTCGCGGGCGAGACGCTCCCACCCCCAGCGGGCGTGGGCGCCCGCCTGGCCGGGTTCCACGGACAGCGCGGTGTTCAGCAGCAGAACGCCCTGCCGGGCCCAGGGGGTGAGGTCGCCCGAGGCGGGGCGCGCGCCGGTGTCGGCCTGAAGTTCCTTGAAGATGTTGGCCAGCGACCGGGGCAGCGGCACGCCGGGGTTGACCGAGAAGGCGAGCCCGTTGGCATGGCCGGGCGTCGGATAGGGGTCCTGCCCCAGGATCACGACCCGGACCTCGGCCGGAGCCAGCGCCTCGAGCGCGGCGAAGACCCGGCCGGGACCGGGCAGCCAGTCGCGGTCCCGCAGGCGGTCGCGGATGGCGGGCCAGGCCTCGGCGAAGAAGGGCAGATGCGCCCAGGCTTGCGGAGGGACCGGCTCGGTCACGGCCAAAGCCTCCGGTGGGGATATCCGGGGACAGAAGAGGACATGCGGCTAGGGCGCCTCTGGCGCGCCGGTGACGGCGGCCAGCCGCGCGAGGCGTTGCTTCGCGGCGCCCGAGTCGATCGACTCGCGGGCGATCTCGACCCCTTCGCGCAGGTCGGCGGCACGACCCGCCACCACCAGCGCGCCCGCCGCGTTCAGCAGCACGGCGTCGCGATAGGCCCCCTGCACGCCGTCCAGCAGCGCGCGCAGGGCGGCGGCGTTCTGGGCAGGCTCGCCGCCCACGATCTCGTCAAAGGGATGGACCGGCAGGCCCGCGTCCTCGGGCGAGACCTCGAACTCGGTCACCTCGCCGTCCTTCAGTTGCGCCACGCGGCTGGGCTCGGCGATGGACAGCTCGTCCGTGCCGTCGCCCCCATGGACCAGCCAGGCCGAGGTGGACCCCAGTTCCCGCAGCGTTTCCGCCATCGGCCGCAGCCAGTCGGCGGAAAAGGCGCCCGTCAGCTGCGCCGTGACCCCCGCCGGGTTCGTCATCGGCCCCAGCAGGTTGAAGATCGTGCGCGTTCCCAGTTCGTGCCGCGCCGGGCCGACGTGGCGCATGGCGGGATGATAGGTCGGCGCCATCATGAAGCAGATGCCGCAGTCGTCCAGCGCGGCTTGCGCCAGCGCCGGGCCGCCCATCACGTCCAACCCCAGGTGCGTCAGCGCGTCGGCCGAGCCCGACTTCGACGACAGGTTGCGGTTGCCGTGCTTGGCGACCGGCACGCCCGCGCCCGCCACCACGAAGGCAGTCGCGGTCGAGATGTTCAGCGTGCCCTTGCCGTCCCCCCCGGTGCCCACGATGTCGATGGCCCCGTCCGGCGCGGTGATGCGGTTCATGCGGGCGCGCATGGCGCGGACGGCGGCGGCGATCTCGTCCACCGTCTCGCCGCGCACGCGCATGGCCATCAGCAGCCCGCCGATCTGCGCGGGCGTGGCCTTGCCGTCGAACAGCGCGCCGAATGCGGCCTCGGCCTCCTCGCCCGTCAGGGGGCGCGCGGCGGCAACGCCGATCAGCGGGCGGATGTCGGTGGCCGCGCTCATGCCGCCACCCCCGCCGCGTTCGAGCAGCGGCGCAGGAAGTTGCCGATCATCTCGTGCCCATGCTCGGACCGGATGCTTTCGGGGTGGAACTGCACGCCCTCGATGGGCAGGCTACGATGCGCCAGCCCCATGATCGTGCCGTCGCCAGCCGTGGCGGTCACGCGCAGGCAGTCGGGCAGGGTCTCGGGCTCGACCGTCAGCGAATGATAGCGCGTGGCCCGCAGGGGCGAGGGCAGGCCCGCGAAGACGCCGGTGGCGTCGTGGGCGATCTCGTCCGTCTTGCCGTGGACGATGCGGGCGGCGCGCACGACGCGACCGCCGAAGGCTTCGCCGATCGCCTGGTGGCCCAGGCACACGCCCATCAGCGGCACGCCCGCCTCTGCCGCGGCGCGGATCAGGGGCACGATGATCCCCGCCTGCGCCGGCGCGCAGGGGCCGGGCGAGACCAGGATGCCCGCGGGACGGCGGGCCAGCGCGTCATCCACCGTCAGGGCGTCGTTGCGGATCACCTCGACCTCGGCCCCGGCCTCGCCCAGGTAATGGACGAGGTTCCAGGTGAAGCTGTCGTAGTTGTCGATCATCAGGATCGAGGGCCGGGCGCCGGGGGACGGCGGAACATGGGGCCGGACAATAGCCGTGGGGGTCATCGGCGCCTCGCAGGAAGGGGGCAGGGACGGGATCGCCGGCCGCCGCCGGAAGGGGCTGGCCCGCCGGCGGCGGTAGGCTATAGATGCTCCCAAGCCGCGCGGAGGGTCAAGCCCGCCGGGTGCGCCGCGCGGTCACGAGGCCGCGCAACGGAACCACAGGGCAAGGCAGAGGGCAGGGCGATGGCGGGTTTCTGGACCGGGCTGGTTCACGGCACGCTGATGTGCGCGGCCACGCTGGCCGCGCTGTCGCTGGCCTTTCCGCGCGACGCCGGGGAAGATCGCGGCCCGGGTGCAGACGCTGCGCCCGCACCCGTGTCACCGGGGAAGCTGTCCGGCCCGGATGCGCGGGATCAGGCATCCTCGGCCATGGCCGGTCTTCCAGCTTCCGGCAGGGCAGCCGGCGTCGAGGCGGCTGACGCGCCGCCGCCCGCCGCCCCGAGCGGCATGACCGCCGCGCGTCCTGCACCGGACCTTCCGCGCGTTGGATCGGGCCCGGGGACGCAAGCTGCGGCAAGCGGCTCCTTGCCGGAAGGCGAGGGTGGCCCGCAGGATGCCCGCCCCGCGCTTGAGCCGCTGCCCGACCCCATCGGCTCGGACTTCCGGCGCGGCTCGGACGATCCGCCGCGCGCGCCTGACGCCTCGCCCGCGCCCGCGCAGGGCGCCGCGCCGCGCAGCCTGGCCGTGGGAACGGAAGCCGCCCCCCTGCCTGCCGCGATCCCGGCCGAAGGTCCGCGCGTCCTGATCGCGCCCGCCGCCCCTGCCGGGATCGGCCTTCCGGCAGAGCCCGAGCCGCTCGACCGGCCGCAGATGGAAGCTCCGGTCACGCCCGGCCAGCCCGGCCGCGTCGCCGGTGTGGCGCCCGACGCGCTGCCGCGGCCAAGCAGGCCCGAGCCCGCGCAACCCGCAGCGGCGGACGAGGCCCGGAACTCGACGGTCGCCCTTGCCTCACTGGATGCAGGCAATGCCTCGGCCTCCATGCCGACCGAAACCGCTCCTGCCGATTCCCCGGCCGCAGAGGACGGGGGTCCTGCTCCTGAAGCGCCGACTGAACCGGCGGAACGCCTGGCAGAGGACCCGGAGGGCACCGGGCCGCGCGGGACATCTGCCGGTCCCGTCCCCCTTGCGGCTGATCCGTCGCCCGCGACCGGGGCAACCGCGGCTGCACCCTTCGGCACCGAGGCGCCGCAACAGCCGTCGGGGGCGCAGGACGACCGCCCGGCCGTGATCGGCCAGCAGGCCGCCCTTGCGGCGGACCGAAGCGTTTCGTCCACGGCATCGGCGGACCGGGCCCCGCGTCCCGCGCCCGACCTCACGATCCCCCAGGCCTTTGCCCTTCCCCGGCCCTCGCGCGCGGCCCCGGCGCTTCCCCAGCCCGCCGCCGCGACGCCGCCCGCGCCCGACCTGTCCGACCTGAAACCCGGAGCCTCCCGCTGATGCTGCCCCTGAACCCCGACCTCGCCGCCACCTTCCGCCCCCCGGTGATGGAGGCGCGGCGCTGGCTTCAGGGGCTCGCCCCGAACCCGGACCGTCCGCTGATCAACGTCAGCCAGGCCGCCCCCGTCGATCCCCCGCCCGAGGGGCTGCGCCGCGCCATCGCCGAGGCCGCGCTGGACCGGCCCGAGGCGCATCTTTACGGCCCCGTGCTGGGCAACGGCGAACTGCGCGAGGCGGTCGCCGCCGAATGGAACCGCGCCTACGGGGCGAGCCTGACGGCCGGGAACGTCGCCATCACCCAGGGCTGCAACCAGGCCTTCTGCGCGGCCATCGCCTCGGTCGCGCGGGCGGGGGACGAGGTCATCATTCCCGTGCCGTGGTACTTCAATCACAAGATGTGGCTGGACATGCAGGGCATCGGGGCGGTGCCGCTGTCCTGCGGGCAGGGGATGGTGCCTGACCCGCAGGCCGCCGCCGCGCTGATCACGCCGCGCACCCGCGCGCTGGTGCTGGTCAGCCCCAACAACCCCTCGGGTGCGGAATACCCGGCCGAGGTGGTGCGCGGCTTCTTCGACCTCGCCCGCCAGCATGGACTGGCCCTGATCCTCGACGAAACCTACCGCGACTTCGATTCGCGGGACGGCGCGCCGCATGACCTGTTCGCGGACCCGGACTGGGGCGACACGCTGATCCAGCTTTACTCGTTCTCCAAGGCCTATCGCCTGACGGGCCACCGCGTCGGCGCGCTGGTGGCCGGGGTCGAGCGGCAGGTCGAGGTGGAAAAGGTGCTGGACACGCTGGCCATCTGCGCCTCGCAGCTTGGCCAGATCGGCGCCTTGTGGGGGATGGGCAACCTTGGCGACTGGCTTGCGGGCGAGCGGGCCGAGATCCTGCGCCGCCGGGAGGCCATGACCCGCGCCATGGCGGGGCTGGACGGCTGGCGGCTGAAGGGCTGCGGCGCCTATTTCGCCTGGGCGGAACATCCCTTTACGGAAAGCTCGGCCACGCTGGCGCCGCGCCTCGTGCGCGAGGCGGGCGTGCTTCTGCTGCCCGGCACCATGTTCATGCCCGAGGGTGACGCCGACGGCCCGCGCCATGTCCGCATCGCCTTCGCCAACGTGAACGGGGAGGGCATCGCCGCGCTGGCCGATCGCCTGGCCGCGCTGCGCCCCTGACGATCGCCTTGCCGGATGGCAGGCCCGGCCCTAAACACGCCGGGCCGAAACTGCACCAGACAAAGGAACAGCCGATGACCAGCTTGCGGACCAAGGGCAAATCCACTGTGGTCTGGCTGCTGATGGGGATGGTGCTGCTGGGACTCGGCGGCTTCGGGATCACCAACTTCTCGGGCACCAGCACCGCCGCGATCGGTGCCGTGGGCGACACCGAGATCACGGCCGACGACTATCTGCGGGGCATCCGCTCGGAGATGCAGGGCTTCGCCGCGCAGACCGGCCAGAACCTGACGCCCGAGCAGGCCCGGACCTTCGGCATCCCGCAGACGGTGCAGGCCCGCCTGTTCACCGCCGCCGCGCTGGAAGAGGAGGCCCGCCGCATCGGCCTGTCCGTGGGCGACGAGACGGTGCTGCGCGACCTGACCGCCGCCCCGGGCTTCCAGACCACGGGCAGCGAGTTCGACCCCGTCCGCTACCAGGAGGTGCTGCGCCAGGAGGGCCTGCGCCCGGCCGAGTTCGAGGAAGACGTCCGCATGGACGCCGCCCGCCTGATCCTGCAGCGCGCGGTGATCGGCGGCGTGACCGTGCCGCCGACGCTGCGCGAGGGCACGGCCGCCTGGATTCTGGAAAAGCGCGATTTTTCCTGGGACGAGCTGACGGCCGAGGATCTGGCCGCGCCGGTCGCCGCCCCGGACGACGAGACGCTGACCGCCTGGCACAAGGCCAATGCCG
This sequence comes from Paracoccus salipaludis, assembly GCF_002287065.1. Classification (GTDB taxonomy): domain Bacteria; phylum Pseudomonadota; class Alphaproteobacteria; order Rhodobacterales; family Rhodobacteraceae; genus Paracoccus; species Paracoccus salipaludis. The sequence goes on from NZ_NSJZ01000003.1 coordinate 62,639, forward strand.
ACCGCTTCACTTCGCCCGAGGTGCGGCGGATCACCTATGCCTGGCTGACGCCCGAGATGCTGGCCGACACGGTGCAACTGGACGAAGCCGCGCTGCGCGACCTGTATCAAGGCCGCATCGGTGAATTCCAGCAGCCCGAGCGCCGGATGGTCGAGCGGCTGGTTTACGAAAGCGAGGAGGCCGTCGCCGCCGCAAAGGCGAGGCTGGACGCCGGACAGGCCACCTTTGAACAGCTGGCCGCCGAGCGGGGCCTGACGCTGTCGGACATCGACCTGGGCGAGGTGTCCGAGGCCGACCTGGGCGCGGCGGGGTCCGCCGTCTTCGCGCTGGCGCAGCCGGGCGTCGTGGGTCCGGTCCAGACCGACCTGGGTCCGGCGCTGATGTCCATGAACGCCATCCTGGAACCCGTGAACATCCCCTTCGAGCAGGCGGTCGTGGACCTGCGCGCCGAAGCCGCAGCCGACCGTGCCCGCCGGGTGATCGAGGAGCAGGCCGCGGACCTTGAAGACCGCATCGCCGGCGGCGCCACGCTGGAAGACCTGGCCGAGGCCACCGACATGGAACTGGGCAGCATCGATTTTTCCGCCGAAACGCCCTCGGAAGGCATCGCCGCCTACCAGAGCTTCCGCGAGCGTGCCCGCGCGGTGACGCCCACCGACTTCCCGCAGATCTTCCAGCTTGACGATGGTGGCGTCTTCGCCCTGCGGCTGGACGAGGTCGTGGCCCCCGCGCTGATCCCCTTCGAGGAGGTCCGCGACGAGGTGCTGGCCGACTGGACCGCCGCCGAGACCCGGCGCGAGCTGAAGGCCCGCGCCGAGGAACGCAAGCTGCTGGTGGAATCCGCCGCAAGCGGTGATCTTCCTCCGCCCGCCGAGGGCACCGCGCCCGCGCCCGCCGCGGCCTTCCGGACCGCCACGGACGTGGAGCGCGACACGGGAATCGAGGGCGTGCCGCAGGCCGTGGTCGCCCAAGGCTTCCGCCTGGCCGAGCCGGGCGAGGTCTCGGTGGTCGAGGCCGAGGGCCGCGTCTTCCTGATCCGGCTGGACGGGATCAAACCCGCCGATCTTTCGGCCGAGGAGGCCGCGCCGGTCGTCAACGGCGTGGACCAGCGCCTGACCGAGTCGCTGCAGTCCGACCTGTTCCAGGCCTATGCCCGCGCGCTGCAGGCCCAGCACGGGATCACCCTGAACGACGGGGCGCTGGCCGCCGCCGACGCGCGGATCCAGTGATGGACCTGACGCCCGACTTCCCCGCCTTCGAGCGCGCCTGGGCCGAGGGCCGCAACCAGCTTGTGACCATCCGGCTGGCGGCCGACCTCGACACGCCGGTCAGCCTGATGCTGAAGCTGGCCGAGGCCGCGCCCCTGTCCTTCATGCTGGAAAGCGTGACGGGCGGAGAGGTGCGGGGCCGCTATTCCATTGTCGGCATGAAACCCGACCTGATCTGGGAATGCCGGGGGACAAAGGCCCGCATCAACCGGCAGGCCCGCTATTCCGACAGCTTCGAGGACGACCCGCGCCCGCCGCTGGAAAGTCTGCGCGCGCTGATCGCCGAAAGCCGGATCGAGATGCCCGAAGGCGTGCCCGCCAGCGGGGCGGGCCTTTTCGGCTATCTCGGCTATGACATGATCCGGCTGGTCGAGCACCTGCCGCACGTCAACCCGGACCCCATCGGCGTTCCCGACGCCATGCTGATGCGCCCGTCGGTCGTGGCGGTGCTGGACGGGGTCAAGGGCGAGGTGCTGCTTTGCGCCCCGGCCTGGCACGACGCGGGCGTCCCCGCGCGCGCCGCCTATGCGCAGGCCGCCGAGCGGGTGATGGAGGCGCTGCGCTCGCTCGACCGCCAGCCCGCCGAACCCCGCGCGCTGGGCCAGACCGGCGCCATCGGCGAGCCCCGGTCGAACTTCACGCGCGAGGGCTATGTCGCGGCCGTTGAAAAGGCCAAGGACTACATCCGCGCGGGCGACATCTTCCAATGCGTGCCCTCGCAGCGCTGGGCGATCGACTTCCCGCTGCCGTCCTTTGCGCTGTATCGCAGCCTGCGGCGGACGAACCCTTCGCCCTTCATGTTCTTCCTCAACATGGGGGGCTTCCAGATCGTGGGCGCCTCGCCCGAGATCCTTGTCCGCGTGCGCGACGGCGAGGTCACGATCCGCCCCATCGCGGGCACGCGCCCGCGTGGCGCGACACCCGACGAGGACCGCGCCAACGAGGCGAGCCTGCTGGCCGACGAAAAGGAACTGGCCGAGCACCTGATGCTGCTGGACCTCGGCCGCAACGACGTGGGGCGAGTGGCGAAGGTCGGCACTGTCCACCCGACCGAGGAATTCATCATCGAGCGCTATTCCCACGTCATGCACATCGTCTCGAACGTCGTGGGCGAGCTGCGCGAGGATGAGGACGCACTGTCCGCCCTGCTGGCCGGTCTGCCTGCAGGCACCGTCAGCGGCGCGCCCAAGGTCCGCGCGATGGAGATCATCGACGAGCTGGAGCCCGAGAAGCGCGGCATCTACGGCGGCGCCATCGGTTACTTCGCGGCCAACGGCGAGATGGACATGTGCATCGCCCTGCGCACCGGAGTGGTCAAGGACGGCACGCTCTACGTCCAGTCGGGCGGCGGGGTCGTCTATGACAGCGACCCCGAGGCCGAGTTCATGGAATGCGTCCACAAGTCGCGCGCCATGGTCCGCGCGGCCGAGGGCGCGGGGCGCTTCGTCCGCGGGAATGGATAGCACGGCGTCGGGACAGGCCGCCGGACCGGGACCGGGGCTCCGGAATATCTGAACAAAGAAAAACGGGCCTGCCGCTTCGGCAGCGGGGCCGTTTGCGGCAAGAAGAAGCCCGCCGCTCCGGATTGCCGGGGCGGCGGCGATGTCATTCCGGTCTGCGCTTCCGCCCTGACGGTCAGCCTGCGCGGACGGTCCCGGTGATGTCCGCCTTCTGCGGAGATGCCGCGTCCTCATGCTCGCGGCGGATGCGCTGGGCTCCCTCGACCCGCATCCGGGCCTTCATCAGGCCGGCTTCCTCCTCGTCGGTGTCCAGCGCCAGTTCGTAGCGGCGGATTTCCTTTGCCATGCCTTCCTCCCCTGCATGGTGGATCAGACAAACGTCTGAGGCGTTTCGCGGTTCCGGGGAACCACCCCCACGTTGTGCCGGTTCTGTACGCATGACAACGGAGACGATCATGCCCGATCCCGAAAATCCGACCGAGCCGCACAACGCGCTCAGCGATGTCAAGCGGGGCGAATCCGCCGACGTGCCCGCCCCGTCGCTGCAGAACGAATACACGGGCGAGGCCGTCCGCGACGGCATCCCCGCGAACGGCACCCAGCCGACCGAAGCACGTGGCCCCGACGACATCGGCGCCTGAACCGAGAAGGAGAGTGACATGGGCAACCTCGACGCCGAGAACGTCCGCTACCAGCGCACCGAGGACGTGAGCCGGGACAATGCCGAGCGCATGAAGCGCCAGCAGACCGAGCAGGAGGCCGCCATCCGCGACCCGCAGGCGAAAGAGGGCAACGTGCCCCCCGCCGACAGCGGCAAGGCCGCGGGCTGAGGCAGGCGAAGAAGGCCGGGGAACCCCCCGGCCTTTTGCTCAGTCGGTGCCGCGATAGGGCTCGACATATTGCAGCGCCAGGTCCCAGGGGAAGAAGATCCAGGTGTCCTGGCTGACCTCGGTGATGTAGGTCTGGACCATCGGCTGGCCCTTGGGCTTGGCATAGACGGTGGCGAAATGCGCCTTGGGATACATCTGGCGCACCAGTTCCAGCGTGCGGCCGCTGTCCACGAGATCGTCCACGACCAGCACGCCCTCGCCGTCGCCCATCATCGCGGGGTCGGGGGCCTTCAGGACCTGAAGCTCGCCCTGCTCGCCCTTGCGGTAGGATTTCACGCTGATGGTGTCGATGGTGCGGATGTCGAGTTCCCGCGCGACGATCATCGCGGGGACCATGCCGCCGCGGGTGATCGCCACCACCGCGCGCCAGTCGCCGCCGCCCAGCGGGGCCTTGTCCTGCAACCGCCAGGCCAGCGCCCGCGCATCGCGGTGCATCTGGTCCCAGCTGACATGAAAGCCGCGTTCATGCGGCAGGCGATCCGGTCGGCCCTCGGGGCGGGACATGGGCGAACTCCTTTTCAGTGGCGGAGGATCAGCGTCAGGCCAAGCGCTCCGATCAGGGTGCCGGCGATGCGGTCGATCGCCGTCTTGGCGGCACGATAGCCGCGCCGCATGGGATTGGTCGCCATCAGAACCGTCACGGCGGCGTAAAAGCAGACCTCGACGGACAGCGCCACCAGATAAATGACGGCCGCGCCCGCCGTCGAAAGGGCAGGGAAGATCGTCATGATGACGCCCGCGTAGAACAGCGCGGGCTTGGGGTTCGACAGGTTCAGCGCCAGCCCCTGCCGGAAGCCGGGGCCGGCGACCGACTCGCCCTCCATCGACAGCGGGTCGGCGGCGTGGCGCCACATCTGGAAGGCCACCCAGATCAGATAGGCGCCGCCGAGGAAGCGCAGCACCGCATAGGATTGCGGCACGATCCGGAACAGCACCGTCAGGCCGAACAGCGCGAACAGGCACCAGAAGGATGCGCCGATCGCCAGCCCCATCGCATAGGGCATGGACGCCTGCCGGCCGCGCGCGGCGGCCGAGCGGCTGGCCGCGATGATCGCGGGGCCGGGCGACAGGATCGCCACACCCAGCGTCGTGACGAACAGTCCCAGCGCGGGCAGGGTGATCGCACTCATCGGCGCCCCGTCATTCCGCGGCCTTTCGCCCCGTCACGGCGTCGATGTCGGGCGCGTCCACCGCCTTCATGCCGACGACGTGATAGCCCGCGTCGACGTGATGCGTTTCGCCGGTGACGCCCGACCCGAGGTCCGACAGCAGGTACAGCGCCGACTTGCCCACGTCCTCGGTGGTGACGTTCCGGCGCAGGGGCGAGTTGAGCTCGTTCCACTTGAGGATGTAGCGGAAGTCCCCGATCCCCGAGGCCGCCAGCGTCTTGATCGGACCCGCCGAGATCGCGTTCACGCGGATGCCGTCCTTGCCCAGGTCCTCGGCCAGGTAGCGGACCGACGCCTCGAGCGCCGCCTTGGCCACGCCCATGACGTTGTAATGCGGCATCACCCGCTCGGCCCCGTAATAGGTCATCGTCAGGACCGATCCGCCGCGCGGCATCATCGCCACCGCGCGCTGCGTCACGGCCGTGAAGGAATAGACCGAAATGTCCATCGTCATCAGGAAGTTGTCGCGCGTGGTGTCCACATACCGGCCGCGCAGTTCCTCCTTGTCGGAAAAGCCGATGGCGTGGACAAGGAAGTCCATCTGCCCCCAGCGGTCCTTCAGCGAGGCGAACAGCGCGTCGACGGACTCCATGTCGGCCACGTCGCAGGGCAGCACGATGTCGGACCCCAGCTGCCTAGCCAGCGGCTCGACCCGCTTCTTCAGCGCCTCGCCCTGATAGGAAAAGGCGAGTTCCGCCCCGTGCTCGGCCAGCGCGCGGGCGATGCCCCACGCGATCGACTTGTCGTTGGCCAGCCCCATGATGAGGCCGCGCTTTCCCGCCATCAGACCCGCTGCCGGGGCTTCGCTTGACATGGGTCGTCCCTCGCGTTTTCAACCTTTGGTGAGGATTAGGGCAAAGCCAGAGGGGCATCAAGATGAGCGACCGCACCGGCATCTTCGAAGGCGACGACCCCTTTGCCATCGCCCGGCGGTGGCTGGAGGAGGCGAGCCGGACCGAGCCCAACGACCCCAACGCCATGGCGCTGGCGACCGTGGATGCCGAAGGGCTGCCCGATGTCCGCATGGTGCTGCTGAAGGAGATCGAGCCGGGCCCCGACGGCGCCTTCGTCTTCTACACGAACTACGACAGCGCCAAGGGCGTCCAGATCGCCGAGACCGGCAAGGCGGCCTTTGTCCTTCACTGGAAGTCGCTGCGCCGCCAGTTGCGCGTGCGCGGCACGGTCACGCGCGAAGAGGGGGCCAAGGCCGACGCCTATTACGCCAGCCGGGCGCTGGAATCCCGCATCGGCGCCTGGTCCAGCCGGCAGAGCCAGCCGCTGGAAAGCCGGGGCGCACTGATGGCCGAGGTCGCGCGCCAGGGCCTTCGCCACGGGCTGAACCCCGCCCGCCCGCTCTTCTGGGGCGGTTTCCGCATCGCGCCCGTGCAGATCGAGTTCTGGGCCGATGGCGCATTCCGCCTGCATGATCGATTCCGTTGGACCCTGACCGCGGAGCGGCGTTGGGATGTTGTCCGCCTGCAACCATAAGGCGGGATTTCTTTGAAACAGTTTGTAAAGATTCTGCCGAACTGGTGCCTGAGTAGGGGTTTCCTCTCGGTCTGGTTGTGCTACGTTGACCACTGCGTTCGCTTCGCGGCGCCAATCTGCAATTTGGACGTGATGCCTGGCCGGCTCGACCTGGGGCACACATGAGGCTGGGCGTGATGAACGGCGAAGACCCCACGCTGGGACAACTTGTGAAGGGGCAGATCAAGTGGTTCGATCCCGCCAAGGGCTTCGGCTTTCTGGCGGACACGGGCGGCGGGCCTGACGTCCTGCTGCACGCGAACGTCCTGCGGAACTTCGGCCAGAGCTCGGTCGTGGAAGGCGCCCTGGTCGAGGTGCGCGCGATCCAGACCGCGCGCGGCCGCCAGGCGGCCGAGGTGCTGTCGATCGCGCCCGCGCCCAGCGAATCGGGTCCGCCCATCGCCGAGTTGGAGGAACTGGGCGAGGAGGAGGTGCGCGCGCTTCCCCTGCTTCCGGCACGGGTCAAGTGGTTCGACCGCAACAAGGGCTTCGGCTTCGCCAATCTGTTCGGCCGCAAGGGCGACGTCTTCCTGCATCTCGAGGTGCTGCGCCGCGGCGGCTTTGCCGATCTCGTGCCCGGAGAGGCGGTCGGCCTGCGCGTCTTCACGGCCGCGCGCGGCATGATCGCCGCCCAGATCGTCGCATGGGAGAAGGCGGTGTCGGAAAGCGAGCCGGGCACGGGAAGCGCGCCTCCTGCCGTCGGCCGCACCGACGAAGACAAGGGCGAAAGCGGCATCCTGGACAGGATGAGGACGCTTTCTGCCCCAAGGGCCCGGCTGACGCTGAACAGCAAGGCTCCGCGATGAGGCCCGCCGCCACGCTGGCGCTGGTGCTGGCCATCTGCGGCGGCGCGGCGCAGGCGCGGGACTGCGCACCGGACGTGGCGCTCCTGCTGACGCCCGACGGCCGGGAACAGCGTGTCACGGTCGAAATCGCCGACGAGCCGGCCGAGCGAGCCTTGGGGCTGATGAACCGCAGCTCTCTGCCCCCGAATCACGGAATGCTGTTCGTCTACCAGCGCCCGCAGCCCGCCAGCTTCTGGATGAAGAACACGCTGATCCCGCTGGACATGCTGTTCTTCGACAAGCACGGCCTGCTGCGCCACGTCCATCCCATGGCGCGGCCGCTGGACCTGACTCCGGTGCCCGGCGCGGCGCCCGGTGATCCCGATCCGAACCGGATGTTCATCCTTGAACTCGCCGGAGGAAAGGCCGCGCGCCTCGGCCTGGTGCCCGGCACCGCACTGGCCCACCCGGCCGTTCCGCAGAACGGCGCCGCCCGACCCTGCGACTGACCGCTTTCGGCTTTCCCCGGCCGCGCGGCCGGTCTAGAAGGGCGGCGGTCCGGGGCGTGGCGCAGCCTGGTAGCGCGACGGTTTTGGGTACCGTAGGCCGGAGGTTCGAATCCTCTCGCCCCGACCAAGCATCCGTCCCCTCTGCGGGGACCGTCTTGCAGTATCCCCTGCAATAGATATGCCCTGATCGTCCTCCTTCCTCTCCGCGCAGACTGCCCGGAAGCAGCCCATGTGCCCCGCGCGGCACGCCCCGGTCCGGCAAGGCCCCGGGCTGGGGCGTTCGCTGGCCCCATGCGCTTCAAGGCTCCCGCGCAGGAATTGCGGCTTTCGCGGGCCGGGCATCGGCGCTATAGCCCTCGCGGACCGACGAAAGGGTTGATGGAATGGCGAACGTGGTGGTGGTCGGCGCCCAGTGGGGCGACGAGGGCAAGGGCAAGATCGTCGACTGGCTCTCCGAGCGCGCCGACGTGATCGCCCGCTTCCAGGGCGGCCACAACGCGGGCCACACGCTGGTCATCGGCAACCAGGTCTTCAAGCTGTCGCTGCTGCCCTCGGGGATCGTGCGCAAGAACAAGCTGGCCGTGATTGGCAACGGCGTCGTGCTGGACCCCTGGGCGCTGTTCTCGGAAATCGAGAAGTTGGCGGGGCAGGGCGTCGCCATCTCGACCGAGAACCTGATGATCGCGGAAAACACCCCGCTGATCCTGCCGTTGCACCAGGACCTCGACCGCCTGCGCGAGGAAGCCGCCGGCGCTTCGAAGATCGGCACTACCGGCCGCGGCATCGGCCCGGCGTATGAGGACAAGGTCGGCCGTCGCACCATCCGCGTCGCGGACCTGGGCGACGAGGAAACGCTGGACAGCCGCCTCGACCGCCTGCTGGCGCACCACGATCCGCTGCGCCAGGGGCTGGGGGCCTCTCCCATCGACCGCGCGGAACTGAAGGCGAAGCTGCTGGAAATCGCGCCGAAGCTGCTGCCCTATGCGCAGCCGGTCTGGAAGATCATGGCCGACGCCCGCAAGTCCGGAAAGCGCATCCTGTTCGAGGGCGCGCAGGGCTCGCTGCTGGACATCGACTTCGGCACCTATCCTTATGTGACCTCGTCCACGACCATGTCCGGCATGGCCGCCTCGGGCACCGGCATGGGGCCGGGCGCGATCGGCTACGTCCTCGGGATCGTCAAGGCCTACACCACCCGCGTCGGCTCCGGTCCATTTCCGACGGAACTGACCGATGAGATCGGCCAGCGCCTGGGCGAGCGGGGGCACGAGTTCGGCACCGTCACCGGCCGCAAGCGGCGCTGCGGCTGGTTCGACGCCGCGCTGGTGCGCCAGACCTGCGCCATCTCGGGCGTGAACGGCATCGCGCTGACCAAGCTGGACGTGCTGGACGGCTTCGAGACGCTGAAGATCTGCACCGGCTACACCGTGGACGGCCAGCATTACGACTACCTGCCGACGGCCGCCGCGCTGCAGGCCAAGGCCGTGCCGGTCTACGAGGAAATCGAGGGCTGGACGGAATCGACCGAAGGCGCGCGGTCTTGGGCCGACCTGCCCGCCGCCGCGATCAAGTATGTCCGCCGCATCGAGGAGCTGATCCAGTGTCCCGTCGCGCTGCTGTCCACCAGCCCGGAACGCGACGACACCATCCTCGTCACCGATCCCTTCGCGGACTGACCCGATGGCCGGTCCCGAAAAGGAAGGGATGAGCCTGAAGCAGCGCAAGCGCTGGTCGCTGGTGCTGCTGCTGGTCTGGATGCCGGTCTGGGTCGTGATCGCGGTGACGCTGGTGAACTGGATCGACGCCCGCTTCGGCCGGATGCCCATCTGGGCCGAGGTGCCGATGTATGTCTTCCTGGCCTTTGTCTGGGTGCTGCCCTTCCGCCGCGTCTTCCGGGGCGTCGGTCGGGGCGAATGATCCCCGTCCTGACCTCGCCCCTCGGCGTGACGCTGATCGGCGGGGGCGAGGTCACGGCCGCCGATCTCGCCCAGGCGCTGGCCCTCGCCCCGGTGGTGGCCGCTGCCGACAGCGGCGCCGACCGGGCGCTGGCCGCGGGCCTCGTCCCGCAGGCCGTCATCGGCGACCTAGATTCCCTCTCGCCCGCGGGCCGCGCGGCGATCCCGCCCGAGCGCCTGCATCTCGTCGCCGAGCAGGAAACGACCGACTTCGAGAAGGTGCTCCTCCGCATCTCCGCCCCCTTCGTGCTGGGCGTGGGCTTTTCCGGCCCGCGCAGCGACCACCTGCTGGCCGCCCTCACCGCGCTGGTCCGCCTGCGCCGCCCGCCCTGCCTGCTGCTGGGCGGCGAGGACGTGGCCTTCGCCGCCCCCGCCCGCCTGCGCCTCGACCTGCCCCCCGGCACGCGCCTGTCCCTTTGCCCCCTGGGACCCGTCACGGGCAGCAGCCGGGGCCTGCGCTGGCCCATCGACGGGCTGACGCTCGACCCTGCGCATCGCACCGGCACCTCGAATGCGACGACCGGCCCCGCCGAGCTGGCGCTGGACGGCCCCTGCATCGTCATCCTGCCCCGTGAACAGGCGGCCGCCGCCATCCGGGCGGTCCGCGCCTGACCGTCCCCCCCGCAGCGTCCTTCTTCTTCGTGCAAATATCCTGGGGTGAGGCCCGGCACGGGCCGAGGGGCAACGCCCCTTCTTCCTTCCCCTTGCGCGCGGGACGCCGCACGCTAGCCTTGCGGCGAAGGAGAGCATCATGCCCGTCAAGAACCGTTTCGCCGAGCTTCAGCCCGAGATCGCCGCCTGGCGACGGGATTTCCACGAGAACCCCGAGCTCGACTATGACGTCCATCGCACCGCCGGACGCGTGGCGGACCTGCTGCGCGAGTTCGGCTGCGACGAGGTGACCGAGGGCGTGGGCCGCACCGGCGTCGTCGGCGTCATCAGGGGCCGCACCGACACCAGGGGCCGCGTCGTGGGATTGCGCGCCGACATGGACGCCCTGCCGATCACCGAGGCGACGGGCGCCGAATATGCCTCGAAGACCCCCGGCGCCATGCACGCCTGCGGCCATGACGGCCACACCGCCATGCTGCTGGGCGCGGCGAAATACCTGGCCGAGACGCGCAACTTCGACGGCACGGCGGTTGTGATCTTCCAGCCAGCCGAGGAAGGCGGCGGGGGCGGGCAGGCGATGGTGCAGGACGGCCTCGTGGACCGCTGGAACATTCAGGAATTCTACGGGATGCACAACATGCCCGGCCTGCCGGCCGGCCAGTTCGCCATCCGCGAGGGCGCGATGATGGCTGCCGCCGACCAGTTCGAGATCCTTCTGACCGGCAAGGGCGGCCATGCGGCCATGCCGCATGAGGCGGTGGACACCACGCTGATGGCGGCGCAGGTGATCGTGGCGCTCCAGTCGATCGTGGCCCGCAACGTCAGCCCGCTGCAAAGCGCCGTGGTGTCGGTCTGCGTGGTGGAAACGGGCTCGCGCGCCCACAACATCATCCCCGAGACCGTGCGCCTGCGTGGCACGGCCCGCAGCCTCGATCCCGCCGTCCGCGACCATGTCGAGCAACGGCTGCACCAGGTCGCCACCGGCATCGCCGCGGCGATGGGCGGCTCGGCCAGGGTCGATTACCAGCGCGGCTATCCCGTAACGATGAACCACCCCGAGGCGACCGTCCATGCCGCCGAGGTCGCGCGGCAGGTCGCGGGCGACGTGGATCTCGAGATGTTGCCCCTGATGGCGGGCGAGGATTTCAGCTACATGCTGCTGGAACGCCCCGGCGCCTATATCTTCGTGGGCAACGGCGACACGGCCCGGCTTCACCATCCCGCTTATGACTTCGACGACGACGTGATCCCCGCGGGATCAAGCTGGTATGCAGGCATGATCGAGGCGCGGATGCCTGCCGCCTGACACGGCAGGCCCTTCGGCCCCCTGGCAGCGGCAGGCCCTCCGGCGAGTGCCGGCGCGGGCGGAAGCCCTTGCGCGCGGCCGCCTTGTGGCGCTTGCGGGCGCGGGGATGCCGCGCCTGCGGGCGGTTCTGTCGAGGACGGGCGATCCGGCGGGTCTTGCCCGTGCCGGACCGGGCCGCCTCAGCTGCGGTACACCTCGACCTCGGGCAGGTCCGTCAGGTCGGCGCCCAGCGTCGTCAGGGCGGGCAGCGACACCTGGCTGCCGCCCGAGGCCGGGCCGGACAGGGGGATCAGGTCCACGTTGACCGAGCGACCGCTGGACGGATCGACGATCCGCCCCTTGCCGGGGGCCTGGACCAGCGGCGTCTTGATCCAGAACCCGCCCTCGGTCGCATCGCCCAGCGACGCGATGGTGGTGCCGAGCCGCCCGCCGGTCGCGGTCGGGCGGGTCGCGGCGGCCTTCTCGGCGGCCGAGGCGTCCAGCTGCGAAACGCTGCGCGAGCCGGCGGGGCGCTGCAGCGTGCCCTCGACCACCCCGGTGCGGGCCTCGGCGGCCGCAGCGGCTGCCGCCGATCCGCCGGTCGCCGGGGCGGCGGTCACCGTTCCGGCCGGGGTGCGGGGCGGGGCTGCGGGGCTCGTGTCCATGCCCATGTCGCAGGCGGCCAGCGCCATCAGCGGCAGAGCCAGCGCGCAAAGGCGCAGGGTCGGGCGGGTCGTCATGTCATATCCCTCGTGCATGATCCGTGCATCGGCTGTGCATCGCTTGCACGCCGAGATTGCGCTCCTTCCCGTGCCGCTGTCCACGCCCGGGCCGCCGCTCGGCGGCAAGGCGCCCATTCTTGTGCCCCGGACGACACGGACCTATGTAACGTCCATGTCCGCTGCCCCGCTGATCGACCCTTTCGCCCGCCCGATCACCTATCTGCGGGTGTCGGTCACCGATCGCTGCGATTTCCGCTGCACCTACTGCATGGCCGAGCACATGCAGTTCCTGCCCAAGGCCGAGCTGCTGACGCTCGAGGAGCTGGGGCGCCTGTCGAACGCCTTTGTCGACCTCGGCGTGCGCAAGCTGCGGATCACGGGCGGCGAGCCCCTGGTGCGCCGCAACATCATGTCCTTCTTCCGCGCCATGTCGGATCGCCTGGGGCAGGGACTGGACGAGCTGACCCTGACCACCAACGGCAGCCAGCTTGCGCGCTTTGCCGATGAACTGGCGGATTGCGGGGTCAGGCGCATCAACGTCTCGCTGGACACGCTGAACGCCGACAAGTTCGCCGCGATCACCCGCTGGGGCCGCCTGGCCCAGGTCATGGACGGCGTCGCCGCCGCCAAGGCCGCCGGATTGCGCGTCAAGATCAATACGGTGGCGCTGAAAGGCTTCAACGAGGACGAGCTTTTCCCCCTGATCGACTGGTGCGGCGAACAGGGGCACGACCTGACCTTCATCGAGGTCATGCCCATGGGCGACATGGGCGAGGAGACGCGGCTGGACCAGTACTGGGCGCTCAGCGACCTGCGCCGGAGGCTCGAGTCCCGCTTCACCCTGACGCCTCTGGCCGAGCGGACGGGCGGCCCCGCGCGCTATGTCCGGCTTGAGGAAACGGGCCAGAAGATCGGGTTCATCACGCCCCTGACGCATAACTTCTGTGAAAGCTGCAACCGCGTGCGCGTCACCTGCACGGGCGAGCTGTTCATGTGCCTCGGGCAGGAGGACCGCGCCGACCTGCGCGCCCCGCTGCGCGCCAGCCCCGGCGACGAGGCCCTGAAGGATGCGATCCGCGCCGCCATCTCCCGCAAGCCCAAGGGCCACGACTTCGACTATTCGCGCGGGGTCGCGGGCCAGATGACCCGGCACATGAGCCACACGGGCGGCTGAAGCCCCCTCCTTTTTCCTGACGGTCCGTGCGGTTTCCGCCACCTGCGGGGGAACGGCTGCCGGCCATGATGCGGCAGCCTCGCGGGCCGCTCAGAAGCTCGCGCCGTCCACCGCCTTGCTATTCAGCGCCCGTGCGTCCACCCCGTCAAGGCAGTTGACGTTCACGCCCACCATCCTCTGCCCGTCCTTTTCGGCGTAGGCGAAAGGCTCGATCCCGCAGGTCGGGCAGAAGCGGTGCGAGATCCGGTGCGTGTTGAACAGGTATTCCGTCGTCGGTCCGTCCAGGGTCAGCGTGAAGGCGGTCTCGGGCAGGAAGGCCAGCGTCCAGCCCATGCGCCGGCAGCGAGAGCAGTTGCAGGTGAAGGTCTCGTCCAGGTCGGCATCGACCTCGAAGGCGATGGCGCCGCACTGGCAGCTTCCGGCGTAATGCTGCGTGGCCATCCCGGCCTCCTCATTTCACGGTGATGCGGCGGTCGAGCGCCGGGGCGTAGCCGGGTCCCTGCCGCGACAGGTGGTCGGCGAGGACCTCGGCGAGGTCGGGGCCGAAGTCATAGGCGTCCGTGGCCTCGGTCGCGAACATCGCATAGCCGTCGCCGCCACCACGCAGGTAGTTGTTGGTGACGATGCCATAGCTTGCCTCGGGGTCGATCGGCGCCCAGCCCTCGGCGGCCTTCACCTGCACGTCGCTGATCCGGCTGCCCGCAGGGGCGGCGGGATCAAGCGCGTAGCGCAGACCGGCGACTTGGGCGAAGCGGCCCGCGCCCTCCTCAACCTGGCTTGCACCGTTTTCCAGCGCGGCCAGCACGGTCGAGCCCTTGGCCCGGAAGGTGGACAGCGAGTTCTGGAAGGGCAGGACGTCATAAACCTCGCCCATGGTCACCGGGCCCGCGTCGATCGAGGCGCGCAACCCGCCGCCGTTCTGGATCGCGATGTCGATGCCCTGAGCCGCCACCCGCGCCAGCATCGCGTCGGCCACGACGCTGCCCATGACGCATTCGCGCGCCCGGCAGTCGGTCCGGTCGGCACCAAGCGGAACGGCGATCTCGGCCACCTGCTTCTGGCGCAGTTCGTCCAGCGGCCTGGCCATCTCGGTCACGCGGGCGGCGAGGGCCTTGTCCTCGGGCTGGCTGGCGTCCAGCAGGATCGGCGCACCCTCGGCGGCGGTCAGGCGGCCCGCATCGTCGAAGGTCAGTTTCAGCTCACCCAGGTATTTGCCGTAGGCATAGGCGGTTGCGACGGGAACCTCGGCGCCGTCCGAACCCCTGGCGCGGGTCGGATAGGGGCCGGCCGCGCCCTCCATGTCGCCCAGCTGGGTGTGGCTGTGGCCGCCGATGATGGCGTCGAGGCCGGGCACCCCTGCGGCGAACTCCAGGTCGCGGGGATAGCCGACGTGGGTGAGGGCGATGATCTTGTCCACGCCCTCGTCCTCGAGCGCCTGCACCCCGGCCTTGAGGCTTTCCATGTCGTCCTGGAAGATCACCGAGGGGCCGGGCGAGGCCGTCTCGGGCGTGTCCATCGCAAGCGCCGACACAAGGCCGATCTTCTCGCCCCCCACATCGAGCGTGACGGTATGGCGCAGCTTGCCCGCCAGCACGTTCGACCGCGACACGTCGAGGTTGCCCGACATGACCGGGAACTTCACGCCGTCCAGCAGCACCGCCGCGCCCTCGGGGCCATCGTCGAATTCGTGATTGCCGAGGCTCATGGCATCATAGCCGATGGCGTTCATGAACTCGACCGTGTCCCGGCCCTTGTAGGTCGTGTAGAACAGGCTGCCCTGGTACTGGTCGCCCGCGTCCAGCACGATCACGTTGCCGCCCTCGGCACGGATTGCATCGCGTCGCGCGTCGATCGCGGCTTTCAGCCGCGCGACGCCCCCGAAGCACTCGGCCTTGGCCAGCGTCTCGGCGTCGCAGGTCGAATCGAAGGCGTTGATCGGCTCGATCCGGCTGTGGAAATCGTTGGTGTGCAGGACATGCAGCACATAGTCGGCCTGCGCGGCGCTGGCGAAGCCCAGCATGGCGGCCGAGGACAGAAGCAGGCGGATCATGGCGGGCTCCGAAAGGGGGTCGGGTTCAGCCTGCCAGCGGCACGCCCGTGTGACAAGCGGGGTTCAGCGCAGATGTTCGCATGATGTTCCAAGGCGCTTGCGTTCCGGCGCGGCCTGCCTATCTGTTGCCCTTGTCCCCCCGAGAGGTCCGCATGGAACAGAAGTTCATCGAGGTGCGCGGCGCGCGCGAGCATAATCTCAAGGGCGTGGACATGGACATCCCGCGCGACTCGCTGGTGGTGATCACCGGCCTGTCGGGGTCGGGCAAGTCCAGCCTTGCCTTTGACACTATCTATGCGGAAGGCCAGCGGCGCTATGTCGAAAGCCTGTCGGCCTATGCCCGGCAGTTCCTTGACATGATGGGCAAGCCCGACGTGGACCACATCTCGGGCCTGTCGCCGGCGATTTCCATCGAGCAGAAGACGACCTCGAAGAACCCGCGGTCCACCGTGGGAACGGTGACGGAAATCTACGACTACCTGCGGCTGCTGTTCGCCCGCGCCGGCACGCCTTACAGCCCGGCGACCGGCCTGCCCATCGAGGCGCAGCAGGTGCAGGACATGGTGGACCGCGTGATGGCGCTGCCCGAGGGGACGCGCGCCTATCTGCTGGCCCCCATCGTCCGCGACCGCAAGGGCGCCTACGAAAAGGAGCTGCTGGACCTGCGCAAGCGCGGCTTCCAGCGGGTCAAGATCGACGGGGCGTTCCACGAGCTTGATACCCCGCCCACGCTGGACAAGAAGTTCCGCCACGACATCGACGTGGTGGTGGACCGCATTGTCGTGCGCGAGGGGCTGGAAACGCGCCTTGCCGACAGCCTCCGCACCGCGCTGGACCTGGCGGAAGGCATCGCTATCCTCGAAACCGCCCCGGCCGAGGGCGAGCCCGAGCGGATCACCTTCTCGGAAAACTTCGCCTGTCCGGTTTCGGGCTTCACCATCCCGGAAATCGAGCCACGGCTGTTTTCCTTCAACGCCCCGCTGGGCGCCTGTCCGGCCTGCGACGGTTTGGGGGTCGAATTGTTCTTCGACGAGCGTCTGGTGGTTCCCGACACCGGCCTGTCGGTCGCGCAGGGGGCCATCGCGCCCTGGGCCAAGTCCAAGTCGGCCTATCTGACCCAGACGATCAACGCGCTGGCCGCGCATTACGGCTTTGACCGCAAGACCCCGTGGCGCGACCTGCCGGATCACGTCCGCCACGTCCTGATGCACGGGTCGGGCAGCGACGAGATCCGCTTCCGCTTCGACGACGCGGGCCGCGTCTATGAGGTCAGCCGCACCTTCGAGGGCGTCATCCCCAACATCGAGCGCCGTTACCGCGAGACGGACTCGGCCTGGTCGCGCGAGGAGCTCGAGCGTTACCAGAACAGCCGCCCCTGCCATGTCTGCAACGGCAACCGCCTGAAGCCCGAGGCGCTGGCGGTGAAGATCGCGGGCCGCCACATCGGCCAGGTCACCGACCTGTCCATCCGCGAGGCCTTGGACACCATGGGCGAGGTCGCGCCCACGCTGTCGCGCCAGAAGGCCGAGATCGCCGCGCCGATCCTGAAGGAAATCCGCGAGCGTCTGGGCTTCCTCGTGAACGTGGGTCTCGACTACCTGACGCTTTCCCGCGCGGCGGGCACGCTGTCGGGCGGGGAAAGCCAGCGCATCCGGCTCGCGTCCCAGATCGGCAGCGGCCTGACGGGCGTGCTTTACGTGCTGGACGAGCCCTCCATCGGTCTGCACCAGCGCGACAACGACCGGCTGCTGGACGCGCTGAAGGGGCTGCGGGACCAGGGCAACTCGGTCATCGTCGTGGAACATGACGAGGACGCGATCCGCCACGCCGACTATGTCTTCGACATGGGGCCGGGGGCAGGGGTGCACGGCGGGCAGGTGGTCGCCAAGGGCACGCCTGCCGAGATCGAGGCGAACCCCGACAGCCTGACCGGGCAGTATCTGTCCGGTGCGCGGGCCATCGAGGTTCCGGCCGAACGCCGCCCCGGCAACGGCAAGGCCGTGACCGTCGAGGGCGCGACGGGGAACAACCTGCACGACGTTACCGTCGATTTCCCGCTGGGCCGCTTCGTCTGCGTGACGGGTGTTTCCGGCGGCGGAAAGTCCACGCTGACCATCGAGACGCTGTTCAAGACCGCATCCATGCGGCTGAACGGGGCGCGGCAGACGCCCGCGCCCGCGCGTGCGGTCAAGGGGCTGGAACATCTCGACAAGGTCATCGACATTGACCAGCGCCCCATCGGGCGCACCCCCCGGTCGAACCCGGCGACCTATACCGGCGCCTACACCCATATCCGCGACTGGTTCGCCCGCCTGCCCGAGGCGAAGGCCCGCGGCTACGGCCCCGGCCGCTTCTCGTTCAACGTCAAGGGCGGGCGCTGCGAGGCCTGCCAGGGCGACGGCGTCATCAAGATCGAGATGCACTTCCTGCCCGACGTCTACGTCACCTGCGAAACCTGCAAGGGCAAGCGCTACAACCGCGAGACGCTCGAGGTCGAGTTCAAGGGCAAGTCCATCGCCGACGTGCTGGACATGACCATCGAGGACGCGCAGGAGTTCTTCAAGGCCGTGCCCTCGATCCGGTCCAAGATGGACGCGCTGGTCCAGGTGGGGCTGGGCTATGTCAAGGTCGGCCAGCAGGCGACGACCCTGTCGGGCGGCGAGGCGCAGCGGGTGAAGCTGGCCAAGGAGCTTTCGCGGGCCTCCACCGGCAAGACGCTGTATATCCTCGACGAGCCCACGACGGGCCTGCATTTCGACGACACGCGCAAGCTGCTCGAGGTGCTGCAGCGGCTGGTCGATCAGGGCAACACGGTTGTGGTGATCGAGCACAACCTCGACGTCATCAAGACCGCCGACTGGATCATCGACATCGGGCCCGAGGGCGGCGACGGCGGCGGGCGGATCGTGGCGGAAGGCACGCCCGAGGACGTGGCGCAGGTCGCCGAAAGCCACACCGGCCGCTATCTGGCGCCGATGCTGGAAACGGCGGCGCGGCGGCGTCCGGCGGAAGAGGCGCCCCGGCGGAAGGCGCGCGTTTCGGCGGCGTGATGCCGCAGTGACGCCGCGGCTGCGGGGCAGGGGCAACCACTTCGGCGGCCGGTTCGTTCCACCGGCAGGCTGCGATCGAAGGAGGTTCCCATGTCCGCATCCGACATCACGTTCGACTTCTCGGGCCGCGTCGCCATCGTCACCGGCGCGGGATCGGGCATCGGGCGCGCCATCGCCCTTGAGTTGGCGCAATCCGGGGCCGGCGTCGTCCTGGGCGACCTCAAGCAGGAGGTGGCCGACAAGGTCGTGGCCGAGATCGAGGCGGCGGGCGGCAAGGCCGTGGCCGTCGGGGGCGACGTGGCCGATCCTGCCAATGCCGACGCCCTGGTGCGGGCGGCGGAAAGCCTGCCCGGAACGCTGTCGATGGCCGTCAACAACGCGGGCATCGGCGGCCCTCATGCGGACGCCGGGGATTATCCGCTGGACGGCTGGCAGCGCGTCATCGACATCAACCTGAACGGCGTCCTTTACGGGATGCGCGCGCAGCTTGCCGCCATGGCCGCGGCGGGGACCAAGGGGTCGATCGTCAACATGGCCTCGATCCTGGGCAGCGTGGGCTTTGCCGGGTCCAGCGCCTATGTCGCGGCCAAGCACGGCGTGGTCGGGATGACCAAGACCGCCGCATGGGAATACGGCCCCCGCGGCATCCGCGTGAACGCGGTCGGCCCGGGCTTCATCCTGACGCCGCTGATCCAGGACACCATGGACGAGGCCGCCTTGCAGGGACTGGCCGCGCGCCACGCCCCCGGCCGCCTGGGCACGTCCGAGGAGGTGTCCGCCCTGACCCTGTTCCTGCTGTCGGACCGCGCCAGCTTCATCACCGGCAGCTACCACCTGGTCGATGGCGGCTATACCGCGATCTGAACGGGCCGGAAGACGGGCGGGTCGCATTGACCCCCGGGGCCGCCGCGTCTAAATGAGGCCCTAGCCAAGCCACGCCGCGCCCCCGGGCGCCGCGCCGTCAGGGGAGCCCGCCTCGTGGACTATCTGCTATCCGAATATCTGCCGGTCCTTGTTTTCCTGGGCATGGCCTCGGCGCTGGTGATCATCCTCGTTCTGGCCGCCTGGATCATCGCGGTCCGCAACCCGGACCCGGAAAAGACCAGCGCCTATGAATGCGGCTTCAACGCCTTCGACGACGCGCGGATGAAATTCGACGTCCGCTTCTATCTCGTCTCGATCCTGTTCATCATCTTCGACCTCGAGGTGGCGTTTCTGTTCCCCTGGGCGCTGAACATCTCGACGATGAGCGACGTGGCCTTCTGGTCGATGATGGTCTTCCTGGCGGTGCTGACCATCGGCTTTGCCTATGAATGGCGGAAAGGGGCCCTCGAATGGGCGTGACGGACGACATGCGCACGGACGCGGGCGCGGCCGGCGACACCGGCGGCAACATCGGATCGGCCATCGGCACGGGGGCGGGCCCCGCGCATCACGGCGGCCACCCCACCCATGTCAAGTCGGGGCTGATCTTTCCCGAAGGCGTGCAGACCGGCCTGAACACCGCCGGGCCCGACCGCGAGGTCGCGACCCAGGCGCTCAGCCGCGAGTTGCAGGACAAGGGCTTCCTGCTGACCACGACCGAGGACATCATCAACTGGGCCCGCAACGGCTCGATGCACTGGATGACCTTCGGTCTGGCCTGCTGCGCGGTCGAGATGATGCACACCTCGATGCCCCGCTACGACCTCGAACGCTTCGGGACCGCGCCGCGCGCCAGCCCGCGCCAGTCGGACCTGATGATCGTCGCGGGCACGCTGACCAACAAGATGGCGCCCGCGCTGCGCAAGGTCTACGACCAGATGCCCGAGCCGCGCTACGTGATCTCTATGGGGTCCTGCGCGAACGGCGGCGGCTATTACCATTACAGCTATTCCGTCGTGCGCGGCTGCGACCGGATCGTGCCGGTGGACGTCTATGTCCCGGGCTGTCCGCCCACGGCCGAGGCGCTGCTGTATGGCATCCTGCAACTGCAGCGGAAGATCCGCCGCACCGGCACCCTGGTGAGGTAAGCGATGGCCATCTATCCCGATCCCCAGGCGCTGGCCGAACTGGGCGAGATGATCGCCGCCCGCCGTCCGAACGACGTGCTGGACTACAAGGTGGCCTTCGGCGAGCTGACGCTGACGGTCCATGCCGGCGCGATCGTCGGGCTGGTGCAGGCGCTGCGCGACGATCCGGCCTGCCGCTTCTCGACGCTGGTGGACATCACGGCCGTCGATTACCCCGAGCGGCCGGCTCGTTTCGACGTCGTCTGGCACTTCCTGTCGATGTACACGAACCAGCGCATCCGCCTGAAGGCCGCGATCCGCGAGGACGAGCTGGTGCCCTCGATCACCGGCCTGATCCCGACGGCCAACTGGTTCGAGCGCGAGGTCTTCGACATGTTCGGGATCTTGTTCTCGGGCCACCCGGACCTGCGCCGCATCCTGACCGACTACGGCTTCAAGGGCTATCCGCTGCGCAAGGACTTCCCGACGACGGGCTATGTCGAGGTCCGCTATGACGACATCGAGAAGCGCGTCGTCTACGAGCCGGTGAACCTGACCCAGGAATACCGCAAGTTCGACTTCCTGTCGCCCTGGGAGGGCACGCACCAGCTGCTGCCGGGCGACGAGAAGGCTCCGGCGACCATCGGCGTGACGGCGGATGGCAAGAAATGAGGTCCGGGCCTGAGAACGGCGAGCGTTCCGGGCCGGTGATGACGAAATCTGCCGAGCGGCTGGCCGGAAGGGTCCATGCCGCAGCAAGGGGGTAGGCCGATGGACGGCGACATCCGCAGCAACACGTATGACGACGGCAGCTTCGACGTGCTGACCGGCGAACAGCGCATCCGCAACTTCAACATCAACTTCGGGCCTCAGCACCCGGCGGCGCACGGCGTGCTGCGCATGGTGATCGAGCTGGACGGCGAGATCGTCGAGCGCGTGGACCCCCATATCGGCCTGCTGCACCGCGGGACCGAGAAGCTGATGGAGGACCGCACCTATCTGCAAAACCTGCCCTACATGGACCGGCTCGACTACGTGTCGCCCATGTGCATGGAGCATGCCTGGTGCCTGGCGATCGAGCGCCTGACCGGCGTTGAGATCCCGCGCCGCGCCAGCCTGATCCGGGTGCTGTTCTCGGAAATCACGCGCATCCTGAACCACCTGCTGAACGTGACCACGGGCGCCATGGACGTTGGGGCGCTGACCCCGCCGCTGTGGGGCTTCGAGGAACGCGAGAAGCTGATGATCTTCTACGAGCGGGCCTCGGGCGCGCGGCTGCACGCCGCCTATTTCCGCCCCGGCGGCGTCCACCAGGACCTGCCGCCCGACCTGATCGACGACATCGACGACTGGGCGGTCCACTTCCCCAAGGTCGTGGACGACCTCGACACGCTGATCACGGAAAACCGGATCTTCAAGCAGCGCACCGTGGACATCGGCATCGCCAAGGAACAGGACATCCTGGACTGGGGCTGGTCGGGGATCATGGCGCGCGGTTCTGGCCTTGCCTGGGACCTGCGCCGCTCGCAGCCCTATGAATGCTACGACGAGTTCGACTTCGAGGTTCCTGTCGGCACCAACGGCGACTGCTACGACCGCTACCTGCTGCGGATGGAGGAGATGCGCCAGTCGGTCCGCATCATCCGCCAGGCCGTGGCCAAGCTGAAGGCGGAACCGGCAGGCGACGTGCTGGCGCGCGGCAAGCTGACGCCGCCGCGCCGGCTGGACATGAAGCGCGACATGGAAAGCCTGATCCACCACTTCAAGCTTTACACCGAAGGCTTCAAGGTCCCTGCGGGTGAGGTTTATGCCGCCGTCGAGGCGCCCAAGGGCGAGTTCGGCGTCTATCTGGTCAGCGACGGCACCAACAAGCCTTACCGCGCCAAGCTGCGCGCGCCCGGCTTCTGCCACCTCCAGTCGATGGACTGGATGGCCAAGGGCCACATGCTGGCCGACGTGACCGCTCTGATCGCCACCTCGGATGTCGTGTTCGGCGAGGTGGACCGGTGAGCCTGTCCGTGATGAACCCGTCGCCGCGTCCGGCGACCCCCGCCGTTACCGGAGTGCCCGCCTGATGCTGCGCCGCCTTGCCCCCGTCCAGCCCGACTCGTTCGAGTTCACGCCCGCGAACCTGACATGGGCGCGCGCGCAGATGACCAAGTTCCCCGAAGGCCGGCAGATGTCGGCCATCATCCCGCTGCTGTGGAGGGCGCAGGAACAGGAAGGCTGGCTGACGCGGCCCGCCATCGAATACGTGGCCGAGATGTTGGGCATGTCCTACATCCGGGCGCTGGAGGTGGCGACCTTCTACTTCATGTTCCAGCTGCAGCCGGTTGGGAAGATTGCCCATATCCAGATCTGCGGCACCACGACCTGCATGATCTGCGGCGCGGGCGACCTGATCCGCGTCTGCCGCGAGAAGATCGCCGCCAGCCCGCATGTGGTCTCGGCCGACGGCAACTTCTCGTGGGAAGAGGTCGAATGCCTCGGGGCCTGCTCGAACGCGCCGATGGTCCAGATCGGCAAGGATTACTACGAGGACCTGACGGCCGAGAAGCTTTCGGCGCTGATCGATGCGCTGGCGGAGGGCCAGGTGCCGGTGCCGGGGCCGCAGAACGGCCGTTTTTCGTCCGAGCCCCTGGGTGGGCCGGTGGCGCTGGCCTCGGTCGAGCGCGCCGAGAAGATGAACGCCTCAGCCACGCTGGCAGTCAGGCAGCGCGACACGGTCAAGCGCATCGACGGGACCGAGGTGCCGCTGCTGACCCCCTGGGTGCGCCAGCCCGAGGAGGCCGGGGGCGAAGGGGAATACGATCCCCATCCCGGCGAGGGGCGTCCCGTGGACAAGACCGGCGTGACGGTGCAGGAGGCGGCCGGGACCTCGGCCGCGCGGCCCCCGTCCAAGCGGGAGCCGGCGGGCCAGCCCGCCGACGCGAAGGACACCGAGTGAACTGAGGCCCCAGGGACAGGAACGACGCCCATGAGCACCTGCGCACGCCAATGCTGGATCTTTGCCGCCGTGATGGGGCTGGTCGTCTTCGCCCTGACGGCGGGTGTCGGCGGCATCGGGGTGCTGCCGGGGCTGTTCCTTGGCCTCGTGACCGCCGGGCTGCTGGGTGCGCTGCTGGTGATCCTGTTCTGCCAGGGCGCCGAGGATGCCGAGGAATGGCAGAACCCGGTGGAAAGCGCCAAGGACCCTGACGCGCTTCCCCGCCGCTCGATCAGGCGGGACGATGGCGCGATCGCGCATGTTCCGGTCGCGCGCCCCCAGCGCCCACAGGGGATGGAGGGCGCGCCGCAGGGCGCAGCACTCGACCCCCTGCAGGCGGTGACCTTTACGGCGGCCGAGGCTTCCACGGCCGAGACGACGGACGCGGGCCGGATGAAGCGGCGTGGCAAGGGGAAGGCGGCGCTTGCCGAAACGCCCCAGACGGCG
Source organism: Paracoccus salipaludis (assembly GCF_002287065.1). Lineage (GTDB taxonomy): Bacteria > Pseudomonadota > Alphaproteobacteria > Rhodobacterales > Rhodobacteraceae > Paracoccus > Paracoccus salipaludis. The sequence goes on from NZ_NSJZ01000003.1 coordinate 86,519, forward strand.
CATTCCGGTTCGGTGGGGACCGGTGAATCGTTATGACCGGGCCCCGGCGTTCCCCTGACGACACGGGCCAGATGCGGCTGGTGGGCGGGGTGATCGCCGTGGCCATGCTGGCCTGGCTGGCCGCAAACTGGGCGGGCGGGCATTATGGCTGGCCTGTGGAATACGCCTTTCTCGCCGATCTTGCGGCGATCGGGGCATTGGTCTGGTCGCTGCTGGTGACCTGGCGGATCTGGCGGCGGCGCGACGGCGCGCCGCGCGAACGATAGGACGACACACGCGATGCTGAGCGATCAGGACCGGATCTTCACCAACCTTTACGGGATGGGCGACCGCACGCTGAAGGGCGCGCGGGCGCGCGGCCATTGGGACGGCACCGCCGAGATCATCGCGCGCGGCCGTGACGGGATCATCGACGAGATGAAGAAATCCGGCCTGCGCGGCCGGGGCGGGGCGGGCTTCCCCACGGGCATGAAGTGGTCCTTCATGCCCAAGGAAAGCGACGGCCGCCCGTCCTATCTGGTCATCAACGCCGACGAATCCGAGCCCGCGACCTGCAAGGACCGCGAGATCATGCGCCACGATCCGCACACGCTGATCGAGGGCGCGCTGATCGCCTCGTTCGCGATGGGGGCGCACACGGCCTATATCTACCTGCGCGGCGAATACATCCGCGAGCGCGAGGCACTGCAGGCCGCCATCGACGAATGCTATGACGCGGGGCTTCTGGGCAGGAACGCGGCGAAATCGGGCTGGGACTTCGACCTGTTCCTGCACCACGGCGCGGGCGCCTATATCTGCGGCGAGGAAACGGCGCTGCTGGAAAGCCTCGAGGGCAAGAAGGGGATGCCGCGCATGAAGCCGCCGTTCCCGGCGGGCGCGGGCCTTTACGGCTGCCCGACCACGGTGAACAACGTCGAATCCATCGCCGTCGTCCCCACCATCCTGCGGCGCGGCGCCGAGTGGTTCGCCAGCTTCGGCCGCCCGAACAACGCGGGCGTCAAGCTGTTCGGCCTGACCGGGCACGTCAACACGCCCTGCGTGGTCGAGGAGGCCATGTCGATCCCGATGCGCGAGCTGATCGAAAAGCACGGCGGCGGCATCCGGGGTGGCTGGAAGAACCTCAAGGCGATCATCCCCGGCGGCGCATCCTGCCCCGTGATCCCCGCGCATCTGTGCGAGGACGCGATCATGGACTTCGACGGGATGCGCGAGCTGAAGTCGTCCTTCGGCACGGCCTGCATGATCGTCATGGATCAGTCCGTGGACATCGTGAAGGCGATCTGGCGCCTGTCGGCCTTCTTCAAGCATGAAAGCTGCGGCCAGTGCACGCCCTGCCGCGAGGGCACGGGCTGGATGATGCGCGTCATGGACCGGCTGGTGCGCGGCGAGGCGGAGGTCGAGGAGATCGACATGCTGCTGGACGTCACCAAGCAGGTCGAGGGCCACACGATCTGCGCCCTTGGCGATGCCGCCGCCTGGCCGATCCAGGGCCTGATCCGGCATTACCGCGAGGAAATCGAGGACCGCATCAAGGCCAAGCGCACCGGCCGCATGGGCGCGATGGCGGCGGAGTGAGGCTGAAGCGTGAAGGGTCAGATCCTCCATATCGACGCGCAGTCGGGCGACGGTGTGATCACCGGCGCCGACGGCCGCCGCTATACCTTCGGCGAGGCTGACCTTCTGGGCAGCGGCCAGATCGCCCGCGCGGGCGTGTGGGTCGATTTCCAGACGCGAGGAGACACCGCGGTCGAGGTTTATCCCGACCCCAACAGCCCCCATGCCGCGGCCTATGGCGAGAAGAACAAGTTCGTCGCCGGGCTGCTGGCGCTTTTTCTCGGCTCGTTCGGCGTCCACAAGTTCTACCTCGGCTTCAACAGGGCCGGGCTGATCATGCTGGGCTGCACCCTGCTGGGCTGGGTCGCCTTCTTCCTGCCGACCATGATCGTGGGCGTGATCGCCTTCATCGAGGCGATCATCTACATGACGCGCTCGGACGAGCAGTTCCATGAAACCTACGAGATCCGCCGGAAGGAGTGGTTCTGATGGCCGCCCGGCACGATCCCGCGGATCACGGCGGCCTGACCGGCCCGGGTCGCGCAAATGACGGGGTCCGTTCCTATGTTGCAGGCATCTGCAACAAGGGGATCGCCATGACTTCGGGAAAGATTGTTGCCGCCCTGACCGCCGGGCTGATGACCCTGGGCACGCTGGCCCCCGCCGCCGCGCTGGAGCCGTTGAGCCAGGAACGCTACATCAACGACCGCCTGATCGCCGCGCGCATCGCCGACCGCATCCGCCGCGAATGCCCGACGCTGGATGCGCGCATGCTGTATGCCTATAGCCAGGCCCGCGCGCTCGAGCGCTATGCCCTGGACAAGGGCTACACGCGCCAGCAGGTGAATGCCTTTCTCGACGACAAGGCCGAGCGCAAGCGCATCTATGCCGTGGCCGACGACTACATGGCCCGCAACGGCGTGAAGAAGGGCGACCCGGAAAGCTATTGCCGCCTGGGCCGGCAGGAAATCGCGAACAGGACGGTGACGGGCTCGCTGCTGGTGGCGAAATGAAGCGGGCGGTGCGCTGGATCGGCATCGGCATCACCGTGGCCGCCGCCGCGACGATGCTGCTGGCCGATGTCGCGCTGGCCGCGCCCGTTGGCCGGCAGCCGGGGACGCCCGTGGACATCTATGTCATGCGGTTCGACGTGCTGTCGCCCGGCGGCATCGACTGCGTGGTGGATGCGCCCGGTTCCGACGTCCGCAAGGAACGGGACCTGGTGGGACATCCCCTGATCCGCATCTGGGGCAATCCCCGCGCGGCGACCATCATCTGCACCGACGCGCAGGGTGTGCGCTGGCAGGCGACGGCGCAGCACTCCGCTCCCTACAGGCGGGCAAGCACCATTTATGGCACGGTCCTCTATCGTCCTGACCGTGCGGCGACGATGACCATTGTCGACGCTGCCCAATGGACCGAGTATCAGCACAAGACCTTTGTCCGGCTGGACTGAGGCACAAGCGCAAGGCACAGCAAGATGAGCAATCTTCGCACCATCAAGATTGACGACCAGCTGATCGAGGTCGATCCGAACCTGACGCTGATCCAGGCCTGCGAGCTGGCCGGCATCGAGGTGCCGCGCTTCTGCTATCACGAGCGGCTGTCGATCGCCGGCAACTGCCGCATGTGCCTGGTCGAGGTCGTGGGGGGGCCGCCCAAGCCCGTGGCCTCCTGCGCGATGCAGATCAAGGACCTGCGGCCCGGCCCGGAAGGCGCGCCGTCCGAGGTGCGCACCAACAGCCCCATGGTCCGCAAGGCCCGCGAAGGGGTGATGGAGTTCCTGCTGATCAACCATCCGCTGGACTGCCCGATCTGCGACCAGGGCGGCGAATGCGACCTGCAGGACCAGGCGATGGCCTATGGCGTGGACTTCAGCCGCTACCGCGAGCCGAAGCGCGCGTCTGAGGACCTGGACCTCGGCCCGCTGGTCGAGACGCACATGACGCGCTGCATTTCCTGCACCCGCTGCGTGCGCTTCACGACCGAGGTCGCGGGGATCGAGCAGATGGGCCAGACCGGCCGGGGCGAGGACTCCGAGATCACCTCCTACCTGGGGCTGACGCTCGATTCGAACCTGCAGGGCAACATCATCGACCTGTGCCCCGTGGGCGCGCTGGTCTCGAAGCCCTATGCCTTCACCGCCCGTCCGTGGGAACTGCGCAAGACCGAGTCGATCGACGTCATGGACGCGGTGGGGTCGAACATCCGCATCGACACCCGCGGGCGCGAGGTCATGCGCATCCTGCCGCGCAACCACGACGACGTGAACGAGGAGTGGATCAGCGACAAGACCCGCTTCGTCTGGGACGGGCTGCGCCGCCAGCGGCTGGACAAGCCCTATCTCCGCCAGAACGGCCGCCTGCGCCCGGCCACCTGGTCCGAGGCTCTGGAAGCCGCGGCCTCGGCCATGCGGGGCCGCAAGGTCACCGGCCTTGTCGGCGACCTGGCCCCGGTCGAGGCAGCCTTTTCGCTGAAGCAGCTGGTCGAGGGCTTGGGCGGCAAGGTCGAATGCCGCACGGACGGCGCGCGTCTGCCTGCGGGCAACCGCTCTGCTTACGTCGGCACGGCGTCGATCACGGATATCGACGGCGCCAAGCGCATCCTGCTGATCGGGACCAACCCCCGCATCGAAGCGCCGGTGCTGAACGCCCGCATCCGCAAGGCCTGGCTGCATGGCGCGCAAGTGGCGCTGGTGGGCGAGGCGGCGGACCTGACCTATGACTACCACCATTTCGGCACCGACCGCGACGCCCTGGCGGGCGTGCTGAACGAGGATCTGGCGAACAGGGACGGCACGCCCGGCATCGTCATCGTGGGGCAGGGCGCCCTGCGCGAGGCGGACGGGGCGGCGGTTCTGGCCCACGCCATGCGCATCTGCGAGCAGGGCGACTGCAAGCTGCTGGTCCTGCACACGGCGGCCTCGCGCGTGGGCGCCATGGACGTGGGCGCCGTGACCGAGGGCGGGCTGGCCGCCGCCATCGAGGGCGCCGAGGTGATCTACAGCCTGGGCGCCGACGAGGTGGAGATCACTCCTCGCGACCAGGGCGGGCCCTTCGTGATCTATCAGGGCAGCCACGGCGACCGGGGCGCGCATCGCGCCGACCTGATCCTGCCCGCCGCCTGCTACACCGAGGAAAGCGGCCTTTTCGTGAACACCGAGGGCCGCCCGCAACTGGCGATGCGGGCGAACTTCGCCCCGGGCGAGGCCAAGGAGAACTGGGCGATCCTGCGCGCCCTTTCGGCCGAACTGGGCCGGACGCAGCCGTGGAATGATCTCGCGGGCCTGCGCCGCGCGCTGATCGAGGCGGTCCCGCACCTGGCGCAGATCGACGAGGTGCCGGCGAATGCCTGGCAGCCGGTCGAAGCAGCCGCGCTGGGCCGCGCGACCTTCCGCAACGCGATCCGGGACTTCTACCTGACCAACCCGATCGCGCGCTCTTCGGGGCTGATGGCCGAGCTTTCGGCCATGGCCTCGGCGCGGCGCGCGCCCGCGCTTGCGGCGGAGTGACAGGATGCGCCCCGCGATCACCGCACTGATCGCCGCAACGGCCCTGGCGGGGCTTGCCGCCTGCTCGCCCGAGCCGGAGGGCCTGGGCCTGGCGACCCCGCCGAAGTCCAAGCCCGAGGCGGTGGGCGTCAAGATCGTCGACCGCAGCGCGGCAGGCACCCGGCTCAGCCGCGCGCGGGTCTCGACAAAGTCGGGCGACATCCTGATCCTGGAACCCGACGGCTCCGTGACCGAGGTGTCGCTGGACAGCCCCGCCGGACGCGACGCCTTCGAGGTCACCGAATCCGAGCTTGCCGAACTCGAGGTCAACCTCGGGCTGGACCTGTCGGCGGCGGATATCGCCAATTTCGACATCGTCTCGCCCGAGCCGCGCCGCCTGCCCACCGCCCAGCAGAAGGCGCTGGAGGAGTTCGCGGCCCGCACCCAGCCCGCGTTTCCCGCGCTTCCCGCGGGTTTCGTGGCCGATCCCGAGGACTTCATCGCCGCGCGGGTCGATCCCGTGGCCGGCGACCGCAAGGGCGAGCTGGTCGAGGTGACCGCGAACCTGCGCGCGGGGGTGGACGCCGAACTCGCCTTCGCCTATGCCACCTGCGCGCTGGCGGGCTGGGCCAAGAACCAGGGCAAGGACTTCGGCCGGCACATCCGCACCGTGCAAGACAAGAAGCGGGGCAAGCTGATGGTCGGCTCGGTCTTCACGCTGTCCGACTCGAAGCCGATGGGGCTGAGGGTCATGGAAACCGATGACACCTTGCGAAGCTGCAAGGACCGCGGCATTCCGGCCGCATGACAAGGGGGAAACGAACACATGGCTGAATTCTGGGCGTCCCCCCTTGGCTATACGGTGATCCTGCTGGCGCAGGGGCTGGCGCTGATCGCCTTCGTGATGTTGTCGCTGATCTGGCTGGTCTATGGCGACCGCAAGATCTGGGCGGCCGTCCAGATGCGGCGCGGGCCCAACGTGGTCGGTCCCTGGGGCCTGCTGCAGACCTTCGCGGACGCGATCAAGTACGTGCTCAAGGAAATCGTCGTGCCCTCGGGGGCCGACAAGTTCGTCTTCTTCCTGGCGCCCTTCCTCAGCATGATGCTGGCGCTGTTCGCCTGGGTGGCCATTCCCTTCGCGCCGGGCTGGGTGATGGCGAACCTCAACGTGGGCGTGCTGTTCATCTTCGCCGTGTCCTCGCTCGAGGTTTACGGCGTGATCATGGGCGGCTGGGCCTCGAACTCGAAATATCCGTTCCTTGCCTCGCTGCGTTCGGCCGCGCAGATGATCTCCTACGAGGTGTCGCTGGGCCTCATCATCATCGGCGTGATCATCTCGGCCGGGACGATGAACCTGTCGGGCATCGTCGAAAGCCAGCGTGGCGCCTATGGCCTGTTCAACTGGTACTGGCTGCCCCACCTGCCGATGCTGGTGCTGTTCTTCGTCAGCGCCCTGGCCGAAACGAACCGCCCGCCCTTCGATCTGGCCGAGGCGGAATCGGAACTGGTCGCCGGGCACATGACCGAATATTCCTCGACGCCCTACCTGCTGTTCATGGGCGGCGAATACATCGCCATCTGGCTGATGTGCGCGCTGATCTCGATCCTCTTCTTCGGCGGCTGGCTGTCGCCCATCCCGGGCATCCCCGACGGGGCGCTGTGGATGTTCCTGAAGATGGTCTTCTGGTTCTTCATGTTCGCCATGGTGAAGGCCATCGTGCCGCGCTATCGCTATGACCAGCTGATGCGGGTCGGCTGGAAGGTGTTCCTGCCGCTGTCGCTGGCCTGGGTCGTGCTAATCGCCTTCCTGGCCCGTTACCAGGTGCTTGGCGGTGCCTGGGCGCGCTGGGATCACCTGGTTCCCATCGGCCAAACCGTTGTCGGAGGATAAGCCTTGATCACGAATGAAATCGCGGTCGCCCTGCGCGACGCCACCGAGAACGACAAGGCCGAATTCGCCCAGTTCCTGCTGGATGCGCTGGCCCCTCACGGGATCACGCCGGACGGTTCGGTCAAGCGCATCCTGGTCGGTGCGATGGATCGCTATGCCGCGCCCGAGGGCGGCGTGGATGCTGTCGGAGAGACATTGTAATGGCGATCGATATCGTCCGCGCCACGAAGTATTTCCTGATGTGGGACTTCATCAAGGGCTTTGCCCTCGGGATGAAGTACTTCGTCGCGCCGAAGCCCACCCTCAACTACCCGCATGAAAAGGGCCCGCTGTCGCCGCGCTTCCGGGGCGAGCACGCGCTGCGCCGCTATCCCAGCGGCGAGGAACGCTGCATCGCCTGCAAGCTGTGCGAGGCGATCTGCCCGGCGCAGGCGATCACCATCGACGCCGAGCCGCGCGAGGACGGCTCGCGCCGCACCACGCGTTATGACATCGACATGACCAAGTGCATCTACTGCGGCTTCTGCCAGGAAGCCTGCCCGGTGGATGCCATCGTGGAAACGCCGAGCTTCGAGTTCTCGGTCGAGACCCGCGAGGAACTGCTTTACGACAAGGCCAAGCTGCTGGAGAACGGCGAGCGCTGGGAGGCCGAGATCGCCCGCAACCTCCAGCTGGACGCGCCCTACCGATGAGCGACGGGTTCACCAAGCTGTTCCAGCAGATGCTCCAGTCGGGGCAGGAGATGGCGCGCGCCTTCAATCCGGCGCTGGAAAAGTTCGATCCCCGGGCGCTGGAAAAGATGTTCCCCACCATGTCCGCAGACATGATGGAGATGTGGTTCGGCCGCACCTTCAACCGCGAAGGGCTGGACGCCAAGACCCGCCTGCTGCTGACCATCGGCGCGCTGACCGTCCAGGGCGCCATCGCCGAGCCGCAGCTGCGCCTGGCCGTCCGCCACGCGCGCGCCGCCGGCGCCACCCAGCGCGAGATCGCCGAAACGATCTGGCAGATGAGCATGTTCGGCGGCCTGCCCGCCATGCAGAAGGCGCTGGAATTGGCGCAGTCGGTCTTTGCCGAGGAGGAAGACGAGAAATGATGACCTTCGCCTTCTACCTGTTCGCGCTGAGCGTCGTGGTCTCGGGCTTCATGGTCGTGATCTCGCGCAACCCCGTCCATTCGGTGCTGTGGCTGATCCTGGCCTTCATCTCGGCCGCGGGACTGTTCGTCCTGCAAGGCGCCGAGTTCGTCGCCATGCTGCTGGTGATCGTCTATGTCGGCGCCGTGGCCGTGCTGTTCCTGTTCGTGGTCATGATGCTCGACATCGACTTCGCCGCGCTCAAGGGGGAACTCGCGCGCTATCTTCCGCTGGGGCTGTTGATCGCGCTGGTGATGATGGCGCAGCTGGGCATCGCCTTCGGAATCTGGGAATCCGCCGCGACGGCCGAGGCTGCCCGCGTCGCGCCCATCGTGGAAAACACGCTGAACACCCATGCGCTGGGGCTGATCCTTTACGACCGCTACCTGCTGCCCTTCCAGCTGGCCGGGCTGATCCTGCTGGTCGCCATGATCGGCGCGATCCTTCTGACCCTGCGCCACCGCCGCGACATCAAGCGCCAGGACGTGCTGCAGCAGATGTGGCGCGATCCGGCCAAGGCCATGCGGATGACGAACCCCAAGCCGGGGCAGGGGCTGCAGTAAGGCACGGGGCCGGTGCAGGGGCGCCGGCCATTCCACACGCGCGGGCGCTGTTCACTCGCGCGCGCGTGATCTAAACAGCAGCGCGAGAGAGTCGCGCGCAAGAAGACCGGACCCACGAACCGGAAGGGACGAAGGCAGATGATCGGACTGACACATTACCTGGTCGTGGGGGCGATCCTGTTCGTCACCGGCGTGTTCGGCATCTTCGTGAACCGCAAGAACGTCATCGTCATCCTGATGTCGATCGAGCTGATCCTGTTGTCGGCCAACATCAACTTCGTCGCCTTCTCGGCGCATCTGGGCGATCTCGCGGGGCAGGTCTTCACCATGTTCGTGCTGACGGTCGCCGCGGCCGAGGCGGCGATCGGCCTGGCCATCCTCGTGGTGTTCTTCCGCAACCGCGGCACCATCGAGGTCGAAGACGCCAACGTGATGAAGGGCTGAGGCGACAATGGAACAGTTCATCCTTCTTGCCCCCCTGGTTGCCGCGATCGTCGCGGGTTTCGGCTGGCGGGTGATTTCCGAACGCGGCGCGCAGATCCTGACCACGGGCGTCCTGTTCATCTGCGCCGCGCTCAGCTGGACGCTGTTCTTCGGCTTCGACGGGCAGCCCTACAAGGTCCACCTGATGGACTGGATCACGGCGGGCGACTTTGCCGCCGAATGGGCGATCCGCATCGACCGGCTGACGCTGATCATGCTGATCGTGGTGACGACCGTTTCTGCGCTCGTGCACCTGTATTCGATGGGCTACATGGCCCATGACGACAACTGGACCGAGGACGAGCCCTACAAGGCGCGCTTCTTCGCCTATCTGTCCTTCTTCACCTTCACCATGCTAGCGCTGGTGACGGCCGACAACCTGCTGCAGATGTTCTTCGGGTGGGAGGGTGTGGGCCTCGCCTCGTACCTGCTGATCGGCTTCTACTACAAGAAACCGAGCGCCTTGGACGCGCAGATGAAGGCCTTCATCGTCAACCGCGTGGGCGACTTCGGCTTCCTGCTGGGGATCTTCGGGCTCTGGTGGCTGACCGGCTCGATCCGCTTCGACGAGATCTTCGCACAGGTTCCGACCCTCGCCACGACCGAGGTGCCGTTCCTCTGGACCTCGTGGAACGCCGCGAACCTGCTAGGCGTGCTGCTGTTCATCGGTGCGATGGGCAAGTCCGCGCAGCTCGGCCTGCACACCTGGCTGCCCGACGCGATGGAGGGTCCGACGCCGGTGTCCGCCCTGATCCATGCCGCGACCATGGTGACGGCGGGCGTGTTCCTCGTCTGCCGGATGTCGCCGCTGTATGAGTTCGCGCCCGAGGCCAAGCAGTTCATCGTGCTGATCGGCTCGGCCACCGCCTTCTTTGCGGCGACCGTGGGCCTGGTGCAGAACGACATCAAGCGCGTGATCGCCTATTCGACCTGTTCGCAGCTGGGCTACATGTTCGTGGCGGCGGGCGTCGGCGTCTATTCGGTGGCGATGTTCCACCTGTTCACGCATGCCTTCTTCAAGGCCATGCTGTTCCTCGGCGCGGGCTCGGTCATCCACGCGATGCACCATGAGCAGGATCTGCGGAACTACGGCGGGCTGCGGAAGAAGATCCCCTACACCTTCTACGCCATGCTGGTCGGCACCCTGGCCATCACCGGCGTCGGCATCCCGCTGACCACCATCGGCTTCGCGGGCTTCCTGTCCAAGGACGCCGTGATCGAAAGCGCCTATGCCTCGGGCAACGCTTATGCCTTCTGGCTGCTGGTCATCGCCGCCTGCTTCACCAGCTTCTATTCCTGGCGGCTGATGTTCCTGACCTTCTGGGGCGAGCCGCGCCCGCAGAAGGTCTGGGATCCCGCCATCAAGGAAGAGGAAGAGATCCAGACCGCCGCCGCCGCCGAGCCGGTCGCGCATGGCCACGGCGACCATGACCACCACGGCCACGGCCATCACGGCCATGATCACCACGACGGCTTGCACGCCTACGAGCACGCGCATGAAAGCCCGTCCGTGATGCTGGTGCCCCTGGGGGTGCTGGGCCTCGGCGCGATCTTCGCGGGCATGATCTGGTATGCGCCCTTCTTCGGCGACCACGACCGCGTCAGCCAGTTCTTCCACATGCCCCATGTGGCCGCCGCGGCGGACCACGGCACGGAACCGGCCGACCACGCCACCGCGCCCGCCGAGACGGCCGAGCCCGCCGATCACGCCCCGGCACCCGCCGCCGCAGAGGGCGAGGGCGAGGCCCATGCCGCCGTCGCCGCCCCGGTCGGAGGCGCGATCTACATGCACCCCGACAACCACGTGATGGACGAGGCGCACCACTCGCCCGCCTGGGTGAAGGTCTCGCCCTTCATCGCCATGCTGATCGGCCTCGGCCTTGCCTGGGCGATGTACATCCGCAACCCGGCCGCGCCCGCCCGTCTGGCCGAGACGCAGCGCCCGCTGTACCGCTTCCTGCTGAACAAGTGGTATTTCGACGAGCTGTATGACGCGGTCTTCGTGCGTCCCGCCCGCTGGATCGGCCGCGCGCTGTGGCAGGGGGGCGACCGCCGCACCATCGACGGCGCGATCAACGGCTTGGCGATGGGCCTGATCCCGCGCATGACCCGCTTCGCCGGCCGCGTGCAGTCGGGCTACCTTTTCCACTACGCCTTCGGGATGGTGCTGGGCCTCGTCGCCCTGCTGATCTGGGTGATGGCGCGGAGCATGAGCTGAGATGACGACCTATCCGCTTCTTTCGATCATCACCTTCCTGCCGATCGTCGCGGCGCTGATCCTCGCGCTGTTCCTGCGTGGCGAGGACGAGGGCGCGGCCCGCAACGCCAAGTGGCTGGCGGTGGTGGCAACTGTGGCCACCTTCGCGGTCTCCTGCGTGGTGCTGGCGGGCTTCGACCCGCAGAACACGGCCTTCCAGTTCGTGGAAGACCAGCCCTGGATCATGGGCCTGCGCTACAAGCTGGGCGTGGACGGCATCTCGATCCTTTTCGTGATGCTGACGACCTTCCTGATGCCGCTGGTGATCCTCTCCACCTGGGAGATGACCGACCGCGCCAAGGACTACATGATCGCCTTCCTGGTGCTGGAAGGGCTGATGATCGGCGTCTTCGTCGCGCTGGACCTGGTGCTGTTCTACCTGTTCTTCGAGGCAGGGCTGATCCCCATGTTCCTGATCATCGGGATCTGGGGCGGCAAGGACCGCATCTACGCGGCCTTCAAGTTCTTCCTTTATACCTTCCTCGGGTCGGTCTTCATGCTGATCGCGATGATCGTGATGTACCGCATGGCGGGCACCACCGACATCCCGACGCTGCTGGGCTTCGACTTCCCGAGCGATCCGTTCACCATCTTCGGGTGGAGCCTGGCGGGCGGCACGCAGATGCTGCTGTTCCTCGCCTTCTTCGCCAGCTTCGCGGTCAAGATGCCGATGTGGCCGGTCCACACCTGGCTGCCCGATGCGCACGTGCAGGCGCCGACCGCGGCCTCGGTGCTGCTGGCGGCGGTGCTGCTGAAGATGGGGGGCTACGGCTTCCTGCGCTTCTCGCTGCCGATGTTCCCCGAAGCCTCGGCCATCGCGCAGGGCCCGATCTTCTGGCTGTCGGCCATCGCCATCGTCTACACCAGCCTTGTCGCGCTGGCGCAGTCCGACATGAAGAAGCTGATCGCCTATTCCTCGGTCGCGCACATGGGCTTCGTGACGCTTGGCACCTTCGCGGCCAGCGAGCAGGGCGTGCAGGGCGCGATCTTCCAGATGCTGTCGCACGGCTTCATCTCGGGCGCGCTGTTCCTTCTGGTCGGCGTGATCTACGACCGGATGCACACGCGCGAGATCGACGCCTATGGCGGCCTCGTGAACCGGATGCCGATCTACGCCCTGATCTTCCTGTTCTTCACCATGGCGAACGTGGGCCTGCCCGGCACCTCGGGCTTCGTGGGCGAGTTCCTGACGCTCATGGCCGCCTTCCGCGTCAACACCTGGGTGGCCTTTGTCGCGACCTCGGGCGTGATCCTTTCGGCCGCCTATGCGCTGTGGCTGTACCGCCGCGTCACGCTGGGGCAGCTGGTCCGCGCCGGCTTGCGGTCCATCACCGAGATGACCCCGCGCGAGCGCTGGATCTTCGTGCCTCTGATCGCCATGACGATCCTCTTGGGCGTCTATCCGCGGGCCGTCACCGACATCACCGGGCCCTCGGTTGCCGCCCTTCTGAACGACTATCACGCCAGCCTGCCTGCCGCTGACGCCGCGACCCAGGTCGCTGCCGCGCCCGCAGACGGCCACTAAGGGGCATTCCGTCATGATGACGTCTCTGGACCTTTACACCCTCATGCCCGAGGTGGCGCTGTCGATCTTTGCGCTGGTCGCGCTGATGTTCGGCGCCTTCTTCGGCAAGGACCGGGTGGCCGGCCCCGTGCTGTGGCTGTCGGTGATCGCCCTGCTGGCTGCGGCCGTCGCCATCGGCTGGGGCGTGCGCGCGGATTCGCAGGCCTTCTTCGGCATGTTCATCGACGATGCCTTCGCCCGCTTCGCCAAGGTGACGATCCTGCTGTCCGCCGCCGCCGTCCTCGCCATGAGCGCGGCCTACCTGACCCGTCACGGACTGATGCGCTTCGAGCTGCCGGTGCTGGTGGTGCTGGCGGTGATCGGCATGATGGTCATGGTCTCGGCCGGCGACCTGCTGACGCTCTACATGGGGCTCGAGCTGCAATCGATGGCGCTTTACGTGGTCGCGGCCATGCGGCGCGAAAGCGCGCGCTCGTCCGAGGCGGGGCTGAAGTACTTCGTGCTCGGCTCGCTCAGCTCGGGGATGCTGCTTTACGGCGCCTCGCTGGTCTATGGCTATGCCGGGACGACCAACCTCGCGGCGGTGATGCAGGCGATCACGACCGACCGGCTGTCGGTCGGCCTGCTCTTCGGCCTCGTGTTCCTGCTGGTGGGTCTGGCCTTCAAGGTCTCGGCGGTGCCCTTCCACATGTGGACGCCCGACGTTTACGAGGGTTCACCCACCCCGGTGACGGCCTTCTTCGCCACCGCCCCCAAGGTGGCCGCCATGGCGATGATCGCCCGGCTGATGTGGGGCGCCTTCGGCGGCGTGCCGGGCGAGTGGACGCAGGTGATCGCGGTGATGGCGGTGCTGTCGATGTTCCTGGGCTCGATCGCCGGGATCGGGCAGCGCGACATCAAGCGCCTGATGGCCTATTCCTCGATCGCCCATGTCGGCTTCGCCCTGATCGGGCTTGCGGCGGGCACCGTCTTCGGCGTCCAGTCCACGCTGATCTACATGGCCGTCTATGCGGTCATGAACGTCGGCACCTTTGCCTTCATCCTGTCGATGGAACGCAACGGCCGTCCGGTCACCGCCATCGACGACCTGAACCTGCTGGCGCGGGCCGAGCCGCTGAAGGCGCTGGCCATGACCGTGCTGCTGTTCAGCCTGACGGGCGTGCCGCCGATGCTGGGCTTCTTCGCCAAGTTCGGCGTCCTGAAGGCCGCCGTGGACGTGCAGATGGGCTGGCTGTCCGTGCTGGGCGTGATCGCCTCGGTGATCGGCGCCTATTATTACCTGCGGATCGTCTACTACATGTACTTCGGCACTCAGCGCGACACCCCGGTCGAAAGCCGGATGGGCGGCGCGCAGTGGCTTGCGCTGATGGGCTCGGCCGCCGCGATGATCATCGGGGCCTTCACCCTGTTCGGCACCGAGGCCGCGGCCGAGCGCGCGGCGCTGTCGCTGGTCGGCGAGAACTCCGTCGTCATCCCGGACCCGGTCGCCGTCGCGACTGCACCCGTTGACTGAGTCCAGCCTGCCGCCGTCGGCGTCCTGGCCGCAGGGCGTGGGCCGCCTGATCCTTGAGCAGACCGACAGCACGAATGCCGAGGCGGTCCGCCTCGGCACGTCGCTGGCAGGGCCCGTCTGGATCATGACGCACCGGCAGGACGCCGGACGCGGTCGCCGTGGCCGGTCCTGGTCCATGCCCCCGGGCAACTTCGCCGCCACCCTGTCGCTGCGCCCGCAGGGCTCGCCTGCCGACGTGTCCCTTTACAGCTTTGTCGCGGCCCTTGCGCTGCACGAGGCGCTGTCGGCCGTCTGCGGTCCCGCCGCCCGGCTTGCGATCAAGTGGCCGAACGATGTCCTGCTGAACGGCGGCAAGGTCGCGGGCATCCTGCTGGAAAGCGCGGGGCAGGGGCGCGACGTGACCCTGCTGGCCGTGGGCATCGGCGTCAACCTTGCCGCGGCCCCCGATCCCGCCGCGCTGGAATCCGGCGCGGTGCCGCCCGTCTCGGTCCTGGGCGAAACCGGCCATGCCGTTGCGCCCGAGGAGTTCCTGGACCTGCTCGCCCCCGCCTTCGCGCGCTGGCAGCAGCAGCTTGCCACCTTCGGCTTCGGCCCGATCCGCACGGCCTGGACGGCCCGCGCCGCGCGGCTGGGCCAGACGATCACGGCGCGGACCGGGACCGCCAGCCGCACCGGGCGGTTCGAGGGGATCGACGACACCGGCGCCCTTCTCCTGACCACCGCCGCCGGACGCGAGGTCATCCCCGCTGCCGAGGTCTTCTTCGACGAGGTCGCCTGATGCTGCTCTGCATCGACACCGGCAACACCAACACGCTGTTCTCGATCTGGGACGGCGAGCGCTTCCTGTCCCACTGGCGCATCGCCACCGACCATCGCCGCACCGCCGACGAATATTTCGTCTGGCTGCGCTCGCTGATGTCGCTGAGCAAGCTCGACGTCGCGGTGGACGGCTGCATCATCAGCTCGACCGTGCCGCGCGTGGTGTTCAACCTGCGCGTCCTCTGCAACCGCTATTTCGACACCCGGCCGCTGGTCGTGGGCAAACCCGACTGCCTGCTGCCCGCCCCCCCGCGGGTCGATGCCGGCACCGTGGTCGGGCCCGACCGCATCGTGAACACCTGGGCGGCCTTCGACCGCTACGGCCCGGACCTCGTGGTGGTCGATTTCGGCACCGCCACGACCTTCGACGTGGTCGGCGATGACGGCGCCTATGTCGGCGGCGTGATCTCGCCCGGCGTGAACCTGTCGCTGGAAGCCCTGCACATGGGCGCGGCCTCGCTGCCGCATGTCGACATTTCCCGGCCCGCGCAGGTCATCGGCACGAACACCGTCGAATGCATCCAGTCCGGCGTCTTCTGGGGCTACGCGGGTCTCGTGCGCGAGATCTGCGCGCGCATCGCCGCCGAACGCGGCCGTCCGATGAAGGTGATTGCAACCGGAGGGCTGGCCGCGCTGTTCGACCAGATCGAGGATCTGTTCGACCGCTGGGACGACGATCTGACAATGCACGGGCTGCGGCTCATCCACGATTACAACAAGGAGATGGGCAATGTCTGAACGCCTGATCTATCTGCCGCTGGGCGGCGCGGGCGAAATCGGCATGAACGCCTATGTTTACGGCTATGGCCAGCCGGGTCGGGAACGCCTGATCCTTGTCGACCTGGGCGTGACCTTCGGCGACATGGACAGCGCGCCGGGCATCGACCTCATCATGCCCGATGTCCGCTGGCTGGAGGACAACCGAGACAGGCTGGAGGCCATCTTCATCACCCACGGGCACGAGGATCACGTCAGCGCCCTGGGCCTGTTGTGGAACCGCCTGCGCGCGCCGGTCTATACCCGCCGCTTCACGGGTGCGCTCGCGCGCATGAAGATGGAGGAAGCGGGCCAGCCCGTCGACAAGCTGCGCATCGTGAGCGCCCGCCCCGAGGTGGTCGAGGCCGGACCCTTCCGCGTCCAGTTCGTGCCCGTGAGCCACTCGATCCCCGAAAGCGCGGCGCTGATCATCGACACGCCCGCGGGCCGTATCGTCCATTCCGGCGACTTCAAGCTGGACGGCACCCCCGTCGTGGGCGAGGCCTTCGATCCGATCCTGTGGCACGAGATCGCGGGCGAAACACCGATCACGGCGCTGATGTGCGATTCGACCAACGTCTTCAGTACCCATCCCGGCCGGTCCGAGGCCGTGCTGGCGAACCCGCTGCTGGACTGGGTCGTGACGCAGAAGCAGATGGTGGTGGCGACGACCTTCGCCTCCAACATCGCGCGGCTCAAGACCCTGGCGGATGCCGGGACGGCGGCCGGGCGGCAGGTCTGCCTGCTGGGCCGGGCCATGCGCAAGATGGTGACGGCCGCCGTGGAAACCGGCATCCTGCGCGACTTCCCCCGCGTGATCGGACCCGAGGAAGCCGCCGACCTGCCGCGCGACAAGGTGTTGCTGATCGTCACCGGCAGCCAGGGCGAACGCCGCGCGGCGTCCATGCAGCTTTCGATGGGCCGCTATCTGGGCATCCAGCTGAAGGAAGGCGACAGCTTCCTTTTCTCCAGCCGCACGATCCCGGGGAACGAGCGCCCGGTCGGACGCATCATGAACAACCTCAGCCGCCTGGGCGTGAACGTGTTCGATGCCGACGCGGGCCTTTATCACGTCTCGGGCCACGCCAACCGCCCCGACCTGGAAGCGGTCCATGACCTGCTCAAGCCCCGTATCGTGATCCCCATGCATGGCGAGCACATGCACCTGCGCGAACACGCCAAGCTGGCCAAGGCCAAGGGCATGATCTCCGAGATCGTGACGAACGGCACCATGATCGACCTGGCCGGCGACCGTCCCCGCGTGGTGGACGAGGTTGAGACCGGCCGCATCTACCTGGATGGCAACGTGCTGATCGGGGCGATGGACGGCGTGGTGCGCGACCGCATCCGCATGGCGCTGAACGGCCACGCGACCGTGTCCGTCATCGTGGACGAGAACGACGAGGTCCTGCCGGACGCCTGGGTGGAAACCATGGGCCTGGCCGCGCATGGCCGCGCCGGCGTGCCGCTTTCGCGCCACATCGAAAGCGAACTTGCCGACTACCTCGACCGCGTGGACGACGCCACGGTGATGGACGACAAGAAGCTGGACGAAGGCATCCGCCGCATCGTCCGCCAAGTCTCGATGGAGGAGATCGGCAAGAAGCCCGAGGTCAAGGTCATCATCAGCCGCCTAGCCGCCGATTGACAGCAGGGCGCCGCATCCCGGCGCCCTGTCTTCTTCTTCGGGAAAATATCCCGGGGGCGCGCGCAGCGCGGCGGGGGCAGCGCCCCCGTCCGGCCTTGCCGCTTGACCTTCCGACGCCGCCTTGGCATCGCCCTCGCATGACCGAGTTCGATCCCGCACCCACGCACCGCAACTTCTACGGCCGGCGCCACGGCAAGACCCTGCGCCAAAGCCAGAAGGGCTACCTGTCCGAGGACCTGGGCAGCCTGCGCCCGCGTGGCATCACGGTCGAGGAGAACCCGGACCGCTCCCCGATCGACCCCGCCGCGATCTTCGGCGACGCCCGTCTCGTCTGGCTCGAGGTCGGCTTCGGCGGCGGCGAGCACATGGTCGCCATGGCGGCCCGTTACCCCGGGATCGGCATCATCGGCTGCGAGCCCTTCATCAACGGCGTCGCCATGCTGCTGGGCAAGATCCGGGCGGCGGGCGTGTCCAACCTCAGCGTCCATCCGGGCGACGCGCGCGACCTCATGGACGTGCTGCCCGACGCCTCGATCAGCAAGGCCTTTCTCAACTATCCCGATCCCTGGCCCAAGGCGCGCCACCACCGCCGCCGCTTCGTCACCCCCGAGCATCTGATCCCGCTGCACCGCATCATGGCCCCCGGCGCCGAGTTCCGCGTCGCGACCGACATCCCCGACTACATGCGCCAGGCACTGGAGGAGGTCCCGAAGGCCGGCTTCACCCTTGTCCACGAGGGGCCGGAGCCGTGGGACGACTGGCACTCCACCCGCTACGAGCAGAAGGCCCTGCGCGAGGGCCGCGTGCCGCATTACGCCACCTTCCGACGCTGACGCCGTCCGCGCCTCGGGCGGGGATATTTTCGCACAGAAGATGGCAGGGCCGCGCACCCCGCGCTAAGGTCCCGCCCGGTTGAAGGAGAGCCCCATGTCGCACAGCGCCGAACCCCTGCCGATGTCCGCCCGACGCTCGGGCCCGCTGAAGGGCGAGGCGCAGGTGCCCGGCGACAAGTCCGTCAGCCACCGCGCGCTGATCCTGGGCGCGCTGGCCGTGGGCGAGACGCGCATCACGGGCCTGCTGGAAGGGCAGGACGTGCTGGACACGGCCAAGGCGATGCAGGCCTTCGGCGCGCAGGTGCAGCGCGTGAGCGAGGGCGAGTGGATCGTCCATGGTGTGGGCGTCGGCGGCTTTGCCGAGCCCGAGGGCGTGATCGACTGCGGCAACTCGGGCACGGGCGTCCGCCTGATCATGGGCGCGATGGCGACGACGCCCGTCACCGCGACCTTCACCGGCGATCCGAGCCTGTCGCGCCGTCCCATGCGGCGCATCACAGACCCGCTGGAGCTGTTCGGCGCGCAGGTCACCGCGCGCGAGGGCGGGCTGCTGCCCGTGACGATCCGGGGCGCGGCGGACCCGGTGCCGGTGCTTTATCGCACCCCCGTGGCCAGCGCCCAGATCAAGTCGGCGGTGCTGCTGGCGGGCCTCAATGCGCCGGGCCAGACGGTGGTGATCGAGTCCGAGCCGACCCGCGACCATACCGAGCGGATGCTCGCGGGCTTCGGGGCGACCGTGACCACCGAGGTGACCGCCGAGGGCCGCGTCATCACCCTGACCGGCCGGCCCGAGCTGCGTCCCTGCGCGGTCGCCGTGCCGCGCGACCCAAGCTCGGCCGCCTTCCCGGTCGCCGCTGCCCTGATCGTGCCGGGGTCCGAGATCCGCGTGCCCGGCGTCAGCCGCAACCCGACCCGCAACGGGCTTTATGTCACGCTCGAGGAGATGGGCGCCGACCTGACTTGGGAAAACCAGCGCGAGGAGGGTGGCGAGCCGGTGGCCGACCTGATCGTGCGCCATGGCCCCCTGCGCGGCGTGACCGTTCCCGCCGAGCGCGCCGCCAGCATGATCGACGAGTTCCCGATCCTGTCCGTCGTCGCCGCCTTTGCGGAAGGGACCACCGTGATGAACGGTGTGGCCGAGTTGCGCGTCAAGGAAAGCGACCGCATCGACGCGATGGCGCGGGGACTGGAAGCGAACGGCGCCCGCGTCGAGGAAACGCGCGACAGCCTGACGGTCCACGGCACGGGCGGGCTTGCAGGCGGGGCGGCCTGCGCCACGCATCTCGATCACCGCATCGCCATGTCCTTCCTGGTCGCGGGCCTTGCCTCGGACCAGCCGATCAGCGTGGATGACGCGGGACCGATCGCGACGAGCTTCCCGGACTTCGTGCCGCTGATGACGCGGCTGGGCGCACGGATCGGCTGAAGTCCGAGCGCCTGCCGGTTTTCGGGCGCCATTCGCCCGAAAGCCGCGGGGCCGCCGCGGCAAGGGGCGGCCCCTTCGCCTGTCAACTCAGGCGGTCGCCGCCATGTGGCCGGCCTTGTGCAGCGCCTCGCGGATCTCGTCCAGGATCGCGGGGTCGTCGATGGTGGCGGGCATCTTGAACTCCTCGCCATCCGCGATCTTGGCCATGGTCGCGCGCAGGATCTTACCGGATCGGGTCTTGGGCAGGCGGTCCACCACGACCGTGTTGCGGAAGGCGGCAACCGGGCCGATGCGGTCGCGGACCATCTGCACGACCTCGCGGCCGATCTGCTCGGGACCGATCTCGACGCCTTTCTTCAGGCACAGGAACCCCAGCGGGGTCTGGCCCTTCAGCGGGTCCGCCACGCCGATCACGGCGCATTCCGCGACGGCGGGGTGCGAGGACAGCACCTCCTCCATCGCGCCGGTGGACAGGCGGTGCCCCGCGACGTTGATGACGTCGTCGGTGCGGGCCATGATGTAAAGGTATCCGTCCTCGTCGATGTAGCCCGCGTCGCCGGTTTCATAATAGCCGGGGAAGTTCGTCAGGTAGGACTTGCGGAACCGCTCGTCCGCCTTCCACAGCGTCGGCAGCGTGCCGGGGGGCAGGGGCAGCTTGACCGCAACCGCGCCCAGCGTGCCGGGCGGCACGGGATGGCCCGCCTCGTCCAGAACCTGCACGTCGTAGCCGGGCATCGGCACCGAGGGGCTGCCGTATTTGACCAGCAGGCTCTCGATCCCGAAGGGGTTCGCGGCGATGGCCCAGCCCGTTTCCGTCTGCCACCAGTGGTCGATGACAGGCACGTTGAGGTTCTGTTCCACCCATTGCACCGTGTCGGGGTCCGCCCGTTCGCCCGCAAGGAACACGGCCCGCAGCGACTTGAGGCTGTAGTCGCGGATATACAGGCAGGCCGGGTCCTCGCGCTTGACGGCGCGGATGGCCGTCGGCGCGGTGAAGAAGACCTTGACCTTGTGGTTCTGGATGATGCGGCCGAAGATGCCGGGGTCGGGGGTGCCCACGGGCTTGCCCTCGAAGACGATGGTCGTCGCGCCCGCCAGCAGGGGACCGTAGCAGATGTAGCTGTGGCCCACGACCCAGCCCACGTCGGACGCCGCCCAGAAGACATCCCCCGCGTTGATCCCGTAGATGTTCTTCATCGTCCAGTTCAACGCGACGATATGGCCCGCCGTGTGGCGGATGACGCCCTTGGGCTGGCCGGTCGTGCCCGAGGTATACAGGATGTAATGCGGGTGGTTGCCCTCGACCGGGACGCAGTCCGCCGGTTCCACGCCATACTGGAAGCTGTGCCAGGCGTAGTCGCGGCCCTCGATCAGCTCGGCCACCTCCTGCTCGCGCTGGAAGATCACGCAGAACTCGGGCTTGTGCGTCGCTTCCTCGATCGCGCGGTCCAGCAGCGGCTTGTAGTGGACCACGCGGCCCGGCTCCAGACCGCAGGAGGCCGCGATGATCGCCTTGGGGGTGCAGTCGTCGATGCGGACCGCCAGTTCGTGCGCGGCGAAGCCGCCGAAGACGACCGAGTGGATTGCGCCCAGGCGCGAGCAGGCCAGCATCGCCTCCAGCGCCTCGGGCACCATCGGCATGTAGATGATGACGCGGTCGCCCTTGCCGACGCCCTTGTCGCGCAGGGCGCCGGCAAGGCGGGCCACCCGGTCGCGCAACTCGCGATAGGTGATGCCGCGATAGGAATGGGTGATAGGGCTGTCATGGATGATGGCCAACTGATCGCCCCGGCCCGCCTCGACATGGCGGTCCACGGCGTTCCAGCAGGCGTTGACCAGAGCGTCGGCGAACCACTCGCCTGCGGGGCCCTGGTCGAAATAGGCCCGGCTGGGAGGTTTGACCCAATCGATGTCCTGAGCGGCCTTCATCCAGAAGCCCTCGGGATCGTTCTTCCACGCGGCGTAGATGTCCTGGTAGCCCATGCCCGTCTCTCCCCCTCGACGTTCTGCGTAACTCCTAGAAGCGAGGGCACGGGCAGATCAACAGGATTGGCCGGAAGGCCCCGCTCATGTGGCGGATTGCCTCAGCCAAGGAGCCTCGGGCTTTGCAAACCTCCGGCAGCTTTTGCGGCGGGCCGTGCAAGGCCCGCCGATCTTTGCAAAAACCCACCCGGCACGGGGCGAATCGCCTCAGCCGTAATGGGTGACGGGCGTCCCGGCCAGTGCGCTGATGTTCAGCAGACCGCGCGCCGTGATCGAGGGCGTGACGATATGCGCCTTGTTGCCCATCCCCATCAGGATCGGCCCGACCTCAAGCCCCTGTGCGCGGGTCTTGAGGATGTTGCGCACCGCCGAGGCCGCGTCGGTGCCCGCGAAGACCAGCACGTTCGCGGGTTCGTCCCCCAGGCGGGACCGGGGCATCAGCCGGGCGCGCACCGCAGGGTCCAGGGCGGCGTCCACGTGCATCTCGCCGTCGTAGACGAAATCGACCTCGCGCTCGGCCAGGATGTCCATCGCCTGGCGCATCTTGCGGCCCGAGTCGGTGTCGAGGTTGCCGAACTGGGAATGGCTGCAAAGCGCGATGCGCGGCACGAGGCCGAAGCGGCGGACATGGCGCGCGCAGCCCAGGGCGGTTTCCGCGACCTCGGCCGGCGTCGGGTCGTGGTGGACCTGGGTGTCCGCGATGAACAGGGGGCCTTCTTCCTGGATCATCATGGACAGGGCGCCCACCGGGTGCAGCCCGCCCCGCGCCAGGATCTCGCGCACATAGCGCAGGTGCCACGTGTACTGCCCGAAGCAGCCGCAGATCAGGCTGTCGGCCTCGTTCCGATGGACCATCACCGCGCCGATGGCGGTGGTGTTGGTGCGCATGATCGCGCGGGCGATGTCGGGCGTCACGCCGCGCCGCGCCATCAGCGAGTGGTAGGTTTCCCAATACTCGCGGTAGCGGGGATCGTCCTCGGGGTTCACGATCTCGAAATCGACGTTCGGGCGGATGGGCAGGCCCGCCCGTTCGGCCCGCATCTCGATCACCTCGGGGCGGCCGATGAGGATCGGCACGTCGTTGGTGTCCTCCAGCATGGCGTTCGCGGCGCGCAGGACGCGCTCGTCCTCGCCTTCGGCGAAGACGATGCGGCGCGCGGCGGTGGCCGAGGCCTCGAAGACCGGGCGCATGATGAGGGCCGAGCGGAAGACCGAGCCGTCGAGGTGCCGCTTGTAGGCATGGATGTCGGCCAGCGGCCGGGTCGCCACGCCCGATTCCATCGCGGCGCGGGCGACGGCGGTGGCGACCACCCCCATCAGGCGCGGGTCGAAGGGCTTGGGGATCAGGTAGTTCGGCCCGAAGGTCAGCGTCTCGCCGCGATAGGCGGCGGCGGCCTCGGCGCTGGTGGTGGCGCGGGCGAGCGCCGCGATCCCCTCGATGCAGGCCAGCTGCATGGCGTCGTTGATCTCGGTCGCGCCCACGTCCAGCGCCCCGCGGAAGATGAAGGGGAAGCAGAGGACGTTGTTGACCTGGTTGGGATAGTCGCTGCGCCCCGTGGCGATCAGCGCGTCGGGCGCGGCTTCGCGCACCTCCTCGGGCAGGATCTCGGGCGTGGGGTTCGCCAGCGCGAAGACGATGGGGCGGCGGGCCATGCGCGCCACCATCTCGGGTTTCAGCACGCCGGGGCCGGACAGGCCGAGGAACAGGTCCGCTCCGTCGATCACTTCGCCGAGTGTCCGCAGGTCGGTGGCCTGCGCAAAGGCGGCCTTCTGCGGATTCATGTCCTCGTTGCGGCCCTCGTGGACCAGCCCGTGGATGTCGCAGAGCCAGATGTTCTCGCGCCTGACGCCCAGCTTCAGCAGCATGTTGAGGCAGGCGATGCCTGCCGCGCCCCCGCCGGTGGACACGACCTTGATGTCCTCGAACCGCCGGCCCGTCACCCGCAGCGCGTTGGTGGCGGCCGCGCCCACGACGATGGCGGTGCCGTGCTGGTCGTCGTGGAAGACGGGGATGTTCATCGATTCGCGGCAGAGCTTTTCCACCACGAAACACTCAGGGGCCTTGATGTCCTCAAGGTTGATCGCGCCGAAGGTGGGTTCCAGTGCGCGGACGATGGCGGCCAGCTTCACCGGATCGGTCTCGTCCACCTCGATGTCGAAGCAGTCGATGTTGGCGAACTTCTTGAAAAGGACCGCCTTGCCCTCCATCACCGGCTTGGAGGCGCGTGCGCCGATGTTGCCCAGACCCAGCACCGCCGTCCCGTTCGACACGACCGCCACCAAGTTGCCGCGTGCCGTATAGCGCGCCGCGCAGGCCGGATCGGCCTGGATCTCGAGGCAGGCCTCGGCCACGCCCGGCGAATAGGCGAGGCTGAGGTCGCGTCCGTTCGCCAGGGGCTTCGTTGCCCGGATCTCGAGCTTGCCGGGCCGCGGAAGCTCGTGATACCGCAGCGCCGCCTGCCGCGCATTGTCCTGCCGCCGATCTTCCATGCCCTGCCTCCCGTAAGTTCGCCCTTTCGTCCTAGTCGCGGCGACGCGGCGTCACAAGCGGCGGTCCTCAAGCTTTGCGCCTGACGAAAAGCGCAGGGTTGCGCAGGTCCGCCGCGGGGCGGATTATGCCGCAAACTGCCCGAAGGTGCCCCATGTCCCTGATCGACGCCGCCCGCCGCGTGCGAGAGGCCGCCTATGCCCCTTATTCCGGCTTCAAGGTCGGCGCGGCGGTGCGCGGCGCCTCGGGCGCGATCTACGCCGGCTGCAACGTCGAGAACGTGGCCTATCCCGAGGGCACCTGCGCCGAGGCCGGCGCCATCGCGGCCATGGTGGCGGCGGGCGAAACCGAGATCACCGAGGTCTGCGTGATCGCCGGCAGCGCCCGCCCGACGCCCCCCTGCGGCGGCTGCCGCCAGAAGCTGGCCGAGTTCGCCCGCGGCGAAACCCCCGTCCTGCTGGCGACCGTGGACGGCGAGACCCTGGCCACAACGGTAGCCGAGCTGCTGCCGGGTCGCTTCGAGGTCGGCCATATGGGCTGAGGACGGAAAGGCTGGGGGATCGCCGTTGAACCTTGTTGCATCCTCCTGCCTGCTGATTCGCGTCCATGCCCCATGGTCATCGCATGAAATCCCTTCCAAAGACTGAACCGCCCCTGAACTCCGGACCTCCGATGACCCAGTTTCCCAACCTCACGATCGTCGATCACCCGCTGGTGCAGCACAAGCTGACGATCATGCGCAACCACGTGACCTCGACCAACAGCTTCCGCCGCCTCCTGCGCGAGATCAGCCTGCTTCTGGCCTATGAGGTCACGCGCGACCTTGAACTGACTACCACCCGCATCCAGACGCCGCTGTGCGAGATGGACGCGCCCGTGCTTGAAGGAAAGAAGCTCGCGCTGATCTCGATCCTGCGGGCGGGCAACGGGCTGCTGGACGGGATCCTGGAACTGATCCCGGCGGCACGCGTGGGCTTCCTGGGCCTTTACCGCGATCCCGACACGCTTCAGCCCGTGCAGTATTACGCCAAGGTGCCCAACGACCTCGATGCGCGCATGGTGATCGTCGTGGATCCGATGCTGGCCACGGGCAACAGCGCGGTTGCGGCGATCGACCTTCTCAAGGCCGGCGGCGCGCGGAACATCTGCTTCCTGTGCCTTCTGGCCGCGCCCGAGGGCGTGGCGCGGATGCAGGAGGCGCATCCCGACGTCCCGGTCTATACCGCCTCACTGGACGAAAAGCTGGACGAGCAGGGCTATATCGTGCCGGGCCTGGGCGACGCGGGCGATCGGATGTTCGGCACGAAGTGACCGCCCGTTAACCGGGGCTTAGCGCCCGGTCCTGTAGATCCGACCCCGGGAAGAACCGAATCGAAGGGGTCGGGCATGGGCGTTTCGGGGTTTTCGCTGCTGCTGGCGGCCGTGGCTGCCCTTGCGGCGCTGGCAAGCGTGACGGTGCCCGCCGAAGCAGGCCAGCCGGGCGAGGGGATGCGGCATGTCGAGGTTCCGGCCAGCGAGCTGTCGCCGGCCCTGCGTCCGGCAGAAACGCCTCCGCCCGATTTTACCGCAGGCCAGTACATCGATTCGGCAGGCTGCGTCTTTGTCCGGACAGACGGGGGCTGGAACGGCCGGGTGGACCGCGACGGCGCGGCGGTGTGCGGCTATCCGCCCACGCTTTCCGCGCGGCGCACCGGGCCGGAAAGCGAACCGGCGCTGTTTCCCCGGCCCGAACTGCCCCCTGCGGCCCGTATCGAGCGCGACCTGACGCAGGCCATCATCCCCAATCTTCAGGCTGCGGAACTCACCGGTCCTGAGGGCAAGGCGGGGAAGACACCGGCAGAAGCGGTTGCAAACTCCGCTGCGCTGCCGGTCGTTGCGGACCAGCCGCGAGGCGAACTGACCTCGGATCCGCTGCAGATCGGCGCAGTGATCGCACAGGCACCCGCGCTTTCCAAGCAGATGGCCGGGCCCGGCCGCACCGACAGGCTTTGCGCGCTGATCGGCGCAAGC
The DNA here is from genome assembly GCF_002287065.1 of Paracoccus salipaludis. Lineage (GTDB taxonomy): Bacteria > Pseudomonadota > Alphaproteobacteria > Rhodobacterales > Rhodobacteraceae > Paracoccus > Paracoccus salipaludis. Next base: position 112,893 of record NZ_NSJZ01000003.1, read on the forward strand.
CAGCCTGCACCGGATGGCGCCAGCTTGGGTTTGTGCGGAAGCGCGGCCCCGCTTGCCTCGCTCAGCCACATCTCACCAGGCCGAAAGGGTGGCGCCGCCACGGCGAGGACTGCCAGTGCGACGAAGAGCGATCTGGCGCACCCGGGCGCGAAAAGGCAGGAGGCCAAGGCCGTCGCCCGGGGTTCCCGAACGGACCGGGTAGCCGCCTCCGGGAAGGCTGCAAGTCCGGACGACGTGCGGATGGTCCCGCCGGGAGCCCGCTTCGTGCAGATCGGATCGTTCCGCGACGCCGGGCAGGCGCAAGCGACTGCCGGCAAGCTGGCCCGGTTGGGCGTGCCCGTGGCTCGTGCGAAGGATGGCAGGGCCGAGCTGATCCTTGTCGGTCCGCTGAAGGGACGAGAGGCGATCGTGCGGATGATCGAGCGGCTCCGCCACGCCGGCTATGGTGATCTGCGCGCGCGAAGATAGGCGGATGAGGGCGCGGCCAGCCGCCCGACGACCCCTTGCGTGCGGCGGCCGCAATCGTGCGCTCTCGACCCGAGGGCTGGCTGTCGTTCTTGTGGTTGCGGGAACGGAACGGGAAGGTGCTGCAATCTAGGGGCCTTGCCGTGCGGATCGGCCGTGCCAGCCGGGCCGAGGCACTACGCTGCGTGGACAGGCAGGACGCTGGCAGATTGGGATCGCCCCCGGGTTACAGGCCCCCCAAGGGCCGCTGCGCCCGCATTGCCGCTGCGTGACGCCCGCCGCCTTCACGGACCCGCGCCGTTCAGCGAGAGCAGACCTGCTGCAATTGCACCCACTCTCCCTCGGACATCAGGGGCTCGGGCGGGTCGACGGCGCGGAAAGGGTCGGCCTCGATAAGGGCAAGCACCGTTTCTCCGCTTGGATCGAGCGAGCGGGCATAGGGCGCGCTGGGCACGCCCGCCTCGCGCATCTTGTCCAGCAGAGCGTTGTCGTCAGGACGCGGGGCGGGGCGCAGCAGCAGGGCCGTCCCCTGGCCGGCGATGGCGCGTGCGTCCAGTTCCCCCGAGGTCAGCATCGACACCGCCGCCGCCAGCCCCGCCTTCTGCAGCACCTGAAGAAGCGGGTCCGCCCCTGCGGCGGCCAGATCGGCCGCAAGCACATGGCCCGCCGCGACCTGCGGGCCGGGCTCGCCCGCGATCATGTCGTCACCGATCACCACGATGCGGCCGGGCAGGGGGCGCGCACCGCGCATCGTCGCGGGCAGCACCACGATCCGTCCGTCAGGTCCCAGAAGACGCGCCGACAGGCGGTCCAGCACCGCCGCGCCGGACGCCCGGTCGCAGGGCGCCCCGGTCGCCTGCCGCATGTCGGCAAGGATCGACAACCCGACGGCGGTTCTCTGCGCGGGCGGCGCGATCCGGGCGGCATGGGCGATCACGGCATCGGGCAGCCAGATCACTCCGGCGATCACCGCCGCGCCAATCGAGGTCCAGATCAGCGCGCCCCGCAGCCGACCGGGCCGGGGACGGCTGGCAGCAATGGCGGAGTGCACGCGCTCGATCGCCTGGATCATCAGGGTGTCGTCGATCTCGACCACCTCGTCCTGTTCGGCATCGCCGGGGGCGAAGATCGCGGGCATCTGCCCGGGGTTGAGGCGGGTGACGGCAGGAAGGGACCAGTGGGTCAGGGGCTCCTCGGACCGGGGATCGCGCAGGATCAGCGTGGCATCCCCGAACGACACGATGACGTCGCGCAGCCGCTCGGAGGAGTTGGGCCGCCACACGCCGGTCGCCTCGAGCCGCTGGAACTGCGTCAGTGCCGTCACGATCGCGGAAGCCCTTCCGTGTGGTTGCGCCAGCCTTGCCCGGAACAGGCGACTGTCCCGGCGTCTCGGCAAGAATGTGCCGATTCATGGCACTACGTCCAGACCCGACAGGAAGATCGGCACGGCTGGCGCCCGCGCCCTTGTTTCCCAAGGCAGCGCAGGGTGGCAGGCACAAGACGCGGCTTGGCCCTTGCGGCCAGCCAAACACCCGCATCCGACGCCGCGCGAAAGGCTGGAACGGCCGCGGCCACGCCTCGGGCCGAGCTGCCGGCTGCCTCAGTCGGCGCCGATCTCGATGCCGCGTTCGCTGGCCAGCCGGCGCATGCGGTCCTGCAGCTTTTCGAAGGCGCGGACCTCGATCTGCCGAATCCGCTCGCGCGAGACGCCGTAGCGTTCCGACAGGGCTTCAAGCGTCACGGGATCGTCGCGCAACCGGCGCTCGGTCAGGATGTCGCGCTCGCGCTCGTTCAGCACATCCATCGCGGCGGTCAGCATCGAGCGGCGGGTGTCCAGCTCGTCTTCCTCGGCATACTGGCTGGCCTGGTCGGCGTTCGTGTCCTCAAGCCAGTCCTGCCACTGGGCGGTCGACTCGCCCTCGCCCGAACCGACGGTCGCGTTCAGGGATGCGTCGCCACCGGACAGGCGGCGGTTCATCTCGATCACTTCCTGCTCGGTCACGTTCAGGTCGGTGGCGATCTGGCGCACGTTTTCCGGCCGCAGGTCGCCTTCCTCAAGCGCGCCCAGCTTGGCCTTGGCCTTGCGCAGGTTGAAGAACAGCTTCTTCTGGGCCGAGGTGGTGCCCATCTTCACCAGGCTCCAGGACCGCAGGATGTATTCCTGGATCGAGGCGCGGATCCACCACATCGCATAGGTGGCAAGGCGGAAGCCCTTTTCGGGGTCAAAGCGCTTGACCGCCTGCATCAGCCCGACGTTCGCCTCGGAAATCACCTCGGCCTGCGGCAGGCCGTAGCCGCGATAGCCCATGGCGATCTTGGCGGCCAGCCGCAGGTGCGAGGTCACCAGCTTGTGGGCGGCCTCGGCGTCCTGGTGATCGACCCAGGCCTTGGCCAGCATGTATTCCTCCTCCGGTTCCAGCAGGGGAAACTTGCGGATCTCCTGCAGGTAGCGGTTGAGGCCCTGTTCCGGGCTGGGCGCGGGAAGCTTGTCGTAGTTTGCCATTGTCCTTTCCTGTGCAGCGACTCTGGCGGGGTTACCCGGGGAACGTCGCGTCAACCGCCGGGGTTCCCCGCAGGGCGTCCAGCAAGGCCTGCATGTCGGGGGGTAATTCACTATCAAATGAGAGCCAGCGCCCGTCCACCGGATGGGCGAAGCCCAGATGCGCCGCGTGCAGCGCCTGGCGGGGGAAGGCGGCGACCGCCTCTGACGCGTCCCCAAGCGCGCGGGCCGAGGCCCGGCGCGCGCCGCCATAGACCGGGTCGCCGATCAACCCCAGCCCGCAATGGGCCAGATGAACGCGGATCTGGTGGGTGCGGCCGGTTTCCAGGCGGCATTCGACCAGCATGGCCGTAGGGGGCGTGCCGAAGCTTTCCAGCATGGTCGCGCGGGTGACGGCGTGCCGCCCCTGCCTGAGGCTGACGGCCTGCCGCTGGCGGTCGGTCGGGTGGCGGCCCAGCAGGGTGGCGATCTTCAGGACATTGCCCGGCTCGAAGCTGACGCCGGGCAGACCGCGCAGGCGGGGGTCCGCCGGGTCGATGGTCCCGTGCGCCAGCGCCAGATAGCGGCGGGCGGCCGAGTGATCCTCGAACTGGCGGGCCAGCGCCTGGTGGGCCAGGTCCGTCTTGGCGACGACCAGCAGGCCCGAGGTGTCCTTGTCGATGCGGTGCACGATCCCCGGCCGCGCCGCGCCGCCGATGCCCGACAGGCTGCCCGCGCAATGGGCCAGAAGCGCGTTCACCAGCGTCCCCGAGGGCGAGCCGGGCGCCGGATGGACGACCATGCCGGCAGGCTTGTCGATGACGATCAGGCTGTCATCCTCATAGACCACGTCCAGCGGGATGTCCTCGGGACGCGCATCGATGGGGTCGGGCTCACCCAGCGTGACGACGTAGTCGCCCGGCAGGGGCCGCGCCTTGCCGTCGGTGACGGGGCCGTTCGGGCCCATGATCGCGCCCGCCGCGATCAGCTTGGCGATGCGTGAGCGGGACAGGGCGGCGGACTCTGGCGCGGCCTCGGCCAGCGCCTTATCAAGCCGCGAGGCGTCGGCCGCAGCGAGGTCGGCCGGAAGGGTCAGGACGAGGTCGGGCATGGCGCGGGATGATAGGGCAGGGAAGCCGTTAGCGGAAGTGCCCGAACTTGCCTGGCTGCGCAGGCTGGTCACGGGGCTGGCCGTGGTGATGGGGCTGGGGATGGTGGCGGTGGCCGCGATCCTGTGGGTGCGGCTGTCGCAGCCGCCGCTGCCGGAACTGCCGCCGCAACTGGCTTTGCCCGAGGGAGCCAGTGCCGCGGCAGTCACCTTCGGCCGTGACTGGACCGTGGTGGTCACGGAGGCGGGCGAGGTCCTGCTGTACGACCGCTCGGGCGCGCTGCGGCAGAGGGTCGTGCCCGGACAGTAACGCCCCGTCCCCTTGAACGGGGGCAGGGCGCCGCGGTTCAGGCCTTGTTGCCGGCGTTCATGTCGGTTGTGGGCGCTTCGGCCTCGCTGGCACCTGCATCCGTGCCGGTGTAGCCCATGTCGGGCGGGGTCATGTCGGTGGGGGGCGCCTCGACCTCGCTGACGTGAGGCTCGTCAAGATCAGGGCCGGTCTCGTCCGGCGGGGTCATGTCGATTGCAGGCGCGTCCACCTCGCTGACATGGGGCGCATCCGGTCCGCCGACATTGCCCAGATCGGGCGGCGTCATGTCGGCCGCCGGGGCCTCGGCCTCGCTGACATGCGGGGCATCGCCCGGCTGCGTGCCGGTCGCGCCCGTGCCCGTCGCCTGCGTGGTGCCAGTCGCCTGCGTGCCGCCGCTCATGGCCGCGATCATCGCGCGCAGCTCGGCATTCTCGCTGCGGGCCTTGATCGCCATCTCGCGCACGACCTCGAATTCCTCGCGCGTGACCAGATTGCGGTCGGCCAGCCAGCGGTCCACCCAGCCCTTCATGGCCGTCTCCGCCTCGCTTTTCGCGCCCTGCGCCACGCCCATGGCGTTGGTCATCAGCCGGGACATGTCGTCGAAGAAGCGGCTGGGGCCGCTGCCAGAGGTGGTCATCGCGCAATCCTTTCGCAAAGGCTTTGGGTCAATATGGCGAGCGCGCCGCCCCGCTTCAATGCGGTGCGGTTGACACCCCCGGCCCGCCCGGCCAAGCAACCGCAGGACGCGCGAGGCCCCCATGATCCCTTTCCCCGAGATTTCGCCCGATATCTTCAGCATCACCATCGCGGGGCGAGAGTTCGCGCTGCGCTGGTATGCGATGGCCTACCTGGCCGGGCTGCTGATCGGCTGGAGGGTCATCGTGGCCCTGATGCGCCGCCCGGGCCTGTGGGGCGGCACCGCGCCCATGCGCCCCGAGAAGGTCGAGGAACTGCTGACCTGGGTCGTGGTGGGCGTCATCCTCGGCGGGCGGCTCGGCTTCGTGCTGTTCTACGAGCCCGCCTGGTACCTTGCGAACCCGGGACAGATCATCAAGGTCTGGCAGGGCGGCATGTCCTTCCACGGCGGCTTCCTTGGGGTCGTGCTGGCCGCCTGGGCCTATGCCCGCCGGAACGGCATCGCGCCCTTGCGGCTGGCCGACGCCCTGGCGATCGCGGCGCCCGTGGGGCTGTTCCTCGGCCGCATTGCCAACTTCATCAACGCCGAGCTTTGGGGCCGTCCGACGACCGCGCCCTGGGGCGTGATCTTCCCCGGCGAGGCCGCGCAGGACTGCCCTGGCGTCGAGGGCCTTTGCGCCCGCCATCCGAGCCAGCTTTACGAGGCGGGGCTGGAAGGGCTGCTGCTGGGTCTGGTCCTGTTCCTGCTGGTGCGCCGCGGCGGGCTTGCGCGGCCGGGCCTTGCGCTGGGCGTGTTCCTGTCGGGCTATGGCCTTTCCCGCTTTGTCGTCGAGTTCTTCCGCCAGGCCGACGCCCAGTTCGTGACGCCCGGCAATCCCTGGGGCCACGTTCTCGGCGGGCCGGTCTGGGGGATCACCATGGGCCAGCTTCTGTCGCTGCCGATGATCGCCGTGGGCCTGGGCTTCGCGCTGTGGGCGCTGCGGCGATGACGCCGCTGGGCCGCATCATCGCCGGGCGCATCGCGGCCGAGGGGCCGATGCGGCTGGACGACTACATGCGGCTGTGCCTGATGCATCCCTTGCACGGTTATTATTCCACCCGCGATCCCTTCGGGGCGAAAGGGGATTTCACCACGGCGCCCGAGATCAGCCAGATGTTCGGGGAACTGGTCGGCCTTGCCTTGGCGCAGGCCTGGCTGGACCAGGGCGCGCCCGCGCCCTTCACGCTGGCCGAGTTGGGGCCGGGCCGGGGCACGCTGATGGCCGACCTGCTGCGCGCGAGCCGCCGTGTGCCCGGCTTCCATCAGGCGGCGCGGGTCACCCTGATCGAGACCTCGCCCCACCTGCGGCAGGTCCAGCGCGAAAGGCTGGGCGAGATCACGCATCTTTCCTCGGTCACGGACCTGCCCGAAGCCCCGCTGTTCCTGGTCGCCAACGAGTTCTTCGATGCCCTGCCGGTCCGCCAGATGCAGCGCGTGACGGGCGGCTGGGCCGAGCGGATGGTGACGCTGGACGCCCGGGGCGACCTGATGCTCGCGTTGGCGGCCCCGGTGAGCCTGCCGCGCGAGGCGCCCGAGGGCGAGGTCTGGGAAATCTGCGCCGAGGGCGCCGCCATCATGGAAACCGTCGCCGCCCGCATCGCGGCCCATGGGGGCGCGGCCATCGCCATCGACTACGGCACCTGGAACGGCAAGGGCGACAGCCTGCAGGCCCTGCGCCGCCATGCGCCCGACGGCATCCTGGCCCACCCCGGCGAGGCCGACCTGACCGCCCATGTCGATTTCGCGCCCCTCGCCGGGGCCGCGCTGCGCGCCGGTGCCGCCGCCTCGATCCCCGAGCGCCAGGGCGACTGGCTGCGCGCCCTGGGGATCGAGACGCGGGCCGCGCGGCTGGCGCAGGCGGGCGACCCGGGCGCGCAGGCCGCGCTTCATCGCTTGACCGACCCGGCGCAGATGGGGCACCTCTTCAAGGCGATGGCCGTCTGGCCGTCCAAGCTTCCGCCGCCGCCGGGTTTCCGGCCGCTGCCCCTTGCCGCCCAGTCCGTTGCCAGCGCCGGGCTGTCCGACCTCGCCCCTCGTCCCGAAGCAGACCCGCCGGCCCGATGACACTTGAAATCCTGACCCATCCCGCCCTTCACCCCCTCAGGCACGGGTTCTTCACCCGCAAGGGCGGCGCGTCCTCGGGGCTGTTCGCCGGGCTGAACTGCGGCCGCGGCTCGTCCGACCAGAAGGAGGTCGTGGCGATCAACCGCGCCCGCGTCGCGGCGGCGATGGGCCTGCCGCCCGAGCGCCTGGCGACCGTCAACCAGACCCACTCGGACAGGGTCGTGACCCTGACGGGGACCGAGGACCTGGACGCCGTCGCCCGGTTCGAGGCCGACGCCATCGTCACGGCCGTTCCCGGCCTTGCCATCGCCGTGCTGACCGCCGACTGCCAGCCGGTCCTGTTCGCCGACGCGGGCAGCGGCGTCGTCGGTGCCGCCCATGCGGGCTGGCGCGGGGCGCTGGACGGCATCCTGCAGGCCACCGTCGCCGCCATGCGGGACGCGGGCGCGCGCGACATCCGCGCCGTCATCGGTCCCTGCATCAGCCAGCGCGCCTACGAGGTCAGCGAGGACTTCATGGACCGCTTCCTGATCGAGGACGAGCGTTATTCCCGCTTCTTCTCGGGCGGACCGAACGGGCGGCCGATGTTCGACCTGCCGGGCTTCGGGCTGGCGACGCTGCGCGAGCTTGGCGTCGAGGCCGAGTGGATCGGCCATTGCACCTATTCCGACCCCGCGCGCTTCTTCAGCTATCGCCGGGCCACGCATGAGGGGGCGGCCGATTACGGGCGGCTGATCTCGGCCATCGCGCTTTAGCGCCCCTCGACCAGCTCGAAGGGAACGCCCGGCTCGTCCTTGGCGCAGCGGATGACAAGGCTGGTCTTGACGCTGGCCACGTTGTCGGCGGCCGTCAGCTGGTCGGTCAGGAAGCGCTGGAAGGTGGACAGGTCCGGCGCCACGCATTTCAGGATGAAGTCGATCTCGCCGTTCAGCATGTGGCATTCGCGCACCAGCGCCCAGTCGCGGGCGCGGTTCTCGAAGGCGGTCAGGTCGCGCTCGGACTGGCTGTGCAGCCGGACCATGGCGAAGACCTGCACCTCGAAGCCGAGGCTGCGCGGGTCCACGTCGGCGTGGTAGCCGCGAATGAAGCCCTGCTCTTCCAGCGTGCGGACGCGACGCAGGCAGGGGGGCGCCGAGATGCCGACGCGCCGTGCCAGCTCGACATTCGTCATCCGCCCGTCGGCTTGCAGCTCGGCCAGAATGCGTCTGTCGATGTCATCCAGCCGGGCGCCCGCCATGTCTTCTCCGATGCTCAGAAACAGACGGTTCCTTATCCCCCGGCCGGTTGATCCGCAACATTGTTTCGTCGCACGCGCCCTGCGCCGTTGCGGAAGACCCGCGTCCCGCCCAAGGGCCCACGGTTGAACCGGCGTCCCTGCGCGATTAACTCGGGCGCAAACCCATCCATGAGGCCACCCGTGACCGAGACCGCCGCTTCCGTGCCGACCCACCACCGGCTTGTCATCATCGGCTCGGGGCCCGCGGGCTACACGGCCGCCGTTTATGCCGCACGCGCCATGCTGGTGCCGCTGCTGATCCAGGGCATCCAGCCCGGCGGGCAGCTGACCATCACCACCGAGGTCGAGAACTGGCCGGGCGACACCCAGGTGCAGGGCCCCGACCTGATGGTCCGCATGGAAAGCCACGCCCGCGAGATGGGCGCGCGGATCGTGTCCGACACCGTGACGCGGCTTGACCTGTCGCAGCGCCCCTTCGTGCTGGAATGCGACAGCGGCGCGCGGCTGACGGCAGACGCGCTGATCCTTGCCACCGGGGCGCAGGCGCGCTGGCTGGGGCTGGACAGCGAGTCCCGCTTCCAGGGCTTCGGCGTCAGCGCCTGCGCCACCTGCGACGGCTTCTTCTATCGCGGGCGCGAGGTGATCGTCGTGGGCGGCGGCAACACCGCCGTCGAGGAGGCGCTGTTCCTGACCAACTTCGCCAGCAAGGTCACGCTGGTCCACCGCCGCGACAGCCTGCGGGCGGAACGGGTGCTGCAGGACCGCCTGTTCAGGCATCCCAAGGTCGAGATCATCTGGAACCACGAGGTCGCCGAGATCACCGGCACCGACCAGCCCCTGGGCGTGACCGGCGCGGTGCTGCGCTCGACCCGGGACGGCAGCAGCCGCACGGTGGCGGCGGACGGCGTCTTCATCGCCATCGGCCATTCGCCGGCGTCCGAACTGGTGAAGGACCAACTGGAACTGCGCGACGGCGGCTACGTCAAGGTCGAGCCGGGCAGCACCCGCACCTCGGTCCCCGGCGTCTTCGCGGCGGGCGACCTGACGGACGACACCTATCGCCAGGCGATCACCAGCGCGGGCATGGGCTGCATGGCGGCCCTGGACGCCGAGCACTGGCTGGCCGCGCAGGGACTGGCCGAGGGTGCGATGACCCCCGCCACCGCGACCGAGGTCCTGCGCGAAACCGAGGCTGCGGGCTGATCCCAGCCATGCGCCGGGCGAAAGGCTGCCCGGCGATAACGCCCAGGTTGCACAGGGCAGGCGCGGGGGATAAGGGGCAGGCGCACACCGCGGCTCATTGCGCGGTGCCGCGCCATGTCACGAAGCACCGAGTGGAAGATGAGCCAGCAGCCGAACCTCGCGCCGATCCCGGAACTCTATGTCAACGCCGACTCGGCGCAGAAGCTCAAGGCCGACGCCGGCGATATGCTGTCGTGGGACCTGACCCCGCGCCAGCTTTGCGACGTCGAGCTGCTGATGAACGGCGGCTTCTACCCGCTGAAGGGGTTCCTGACCGAGGCCGATTATGACGGCGTGGTCGAGAACATGCGGCTCGCCTCGGGCAGCCTGTGGCCAATGCCGGTCACGCTGGATGTCAGCCAGGACTTCGCCGACAAGATCGAGCCCGGCACCGACATCGCCCTGCGCGACCAGGAAGGCGTGATCCTTGCCATCCTGTCGGTCACCGACAAGTGGGTGCCCAACAAGAAGCGCGAGGCCGAAAAGGTCTTCGGCGCCGACGACCTGGCCCATCCGGCCGTCAACTACCTGCACAACGTCGCGGGCCCGGTCTACCTGGGCGGCCCGATCACCGGCATCCAGCCGCCGACGCATTACGATTTCCGCGCCCGCCGCGACACGCCGAACGAGCTGCGCGCCTTCTTCCGCAAGATGGGCTGGCGCCGGATCGTGGCCTTCCAGACCCGCAACCCGCTGCACCGCGCCCACCAGGAACTGACCTTCCGCGCCGCGCGCGAGGCGCAGGCGAACCTGCTGATCCACCCGGTCGTCGGTATGACCAAGCCGGGCGACGTGGACCACTTCACACGCGTCCGCTGCTACGAGGCCGTGCTGGACAAGTATCCGGCCGCGACCACGCACCTGTCGCTGCTGAACCTGGCCATGCGCATGGGCGGCCCGCGCGAGGCGGTGTGGCACGGCATCATCCGCCGCAACCACGGCCTGACCCACATGATCGTCGGCCGCGACCACGCCGGCCCGGGCAAGAACAGCCAGGGTCAGGACTTCTATGACCCCTACGCCGCGCAGGACCTGTTCCGGCAGCACCAGGACGAGATCGGCGTCGAGATGGTCGATTTCAAGCAGATGGTCTATGTCCAGGAGCGCGCCCAGTACGAGCCCCGCGACGAGGTCGAGGAAGGCGCGACCATCCTCGACATCTCGGGCACGGAACTGCGCCGCCGCCTGCGCGAAGGGCTGGAAATCCCCGAATGGTTCAGCTTCCCCGAGGTGGTGACGCAACTGCGCCGCACCTCGCCCCCGCGCGACCAGCAGGGCTTCACGGTGTTCTTCACGGGCCTTTCCGGCTCGGGCAAGTCCACCATCGCCAACGCGCTGATGGTCAAGCTGATGGAGATGGGCGGCCGTCCCGTCACGCTGCTGGACGGCGACGTGGTGCGCAAGCACCTGTCGTCCGAACTGGGCTTCTCGAAGGAGCACCGCGACATCAACATCAAGCGCATCGGCTATGTCGCGTCCGAGATCACCAAGAACGGCGGCATCGCCATCTGCGCGCCGATCGCGCCCTACACCGCGACCCGCCGCGCCGTGCGCGAGATGATCGAGCAGTATGGCGCCTTCGTCGAGGTCCATGTCGCGACCTCGATCGAGGAATGCGAGCGCCGTGACCGCAAGGGCCTGTACAAGCTGGCGCGCGAAGGCAAGATCAAGGAGTTCACCGGCATCTCGGACCCCTACGAGGAGCCCGCGACGCCCGAACTGCGCGTGCAGACCGAAGGGGTGGACGTGGATTACGCCGCCCAGCAGGTCCTGCTGAAGCTGGAACAGATGGGCCTGATCGGCCTGTCCTGAGCCGCCCATTGACAAGGTCGCCGCCCCCCGGTCCAACCGGGGGGCGTTTTTCATTGGGGTGCCGATGGCCGATCCCGTGCTGATCCTGACGATGAAATGGGGCACGCTGTATGGCGCCGAGGACGTGAACCGCCTCGCCCGGCAGGTGCGCCGCCATCTCTCGCGCCCTTACCGCTTCATCTGCTTCACCGATGACGGGAACGGGATCGGCGAGGGGGTCGAGGTCCTGCCCCTGCCCGAACTGGGGCTGCCCGCGGGCCATGGCGACACGCGCTGGCGCAAGCTGGCGCTGTTCCGCCGCGACCTTGGCGGATTTGCAGGGGCGACGGCGCTTTTCCTGGATCTCGACCTGGTGGTGGTGGACGACCTCGGGCCGTTCTTCGACCTGCCCGGCGACTTCCACATCATCCGCGACGACGACCTGTTCCGGCCGAAGCCCCTGCGCCGGATCAACCCGGCCCGCGACCGCTTTCTCCATTCGGTCGGCAATTCCTCGGTCTTCCGGTATCAGGTGGGGGCGCATGCCTATATTCTTGACGCCTATCTGGCCGATCCGGCGGCAGCGACGCGGCAGTACGAGATCAGCCAGCAATTCCAGAGCGCCCAGCTGGCCGCGCATGGGCATCTGAACTACTGGCCGCGCGGCTGGTGCGTCAGCTTCAAGAACGATTGCGTGGGCCGGGGGCTGGGCAGCTACCTGCGCGACCCGGCCTGTCCGCAGGGGGCAAAAATCGTGCTGTTCGCGGGCAATCCCAAGATGGCCGATGTCTTCGCTGGCAGGGGCGGGACATGGTATCGCCGCATCGGCGACATCGAGTGGCTGCGAAAGGAATGGAGGGGATGATCGACCAGGCAATCCGACGCTGGAAGCGGGAACGGCGCATAGCGCGGGCGGAAGCCGAGATCCTGGCGCGCCGAGGCGAGCCCGCGCCGCACGGGTTGCGTTCGCCTTTGATCGTCAGCCTGACCAGCTATCCCGCGCGCTTCGGGTCCCTGCACCTGGTGCTGCGCTCGCTTCTGACCCAAAGCGTCCGGGCCGATCGCGTCGTCCTGTGGCTGGACGAAGGGGACGAGCATCTGCTGCCACCAGCCGTCACCTCCCTCGGGGTCGAGACGCGCATCTGCCCGCGCTGGCGATCCTACAAGAAGATCATCCCCACGCTGATGGAGTGGCCCGAGGCGCATATCGTCACCGCCGATGACGACATCTACTACAAGCCGGATTGGCTGGCGGGGCTGGCGCGTCATGCCGACGCCGGCGTCGTCTGCCACCGCGCGCACCGCATCGCGCTGGACCCGGCGGGCGGGCCGCAGCCCTATGGTGACTGGGAACTCAACATAGGCGCGCCGGAGTGCTCGCCCCTGGTCTTTCCCACGGGGGTGGGGGGCGTGCTCTACGCTCCGGGGATCTTTCATGCCGACGTGCTGCGGGAGGACCTGTTCCAGGCCCTTGCCCCGACAGCCGACGACCTGTGGCTTTACTGGATGCACCGGCTTCGCGGCAGCCGGCCCGCCAAGATCGGCAAGCGTTTTCGCATCACCGAATGGCCCGGCACGCAGTCGCAGAACCTGCGTGCCGGCAACCTGAATGGCGATGGAAACGACCAGGCCATCCGCGCCCTGACGGAACGGTACGGGTTTCCCCGCTGACAGCGGGGCGCCGGTTTCGGCCTAGTGGACGCTGACCGGGTTCAGTTCGTTCTGGCGGGCCAGGACAAAGGCGAGCTTGCGGTCGGCGACCAGCGCCAGGCGCTCGCCATCCACGCCGTGGACGGCATAAAGCGCGTCCAGCTCGGGCGCCTGGGCGCGCACTTCGTGGGGCAGGCTGTCCATGGCGACGCGACGGATGTAGACGGTGTTGCCGTGGACGGGCAGAAAATCGTGTTTCATGTTCATGGCGATCCCCTTCACTTGCGGCTGATCGGTATGGTCTTGACAATGCCATGCGGCGTGACACGCCGCAGGTCGATATGCAGCAGCCCATTTTCCAACGCGGCAGCTTCGACCTCGATCCCTTCGGCCAGCACGAAACTGCGCTGAAAGGCGCGGGCGGCGATGCCGCGATGCAGGAAGACCCGTTCATCCCCCCCCTCGGCCTGGCGGCCGCGGATCACCAACTGCCGGTCCTCGACCGTCAGCGACAGGTCGTCCTCGGCGAAACCGGCGACGGCCAGGGTGATGCGGAACCCGTCCGGGGCGCGATGCTCGATGTTGTAGGGCGGGTAGCCCTCGGCCCCCTTGGCGGCGCGCTCGGCCAGCCGTTCAAGCTGGTCGAAGCCCAGCAGATAGGGGTGGGTGCCCAGGGTCATCTTGGTCATTGGCGTCCTCGGTCAACAAGCGACTGCTTTGGTCCGGCCCCGTTGCGGCGACCGGCCCCGAGGCAGATATGTGGACTGCGGCATCTTCTCGCAAGTGCCCGCTAAGTTTTGCTTAGCAAAGCGAAAAACCCGGCGTATGCTGCAGCTGCGCAAGGCAGGCCAAGCAGAAGATGAACGCCCACCACGAGATGTCGCCCGAGGAAATCGCCCGCACCCGGCTGGAAGGCCTGCGGCGCGAACACCGCGAACTGGACGAGGCGATTGCCGGCATGGCCGCGGGCGGGGTCGTGTGCAGCCTGACGCTGGGCCGGATGAAGCGGCAGAAGCTTGCGCTGAAAGACCGCATCGCCCGGCTGGAAGACGAACTGACCCCCGACATCATCGCCTGATTGCACCCGTCCGCGCCGCCGGTATGATGCGGGCTTTCCGCGAAGGGGGCAGGGGATGACGGTTCCGGTCGGCATCATCATGGGCAGCCAGTCCGACTGGGCCACGATGAAGGAAGCGGCGGCGGTTCTGGACGAGTTGGGCGTGGGGTACGAAACGCGCATCGTCAGCGCCCATCGCACGCCGGACCGCCTGTGGGACTATGGCCGTTCCGCCGTGGATCGCGGCCTTCGGGTCATCGTCGCGGGGGCGGGCGGCGCGGCGCACCTGCCGGGCATGATGGCGTCCAAGACCCGCCTTCCCGTGATCGGCGTACCGGTCCAGACCCGCGCCCTGAACGGCGTGGACTCGCTTTATTCCATCGTCCAGATGCCCAAGGGCTATCCCGTGGCCACCATGGCCATCGGCGCGGCGGGGGCGGCCAACGCCGGCCTGATGGCCGCCGCGATCTTGGCGCTGGACGACCCGGCGCTGGCGCAGCGGCTGGACGCCTGGCGCGAGGCGCTGTCCGCCTCGATCCCGCAGGAGCCCGTCGATGACTGAGACCCTGAAGCCCGGCGCCACCATCGGCATCCTCGGCGGCGGCCAGCTTGGCCGGATGCTCTCCGTCGCGGCCAGCCGCCTGGGCTATCGCTGCCACATCTTCGAGCCCGGCGCCGCGCCCGCCGCCGATGTGGCCCACCGCCTGACGACCGCGCCCTACGAGAGCGAATCCGCCCTGCGCGACTTCGCCGCCTCGGTCGATGTCGTGACCTACGAGTTCGAGAACGTCCCCGCCGCCTCGCTGGACCTGATCGAAAGCCTCGCGCCCATCCGCCCCAACCGCAGGGCGCTGTCGGTCAGCCAGGACCGGCTGGACGAGAAGGACTTCCTTTCCGGCCTCGGCCTGACCACCGCGCCTTATGCCCGCGTCGAGTCCGCCGAAGACCTGGTCGCCGCGATGGGGGGACAGGATCGCGCGATCCTCAAGACCCGGCGCTTCGGCTATGACGGCAAGGGGCAGGTCCGCATCGGGGCGGGCGACGACCTCGCCTCCGCCTGGGCGCTGGTGAACGCGCCCGCGGTGCTGGAAGGCTTCGTCGATTTCACCGCCGAGATCAGCGTCATCGTCGCGCGTGGCCAGGACGGCGCCGTCGCGGCCTTTGACCCCGGCCTGAACGTCCACCGCGAAGGCATCCTGCGCACGACCACCGTGCCCTGCGGGCTGCCCGCGCGGCTGATCCCCGACGCGGTGCTGATCGCCAGCCGCATCGTCACCGCGCTGGACTACGTGGGCGTGATGGGGGTCGAACTGTTCGTCACCCCGCGCGGCCTTGTCGTCAACGAGATCGCGCCGCGCGTCCACAACTCGGGCCACTGGACGCAGGCGGGCTGCGCCGTGGACCAGTTCGAGCAGCACATCCGCGCCGTGGCGGGCCTTCCGCTGGGAGACGGCAAGCGGCACGCCGACGTGGTGATGGAGAACCTGATCGGCGACGACATCGACCGCCTGCCCGACTGGCTCGCGCAGTCCGAGACCCAGGTCCACCTTTACGGCAAGGCCGAGGCCCGGCCGGGCCGCAAGATGGGCCACGTCAACATCATCCGCCGCTGACGCCCCTGCGCGGCAAGCGGGTTTCTTCCTGACCCAAATACCCATTGCGGCGGTGCCACCCTGCGCACCGCCGCAAGTTCACGCGCGCGGCAGCACCTCGCGCAGATAGCGCACCATGTTGCCGCCCATGACCTTGGCGATCTGCGCCTCGGTCAGTCCTGCATCCATCAGCGCCTGCGTCAGCGCCGGCAGCCCCGCCGCGTCGAAGGGCACGCCGACCGAGCCGTCCCAGTCCGACCCGAGCGCCACGTGGTCTTCGCCCACCAGCGCGATCGCGGCGGCGATCGCCGCCGCGATCCCGGCGGGGCTGTCGTTGCAGGTGACGTCCGGCCAGAAGCCGATGCCGACGATTCCGCCGCTGGCCGCCACCGCACGAAGCAGGTCGTCCTGAAGGTTCCGCGGCGTGTTGCAGGCGCCATGCACGCCGGTGTGGCTGATGATGGGCCGCGTGCCCGGCATTGCCAGCACGTCGCGCACCATCTGCGGCGAGGCATGGGCCAGGTCGATCACCATCCCGCGCCGCACCGCCTCGGCCACGACCTCGCGGCCGAAACCGGACAGGCCCGCCTGCGACTGCCCGTGCAGCGAGCCGCCGAGTTCGTTGTCGAAGAAATGCGTGAGCCCCACCAGCCGATAGCCCGCGCCCTCCAGCACGCCGAGGTTGCCGAGATCTCCCTCCAGCGGATGCGCGCCTTCCATTCCCAGGATCGCGCCGATGACACGGCGGCCCGCCGCGCGATCCGCCAGCACGGCGTCGAGGTCCTCGCGGGTGCGGATCAGCCGCAGCCGCCCGGGTTCCGCCTCGGCGAGGTGCCGCAGCCGGGCGGCCTGGTCCAGCGCCCGCTCCTTGAGGCTGAACCAGGTCTGCACCGGGCGAAGCTGCCCGATCACCAGCGGCGTGATGTTGTCCGGGGCCTCGGTCTCGTTCTCGGCATAGTTCTGGCCGCGCGGGCTGCGGGTGACGGCGGTGAAGACCTGCAAGGCGACGTTGCCTTGGTCCAGCCGGGGCAGGTCCACATGGCCCTCGGCGCGGCGCACCGACAGATCGCGGTCCCACAGCAGGGCGTCGGCGTGCAGATCGCCGATGACCAGCCGGTCATGCAGCGCCCGCGCCTCGGCCGAGACCGGCCACGCGGCCTTGGCCGTGACCGGGTTCAAGCGGTCCGCAGCGATGCGCGGGCCGAAGACGAAGAAGGCGGCGACCGCCAGCACGACCATCGCCGCAAGCACCCACAGGGCGCGGACGAGGCGGCTCCGGCGGCGCTGGCGGAAGGGGTCGCGCGCCATCCCCTCAGGCTTCCATCGCCTCGAGTTCGTCGATGAAGCCCTCGATCATGGAGAGGCCCTTGTCCCAGAAGGCCGGATCCGCCGCGTCCAGCCCGAAGGGCGCCAGCAGTTCCGAGTGGTGCTTGGAGCCACCCGCGCGCAGCATGTCGAAATACTTCGCCTGGAAGCCCTCGGGCTGCGCCTCGTAGGCCGCGTAAAGCGCGTTCACCAGCCCGTCGCCGAAGGCATAGGCATAGACGTAGAAGGGCGAGTGCACGAAATGCGGGACATAGGTCCAGAAGCTTTCGTAGCCCGGCATGAACTCGAAGGCGTCGCCCAGCGACTCATGCTGCACCGACATCCAGATCGCGTTGATGTCGTCGGGGGTCAGTTCGCCCTCGGCGCGGGCCGCGTGCAGGCGGCATTCGAAGTCGTAGAAGGCGATCTGGCGCACGACCGTGTTGATCATGTCCTCGACCTTGCCCGCCAGCAGGGCCTTGCGCTGGGCCGGGTCGGTCGTCTTTGCCAGCAGCGCGCGGAAGGTCAGCATCTCGCCGAAGACCGACGCCGTTTCCGCCAGCGTCAGGGGCGTCGAGGAGAGCAGTTCCCCCTGGCCCGCCGCCAGCCGCTGGTGGACGCCGTGGCCCAGTTCATGCGCCAGCGTCATCACGTCGCGCGGCTTGCCGAGATAGTTCAGCAGCACATAGGGATGCGCGTCGGTGACGGTCGGATGCGCGAAGGCGCCCGGCGACTTGCCCGGCTTCACGCCCGCGTCGATCCAGCCCTTCTCGAAGAACGGCTGCGCCAGTTCCGCCAGTTCGGGGTCGAAGCCCGCATAAGCGTCCAGCACCGTCTGGCGCGCCTCGTCCCATCCGACCAGCCGGGGGTTTTCCTGCGGCAGCGGCGCGTTGCGGTCCCAGACCTGCAACTTGTCAAGGCCGAGCCACCTGGCCTTCAGCCGGTAGTAGCGGTGCGACAGGCGCGGATAGGCTGCCACCACGGCATCGCGCAGCGCCTGCACGACCTCGGGTTCCACATGGTTCGACAGGTGCCGCGCCGTCTGGGGCGTCGGCATCTTGCGCCACTTGTCCTCGATCGCCTTTTCCTTGGCGAGCGTGTTGTGGATGCGCGAGAAGAGCTTGACGTTGTCGCCGAAGACCTTGGCCAGCGCCTTCGCCCCCGCCTCGCGGCGCGAACGGTCGTGGTCGGTCAGCAGGTTCAGCGTGGCTTCCAGCCCCAGTTCCTCGCCATCCACGTCAAAGGTCAGGCTGGCGGTAGTCTCGTCGAACAGCCGGTTCCAGGCGGCGGCGCCCACGACCGAGTTGTCGTGCAGGAACTTCTCCAGCTCGTCGGAAAGCTGGTAGGGCCGCATCGCCCGCATCCGGTCGAAGACGGGCTTGTAGCGCGCCGGGCCGTCCTTTGCACCGAAGGTCGCCTGATAGACGTCCTCCGGGATGCGGTTGAATTCCAGGCTGAAGAAGACCAGCGGGGTCGTCATGTCCGTGATCTTCGCCTGCAGGTCGCCCAGGGTCTTGGCGCGCGCGGCGTCGGTCGTGTTCTGGTAATAGCGCAGGCCCGCATAGGACATGATGCGCCCGGCGATCAGGTCGATCTCTTCGTAGCGCCGGATGCAGTCCAGCATCTCGGCGGGCGTCAGGCCGGCCAGCTTGCCCTCGTAATCGGCGGCGAAGCTGGCGCAGGCCTTTTCCAGCCGCTCCAGGTCGCGGGACAGTTCCGGCGCATCGGGCGAGGGGTAAAGGTCCGTCAGGTCCCATTCCGGCAGGTCCCCGAGAGCGAGGGCCCCGCTGGCTTCGGCATCGCGCATCAGGCTGTCGCGCAGGGGCAGGCGGGTCATGGTCGTCTCCATTTTCAGCGTTGCCCAACATCTGTCCCCTCGGGGCCGCCGGTTCAACCCGTCGCGCAGGCGATTGCCAGAGGGCCGCGCCGCGCCTAGCCTCTTGCCCGACGACCCAAGGGGAGAGTTCCATGTCCGACAGCGACCGCCCGCAAGCCTTTGACACGCTTGCCATCCACGCGGGCTCCGCGCCCGATCCGGCGACCGGGGCGCGGCAGGTGCCGATCTATCAGACGACCGCCTACCAGTTCCGCGACGCCGAGCACGCTGCGCGCCTGTTCGGCCTGAAGGAGGTGGGATACATCTATTCCCGCCTGACCAACCCGACCGTGGCCGCGCTGCAGAACCGCGTGGCCGCGCTGGAAGGCGGCGCGGGGGCCGTCTGCTGTTCCTCGGGCCACGCCGCGCAGATCATGGCGCTGTTCCCGCTGATGGGGCCGGGCAGGAACCTCGTCGCCTCGAGCCGGCTTTACGGCGGCACGGTCACGCAGTTCAGCCAGACCATCCGCCGCTTCGGCTGGTCCTGCCGCTTCGTGGACCTGGAAGACCTCGACGCCGTCCGTGCGGCCATCGACGGGGACACGCGGGCGATCTTCTGCGAATCGATCTCGAACCCCGGCGGCTATGTCACGGACCTGCCCGCCATCGCGGGGATCGCGGATGAGGCGGGCGTGCCGCTGATCGTGGACAACACGCTGGCGACGCCCTGGCTGTGCCGCCCGATCGAGGCGGGCGCGACGCTGGTCGTCCACAGCCTGACGAAATACCTGACCGGCAACGGCACCGTCACGGGCGGCGCCGTCATCGACTCGGGCCGCTTCGACTGGTCGGCTTCGGACAAGTTCCCCTCGCTGTCCGCGCCCGAGCCCGCCTATCACGGGCTGAAGTTCCACGAGACCTTCGGGCCCGCCGCCTTCACCTTCCATTCCATCGCCATCGGTCTGCGCGACCTCGGCATGACGCTGAACCCGCAGGCCGCGCATTACACGCTGATGGGGATCGAGACGCTGGGCCTGCGGATGCAGCGCCATGTCGAGAACGCCCAGGCGGTCGCCGAGTGGCTGGATGCCGACCCCCGGGTCCTTGATGTCAGCTATGCGGGCCTGCCCGCCTCGCCCTGGAACGAGCGTGTGCAGCGGCTTTACCCCAAGGGGGCAGGGGCGCTGTTCACCATCCGCCTGAAGGGCGGTTATCAGGCCTGCGTGGACATGATCGGGCGGCTGAAGATGATCAGCCACGTGGCGAACCTGGGCGACGCGCGGACGCTGGCCATCCATTCGGCCTCGACCACCCACAGCCAGCTGACCGAAGCCCAGCAGATCGCCGCAGGGGCCGGGCCGGACCTCGTGCGGCTGTCCATCGGCATCGAGGACGCGCAGGACATCATCGCCGACCTGGACCAGGCGCTCGGCTGATCGCCTTGGGCCTAGCTGCGCGGTCCCAGCAGGATGACCGCAGCGCCCGCAAGGCACAGCAGCGCCCCGATCGCGTCCGAGCGGTCGGGGCGCACCCCTTCCACCGCCCACATCCACGCCAGCGAGGCGCAGATATAGACGCCCCCGTAGGCCGCGAACGCCCGCCCCGCCGCATCTGCGGGCACCCGCGTCAGCAGGATGGCGAACAGCGCAAGGCTGGCCATGCCCGGCACAAGCCAGAGCCAGGACTTGCCCAGCCGCAGCCAGCCCCAGAAGGCGAAGCATCCGGCGATCTCGGCGATTGCGGCGAGGGGGTAGACCACGGCCGTCATGCGGGCGCGCCGGCCTTGGCGGCGCTGCTCTGCAACGATGATGTCGTGAGATTGGTGGAGCCAAGGGGAGTCGAACCCCTGACCTCTTGAATGCCATTCAAGCGCTCTACCAACTGAGCTATGGCCCCACCGGAGGTCTCGGGCTGCAGCATCTGCCGCCCGCGTGGGGGGTCGTATAGGGGCAGCCGCAGAGGGGCGCAAGCGGAAAAATCACGCATGTGCAAACAATGGCGGATTCTTCCTGCAAGCCGCTGCAACACAATGAAAAAGGGGCCCGAAGGCCCCTTTCCCGTCAGTCTTGTCCGACGCTCATTCGTCGTCCGGCTCGGCGACGTCGGCGATCTCGTCCAGCGAGACATCCGCGTCGTCATCCTCGTCCAGCAGATCGTCGTCGATCTCGCCCGTGTCGGCGGCATCGTCCAGATCGTCCTCGATCACGTCGTCCTGGTCGGTGTCGCGCGCCGAGGTCTTTTCGGCGATCATCGAGCGCGTGCGGGCGCTGGTCAGGCTTTCCGCCGAGAACTCGGACCCGCAGGCCGGGCAGGTCATCGGATCGTTGCGAAGGTCATAGAAGCGGCTTCCGCAAGTGGGGCAAAGGCGCTTGGTGCCCCATTCCTCTTTGGGCATGGTGTTCTCTTTTCGCCAAAGGTCAGGTAAATCCGGCCTCCCCTGCCACAGGGCATGAGGGGTGTCAAAGGCTTTCGCCTTGAGGGCGGGGACGCAAGGATGGGCGGCATGGTCATACTTCCCGACGGCACCTCCGTCAGCCTGCGCCGCACCGCGCGGGCACGGCGGATGACGCTGCGGGTGTCGCGCCGGGACGGCACCGTCACCCTGACCCTGCCGCCGCGCCTGCCCGAGGCAGAGGCGCTGGCCTTCCTGGAGGACCGCCGCGACTGGCTTGCCCGTGCGCTTCAGGGCATCGAGCCGCCGCGCCTTGTGGCGTTCGGCGCGGCGGTCCCGGTCGAGGGGCGGCCCCTGCTGCTGACGCCGGCGCCGGTGCGCGCCCCCCGGATCGACGGCGAGACGCTGCTGCTGCCGCGCGCCCGTCCGGCGGCGGTCACGGCGGCGGCCTTCCTGCGGACGCTGGCGCAGGCGCGCCTGGCCGAGGCCAGCGACCGCCATGCCCGCGCGCTGGGCCGCCGCTTCATGGCGCTGGCGCTGCGCGACACGCGCTCGCGCTGGGGCAGCTGCACGCACGAAGGGCGGCTGATGTATTCCTGGCGGCTGGCGATGGCCCCGCCCGAGGTGCTGGACTATGTCGCCGCCCACGAGGTCGCGCATCTGGCGCACATGGACCATTCGCCCGCCTTCTGGGGGGCGGTCGGGCGGCTGTTTCCCGGTTACGAGCGGCAACGGCAATGGTTGCGCCAGCATGGCAGCAGCCTGCACGCCTGGCGCTTCCGCGAGGCGTGAGAAGCGGGGGCCCCGTGCGCCCGGGACGTTCCAGGACAGAAGATGCCCAGATGAGGGGATCTCTGCCCTGCGGCATCAGGAAAATTGACAGGCGGCCCTGATGTGATCACAAGGCGGGCATGGCCACCGCTGCTCGCGCCCTCGCCCCGTCTCCTCCCGCCGTGCATGAGCGGCTGTACCGGGCACTGCGGACGCGGATCATGCTGGGGGAACTGCCGCCGGGCCGCGCCCTGACCCTGCGCGGCATCGCCGCCGAGGAACGCGTCAGCATGACCCCCGCGCGCGAGGCGGTGCGGCGGCTGGTGGCGGAAGGGGCGCTGACGCTGTCGGCCTCGGGGCGTGTGTCCACGCCCGCCCTGTCGGTCGAGCGGATCGAGGAACTGGCCGCCCTGCGCGCGCTGATCGAGCCGGAGCTTGCAAGCCGTGCCCTGCCGCGCGCGCATTTCGCGCTGATCGACCGGCTGGCCGCGATCAACACCGCTATCGGCGAGGCGGCGCAGAACCACGACGCCGTGGGCTATATCCGCACGAACCTGGAGTTTCACCGCACGCTCTACCTGCGCGCGCAGGCCCCTGCGATGCTGGCGATGCTGGAAACGATCTGGCTGCAGCTGGGCCCGACCATGCGCGCCGTCTACCAGCGGATGCGCCGGAACGAGGCCCCGCGCCACCACCGCATGATCCTGGCCGCGCTGCGCGCCGGGGACGAGCCCGCGTTGCGGCTGGCCGTGCGGACCGACGTCACGCAGGGCCTGCGCCACCTGCTGCCCGCGCCGGCCGACGCCGGGCGCTGATCAGACTTCCTCGATGCGCAACTCGACCGGGTCGCCCTCGACGACGCCGGTGCGGGGCAGCGCCTGCATGGCGTGGTCGATGGCCTCGGGCGTGGTCTTGTGGGTGACGATCAGCACCGGGGCCGCGCCCGAGGCGTGCCCGTACTGCCGCATCCGGTCGATCGAGATGCCCGCGTCGCCCAGCACGGTGGCCACCTTGGCCAACGCGCCCGGCTTGTCGGCCAGCGTCAGCCGCAGGTAATAGGCCGCCGGAACTGCTGTCCGTGCGGGCTGCGGCGTCCCGAGCGTGGTGGCAGGCTGGCCGAAGACCGGCATCCGGACCCCGCGCGCCAGTTCCACGACGTCGGACATGACCGCGCTGGCCGTCGGGCCTTCGCCCGCGCCCGCGCCGCGCAGGACGATCTGGCCGACGGCATCGCCCTCGATCACCACCATGTTGGTGCCGCCCTCGAGCTGCCCCAGCGGGCTGTCGCAGGGGACAAGGCAGGGCGACATCCGCTGCTCCAGCCCCCGGCCCGTCATCTGCGCCACGCCCAGCAGCTTGATGCGATAGCCCATGTCGGCGGCGCGGCTGATGTCGTCGATGGACACGCGCTCGATCCCCTCGATCTCGACGCCCTCGAAGGCCACCCGGGTCCCGAAGGCGATCGAGGCGAGGATCGCCAGCTTATGGCTGGCGTCGATCCCGCCCACGTCCAGCGTCGGGTCGGCTTCCAGATAGCCGAGGCGCCGGGCTTCCTCGAACACGGTGTCATAGGGCAGGCCCGCCGACTGCATCCGGGTCAGGATGTAGTTGCAGGTGCCGTTCATCACGCCCATGACGCGCTTGATGCGGTTGCCCGCCAGGCTTTCGGTCATGGCCTTGATGACGGGGATGCCGCCCGCGACCGCGGCCTCGAAGCGGATGGTGCGGCCCCGGGACTCGGCCCGCTCGGCCAGCGCCTGCCCGTGGACGGCCAGCAGCGCCTTGTTGGCGGTGACGACGTCCTTGCCGTTCTCCAGCGCCAGTTCGATCAGTTCGCGCGCGGGGCCCTCGTCGCCGCCGATCAGTTCCACGACCACGTCCACGTCGTCGCGCAGGGCGAGGTCGCTGGCGCGGTCCACCCAGGCATAGCCCGACAGGTCGGCGTCGCGGTTGCGGGTCCGGTCGCGGGCGCAGATGGCCGTGATCTGCACCGGGCGGCCCGAGCGCAGGGCGATCAGGTCGGGATGGTTCTGGACGATCTTGACGACGCCGATCCCGACGGTCCCCAGACCGGCGATGCCAAGGCGCAGCGGCGCGGGCGAGGGGGTGGGGGACATGGGGGCCTCGTGTCAGGATGGGGCGCAGGGGTTGGCCGGGTGTTAGCGCGGGGCCTGCGGGATGGCAACTTGGCCGCTTACAACCAGCGGCGGGTGCGCGCGGCCCAGGCGTCGAAGGCGGCCCTGTCGCGGTTCCGCAACCAGGCCTCTTCCTGCCGGATGAACCGGCGGTCGATCACCAGAAGGAAGCCGGGCACCAGCACCAGCGCGGCCAGCGGCTGCCACACAAGGCAGAGCCCCGCCACGATCAGTACGTCGCCCAGGTAGATCGGGTTGCGGCTCAGCCGGAAGATGCCATGCGTGACCAGCGCCGTGGGCTGCCGCGTCGGATCGACCGTCGCGCCGGCGCGCAGCATCGTCACCGCCGCGGTTGCCATCAGCGCAAGCCCGGCCGCCACCAGGGCCCACCCCGGCAGGGGCGCGGCCGGCATCGGCACAATGCGGCCGGCAAGGAACGCCAGCCCGGCGAAGATCACCAGCCAGACCTGCGGATAGGCAAACAGCTTCCGTATCACTCCGACACTCCGTTGCCGTCGTCCAGCGCGTGGATGAAGCGGGCGACCCGGCGCGCGGCATCCAACGTCATGGCGCGGATGGCCGCAAGGTCGCTGGCGTCCAAGGTATCCTCGAAGATCTCGCCCTGGGTGCTGGCGAAGCGCGGCTGCCAGCCCTCTGCGACAGGCGCCCAGGCCGCGTGGCACAGCAGGTTGCGCCAATCCTTGATCTCGTCCAGTTGCCCCATCAGTTCGGGATCGGCGATGTTCTCGCGGGCGAGGGTGCGTTCCATCCGCTCGATCAGCGTGCCCAGGGAATCGGACGCCACGTGGTCCATGCGCCGCAGCCAAGCGCGGAAGTCGGACTCTCCGATGCCGCCGGGCAGGCGGTGGCGGTCCATCGCGAAGATCGCCCGTTTCAGCATGTCCTCGACATGGCCGAAGCTGGCGATGGTCTGGCCCAGTTCCGCCGCAAGGGGCGCGGGCAGTTCGTGCCAGACGGCTGGCGCCCCGTCTATTCGCGCCACAGCCGGCCGACCCATTCGGCAGGGCGGATGTAATGGCGCAGGTGCCGGGGCAGGCTTTCGCGCCGCCGTCCGTCCAAGGCCGCGCGCAGGTGGTCCGCCGGGTCGCGCGGGGTGTCCTTCTCGCTCCACCGGCCGAGGATGGCGTCGGGCGGGTTCAGGCTGCCCGCGAAGATGACGATCTTCGCGCCGGCAGGGATGCGCGGCGCGCGCCAGTAGCGTGCGGGAAAGGCGGGCACGCAGTCCGCGCGGAAGTGGACGACCCAGCCCTTCGGCCAGAACTTGACGCCCCCCGGCGCGCGGCGGGTGACGAAGCGCTGCTCGAAGCGGTATTCGTCGGCGACCGCCTGGGGGTCGGCGCGGAAGATCTCCTGCAAGGGGGCGAGCTTGCCGACGCGCATCCGGTAGACCGAGGTCTGGCCCAGCTTCTCGAAGGGCTTCACCTTCTGGGGGTTGGTGGCCAGCACGGTGTCGTCGGGATCGCCGAAGCTGAAGAAATCGTCGAGGTTGCCGACGACCACCACGTCGAGGTCCAGAAACAGCACTGTTCCCGTAATGTCGCCCAGATCCCCCCACAGCCGCGACTTGGGCCATTTCCCCAGCGTGTTCTTCGGCGGTTCGTAGTCGAAGCGGGGCAGGGGGCGCACCAAGACATCGGGGTGCAGGCCCGTGCCGTCGTCGGTGAAGCAGATCAGCCGGAACGGCGGCGTGATGTTCCGCGCGATCATCCCGCGCAAACGGTTGACATATTCGGGGCCGAACTTGGTGCCCCACTTGATGCAGATGATCTGCTTGATCGTGCCGGTCATGAACCGAGTGGTGGCACGGAGGACCGGCTGCGGCAAGCGCCCGAAGCAGGGGCTTCGCCCCCGGTCGCTTCGGGGCCTCGTTCTTCTTTGCACAAATATCCTCGGGGGCCCGGGGGGCAGACAGCCCCCCGGTCCGGCGGCGACGCAAGGGCCTCAGCCGCGCCGTTCGCGCACGATCCCCAGGATCTCGCGCGCGGCGGAGGGGATGTTCGTGCCCGGACCGAAGATCGCGGCCACGCCCGCGTCGCGCAGGAAGGCATAGTCCTGCTGAGGGATCACGCCGCCGCAGATGACGATGATGTCGTCCGCGCCCTGGGCCTTGAGCGCCTCGATCAGCTTCGGCGCCAGGGTCTTGTGCCCTGCGGCCTGCGAGGAGATCCCGACGATATGGACATCGTTGTCGATGGCGTCCTGCGCGGCTTCCTCGGGCGTCTGGAACAGCGGGCCCACGTCCACATCGAAGCCGATGTCGGCGAAGGCCGTGGCGATCACCTTGGCGCCGCGGTCGTGGCCGTCCTGGCCCATCTTGACGACCAGCATCCGCGGGCGGCGGCCTTCTTCCTCGGCAAAGGCTTCCACGTCGCGCTGGATCTGGGCGAACCCTTCGTCGCCCTCGTAGGCCGCGCCATAGACCCCGGCCAGGGTCTTCACCTCGGCCCGGTGGCGGCCGAAGACCTTTTCCATCGCCATGCTGATCTCTCCCACGGTTGCACGGGCGCGGGCGGCCTCGACCGCCGCTTCCAGCAGGTTGCCGCCCTCGCGCGCGCGACGTTCCACCTCGGCCAGCGCCGCGTCGCAGGCGGCCTGGTCGCGAGTGGCGCGGATGCGCTCCAGCCGCTCGATCTGGCTGCGGCGGACGGCCATGTTGTCGATGTCGAGGATGTCGATCGGGTCTTCCTTGTCCTTGCGGTACTTGTTGACGCCGACGATCACTTCCTCGCCCCGGTCGATCATGGCCTGCCGCCGGGCCGCCGTTTCCTCGATCCGCAGCTTGGGCTGTCCCGAGGCGACGGCCTTGGTCATGCCGCCCATCGCCTCGACTTCCTCGATGATGGCCCAGGCCTTTTCAGCCAGTTCCGCCGTCAGGCTCTCGATGTAGTAGGACCCGGCCAGCGGATCGACGACATGGGTGATGCCGGTTTCCTCCTGCAGGATCAGCTGGGTGTTCCGCGCGATCCGGGCCGAGAAGTCCGTAGGCAGCGCGATCGCCTCGTCCAGCGCGTTGGTGTGCAGCGACTGGGTGCCGCCCAGCGCCGCGCTCATCGCCTCGTAGGCGGTGCGGATCACGTTGTTGTAGGGGTCCTGCTCCTGCAGCGACACGCCCGAGGTCTGACAATGCGTCCGCAGCATCAGGCTGGACGGCTTCTTCGCCCCGAACTCGGTCATGATCCGGTGCCACAGCAGACGGGCGGCGCGCAGCTTGGCGATCTCCATGAAGAAGTTCATGCCGATGGCGAAGAAGAAGCTGAGACGCCCGGCAAAGGCGTCCACGTCCATGCCCGCGGCGATGGCCGCGCGGACATATTCCCGCCCGTCGGCCAGCGTATAGGCCAGTTCCTGCACCAGGTTCGCCCCGGCTTCCTGCATGTGATAGCCAGAAATCGAGATCGAGTTGAACTTGGGCATCTCGCGCGAGGTGTAGCCGATGATGTCCGCGATGATCCGCATCGAGGGCTCGGGCGGATAGATATAGGTGTTGCGGACCATGAACTCCTTGAGGATGTCGTTCTGGATGGTCCCCGACAGCACCGATCGGTCGTGCCCCTGTTCCTCGCCCGCGACGATGAAGCTGGCGAGGATCGGGATCACCGCGCCGTTCATGGTCATCGACACCGAGACCTTGTCCAGCGGGATGCCGTCGAACAGGATCTTCATGTCCTCGACGCTGTCGATGGCCACGCCCGCCTTGCCCACGTCGCCTTCGACACGCGGATGGTCGCTGTCATAGCCGCGGTGGGTCGCCAGGTCGAAGGCCACCGAGACGCCCTGCTGGCCTGCGGCAAGGTTGCGGCGGTAGAAGGCGTTCGACTCCTCGGCGGTCGAGAAGCCCGCGTATTGCCGGATCGTCCAGGGCCGGCCCGCGTACATCGTCGCGCGCGGGCCCCGGGTGAAGGGCGCGATGCCGGGAAGGGAGCCCATGTGGTCGAGCCCAGCCGTGTCCGCCTCGGTGTACAGCGGCTTGACGGTGATGCCTTCCAGCGTGTCCCAGTTCAGCGTGTCGGGATCGGCGCCCTTCAGTTCCTTCGACGCCAGCGCGCGCCATTGATCGAGGTCGGGGGTCCGGGTCATCTCTTGGTCCTTTCCGATGCGACCGCAGTCGCTATATTCTGAAACATGAGGATCTTGCTGTCGAAGATGTCGGCCCTCGCGCTGGCCGTGACGGGCGCGCAGGCGCTTGCCATGGGTGGCCCGACGCCCCCGCCCGAGCCGGTGCGGGTCGAGCGCGCCGCCCCCGCGCGTCCCGCAACCGCCCAGGTCCCGCAAGCGGCTGCGGATACGCCGCCCGCCGGGCCCCGGCAGGTCGAGCTGGACATCCGCGCCGCAACCGAGGTCACGCCCGAGGCGCTGCTGTTCGATCGCAGGCCGGTCCTTGTCTTCGCCGACACGCCCGAGGAGCCTTCCTTTTCCACGCAGATGGATCTGCTGGCCCGCGATCCCGCCGCGATGGAGCGGAGGGACGTGACGGTCATCACGGACACCGACCCGGCAGCGGCGTCGGCCTGGCGGCAGCGGTTCAGGCCGCGGGGCTTTTCGCTGATCGTGCTGGATACGGACGGCACCGTGATCGACCGCAAGCCCTTTCCTTGGGACACGCGCGAAATCGGCCGCGCCATCGACAAGACCCCCGTCCGGCGTGGAGAAACGCGGGCAAGCGGCGGCCGATAGGCGTTGCGCGCGAATTCATTGCGGAACCGGGGCGGCGCAACTATCTTGATCTGCGAAGGATGCGCCGTGTCGCATCGCGCATGACAGGGCAGGGCCATGGCCAAGGAAACCTCACCCCGCAAGATCGACAGCCCGCCGTCCCCGCGGCGCGTCAAGCGGCCTGCCACGACGGACGAACTTGTCGAGCGCCTGCTGAATGCGCGCAACTCGAACGAGATCGCTGCGGTGATCGGTCTGCCTCCCATCACGGGCCTTTCGGGTCCGAAGGTCGCTTACTGAGCTTTTCCCGAAGCTGCGCCAGCTCGCCCGGCAGGGTGGCGGCGATGCGTTCGGTTTCCCGCCGCTCGGCCGCGGCAAGCAGCGCCTGCACGGCGCCTTCCCCTCCATGCAGGCCCGCGCTCAGCACGATCATCGCGCGGCGGCCTGTGGCAAGCGTCTCGTCGTTCAGGATCAGGTAGTCCCGGAACATCTCGGTCGCACGCTCGGGCTGGTCCTTGGCATTGGCGCGGATGTCCTGCGCAAGCGCCGAGCGGACGGCCAGCAGGCGGTAATAGCGCACGACGGGGTCGATCGCCCATTCCGGCAGGATATGCACGTCCTCGACGATGGCGCGGAAGATGCGGTCATTGGCGTCATGAGGCAGGATCGGGACGTGCCGCCCTTGGACCAGCCGCGCAACCATGGCCTCGCGCGCGTCCGGTTCCTCCAGCGTCTGGCCTTCCAGAGCCGCCACATGGGCGCGGATCTCGGCCAGCAGCGCCCGCTGGATGTCGCCCACCCGTTCCTCGCGCAGCTGGCGGTCGCGGCGCCGCGACAGCGCGTGCGTCCAGAACCACCCGGCCGCGACCACGCCACCGCCCACCAGGGCAGTGACGAGGGCCGCGGCGACGCGGTCGTTCAGGAACAGCCCGCGCAGGTCCACCTGCTCACTCGAACTCCATGATGACGTCATCGACCTTGAGGCTTTGCCCTGCCTCGGCGTTGACCGACTTGACGGTGCCCTTGCGCTCGGCGCGCAGGATGTTCTCCATCTTCATGGCCTCGACGGTGGCCAGCGCCTGGCCCTCCTGCACCTCGTCGCCCGCCTGCACGTTGATGCGGACCACAAGGCCCGGCATCGGGCAGAGCAGGAACTTCGAGGTGTCGGGCGGCAGCTTCTCGGGCATCAGCCGGGCGAGTTCCGCCGTGCGAGGACGGCGGACATGGGCTTTCAGGTCGGCGCCGCGCGTCCGCAGGCGCATCCCGGCGGGGATCTTGTCCGCCTTCAGTGCCAGGGGCTCGCCGTCCACCGTCAGCCGCGCCAGCGACATGCCCGGCTTCCAGTCGGATTCCACCCGCAGGCTGCGCCCGTTCACCTCGACGGTCGAGCCGGTCCTGTCGGCGCGGACGCGGACCGGGAACTCCTGCCCGTTCAGCACGACGACCCAGTTCTCGCCCACGCGGCGCTCGTGGTTGTCCAGGCGGCCGGTGATCTGGGTGCGGCGGATTTCCGCGACCCGGTGCATGGCGGCGGCGGCGGCCGCGACACGTTCCAGCTGCTCGGCCGGCAGGGTCGCGCCCTGGAAGCCCTCGGGGTATTCCTCGGCGATGAACGCGGTCGAGATGTCGCCGGACACGAAGCGCGGATGGTCCATCACCGCCGACAGGAACGGCAGGTTGTGGCCGATGCCCTCCACCTCGAAGCCGTCCAGCGCCCGGCGCATCGCCTCGATGGCCTGCGCGCGGTCGGGCGCCCAGGTGCAGAGCTTGGCGATCATCGGGTCGTAATACATCGAGATCTCGCCGCCCTCGTAAACGCCGGTGTCGTTGCGGACGCCGGTTTCGGCCACGGGCGGCTCGTCACCCGGATGGGCGGGCACCCACTTGCCCGCTTCCAGCAGCGGACCGGCGGCGGTTTCCACCGGCGGGCGATAGCGTGTCAGGCGACCGATCGAGGGCAGGAAGTTGCGGTACGGGTCCTCGGCGTAAAGGCGGCTCTCGATGGCCCAGCCGGTGATGGTCAGGTCGCCTTGGGTGAAAGGCAGGGGCTCGCCCGCTGCCACGCGGATCATCTGTTCCACCAGATCGACGCCGGTGATGAGTTCGGTCACCGGGTGTTCGACCTGAAGTCGTGTATTCATTTCAAGGAAATAGAAGTTCTTGTTCGCGTCCACGATGAACTCGACCGTGCCGGCCGAGGTGTAGCCCACGGCCTTGGCCAGCGCGACCGCCTGCTCGCCCATCGCGCGGCGCGTCTCGGGGTCGAGGAAGGGCGAGGGCGCCTCCTCGATGACCTTCTGGTTGCGGCGCTGGATGGAACATTCGCGTTCGTGCAGGTAGACGCAGTTGCCGTGCTTGTCGGCCAGCACCTGGATCTCGATGTGGCGCGGCTGCGTGACGAACTTCTCGATGAAGATGCGGTCGTCGCCGAAGCTGCTGGCCGCCTCGTTGCGCGACGATTCAAAGCCCTCGCGCGCTTCCTGGTCGTTCCAGGCGATCCGCATCCCCTTGCCGCCGCCGCCGGCGCTGGCCTTGATCATCACCGGATAGCCGATCTGCGAGGAAATGCGCACCGCCTCCTCGGCATCGGCGATCAGGCCCATGTAGCCGGGGACGGTCGAAACCCCGGCTTCCTGCGCGATCTTCTTCGAGGTGATCTTGTCGCCCATCGCCTCGATGGCAGGCGAGGGCGGGCCGACGAAGACCACGCCCTCTTTCTCAAGGGCGGCGGCGAAGTTCATGTTCTCGCTGAGAAAGCCATAGCCGGGATGCACCGCCTCGGCGCCCGTCTGGCGGATGGCCTCCATGATCCTGTCGATCACGATATAGGACTGGTTCGCGGGCGGCGGGCCGATATGGACCGCCTCGTCGGCCATGCGGACATGCAGTGCATTGCGGTCGGCGTCCGAATAGACGGCGACGGTGGCGATCCCCATCTTCCGTGCGGTCTTGATGACGCGGCAGGCGATCTCTCCGCGGTTGGCGATCAGGATCTTCTTGAACATGCGTGTCCCTTGATGGCGCTGGATATGAAAAAGCCGCCCCGGTCGGTCAGACCGGGACGGCGGAACAGGATCGGATGCGCGCGTCGTGCGCGCGGGTCAGCTTACTGGCAGAGCCGGACGTCGTCGCACAGCGCGCCGCCTGCGGCACCGATGGCCGCGCCCGCAAGACGGTCGCTGCCGCCCTTGCCGCGGACCTGCTGGACGACATAGCCCGCGCCCGCGCCGATGATGGCGCGGTCGGCGTCGGTGGGCTGGATGTTCTGGGTGCAGCCGGCCAGCAGGGCCGCGCTGATACCGCCAGCAATGAGAAGCTTCCGGGACATGGAATATCCTTCAACGAGTTGCCCGGAAGGGGCGCCGAGGTGATGTGCCCCTGCGCTGCGGCTTCCGGCCAGTTGGAATTTGAACCGTCTTGGCTGGCGATCAACGCCAGCCGACGGTCAGGGTTCCGATCAGGGCGCGCAGACGCCCACGTCGTCGCACAGGGCGCCGCCGGCGGCACCGATGAGCGCACCGGTTGCGACTTTCTCATCCAGCGCCTTGGCGACGACGGCACCCGCGACCGCACCGCCCGCGGCACGCTGCGCGTCGGGCGAGATGCCGGTGCCGTAGCCGGGCTGGCAAGCCGCAACGGTGCCGACGAGCAGCGCCGCGCCGCAAGCGCGGAGGATGAAGGATTTCTGCATGATATTCTGCCTGTATTCGTGGCCCGCGAGCGGGCGCGTGGTTTTGCGTGCGCGATCACTATGACATCCCGCAACGGGAGGTCAAACTGACAAGCGGGTGATGGTGCGCACACAGGCATCATCCCGCGCATCACTCATCTTCCTCGTCGAAGTCCTCGTCATCCCAGTGAAAATCCTCACTGGCGCCGGGCGCGAACAGTTCGGGGAAGTTGGCCTCGGCGCGCTTGAGATCGACGCGCAGCAGCTGTTCGTAGCTGGTGGGGTCCAGCTTGCCGACCGCCACGACCTCGCGTCCCAGAAGCCAGGACAGGCGCCCCGCGTCGAGGTTCCCGCGCTCGAAGGGCTCGTCGCCGAAATGTTCGATCAGCGCGGCCAGGAAGGCCGTGTCCGCGCGCCGGTCGCCGGCCGAGCGGTCGCGATAACGCTCGCGCGCCACAAGCTTGGTGGCACCCTTGGGGCTGGCGCGGCGGATGGTGAACTGGTGGTCGGTGGACGGAAGCCGTCCGGGAAAGCCGCGATGCTTCAGCATGATGCTTCGCCTTCCTTCACAAGGACGCGAAGCGCCGCGGCGGCAGTGCGCGGACCCGAGGGCCCGCGCCGCAAGGCGTCAGTTGGCGCCGTACTTGCCCTGGAACACAGGCTCGGGGGCCACGGCGACCGGCGCAGGGGTCGGCTGCGGCTGCTGCTGCTGGCAGGCCGAGACGAGGCCGGCGAGAACCAGCGCGAGGGCGAGCTTTTTGGACATGAATGGCTCCTGTAAGGCGGGGTCTGATTGCCCCGGCTGCTCGATGAGCGGACCGCACCGTGCGGCCGCGGCGCGATGTTAGCGGCGGGGCCGGACAGGGGACAGGGCACAGCCGAACCGCTGCACGCGCCATGTGGCAGGGTTGCATCAGGGCGGCTTGCGCCCGGATCATCGCAGGTCATCACATCGGTTCCCACACGCAGGCGTCACGGTTGGCGGGGATCATGAACCCCTCGAAAAGCTGGACAATCTCGGGGTCGAAGCTGCCGAAGGGACTGGGCGCCGAGGCCATCGAGATCACCACCTGCGACGGGCGCGGCGTCTGCCCGGCCAAGCGGGGCAGGGCGAAGTTCTCGCACAGCCAGACGATGTCGCGGTGCACAGGGTCCTGCATCAGGATGTCGGGCGCGGCCGGCAGGGCCATGTCCCCTCCCTCGGCGATGGCCGCATGGTCCTGACCCGCCTCGTCCAGGGGGCTGGCCTCGGCCCCTTCGGGCAGCGTCGCGTCGGGCGGGGCAAGCTCGGAGGGCAGGGGCGCGGCGTCCACGCCCTCTTCTCCGGGCAGCGGCTGGATCGACAGGCCCCCCATGTCCTCTCCGGGGACCTGCTGGATGACCAGATCGCCCAGCGCGCTGTCGAGTTCGGCCTGCTCCTCGGGCGTCAGCGGCGCCTCCTCGCCGAAGGGCTCGTCCAGCATCTCGAGGGGCAGCCCCTCGGCCATGTCCTCCTCGGAAACCGGAGGAACCAGCGCCGCCAGCGACGGCATGACAAAGCGGTAGCGCTGCACCAGTCCCAGCCCTGGAACACGGTCCGTCAGCTCTTCCTGCAGCCAGACCTCGGCGCCCGAAGGCACCGGGACCAGCGGCTGCGCGCCGTTCGCGGCCATGCCGGCCGCGGTCGAGGCAAGGAGAAGAGCGGCGGACAATGTCGTCACAGCGGGATGTTGTCGTGCTTCTTCCAGGGATTGGACAGTTGCTTGGTGCGCAGCGAGGCGAGGGCCCGCGCCACCCGCTTGCGGGTCGAATGGGGCTGGATGACTTCGTCGATGAAGCCCTTTTCTGCGGCCACGAAGGGGTTGGCGAAGCGGTCCTCATAATCCCTGGTCCGCGCGGCGATCTTCTCGGGTTGGCTCAGTTCGCTGCGATACAGGATCTCGACCGCGCCCTTGGCGCCCATCACGGCGATCTCGGCCGTGGGCCAGGCATAGTTGAAGTCGCCCCGCAGGTGCTTGGACGACATGACGTCATAGGCCCCGCCATAGGCCTTGCGGGTGATGACCGTGACCTTCGGGACCGTCGCCTCGCCATAGGCGAACAGCAGCTTGGCCCCGTGCTTGATGACGCCGCCGTATTCCTGCGCGGTGCCCGGCAGGAAGCCCGGCACGTCCACCAGCGTCAGGATCGGGATGTTGAAGGCGTCGCAGAAGCGCACGAACCGCGCGGCCTTGCGGCTGGAATCGATGTCCAGCACCCCCGCCAGCACCATGGGCTGGTTGGCGACGACGCCGACCGTCTGGCCCTCGATGCGGATGAAGCCGGTGATGATGTTGCCCGCGAAGTCGCGCTGGATCTCGTAGAAGTCGCCCTCGTCGGCGATCTTCACGATCAGTTCCTTCATGTCGTAGGGCTGGTTCGGGTTGTCGGGGATCAGCGTGTCCAGCGAGGTCTCGATCCGGGCCGGGTCGTCGAAGAAGGGGCGGGTCGGCGCCTTCTCGCGGTTCGACAGCGGCAGGAAGTCGAACAGGCGGCGGATCTCGGACAGCGCCTCGACGTCGTTTTCAAAGCCGCCGTCGGCGACCGAAGATTTTTTGGTGTGGGTGGACGCGCCGCCCAGCTGCTCGGCCGTGACGACCTCGTTGGTGACGGTCTTCACCACGTCCGGGCCCGTCACGAACATGTAGGAGGTGTCCTTCACCATGAAGATGAAGTCGGTCATGGCCGGCGAATAGACCGCGCCGCCCGCGCAGGGGCCCATGATGACGCTGATCTGCGGGATCACGCCCGAGGCCATCACGTTGCGCTGGAACACGTCGGCATACCCGGCAAGCGAGGCCACGCCTTCCTGGATGCGCGCCCCGCCGGAATCGTTCAGCCCGATCACCGGCGCGCCGTTCTGCATCGCCATGTCCATGATCTTGCAGATCTTCTGGGCGTGCGTTTCCGACAGCGAGCCGCCGAAGACGGTGAAGTCCTGGCTGAACACATAAACCATGCGGCCGTTGATCGTGCCCCAGCCGGTGATGACGCCGTCGCCATAGGGACGGTCGTCCTCCATCCCGAAGTCGGTCGAGCGGTGGCGGACGAACATGTCGAATTCCTCGAACGAGCCCTCGTCCAGGAGGATGTCCAGCCGTTCGCGCGCTGTCAGCTTGCCGCGCGCGTGCTGCGCGTCGATGCGGCGCTGGCCGCCGCCCATGCGGGCCTGCTGCCGCCGGTCTTCCAGCTGTTCGACGATGTCCTTCATGCCGCCCCTCCGTCCATGTCTGGCGGGACAATAGGGAAAGCGAGGGATGACGCAAAGCGGAAAGGGGAAAGTTTGCAAAGCGGTCTGTTAACGAGCGCCGATTGCCGCAAACCCGCAAACTCCGGCCGACGGGGGGCCTTGACGCGACCCTTGGCCGCCGTCATGCCGTGGCTCATGGGACTGACGATCGACCTTGGCGCCCTTGTGGCGAACTGGAAGGCGCTGGCGGACCGCGCACCGGGCGCGCGCCCGGGCGCAGTCGTCAAGGCGGATGCCTATGGCCTTGGGGCGGCGCAGGTGGCGCCTGCGCTTCATGCAGCGGGCGCGCGCGACTTCTTCGTGGCGCAGGCCTCCGAGGGCAGGGCAATTCGCCCCCTTCTTGCGCCGGATGCCCGCATCTTCGTGCTGTCGGGGCACATGCCGGGACAGGACCTGACCGGGCTGATCCCGGTGCTGAACAGCCCCGAGCAGTTCTTCCGGGACCGCGCCCTGCGGCCGCGCGCGCCGTTTGCGATCCAGCTCGACACCGGCATGAACCGGCTGGGCTTCGAGCCCGCCGAATGGGCCTCGATCCGCTCCGAGGCGCTGGGGGCGCGCACGGACGGGGGCACCGGCCCGGCGCTGGTCATGTCGCACCTGATGTGCGCCGACGAGCCCGGCCATCCGGCCAACGCCGCCCAGTTGCGCGCCTTCCGCGAGATGACCGAGGGTGTGAGTGCCCCCCGCTCGCTGGCGGCGACGGGCGGCATCCTGCTGGGCGACGACTATCACTTCGACGTGACGCGCCCCGGCATCGGCCTTTACGGTGCCGATCCCTTCCAGGAGGCGCGCCCGGTGGTCACCCTTGCGCTGGAGGTGATCCAGACCCGCAGCGTCGCGGCGGGCGAGGCGGTGGGCTACGGCTGCACCTGGACCGCGCCGCGTCCTTCCCGGATCGCCACGGTCTCGGCCGGCTATGCGGACGGGCTGCCGCGTGCGCTTTCCGGCAAGGGGCTGGTCCTGTGGGCCGGGGACCGCGGCGCGCCGGTCGTGGGCCGCGTCTCGATGGACCTCATCACGGTCGATGTGACCGACCTGCCGGATGTGCCGGACAGGCTCGAGATCCTGAACGCCCGGCAGGGCGTGGACGATCTTGCGCGCCTGGCCGGAACCATCGGCTATGAGATCCTGACGTCGCTGGGCTCGCGCTATCCGCGCGACTACCGGCCGGCTTAACCTTCGGTTAGGGCACCCATGCTACCGCTTCTCCTGTCCCATCGCCCCAGGAGGATTCGGCATGGCTTACGCGACCATCGACTTTCACAATCCCCGCACCGGGGCGCTGAAGCAGGCGCCGGTCGGGTTTTCCTGGACGACGCTGTTCTTCGGCTTTTTCCCGGCCTTGTTCCGGGGGCACTGGACCGGGGCGCTGATCATTTTCCTG
This sequence comes from Paracoccus salipaludis, assembly GCF_002287065.1. GTDB lineage: Bacteria > Pseudomonadota > Alphaproteobacteria > Rhodobacterales > Rhodobacteraceae > Paracoccus > Paracoccus salipaludis. The sequence continues at coordinate 149,979 of NZ_NSJZ01000003.1, forward strand.
ATCGGCTGGCTCACCCTGGGTTTGGCGCAGCTGGTCTTCGCCTTCATCTACAACAGGATGTATGTGAAGCACCTGTTGGGCGAGGGTTTCAAGCTTTCCAGTTCCTCCTCCGACACGGCCGACCTGTCGCGCCGCCTGCGGATCGAGCTGCCCCTTGACCCGAGCCGCGCCCAATCCGTTCCGGCCTGACCCGGTCCGCGCCACCGGCCGCGCCACGCTTGCCCTGCTGCGCGGCATCGGCGCGGTCGCCATCTTCGCCGCGCGTGGGCTCGCCGCGCCGGGCTTCTCGCCCCGGCTGCTGGCCGAGCAGCTGCTGCGCATCGGCTGGCTGTCCTTGCCGGTCGTGGGTCTGACGGCGCTGTTCACGGGCGCCGCGCTGGCCCTGCAGATCAACGCGGGCGGCGAAAGGTTCCAGGCCGGCGATGTCGTCCCCGCCATCGTGGCGATCGGCATGGTGCGGGAACTCGGGCCGGTTCTGGGCGGGCTGATGGTGGCGGCGCGGGTGGCGTCGTCGATCGCGGCCGAGATCGGGTCCATGCGCGTGACGGAACAGATCGACGCGCTGGTGACGCTGTCCACCGACCCGATGGGCTGGCTGGTGACGCCGCGGCTGTGGGCGGCGATCCTGTCGGTGCCGGTCCTCGTGGGCGTGGGCGACACCATCGGCATCATGGGCGGCTGGCTGATCGGAACGACGACGCTGGGCTTCACCTCGCAGGCCTATCTGGCGAACTCCTGGGCCTATCTCGAAACCTGGGACGTGGTTTCGGGGCTGTTGAAGGGCGCGGCCTTCGGCGGGATCGTGGCGCTGGCGGGCTGCTGGTTCGGCATGAACGCGGGGCGCGGCGCGGCGGGGGTGGGGCGCGCGACGACGAATGCGGTCGTGGCCGCTTCGGTCGGCATTCTCGCGGCGAACTTCATCCTCACGGGGCTGTTCTTCACATGAGCGCGCCGGTGATCGAGACGCGCGGGCTGTCCAAGTCCTTCGGCGCTCACAAGGTGCTGGACGGCGTGCACTTGGGCGTCGCGCGGGGCGAGAGCCTTGTCGTGATCGGCGGCTCGGGTACCGGCAAATCGGTGCTGCTGCGCACGATCCTGGGGCTGGAAAGCGCCGACGCGGGCGAGGTTCTGCTTGACGGCGAGGCTGCCTCGCCGGCCGTGCGCGCCCGCTTCATGCGCGACTTCGGAATGCTGTTCCAGAATGCCGCGCTGTTCGACAGCCTGCCGGTCTGGCGCAACGTGGCCTTTCGGCTGCTGCGGGTTATGCCCGCCAGGCAGGCCCGCGCCCGTGCGGTCGAAAGGCTGGCCCGCGTGGGTCTTGGCCCCGAGGTCGCGGACCGGATGCCCGCCGACCTGTCGGGGGGCATGCGCAAGCGCGTGGGCCTTGCCCGCGCCATCGCGGCCGATCCCAGCGTTATCTTCTTCGATGAGCCCACGACCGGCCTCGATCCCCAGCGCGCCGCCGCGATCAACCTCCTGATCCGCGGCATCGTGACCGAGGCGGGGGCGACGGCCATCACCATCACCCATGACATGACCAGCGTGCGCACCATTGCCGACCGCGTGGCGCTGCTGGATCAGGGCCGGGTCCGCTGGCAGGGGTCCGTGGCGCAGATGGACGAGGCTTTCGACCCGATGCTGCGCGCCTTCGTGCGGGGCGAGCCGCTTGACTGGGGGCCGCTCGCCGGCCAGGGGCGGCAAGGGTGAAAGCTGCCTCGCGTCCGCAGATTTGTGGCCGAAGGCTTGCCTTCGCGCAGGCCCGCCTGCAACATGAACCAGAGCCAGAGACGAGGATGCAGTGGGTCTGACCCCGACAAACCCTTCCGCCGCAGCGGGCGAGACCCTGCTTGAATTTCCCGATAACCGCCTGCTCATGGACCTGTGCGGCCCCCATGACCGGCATCTCGCCCGGATCGAGCAGGCGCTGGGCGTCCATGTCCTGCGGCGCGGCAACCAGCTGTCGGTCGTGGGCCCGGCCGAGGCGCAGGCCGAGGCGGCCCAGATCCTGCGCGGCCTTTACGCGCGCCTGGAACAGGGCCGTGCGGTCGAGCTGAGCGAGGTCGAATCGGCCCTGCGCATGGGCACCGAGGGGGACGGCCCCGCCGCCACGCCCGCCCAGCAGCTCGAGATGTTCGGGCAGGGCAAGATCGAGCTGCGGACCCGCAAGAAGATCGTCGAGCCCCGCACCGAGGCGCAGCGCGACTATGTCCGCTCGCTTTTCGCCAACGAGCTGGCCTTCGGGATCGGCCCGGCGGGCACGGGCAAGACCTATCTGGCCGTCGCGGTGGGTGTCACCATGCTGATCGACGGCCATGTGGACAAGATCATCCTGTCGCGTCCCGCCGTCGAGGCGGGCGAGCGCCTGGGCTTCCTTCCCGGCGACATGAAGGAAAAGGTCGACCCCTACATGCAGCCGCTCTATGACGCGCTGAACGACTTCCTGCCCGCGCGCCAGATGCAGAAGCTGGTCGAGGAAAAGCGCATCGAGATCGCGCCCCTGGCCTTCATGCGCGGCCGCACGCTGGCGAATGCCTTTGTCGTGCTGGACGAGGCGCAGAACGCCACCACGATGCAGATGAAGATGTTCCTGACCCGCCTGGGCGAGGGGTCCCGCATGGTCATCACCGGCGACCGCACCCAGGTGGACCTGCCGCGCGGCGTCCAGTCGGGCCTGCGCGACGCGGAACGCATCCTGGCGGGCGTGCCGGGGATCTCGTTCAGCTACTTTACCGCCTCGGACGTCGTGCGCCACCCGCTGGTCGCGCGCATCATCCAGGCCTATGACGCCGACGACGAGGCGGGCGGCGGCGGCGACGACCGGCCCTCGCAGGGCTATGGCACCTATCCGCCCCGCCGCGACTGGCGACGCGGCCCGCCCGAAGGATCGCCCGATGCCTGACATGTCCCTGCCGGAAACCCCGCCCGAACCGGCCCCGGTCGATATCGTCATCGAGGACGAGCGCTGGCTGGACGTGGACCTGCAGGGCATGGCCGAGCGGGCGGCGGCGGCGGCAACGCGGCACATGGGGATCGATGCCGTCGAGATTGTCGTGATGGGCTGCGACGATGACCGCATCGCCGCGCTGAACGACCATTTCCGCGGCAAGGCGAAGCCTACGAACGTCCTCAGCTGGCCCTCGGTCGAGCCGGCGCCGCGCGCCCCCGGCGAAGTGCCGGCTCCGCCCGAGGCAGAGGAGCTGGGCGACATCGCCATCAGCTTCGACACCTGCAAGGCCGAGGCCGAGGCGCAGGGCAAGCCCTTCGCCGACCATGTCACGCACCTGCTGGTTCACGCGATCCTGCACCTGGCCGGCTATGACCACGAGGCCGACGCGGACGCGGAAACCATGGAGGACGCCGAGCGTTCGATCCTCGCCAGCCTCGGCATCCCGGACCCCTACCGCGAGCACTGAGTTCCATGAACGACCCCCAGAGTCCCGGCGAAGCCACAGGTGACGCGGAGCCTCCCAGTCCGAACAGGACGCAGCCTCTCCAACCCCTCGCGGAATGGGGCGCCGGAACACCGGAGTCCCGCGATCCGCCCGCCCGAGGCTTTCTGGGCCGTATCCTCCGGACCTTGGGGCCGCTCGCCCCGGAATCCGAGGACGCGCCTGATTCCATGATGGAGGCCGCGACCTCGGCCGAGGCGCCCAGCATCCTGAACCTGCGGCGGATGTCGGTCGACGACGTGGCCGTGACCAAGGCGGACATCGTGGCGGTCCCCGTGACCGTCGGTCTGCTCGAGCTGGTCGAGGTCTTCCGCGAGCACGGCTATTCCCGCGTTCCCGTCTATCGCGGCAACCTGGACCAGCCCCTTGGGCTGGTGCACCTGAAGGATCTGGCGCTGAAGCATGGCTTCGCCCCGAAGGGGGCGCCCCGCTTTGCCCTGCGACCTCTGCTGCGGCCCCTGCTGTATGTTCCCGGCTCGATGCCGATCGGCGCGCTGCTGCAGCAGATGCAGCTGAAGCGCATCCACATGGCCTTGGTCATCGACGAATACGGCGGCGTGGACGGGCTGGTCACGATCGAGGACCTGATCGAGCAGGTGATCGGCGAGATCGACGATGAGCACGACGAAAGCGAGGACGGGCTGTGGGTGCAGGAGCGTCCAGGCCAGTGGCTGGTCCTCGCCCGCGCGCCTATCGACCGGGTCGAGGCCGAGATCGGCGTCAAGCTGGTCAGCGGCGTCTACGAGGAAGAGATCGACACCCTCGGCGGGCTGATCTTCATGCTGGCAGGGCATGTCCCTGTCAGGGGAGAGGTCGTGACCGACGACAGCGGAGTCCAGTTCGAGGTGGTGGACGCCGACGCCCGCCGCATCAAGCGCGTCCGCCTGCGCCTTCCGGGCACCGCACCGGGCGGGACGATCGCCTGATCCGGCACCAGACGTCCCTTCGGCCAAGCCGGGACAGGGGACTGTCGGACCCCCTTCAGCCCGCAGCCGGCGCCATGTCACCCTTTGCCGCGACCGTGTGGATCTGCCGGGCGATGCCGGAAGTCGCGGCCGCCCAAGCGCTGGCCTTCGTCCGGACGCGGTGGGCTTCCAGCGCTGCCGCGTCCCGGAACAGCTCCTCGACGCGCCAGACCAGCGGGTCGTCCGTCTGCGCGATCTCGAAGAAAAGGCAGCCCGGCTCGGCGCGGCTGGCGGCGACATGCGCCTCGACATGTGTCAGCAGGGTCATGAGCTGCCCCATGTCCGCGCAGGTGAGACGGCCCGACAGCGCGATCTGCGCCCCGGCCGGATCGGGACGGGCGCAGCCCTGATGGGCGTGGTGATGGTGGCCACAGGCGCAGGCTGACACGGGCATTCTCCTTCGTGGCCATCAGCCCCGGATCAGGGCATCGAAATCGGGATAGCTGTCCTGCCCCGGCATCCCGACGGAATAGCCGAGGGCCCTGGGGATCTCGTAGGGGTCGCCCGTCCCGGTTCCGGGGTGGCAGGCCCGAAGGTATTGCCGGGTGATGCTTTCGGTGGCGCCGAAAACCTCGGGCAGGGGCAGGACCAGCCAGCTTCCGTCCGCGGTTCGGAATGCGGGACGCGCGGGCGAACAGAAGAACTGGACCCTTTGGGGCTGCGACCAAGCCAGCCCGTTCGGGGCCGTGGCGGGGTAAAGGCCGCCGGGATGCTCGCTCTGCGCCACGGTCGCGGTGGATTCGACCCGGCGGCCGGGGATGGCCACGCTGCCTTGTCCGATGTCGCGGGCCGGGGACTGGCTCAGCCACGTGCAGCCTTCCATGTGGCAGCGGCCCAGGAAGACGCCGTCCTTGTTTCCTGCGTCCGAGGTCGCCTCGTCCGGCGCGCGGACGCAGATGGTGAAGTCCGTGCCCCGCCAGCAGGCGCGGTCCTGGGCCATGCGCCGGGCCTCGCCCCAGCGGGACCGCACGCCGAAGGGCGTCAGGCCCCGCACCTCGCCCATGCCGGGCCCGACGACATCCAGCGACAGCGAGGTGGCGCCGCCCATCGTGCGCTCGTCCGTCATGGCGATGTCGAAGCTGCCGCCGCGGCGCGCCGAAAAGCGGCAGGGTCCGTCCACGCGTTCCCCCTTGGCCGTGATCTCGCACAGGGCTTCGGCGGCATGGGAGGGGACTGCCGAAAAAGGCAGGCACAACGCGACCAGAAGGGCTTGCAATCCGCGCATCGTCGGTTCTCGAGGGAACGCTTGTTCCCTCGGATCATGCACAAGAACCTGTGTTTGCCAATCATCCCCCAAGGAATGTTGGGCAATTGTCGGCCGTGTTCCGCTCAGCCGGCCGAGAAGGTCAGCGCAGGGTCATTCCCACTCGATCGTGCCCGGCGGCTTCGAGGTGATGTCATAGGTCACGCGGTTTATGCCCTTGACCTCGTTGATGATCCGGGTCGCCGTTTCACCCAGGAACTGATGGGTGAAGGGGTAGTAGTCCGCCGTCATCCCGTCCACCGAGGTCACTGCCCTGAGCGCGCAGGCGAAGTCATAGGTGCGCCCGTCGCCCATCACGCCCACGGTGCGGACCGGCAGAATCGCGACGAAGGCCTGCCAGATCTCGTCGTAAAGCCCGTGTTTGCGAATCTGGTCGATGTAGACGGCGTCCGCCTTCCGCAGGATGTCCAGCTTCTCGCGGGTGATCTCGCCGGGGCAGCGGATGGCAAGGCCGGGGCCGGGGAAGGGGTGGCGGCCGATGAAGCGGTCGGGCAGGCCAAGCTCGCGGCCCAGGGCGCGGACCTCGTCCTTGAACAACTCGCGCAGCGGCTCGACCAGCTTGAGGCCCATCTTCTCGGGCAGTCCGCCGACATTGTGGTGCGACTTGATCGTGACCGAGGGGCCGCCCGAGAAGCTGACCGATTCGATCACGTCGGGGTAAAGCGTGCCCTGGGCCAGAAACTCGGCGCCGCCCACGTCCGCCGCGTGTTTCTGGAACACGTCGATGAACAGCCTGCCGATGGTCTTGCGCTTGACCTCGGGGTCGCTGACGCCTTCCAGCGCGCCCAGGAACAGCTCGGACTCGTCGGCATGGATCAGCGGGATGTTGTAATGGTCGCGGAACATGGTCACGACCTCTTCGGCCTCGCCCAGCCGCAAAAGGCCGTGGTCCACGAAGACGCAGGTCAGCTGGTCGCCGATCGCCTCGTGGATCAGGACAGCGGCCACCGAGGAATCCACGCCGCCCGAAAGGCCGCAGATGACCTTGGCGTCGCCCACCTGCTCGCGGATGCGGCGCACGGCCTCGGCGCGATAGCCGGCCATGGTCCAGTCGCCGGTGAAGCCCGCCAGACGGACGAAGTTCTCCAGCATGGTGCGGCCGTTGGGGGTGTGGTGCACCTCGGGGTGGAACTGCACGGCATAGAAGCGGCGCGATTCATCCGCGATCATGGCATACGGGGCATTTGGCGAGGTGCCGATGACCTCGAAGCCCGGCGCCAGCGCGGTCACGCGGTCGCCGTGGCTCATCCAGACTTCCTCGCGCCCGTCCCCGAACAGGCCCGCGAAGATGCCGTCGCGGGTGTGGCCCGGCGCGGGGGCGATGAAGGCGCGGCCGTATTCAGCATGGTGCCCGGCTTCGACGCGACCGCCCAGTTGCTGCATCATCGTCTGCTGGCCGTAGCAGATGCCGAAGACAGGGATGCCAAGGTCGAACAGCGCTTGCGGGGCGCGCGGGCTGCCCTCGCGCGTGACGCTGTCGGGGCCGCCCGACAGGATCACGGCCTGCGGCGGGTCGGCGCGCAGGGCCTCGTCGGTGACGGACTGGTAGGGGCGGATCTCGCAGAAGACGTTCAGCTCGCGCAGCCGACGCGCGATCAGCTGCGTGACCTGAGAGCCGAAGTCGATGATGAGCAGGCGCTGATGCTGGGTCATGCCCGCGCTTTAGGGCGGCGCGCCGCTCTCGGCAAGACTGCGCCGGCAGGCAGCGCCGCTTATGCGCCCCACAAGGCCGACAAGGCGGCGGCGGGGTCCTCGGCCGACCAGATTTCGGGGCCGATGGCGATGAAATCGGCGATGGTCCAGAGCCGGCGCACAAGAGCCGCGTCCAGCGCCCCTTCGGCCACGACGGGCACCTCGATCATCTCGGACCACCATTGGAAGATCTCGAGGTCCGCGGGCTCGCCCAGGCCCAGCGCGGTCGAACCGCAGGGTCCGAAGGACACGTAGTCCGCGCCTGCCTCGCCCGCGTTCATCCCCTCGTGCCGCGAGCCCCCGCAGAAGGCGCCGACGATGGCATCGGCCCCGAGTTCCTTGCGCGCGTGCCGGACAGGGCGCGCGCCGCCGGTCAGATGCACGCCGTCAAGGCCGTGGCGCAGCGCCAGCGCCACGTGATCCTCGATCACCACGGCCACGTCGCGGGCATGGGCGATGTCGCGGGCGATGTCGGCGATGCGGCCCAGTTCGGCCTCGTCCCCCGCGCCCGGCAGGCGCAGGCAGGCGACGGGATGGGCGTCCAGAACCGCCGAAAGCCGCGGCCCGAGTTCGGAGGCCGTGATCAGCGCGGGGGCGATCAGGTAAAGCTGCGGCGCGTCCTCGGTCATGGCGTGGTCCTTTCCTGCGGCGACCCCGGATAGCGCAGGCGGGGCGCGCGGGGAAGGGGGCGGGCTTGCCCGGCGGGCGGCGGCAGAGTAGGGGCGGCGCATGACCGAGACCTCTGCCCTGCAACCCGTCGTCATCCTCGTGCGCCCGCAGATGGGCGAGAACATCGGGGCCGCCGCCCGCGCGATGCTGAACTTCGGCCTGACCGAGATGCGGCTGGTCGATCCCCGCGACGGCTGGCCCAACCCGCGCGCCGTGGCGATGGCATCCGGCGCGGCGGGGCAGGTTCTGGACCGCGCCCGCGTCTTCCCGACGCTGGCCGAGGCGATGTTCGACGTGGATCACGCCTATGCCACCACCGCGCGCGGGCGCGAGCTGACCAAGCCCGTCCATACGCCCGCCACCGCGATGGCCGAGGCGCGGGGGCTCGCCGCCGAGGGGCGCCGCGTCGGCCTGATCTTCGGGCCGGAGCGGGCGGGCTTGGAGAACGACGACATCGCGCGGGCCAATGCCATCGTGACGGTGCCGGTGAACCCGGACTTCCCCTCGCTGAACCTCGCGCAGGCCGTGCTGCTGATGGGCTATGAATGGGGCCGCGACGCGCTGCCCGCCCAGCCCGCGCCGGCCGCCAGGCGACCGCCGGGCGAGGTCCCCGCCACGCGGCTGGAAATCGAGAAGCTCGCTGACCACTGGGAGGAGAAGCTGACCGAGGCGCGGTTCTTCTTCCCGCCGGAAAAGGCCGCGCCCATGCGGCTGACGCTGCGGAACCTGTGGTCGCGCCTGCCGCTGACCCGCGCGGATGTCCAGATCCTGCACGGAATGCTGCGGCAACTGACCTGGAAGACCCGCGCCGATTGACCTTTGCGGGCCGGACGGCCAATGTCCGGGCCGCGTCCCCCAAGCGACTGCAAGCGAACACCGAAGGGGCCCGACATGGCCAAGCGCCCGATCTTTCAAGAGGTGTCCAGCGCGACGCCCGTCCTTCAACCGACCGCCAACCTGATCGAGACGGCTCCTCGCGGCGCGCGGGGCGCGATCCGCGTCTGGCTGGTCGTCCTGTTCGTCATGGTCGCGGCCATGATCGCGCTGGGCGGGGCCACGCGGCTGACCGGCTCTGGCCTGTCGATCACCGAATGGAAGCCCGTGACCGGCGCGCTGCCCCCCAGCGGGCAGGCCGCGTGGGAGGCGGAGTTCGCGAAATACCAGCAGATCCCGCAGTTCCGCGAGGAAAACCCGACGATGGACCTGGCCGGGTTCAAGCGCATCTACTGGTGGGAATGGAGCCACCGGCTGCTGGGCCGCGCGGTGGGCCTCGTCTGGGCGCTGGGCTTCCTGTTCTTCTGGGCGACCAGGCGCATTCCGCCGGGCTGGACACCCCGGCTGCTGACCCTGGGTGTCTTGGGCGGCCTGCAGGGTGCGGTCGGCTGGTGGATGGTCGCCTCGGGGTTGGTCGAGGGGATGACCTCGGTCGCCTCCTATCGCCTCGCGGTGCATCTGGGTCTGGCCTTCGCCATCCTCGGGCTGATCGCGTGGTATGTGTTCCATCTCGCCCGCCCCGAGGCGCAGCTGATCCGCGCCCGCCGCGCGGGCGAGCCGAAGCTGTTTTCCATGGCGACCGGCCTGATGCACCTGTCCTTCGTGCAGATCCTGATCGGCGCGCTGGTGGCAGGCATCGACGCCGGGCGGCAATACACCGGCTGGCCGACCATGGGCGGCGAGTGGATCCCCGCCGCTATCTGGGACCCGGCGCTGGGCTGGCGCAACTTCTTCGAGAATGCGGCCACGGTGCAGTTCACGCACCGGATGGTGGCCTACCTGCTTGCGATCTTCGCCGTGGTGGTCTGGCTGCGCTCGCGCCGCTCGCCCCATCCGGTGACGCGCGGCGCCTTCACGGTGATGATCGCGGCCGTCGCCTTCCAGATCGTGCTGGGCATCGTGACCGTCATGCACGGCGCGCCCCTGCCCGAGGCGCTGGCGCACCAGTTCGGCGCCGTGGCGCTGTTCGTCCTGATCATCCGGGCGCGTCACCACGCGCGTTATCCTTATGAAACCAGCGTGCGGGGGACGATCCGATGATCTCGGAAAATGCCGCGATGAACGATCTGCTGGCCTTCCAGCGCCAGACCGAGGCCCTGTCGTCGATCGCCGAACGGCTGTCCTGGGACCAGGAAACCGTGATGCCGCGCGGCGCGGTCGAGCAGCGGTCCGAGGAGATGGCCGCCATCGAGGCCGTCCTGCACGAGCGCCGCACCGACCCCCGCATCGGCGAATGGCTTGAACTGGCCGTCCCCCAGACCGAAAGCGAAGAACGGATCGTCGCCCTGATCGCCCGCGACTTCGGCCGCGCCAACGCGATCCCCGCCGAGCTTGCGACCGAGATCGCGCGGCAGACGAGCCTGGGGCAGGGCATCTGGGCCGCCGCCCGGGCGAACGAGGCGCCGCAGGATTTCCTGCCGACGCTGGACCAGATCCTTGTGCTGAAGCAGGACCAGGGCCACGCGCTGGTTCGCGCGGGCTTCGGCAGCGATCCCTATGACGCGCTGCTCGAGGATTACGAGCCCGGCACCACGCAGGCCGACATCGCTGCGCTGTTCGACGCCATGCGCCCCCGGCTGGTGCAACTGCGCGAGGATACCCTCGGCGCCCCCGACCAGCCCTCCGCGCTGGAGGGCCGCTTCGCGCAGGAAACCCAGATGCGGCTGGCCCGGGCCTGCGCGACGGCCTTCGGCTATGACTGGTCGCGCGGGCGCATGGACATCGCGGTCCATCCCTTTTCCAGTGGGCGCTGGCAGGACAGCCGCATCACGACGCGGATCGTGGAAACCGACCCCTTCAACTGCATCTACTCGACCATCCACGAGGTCGGGCATTCCAGCTACGAACTGGGGATCGACCCCGACCACGCCTTCACGCCGCTGGGGCGGGGCGTGTCCATGGGCGTCCACGAAAGCCAGAGCCGCATCTACGAGAACCAGCTGGGCCGCAGCCGCGCCTTCACCGGCTGGCTGTTCGGGCGCATGAGCGACATGACGGGCGGCCTGTCGGTCCCCGATGCGGATGCCTTCTACCGCACCGTGAACCGCGTGACGCCCGGCTTCATCCGCACCGAGTCTGACGAGGTGCAGTACAACCTGCACATCATGATGCGCTTCGACCTGGAACGCGACCTTGTCGCGGGCCGGCTGTCCACCGACGACCTCGAGGAGGCGTGGAACGCCCGTTTCCTGCGCGACTTCGGCGTGGCGGTGGACCGGCCGTCGAACGGCGTTCTTCAGGACGTGCACTGGTCGGTCGGGCTGTTCGGCTATTTCCCGACCTATGCCCTGGGCAACGTCTACGCCGGTGCGCTGAACGCGGCGCTGCGGGCGGCGGTCCCGGACCTCGACGACAGCCTGGAGGACGGGGACGCCACGCCCGCCACCGAATGGCTGCGCGAGAACCTTCAGCGTCACGGCGGCCTTTACGAGCCGCGCGACCTAGTCGAGCGCGCGACCGGCGGCCCGGTCACGCCCGAGCCGCTGCTGGCCTATCTGGAAGAAAAGTTCGGCGGCATCTACGGGCTGTAAGGCCCGTCAGATCGCCAGTTCGGCCAGAATGCGGTCGGCCTCGGTCCGGCAGGGGCTGAGGGTGCTGCGGTCCTCGCCGGGGAAGAAGCGCGCGCGCACGGCGGTCGGCATGGGGTTCGGGGTGGCGATGACCACGCGCGGCCCCAGGCGCTGGTTTTCCGCCTGCCAGCTGCGGGCAAAGGCGATCTGCGCGGCCTTGGTGGCCCCGTAGGCGCCGAAGAACGGCTGCCCCGCGCGGGGATCGTCGAAGAACAGGGCGGTGCCGTTCCGTGCGCGCAGCAGCGGATCGAACAGCGCCGAAAGGCCGTGGGTCGCGGTGATGTTCAGCGCGACCGAGCGGTCCATGTCCTTGGGATCGACATGGGGCGCGGGCGCGAGCGGCGCCGCGTGGATTGCCGCATGGGCCCACAGGTCGCAGCCGCCCCAGCGATCCAGCACTGCTTGGACAAGCTGGATCATCGCGGCAGGCTGCGTGATGTCCATCGGCGCCAGCGTGGCCGCGCCGCCGACCGCGCGGATGCGGTCGTCCAGTTCCTCAAGCGCGCCGGTCGTGCGGGCGACCGCGACGACGTGGTAGCCGCGCGCGCCCAGGCGCTCGGCGATGGCCGCGCCGAGGCCGCGGGAGGCGCCGGTCACGATGGCAAGTTTCTGGTCTCTGTCGCTCATGCCCAGCCCCTTGCCACCCCCCGCGCGCCGCCGCAAGCGGTGAATGGACGCAGGTCCCGCCTTACACGTTCAACAGCAGGTGCTCGCGTTCCCACGGCGAGATCACCTGCAGGAACTCCTTGTATTCGTTGCGCTTGACGGCCTCGTAGACGGCAACGAACTCGGCCCCCAGCACCTCGCGCATGGGCTGGGACGCCACCATCTCGTCCAGCGCGTCGCCCAGGTTGGTGGGCAGCTCGTCGTCGGACATGTAGGCGTCGCCCAGGCATTCCGCGCGCGGGTTCGCCCCCTGCACGAGGCCCAGGTAGCCCGTCGCCAGCGAGGCCGCGATCCCCAGGTAGGGGTTGCAGTCCATCCCCGCGAGCCGGTTTTCCACCCGCCGCCCGTCGGCCCCAGAGATCGGCACCCGCAGTCCGGTGGTGCGGTTGTCGCGGCCCCATTCCAGGTTGATGGGCGCGGCGAAGTCCGGAACATAACGGCGATAGCTGTTCACATACGGCGCCAGCAGCGCGACGGCGGCGGGCAGGTGGTTCTGCATCCCGGCGATGAAATGCAGGAACTCGGGCGTTTCGCGGCCCTTCTCGTCGGAAAAGATGTTGCGCCCCGTCTGCGCATCCACGACCGAGTGGTGGATGTGCATGGCCGAGCCCGGCTCGCCCTCGATCGGCTTGGCCATGAAGGTGGCGAAGCAGTCGTGGCGCAGCGCGGCCTCGCGGATCAGGCGCTTGAAGAAGAAGATCTCGTCGGCCAGCCGCACCGGGTCGCCATGGGCGAGGTTGATTTCCACCTGGCCCGCGCCGCCTTCCTGCAGGATGCCGTCGATCTCGAAGCCCTGCGCCTCGGCGAAGTCGTAGATGTCGTCGATCACCTTGCCGTATTCGTCCACGGCCGACATGGAATAGGCCTGCTTGGCGGCAGCGCGGCGACCCGAGCGGCCCATCGGCGGCTGGATCGGCTGGTTGGGGTCGATGTTGCGGGCGACCAGGAAGAACTCCATCTCGGGCGCCACGATGGGGCGCCAGCCGCGCTCGGCGTAAAGCCCGACGATGTGCTTGAGGACGTTGCGCGGCGCCACCGGCACCGGGCGGCCCTGCTGGTCGAAGACGTCGTGGATCACCTGCAGCGTCACGTCCGCAGTCCAGGGCGCGGCCGAGACCGTCGAGAAGTCGGGGGCCAGGATCATGTCCGGCTCGGTGAAGGCGCCGGCCGGGTTGTCGGCCCATTCCCCCGTGATCGTCTGAAGGAAGATCGAGTTCGGCAGGTAGAAGCTTTCCTGCCGCGCGAACTTCGAGGCGGGCATCGCCTTGCCGCGCGCAACGCCGGCCATGTCGGGCACGATGCACTCGACCTCGTCCAGGCGGCGGCCCTCGATGTAGTCACGGGCGGATTGCGGGATTTTCGTCAGCCAGTCTGACATGGAAACTTTCCGCCGGGGCTTCCGGCTTTCTCTGTGTCGGGCGCCGGTCGCACCGGCCGCCGCCTTGGGTCAGAGAACGGCCTCCGCCGTTCCTTCGGGATCCTTGAAGAACGCCTCGATCCTGTCGGCCAGGGCAAGGGAATCCGCGTCGCCGCGCCGGGCGCGGGCCCGGTCCAGCAACTCGCCCGGGACCGCGCCGCCGCGATGCTCGATCAGGCCGTCGATGAAGCCGTCCCGGAACTCGGGGTGGGGTTGCACGGTGAAGGCGCGGTGGTCATAGACCAGCGCGGCTGCCTGGCAGAACTCGTTGGTGCCGGCAACCCTGGCGCCGGGGGGCAGGTCCACCACCTGGTCCTGGTGCCAGGCGTTCAGCACCATCGGCTTGCCGCCGATCACGTAGTCCTGCGCACCGACGCGCCAGCCCTCGGGATGCTTGACGACGCGCCCGCCCATCGCCTGCGCGATGATCTGGTGGCCGAAGCAGACGCCCACCATCGGCACATCGGCGGCGAAGGCCGCGCGGATGAAATCCTCCAGCGGCGGGATGAAGGCGTGGTCCTCGTAGACGCCGTGGCGCGATCCGGTGATCAGCCAGCCGTCGGCGGCGTGGACGCTTTCGGGAAACTCCATCGCCTCGACGTGGTAACGGTCGAAGGTGAAGCCGCGCCCCGCCAGAAGCCGCTCGAACATGTCGTCATAGTCGCCATGCTCGGCGCGCGTGACGTCGGGCGACTGGCCGCATTTCAGGATGCCGATGCGCATCGGAACTCTCGCAGATCGTGGTGCGGCCAAGGTAGGCGCGGGACCGGGGGGTCGCAAGAGGGCCGGAACGGCGGGCCTTTCCCCGCGTTGGCCAGACAACAGTCGCGCTGGCACCGGTCGGCTCGCGCGGCTAGGGTGCCGGGGATTTCACGAAGGAAGGGGACGGCGATGACAGGACTTGGCCCAGACGGACGCAGCGCGGTCGATCCCGACGGCCTGATGGAGTTCTCGGTCGTCTTCACCGACCGGAGCCTCAACCACATGTCGAAGAAGTTCCAGGCCGTCATGCGGGACATCTCGGACATCGCGCGCGAGGTCTACGGGGCCGAGGGCGTGGCGATCGTTCCGGGCGGCGGCACCTATGCGATGGAGTCGGTGGCCCGCCAGTTCGCCCGCGACGCCGACGCGCTGATCGTGCGGAACGGCTGGTTCAGCTTCCGCTGGACGCAGATCCACGACGCGGCCAACTTCGATTCGGATGCCGAGGTGCAGCCCGCGCGGCCGGAAGGAAACCAGCCGCGCCCGTCCTATGCCCCGCCCCCGATCGAGGACGTGGTGGCCGAGATCGCCCGCACGCGCCCCGGCGTCGTCTTCGCGCCCCATGTGGAAACCTCGGCGGGCCTGATCCTGCCCGACGACTACATCGCCACGCTGGCGCAGGCGGTGCACGAGGTCGGCGGGCTGATGGTGCTGGACTGCATCGCTTCGGGCGCGGTCTGGGCGGACATGAAGGCCCTGGGCGTGGACGTGCTGATCTCGGCCCCGCAGAAGGGCTGGAGCGCCTCGCCCGCTGCCGGTCTGGTGATGTTCTCGGCCCGCGCGCTGGAGCGGCTGGAAAAGACGACCAGCGACAGCTTCGCGCTGGACCTGAAGAAATGGCGCGCGATCATGAAGGCCTACGAGGACGGCGGCCACGCTTATCACGCGACCATGCCGACCGACGCGCTGGTGGTCCTGCGCGACGCGATGGTGGAAACGCGCGAGATGGGGTTCGAGGCTGCCCGTGCCGCCCAGTGGGACCTTGGCCGCAAGGTCCGCGCGGTGTTGGCCGAACGCGGGTTCCGCTCGGTCGCGGCGGACGGCTTCGCCGCGCCGGGCGTGGTGGTCAGCTACACCGACGATCCCGACATCCGCAACGGCCGCAAGTTCGCGGAAAAGGGGATGCAGATCGCCGCGGGCGTGCCCCTCCAGGTGGGCGAGGGGTCCGAGTTCTCGACCTTCCGGCTGGGCCTTTTCGGGCTGGACAAGCTGAAGGACGTGGACGGCACCGTGGCGCGCTTCACCCGCGTGCTGGACGAGGTGCTTGCGGGCTGAGGTCCGGGGGAAACGCCCGGCAGCCGGGCGTTTCCCTGTTCATGCTCAGTTCAGGCCGACGCGGCCGCGCAGGGTGGCCAAGTCCTCGGCCAGGGTGTTGACGGCGGCGGCCAGGACGCGCCGGTCCTCGTCCGTCAGCTTGTCATAGGTCTGGTAGCCCTCGCCCTCGCGGTATTTCTCCAGCGTCTGGTCCACGCGGGCGAAGTTGGCGTCCACCGTGGACAGGAACGCGGTGTCGTCCACGTGGGGGCGGAACAGTTCCACGATCTTGCGCGCGCCGTCGAAGTTGCCGCGGAAGTCCCACAGGTCGGTGTGGCTGTAGCGGTCCTCCTCGCCCGAGATCTTGGTGGCCGCGACCTCCTCCATCAGGACGGCCGCGCCGCCGACGACGACCTGCGGCGGGAAGGTCAGCCCCTCGATCCGCCCGGCAAGATCCTCGACATCGGCCATCAGCTTGTCGGCGACCGGCGCCATGCCCTCGGTCGAGTTCTTTTCCCACAGCGCGTATTCGATGCGGTGGAAGCCGGTGAAGCCGGGGTCCTGTTCGGCCTGCTCGTGGTCGTCGGCGCGGCTGTCGATCGACACGTCGAGGTCGCTGAACAGCTCGGCCACCGGCTCGATCATCTCGTAATGCAGGCGGGTCGGCGCGAAAAGGGACTTGGCCGTTTCGATGTCGCCGGCCTTCACGGCGTCGGTGAAGGCGCGGGTGTCCTTGACCAGTTCCTGCGTATGCTCGGCCACATACAGCTTGTATTCGGCCATGGGCGCGACAAGGTTCAACTGCGCGTCCTGCGCCAGGGCGGCGCCCGGCAGCAGCAGCGCGATCAGGGCAAGCGAGGTCTTCATCGTCGGTCCTTTGTACAGCGCCCGTCAGGCGGGCGTCGGGATGGGGCCAAGCGCGCCGATCAGCTGGCGGCCGAGGTAATCGTCGGAAGCGTCGGAAAAGCCGGGCAGGGCGAAGAAGAAGCCGCCGCCCACGGGCTTGATGTATTCCTCAAGCGGCTCGCCGTTGAGGCGGTTCTGGACGGCCACGAAGCCGCGTTCCAGGTTGGCCTGCCAGGCGATGAACAGAAGCCCCTGGTCCAGCTGGCCCGACTTCGTCACGCCGTTGGAATAGTTGAAGGGCCGCCGCAGGATCAGGTTCTGCCCTGACTGGGGCGTGCGCGGATTCGCCATGCGGATGTGCGAATCCAGCGCCGTCCTGTTCCCTTCGGGGTCGGCCGCGAAGTCGGGGACGTCCATCTCGGTCCCGTGCGGGTGATCCAGCGGTGCCCCGCTGTCCTTGGCGCGGCCGAAGATCCGTTCCTGTTCGGCCAGCGGCGCGCGGTCCCAGCGTTCGACGAAGTTGCGGATGATGCGCACGGCCATGTAGCTGCCGCCGTGGCTCCAGCCCGGTTCGGCGGGATCGTCGGGGCCGACCCAGACCACGCGCTCCATCAGCGCCTCGTCGGCGGCATCCGGGTTGGCCGAGCCGTCGCGGAAGCCCAGGAAGTTGCGGGCGTTCTCGATCACGCCGTCGGGCTGCGGCGGGATGACCGGAACGCTGCCCTCCTGCTTCCAGGCCAGAAGAAGCTGGTCGGGGATCGACTTGATGATGTCGCGCAGGGCATGGATCGTCGCGTCCTGCGTGTTGGCGCAGATCTGCAGGGCAAGCTCTCCGTGCAGGATCGAGGCGTCCGGCGCGTCGTTCGGGAACTTGGGCATCCGCACCAGTTGTGCGGGGCGGTGCGGGGCCAGCCAGTCGCGGCGGTCGAACAGGTCCGCCCCCAGCGCCACGGTGATCGTCAGCGCCTGCGGCTCGATGACGGGGCCCAGCAGCCCGGAATCGGCGGGCGGCAGCTTGGGGTCGAGACGGGGCACCTCGCCGCCCCGCGTCAGGAACACGATGCGCTCGGTCAGGCGGCGGAACAGGCGCTCCAGGTCCTGGGGCGTGTCGGCCAGCACATGGAAGCTGGCGACCATGCCATGCGCGGGGCGCGGGGTGACGATGCCTGCCTGATGGCGGCCGAAGGGCGGGACATGGTCGCCGGCACGCGCCTTGTTGGCTTGCGGCGCCTCGGTCACGCGGGCGCGCGGTGTGGCCGCGTCCTGCGCAGCCGCGGCCAGCGCGAAGGGGCAGGTCAGGGCAGCCGCGCCCAGGACGCCCAGCAGCAGGGCGCGGCGCGACGGATCGACGGGTCGGCTCATCTCAGGCCTCGAGTCCAAGGGCCGGGTTCAGCGCGTCCAGCGCCCCGGCCAATGCGGTGAAGCCCTCGGCCACGCGTTCGCGCGCGGCGGGCGAGGGGTCGGAGGACATCGCCTCGATCGCCGTGCGGGTCCGGGCGATCTCGGCCTCGACCCCGGCGGCGGCGTCCGGGGCGGCGGCGGTGGTCAGCGGCGACAGCACCTGCGCAGCCCCCGCGACGGCATCGAGCGCGGCAGCGAACTCGGCCGCGTCCTCGCCGGAATAAAGGTTGACGCCCTGCCGCACCTGTCCCTCGGCCAGATGGCGGGCCAGCCGCGCCGCGTCCGCGGCGATGTCGGCGGGCGCCAGCGTGATCCCGCGCAGGCGGGCGCGCAGGGCGGTGGCGTCCTCGGCCAGGCTGCGGGCGACGGGTTCAAGCCCCTCGGTCGAGCCCTTGGACCACAGCCCGTGTTCGATGCGGTGGAAGCCCGTGAAGCCCGGGTCGTCCTCGCGCCTGGCCAGCACGGCGGCCGTGGGCGACATGCGGTTGACCAGGTCGCTGGCCCGCCCGGTCGCCGTCCCAAGCCGCGCCCAGTCGGCGCGGGCGGTGACATAGGCGGCTCGCGCCGACGCCAGGTCGCCTGACGCGACAGCCTCGGCCAGCGCCCTTGTGTCGCGTTCCAGCGCGGCCCCGGCCTGGATCAGGCGGACCTGCATTTCCGACAGCGGTCCGATGAACTCGGCCACCGGCGGGGCGGTGCGGGCGGCTTCCGACGCGGCGGTGGCGGTCACGGTCAGGGTGCCGCGCGGGTTCGACAGCAGGCCGCAGGTGATCTGGTAGGTGCCTGGCTTCAACCGCTCGGTCAGCGTGGCAGTGAAGCCGGGGGCGATGTTCTCGCGCTCGGCCACGACCATGACGCCGTCGAGGATCTCCCACTCCAAGGGACGCGAGGAGTCGTTGCGGATGACGAAGCTGGCGGGCCCGGCGGGCACCGTCAGGGCCATCGGCGCGCAGGCGGTTTCGGTGACGGCGACCTGCAATGCGCCCTCGACCGGCTGGGGGGCGCTGGTGCGCGCGGCCCAGGTGAAGGCCACCAGCCCCGCCACGGCCAGCGCGCCCGCGCCGACCAGCATCGGCGTCATGCTTCGGAGAGCGTGCGAGTCCGTCATGATCTTACCCCTGCACCCGCAGCCGCGGCGCCGGAGTGGGTCGCAGGAAGAACCAAAGCCCGCCCAGCACGACCAGCGCCCAGCCCAGTGCCTCGCCCACGGTCGGGCGGTCATGATAGCCGAGCAGGCCGGACAGGACCGTGCCGGGAACCGAGGACACCGGCAGCACCCGCGTCAGGTCGTAAAGGGGCTGCTGGAGGTGGTTCCACAGGCCGGCCTCGTGCAGGCTGCGCAATGCGCTGGAAAACAGCCCCGCCGCCACGAAGATGATGAAGATCCCGGTCCAGGTGAAGAACTGGCGCAGGTCCAGCCGGACGCCGCCGCGATAGACCGCGACTCCCAGGACGACCGAAAGCGCCAATCCCAGCAGCGCCCCCAGGGGCGCCCCCATGCCGGGGCTTTGCTGGAAGATGGCCAGCAGGAAGAAGACCGACTCCAGCCCTTCGCGCGCGACGGCCAGGAAGGCCGCGCCGACCAGCGCCCAGGCGGCGCCCTGCGGCCGGGCAAAGGCGGCGTCCACCGAGCCTTGCAGCGCGCCCTTGATGGATCGCGCCGAGTTCCGCATCCAGGTCACCATGCCAAGCAGCACGCCCACGGCGACCAGCGCCACGGCGGCCTCGAAGGCTTCCTGCGTCTTCTGGGGAAAACCGGCCTGCAGGACCTGAAGACCCGCGCCCGTGAACAGCGACAGCGCGATGGCCAGCAGCACGCCCGTCCAGACGGCGGGCATCCAGGCGCCGCGACCGGTCCGCTGCAGGTAGGTGGCGATGATGCCGACGATCAGCGCCGCCTCCATTCCTTCGCGAAGCATGATGAGAAACGGCGCGAGCAATGCGGCCTCGACTTTGAAGGATGGCGTCGGCCCGCATCTAGTTTATCCGAGGGAACCGGTCAACTTCTACGAAGATGCGGGCCTGCGTCCTTCCGCCACAGATGCGCACATGAAAATGCCGGGGCCGCGCGGGCCCCGGCACCGTGCAGGGATCGGCCGGGATCAGTCGAGGCTGACGTTGGCCTGGGTCACGACCGGTTCCCATTTGGTCATCTCGGCCTTGACGTGCTCGGCCAGTTCCTCGGGGCCCGAGGCCACGATCTTGGCCGAGAATTCGCCCATGCGCGCGACGACGGCCGGGTCGGCCATCGCGGCCTTGGCGGCATTGGCCAGAACCTCGACCGCCTCGGGCGGGGTGCCTGCCGGGGCGAACAGCGCGTTCCAGCTGTAGGTCTCGTAGCCCGGCAGCGTTTCCGCGATGGCGGGGACATCGGGGAAGGACGGGGCGCGCTCGGCCGTGGTCACGCCCAGCGCCCGCAGCTTGCCGCTGGTGATGTGGCTGGAAGCCGAGGGAAGGTTGTCGAAGATCACCGGCACCTGGTTGCCCAGCACGTCCGTCAGCGCGGGGCCCGAGCCCTTGTAGGGGATGTGGGTGATGTCCACGCCCGCCATCGACTTGAACAGCTCGCCCGAGAGGTGCAGCGGCGTGCCATTGCCCGACGAGGCATAGGCCAGCGGTTCCTTCTTCGCCAGGTCGATCAGTTCCTGCACGGTGTTGACCGGCAGTTCGGGGTTCACGGCCAGGACGTTCGGCACCAGCACCAGCAGCGACACGGGGGCGAAGTCCGCCACCGGATCATAGGGCTTCTGCTTGAGGATCAGCGGGTTCAGCGCGTGGGTCGCGACGGTCCCCATCAGGATCGTGTAGCCGTCGGCATCGGCCTTGGCGACCTGCTGGGCGCCCAGCGAGCCGCCCGCGCCGCCCACGTTCTGCACGACGATCTGCTGGCCGAGTTCCTGGCTCATGCGTTCCGCGACAATGCGGCCCACCACGTCGGTCGAGCCGCCCGCGGCGAAGGGGATCACCAGCGTGACGGCGCGATCGGGGAAGGATTGCGCGGCGGCAACGCCCGCCAGCCCGAAGGCCAGGGCCGTGCCCATCAGGGCGCGGCGGGTCAGGGTCAGGATCATGTCATTCTCCCGTTGGGACTTTTGGTGTTATGCGGCGGCGGAAGTCCGGGACGCGAGGTTGCGCCCCGGAGGTGGGTCAGGCGTCGCTTTCGGTGAAGACTTCCTCGCGGCGCTTGCGGATCTGGGGCAGGAAGACCAGCACCATGACGATCAGCGACACGACCAGCAGGCCGGCGCTGATGGGGCGCGTCAGGAAGGTCGTGGGATCGCCCCGCGACAGGATCATGGCGCGGCGCAGGTTTTCCTCCAGCAGCGGGCCGAGGACGAAGCCCAGCAGCAGGGGCGCGGGCTCGAACCGCAGCTTGGACATGACGTAGCCCAGAAGCCCGAAGAAGGCGACGGCGAACAGGTCGTAGGGGTTGCCGTTGACCGAATAAACGCCGATGCCCGACATCGCCATGATGATGGGAAACAGCACGTAATAGGGCACGGTCAGAAGCTTCACCCACAGCCCGATCAGCGGCAGGTTCAGCACGACCAGCATCAGGTTGCCGATCCACATCGAGGCGATGATGCCCCAGAAGAGCTGCGGCTGGTCGGTCACCACGCTGGGGCCGGGGACGATGCCCTGGATGATCATCGCGCCGATCATCAGCGCCATCACCGGGTTCGCGGGGATGCCCAGGGTCAGGAGCGGGATGAACGAGGTCTGCGCGCCCGCGTTGTTGGCGCTTTCGGGACCGGCGACGCCGGCCAGCGCGCCACGGCCGAACTCCTCGGGCGTCTTCGACAGCTTCTTTTCCATCGTGTAGGAGGCGAAGGACGCGAGGATCGCGCCGCCCCCCGGCAGGATGCCCAGGACCGAGCCGATGCCCGTGCCGCGCAGGATCGGGCCGACCATCTCGCGGAACTCTGCGCGCGAGGGGAACAGGCGGTTGATGTTGCGGGTCATCACCTCGCGCTCATGCTCGTCCTCGAGGTTGCGCAGGATCTCGGCGAAGCCGAAGACGCCGATGGCGACCGCGACGAAGTTCAGCCCGTCCGCGAACTGGGTGAT
Source organism: Paracoccus salipaludis (assembly GCF_002287065.1). Classification (GTDB taxonomy): domain Bacteria; phylum Pseudomonadota; class Alphaproteobacteria; order Rhodobacterales; family Rhodobacteraceae; genus Paracoccus; species Paracoccus salipaludis. Next base: position 171,995 of record NZ_NSJZ01000003.1, read on the forward strand.
CCCCATCGTGAAGCGGGGCGTGCCGGTGTAGATGTCGGTCCCGACGATCCCCAGCAGCAGGCCCAGCACGACCATCGCCAGCGCCTTGATGACCGAGCCGTGGGCCAGCGCCACCGACATCACGAGGCCCAGCACCATCAGGCTGAAGTATTCGGCCGCGCCGAACTGCAGCGCGACGGCGGTCAGCGGCGGGGCGAACAGCGCGACCAGGAAGGTCGCCACGCTGCCCGCGAAGAACGACCCCAGCGCGGCGGTGGCCAGGGCGGTGCCCGCGCGGCCCTTTCTTGCCATCTGGTAGCCGTCGATGGCGGTGACCGCCGACGAGCTTTCGCCCGGCATGTTGATCAGGATCGCGGTGGTCGAGCCGCCGTACTGCGCGCCGTAATAGATGCCCGCCAGCATGATCAGCGAGGAGACGGGCTCCAGCTGGAAGGTGATCGGCAGCAGCATGGCGATGGTCGCCGTGGCGCCGATGCCGGGCAGCACGCCGATTAGCGTGCCCAGGATGACGCCGATCAGGCAGAAGCCCAGGTTCGCGATCGACGAGGCGACCGAGAAGCCCATGGCGAGATTGGCAAGAAGATCCATCCTGTCCCCCTTCAGAACGGAAGCCAGGGACCGAAGCGCCGGAAGGGCAGCCCCAGGCCATAGCTGAAGATCAGCGTGGACAGCACCGTCACCGCGACGGCCAGGATCAGCGCAGACACCGGCCGCATCTTCACCGAAGCCTGCGAGGCGATCAGCGTGGTGATGAACAACGCCGGCACGAAGCCGAGGCCGCGCACGGTCAGGCCGAAGAAGATGGGGGCGGGCAGGATGAACAGGATGCCGCGCCAGGCGATGGGGGTGCCCGGCTCGCCCTCGCGGCCGAAGGACTTGATGGTGACCAGCAGCCCCAGGATGAACAGCAGGCCCGACAGGATCATCGGGAAGTAGCCCGGCCCCATGCGCAGCGAGGTGCCGATTTCCAGTCCCATCGTCTGCCAGCCGAAAAAGGCCGCGACGGCCATCAGGCCCACCCCGGCAATCAGGTCCGTGTCGTCTCTCGGTCTCGTGGACACGCGTTTCCCTCCGGTCTCTTGGATTGAGCACGCCGCCCCGGCGAAGGGCGGCGGGCGGTTCAGGTCAGATGGCGGATCAGTCCGCGTAAACCCCGGCGGCCTCGATGATCGGCTTCCAGCGCGCGATCTCGGTTTCCAGCTTGGTCTTCAGCGCCGCGGGCGTCACCTTCTCGGCCGGGACGGGGGCCGAGCCGAGCTCGGCCAGCTGCTTGACCACGCCTTCGTCCGCCAGCGCGACCTGCAGCGCCTTGGCCAGGCGCTCGTTGATCTCGGCGGGCGTCCCCTTGGGGGTATAGACGCCGTGCCAGACCGACAGCTCCATGTCGGGCAGGCCGCTTTCGATGGCGGTCGGAAGGTCGGGGAACAGGTCCAGGCGCTCGGGCGTGGTCACGGCATAGGCCTTGATCGTGCCGGCCTGCACCTGCTGGGTGGTGTTGGTGGTCTGGTCGCAGAGGATGTCCACCTGCCCGCCCAGAAGGTCGGTCATCGCGGGGCCGGTGCCCTTGTAGGGAACCGTGGTCAGCTGCGCGTCCAGCGAATGCATCAGCAGCATTCCGCAAAGCTGGCTGACCGCGCCGATGCCCGCGTTGGCCAGCGTCAGGTTTCCGGCATTCGCCTTCACGTAGTCGATGAAGCCGGCCATGTCCGCCGGCTCGAAGTCCTTGCGCGCCGTGATCATCATCGGCACGTCCACGACCTCGCCCACGTATTCGAAGTCGTTCAGCGGGTCATAGGGCAGGGTGCGGTACAGCGTGGCCGAGGTCGCCATGCCCATGTGGTGCAGCAGCATCGTGTAGCCGTCCGCCTCGGCCTTGGCGACGCGGTCGGCGCCCAGGGTGCCACCGGCGCCGGTCACGTTTTCCACGATGATCTGCTGGCCCAGGTCGGCCGACATGCGCTCGGCCAGAAGGCGGGCCACGGTGTCGGTCGGGCCACCGGCCGAGAAGGGGATGACCATGGTCATCGTGCGCGCGGGATAATCCTGCGCCAGGGCCGGCGCAGCCATGATCGTGACGGCGCAAAGAGCGCCGAACAGCTTGGAAACAGACATCTATCCTCCCAGATGCAACAAGAGCGGCGTTCTCTCCTCGGCGCCGCGCCTGTCGGAAACTTTCGCGCAGGCAGGCGGTCCCGGGCAAGCAAATCCACCAGACTGCCCCAGTTTATGGCAGCCCGCGGATCAGGATGGGTGGAGACGGTGACATGACGTCCGCAGGGATGGGGGGAAATCCACCCATCAGTCGGATCAGGCGTCGCGGTCCTCGGCCGGCTCGACAATCAGGCGGCGATCGAGGCCGTACTTCTGCATCTTCTCGTAAAGCGTCTTGCGAGAGATCCCGAGGGATTCGTAGACCGCCCGAAGCCGCCCGCCATGCGCGGCGATGGCGCCGGCGATCAGGCTGCGCTCGAAGGCCGCCACGCGGTCGGGCAGGCGGCCGGTCGCCGCCCCGCCGGGGTCGGCCTCCGGGTCGGTTTCCTCCAGCCCCAGCACGGTCCGCTCGGCAAGGTTGCGCAGCTCGCGCACGTTGCCGGGCCAGTCGCGGGCGGCGAGCCCGGCCAGAAGGGCGGGCGGAACCTCCCGCTCGGGCAGGCTGTGGCGGGCGGCGGCCTCGCGCATCAGTTGCAGGAACAGCAGCGGGATGTCCTCGCGCCGGGCGGCCAGCGGCGGCACGCGCAGGACGGCCACGTTCAGGCGCCAGAACAGGTCCTCGCGGAACTCTCCGCGCGCGACCAGTTCGGCCAGGTCCACCTTGCTGGTGGCGATGAAGCGCACGTCCAGCGGCACGGGATCGTTGGCCCCCAGCCGGGTGATGACCCGCTCCTGCAGCACCCGCAGCAGCTTGGCCTGCAGGTCGGGCGGCATCGAGCCGATCTCGTCCAGCAGCACCGTGCCGCCGCGGGCATGTTCGAACTTGCCATAGCGGGGCCGCAGCGCGCCCGGGAAGGCGCCCGCCTCGTGGCCGAACAGCTCGCTTTCGATCAGCGCCTGGGGCAGGGCGGCGCAGTTGATGGCGATGAACGGCAGGCCCGCGCGGGCCGAGATGTCGTGCAGCGCGCGCGCCACGACCTCTTTCCCCGCCCCGGTTGGCCCGATGATCAGCGCGTCGGCGTCGGACGCCCCGATCGCGCGCAGGCGATAGCGCAGGTCCACCATGACCTGCGTGCGGCCGGGAAGGCGGGCCTCGACATCGTCGCGCTTGCCCGCGACGGCCCGAAGCTGGCGGTTCTCCAGCACCAGCGCGCGGTGGTCGATGGCGCGCCGGATCACCGTCGCCAGTTCCTGCATCACGAAGGGCTTTTCGATGAAGTCATAGGCGCCCTTGCGGATCGCCTCGACCGCCAGCGGCACCTCGGCATGGCCGGTCACAAGGATGACCGGGACCTCGGGATCGACCTCGTGCAGCCGCTCCAGCAGCGTCATGCCGTCCATCCCGGGCATCCGGATGTCGCTGACCACGACCCCCGCGAAGCCGGGGCCCGCCAGGGCCAGCGCCTCCTCGCCGCCCGTCAGGGCCTCGACCTGGAAGCCTGCGAGCCGCAGCGCCTGCGCGGTCGAATGGCGCATCTGCGCGTCGTCGTCCACGAACAGCACGCGCGCGATCATGCCGCCCTCGCGATGGGCAGGCGGACGCAGAACTCGGCGCCGGGGGCGGCGTCGCGGCAGGCGATGGTGCCGCCGAAGTCGCGGACGATGTTGGCCGAGATCGACAGGCCGAGGCCAAGGCCCGCGCCCATGCCCTTTGTGGTGAAGAAGGGGTCGAAGATGCGGTCCGCGATCAGGGGCGGAACGCCCGGTCCCCGGTCTCGTACCCGCAGGATGACCCAGTCGCCCTCGGCCTGCGCCGACAGGGTGATGCGGCGGTCGGCCGCGCCCTCGACGGCATCGGCGGCGTTCGAGATGAGGTTCACCAGCACTTGCTGCAGCCGCGTCGGATTGGCCTTCAGCGGCGGCAGGCCCGGGGGCAGGTCAAGCTCCAGCACCGCGCCGCTGCCGGAAAGGCGGGTGGCGACGATGGTCCGGGTTTCAGGCAGCAGCGCGGCCAGGTCGACGGGCTCGAGCGGGTCCTCGGGCTGGCGGGCGGCGTTCCGCAGGTGCTTGCCGATGGCGGCCATGCGGTCCACCAGCGCCAGGATCGCCTGGATGTTCTCGCGCGCCTCGGTGTGGTCGCCGCGCTCGATCAGGATCGCGGCGCTGTCGGCATAGTTGCGGGCCGCGGCCAGCGGCTGGTTGATCTCGTGCGACAGGGACGCCGACATCTGCCCCAGCGCGGCAAGCTTGCCCACCTGCACGAGGCTGTCCTGCGCCGCCCGCAGCTCGGCTTCGGTCGCGCGGCGCTCGGCCACCTCCTGCCCCAGTTGGCGGTTCAGCAGCGCCAGTTCGGCGGTGCGTTCCTGCACGCGGCGTTCCAGTTCGGCATTGGCCTGCTGCTGCAGGGCGATGCGCTCGGCCGCGCGGGCGCGGCGTTGCAGCAGGATCAGCGCGCCCAGGGCGCCCGCGCCCAGAAGCAGCATGACGGTGAAGACCGCCAGCCGCGCCTCGGCCCGCATGGCGGCGCTGTCCAGCAGGACATGCACCGTCCAGCCCGCGCGGGGCATCTGCTGCGCGGCCGCGATATAGTCCCGCGCCTCGCCGTCTGTCGTGATGCGCAGCACGAGACTGCCGTGGTCCGCGCGCCGTTCCACCGGCAGGTCGGGCAGCGGTGCGTCGGCATAGCGGCGGGTCGCGAGGGTGCGGTCCACCCGCTGCGGGGTCGGCGCCTCGAAGCTGGCGTAAAGCCAGCGGGGTTCCGAGGACAGGAACACGCGCCCTTCGGGATCGGTGACAAAGGTGCGGAAATCGTCGCCGCGCCAGGATTGCTCGATCCGGTCCAGACCCACCTTGACCGCGATTACGCCCGCGATGCGCCCGGCAAAGTCGAACACGGGGGCCGAGAAGAAATAGCCCCGGATGCCCGAGGCCGTGCCGATCCCGTAGAAGCGGCCCGCGCCGCCCTGCATCGCCTCGGTGAAATAAGGGCGATAGCTGAAGTTGCGCCCGACGAAGCTGTTCGGGCCGTCCAGGTGGTTCGAGGCCGCGATCGTTTCCCCGTCCGGCCGGATCAGGTAGATGTCCGCCGCCCGCAGGGACGCGTTCTCGGTCGCGAGCCACTCGCTCGTCGCCTGCCGCAGTTCCGTGTCGTCGGGCTGCGAGACGAGCCGCCGGACCAGGTCCATCTCGGCCAGCAGTTGCGGGACCACCTCGTAGCGCGCGAGGTCGGCCTCGAGGCCGTTGGCGGTCAGCCGCAGCGCCGCCTCGGCCCGCGCCTGACCGGCGGACAGGTAGTGCCGCACCGCGATCCGATCGGCCGTCCAGAGCGCCAGCCCCAGCAGGGGCAGCAGCGCGGCCAGCAGCCATTGCCGTTTGCGCAGCCCCGGCCCTGACGGCGCTCGGGCCGGCAGGGCGTCAAGGGAGGAGGTGGCGATCTCGGCGGACAACGGCGATCCCTGCGTCAGCGTCGGGGCAATCTGCCAGTTGGCGCCGGGCAATTCAACTTCGCCGCCCGCCCGCCGGGCTGACGCGGCTGCCCTGCCGGAGAGCGGGCGGTCAGCCTGCGGGTGGCCTTTCCCCCAGAACCTCCCATGCCCGCTGTGCGAAGCGGCCCGCCAGCGGGGCATAGCGGGCAGCCTCGGGGTCTGCGGCCGTGCCCTGGGCCGCGCGGTCCGCGATGCCCACGAAGATCACCGCAAAGCGGAACAGCGCAAAGGCGATGTGGAACGGCTGCGGAGGAGGAACCTCGGGATAGACCTCGCGGTAGGCGGCGAAGAACTCGGCCTCGGTCGGGATGCCCTCGGTCTCGGCGCCCAGGATGCCGCCGTATTCCTCGGGGCTGGTGTGGAAGGGCATGGCCGCGAAGCCGAGGTCGGCAAGCGGGTGGCCGATGGTGGACAGTTCCCAGTCCAGCACCGCGATCACGCGCGGCTCGGTCGGGTGGATCAGCATGTTGCCCAGCCGGAAGTCGCCATGCGCGATCGAGGACAGCCCGTCGTCGGGGGGCTGCAACTCGGCCAGCCGCTCCGACAGCGCCAGCAGCACCTTGTCATCGGCGAAGGAGGACGCCTTGAGCTGGCTGGTCCAGCGGTGAATCTGGCGGGCGAAATAGTCGCCGGGGCGGCCGAAGTCCGCCAGGCCGATCTCGTCGGGCCGGACCCGGTGCATCTTTGCAAGGGTGCGGACCATCGACAGGTAGATCTCGCGCCGTTCCGGGGGCGAAAGCTCCGGCAGTCGGCAGTCCGAGAAGACCCGGCCCTCGACGAAGTCCATCAGGTAGAAGGGCGTCCCGAGCAGGTCCGGGTCCTCGTGGAACAGCAGGGCGCGGGGCACCGGCACGTCGGTATCCTGCAGGGCCCGCATCACCCGGAACTCGCGGTCGATGGCATGGGCGCCTTTCAGGATCTCGCCCGCGGGCTGCTTGCGCAGCACCATGCGGCGGGTGCCGTGATCGACGATGAAGGTCGGGTTCGACTGCCCGCCGCCGATGCGCGTCAGGCGTGTCTCGCCCGGCCCGAAATGCTCGGACAGGAAGGGGTTCAGACGCTCGGGCGTGACCTCGTTCATGCCTTTTCTCCCTCGACCGGCCAGGACCAGAAGTCCCGGCCCTCGGCTTCCAGGTTGCGGCTGAGGACCATCTTGTGGACCTCGTCGGCGCCATCGACCAGCCGCGCCTGCCGGGCGTAGCGGTAGATCCATTCCAGCGGCGTGTCCTTGGAATAGCCGCGTGCGCCGTTGATCTGGATGGCGGTGTCGGCGGCCTTGTGCAGCAGGTTCGCCACATGGACCTTGGCCATGGACACCTCCTTGCGGGCATAGCTGCCCTGATCCAGCGCCCAGGCGGCCTTCATCACCAGCAGGCGCCCGACCTCGATCTGCATGGCAAGGTCGCCCAGCATGATGCGGATGCTTTCGCGGTTGGACAGCCGTTCCCCGAAGGCGAAGCGCTCATGGGCATAGGTGGTGGCGATCTCGACGCAGCGCTTGGACAGCCCCAGCCACCTCATGCAGTGGGTCAGCCGCGCGGGGCCCAGCCGCATCTGCGTCAGCTTCAGCCCGTCGCCCTCGTTCAGCAGCAGGTCCGAGGCCGGGATCTCCATGTCCTCGAAGACCAGCTCGCAATGGCCGCCGTGTTCCTCGGGGCCCATGATCGGGATGCGCCGCTCGATCCGCCAGCCGGGCGTGTCGCGGTGGAACAGGAAGGCGCTGAGGCCCTTGCGCGGGTCGTCCGAGGTCCGCGCGATCAGGATGAAATGCGCCGCGTCCTCGGCCCCGGTGATGAACCACTTGCGACCGCGGATGCGGTAGCTGTCGCCGTGCCGCGTCGCCGTGGTCAGCATCATGCCGCCGGGGTCCGAGCCCGAGCCGGGATGCGGTTCCGTCATCACGAAGGCCGAGCGGACGCGGCCTTCCACGATGGGCTTCAGCCAGCGTTCCTTCTGTTCCGGGGTTGCGGCCTTTTCCAGCACCATCATGTTGCCGTCGTCGGGCGCGGCCGAGTTGAACACCACGGGCCCGAAGATCGAGCGGTTCATCTCCTCGTAGCAGACCGCCATGCCGACGCGGCCGAGGTCCTGTCCGCCGGTTTCCTGCTTGAGTTGCAGGCACCACAGCCCCTCGGCGCGGGCCTTGTCGCGCAGCGCCTCCAGCAGGTCGAGGCGGATGTTCTCGTGCGGGTCGTAGTTCGCACGGTCCTCCTCGACCGGCAGCAGCTCGTCCTGGACGAAGCGGGCGATGCGGCGGCGGAAATCCTCGATGCGCGGCGAGATGGTGAAATCCATGGACATCCTCAAAGGCTGGAACAAAGGTGGCCGCCATCGACGACGATGGACGAGCCGGTCATGTAGCGGGCCTCGTCCGAGCAGAGCAGCCGCAAGGGCGCGTCGAGGTCGGCAAGCTGCCCGAGCCTGCGCTGCGGGATGCGCCTGATCAATGCCTGTCCCGCCTCGGTCGCGAAGAAGTCGCGGTTCAGCGGCGTCTCGATATAGCCGGGGCAGAGGGCGTTCACGCGGATGCCGTAGCGCGCCCATTCCAGGGCAAGCGCCCGCGTCAGCTGCACCACGGCGGCCTTCGACGCGGTATAGGCCGCGACGTTGCCGGCCACGCGGAAGCCCAGGATCGAGGCCACGTTGACGATGGCCCCGCCGCCCGTGTCGCGCATCCGTCGCGCCGCCGCCTGCGCCACATGGAAGACGCCCTTGACGTTGGTGTCCAGCACGGCGCCGAACTCGGCCGGGTCGGTGTCGATGGCAGGGGTCGTCGCGGTGACGCCCGCGTTGTTCACCACCACGTCGATGCGCCCCTCGACTTGCGCGAAACCCGCCGCGACCGAACCCGGATCGGCCACGTCCATCGCCACCGCCAGCGCCGTCCCGCCTGCGTCGCGGATCGCCCCGACCTGATCGGCGATCTTGCCCTCGCTGCGGGCGGCGAGGATCACCCGCGCCCCATCCCTGGCCAGCACAGCCGCGAAATGCGCCCCAAGCCCGCTCGAGGCTCCGGTGACGAGAATGGTCTTCTGCGACATTGGCTTTCCTTCATCCGCGAGTCCCTGCATGTTGGCGCGGGCCTGCGGCAAACGCCACCCCGCGCGGGGCGCGGCCGGCAGTCGGCGGCGGCCAGCCCTTCAGGACAGAGAGACGCCTTCCCACCAGCGCCGGGGCGCGGCGCTCGAATCGGCATCCGGGCTGGTCCGCAAGCCGCATCCATCCTGCCGCCTGACGCGCCACGGACCGTTCTGACGGCGCCCCGGGAAAGCGGAACGCATGACGAGGACCACGCGCCAGGCGGCAGGGGCGATGCTTTCCCCCGGAGCGACCATCCACGATCTCGGCGACCGTGCCGGCCATGTTCGAGACGATCATCCAGCAGGTCGGTGGTGCAGGCGACGGCCGTCCCCGAGATGTCTGCGGATGCTGCCCCGCATCGGCCGGGGCAGGGCCGAGAGCACCCGCCTTGACCTCGCGCCCCGCCGGGCGCACATCGGCGGCCCGGCAGAAACCGCAGCTTAGCGAAGGCGACGTAACCGATCATGCAGGACCAGGTGCCGGCGAGGCACGCGCCGAACGACCCGGAACACGGCCCAGGGCCGCTCGGCCATGTCCTTGTGACGTCGATGCGGGACGAGGGCCCTTATGCGCTTGAGTTCGTGGCCCATCACCGGGCCGTCGGCTTCGATCGCATCTTCATCGCCTCGAACGATTGCCGCGACGGGACGGACCTGCTGCTGGACGCGCTGGACCGGACCGGCGCGATCACCCATTTCCGCAGCGCCGTCCGGCCCGGCGACGTGCCGCAGCACGCGGCCTATGCGGCCATGCGGAAGCGATACGGGCTGGACCGCGCCGACTGGCTGATGGTGCTTGATGCCGACGAGTTCCTGGACGTGACCACCGGCACCGGGCGCGTGCAGGATCTGACGGCCGCGGCGGGCGGGGGGGCGGACATCGTCATGCTGAACGCCCGGACCTTCGGAACGGCCGAAGAGCAGGAGTGGCGCCCCGGCCTTGTCACCGAGCAGTTCACCCGGCGCCTGCCCGAGCGCCACCGCGCGAACGGGCCGGTCAAGACGCTGGCCCGCGGGATCGGCCGTTTCCGCCACATCCACAACCACTCGGTGATGGGCTATGCGGGACCGGGCGACCTGACGGTGATGCGCGCCGACGGCTCGACCTTCGCCATTCCGCCGCGCGAGAAGATGTGGACACGGCTGCGGAACGTGCCGGTGGACGAGATCCGCCATGGCCTTGCGCATTACAACCATTACGCGGTGAAGTCGCTGGCCTCGTTCCTGCTGCGGCAGGACCGCGGACGCGGCGCGGCGCCCAAGGGCGAGGGCAACACCCGCCACACGGACCGGTATTTCGAACGCATCGCCAATGCCCGCATCCGCGACGACGGCTTCGCCACACGCCACGGGGCGGCGCTGCGGGCGGAATACGCGCGGCTGATGTCCATCCCGGAGGTCGCCGCTGCGCAGGCCGAGACCGAGCGCCGCTACGGGGCGCTGATCGAGGCCCTCGTGCTTTGACCTATTCGGCGGCGCGCGTCGCGCTGTTGGGCGTCAGCGTGTGGTCCACGGGCTGGTAGCCCGTCTGGTCTTCCTGCGCCTCGGCATCGCCCGACAGCGGATCGGGCTTCATGCGGAAGCCGCGCTCGAGCTGGTCGAAGGGCGCGACCGGGTAATCGCCCGAGAAGCAGGCATCGCAATACTGCGGGCACGAGGCGTTGCGCCCCTGCGCCTCGCCCACGGCGCGGTAAAGCCCGTCCAGCGAGACGAAGGCGAGGCTGTCCACGCCGATCCAGTCGCGCATCTCCTCGGGCGACATGTTCGCGGCCAGCAGCTTGTCGCGGTCGGGCGTGTCCACGCCGTAGAAGCAGGGCCAGGCGGTCGGCGGCGAGGCGATGCGGAAATGCACCTCGGCCGCCCCCGCGTCGAGGATCATGTCCTTGATCTTGCGGCTGGTCGTTCCGCGCACGACGGAATCGTCCACCAGCACGATGCGCTTGCCCTTCACCAGCGCGCGGTTGACGTTCAGCTTCAGCCGGACGCCCATGTTGCGGATCTGCTCGGTCGGCTCGATGAAGGTGCGGCCCATGTACTGGTTGCGGATGATCCCCATGCCGAAGGGGATGCCGCTTTCGCGCGCATAGCCGATGGCGGCGGGGGTGCCGCTGTCGGGGACGGGGCAGACGAGATCCGCGTCCACCGGCGCCTCGCGCGCCAGTTCCACGCCGATCTGGCTGCGGGTTTCATAAACCGAGCGGCCGCCGATGATGGAATCGGGTCGGCTGAAATAGACATGCTCGAAGATGCAGAAGCGCCCCGTGGCCGGGCCGAAGGGACGCGAGCTTTCGACTTGGCCCTTCGAGATGACCACCATCTCGCCCGGCTCGATCTCGCGCACGAACTCGGCGCCGATGATGTCCAGCGCGCAGGTTTCGGACGCCAGCGCATAGCCGTCGCCGGCCAGCTTGCCCAGCACCAGCGGGCGCACGCCCAGGGGGTCGCGCACGCCGATCAGCTTGGTGCGCGTCATGGCGATGACCGAAAAGGCGCCCTCGACCCGGCGCAGCGCGTCCTTCATCCGTTCCGGGATGTTGCGCTGGATGGAACGCGCCATGAGGTGGATGATGCATTCCGAGTCCGAGCCGGACTGGAAGATCGAGCCGCGCTCGATCAGTTCGCGGCGCAGGGCGACGGCATTGGTGATGTTGCCGTTATGGGCGATGGCGCAGCCGCCCATGGCGAATTCGCCGAAAAAGGGCTGGACGTCCCGGATCGCCGGGCCCTTGGCGCCTGCCGTCGAGTAGCGGACATGGCCGATGGCAAGGTCGCCCGGCAGCGTCTCCATCAGGGACGCCTTGGTGAAGTTGTCGCGGACATAGCCGAAGCGATGGGCGCTGTTGAAGCCGGTCTCGGGGTCGAAGGCGACGATGCCGCCGGCTTCCTGTCCCCGGTGCTGCAGGGCATGCAGGCCGAGGGCCACGAAGTTCGCCGCATCGGCCATGCCGATGACGCCGAAGACGCCGCATTCCTCGTGCAGCCGGTCGCTGTCGAAGGGGTCCGCAAGAAAGGGCTGCATCGCGTCGGCCTGTGGCTGTCGGAAGGGAAACGAGATCGCTCAGGAGGGCAGGCGCGGCCCGACTCGGGCCGCCGCCGAGGCGTTATGTAGGGGGACGGGCAGGGAAAGTCACGCCCGCGCCACGCAATTCTGCCCTGCGTCGCAGGTCAGGTCCCGCTGGTGGCCTGGGCTGGGGCGGGAGCCGAGGGGGGGGCCGAGGGCGTGACCGTCGCGCCGGTCGGGCTGCAGTCGCGGACCAGCTGCTCGAACCGGGCGGCCAGCCAGCCGGGTGCATCCTGCGGGATCTGCTGGTTCAGCCGCCCGCTCATCTGCTGGAAGACCTGCGCCGACCGCGACTGGTCCACCATGGCCACGCGCTGCGTCGTCATCACGCGGTCGTAGACGATAAGGGCGATCACGACCAGCAGGATGCCGCGCGCGACCCCGAACAGGAAGCCCATGCCCTGGTCCACGCCGCCCAGCGCCGACCGCTGCACGACCGACGAGAACAGCGGTGTCAGGATGGAGAACAGGACCAGCGCCAGGGCGAAGACCACGGCAAAGCCCGCGATCATGCCCAGTTCGCAGTTGTCGGCGATGATGCTGTCCAGATAGGGGACCTGCGCGATCAGCGGCCGCATGGCGGCGGCGAAGATGAAGGCCAGCACGGCCGCGCCGATCCAGCCCAGGATCGCCAGCGATTCGCGCACGAAGCCGCGCGAATAGGCCAGGATGGCCGACAGGATGATGACGGCAGCCACGATGCCGTCGATCAGGGTGAAACCGTCCATTTCTACCGCCCTCTGTGCGGGCCTTGGCCCGGCATGCTTGGGGCGGTCATCCGGCTCCGAATGTCTCGCCCGTGAAACTGGTCAGATCGGCGACCCGCGCAAGGCTCATGCCGCCGCCGCCCTCGACCTTCTGGACCTCGGGCAGGATGGCCCGGGAAAAACCAAGTTTCTGCGCCTCTTTCAACCTGTTTTCCGCCTGCGCGACAGGGCGCAGCGCCCCAGACAGGCTCACCTCGCCGAAAAACACCGTTTCGGCGGGCAGGGCGTGGTCCTCGCGGGCGCTGAGAAGCGCCGCCGCGACGGCCAGGTCGGCGGCGGGTTCGGCGACCCGCATGCCCCCGGCAACGTTCAGGAAGACGTCCAGCCCGGCGAAGGGGATGCCGCAGCGCGCCTCCAGCACGGCGAGGATGGTCGAGACGCGGCCGCCGTCCAGCCCCACAACCGTGCGGCGCGGCGCGGCCAGCGTCGAGGGCGCGACCAGCGCCTGAATTTCCGTCAGCACGGGACGCGTGCCCTCGATCCCCGCGAAGACCGCGCTGCCGGGCACGGGCTCGCCCCGTTCGGACAGGAACAGGGCCGAGGGGTTGGCGACCTCGGACAGGCCGCCGCCGGTCATTTCGAAGACGCCGATCTCGCCCGAAGGGCCGAAGCGGTTCTTGACGGCGCGCAGGATGCGGAACTGGTGGCCACGCTCGCCCTCGAAGTAAAGCACGGTGTCCACCATGTGCTCGACCACGCGGGGACCGGCGATCTGGCCTTCCTTGGTGACATGGCCGACAAGGATCACCGCGACCCCGGACCGCTTGGCGAAGGTGACGAGTTCATGCGCGGCGGAACGGACCTGCCCCACGCTGCCGGGCGCGGCGTCCACGGTGTCGGACCACAAGGTCTGGATCGAGTCGATCACGGCCACGTCGGGGCGTTCGGCGTCCAGCGTCGTCAGGATGTCGCGCAGGGCGGTTTCCGTGCCCAGCCGCACGGGGGCATCCGACAGCCCCAGCCGCTGCGCCCGCATCCGAAGCTGCGCGCCCGCTTCCTCGCCGCTGATGTAGACGGCGGCGGTGCCGCGGCGCGCGAAGGCCGCGGCCGCCTGCAGCATCAGCGTGGACTTGCCGATGCCCGGATCGCCGCCGACCAGGATGGCGCTGCCGGGCACCAGCCCGCCGCCCAGCACGCGGTCCAGTTCCTCGATGCCGGAAGGCGCACGGGCGGGCGGCGGCTCGGTCGAGGACAGCCCGCTCAGCGGGATCGCGCGGCCGCGCTGGGCCCCGAGGCCCCGGCCGGGTCCCTGGCTGAGCGGGGCTTCCTCGACGATGGTGTTCCACTCGCCGCAAGCCTCGCAGCGGCCGGACCACTTGCGATGGGACGCACCGCAGGCGGTGCAGGTGAAGGAGGTGACGGGTTTGGCCATGCCCGCTTGTGGCAGAGGTTCGGGGGCAGGGGCAAGACGCGGGGCGCTGCCCATGAATGGCGCCCCCCGCCCCATCCATCCCGGGATACTTGAGGACAGAAGATGAAGCGCGGCGTCCCGCCACGCTCACGCCCTTGTCGCCTTGCATCGCGGACGCGCTGCGGCCAGTTTGCGCCGACCTTTCAGGAAGGCCCCTCGATGGCGAACCCAGCCCCGTTTTCGCGTTACGAGTTCATGATCGCCTGGCGCTATCTGCGCGCGCGGCGCGCCGAGGGTGGCGTATCGGTCATGACCTGGATCAGCCTGATCGGGATCGCGCTGGGCGTCATGGCGCTGATCGCCACGCTGGCGGTCCGTTCCGGCTTCCGGGCCGAGTTCGTGGACACGATCCTGGGGGCGAACGCCCATTCGACGGTCTACCTGCCGCCAAGCTCGATCACCAACGAACTGACGGACGAGGTCTATACCGTCGCGGGCACGATCTCGGACTATCCCGCCGCAGTGGACCGGATCGAGGCGCTGCCGGGGGTCCTGCGCGCCGATCCGGTCGTGCGGGGGCAGGTGATGGCCAGCGTCACCGACCGCTCGAACGTGGCCGAGGTTTACGGGCTGTCGGCCGAGGACCTGGCCGCCATTCCCCGCGTCGCCAATTCCGAGACGGCCGAGGGCGACCTTGCGCGTTTCGACACCGGCATTGCCATCGGCGTCGGCATGGCGCGGGAACTGGGCGTCGGCGTGGGCGACGTGGTGCAGCTGATCTCGCCGCAGGGGGCCCAGACGGCCTTTGGCACCACGCCGCGCATCGCGACCTATCCGGTGGCCTATGTCTTCTCTGCCGGCCGCTACGACATCGACCGCACCCGCATCTACATGCCGCTGACCGAAGCGCAGTCCTTCTTCAACCGCGAGGGTGTCGTCGACGAGATCCAGGTCTTCGTTTCCGACCCCGAGGGCGTGGACGCCCTGACCGTGCCCCTGATGGAGGCGCTGCCTGGCGGGATCGTCTGGACCTGGCGCGACGCCTCGGGGTCGTTCCTGTCGGCGCTCGACATCGAGGATGACGTGATGTTCGTCATCCTGTCGGTGCTGGTGCTGATCGCCTCCATGAACATCACCTCGGGCCTGATCATGCTGGTCAAGAACAAGGGCCGCGACATCGGCATCCTGCGGACCATGGGCCTGACCGAGGGCGCGATCCTGCGCGTCTTCTTCCTGTGCGGGGCCTTCACCGGCGTCATCGGCACGGTCGCCGGGGTGATCCTGGGCGTCCTGCTGGCCTTGAACGTGGACAGCATCATGGCGGGGATCAACTGGATCTCGGGCGGGGGGGCCTGGGACCCTTCGGTGCGCGGCATCTATCGCCTGCCGGCCGAGCTGCGGGGGATCGACATCGCCAAGGCGGTCGGGCTGTCGCTGTTCCTGTCCTTCATCGTCACCATCTTCCCGGCCCGCCGCGCGGCCCGCATGAACCCGGTCGAGGCCCTGCGCTATGAATGACGTCCTGAGGCTGGAAGGCATCGCCAAGACCTACAACCCCGGCACCCCCGGCGCCGTCGATGTGCTGCGCGGGCTGGACCTGACCGTGGCGCAGGGCGAGGTCGTGGCGCTTGTCGCGCCCTCGGGCGCGGGGAAATCGACGCTGCTGCACATCGCGGGGCTGCTGGACACGCCCGACGCGGGCCGAGTGGTGCTGAACGGGCGCGACATGACCAGGCTGCCGGACCGCACCCGGACCGAGGCGCGGCGGCGCGAGGTCGGCTTCGTCTACCAGTTCCACCACCTGCTGCCCGAGTTCACCGCGCTGGAAAACATCGTCCTGCCGCAGCTTGCCAACGGCGTGACCGATGGCGCGGCGCGGGCAAGGGCGCGCGACCTGCTGGCACGCGTGGGCCTGACGCCCCGCGCCGATCACCGTCCGGCATCGCTATCTGGGGGCGAGCAGCAGCGCGTGGCCTTCTGCCGGGCGCTGGCCAACGCCCCGGCGCTGCTGCTGGCGGACGAGCCCACGGGGAACCTGGACCCCGCCACCTCGGACCGGGTCTTCGACGTGCTGATGGCTCTGGTGCGCGAGACCGGGATGGCGGCGCTGATCGCCACCCACAACCTCGATCTGGCGGGCCGCATGGACCGGGTGGTGCGGCTGGACCGCACCGCGCCTGCGGCAGCCTAAGCCGCCCCCGTGCAGGGCTGAGCCCTCAGTCCTCGCGCCGGACGAACTTGAAGAAGCGGCTTTCGGACCCGTCCTTGGTTTCCTCCTGGTAGAGGAAGGCGAGGCCGCGGTCCTCGAAGACCTGGAAGAACTCCTCCCACGGGATTTCCTCCAGCTTCTCGTCGCGCTCTGCGAAGTCGACGCGCAGGATGCCCTCGCCGTCCTTGCCCTCGGTGCCCTTGACGACAGTGGGGATGCCGCCGCGCTTCTCGATCCATTCGCGGATCGTGTCGTGGTCGGTGGTGGTCTCGCTGGACGACATGGGCCGGCTCCTTTGCTGTTCCAGCGGCAACGCCGGACCGGGCCGAGCGTTCCGTCAGGCCGGCCAGCGCTCGATCTCGGCCGCGACCAGTTCCTGCAGGCGCCAGATATAGGGATCGTGGATGCCATGCGCGTCCAGGCCCCGGGCGGTGCGCAGCAGGTACTCCGCGCCAGAGCCTGCCGGGCCGCTGGCATGGGCCAGCCGCAGGGCCTGCTCCTCGACCGTCAGCCGCGTCGTGGCGGTATCGACCGGATCGGCGTAGAAGGTCAGCGCGTCTTCGCGGCCGCGATCCGTTTCCACCTCGATCCAGCAGGCATTGGCCGCCAGTTCATGCGCGACCAGCTCGCGCCGCAGGATGGCGCGCATCGACTCGGCTTCGGTGCCGCCCTCGACCTCGAGCACCAGTCCCTCGCATCGACCGCCCGAGGCCAGCGCCAGCATCAGCCCCGGCCGCTCGGGCGAGCCGCGGAAATGGTCCAGCGCGATCGAGAAGTCGCGGTGCCAGCCGATCGCGGTGGCCCGGCGGCGGCGGCCCACCGCGAAGCCCGGGTTCCAGATCAGCGAGCCATAGGCGAAGATCGGGATCGGGCGAGAGTGGTCCCGCGTCAGCCTGTCCGCCAAGGCGTCCAGGTCCGCGTCCTCCAGCATCCGCCATTCCGGCTTGTAGAGGGGCGCGTCCTGAACGGGCGTCACGCGGGCGACGTGGTCGTCGGACAGGGCGATGGGGCGGCGGTCAGACATCCAGCCCCTCGTCTTCCACGAACTGCGCGTTCTCGCTGATGTACTGGAAGCGCAGTTCGGGCTTCTTGCCCATCAGGCGTTCCACCAGGTCGCCGGTCTCGCCGCCTTCCTCCTCGTCGATGGAAACGCGGATCAGCTTGCGGCTGGCGGGGTTCATCGTCGTGTCCTTCAGGTCCTTGGCGTCCATCTCGCCCAGGCCCTTGAATCGCTGCACGTCGATCTTGCCCTTGCCGCCGAGGCCCTTGGCCAGCCACGCCTCCTTCTCGGCGTCGTCCGCGACATAAACGCGGGCCGCGCCCTGCGTCAGGCGGTAAAGCGGCGGGCAGGCGAGATACAGGTGTCCCTTGTCGATCAGGGGCCGCATCTGGGTGAAGAAGAACGTCATCAGCAGGCTGGCGATATGCGCGCCGTCCACGTCGGCGTCGGTCATGATGATGACCTTGTCATAGCGCAGGTCGTCCACGTTGAACTTGGTTC
Source organism: Paracoccus salipaludis (assembly GCF_002287065.1). GTDB lineage: Bacteria > Pseudomonadota > Alphaproteobacteria > Rhodobacterales > Rhodobacteraceae > Paracoccus > Paracoccus salipaludis. The sequence continues at coordinate 189,540 of NZ_NSJZ01000003.1, forward strand.
CCATGCCGACGCCCAGCGCCTGGCAGAGGTCCGCGATCTCCTGGTTCTGGCCCAGCTTGGACGAGGAGGCGCCCAGCACGTTCAGGATCTTGCCCCGGATCGGCATGATGGCCTGCGTCTGGCGTTCCCGTGCCGACTTCGCGCTGCCGCCCGCCGAGTCGCCTTCCACGATGAACAGCTCGGTCCCCTCGCGCGCGTTGGCCGAGCAATCGACCAGCTTGCCGGGCAGGCGCAGCTTCTTGGTGGCCGACTTCCGCGCGGTTTCCTTTTCCTGCCGGCGGCGCAGGCGTTCCTCGGCCCGCAGGACGAGGAAGTCGAGGATCGCGCCCGCTGACTTGGTGTCCGCCGCCAGCCAGTTGTCGAAATGGTCGCGCACGGCGCCCTCGACCAGCCGGGCGGCCTCGGTCGTGGCAAGGCGGTCCTTGGTCTGGCCCACGAACTCGGGTTCCGCGATGAAGCAGGACACCAGCGCGCAACCGCCGGTCAGCAGGTCGTCGCGGGTGATGTTCTCGGCCTTGCGGTTCTTGGTCAGCTCGCCATAGGCGCGGATGCCTTTCAGGATCGCGGTCCAGAAGCCCGCCTCATGCGTGCCGCCCTCGGGCGTCGGCACGGTGTTGCAGTAGGACTGGATGAAGCCGTCGCGCGAGGGCGTCCAGTTGATCGCCCATTCGACCTTGCCGGGAACGCCGAAACGCTCGCGGAACTCGACCAGCCCGGCAAAGGGCCGGTCGGCATAGGTCGTGGCGGGCCCCAGCTGTTCGCCCAGATAGTCCGACAGCCCGCCGGGGAAGTGGAAGGTGGCCTCGCGCGGGGTCTCGCCGTCGTCGATCTCGGTCTTCCAGCGGATTTCCACGCCGGAATGCAGGTAGGCCTTGGACTTGACCATCCGCATCATGCGCGCGGGCTTCAGCCGGTGGTGGCCGAAGATCTGCTCGTCGGGATGGAAGGTGACGGTGGTGCCGCGGCGGTTCGGGGCGGGGCCGACCTTTTCCACGGGACCTTGCGGGATGCCGCGGCTGAAGCTCTGCCGCCACAGTTCGCGGTTGCGGGCGACCTCGACCACCATGCTGTCCGACAGTGCGTTCACGACCGAGGCGCCGACCCCGTGCAACCCGCCCGAGGTCTGGTAGGCGCCTTCGCTGAACTTGCCGCCCGCGTGCAGGGTGCAGAGGATCACCTCCAGCGCCGACTTGCCGGGGAACTTGGGATGCGGATCGACGGGGATGCCGCGGCCGTTGTCGCGCACCACCACCGACTGGTCGGCGCGCAGCTCGACCTCGATGCGGCTGGCATGGCCCGCCACCGCCTCGTCCATGGCGTTGTCGAGGATTTCCGCCACTAGGTGATGCAGCGCGCGTTCGTCGGTGCCGCCGATATACATGCCGGGGCGCTTGCGGACGGGTTCAAGCCCTTCCAGCACCTCGATCGAGGCGGCGGAATAGCTGTCGGTGGCCGCTTGCGCGCCCGAAAGAAGGTCGTCGGACATGGGTATTCTTGCTCTTGCTGATGCGGCGTCATGCCACGAAGGGGCGGGTCGGGGCAATCCTGCCCCGGCCGGGGCGGCGGTTCACGGCCCCCCTGCGCAGCCACTCGGCGGGGTGACCGTCCTCGATATGCCCCCAAGCGCGGGCGGGGTCCTGCCGGCCTGTCACGCCTTGCGGCATGGCGGGCGCCCTGCCGCAATCAGTCCTGAAGCGGCGTCCGGGCAGGTGACCTCAATATAGGTGCCCGCGCACGGATTTCACTGCTCTTCTGCCATCCGCGCGTCCCACATCTTCCTGAAGGCGGGCCGGTCGTGGCAGGCGGTCAGCCACGCCTGCACGGCGGGAAACTGGCCCATCAACTCGCCGTAGCCCTCGGCATAGCGGACGATTTCCGCCACGTTCAGGTCGGCCACGGTGAAGCGGCCGCCGACCAGATGGCCATGGGTCGCAAGGTGATCCTCCAGCACCTTCATCGGGCGGACCAGCCGCTCGGCCGCGTCGGCGATCAGCGTGGCGTCCTCGCCCGACTGCTCGCGGCCCGTGTGCAGCATCATGATCGTCAGCGCGTCGGGCTCGATCGCCGTCGCCGCGTAAAAGGACCATTGCAGCATCAGCGCCTCCTCGGCGGCATCGCGGGGCGCCAGGTCGCCGCCGTGCTTCCTGGCCAGGTGCAGCGTGCAGGCCAGCGACTCGGACAGCACCAGCCCGTCGTCCTCGATGACCGGGATCGCGCCCGCGGGCGACAGCGCCAGGAAGGACGGCGAGCGCGTGTTCAGGGCCGCGCCGGGCGCATCCGGGAAGGGCAGCTTGTAGGCCTGGATCACCGGCTCCTGCCGGAAGGGCAGGCCGAGTTCGTGGCACAGCCAGATGATGCGCGACGCGCGCGAGCGGGAAACGCCGTGGATGGTCAGCATGGAAAACCTCAGGTGCCGGAAGGGCTGCGCGCCCATCAAAGGGAGCGGATGCGCCGCGTCAACAGGAAGGAAACCCAACCGCCCGTTTCCTCTCGCATTCCCTTTTGGACAGGCATAAAGCGGCCTTCAGCAACCGGCGGATGACCCGCCCCCATGAGGACAAAGATGGCCGCAGACCCGCGCATCATCACCACCACCGACGAACTCGCGGCATTCTGCGAACTCGCCAAGCAGCAGCCCTATGTCACGCTCGACACCGAGTTCCTGCGCGAACGGACCTATTATTCCAAGCTGTGCCTGATCCAGATGGCCCTGCCGCCGGCGTCCGCCGCCAAGGCGCAGGGCGGTCCCGCCACGCTGGTCGATCCGCTGGCGCCCGGCCTGTCGCTGGAACCGCTGTACGACCTGTTCCGCCACAAGGCGACGGTCAAGGTCTTCCACGCCGCCCGGCAGGATCTCGAGATCTTCTTCCACGACGCGGGCATCTTCCCCGACCCGCTGTTCGACACCCAGGTCGCGGCCATGGTCTGCGGCTTCGGCGAGCAGGCGGGCTACGAGACGCTGGTCAAGCGCATCGCCCGCCAGCCGCTCGACAAGTCCTCGCGCTTCACCGACTGGTCGCGCCGCCCGCTGACGCAGGCGCAGGCGGAATATGCGCTGGCCGACGTCACCCACCTGCGGGCGATCTACGAGTTCCTGTCCACGCAACTGAAGAAGACGGGCCGCGAGGCCTGGGTGGCTGAGGAAGCGCAGGCCCTCGTCAACCCTGAAACCTACATCAGCCGCCCCGAGGATGCGTGGGAACGGGTGCGGACGCGCTCGGGTTCGCCCCGCTTCCTGGCGGTGGTGCGGGAACTGGCCAGGTTCCGGGAAACCTATGCCCAGACCCGCGACATTCCCCGGTCGCGCGTGTTCAAGGACGACGCGCTGATCGAGCTGGCCTCGACCAAGCCGCTGACCGAGGAGGACCTGGGCAAGTCGCGCCTGCTGCTGCGCGAGGCGCGCAAGGGCGAGATCGCGCAGGGCATCCTGGACGCCGTCAAGGCGGGCGTCGAGACGACGGACCTGCCCAAGGTCATCCCCGACGAGCCGGGCCGTCCGGGCAACGCGGCGCTGTCGCAATTGCTGCGGGTGCTGTTGCAGGCCAAGGCCGACGCGGCGGGGGTTGCGCCCAAGCTGATCGCGTCGTCCTCGGAACTGGACGCCATCGCGACGGGGGTGCGCGACCTGCCCGCGCTGTCCGGCTGGCGGGCCGAGGTCTTCGGACATGACGCGCTGCGGCTGGCGCAGGGCAAGATCGCGCTGTCGGCCCAGAACGGCGCAGTGAAGGTGGTGCCCGCCGAGTGACCGCCTGCCGGCGGCCCTCGGCCTCTGGCGGGGTCGTTGCAGATCCGGCCGGGCGGAACCGAGGGGCGGTCGGGCGCAGACAAGGGCCGACGCCGTCACAAGGGGTCGCCGGCCGGGGCAGAAGCCCATCGCTTCGCAGGGCCGCATCGTGGCGATGGTCGCCCGCACCTGCCGGGACGTCGGGGGCTTCGGAAAGCCCGCCGTCACCCGGCGATCAGGACACCGACCCGGTTTTCCAGCGCCGGTCCACCGGCTGCCCCCGGGCGGCACAAGGTTCAGGACCCGCGCGCGGCCTTTTCCTCGACGCCCGAGCGGCCCTCGCGTCGGTCGAGTTCCGCCATGACGTCCGACAGCGGCACATCCCGCGCGGCCAGCATGACCAGCAGGTGATACAGCACGTCAGCGGCCTCGGACGTCAGGCGGGCGCGGTCGCCGCGCACGGCCTCGATGATGGCCTCGACCGCTTCCTCGCCGAATTTCTCGGCGCATTTCTCGGGGCCCTTCGCCAGAAGCTGCGCGGTCCAGCTTGAGGACGGATCGGCGCCCCGGCGGGAGTCGATGGTGGCGGCCAGGCGTTCCAGCGCGGTCATTCCAGCCTCACGGGGATTCCGGCGGCGGCCATGTGGGCCTTGGCCTCGGCGATGGTGTAGGTGCCGAAGTGGAAGATCGAGGCGGCCAGCACGGCACTGGCATGGCCGTCGCGCACCCCTTCGACCAGGTGGTCCAGCGTGCCGACCCCGCCCGAGGCGATCACGGGGATGTCCACCGCATCGGCGATGGCGCGGGTCAGCGGGATGTTGAAGCCCGCGCGGGTGCCGTCGCGGTCCATCGAGGTCAGCAGGATTTCGCCCGCACCATTGTCCGCGACCGTGCGGGCGAATTCGACCGCGTCGATGCCGGTCGGGCGGCGGCCGCCATGGGTGAAGATTTCCCAGCGGCCCGGCTCGACCGTCTTGGCGTCGATGGCGCAGACGATGCACTGGCTGCCGAAGCGGTCGGCGGCCCGCGCGATCACGTCGGGGTCCGCCACCGCGGCCGAGTTGAACGACACCTTGTCGGCGCCCGCGAGCAGCAGCGCGCGCACATCCTCGGGCGAGCGCACGCCGCCGCCCACGGTCAGCGGGATGAAGCACTGCTCGGCCGTGCGGGTCACGAGGTCATACATCGTGCCGCGGTTTTCGTGCGTGGCGTGGATGTCCAGAAAGCACAGCTCGTCCGCACCCGCCCCGTCATAGGCGGCGGCGGCCTGCACGGGATCGCCCGCGTCGATGAGGTCCACGAAGTTGACGCCCTTGACCACGCGGCCATCGGCCACGTCCAGGCAGGGGATGATGCGGGTCTTCAGCATGACCGCCTGATAGCGCGCGGGCGCGGCCGGGGGAAGGGCCGCCTCAGACCACCAGCGCCGCCAGACCCAGGCTGATCGCCGCCGCCGCGGCGGTATAGACGAGCCACATGCGCGTCAGCAGGAAGTCCGTCCCGCGCCGCGCGCTGGTCCAGCCACCCGCCGAGCGCACGGCGTTCGAGGCAAGGAAGGCCAGCCCCAGCGCCGCATGAACGCCCACGTAAGCCGCCAGCGCGTTCAGCGTGGCCCTCAGGGCATGGGCGCGGGGATCGGGCAGGTGCCCGCTGGCCAGCAGCCAGAAGCCCAGCACCGCCGCCCCCACCAGTGGCAGCGCGGTCGCCCCGATCCAGCGGCCCTTGGCCTCGTCGCGGTCATTCGCGCGGATGGTCAGGCGCGACACCCCCGCCGCCGCGAAGATCAGCCCGACGGACACCAGCGCGGCCAGCGCCACGCCCGGGCCGCGCAGGGCCATCGCCTCGGGCGGGGGCGGCCAGTTCGGCGCGGTCAGCCGCAGGTAAAGGACGCCGAAGCCCAGCGCCGAGACCATCGCCGCATTGGCCAGCAGCGTGAAGGTCATGCCCCAGGCAGGCAGCGAGTTGCGGACCTCGGGGTGGGGCGGCAGGAACAACGCTCCGCCCACGCGCAGGGGGCCGTGGTCACGGCCCAGCCCCGCCCCCTGTGCGCCCAGGATGAACAGGGCCGCCAGCACCAGTGCAAGGCCGGCGGCCAGCGGGTAGAGCTTGAACAGGATGCACAGGATCGCGCCCCAGGACACCAGCCCCTGCACCAGCGGCAGGTAGGTGCGCCGGGGCAGGATGGCGAAGTGGTCCGCCCGGTCGGACACGGCCTCGACCACCATCGTTTCCTGCCAGCCGCGCGGCGTCGCCAGATAGCCGTGGCCCGCCGCCAGGCGTCCGCCCAGCGCGCCCGGGTCCAGCGTGTCACCGCAGCGGTCGATGTGGGGCAGGGCCGCGAAGTTGTAGTTGGTCGGCGGCGTGGCGGTGGCCCATTCCAGCGTCTGCGCGCCCCAGGGATTGCGGCGGAACGCCGGCCCGTGGCGCCGCGTCAGGATCACGTCCAGGATCACCAGCCCGAAGCCCATGGCCTGGATGAAGCCCGCGACCGAGGACGCCAGGTTCAGCGCCGCCCAGCCGTCGTCCCAGCCATAGCCGTGGACCCGGCGCGGCATCCCCAGCAGTCCGGTCAGGTGCATCAGCAGGAAGGTCCCGTTGAAGCCCAGGAAGATCAGCCAGAAGGCGGGGATGGACAGCCGGTGGATCGACAGCCGCCCCGTCAGGTGCGGCAGCCAGTAGTAAAGGCCCGCCAGCGCGCCTACGCCGATCAGGCGTTCAGCAGGACAGCCCGTCCGGGGCGAAGCAGAAGGCGGCGGGGATCGACGTTGCCTTCCGGCTCTTCCTCGATGGGGTCGTCGGCGAACAGCCTGACCATCTTGCGCGCGCAAAGGACGTGACCCGCCCCCAGCAGCACGACGAAGCCCAGCTTGGCGGTGAACCAGGGTGCATAGGTTTCGCGCAGGAAGATCAGCGCCGTCCCCGAGACGATCGCCACCACCGCGGCGGGCGAAACCAGCCCGATATGCAGGGTCCGCGCCGTGGCGTGCAGGCGGTGCAGCGCGTTCCGGCCGCCGCGCCGCCTGATCCCGTCGCGCTGCGCCATCAGCCAGGGCAGGCCGATCAGCCCTCCGACCCAGAGCGCGATGGCGCCGACATGAAGGAACTTGATGGCCGCGAGGAAGGCTTCGGAGGTGACGGCGCCTGTGATGACGTCGGACAGGGTCGCAATCACCGCGCGGGTTCCACCGTCTCGGGCAGGTCATCGGCCAGCCGCGCCGCCTGCCACAGCAGCGCGGCCATGTAGGGCAGGGCGCCCAGCACCCACATGACAAGCCCGGCAAGCTGCTGGTCCGCCAGCGCGCTCAGGCTCCAGGCCGCGGTGGTCAGAAGATGGGCGGCGTAAAGCGGCTGGCCCGCAAACAGGATGATCGCGCCCAGAAGACCCATCTGCAGGAAGGTGCCTCCTGCGGCGATGACGGCCGCGCCACGGTCGGGCACCAGCACGCACAGCCAGACGGCCGCGGCGCTTCCCGCCAGCGTGGCCTGCATCAGCCAGTATCCCGGCGTGGTGGACAGCGCCCAGGCATAGGGGCCGGGCGCGTGCCACGCCCACATCGCCCCCGCGTGCAGCAGAACAGCCGCGCTTGGGCCAAGAATCCGCAGGCGCTGTCGCCGCCCAGGGGTCAGCCCCGCCAGGGGAAGGGGCACGATGGCCGCGCTCAGCAGGACATGGTGAACAACGCGCGCCGAGAACAGCGCCGAGGTGAGGTTGCAGAGCGGCGAGACGAAGACCAGCACCGCCAATGCCCAGGCCGTCCATCCGGGGACGCGGCCTTGCCGGCGCAGCAGCAGCCCGGCCCAGAGGGCCAGCGCGGCAAGAAGAAGGGGGTCAGGGTTCCACGCCCCCGCAAGGGTCGCCCTGCATGGGCCCAGCCCAGGACAAGAAAGGCATGAGCGGGAAGAACCATGTGCCTGCAGGCAGGTTCCGGTCCCCGCGAGGGACAGGCGCCGGCTGCGCCGTGTGCCCTACCAGCGCAGGACGACGCTGCCCCAGCTCATGCCGCCGCCGATGGCCTCGGTCACGATCACGTCGCCCGGCTTGAACTTGCCCTGCGTGTCCGCAACCGACAGCGCCAGCGGGATCGAGGCGGCCGAGGTATTGCCGTGGTCCGCGACCGTCAGCACCACCTTGTCCATCGGCAACTGCATCTTCTGCGCAGTGCCCGCGATGATCCGCAGGTTGGCCTGGTGCGGAACCAGCCAGTCGATGTCGCCGGGCGTCAACCCGGCCTTGTCCAGCACCCGCTTGGCGGTGCCCGCCAGCTTTTCGACCGCGTGCCGGAAGACGAGGTTCCCCTGCATCCGCAGGAAGCCCACCGTGCCGGTCCGGCTGACGCCCCCGTCCACGTAAAGCAGTTCGCGCAGGTTGCCGTCACTGTTGAGGTCGGTCGCCAGAACACCGCGGTCGTCGCTGGTGCCCTCGCCTTCGACGGCCTCGAGGATCACCGCGCCCGCGCCGTCGCCGAACAGGACGCAGGTCCCGCGGTCGGTCCAGTCCATGATGCGGCTGAAGGTTTCGGCGCCGATGACCAGCACGCGGTCCGCCTGGCCCGAACGGATCAGCCCGTCGGCATTGGCCAGCGCGAAGACGAAGCCCGCGCAGACCGCCTGGATGTCATAGGCAAAGCCGCGCTGCATTCCTAGGCCCGCCTGCACGATGGTGGCGGTGGCCGGGAAGGTCAGGTCGGGGGTCGAGGTCGCAACGACGATCGCGTTCAGGTCCTCGGCCACCATGCCCGCGCGTTCCAGCGCCTGGCGGGCGGCGGCGATGGCCAGGTCCGAGGTGAACTCGCCTTCGGCCGCGAAATGCCGGCGCTCGATCCCCGTGCGCGAGCGGATCCACTCGTCCGTGGTGTCCAGCATCGATTCGAAATAGCTGTTCTCGACCACGCGTTCGGGCAGGTAATGCCCCGTGCCCCGCACCACCGACCGCCGCATCATGCACCTGCCTGCCTGGTGCCCTGGGCGACCTCGGCCTGTTCGTTGGCCTGCGCCACGCGGGCGGCCAGCCTGTCCTGGAAACCCGACTGCGCCAGCTTGAAGGCCAGCTTGATCGCGGCGGAAACCCCGGTCGCGTCGGCCGAGCCGTGGGACTTGACCACCGTGCCGTTCAGCCCGAGGAACACGCCCCCGTTCACGCGACGGGGGTCGATGCGTTTCTGCAGCCGCTTCAGCGAGGTCATGGCGAGAACGGCGGCGAACTTGGACATGATGGAATTGGCAAAGGCGTCCTTGAGGAAGTCGCCGACCAGCTTGGCCGTCCCCTCGCCGGTCTTCAACGCGATATTGCCGGTGAAGCCGTCGGTCACGATCACATCCACGCGGGCGCTCATCAGGTCGCTGCCCTCGACGAAGCCGACATATTCGGCATTCGCGTTCCCGGCGGCGGCGGCGATCAGCACGTGGGCTTCCTTCAGCTCGGGACGGCCCTTGTGGTCCTCTGTCCCGACGTTCAGCAGGCCGATCCGGGGGCGCTGCAGCCCAAGGCCGTTGCGGGCGTAGGAAGCGCCCATCATCGCATATTGCAGCAGGTCGGTCGCGTCCGCCTTGATGTCGGCGCCCACGTCCAGGATCACGTTGAATCCCTGCGGGCCGCGCGACGGCCACAGCACCGCGATGGCGGGCCGGTTCACGCCCGGCAGCTTGCGCAGGCGCAGCGTGGACAGCGCCATCAGCGCGCCGGTATTGCCGCAGCTGACGGCCACGGTCGCCTCGCCCGCGCGGACGGATTCGATGGCCGACCACATCGAGGTGTCCTGCGCCTGCCGGATCACCTGCGCGGGCTTGTCGTCCATCGTCACGACGCCGGGGGCGTTGCGGATGTCGCAACGGTCCGCCAGCCCCTTGCGCCGCGAGATCATGCGGCGCAGCTCATCCTCGGGGCCGTGGACGATGAAGCGGATGTCAGGGTTCTTTTCGGCGCTCTTCTCGATGCCCGCGACGACGGCGGCAGGGCCGCGGTCCCCGCCCATCGCATCGACCGAAATCACCACCGGGCCTGTTACGCCGGGGCGCGACGGGTCTGCCTTGGAAAGCGAGGTCGTCATCGCACCCTGCGATCAGCGCAATCAGGCCGCGTCGTCGTCCAGGTCGACGTCGTTCGCCTGGGCGACGACTTCACGGTCAGCATAGTGACCGCAGGAGGGGCAGACGTGGTGCGGGCGCTTCAGTTCGCCGCAGTTGGTGCATTCGTTGGGGTTACCGGCGACCAGCGCGTCATGCGAACGGCGCATGTTGCGGCGGGACCGGGTAACTCGGTTCTGAGGGACGGCCATGGGACAACCTTCGGTGGCAGGGGGTCGGGTGAGTCCTCATCCCGACCCGTTCGTGTTTCGGATCGAACCGCGCAGATACGGCACAAAGCCGCGTTCCGCAAGGGCAAAGGCCCCTGCGTTGTCCGGACGTGGCCTAATTGTCCTTGCGTTGCAACAGATCCGCAAGTCCCTGGAACGGTCGCCGCGCGCCCTCGTCCCCGTCCCCGTCGGGATCGACAGCCGCGTCGGGCAGCTCGGCGTCATCGCAGCGGGGGTAGGGGGGCAGGGCCAGCGCAAGCGCCTCGACCAGCACGGCGCCCGCGTCGATGGTGGGCCCGAGCGGCTCGATCTCGTCGTCGGGCATCTCGACCTCGTCGCCCTCGGGGGTCGAGGCCCAGGGCGAATAAACGCGGCGCACCGGCTCGTCGATGGCGGTTCGCACGGGGGCGAGCGTGACCACGCAGGCCTGCTGGACCCGCGCGGTCAGGCGGCCCTCCAGCAGCCAGGCGTCGTTCGGCGCGGCGGTGATCGTGCCGGTCAGCCGGACCTCGGGCGGGGCGGTCAGGTCCAGCGCGGCCGCGATCCGGGCGCGGGCCTCGTCGTCGGGGGACAGGTCCACGGGGTTGGGGCGGCGCGGGTTCAGCTGCGACACGCGCAGCGCATGGGTGAAGGGTGCAGAAGACATGACCTTGCCTTGTCGGGCAGGCATCCCGGAGGATGCGTTTGCGGGACGGGGCGCCTGTGCCCCGATGTTCTTGAGCGGCGTGTACGAGTTTGCTAAGCGGGTCCGGCGCCGTCAACCGGGCCTTCGGGTGCGGAAGGCGGCAGCTAAGAACAAAAGGCCGGACCCTGGCAACGGGCGGGCCTGAACGAGGGGAAGGTGTCCCGATGTCCATGACCCGGCGGCGGGCGATCGCCTTGGCCCTTGCGGTTCCCATTGTCGCGGCCGCCGGCTGCACCCGGATGTATCGCAACCACGGCCACGTCCCGACCGACGACGAGCTTGCCGCCGTGATCGTCGGCCAGACCCGGCGCGACGATCTTGAGGCGCTGGTCGGCCGGCCCGGTTCGCAGGGAGTGCTGACCGGATCGAGCTGGTATTACGTCGGCTCGCGCTGGGAGCATTACGCCATGAACGCCCCGCGCGAGATCGACCGCCAGGTCGTCGCCATCAGCTTCGACGAGGCGGGCGTCGTGACCAATGTCGAGCGCTTCGGGCTGGAACGGGGCCGCATCGTGGTCCTGTCGCGGCGCGTGACCGACAACGGCGTCCAGAGCTCGGGCCTGCTGCGCCAGCTTCTGGGCAACGTCGGCCGGTTCAACGCCGGAGACGTCCTCGGGCAGGCCGAGTGATTCGGCCTCAGGCCGGAACCTCGGCCCCTTCCGGGACGAAGCGGATCGCCACGCCGTTGATGCAGTAGCGCAGGCCCGTGGGCGGGGGGCCGTCGGGAAAGACGTGACCCAGGTGTGCGTCGCAGCGTTCGCAGCGGACTTCGGTGCGGATCATGCCGTGGCTGAGGTCGCGGTGTTCCTCGATATTGCCCGCCGCGCGCGAGAAGCTGGGCCACCCGCAGTGGCTTTCGAACTTCTGGTCGCCGTCAAAGAGCCTGGCCCCGCAGCAGGCGCAGACATACTGGCCCGGCCCCTTGGGGAAGCCGGGGTGAGAAAAGGGGCGTTCAGTTCCGGCCTGCCGGGTCACATGATAGGTTGCGGGGTCCAGCAGTTCGCGCCATTCCACGTCGCTGCGGGTGATCTTGTCAGCCATGAGGGGCGGCCTTTCCATTGCGGTTCCCCCTCAACTTAGGGCGGGATCGCGCCGGGGCAAGCGCGTGGCCGGGCGGGAACGTCGTCCGCACGCGGACGTTAAATCACGCGGGGGAACCCGCCATCGGGGAACGGGCGTCATGCCGGAGTTGCGCAGGGGCCGCTACAGCGTGCGCTTCGCCCAGGGCGAGGAGGATCTGCGCGCCGCCCAGCGCCTGCGCTGGCTGTGCTTCATCGGGCAGCGGACCGGGCGGGAGGACGCCGATGCGCTGGACAGGGACGCACTGGACGACATCTGCCGCCATGTCCTGATCGAGGACATGCGCAGTGGCCGGCTGGTCGCCTGCTTCCGCATGATGCACCTTTCCTCGGGTGCCGAGATCGACCGCAGCTATTCCGCGCAGTACTACGACCTCGAGGGCCTGCGCGGTTTCCCTGGTCCGATGGTCGAGGTCGGCCGCTTCTGCGTCCGCCCCGCCCATTCCGACCCCGACATCCTGCGCGCGGCCTGGGCCTCGCTGACCCGCCACGTGGACGAGACGGGGGCCGAACTGCTGTTCGGCTGTTCGTCCTTCCTGGGAACCGATGCCGCCGGCTACGAGGATGCCTTTGCCATGCTGCGCGAGCGCCACCTTGCGCCCCCGCGTTGGCGCCCCCGCGTCAAGGCGCCCGAGGTGGTCCGCTTCGCCCCGCTCACGGACCAGCCTGACGCCGGGCGGGCCATGGCCGGGATGCCGCCCCTGCTGCGGAGCTATCTGATGATGGGGGGCTGGGTCAGCGACCACGCGGTCATGGACCGCAAGCTGAACACCATGCATGTCTTCACGGGCCTCGAGGTCAGGTCCATCCCGCCCGCCCGCGCCCGCACCCTGCGGCAACTGGCGGGTTAGCCCGAGGGGCCGGACCGGGGCTCCGCCCCGGACCCCGGGGTATTTGGGTCAGAAAGAAGCCGGAGGCGTTGCCGCATGATCGGGGCGCCGCTAGAAGCGTCCGATGACCGGATTTTCCTTCACCCTCAACGCAACGGACGGGCGCGCCCGCACCGGCGTCATCCAGACGCCGCGCGGCGAGATCCGCACGCCGGCCTTCATGCCCGTGGGCACCGCCGCGACCGTCAAGGCGATGCTGCCCGAAAGCGTGCGCGCGACGGGGGCCGACATCCTGCTGGGCAACACCTATCACCTGATGCTGCGTCCCGGGGCCGAGCGCATCGCGCGGCTGGGGGGGCTGCACCGCTTCATGAACTGGGACCGGCCGATCCTGACGGACTCGGGCGGGTTCCAGGTGATGAGCCTGGCCGAACTGCGCAAGCTGACCGAGGAGGGGGTGACCTTCGCCAGCCACGTCGATGGCTCGCGCCATTTCCTGTCGCCTGAAACCAGCATGGAGATCCAGCGGCTGCTGGGGTCCGACATCGTGATGGCCTTCGACGAATGCCCGGCGCTGCCTGCGACGCACGAGCGGCAGGCCGAGGCGATGCGGCTGTCGATGCGCTGGGCGCAGCGGTCGCGGGATGCCTTCGGCGACCGGCCGGGCCATGCGCTGTTCGGGATCATGCAGGGTGGCGTCGAACGCGACCTGCGGGAGGAAAGCGCCGAGGCCCTGCGCCGGATCGGCTTTGACGGCTATGCCATCGGCGGGCTGGCGGTGGGCGAGGGGCAGGAGGCGATGTTCGGCGTCCTCGACTATGCGACCGACCTGCTGCCCGAGGACCAGCCGCGTTACCTGATGGGCGTTGGAAAGCCCGACGACATCGTCGGCGCCGTCCAGCGGGGCGTGGACATGATGGACTGCGTGCTGCCCTCGAGATCGGGGCGGACGGGGCAGGCCTGGACGCGGCGGGGGCAGGTCAACATCAAGAACGCCCGCCATGCCGACGATCCGCGGCCGCTGGACGAGCATTGCACCTGTCCCGCATGCACGGGCTATTCCCGCGCCTATCTGCACCATGTCTTCCGCGCCGGAGAGATGATCTCGGGGATGCTGCTGACCTGGCACAACCTGCATTACTATCAGGAGATCATGCAGGGGATGCGGGACGCCATCGCGGGCGGAACGCTGGACGCCTGGGTCGCCACCTTCCACGCCCAACGCGCCGAGGGCGACATTCCGCCGCTTTAGCGGTTGCGCGGCGGACGGGGGCGATAGACCGGCAACTGCCAGCCGAGGATCATGCTGCCGAGCCGCAGGACCAGCGTGACGGCTCCGCCCAGCACCACCGCGGCAGAGCGGTCGAGGCCCATCCAGATCAGCGCCGCCGCCGTCAGGGCGCCCCCGAAGGCGGCGGTGACGTAAAGCTCGCCCTGCTTCAGGACCAGCGGCAGCTCGTTGCCGACGACGTCGCGCATCAGCCCGCCGAAGGTGCCGGTGACAACGCCCATCAGCACCACGATGACGGGCGAGACCCCCGCCTCGAGCGCGACGCCCACGCCGGCGGGGACGGCCACGGCCAGCGCGAAGGCGTCCAGCCAGCGCAGCCATTGCTGGCGGCTTTCGACCAGGTGCGCCGTCCAGAAGACCAGCATCGCGGCCCCCGCCGCCAGAAGGATCAGCGAGGGTCGGTCCACCCAGAAGACCGTCGCGCGGTTCAGGATCAGGTCGCGCAGCGTCCCCCCGCCGACGGCCGTCATCGTCGCCATGAAGATGAAGCCCACGGGGTCGAGCTGCAGGCGGCTGGCGACCAGCGCCCCCGTCAGCGCAAAGACCAGCGCCGAGGCATAGTCCAGCAGCCAGACCAGCGCGGGCAGGCTTGCCCCGAGGGCGAGCCCCTCGGTCACTTGAAGGGCGCCATGCCGGCGCGGGCGAGTTCGTCGGCGCGTTCGTTTTCCGGGTGCCCGGCATGGCCCTTGATCCAAGCCCAGGTGACCTGGTGGCGGTTGCGCGCCTGGTCCAGCCGCTGCCACAGGTCGGCGTTCTTCACGGGCTTCCGGTCGGCGGTCTTCCAGCCGTTCCGCTTCCAGCCGTGGATCCAGCCGGTGACGCCGTTCTTCACATAGGCCGAATCGGTGGTGATGGTGATGGTCGTGGGGCGGCTCAGTGCCTCGAGCGCCGAGATGGCGGCCATCAGCTCCATCCGGTTGTTGGTGGTCGCGGGCTCGCCGCCGGATAGCTCTCGCTCCTTCACGACCGTGTCGCCGTCCAGCGCGCGCATCAGCACACCCCAGCCGCCGGGGCCGGGATTGCCGCTGCAGGCGCCGTCGGTCCAGGCGAAAAGCTCAGCCATGAAGGCCCACGTAGCCGGGCAGGCGGGCAATCCGCTCAAGCCAGCGGCCGATCCCGGGAAAGCGGGCCATGTCGAAGCCACCCCGGTCGGCCGCCGTGTGGGTGTAGGCATGCAAACTGATGTCGGCGAGGGTCGGTCCGTCCCCGACCAGCCAGTCATGGGCGGCAAGCCGCGCCTCCATCCGGTCCAGGGCCGCATGGCCGCGGTCGAGCAGGTCGGCCATCCGCTCGGGCGTGGCCTGGGCCGCGCGTTCGGGATAGACGCGCAGCGCGGCGCGGACGGCGATCACGGGCTCGTGGCTGTATTGTTCCCAGAACATCCAGCCCAGCATCTGCGCCCGCAGGACGGCATCGGACGGAACGAAGCGGGTGCCTTCGCCCAGGAACCACAGGATCGCGTTGGATTCGGGCAAAAGCGTGCCGTCGTCCAGTTCCAGCACCGGCGCCTTGCCGAAGGGAAGCCGCCCTTCGGCCCTTGCCTCGGCCAGTTCGGCCGATCCGTTCTCGACATCCCGGATGTCGAGCCGAAGCCCCAGCAGGGCCGCAAGCAGCCGCACCTTGTAGCTGTTGCCGGAGGACGGCATGGAATAAAGCTTCATCGCTCAACCCTGTGCGAATGCTTGCTGGCGCGCCGCCGTGTCGGCTCAGCCCGCCAAGGGCTCGCGCAACACGCGCGGAACCTTGAACTCGACCCGTTCCTGCGCGGTTTCGACCAGTTCCACGGTCACGTCGTAGCGGTCCGCGAAGGCGGCGATCACCTCGTCCACCAGCACTTCGGGGGCGCTTGCCCCCGCCGTGACGCCAACGGCGCGGATGCCGTCCAGCGCGCGCCAGTCGATGTCGGCGGCCCGCATCACGAGCTGCGCGTAATCGCAGCCGGCCGAGCGGCCGACTTCGACCAGCCGCTTCGAATTCGAGCTGTTCGGCGCCCCGATCACCAGCAGCGCGTCGATCCTGGGCGCGATGGCCTTGACGGCAGCCTGCCGGTTCGTCGTGGCATAGCAGATGTCGTCCTTGGCGGGGCCCACGATGGCGGGAAACCGCGCTTGCAGGGCGGCCACGATCTGCGCGGTGTCGTCCACCGACAGGGTGGTCTGCGTGATCCAGGCCAGACGCTGCGGGTTGCGCGGCATGACCTGCGCCACGTCCTCGACCGTCTCGACCAGGATGACCTCGCCCTCGGGAAGCTGGCCCATCGTGCCCAGCACCTCGGGGTGGCCGGCATGGCCGATCATGACCATCTGCAGGCCCTCGGCATGGTGCCGCTCGGCCTCGATATGGACCTTGCTGACCAGGGGGCAGGTGGCGTCCACGAAGACCATCTCGCGACGCCGCGCCTCGGCCGGGACCGATTTCGGCACACCGTGGGCGGAAAAGATCACGGGGCGGTCGTCGGGCACCTCGTCCAGTTCCTCGACAAAGACCGCGCCCTTGTCGCGCAAGCCCTCCACGACGAAGCGGTTGTGCACGATCTCGTGGCGCACATAGACGGGCGCGCCCCATTTCTGCAGCGCGAGTTCCACGATCTGCACGGCGCGGTCCACGCCCGCGCAGAATCCGCGCGGCGCGGCGAGATACAGGGTCAGGGGCGGCTTCTTGTCCATGCGCGCAGGAATACAGCGGCCGAGGGCCAAGGTCCATGCCGCGTCCTTGACCTTGGCCGCCCCCGTGGGGCAACTGTCCGCGCCATACAGCCGCGAGAGGAACCATGCAGCGCAGCGGATTGCTGATCATCATTTCGTCGCCCTCGGGCGCGGGCAAGTCCACGCTCGCGCGGCGGCTGATGGAATGGGACCCGACCCTGCGCTTTTCCGTCTCGGCCACCACCCGCCCGCCGCGTCCGGGCGAGGTCGAGGGGCAGCACTATTACTTCATGGATCGCGCGGCCTTCGACGAGATGGTGTCGCAGAACCAGATGCTGGAACATGCCGAAGTCTTCGGCAACTGCTACGGCAGCCCGCGCGGTCCCGTGGAACTGGCGATGGCCGAAGGGCGCGACACGCTTTTCGACGTGGATTGGCAGGGCGGCCAGCAGATCCGGGCCTCGGCGCTGGGACCGCATGTCGTGTCCATCTTCATCCTGCCGCCCAGCCTCCCGGAACTGGAACGCCGGTTGCGGTCGCGCAACCAGGACAGCGACGAGGTGATCGCGCGGCGGATGCTGAAAAGCCGCGACGAGATCAGCCACTGGGCCGAATACGACTATGTGCTGGTGAACGACGACATCGAGGCGACCGAGGCCGACTTGCGCGCCATCCTGACCGCCGAGCGCCTGCGCCGGGACCGCCGTCCCGCGCTGGGCGGGTTTGTCCGCAAGCTGATGGAGGATGCAGCATGATCTGGGAACTTGACGGCACCGCCCCGCAGGTCGCCCCCGACGCATGGGTCGCGCCGGACGCGCAGCTGATCGGCCGCGTCGTGCTGGAAGACATGGCAAGCGTCTGGTGGGCCGCCGTCCTGCGCGGCGACAACGAGGAAATCCGCATCGGCCGGGGATCGAACGTGCAGGACGGCTGCGTCTTCCACACCGATCCCGGCTTCCCGCTGCGGGTCGGTGCGGATGTCACCGTGGGTCACAAGGCGATCCTGCACGGCTGCACGGTCCATGACGGCGCACTGATCGGCATGGGGGCGACGATCCTGAACGGCGCCGTCATCGGCGAGGGCGCGCTGATCGGCGCAGGCGCGCTGGTGGCCGAAGGCAAGGAAATCCCGCCCGGCGCGCTGGTCATGGGCGCGCCCGGTCGCGTGGTGCGCCAGCTTGACGCGGCGGCCATCGCCCGCCTGCGCGACTCGGCCGCCCGCTACCGCGCCAACGCCGCACGCTACCGCGCGGGCCTGCGGCCGGTCGGCTGAGGCGAACCATGGACAGCGTCGCCCTGCAGCAGATCGGCGATGCGGTTCCCGCGGCGATGCTGGTCCTGGACCGCGAGGCGCGGGTCGTCATGGCGAACGCCGCCGCCGTCGAGATGCTGGGCCCCGGGCTGACCGACCGCCCCTTCGTCACCGTCCTGCGCCAGCCGCTCGTGAACCGTGCCGTGGACCAGGTGCTCGCGGCGCCCAAGGTGCCTGCGCCTGCGCGCCTGCCGGTGGGGATCAGCGCGCGCGGGCGGGAACGCAAATGCGTGGTCACCGTGTCGCCGCTGACGCTGCGGGGACGCCGGGGCGCCGCAGTCGTGCTCGAGGATACCACCGGCATCGAGCAGGCCGAGCAGATGCGCCGCGACTTCGTGGCGAATGTCAGCCACGAGCTGCGCACGCCCCTGACCGCGCTGATGGGCTTCATCGAGACGCTGCGCGGCCCCGCCCGCGACGACGCCGCCGCGCGCGAGCGGTTCCTGGCGATCATGGACCGCGAGGCCGGGCGGATGAACCGCCTGATCGGCGACCTGCTGTCCCTCAGCCGCGTCGAGCAGGAGGAGCGGCGCCGTCCCGCCGAGCGCGTGGACCTTGCGGCGCTGGTCCGCAGCGCCTGCGCCACGCTGGGCCCGACGGCGCAGGCGGCGGGCGTCACGCTGCGCCAGATCGGCACCGACAGGACCGCGCCGGTCGCGGGCAACGCCGACCAGATCCAGCAGGTCCTGCACAATCTTGTCGAGAACGCCGTCAAATACGGCAGCCGCAGCGGCGGAGAGGTCCGCGCAACCCTGTCCCATGTCCCGCACGAGCCTGTCCTGCGCGGCCCCGGCTGGGCGATCGAGATCGCAGACGACGGCGAAGGCATCGACGAGGTCCACCTGCCGCGCCTGACCGAACGCTTCTACCGCGTGGACACCCACCGCTCGCGCGAGAAGGGCGGCACCGGCCTTGGCCTTGCCATCGTCAAGCACATCGTCGCCCGCCACCGGGGGCGGCTGAAGATCGACAGCGCCAAGGGGCAGGGCAGCCGCTTCACGGTCATCCTGCCCGAATGGACGGTCCCGGGATAGCAGCCCGCAAGGGACCGGCCGACCCGAACACCGCCCGGCGGGCTTCTTTCTGACCCAAATACCCCCGCCGGAGGCGCCGGAGCCGTGACGCAGGCGCCGCGTCAAGGCCTCTCTGCGCCAGCCCTCAGGCGTGATCCGGCACGTCGCCCTTGATCGCGCCGGCAAAGGCGCTGCGGTAAAGCGCGGACAGTTCGGCAAGCGCCGCCGAATCCCCGCCCAGCGTGACCCGGTCCCCCTCGAACCGGCCGACGGTCGCGATCTCGATCCCGGCCTCGCGTGCCGCCTCGATGAGTGAGGCCGCATCGGCGGAAGGGGCCGCAACCAGATAACGGGCCTGGTCTTCGCCGAACAGCACCGGGATGTCGGCGGCGTCCAGCGTGACGCCGATGGCGGCCGCCTCGGCCATCTCGAAGGCCGCCAGCGCAAGGCCGCCGTCCGACAGATCCGAGGCCGCCCGGATGTGATTCCGATGGGCCAGCAGGAACTCGCCATGCGCGCGCTCGGCCGCCAGATCGACCGGGGGCGCATCGCCCGCCTCGATCCCCCAGGCCTCGGCCGCCAGGGCCGACTGGCCCATGTGGCCGCGCGTGGCCCCGATCACCAGCGCGAGGTCGCCCTTGTGGGGCACCCCGGCGATCAGGTCGTCCAGCGTCTCGATCAGCCCGACCGCGCCGATGGTGGGGGTGGGCAGGATCGCCTGGCCGTCCGTCTCGTTGTAAAGGCTGACGTTGCCCGACACGATGGGGAAGTCGAGCGCCCGGCAGGCCTCGCCGATGCCTTTGATGGCGCCGACGAACTGGCCCATGATCTCGGGCTTTTCGGGGTTGCCGAAGTTCAGGTTGTCGGTCGCGGCCAGCGGACGCGCCCCGCAGGCCACGAGGTTGCGCCAGGCTTCCGCCACCGCCTGCCTGCCGCCCTCGACCGGGTTCGCTTTCACGTAGCGCGGCGTCACGTCGCTGGTGAAGGCCAGCGCCTTGTTCGTGCCATGGACCCGCACGACGCCCGCGCCAAGGCCGGGCTTGCGGATCGTGTCGCCGCCGACCTGGGTGTCGTACTGTTCCCACACCCAGGCCTTGCGGGCATAGTTGGGCGAACCGATCAGCGCCTTCAGCGCCGCGACGGGCGTGATCTCGGGCAGGTCGCCCAGCGGCTCGGGCGCAGGGGTTTCCACCCAGGGCCGGTCGTATTCAGGGGCGCTCGACGACAGCCTGGACAGCGGCAGGTCGGCCATGACCTCGTTGCCGTGCAGGATCAGGAAGCGGTCCTCGGCAATGGTCTCGCCCACGATGGCGAAGTCGAGGTCCCATTTCTCGAAGATCGCCCGCGCCTCGGCCTCTTTCTCGGGCTTCAGCACCATGAGCATCCGCTCCTGGCTTTCGGACAGCATCATCTCGTAGGCCGTCATCGCGGCCTCGCGCTGGGGCACGTGGTCCAGCACCAGCCTGATGCCGAGGCCACCCTTGTCACCCATTTCCACGGCGGAACAGGTCAGGCCCGCCGCGCCCATGTCCTGAATGGAGATGACCGCATCCGTCGCCATCAGCTCGAGGCAGGCTTCCAGCAGGCATTTCTCGGTGAAGGGGTCGCCGGCCTGCACGGTCGGGCGCTTGTCCTCGATCGAATCGTCGAACTCGGCCGAGGCCATGGTCGCCCCGCCCACGCCGTCGCGGCCCGTCTTGGCGCCGAGATAGACCACCGGCATCCCCACGCCCGAGGCCGCCGAGTAGAAGATGCGGTCCGCATCCGCGAGGCCCGCCGCGAAGGCGTTGACCAGGCAGTTGCCGTCATAGGCGCGGTGAAAACGGACCTCGCCGCCGACGTTCGGGACGCCGAAGGCGTTGCCGTAGGCGCCGATCCCCTCGACCACGCCCTTGACCAGGTGCGGGGTGCGGGGGTGTTCGGGCCGCCCGAAGCTCAGCGCGTCCATCGCGGCGACCGGGCGGGCGCCCATGGTGAAGACGTCGCGCAGGATGCCGCCCACGCCGGTCGCGGCGCCCTGGTGCGGCTCGATGTAGCTGGGGTGGTTGTGGCTTTCCATCTTGAAGACCACGGCCTGCCCGTCGCCAATGTCCACCACGCCCGCGTTCTCGCCGGGGCCGCAGATCACCTGCGGGCCGGTCGTGTGCAGCGTCCGCAGCCATTTCTTCGACGACTTGTACGAGCAGTGCTCGTTCCACATCGCCGAGAAGATGCCCAGTTCGGTATAGGTCGGGGTGCGCCCGATGATCTCCAGGATGCGCTGGTATTCGTCGGGCTTCAGCCCATGCGCGGCGACCAGTTCGTCGGTGATCGCAGGTTCGTTCTGCATGGCGCATGTCCCCCATGGTGCGGATGCGTGCCTTCTAGGGCCAGCCGCGCGGAAGGGAAAGATGAAGGACGGCGCTGCGGTGCAGCAAAAAAAAGCCGGGCACAAAGGCCCGGCCTAAGTCCAACAGGGAGGTTGAAACAACACGAGTCTCCTCGCGTTCCTTCAATGTCCAAATAAGCGGCGGCCCGACTGCTATTCAAGCACGCCTTAACTTTATTGGTGCATGACCGCCATGCGGCCGACGCATGGCGGCAGTAGAAGAACAAAAGCTCAACTCTCGTCCGAGTTGCGCTTCATCGCTTGGATTTCTTCAAGCACGAAATCCCGGAATGCTGCAACGCGGCGCGACGAGCGCAATTCCTCGGGGAAGGCCAGAAAAACCGGGACTTCGGTGGATTCGACATCCGGCAGCACCCGGACAAGATGCGGCATCTCGTGTTCCATGTAGTTGGGCAGGATGCCGACGCCGACGTGGCTGAGCACCCCCTGCAGCACGCCGAAGTAGCTGTTGACCAGCAGGGTGGACGGGGAATGCCGGCTCAGCAGCGCCTGCGCCAGGACGGCGCCCGCCTGCACCTGCGGCGTCGTGGGATTCTGGCAGATCAGGCGGTGGCCGGCCAGATCCTCGACCTTCTGGGGCAGGCCGGTCCGTTCCGCGTATTCAGGCGAGGCGTAAAGCCGCATGCGGATGTTCAGCAGCCGCCGCCGGATCAGGTCGGCCTGGCTCGGCTCCTTCATGCGGATGGCGACGTCCGCTTCCCGCATGGGCAGGTCCAGCACCCGCTCCTCAAGCAGCAGGTCGATCTTGAGATCGGGATAGCGCTCGTACAGCTTGGCCAGGCGCGGAACCAGCCACAGCGTGCCGAAGCCGGTGGTGGTCGTCACCTTGAGTTCGCCGAAGACATGCTCCTCGCTGTCGCGGATGCGGGCGGCGGTGGTGTCCAGCTTGCGGTTCATCGCCTTTGTGGCATCAAACAGCATCTCGCCCTGTTCGGTCAGGATCAGGCCGCGCGCATGGCGGTGGAACAGCGTGGTGCCCAAGCCTTCCTCAAGCGCCCGCACCTGACGGCTGACGGCCGACTGCGACAGGTGCAGTGCGTCGCCCGCGTGCGTCAGGCTGCCCGCTTCCGCCACCGCGTGAAATATCCGCAGCTTGTCCCAGTCCAGCCCGTTCATACCTTGCTGCATCCCTGCCATGCGGTGTGCGCAACACATAGGGGCAACCACGAAAAGAACAAAGGGCTTTATCGGTCAGCGAGACTGACCTATAATGCCATCCAAAGGCCGTCCAGCTTTGGGAGGAAGCAAGATGAGCGTTCAGGACATTTCCCTTGCCGACCGATTCGACCTGACCAAGCGCCATGTGCTTCTGAACGGCACGCAGGCCCTGGTCCGACTGATGCTGATGCAGTCGGCGCGCGACCGCGCGGCGGGGCTGAACACGGCGGGGCTGGTGACGGGCTATCGCGGCTCTCCGCTGGGTGGCGTGGACCTGCAGATGATGCGGTCGAAGAAGCTGCTCGATCCCGCGAACATCCTGTTCCAGCCGGGCCTGAACGAGGACCTGGCCGCGACCGCCATCTGGGGCAGCCAGCAGGCGGAACTGCGCGGCGAGGGGAAATACGACGGCGTCTTCGCGCTGTGGTACGGCAAGGGGCCGGGCGTGGACCGCACGGGCGACGTAATGCGCCACGCCAACATGGCCGGCTCGTCCAGGCATGGCGGCGTCGTCATGGCGATGGGCGACGACCACACCGGCGAATCCTCGACCGTGCTGCACCAGTCCGACTGGGCCATGGTGGACGCCTATATCCCTGTCCTGTCCCCGGCCGGCGTGCAGGAGATCCTGGACTTCGGCCTTTACGGCTGGGCGCTGAGCCGCTTTGCGGGCGTCTGGACCGGCCTCAAGACCATGAAGGACACGGTCGAGGCCACCAGCGTCGTGGACGGCGACCCCTTCCGCATGAGCTTCGTGACGCCGGACGACTTTGCGATGCCCGAAGGCGGGCTGAACATCCGCCTTGGCGACACGCCCGTCGCGCAGGAAGCGCGGATGATCGACTACAAGCGCTTCGCCGCCGAGGCCTTTGCCCGCGCGAACCGCATCGACCGCCGGATGTGGGGCCGGGCCGGAGCCAAGATCGGCATCTGCGCCGCCGGCAAGAACTGGCTGGACGTGGTCCACGCCATGTCGCTGCTGGGCATCGACGAGGCCGAGGCCGAGCGGCTGGGCATCACCACCTACAAGATCGGCCAGACTTGGCCGCTGGACATGACCAGCTTCCACGAATGGGCCGAGGGACTGGACCTCATCATCGTGGTCGAGGAGAAGCGCAAGCTGATCGAGGTGCAGGTCAAGGAGGCCATCTTCGACGACCGCCGCGGCCGCCGCGTCTATGGCTGGCACAAGGGCGACACCTGGGAACACGGGCGGCGGCTGGAACTGTTCCCCACCCGCTATGCCTTGGACCCGGTGCTGATCGCGCAACGTCTGGGCGACATCCTGATCGAGGAAGGCCGCCGCACCGACCGGCTGGAATCCGCGCTGTCGAAGCTGGCCGAGACGCGCCGCGCCGACAACGCGCCCGAGATCGCCGTCAGGACGCCCTGGTTCTGCTCGGGCTGCCCGCACAACAGCTCGACCAAGGTGCCCGAGGGCAGCCGCGCCTATGCGGGGATCGGCTGTCACTACATGGTGCAGTGGATGGACCGGGAAACCACCGGCTTCACCCAAATGGGCGGCGAGGGCGCGAACTGGATCGGCGAAGCGCCGTTTTCCCAGCGGCCTCACGTGTTCCAGAACCTGGGCGACGGGACCTACAACCATTCGGGATCGCTGGCGATCCGCGCGGCCAAGGCGGCGGGCACCAACATCACCTACAAGATCCTGTTCAACGACGCCGTCGCCATGACCGGCGGCCAGCCGAACGAAGGCGAACTGACCGCGCCCCAGATCGTGCGCGAGCTGCAGGCGATCGACGTGCCCGTGGTGCTGGTCCATGACGAGAAGGAAGAGGTGGACCGCAACCTCTTCCCCAAGGGCCTGCGCTTCGAGGAACGCGCGAACCTCATGGCGGTGCAGCGCGAACTGTCGCAGGTGCCCGGCGTCACGGCCATCGTCTATGTCCAGACCTGCGCCGCCGAAAAGCGCCGCCGCCGCAAGAAGGGCAAGTTCCCCGATCCCGACCGCCGCGTCTGGATCAACCCCGAGGTCTGCGAGGCCTGCGGCGACTGCTCGGTCCAGTCGAACTGCGTTTCGGTCGTGCCTTTCGACACCAAGCTGGGTCGCAAGCGGGCCATCGACCAGTCGTCCTGCAACAAGGACTATTCCTGCGTGAAGGGCTTCTGCCCCAGCTTCGTCAGCGTGTCGGGCGGCAAGCTCCGCAAGCCGGCGGCCGAAACGCTTGCGCTTCCCGACCTGCCCGCGCCCGCGCTGCCGGCGATCAGCGGCACCCATAACCTCGTCATCACGGGCGTCGGCGGCACCGGCGTCGTGACCATCGGCGCGGTGCTGGCGCAGGCCGCGCAGCTGGATGGCAAGGGCGCCGGTATGATGGAGATGGCGGGCCTCGCCCAGAAGGGCGGGGCGGTCCACATCCACCTGCGGCTGGCGAACGCGCCCGAGGACATCAGCGCCATCCGCGTCGCCGTGGGCGAGGCCGACGCCATCATCGGCGGCGACCTCGTGGTGACGGCCGGGGCCAAGACCATCGGCCTGATGACGGGCGGCCGCACCGGCGCCGTGGTGAACGACCACGAGATCATCACCGGCGAGTTCACCCGCGTCCGCGACTTCCGCGTGCCCGCCGACCGGCTGAAGATGTCGCTTCAGGCGCGTCTGGGCGAGAATGTGGCCTTCCTCGACGCATCCAAGCTGGCCGAGCGCTACTTGGGCGACTCGATCTACTCGAACATGCTCATCACCGGCGCGGCCTGGCAGCAGGGGCTGATCCCGCTGTCCGAGGAAGCGATCCTGCGCGCCATCGAGCTGAACGGCGCCAAGGCCGAGGAAAACAAGCGCGCCTTCCAGATCGGCCGCTGGGCGATCCTTCACCCCGAACAGGCCGCGCCTGCGCCGGCAAAGGTGGAGCGCTTCGATCCCGTCGCCTATCGTGCGGAGCGGCTGGTCGGCTATCAGGGGCCCAAGCTCAAGCGCCGGTTCCTCAAGCTGGTGGACCTGGCGCCCGCCGAGCTGCGCGAAACGGTGGCCGAAAGCTGGTATCGCCTGCTTGCCGTCAAGGACGAATACGAGGTCGCCCGCCTGCACCTGACCACGACCGAGGGCGTGGCCCGCAGCTTCGAGGGTGACACGAAGCTGACCTTTCACATGGCGCCCCCCTTCCTGGGCGGCAAGGATTCGGAAGGTCGCCCGAAGAAGCGCGAGTTTGGCGCATGGATGCTGCCGGTGTTCCGCACGCTTTCGGCGCTGCGGGGCCTGCGCGGCACGCCGCTGGACGTCTTCGGCTGGCAGGGCGAGCGCCGCCGCGAACGCGCACTGGCGCGCCAGTACGAGCAGGACATGGCCGAGGTGCTGCCCAAGGTGACGCCCGCGACCGTGGAGATCGCGCGCGAACTCGCCGCGCTGCCGCAGCAGATCCGGGGCTACGGCTTCATCAAGGACGCGGCCGCCGAAAAGGCGCAGGCGCGCCGGGACGAGCTGCTGGCGGCCTTCCGCGCGGGTGGCTGGCCCTCGCAGCCCGAGATGCGGATCGCTGCGGAATGAAAGCCCGGGCCTGACGGCCCGGCCTGCCTCCGGCGGGGGTATTTGGGTCAGGAAGAAGCGCGCAGGCCCCCAGGGCGCTGCGCGTTTCTTCTTTTCCCGGACATCCCGGCGCCCGGGGCGGGGGCCCGGTCCCGGCGCATCAATCTGACTTGAGTCATGGATTCCCCCCGCTCGCGCCCTTAGATGGGGTCCAGCTTCAAGGAGGGTTCGGATGGCTGTCGGCGTCTTCGATTCGGGTCTGGGCGGGTTGACCGTGCATCAGGCCATTGCCAATCGGATGCCGGACCTGCCGCTGGTCTATCTGGGCGACAACGCCCACACGCCCTATGGCGTCCGCACCCACGACGACATCTTCAATCTGACCTGCAGGGGCGTCGAGCGGCTGTGGCAGGAAGGCTGCGACCTGGTGATCCTTGCCTGCAACACGGCCAGCGCCGCGGCGCTGAAGCGGATGCAGGAAACCTGGCTGCCGGCGGACAAGCGCGTCCTCGGCGTCTTCGTTCCGCTGATCGAGGCGCTGACCGAACGCCACTGGGGCGACAACAGTCCGCCGCGCGAGGTGGCGGTCAAGCATGTCGCCCTGTTCGCCACGCCCGCGACGGTCGCCAGCCGGGCCTTCCAGCGGGAACTGGCCTTCCGCGCCATCGGCGTCGATGTCGAGGCCCAGCCCTGCGGCGGGGTCGTGGACGCCATCGAGGACGGCGACGAGATGCTGGCCGAGGCGCTGGTTCGGTCCCATGTCGAGGCGCTCAAGCGCCGGATGCCGCATCCCGAGGCCGCGATCCTCGGCTGCACCCATTACCCGCTGATGGAAAAGGCCTTCCGCGAGGCGCTGGGACCGGGAGTCGCGGTCTATTCGCAGGCAGGCTTGGTGGCCGAAAGCCTTGAAGACTACCTGCGCCGCCGGCCCGAGTTCCGGGGGTCGGGCACGCGATCGCGCTTCCTGACCACCGGCGACCCCGAGCGGGTCACGTCAAAGGCCACGCAGTTCCTGCGCCATCCGATCCGCTTCGAGGCGGCCTGAGAAAGCAAGGGCAATCCGATGAAATCGCTCAAGAAGAAACGTCGCATCCAGGTTCTGATCGCGGCCGCGGTCGCGCTGGTGGTGGCGGCCGTGCTGATCGGCTACGGCTTCCGCGACGGGATCAACCTTTACCGTTCGCCCACGCAACTGGCCGAGGCGCCGCCGCCTGCGGGCGAGGTCTTCCGCCTGGGCGGTCTGGTCGAGGACGGCTCGCTGGTCCGGGGCGAGGGCGAGACCGTCAGCTTTTCCGTCACGGACGGCGGCGGAACCGTGCCCGTCACCTTCCGCGGCGTGCTGCCCGACCTGTTTGCCGAGAACGCGGGCATGATCGGCACCGGCAGGATGGTGGACGGCGTGTTTGTCGCCGACGAGATCCTCGCCAAGCACGACGAGAACTACATGCCGCGCGAAGTCTCGGATTCGCTCAAGGAGCAGGGCGTCTACAAGGGCCCGACCTCCTGACCGCAACGCGCGGAGGGTTAACGCAAGCTTAACGCCCCCGCGCGACCCTGCCTGCCTCGCAAGGGGAGCAGGAGATGCAGACAGTGGAACAGATCGCCGCCGCCATCGTCGCGCGCGAAGGGGGGTTCGTGGACGACCCCGACGACCCCGGCGGAGCCACGAACCACGGCGTCACGATCGGCACGATGCGCGGGCTGGGGCTGGACCTTGACGGGAACGGCCGGGTGGACGCGGCGGACGTGCGGCGGCTGGATCCCGCGCAGGCGGCGCGCATCTACGTGGAACACTACTTCCGCCGCCCGCGCCTGGACCGCCTGCCGGCGATGGTGCAGGCCAGCGTCTTCGACATGCAGGTGAATGCGGGCGCCAATGCGGTGAAGATCCTTCAGCGGCTGGTGTCGCGCATGGGCTTTGCCTGCACCGACGATGGCGTGGTGGGGCCCAGGACCGAGGCCGCGACCCAGGCCGCCGCCGCCGCCGCCCCCGCGCATCTGGCCGATGCCTACGGGATCGCCCGGCGCAGCTATTACTATGCCTTGGCCGACGCGCGCCCTGCCAGCCGCAAGTTCGCCCGCCGTCAGGACGGCGGCAAGGGCGGCTGGATCACCCGCGCCGAGGAGTTCATCTCGCCCCGCTATCACCTGACCGAGGCGCAGCACCGCGAAAGGACGTCCCGATGGGCATGATCGACCGCTTCCTGACCCGCTCGGGCGGGTTCGCCGCCGCTGCCGAGGCCGCAGGCGACGTGGCCGAGATCTTCACTCCCAATGCCACCCGCCGGATGGAACTGGACGAGGAAGCCTATGCCCGTGCCATCACCCAGGCGCAGGCCGAGTTCAGCCACGCGCCGCAGACCTGGTGGGACAGCCTGATGAACGGGCTGAACCGCCTGCCGCGCCCGCTGCTGACGCTGGGGACCATCGGCCTGTTCGCTTACGCGATGATCGATCCGCCCGGCTTCTCGATGCGGATGGAGGGGCTGGCGCTGGTGCCCGAGCCCTTGTGGTGGCTGATGGGGGCTATCGTCAGCTTCTATTTCGGCGCGCGCGAGGCGCATTATTTCCGCAGGCGGGTCTGGCCGCGCGCCAAGGTCCAGACCACCGTGGTCGGCGAGGACGGCTGGCGCGCGCCCCGCGTTCCCGCGGACGACGGCTGGCGCGCGCCGCAGGTGCCGGTCGCGGGCGCAGAGGCTCCGGCCGGGGCCGGGCCGCTGCGCCCGCCTGCCGATGACTTCGCCGACAATCCGGCGCTGCGGGACTGGGCGCAGGCGCGGAGCTGAGGCCCGCCGCCTGACACCCCTGTGACAACCCGGCGCGGCGCGGGGGACTGGTCCCGGAGCCCCTGAAGGCTTACCTTGCCCCCGGGCCACATCCCCGGGGGTTTTTCCATGATTGCCGAGCTTGGACATTACGCGCTGATCCTCGCCTTTGGCATCGCGCTGTTCCAGGCCATCGTGCCGATGGTCGGCGCCTCGCGCGGCTGGCCTGCCTGGATGGAAAGCGCCCGCCCCGCCGCGATGGCGCAGTTCGGGCTGCTGGGCATCGCCTTCGCGTCGCTGACGGTGGCCTTCATCACCTCGGATTTCAGCGTGGCGCTGGTCTACGAGAACAGCCACTCGGCCAAGCCCATGCTTTACAAGGTCACGGGGGTCTGGGGGAACCACGAGGGCTCGATGCTCATGTGGGTGCTGATCCTGGCGCTATTCGGCGCGGCCGCCGCCAGCTTCGGCGAGCATCTGCCGCCGGGCCTGCGCGCGCGCGTGCTGGCGGTGCAGGGGGCGATCGGCGCGGCCTTCCTGGCCTTCATCGTCTTCACCTCGAACCCCTTCACGCGGATGAGCCCGCCCGCCTTCGACGGCCGCGACCTGAACCCGCTGCTGCAGGACCCCGGCCTCGCCTTCCACCCCCCGTTCCTTTACCTCGGCTATGTCGGCCTTTCGATGTCCTTCAGCTTCGCCGTCGCCGCGCTGATCGAGGGGCGCGTGGACGCCGCCTGGGCGCGCTGGGTGCGGCCCTGGACGCTGGCCGCCTGGATGTTCCTGACCATTGGCATCGCCCTAGGATCGTGGTGGGCCTATTACGAGCTCGGCTGGGGTGGCTTCTGGTTCTGGGACCCGGTGGAGAACGCCAGCTTCATGCCCTGGCTGATCGCCGCCGCGCTGCTGCATTCCGCCATCGTCGTGGAAAAGCGCGAGGCGCTGAAAAGCTGGACGATCCTTCTGGCGATCCTCGCCTTCGGCTTCTCGCTTGTCGGCACCTTCATCGTGCGCTCGGGCGTCATCACCTCGGTCCACAGCTTCGCCAGCGACCCGGCCCGAGGGGTCTTCATCCTGGGCATCCTTGCCTTCTTCATCGGCGGCGCGCTGACGCTTTACGCCGCGCGGGCCGGGGCCATGAGTTCGCGCGCGGTCTTTGCGCCCGTGTCGCGGGAAGGGGCGCTGCTGCTGAACAACCTGCTTCTGGCGGTGGCGGGCTTCGTCGTCTTCATCGGCACGATCTGGCCCCTTGTGGCCGAGATGCTGTGGGACCGCCGCCTGTCGGTGGGCGCTCCCTTCTTTGAAAAGGCCTTCACCCCCTTCATGATCGTCCTGGCCATCGCGCTGCCGATCGGGTCCATCCTGCCGTGGAAGCGCGGCAAGCTGGGCCGCGCGACGCGGGTGCTGATGCCGGCCGTGGTGCTGGCGGTCGCGGTGGCGGCGCTGGTCTATGCCGTCTCGACCGGCCGCTCGGGCCTTGCGGTCGTGGGCGCGTCGCTGGGGGCGTGGCTCATCGCAGGGTCGGCGGTGGACATCTGGCAGCGGGCGGCGGGCCAGTTCGGGCGCCTGTCGCGGCTGCCGCGCGCCGACTGGGGCCGCGTCGTGGCCCATGCGGGGCTGGGCGTCGCCTTTGTCGGCATCAGCCTGCTGATGGCCTGGTCGGTCGAGGACATCCGGGTCGCCCGCGAGGGCGAAAGCTTCGAGGTCGCGGGCTACCGGATCACGCTTCAGGACGTATCCGAGGTGCAGGGGCCGAACTATGTCTCGACCACCGCGGCCATGCGGATCGAACGGAACGGGCGCGAGATCGGCGTGCTGCATCCCGAGAAGCGGGTCTATCCGGTGCAGGCCATGCCTACGACCGAGGCGGCGATCCGGTCGTCGTTCTGGGGCGACATCTACCTGGTCATCGGCGACCCGCAGCAGGGCGGGGGCTGGGCCGTCCGCAGCTATGTCAAGCCTTTCGCCTTCTGGATCTGGATGGGCTGCGGTCTGATGGCCCTGGGTGGCGTCATCAGCCTGACCGACCGCCGCTGGCGCGTGGCCGCCACGGCCCGCAAGCCCGCGCCCCGCGCGGTGGCCGCCGAATGAGGGGGCTGCGCGCAGCCGCCGCGATGCTGGCGCTGGTCGCGGCGCAGGCGGCCTGGGCCGTCCAGCCCGACGAGGTGCTGGCCGACGCGGCGCTGGAACATCGCGCCCGCGAGATCGGCCAGATGCTGCGCTGCCCCGTCTGCCAGGGCGAGAACATCGACGAATCGAATGCCCCGATCAGCCGCGACCTGCGCCTTTACGTGCGCGAGCGGCTGGTCGCGGGCGACAGCGACGCCCAGGTGATCGACGCCGTGACCGAGCGCTTCGGCGAGTTTGTCCTGTTCGAGCCGAAGGCCGAGGGCGGAAACCTCATCCTCTACTGGGCAGGGCCCCTGATGGCGCTGGTCGCGGCGCTGGCCGCCTTCCTGTTCCTGCGCGGCCGACGTCCCGATGCCGCGCCTGCGCCCGAGGCCCTGACCACCGAAGAGCGTGCGCGGCTGGATGCCCTGATGCGCGATCAGGAAAGCTGAACAAAGCGGGGCTCGGCGCCCTGGTTGTCGAAGAAGGGCACGGTCCGGGGCGCGTGCAGCGGGCTGTTGCCTGCGGCGCGAACCAGCGCCTCGACCTCGGCCAGCACGACCTCGGTGATGAAGGGCAGGTCAAGGGCGCGGGCTTCGGCCAGCGGCACCCAGTGCAGGTGGCTCAACTCGTCGCAGGCGCCGGAAAAGTCGTCGCGGTCGCCCACGATGTTGCGCGCGTCGATCAGGAAGAAGCGCGCGTCGAACCGCCGCGGCCGGCCCGGAGGCGTGATCGCGCGAAAGACGAACAGCAGCGGATCGTCGGCGGACGGGGCGAGCGTCAACCCGGTTTCCTCGACCATCTCGCGCAGCGCCGCGCGGGCCAGCGCGTCCGGGCTGACGGTCACGTCCGCCAGCGGCTCGGCCGACAGCCGCGCCCGGCAGGCGTCCGACAGGGTTTCGGGGCAGGGCGCGTCATCCTCGGCATCCACCGCACCGCCGGGAAAGACGTATTTCGAGGGCATGAAGGCCGCGCCCGCGCCGCGCATTCCCATCAGGACCGAAGGACCGTCCGCGCGGTCGCGGTCGATCAGGATCACGGTCGCCGCGTTGCGGATGCGGTCGGCTGCGGGGGCAGGCAGGTTGTCCAGCGTCGCGGCGGCGTCCATGCTCACGGCTCGTTCGGGCGGTCCTCGCCCCCCTGGCCGAAGCCGTGCATCCGCTTGGCCCATTGCAGCCCGACAAAGGCGCCCTTGATGATCGGCAGCAGGATCAGCGAGGCCACCAGCGAGCCGCCGAGGAAGATCGCGATCATCACCTCGGAGGAGGGGCGGTAGATCGTGTAGACCGACAGCATCACGGCGACGGCGATGTGCGAGACGATCAGAATCGTGACATAGGCCGGGCCGTCGTCGGCCCGGTGGTGATGGAATGCCTCGCCGCAATTCGGGCAGTGGTCCTTGACCTTGAGGTATCCGGTGAACAGCCGCGCCTCGCCGCAGTTGGGGCAGCGGCCCATGGCGCCGCGGCGCATCGCCAGGCCCAGCATCCGCTCGGGCTCTGCGGTCCTTGCCTCTTGCGGATGCGCCATGCCGATCAACCTGTCCTGCTTCCGTTTCAGGGAAGATAGGCGCTTCGTGCAGGCTATGCCACCACTTTGGGCTTGCAAATGTGGGCGGCAGGTCGGCCCTTGCTGCAGGGCCGGAAGCTCCGGGGGACGATGCCCCCCGGAGCAGGGGCGGCCTTAGCCGCGCAGGATCGAGCGGCCGGCGTATTCGGCGGTGGCGCCCAGCATCTCCTCGATGCGGATCAGCTGGTTGTACTTGGCCAGCCGGTCGGACCGGGCGAGGCTGCCGGTCTTGATCTGGCCGCAGTTGGTGGCCACGGCGAGGTCGGCGATGGTCGCGTCCTCGGTCTCGCCCGAGCGGTGCGACATGACCGAGGTATAGCCCGCCCGGTCGGCCATCATCACCGCGTCCAGCGTTTCCGACAGCGTGCCGATCTGGTTGACCTTGACCAGCAGCGAGTTGCCGCAGCCCCGGGCGATCCCTTCCGCCAGACGCGCGGGGTTGGTCACGAACAGGTCGTCGCCCACAAGCTGGACCGAGCCGCCCAGACGCTCGGTCAGCAGGCGCCAACCCTCCCAGTCATCCTCGGCGCAGCCGTCCTCGATCGACAGGATCGGGTAGTCGGCGCAAAGGGCCGCGAGGTAGTCCACGTTCTCGGCCGAGGTCAAGGACTTGCCCTCGCCGACCATCTCGTAGCGCCCGCCCTTGAAGTATTCGGTCGAGGCGCAGTCGAGCGCCAGCATGATGTCGTCGCCGGGGGCGTAGCCGGCCTTCTCGATCGACCGCAGGATGAAGTCGAGCGCGTCGCGGGTGGACGACAGGTTCGGCGCGAAGCCGCCCTCGTCGCCCACGCCGGTGGCGAGGCCCGCCGCCGAGAGTTCCTTCTTCAGCGTGTGGAAGACTTCCGAGCCCATGCGCACGGCCTCGCGGATGTTCTCCGCGGCCACCGGCATGATCATGAACTCCTGGATGTCGATGGGGTTGTCGGCGTGCTCGCCGCCGTTGATGATGTTCATCATCGGCACCGGCAGGATGCGCGCGCCCGTGCCGCCGACATAGCGGTACAGCGGCTGGCTGGTCGCCTCGGCCGCGGCCTTGGCCACCGCCAGCGACACGCCGAGGATCGCGTTCGCGCCCAGCCGGCCCTTGTTGGGGGTGCCGTCCAGCTCGATCATCATCATGTCGATGGCGCGCTGCTCGGTCGCGTCCTCGCCGATCAGCGCCTCGGACAGTTCGCCGTTGACCGAGGCCACGGCTTCCAGCACGCCCTTGCCCATGTAGCGCGCCTTGTCGCCGTCGCGCTTCTCGACCGCCTCATGCGCGCCGGTGGAGGCCCCCGAGGGCACCGCCGCGCGGCCCATGGTGCCGTCCTCGAGCGTGACATCGACCTCGACGGTCGGGTTGCCGCGGCTGTCGAGGATTTCGCGCGCAAAGATGTCGATGATGGCGGTCATGGGGCCGGTCCTCGTTGGGGAAGGGTTCGGCCGCCTTCTAGCGGCTGCATCCGCGCGGCGGAAGCCGCCCGGGCGCTGTTTGCGCAACCAGCCCCTATTCGGGGTCGCTGATCTGCAGATCGGCCCAGATCGGCAGGTGGTCCGAGGCCTTGCGCGCCAGCGGCGTGTCGAAGACGCCGCAGTCCAGCACCTTGATCCAGGGCGTGACGGCGATGCGGTCGTAGCGCAGCCGGGGCGCCAGGGCGGGCCAGCTGCGCCCCGGCGCGATCACGTCGAGGTCGGTCAGCGCCTCGAGCCCGCGCTCGCCCCGCCATTCGTTGAAATCGCCCGTCAGCACGACGGCGTCGCCGCCCCGGCGCCCCGCCTTGGCCGCAAGGCGGGCCAGCTGCGCACGGCGGGACGAGCGCATCAGGCCCAGATGGACGGCGATCACCGTCAGCCCCGGCAGGTGCAGCATGACCGCGCCGCGCGGTTCCACCCCCGGCAGCGCCAGGGGCAGCGAGCGGGCCATGGCGGCCAGGTCGGGGCGCAGCAGGATGGTCTGCCCGTGCCAGCCCAGCGACTGGTCCGAGGTCCGGCGGTGGTCCACCGGTACCAGTCCCGTCGCCGCCTCGATCATGTCGCGGGGCAGGGCCTCGGGGCGCAGACCCATGCGGAAGTCCACCTCCTGCAGGGCCACGATGTCGGCGCCCAGCCCCGCGACGACCGCGAGGTTCTGTTCAGGGGCGTAGGGACCGAAGGTGCCGCGGCACTTGTGGAGGTTGTAGCTGGCGAGGCGCAGGCGCATCATGTGATCCGAGCGGGAACGGGTGCCGCCTTGTCGGACAGCCCGTCAGGTGCCGCAATAGGTCACGCGCACTTCCTCGCCCTGCTCGGGCGAGGCCGCGAGGTCCGCCCAATCGGCACGCTCGTCGAAGGGATGGGTGACCGCCTCGACCAGCCGGTGGAAGGGCGCGAAGTCGCCCCGGACGCCTGCGTCGATGGCCTGCTGGATGCGGTGGTTGCGCGGGATGCGCGCGGGGTTCGCCTGCGCTGCCAGGGCGAGGTCGGGGCCGCGCGCCTGCCAGTCCCGCTGCCAGTCATGGAAGGGCGCGGGATCTACGAACTCGGCCGCGGCCGTTCCGGTGACGAGGCCGCGGAAGGTCCGGGTGAAGTCGGCCTCCTGCTGGGCCATCATGGTCAGCAGGCGCTCGATCAGGGGCTGGTCCTCGGCCCCTGCGGCGGGCAGCCCCAGCTTGGCGCCGAAGCGGTTGAGCCAGGCGGCCTGGTAGATCGCGGGGAAGCCGTGGACGATCTGCGTGGCCTCGGGCACCGCGCCCTCGGGGTCGGGCATGAGCGGCAGCAGGCAGGACGCCAGTTGCGCGAGGTTCCAGACCGCCACGGGCGGCTGTTGCGACCAGGCATAGCGCCCGTGCCGGTCGATCGAGGAGAAGACCGTGTCCGGGTGATAGGCGTCCATGAAGGCGCAGGGGCCGTAGTCGATGGTTTCGCCCGAGATGGCCATGTTGTCGGTGTTCATCACGCCGTGGACGAAGCCCAGCGCCATCCATTGCGCGATGGTTTCCGCCTGCCGCGCGACGACGCCGGCCAGCAGTTCCATCGGGGACGTGGCCTCGGGGTAATGGCGGGCGATCACGTGATCGGCCAGCGCCCGCAGGCGGTCCACGTCGCCCCGGATGGCAAAGAACTCGAAGGTGCCGACGCGGATGTGGCTCGAGGCCACGCGGGTCAGGACCGCGCCGGGCAGCGGCGCCTCGCGCAGGACGACCTCGCCCGTTGTAACGGCGGCAAGCGCGCGGGTGGTGGGGACGCCCACGGCGTGCATGAACTCGCTGACGGCATATTCGCGCAGGACGGGACCCAGCCAGGCGCGGCCGTCGCCCCGGCGCGAGAAGGGCGTGGGGCCCGAGCCCTTGAGCTGGATGTCGAAGCGGGCGCCGTCCGGTGCCACGACTTCGCCCAGCAGCACGGCGCGGCCATCGCCGAGCTGGGGCGAGAGGCCGCCGAACTGGTGTCCGGCATAGGCCTGGGCAATGGGCTCGGCCCCGTCGGGAGCCTTGTTCCCGGCGATCATCGCCACCCCTTCGGGGCTGCGCAGCCAGTCGGGGTCGATCCCGAGCCGCCGCGCCAGGCCGTCGTTGACGGCGATCAGGCTGGGCTGGGTGACCGGGGTCGGCGGCGTCCGGGTGTAGAAGCCGGGGCCGAGGCGGGTATAGGAGTTGTCGAAGGCGATGGGCTGGGTCATGCAGTCGATTTGGGAGCGCGCCCGGGCGATTGTAAGAGAGGGGCGCTGCCCCTCGGGCCTGCGGCCCTCACCCCGGGATATTTGGCGAAGAAGAAGCCCGGCGGCCTTTGCCTTGCGCGGCGCGGGCGGGGCGCGTATCCCCATGCCCAACAGCCGGAGACGTCGCCCATGAAGTTCCTCGATCTTGCCAAGGTCTATATCCGTTCGGGCGGTGGCGGCGCGGGGGCGGTGTCCTTCCGGCGCGAGAAGTTCATCGAATACGGCGGCCCCGACGGCGGGGACGGGGGCAACGGCGGCGACGTCTGGGCCGAGGCGGTCGAAGGGCTGAACACCCTAATCGATTTCCGCTACCAGCAGCATTTCTTCGCCAAGTCGGGCCAGCACGGCATGGGCGCGCAGCGTACCGGCGCAAGCGGCGACGACATCGTGCTGAAGGTGCCGGTCGGGACCGAAATCCTGGACGAGGATGGCGAGACGGTGATCGCCGACCTGACCGAACCGGGCCAGCGCGTTCTGCTTGCGCGGGGCGGCAACGGCGGCTTCGGGAACCTGCATTTCAAGTCCTCGACCAACCGCGCCCCGCGACATGCGAACCCCGGCCAGCCGGGGGTGGAACGGACCCTGTGGCTGCGGCTGAAGCTGATCGCAGATGCGGGGCTGGTGGGTCTGCCGAACGCGGGCAAGTCCACCTTCCTGGCAGCCGTGTCGAACGCGCGGCCCAAGATCGCGGATTACCCCTTCACCACGCTGGTCCCGAACCTCGGCGTGGTCGGCGTCGACGGGCATGAGTTCGTCATGGCCGACATTCCCGGGCTGATCGAGGGCGCGAGCGAGGGCAAGGGCTTGGGCGACCAGTTCCTGGGCCATGTCGAACGCTCGAACGTGCTGCTGCATCTGGTGGACGGCACCTCCGAGGACGTGGCGGCGGACGCCCGGACCATCCTGACCGAGCTTGAGGCCTACTCCCCCGTGCTGGCCGAAAAGCCGCGCATCACGGTCCTGAACAAGATCGACGCGCTGGACGAGGACATGCGCGCCGAGCGCCTTGCCGCCCTGCAGGAGGAGGTCGGCGGGCCGGTCCTGTCCATGTCCGGCGTTTCGCGCGAGGGGCTGACCGAGGTGCTGCGGGCGCTGTGGCAGAAGATCGAGCCGACACGGAAGCCGAAGGTGGAAAAGACCACCACATGGCAGCCGTGACCCCTGACATCGCCAGGGCGCGCCGCCTGGTCGTCAAGATCGGAAGCGCGCTGCTGGTCGGCGACGAGGGGCTGCGCGCCGACTGGCTGCGGGGCCTCTGCGAGGACGTGGCGCTGTGGCGGCAGCGCGGCAGCGACGTGGTGCTGGTGTCCTCGGGGTCGATCGCACTGGGCCGCCGGGTGCTGAAGCTTCCTTCGGGCGCGCTGACGCTGGAGCAGAGCCAGGCCGCCGCCGCCGTGGGCCAGATCCGGCTGGCGCGCGCCTATGAGGAGATGCTGGCGCCGCATGGCGTGACCACCGCGCAGGTCCTCGTGACGCTGGAGGATACCGAGAACCGCCGCCGTTATCTCAACAGCCGCGCGACGATGGAAACGCTGCTGGGGCTGGGCGTGGTGCCGATCGTGAACGAGAACGACACGGTGGCGACGGACGAGATCCGTTATGGCGACAACGACCGGCTGGCCGCGCAGATCGCCGTGACCTGCGGGGCCGACCAGTTGGCTCTGCTGTCGGACGTGGACGGGCTTTACACTGCGAACCCCAAGACCGACCCCTCGGCCCGGCACCTGCCCGTGGTCGAGGCGCTGACGCCCGAGATCGAGGCGATGGGCGGCGATCCCGTCTCGGGGCTGTCCAAGGGCGGCATGAAGACCAAGCTGATGGCCGCGCGCACGGCCGTGTCCGGGGGCTGCGCGATGGCGATCGCCGAGGGCTCGGTCCTGCGGCCCCTGTCGGCGGTGGCGGATGGCGCGCGGGTGACGTGGTTTCTGGCCGAGGGCGACCCGCAGGTCTCGCGCAAGCGCTGGATCGCGGCGATGAAACCCCGGGGCGAGCTGATCGTAGACGAGGGCGCGGCACGTGCGCTGGCCGACGGGCGGTCTCTGCTGCCCGCAGGCGTGCGGCAGGTGAAGGGCGTCTTCCACCGGGGCGACCCGGTCCTGATCCGCGGGCCGCAGGGGGCCGCGCTGGCGCAGGGCCTGGCGCGCTACGATTCCACCGACGCGGTCCAGATCGCCGGCAAGCGCAGCGAGGACATCGCGGCGATCCTGGGCGAGCAGGTCCGCGCCGCGCTGGTCCACCGCGACGACATGGCGGTGAACCGCTAGGCCTGCACGCACGGGGCAGGGACCTTTCCATCCTTACGGAAGCCATCGACCATGCGCCGCTTTCCGCCCGAACGCATCATCTGCCTGACCGAGGAAACGGTCGAAACGCTTTACCTGCTGGGCGAGGATCGCCGGATCGTCGGCGTCTCGGGTTATGCCGTCAGGCCGCCGCAGGTGCGGCGCGAGAAGCCGCGCGTCGCAGCCTTCACCTCGGCCGACATTCCGAAGATCCTGGCGCTGGAACCGGACCTGGTGCTGACCTTTTCGGACCTTCAGGCGCCCATCGTGGCCGACCTGATCCGCGAAGGCGTGACGGTCATGGCCTATAACCAGCGCGACCTCGCGGGCATCCTGGCCATGATCCGCCACCTGGGTGCCACCGTGGGCGCGGCGGATCGGGCCGAGGCACTGGCGGCGGGCTACGAGGCGCGGCTGGCCTCTGTCGCCGCGCGCACGACAGGTCCGCGCCCCACCGTCTATTTCGAGGAATGGGACGAGCCCATGATCTCGGGCATCCAGTGGGTGTCCGAGCTGATCGAGATCGCGGGCGGGCGCGAGGCCTTCCCTGACCTCGCGGACAAGAAGTCCGCGCGCGACCGCATCCTCACCCCGGACCGGGTGATCGCGGCGGCCCCCGACGTGATCCTCGCGTCCTGGTGCGGCAAGAAGGTGCGCCCCGAACGCATCGCGGCTCGGCCCGGTTGGGACGCCATCCCGGCCGTGCGGAACGGGCGGATCGTCGAGATCAAGTCCTCGCTGATCCTGCAACCCGGCCCCGCCGCGCTGACCGAGGGGCTGGACGCGATCTGCGCGGCACTGGCATGACCCGCCCGGCGGTGATGTCCTGGAGTTCCGGCAAGGACTGCACCCTTGCCCTGCACCGGGCGCGTCAGCAGGGGATGCTGGAGGTCGTGGCGCTGCTTTCGACCTTCAACGAAACGGCGGACCGCGTGGCCATACATGGCACGCGCCGCCCGATCGCGCGGGCGCAAGCGCAGGCGCTGGGGCTGCCGCTGATCGAGGTCGATCTGCCCGATCCCTGCCCGAACGCGGATTACGAGTCGCGGATCGGCGCGGCGGCACTGCGGCTGAAGCAGCAGGGCATCCACGACTGGATCTTCGGCGACCTGTTCCTTGAGGATATCCGGCAGTATCGCGAGGCCAGGCTGGCGGCGCAGGGGCTTGCCGCGCATTTCCCCCTTTGGGGCGCGGACACCCGGTTGCTGGCGCAGGAGATGCTGGATCTCGGCATCGACGCGCGGATCGCGACGCTGGATCCCCGGCTGGTGCCGCGCGAGCTTTGCGGCAGCCGCTTCGACCGGGATTTCCTCGACCGGCTGCCGCCCGGCGTCGATCCCTGCGGGGAACGCGGCGAGTTTCACACGGTGGTGGGCTATGGACCCGGCTTTGCCGCGCCCCTGAAGCTGTGCCACGGAGAGACGGTCGAGCGCGGCGGGTTCGTGTACACGGACTTCGACCTTCAGGCGTGAGGACTGCAATGATGAAGAGGATTCATGTCCGGCCTGCATGACATGAATTTTCCTTTCGTTGCTCCTTGGGGTATATCACCCGGATAATTGCCCGAGGTCCGCCATGCCCAAGCTTTCCCCTGTCTTCGACGCCATCCGCGCCGCCGCCCAGGCGCGCATCCTGATCCTCGACGGGGCGATGGGCACGCAGATCCAGCAGCTGGGCCTGTCCGAGGATGACTTCACCGGCCATGGCTCGGGCTGCGGCTGCCATATCCACTCGGACCACCCGCAGAAGGGCAACAACGACCTTCTGAACCTGACCCAGCCCGAGGCGATCGAGGAAATCCACCTGCGCTATGCCCTGGCGGGGGCGGATATCGTGGAAACCAATACCTTTTCCTCGACCACCATCGCGCAGGCCGACTATGGCATGGAGGCGCGGGTCTTCGACCTGAACCGGGATGGCGCGGCGATCGTGCGACGGGCGCTGGACCGGGCGACGGCGCAGGACGGGCGGCCGCGCTGGGTTGCGGGGGCGCTGGGGCCGACGAACCGGACGGCCTCGCTCAGCCCCGACGTGAACAACCCGGGCTTTCGCGCGATCACCTTCGACCAGTTGCGCGTGGCTTACGGCGAACAGATCCGGGGGCTGATCGCGGGCGGCGCCGACCTGATCCTGATCGAGACGATCTTCGACACGCTGAACGCCAAGGCCGCGATCTTCGCCGCCGAGGAGGTCTTCGAGGAAACCGGCCTGATCCTGCCCGTGATGATCTCGGGCACCATCACGGACCTGTCGGGGCGCACGCTGTCGGGGCAGACGCCCACGGCCTTCTGGCATTCGATCCGCCACGCCCGCCCGCTGACGGTGGGGCTGAACTGCGCGCTGGGCGCGGATGCGATGCGCCCGCACCTGGCGGAACTGTCCGAGGTCGCGGACACGCTGATCTGCGCCTATCCGAACGCGGGCCTGCCGAACGAGATGGGCGCCTATGACGAGACGCCCGCGATGATGGTCGCCCAGATCGGCGGCTTTGCGGACGAGGGGCTGGTCAACATCGTCGGCGGCTGCTGCGGGTCCACGCCCGAGCATATCGCCGCGATCGCCGAGGCCGTGGCGGGCAAGGCGCCCCGTTCGGTCCCCGAGATCGCGCCCAG
This sequence comes from Paracoccus salipaludis, assembly GCF_002287065.1. Lineage (GTDB taxonomy): Bacteria > Pseudomonadota > Alphaproteobacteria > Rhodobacterales > Rhodobacteraceae > Paracoccus > Paracoccus salipaludis. The sequence goes on from NZ_NSJZ01000003.1 coordinate 230,453, forward strand.
GCTGCGGCTGTCGGGGCTTGAGCCCTTCGTGAAGACCGACGACATCCCCTTCGTGAACGTGGGGGAACGCACCAACGTCACCGGCTCGGCCCGCTTCCGCAAGCTGATCACGGCGGGCGACTATCCGGCCGCGCTGGACGTGGCGCGCGACCAGGTGGAAAACGGCGCCCAGATCATCGACGTGAACATGGACGAGGGGCTGATCGATTCCGCCGCCGCCATGACCGCCTTCCTGAACCTGATCGCGGCGGAACCCGACATTGCCCGCGTGCCGCTGATGATCGACTCCTCGAAGTGGGAGGTGATCGAGGCCGGGCTGAAATGCACCCAAGGCAAGGCAATCGTGAACTCGATCAGCCTCAAGGAAGGCGAGGACGCCTTCCTGCACCACGCCCGCCTTTGCCGCCGCTATGGCGCGGCCGTGGTCGTCATGGCCTTCGACGAGACGGGGCAGGCCGACACCGAGAACCGCAAGGTCGAAATCTGCGCCCGCGCCTATGACCTGCTGGTCAACAGCGTCGGCTTCCCGCCCGAGGACATCATCTTCGACCCCAACATCTTCGCCGTGGCGACGGGCATCGAGGAGCATGACAACTACGGCGTCGATTTCATCAACGCCACGCGCCGCATTCGCCAGACCCTGCCCCATGTCCATGTCTCGGGGGGCGTGTCGAACCTGTCCTTCAGCTTCCGCGGCAACGAGCCCGTTCGCGAGGCGATGCACGCCGTCTTCCTGTATCACGCGATCCAGGCCGGCATGGACATGGGGATCGTGAACGCGGGCCAGCTTGCCGTCTATGACCAGATCGACCCCGCCCTGCGCGATGCCTGCGAGGACGTGGTCCTGAACCGCCGCGCGGACGGAACCGAGCGGCTGCTGGAACTGGCCGAGCGTTTCAAGGGCGAGGGCGGGGCCAAGGCGCGCGAGAAGGACCTGTCCTGGCGGGAATGGCCGGTCGGCAAGCGGCTGGAGCACGCGCTGGTCAACGGCATCACCGAGTTCATCGAAACCGACACCGAGGAGGCGCGGCAGGCCGCCGCCCGCCCGCTGCACGTCATCGAAGGCCCGCTGATGGCGGGGATGAACGTCGTGGGCGACCTGTTCGGGGCGGGCAAGATGTTCCTGCCGCAGGTGGTGAAATCCGCCCGCGTGATGAAGCAGGCGGTGGCCCACCTGCTGCCCTACATGGAGGCGGAAAAGTCCGAGGGCGCCTCAAGCTCGGCCGGCAAGGTGCTGATGGCAACCGTGAAAGGCGACGTCCACGACATCGGCAAGAACATCGTGGGCGTGGTCCTCGCCTGCAACAACTACGAGATCATCGACCTGGGCGTCATGGTCCCGGCGCAGAAGATCCTGGAAACCGCCAGGGCCGAGAAGGTGGACATCATCGGGCTGTCCGGACTCATCACGCCCTCCTTGGACGAGATGGTCCACGTGGCGTCCGAGATGGAGCGGGAAGGCTTCGACATCCCCCTGCTGATCGGCGGCGCGACGACCAGCCGGGTGCATACGGCGGTCAAGATCAACCCGCGCTATCACAAGGGCCAGACGGTCTATGTCACCGACGCGAGCCGCGCGGTGGGGGTCGTCTCGAACCTGCTGTCGGACGAGAAGGTGACCTATATCGACGAGGTCCGCCGCGAGTACCAGGAGGTCGCCGCTCGCTACAATCGGGGCGACTCCGACCGGGCACGCCTGTCGATCGAGGATGCGCGGGCCAATGCGGTCAAGCTGGACTGGTCCGCCTATCAGGCGCCGCGCCCGCAGTTCACGGGCACGAAGGTGCTGGCCGACTGGGACCTGGCCGAGATTGCGCGCTACATCGACTGGACGCCCTTCTTCCAGACCTGGGAGATGAAGGGCGTCTATCCCAAGCTGCTGGACGATCCCGCGCAGGGAGAGGCGGCGCGGGCGCTTTTCGCGGACGCGCAGGCGATGCTGAAGCGGATCATCGGGGAACGCTGGCTGTCGCCCAGGGCGGTGGTCGGCTTCTGGCCCGCGAACCGTTCGGGCGACGACATCCGCCTGTGGACGGACGAGGACCGCACCGCCGAGCTGGCGACGCTGCACACGCTGCGCCAGCAGGTGACCAAGCGCGACGGCCGCCCGAACGTGGCGCTCGCGGACTTCGTGGCGCCCGACGGCCAGCCGGACTGGGTCGGCGGCTTTGTGGTGACGGCAGGGGACGAAAGCGCCCGCGTGCGGGCCTTCAAGGACGCCCATGACGACTTTTCGGCGATCCTGCTGCAGGCGCTGTCCGACCGCTTTGCCGAGGCGATGGCCGAGATGCTGCACGAACGCGTGCGGCGCGAGTTCTGGGGCTATGCCCCGGAGGAGGGCTTCTCGGCCGAGGAGCTGATCGCCGAGCCCTATCGCGGCATCCGCCCGGCGCCCGGCTATCCCGCCCAGCCGGACCATACCGAGAAGCGCACGCTGTTCGACCTGCTGGACGCCACCGCTGCCACGGGGGTCGAGCTGACAGAGTCGATGGCGATGTGGCCGGGCTCGTCCGTGTCGGGCCTCTACCTCGCCCATCCCGAGGCCTATTACTTCGGCGTGGCCAAGGTCGAGGCCGATCAGGTCGCGGATTACGCGACCCGAAAGGGCATGACCGTGGCGCAGGCCGAGCGTTGGCTTGCCCCCGTGCTGAATTATGTGCCCGGCGCGGTCATCGCCGCCGAATGACCCCTTTTCAAACGCCTCGGGCGCGGCTATGTCACGCCCACCACGGAATGCGGTCGTGGCGGAATTGGTAGACGCGCAGCGTTGAGGTCGCTGTTCCTTAACCGGAGTGAAAGTTCGAGTCTTTTCGACCGCACCAGTGACAAGGGCGCCCCTCGGGGCGCCTTTTTCGTTTGCGCGCTTGCGGTTTGCCCGCCGCTCCGGCTGCTGCCCGGGCACCTGCCCGATTCTTGCCCAAGCCTCGCTCCGCCCCCGGAACCTGCCGCATTATCACGTTGCAGCATGGGGTTTCCGTTGCATAGAGTGACGCAGCAAAGAACAGGAAGACTGGGAGCAGATGCATTGACCCCGACCGGCAACGACGGATTCGTCGTCTTCGACCACGTGCAGAAAAGCTATGATGGTCAGACTCTTGTCGTGAAGGATCTGAACCTCTCGATCGGCAAGGGCGAGTTCCTGACGATGCTGGGGCCGTCGGGTTCGGGAAAGACGACCTGCCTCATGATGCTGGCGGGGTTCGAGACCGCGACGCATGGCGAGATCCGGCTGGCAGGACGCAACATCAACGACGTGCCCCCGCACAAGCGCGGCATCGGCATGGTGTTCCAGAACTATGCCCTGTTCCCCCACATGACCGTGGGCGAGAACCTCGCCTTTCCGCTGGAAGTGCGCGGCATGAGCAAGGCCGAGCGCGAAAGCCGCGTCATCCGGGCGCTGGACATGGTGCAGATGGGCCGCTTCCGCACCCGCCGCCCGGCGCAGCTTTCGGGCGGCCAGCAGCAGCGGATCGCACTGGCCCGCGCGCTGGTCTTCGACCCGCAGCTGGTGCTGATGGACGAGCCGCTGGGTGCCTTGGACAAGCAGCTGCGCGAGCATATGCAGTATGAAATCAAGTCGCTGCACGACAACCTTGGAATCACGGTCGTCTACGTGACCCATGACCAGGGCGAGGCGCTGACGATGTCGGACCGCATCGCCGTCTTCAACGACGGGCGCATCCAGCAGCTCGCGCCGCCCTCGGTGCTGTACGAGCAGCCGGAAAACAGCTTCGTCGCGGGCTTCATCGGCGAGAACAACAAGCTGCCCGGCACGATCGAGAAGCTGGACGGCCAGCGCGCCGAGGTCCGGCTTGCGAACGGAGAGCTGATCGACGCCACCGCCGTCAACATCCGCGAGGTGGGGCAGCAGACGCTTGTGTCCATCCGCCCGGAGCGGGTCGAGTTCAAGCCCGACCTGATGCCGGCAGGCACCCACACGATCGACGCCGAGGTGCGCGACGTGATCTACATGGGCGACATCCTGCGGGCGCGCATGAAGGTCGCGGGCAGCGACGACTTCGTCATGAAGTTCCGCAACACGCTGGGCCAGACCCGCCTGCAGCCCGGCCAGCATATCCGCATCGGCTGGAACCCGCAGGATGCGCGGGCGCTCGATCCCGTCTGAACAAACCAACGATAAAGGGAGGCTAACAATGAAGAAACTTCTGATCGCCACCACCGCGTTCGCCGCTCTGGCGACGGCGGCCTCGGCCCAAAGCGGCGGCGTGCTGAACGTGCTGGACTGGGGCGGGGCCTACGGCCAGTCCCACGCCGTCGCCTACAACGCGCCCTTCGAGGCCGAAACGGGCATCCGCATCACCGTGGCCGACGCCGACAATCCGGCGACCCCGATCAAGGCGATGGTCGAGGCGGGCAACGTCACCGCCGACGTGGCCTCGGTCGAATATGCCGACGCCGTGCGCCTGTGCGACGAGGGCGCGCTTGAGCAGATCGACCCTTCGGTCCTGAGCGCGGCGGCCGATGGGACCGCGGCGGCGGATGACTTCATCGAGGGCGCGATCACGGACTGCTTCGTGGCGACGGACGTTTATTCGATGGTCCTGGCCTATGACGACAGCAAGTTCCCCGACGCCAAGCCCGCAAGCCCGGCCGATTTCTTCGACACCGCCAAGTTCCCCGGCAAGCGCACCATGCGCAAGGGCGCCAAGTTCAACCTGGAACTGGCGCTGATGGCGGACGGCGTGGCGCCGGCCGAGGTTTACGACGTGCTGGCGACGCCCGAGGGCGTGGACCGCGCCTTTGCCAAGCTCGACACGATCAAGAACGACGTGATCTGGTGGGAAGCGGGCGCCCAGCCGCCGCAGCTTCTGGCGGATGGCGAGGTCACGATGGCCTATGCCTTCAACGGCCGGATCTTCAACGCCGCCATCGGCGAGAACAAGCCGTTCAACATCATCTGGAACGGCCAGATCTACGAGATGGAAGGCTGGGTCATTCCCAAGGGCGCGCCGAACAAGGACAACGCACTGAAATACATCGAGTTCTCGACCCGTCCCGAGCAGCTTGCCAAGGCCGCCGAGCACATCAGCTACGGCCCGCCGCGCAAGTCCTCGGCCTCGCTGGTCGGCAATGTCGCGGGCAAGGACGTGCCGATGAGCCCGCACCTGCCGACCTCGCCCGGCAACATCGAGCAGGGGATCGCCTCGAACCTCGACTTCTGGGTCGATCACGACGGCGAGCTGAGCGAGCGTTTCAACGCCTGGCTGGCGGGCTGACGTTTCGGCGGCGCCGCCCCGGCGCGGTGCCGCCACCATTCTCGAGGTTGCGAAAGAGCGGACCATGAAAAGACGACTGATCGCGGGCACGGCGCTGGCGCTGATCGCCGCCGGCACGGCGCAGGCGCAGGACTCGATCAACATTACCACCTATGGCGGCGCCTTTGCCGCGGCGGTGAACGAGGCCTATGCCCGGCCGTTCACGGAAGCCACCGGCATCCAGGCCAACATGGTGGACAACTCGGACCCGCCGGCCAAGCTGAAGGCCGAGGTCGAGGCGGGCAACGTCACCAGCGACGTTTACGACGTCGAGCAGTCCGACGTGATCCGACTGTGCGACGAGGGCCTGATCGAGCCGATCGACCCGGCGGCGCTGCCCGCCGCAGCCGACGGGACGCCCGCCGCGGACGACTACCTGCCGCAGGCGCTGCACGACTGCGCGACGGCCATCATGGTGTGGTCCACCGTGATCGCCTATGACACCTCGGCCTTCCCGAACGGCGCGCCCGCGACGGTGGCCGACTTCTTCGACACCGCCAAGTTCCCCGGCAAGCGCGGCATCATCAAGCGCCCGAAATACGCGCTGGAATTCGCGCTGCTCGGCGACGGCGTGGCCCCGGACGAGGTTTACGACGTGCTGTCGACGGACGAGGGCGTGGACCGCGCCTTTGCCAAGCTGGACACGATCAAGGACCAGGTGGTCTGGTGGGAAGCGGGCGCGCAGGCGCCGCAGCTTCTGGCCGACAAGGAGGTCTCGATGACGCTGGCCTACAACGGCCGGATCTTCGACGCCATCGTTGACGAGGGCAAGCCCTTCGGCTTCGTCTGGGACGGGGCGAACCTCGACATGGACTACTGGGTGATCCCCAAGGGCGCGCCCGACATGGAAAAGTCGATGAAGTTCATCGCCTTCGCCTCGGACCCGGCGCGCCAGGCGGACCTGTCGAAATACATCGCCTATGGCCCGCCGCGGAAATCGGCGGCGGCGAATGTCGGCACCTACAAGGACGGCACCACCGAGATGGCGCCCTACCTGCCGACGACGCCCGCGAATGCCGAGAAGGCGCTGGTCAACGACGCCGCCTTCTGGGCCGACCACGGGACCGAGCTGACCGAGCGTTTCAACGCCTGGCTGGCAAGCTGACCCCCTTGCGCCGGGGCGCCCGACGCGCGCCCCGGCCGCTTCGACAAGATGGACCGATGCCCAGATCGCTGACCCTTGCCGCCACGTTGCTTGCCACGCCCGCGCTTGCGCAGCAGGACCCGCTGACGATCCTGTCCTGGGGCGGGGACTTCGCGGCCATGCAGGACCAGGCCATGGCGCAGCCGTTCTCGGCGCGGACCGGAATACCGGTGCGCTTTGTCGACACGGACGACCCGGCGGGCATGGTCAAGACGCAGGTCGACGCGGGCAATGTCACCGCCGACCTGGCCAGCGTGGGGCAGGGCGCGGGGATGCGCCTGTGCGACGAGGGCGACGCCCTGCCGATCGATCCGGCCAGCCTCGTGCCGCCGCCCGGGGGCGGGCCGGTCGCGCAGGATTTCCTGCCGCGCACGCTGACAGACTGCTTTGTCGCCACGGACATCTATTCGACCGTGATCGCCTATGACGCCGGGAAGCTGGCGCAGTCGCCGACCTCGGCCGCCGATTTCTTCGATCTCGAACGCTTCCCCGGCCGCCGGGGCCTCGGCCGCACCCCTCAGTTCACGATGGAGCTTGCGCTGGTCGGCGACGGCGTGCCGCTGGACCGGGTCTATGCCGTGCTTGCGACGCCCGAGGGGGTGGAGCGCGCGCTGGCGAAGCTCGACAGCATCCGCGACCAGATCGTCTGGTGGGAGGCGGGGGCCCAGCCGATCCAGCTGCTTGCCGATGGCGAGGTGGCGATGACCCACGCCTACAACGGGCGCATCTTCAAGGCCGCGCAGGTCGACGGGCTGCCGCTGTCGATCCTGTGGGACGCGCAGATGATGGAGGTCGAGGGCTGGGTGATCCCCAGGGGCGCGCCGAACCTCGATGCGGCAAGGGAGTTCGTCTCCTTCTCGACCTCGCCCGCCGTGCTGGCCCGCGCGGCCGAGATCCTGCCCTATGGCCCTCCGCGCCGCTCGGCGCAGGCGATGGTCGGCAACTTCCTGGGCGACGGCACGACGCCGATGGGCCCGCACCTGCCGACCGCGTCCCGGAACATGACCAATGCCCTGTTCGTGGACCCGGCCTTCTGGGCCGACCACGAAACCGAGCTGCGCGCCCGCTTCACGGCGTGGCTGGGCAGCGAGTGACGAACGGCCTCCGGGCCGCAACGACCAAAGGACCGACATGGCCACTGCTCTCGATCCCCATGCCGCCGTGGTTAGCGGAGCTTCCGGCGCAAGCCCGCGGCTGACCACCGCCGACGGCCAGCCGCTTGCCCGCGCGCTGGCCCGCAGCTCGGCACGGGCGCGCAGGCGGGCCTTCCTGCTGGTGGCGCCGCTGCTGCTGTTCGTGGTCGTCACCTTCGTGATCCCGATCGGGCAGATGCTGCACCGTTCGATCTACAACGACGGCTTTTCGGCCAACATGCCGCAGGTTTCGGCCTGGTTCGCCGAGAACCCGACCGGCACCCAGCCCGACGAGGCCGCCTATGCCGCGCTTGCCGCCGACCTGACCGCTGCCGCCGAGGCCCGCACCATCGGCGTCGTCGGCACCCGCATGAACTACGACGTGCCCGGCACGCGGTCGCTGTTCACCTCGACGGGGCGCAAGGCGCGCGCCGGTTTCGAACCCCCCTTCCGCGAGGCGCTGATCGAGGCCGACGAGGACTGGGCCGATCCGACCCTGTGGCGCGCGATGCGCTCGGCCTCGACGGCCTACACGGCGAACTTCTACCTGGCCGCCGTGGACCGGACGCGCGACGATGAAAACAACATCGTGCGGGTGCCCGAGCGGCAGCAGGTCTATGTCATGCTGTTCCAGCGCACCTTCTGGCTGTCGCTGCTGATCACCGGGCTGACCTTTCTTCTGGGCTTTCCCATCGCGCACCTGCTGGCGACCCTTCCGATGCGCAAGTCGAACCTGCTGATGATCCTGGTGCTTCTGCCCTTCTGGACCTCGCTTCTGGTGCGGACCACGGCCTGGATGGTCCTGCTGCAGCAGCAGGGCGTGGTGAACGACATCCTCGTCTGGCTGGGCGTGGTCGGGCAGGACGGGCGGCTGAAGCTGATCTACAACCAGGTCGGCACGATCATCGCCATGACGCATATCCTGCTGCCCTTCATGATCCTGCCGCTGTATTCCGTGATGCGGACGATCAACCCCAGCTATGTGCGCGCAGCCCGCAGCCTCGGGGCGTCAAGCTGGACCGCCTTCCGGCGCGTGTATTTCCCGCAGACCCTGCCGGGGCTGGGGGCGGGGGCGCTGCTCGTCTTCATCCTGGCGGTCGGCTACTACATCACGCCGGCGCTGGTGGGCGGTTCCTCGGGGCAGCTCATCTCGAACATGATCGCCATGCACATGACCGAGACGCTGAACTGGTCGATGGCCGCCGCGCTGGCCGCCATCCTGCTGGCGAGCGTCCTTGTCCTTTACTGGATCTACGACCGGCTGGTCGGGATCGACAATCTCAAGCTGGGGTAATCCGAATGGCGCTGCCGACCTACGCCTCGCCGCTGGAGCGGATCTGGCACTGGACCTACCTTGCGATCTGCGTGGCGATCTTCTTCTTCCTGATCGCGCCCATCGTCGTGGTGATCCCGCTCAGCTTCAATGCCGAGCCCTATTTCACCTTCACCGAGAAGATGCGGTCCTTCGACCCCGAGGGCTATTCGCTGCGCTGGTATGACACGCTGCTGACCTTCGGCATGACGAACCCCGACGCGCCGCGCGACACCAGCTGGTGGGGGGATGTCTGGAACAACGCCCGCTGGGTCGGCGCGGCGAAGAACTCGATCATCATCGGGGTCTTCTCGACGATCTTGGCGACGGTGCTGGGGACCCTGGCGGCGCTGGGTCTGTCGCGGCCCGAGATGCCCTTCCGGCGGCTGATCATGGCGATCCTGATCTCGCCCATGATCGTGCCGATCATCATCACGGCGACGGGGATGTTCTTCTTCTACTCGTCGGCCTGCGTGGACACGACCTCGACCTTCGGACGGCTGCTGGCGCCGGTCCTGTCGAACTCGGGCTGCCTGGCGAACACCTACCTCGGCGTGATCCTGGCCCATGCGACCCTGGGGATCCCCTTCGTCATCATCACGGTCACGGCGACGCTGATCGGCTTCGACCAGTCGCTGAACCGGGCGGCGGCCTCGCTGGGGGCGAACCCGCGGACGACCTTCTTCAAGGTCACGATGCCGCTGATCCTGCCGGGCGTGATCTCGGGCGCGCTGTTCGCATTCGTCACCTCCTTCGACGAGGTGGTGGCCGTTCTGTTCATCGCCGGTCCCGACCAGCAGACCATCCCGCGCCAGATGTGGAACGGCATCCGCGAGCAGATCAGCCCCGCGATCCTTGCCGTCGCCACGCTGCTGGTGATCTTCTCGATCGCGCTGCTGGCCACGGTCGAGGTGCTGCGCCGCCGGGGCGAGCGGCTGCGCGGCCTGACACCGGCATGACGCCCGAGGAGATCGAGGACGAGGCGGCGCGCCCCCGGGCGCCCGCCTTCACCCTGACGCCGTTCCAGGAACTGAACGGACGCGGACTGGCGGCCATCCACCGCTGGTACCTGCGCGACCTGTCGGCAGTGGGCGCGCTGATGGGCGACATCCGCGCGGGGCTGAAACAGCCGGGCGAGCTTGCGCCCGCCGTGCGCGGGATGCCTATGGCGCAGAACCTGCGGCTGTTCGGCACGGCCTGCGGCGCGTCCTGCAAGGCGATCACGACGCACCACCAGATCGAGGATTTCCACCTGTATCCGCAGCTTGAGGTGCAGGGGAACGAGGGCCTGAACGCTGTCCTTGCACGGCTGCGGGCCGAGCATCGCGGGCTCGAGCATCTGATCGAGGTTCTGGCCGAGGCCGCGGACGAGCTTGCGCTGGACCCTGCGCCCGCGCGTTTCGACGCCTGCGCCCAAGGCTTCGCGGCGCTGGACCGCGCGGTGCGGTCCCATTTCCGCTATGAGGAGGACGAGATCGGTCCCGCCCTCGGCTTCTACGAGGTGCAGGTCTAGGGCAGGATCGCCAGCCAGCCCCAGATCGTCAGGATCGACAGCGCCGTGGCGATCAGCACCGCCGAGGCCGCGCTGCGGATCGCCGCCTGGTAGAGGTTTGCGAAGAGATAGGCGTTCACCCCCGGTGCCATCGCCGCCGTCACCACCGCCGAGCGCAGGCCCCCCGACTCCAGCCCGAAGGCCAGCCCCAGCCCATAGGTCAGGCTGGGATGCAGGATCAGTGAGCAGCCGCAGATCAGCGCGATCGAGGCGGCGTCCCCTTGCGGGCGATAGCGCAGCAGCACGCCCCCCAGGCCGAACAGGGCCGCCGGCAGGGCCGAGCGCGCGATCATCTCGACCGCCGCCCAGAAGCCTTCCGGCATGACCAACCCGGCGGCCCCCAGCAGGTTCATCGCCAGCCCGCAGAGGATGCCGATCACCAGCGGCGTCCGCAGCACCCCGTTCAGCGCCCGCAACGCCACCCGGCCGGGCGAAACGCCGGTGCCATGGGCGCGCGTGAACTCCATCACCGTGATGCCCAGGGTGTAAAGCAGCGGCGAGTGCAGCGCGATGATGGTGAAGTTCCCGGCCAGGGACTCGGGGCCATAGGCCCGCTCCATGATCGGGATGCCCAGCAGCAGCGAGTTCGAGAACAGGCAGGCGAAGCCGATGGCGACGGCATCCTCGGGTGACCGGCCGATCACCCGCCAGGCGACGATCCAGCCGACGACGAACGAGGCCACCGCGCCGATGTAGAAGGACAGGAGCAACCACGGGTCGAACTCGGCCGAAAGGTCCAGCGTCGCCATCGAATTGAACAGCAGCACCGGCACCGCGAAGTTCTGGGCATAGCGCTGCAGCCCGTCCACGCCGGCGGGACCGAACCAGCCGCGCCAAGCCACCAGGTAGCCGAAGCCGATCACGAGGAAGACCGGCAGGATGACGTCGAAAAGCGCGCTCACAGCTCGATGATCATCCCGTCGAAGGCGGGGATGACGTGGTCGGGCGTTTCGGCCATGACGGCGTCGTGATCGAGGTCGATGTGCATGTTGGTCAAGACGCCGCGCGGGGTGCGCGACCGCCCGATCCAGTCCAGCGCCAGCGCGAGGTGCGCGTGGCTCGGGTGCGGCGTGCGGCGGAGGGCGTCGCAGATGAAGACCTCGGCGTCCATGATGGCGGGCCAGGCCTCCTCGGGGATCGCCAGCACGTCGGGCAGATAGACCAGCGCCCGGCCGCCTTCCTCTTCGCAGATGCGGAAGCCGAGGGCAGGGATGCCGTGATCCACGGTGAAGGGCGTGAAATGGATCGGGCCGCCCTTGCCGGGAACGGTGAAGGGTCCGCCGATCAGGTGCAGCTCCAGGATCGGGGGATAGGACGATCCGGGCGGCGTCTCGAAGGCATAGCCGAAGCGCTTGTGCAGCGCCGCCGCCGTGGGCCGGTCGGCCCAGCCGGGCAGGATGGCGCGGCGGTTGTGGACGATCTGGCGCAGGTCGTCGAGGCCGTGGATGTGGTCGGCATGGGGATGCGTCCAGACCACCCCGTCCAGCAGGCCCACGCCCGCATCCAGAAGCTGCGGCACGAGGTCGGGCCCCGTGTCGATCAGCACCCGCGTCGTGCCCTGCGGGCCCGGCCGTTCCAGCAGCAGCGAGCAGCGGCGGCGGCGGTTCCGGGGGTTCTCGGGGTTGCATTCGCCCCAGTGGCCGCCCAGGCGCGGAACGCCGCCCGACGACCCGCAGCCGAGGATCGTCGCCCGGATCATGCGGCGGCCTTCGGGAACAGCCGGTCGAAGTTGGCGCTGGTCAGGGCCGCGAACTCGGGCAACGTCATGCCGTAGATCTCGGCACCCACCCTGGCGGTATGGGCGACGTAGGCCGGTTCGTTGCGCTTGCCGCGATGGGGCGGGGGCGCGAGGAAGGGCGCGTCGGTTTCCACCAGCACCCGGTCGCGCGGGGCGGCGGCGAAGATCTCGCGGATCTCGGTCGAGCGGGGGAAGGTCGCGATCCCCGACAATGACAGGTAGAAGCCGAGGTCCAGCGCCGTCCGCGCCAGTTGCGGCCCCGAGGTGTAGCAGTGCATCACGCAGGAAAACGGCCCCGCCGCGTGCTCGCGCGTCAGGATCGCCGCCATGTCCTCGTCGGCGTCGCGCGAATGGATGATCAGCGGCAGGCCGGTGCGTCGCGCGGCCTCGATGTGGATGGCAAGGCTTTCCGCCTGGATGGCGGCTGTGTCGGCGGTGTAGTGATAGTCGAGGCCGGTTTCCCCGATCCCCACGAACTTGGGATGCGCCGACAGGGCGACCAGTTCGTCCACCGTGGCCAGCGGCTCCTCGGCGGCCTGCATCGGGTGGGTCCCGGCGGCGTAGAAGACGCCCTCATGCGCCTCGGCAATGGCGCGGACCTGCGGCTCAAGCCGCAGGCGCGTGCAGATCGTGACCATGCGCGTCACGCCCGCCGCACGGGCGCGGGCGACCAGTTCGGCCTGCTGGCCGTTGAAGTCGGGAAAATCCAGGTGGCAGTGGCTGTCCACCAGTTGCGGGGGTGCCGCGTCGTCGGTCGGGGTCATTCGGTCATCCTCGGCCCGCCGCGTCCGTTCCGCCGGGGCCATGCGCCAGGGTCAGGAGCATATCCATCACCAGCGCCGCAGGGTCAAGGTTGACCGCCCGGCCCGAACGCGCCCGCGCGGACAGGTCCGCCTGCGCCGCGGCCCAGTGGCGCGCGGCGCGGTCATCCGGGGACAGGCGGGCCAGCAGGGCGCCCTCACCTGTCGCGGCCTCTGGCAGGGGCGGGCCCATCAGCCCGGCGCGGGCGGCCCGCGACAGGAAGCGGTCGAGCAGAGTCATGGTCAGGTCGAAGGGATCGCCCTCGGCGCCCGGGCGGCCCGCCGCGTCCTGCGCGAAGGCGGCTGCCGCCTGCCGATCCATCGTGGGCAGGGTGCCGAACAGCGAGACCAGATCGGCGTAGCGGTCGAGCCCGTCCTGCCCGGCAAGCCGAAGCGCCTCGCCCACCGAGCCGCCAGCCAGCGCCGCCAGACGCGCCGGATCGCCCGGCACGTCAAGGGGCGCGAGAGCGGCTGCCATGTCCTCGGGCGACAGCGGCATCAGCCGAAGCTCGCGGCAGCGCGACCGGATCGTCGGCAGAAGCCGCGCCGGCTGGTGCGCGACCAGCAGAAGGACCGCGCCCTCGGGCGGCTCCTCCAGCATCTTCAGCACGGCGTTGGCGGCGGCGGTGTTCATGTCGTCGGCCGCGTCGATGATGGCGACGCGGCGCCCGCCCTCGGCCGCGCTCATGTGGAAGAAGGACAGAAGCTTGCGGATGTCCTCGACCACGATCTCGCCCCGCAGGCGGCCCTTGTCATCGATGGAGCGGCGGACGAGGTGCAGGCGCGGCTCGGACAGGGCGCGCAGGCGGCGGGCGACCGGGTGATCCTCGGGGACGGACAGGTCGGGGGTGTCGGCCTCGGCCAGAAGCCAGCGCGCGATGGCCCAGGCGAGCGTCGCCTTGCCGGTGCCGCGCGGCCCGGTGATGAGCCAGCCATGGTGCAGCCGGCCCGCCGCGGCGGCCCCGGCAAAGGCAGCGACGGCGCCATCCTGCCCGACCAGCCGCCGCGTCTCGCGCGGATGCGGTGCGCCGGGGACGCGGTCGGATTCGACCGGGGCGTCGATGTCCTCGCTCACAGCGCAGCCCTGACGCGGGCAGCGACGGCCTCGGCCGGGCCGCTGCCGTCGATCAGCCGGACCCGCGCGGGGTGCGCAAGGGCCAGGGCGCGAAAGCCGTCCCGCAAGCGCTGCTGGAAGCCGAGGCCCATGCCCTCGAAACGGTCTTCGGCGGCCGTCTCGGGGGAAGGAGCGTTCCCGTGACGTGGCGCGGCCGTTCCGGTGCCTGATGCAAGCGAAGGACCGGCGTCGCCCGACCGCCCCTGTTGCAGCGCGCGGCCCGTGGCGCGGGCCAGCGCCTGAGCCGGGTCGAGGTCGATGACGAAGGTGCGGTCGGGTTCGACACCGATCATCAGCCGGTGCAGGTCCTCGACCTTCTGTGCCAGGTCGGCGCGGGCGACGCCCTGGTAGACGCGAGTGGAATCCGCGAAGCGGTCGGTCACCACCCAGGCGCCGCGGTCAAGCGCGGGACGGATCGTGCGTTCCAGGTGGTCGCGGCGGGCGGCGGTGAACAGCAGAAGCTCGGTTTCCGGCGACCAGCGGTCGGCGCGGCCCTCGACCAGCAGGCGGCGGATCTGTTCCGCCCCCGGAGAGCCGCCGGGCTCGCGCGTTGGCACGACCTCGCGGCCCTCGGCGCGCAGGCTTTCGGCCAGAAGCCGCGCCTGGGTGGACTTGCCCGACCCGTCGATCCCCTCGAAGCTGATGAACACCCCGGGCGTGCCGTCTTCAGCCGCCGACGGCCGCCATGGCGCGCTGGCCAAGGCGCCAGGCGGCGTTCTGCAGGCGACCGGCGAAGCCGGCGCGCGCCACCTCGGTCGCGGCCACCAGCGGCAGGCGCGATTCCACGGAGCCGGGAACCGACACGATCAGGTCGCCCAGGCGCTGACCGGCGACGATGGGCGCCTCGATCGGGCCGTCGAACACCGCCTCGGCCGTCACGCCCGACGCCGCGCCGGCGGGGATGAGGACATTGACGCCCTCGGGCGCGGTCAGGGCGACGCGGCGGGCCGCGCCCAGCCAGACGGGCGCCCATGCGACGGTTTCCCCCTTGGGGATCACGGTCTTCATGGTGAACTGCCGGAAGGCCCAGTTGACGATCCGCTCGGATTCCTCGGCACGCGCGCGTTCCGAGGGCAGGCCGTTGACCACGAAGATCACCCGCCGCCCGTCCTGGATCGCCGAGCCGACCAGGCCGTAGCCTGCTTCCTGCGTGTGCCCGGTCTTGAGCCCGTCCGCGCCGATCCCCAAGCCCAGGATGGGATTGCGGTTGCGCGTGTTGGCCGGTGCCCGGCCGTCATAGTCGAAGCTGTCGAGGGCGAAGTTCCTGTAATACTCGGGGAAGTCCTGGACCAGGTGCTGGGCGAGCTTGCCCAGGTCGCTGGCCGACATGACATGACCCGGCGCGGGCCAGCCCGAGGCGTTGACCAGATGGGTGTCGGTCAGGCCAAGCTCATGCGCCCGCGCGGTCATCTCGCGGGCAAAGGCTTCCTCGGTCCCCGCCAGCCCTTCGGCCACCACGACGCAGGCATCGTTGCCCGACAGGACGATGATCCCCTTGATCAGTTCCTCGACCGTGGGGCGGTCGAGTTCGTTCAGGAACATCGTCGAGCCGCCCATCTGCCGAGCCTTGGTCGAGACGGGGAAGCGCGTGTCCAGCGTGATGCGGCCCTGGTCCAGCGCCTCGAACAGCATGTAGACGGTCATCAGCTTGGACATGGACGCGGGAGGCATCGGCTCATGCGCGTTCTTTTCCATCAGCACACTGCCGGTGGTCACGTCGTAAACCCATGCGGCCCGGGCGGTCGTGTCGAAGGATTGCGCCCAGGCGGGGCTGCCAAGCAGCCATAGGATCAGGAACAGTGCGGCGCGCATGACTCACCCTCGTTGACGGTTCGGGATGACCGTTAGCCTAGCCAAGCCGGCGTCGCAATGAAACCCGTTTCACGATTGCGCAGGCGTTAACCCTCTGTAAGAAGAATAAAAATCTAATCTGTTTCCGTTTTGTTTCCATGCGAAAGGCAGGTAGGCCGGGATCGTCCAAACGGAGGTTCCGATGAAACGTCTTGTCCTGGTGGCCGCTTCGGCCGCGATGCTGGCGGGGTGCGCGCAGAAAAGCGACCAGATCGCCGCCAGCTACATCTCGCCCCACACCTTCAACCTGCTCAGCTGCCAGCAGATCGGCCAGGAAGCACAGCGGCTGTCCAGCCGGGTGGCGCAGGCGACCGCGACGCAGGATCGCAAGGCCGCCAACGACAGCGCCGTCACCGCGGTCAGCCTGGTGCTGTTCTGGCCGGCCGCCTTCATGATCCGCGGCAACGGCGAAAGCGCGGCCGAACTCGGGCGGCTCAAGGGCGAAATGCAGGCGATCGAGCAGGCCAACATCCAGAAGAACTGCGGCATCAACTTCCGCCGCGGCTAGGCCATCGCCGCGCACCAGTGGCGGCGACACAGGGAAACGTAGCTTTCGTTGCCGCCAAGCTGGATCTGGGCGCCCTCGTGCACGGGCCGTCCGTCGGGGCCGAGCCGCACGACCATCGTCGCCTTGCGCCCGCAGTGGCAGATGGTGCGGACCTCGCGCAGGTCGTCGGCCAGCGCCAGCAGCGCGGCCGAGCCGGGAAACAGCTCGCCCCGGAAATCGGTGCGCAGCCCATAGGCCATCACCGGCAGGTTCAGGTCGTCGGCCACACGGGCCAGATGCCAGACCTGCGCAGGCGTCAGGAACTGCGCCTCGTCCACGAAGACGCAGGCGGTGCCCGCGCCCTCGCGCCGGATCAGGTCGAACAGGTCCGCGTCGGGGCCGAAGGCCAGCGCGTCGTCGGAGATGCCGATGCGGCTGGCGATCCGTCCCGGACCCGCGCGGGTATCCAGCGCCGCGATCAGAAGGAGGGTCGTCATCCCGCGCTCGCGGTAGTTGTAGGAGGCCTGCAGGAGCAGCGTGCTCTTGCCCGCGTTCATGGTGGAGTAATGGAAGTACAGCTTCGCCATGCGGGGGCGAGTGCCAAGCGCGGCGGGCGGATGCAAGGGGGCCAGAGCTGCCCGGCCGGACCGGGGGCTTCGCGCCCCCGGAACCCCCGCGGGATATTTGGCCGAAGAAGAACCCGGCTCGGCTGAGGCGGCAGATCTGCAAGCCCCGCCTTTCAGGAGGGCACCCGGACAGGCCGGGTGCCCGTGTGGTCAGCCCTGCCGCTGCTGCGAGCGGGGTGCGCGCGAGGGACGGCGCGGCGGGCGCTTGGAGGCGCTTGCCGGGCGACCCTGCGGGCGGGCGGCGGGCACGGGCCCCGCCGGCGGCTCGCCGCCGATCACGGGGATCGCGGCCTTCATTGCCTTCTCGATGGCCCGCAGCTCGCCTGCCTCGGCCGGGGCGCAGAAGGCCACGGCGCGACCGTCGCGGCCCGCGCGGGCGGTGCGGCCGATGCGGTGGACGTAGTTCTCGGGCACGTTCGGCAGGTCGTAGTTGTAGACATGCGCGACCTCGGGGATGTCGAGGCCCCGCGCGGCCACGTCCGTCGCCACCAGCACCTGCGTTTCGCCCGCACGGAACGATGCCAGGGCGCGTTCACGCTGGCCCTGGGACTTGTTGCCATGGATGGCGGCAACCTTGTGGCCCCATTTGTGCAGCAGCGTCGCCAGCTTTTCCGAGCCGTGCTTGGTGCGGCCGAAAACGATGGCAAGCTCGCCCGGATGCCTGGACAGATACTCTGCCAGCAGCGTGGCCTTGTCGCCCTGGTTCACGAAATGCACGCCCTGCTCGATCTTGTCGGCGGCCTTGCCGGGCGGGTTCACCGCGACGCGGACCGGATCGGTCAGGTAGCTTTCGGCCAGTTCCTCCATCAGCTTCGGCATGGTGGCCGAGAACAGCATCGTCTGGCGGTCGCGGGGCAGCAGCTTGGCGATGCGGCGCAGCGCGTGGATGAAGCCGATGTCCAGCATCTGGTCGGCCTCGTCCAGCACCAGATAGCGGGTCTGGTCGAAGCGGACAGCCTTGCGCTCGATCAGGTCGATCAGGCGGCCCGGCGTCGCGATCAGCACGTCCACGCCGCGCGACAGGCGGTCCACCTGCACGTTGATCGAGGCGCCGCCGACCACGCGGAAGCTGCGGATGCCGGTGCCGCGGGCGAAGCCCTCGACGTTCTGGGCGATCTGGGTCGCAAGTTCCCGCGTCGGGGCGAGGATCAGCGCCTTGCAGCTGAGCGGCTCGGCGCGCTCGCCCTTGACGACGAGGCGGGTCAGCATGGGCAGGCTGAAGGCGGCGGTCTTGCCGGTGCCGGTCTGGGCAAGTCCCAGCAGGTCGCGGCCGCCGACCAGGGCGGGAATCGCCTCGGTCTGGATCGGCGTCGGCTCGTTCAGGCCAAGCTCGGGCAGGTTGATGGCCACGCGCGGGTCGATGCCCATGCGGGTGAAGGGCGTGTCGATCTCGGGGATCGCACGGCGGATGAAGGGCTCGGCCTCGGCGCGGGCCTTCTTGGCGCGGCCGGGTCCGCGGCGGGCGTCGAAGCCGGCCGAACGGGGCTTCTGGAAATCGCCATCGCGGCGGGGCTGGCTGGTGCGCGCGCGCGCGGGGCGCGTGGTGGTGTCTTCGGTCATCTCATGTCCTTGGTCGCCGTCCCTCGTATCGGGACGCGCGGAAGGCCCCGGCGGAAGGCCGGCAGCAAACGAGGGGTCGCGGGTCAGATACGAAACCCGCCGGCAACCCTGCGTGACATGGGGAACCAGTCTGAGGCGTCGGCCCTGGCAGGAAGAAAGGCCCTGCGGCTGCTCACGCGGCAGCGGGTGACGACAAGGGCAAGATGGACGTTTTTCCCGCAAAGTCAAGGGAGGCCCCGCAGGGCGAACGCCACGCAAGGCCCTGCGGGCTTGCCGGCCCCGCAAGAACCCGTTAGGCCCGGCGGCTTTCCGCAGCAGGACGCCCCGCCATGCCTTCCGACATCCTCGCCATCGACTTCGGCACGTCGAACTCTGCCGCGGCCGTGCTGGACGGCGGCCGCGCGCGCCGCATTCCTGTCGAGGCCGGGGCGGACACCTTGCCGACCGCCGTCTTCTTCCCCGCACGAGGCGGCGCCATGCGGATCGGCGAGGCGGCGGGCGAGGCGCTGATCGGCGGCGAGGAAGGCCGCTACATGCGGGCGCTGAAAACTGCGCTGGGCACGCCCCTGCTGCACGAGACGCAGCTTGTCGGGGGAAGGCGCCGGACCCTTGCGCAGATCATCACCGCCTTTCTGACGACGCTGCGCGAGCGGGCCGAGGCCGCGACCGGCCGCCGCCATGCCCGCGCGCTGTCCGGCCGCCCGGTCCACTTCCACCCGGACCCCGCGCGCGATGCCCGGGCCGAGGCCGACCTGCGCGACTGCTACCTGGCCGCCGGCTTCGAGGAGGTGCGCTTCCTGCCCGAACCCGAGGCCGCCGTGCTGGCCTGCCATCACCTCGGCGCGGCGGGCACGACCGGGCTGGTCGTGGACATCGGTGGCGGCACGTCGGACTTCTCGGTCTTCCGCGCCGAAGGGGGCAGGGTGCGCATCCTCGCCAGCCACGGCATCCGGCTGGGCGGGACGGATTTCGACCACGTGCTGTCCATGGCCCATGCCATGCCCCTGCTGGGGCACGGGGGCGAACTGCGGCGGGAAACCGGACCGGGCCGGCTGCCGGTCCCCAATGCGATCTATGTCGATCTGGCGACCTGGGCGCGCATTCCGTTCCTTTACACGGCGGCCACGCGGCGGCAGGCGGCACAGCTTGCGCGCCTGGCTATCCAGCCCGAGAGGCTGGCGCGGCTGGTCACGGTTCTGGACCACGAACTCGGGCACGAGCTGGCCTTCGCGGTCGAGCGCGGCAAGATCGCGGCCAACAGCGGCGGCGATGCCCGCATCGGCATGGGTTTCATCGAGCCGGGGCTTTCCGCGCCGCTGTCCGCCACCTCGCTGCAGGCGGCGCTGCAAGGTTGCCGGGACGACCTGTCGTCCGCCATCTCCGAGACGCTGACCTTGGCCCAGGTGCCTGCGGGGCAGATCGCCAGCGTGATCCTGGTGGGTGGTTCCAGCCTGATGCGCATGGTGGCCGAGGCTGCGCAGGCGCAGTGCCCGGCGGCCACCCTTCACCGCTCGGAAGCCTTCACCGCCGTCGTGGACGGCCTTGCGCTGGCCTGCGCGGGGCTGGAACCTGCCCGTGACTTGTCCAACGCGGCCGAGGCCTAGACGGTTTGCCGAGGGCGCCCGCGTCCGGGCAGTGACTGCTGTCACCCTTAAAGGACCACGATCCCCGCGTGCTTGGCCTTTTCCTCGGGCTCGACGTGAATGGTGATATGGGCGGGCTCGACTTCCTTGCGGATGCTGCGTTCCAGCCGGTCGCAGATGTCATGCGCCGACGAGACGGTCATGTCGCTCGGCACCACAAGGTGAAACTCGACAAAGGTCATCGGACCCGCGTGCCGGGTGCGCAGGTCATGCGCCTCGATCGCGCCCTCGGCATTGGTCGAGATCAGCGTGCGGATGCGGGCCAGAAGCGCATCCGGGACGGCAGAGTCCATGAGCCCTCCGACCGAGTCCCGCATGAGCTGCCATCCCGACCACAGGACGTTGATCGCCACAAGCGCGGCGAGCGCCGGGTCAAGGATGCTCCAGCCCGTCGCCGCCGCCAGCAGGACGCCCAGCAGGACGCTGACCGACGAGACGACATCCGTCAGCAGGTGGCGTCCGTCCGCCACGAGGGCGGGGGACCGCAGCCGCCGGCCCCGGTGGATCAGCACCCAGCACCAGACGCCGTTCACCACGCTGGCCAGGCCGTTCACCAGCAGCCCCGCGGGCGAGGCGTCCAGCGGCCTGGGGTCGCGGAAGCCGTGCCATGCTTCTTTCAGGATCAGAAGCGCGGCCACGACGATCAGCACCCCCACGATCACGGCCGAGAAATACTCGGCCTTGCCGTGCCCATAGGGGTGCGAGGCGTCGGCGGGCTTGGCGCTGGTGCGGACCGCCAGCAGGGCGACCACCGCCGTGACGACGTTCACGATGCTTTCCAGCGCGTCCGAATAAAGCGCGATCGAGCCGGTCAGCCGCCAGGCCAGGAACTTGAGGCCGAGGACCAGCAGGCCCACGGCAATGCTGCCAGCGGCGATCTTCTGGACGCGGTTCATCGGTTCCTGCCTGATCCCTGCCATTGCCCGGGTCCTGCCTTGGTCCTTGTGCGAACCAAACTCAACCCCCTTGACCGCAACCTGACCCTTGGTCCTGCGGAGCATTGCCGATCTGCCGCGCATCGTTCCGGGCGCCCGCGCAGGCCCGCTATTCCAGCGTGAAGATCCGCGTCGGGGTCGCCCGCCCCCGGACACGCGCCTCGCCCAACGGCCGCAGTCCGCCGGCCGGGCCGAGGGCGGACGCGGTCGCCTCGCCCGCAAGCAGGGGCACGCCCAGGTCCTTGGTCATCCCTTCCAGCCGCGCGGCGAGGTTCACGGCATCGCCGATGGCCGAATAATCGAAGCGGGCGCCCGAGCCCATGTTGCCCACGATGCAGCTGCCGGTGTTGATGCCGATGCCAATGGCCAAGGGGGCGATCCCCTCATCCGCGAATTCGCTGTTCAGCGCGGCGACCGCGCCGATCATGCGGCGGCCTGCGGCAAGGGCCCGGGCGGCGTGGTCGGGCACGTCCAGCGGCGCGTTCCAGAAGGCCATCAGGCAATCGCCGATGTATTTGTCGATGGTGCCGTTCTCGGCCAGGACAGCCTGGGACAGCGGCTCCATCAGCCGGTGCAGGATCGCGGTCAGCCGTTCGGGTTCAGCCTGCAGGTGCTCGGCCAGGGTGGTGAAGCCGCGGATGTCGCAGAACAGCACGGTGATCTCGCGGCTGTCGCCCCCCAGCCTCAGCGCGCCCGGATCGCGGGCGAGACGCTCGACCAGGGGCGGCGCGAGGTAATGCGAGAAGGCCCGGGTCAGCCCGGCGCGCAACCGCCGCTCGGCCGCGAAGTCGCGCAGGGTCTGTGCGGCGGTGGTGGCGGCAAAGGCGGCCATGGGTGCCAGCGGCGGCAGCCACAGGCGGCCGAGGCGCAGGGTCAGCCAGACCGCCAGCGGCAGGGCGGCAAGGCCGAGGCCCAGCGGGATCAACCGCACCCGCCCACCGCGCCACAACAGCACCGCCGCGAGCCCCGCCGCCGCGCAGATGGCGGCCAGGCGCGCCCAGGGGGCCGCCGCCCGGACCCAGTGCCCGGCCATGAGGTTCGCGGCCACGGTCGCGTGGATCTCGACCCCTGCCAGCAGCGCGCCCGAGCGGACGGTGGCGGGGGTCATGAAGGCGTCGGGGCCGCCCTCGTCAACGGTCGGCGCGGCCTGGAGACTGAAGCCCACGATCACGACGCGCCCGGCGAAGATGCCCGGCGGCAGGAAGGCCGGAGGATCGAGCGCCTGGTAATAGGACAGGGTCGGGATGCTGCGCGCAGGACCGTAGAACTGCAGCAGCGCCCCGGGCGGAGTGGCAGGGGCATCAACCCCGTGCCGCGCCAGCAGGACGCGCGCCAGCGTGTCGGGGCGCTCGGGCAGGCGGCGGGCCGCCCCGTCGTGGTCCAGCGGGATGGTCGAAAGGCCCGCGACCGCGCCGGCCTCCAGCAGCAGGGGCAGGGGGTCCGTGCGCAGAAGCTGCAGCGCCTGCGGCGTGTCCAGGATGCGCTCGTCCGCCGCCAGCACCGTTTCCGGCCCGACCGCGGCCGCCAGAGCGGCGTCGGCCGCGGGCTCGGACGGCTCGGCAAAGACGATGTCCAGCGCGACGGCCCGGGCGCCTGCGTGCCGCAGCGCCGTCAGCAGCCGCGCGTGGATGTCGCGCGGCCAGGGCCATTGCCGGGCCAACTCGGCAAGCGAGGGCTCGTCGATGGCGACGATCAGCGGGGCATCGCCGGGCAGGGGCGGAGGGGCGATCATGGACAGATGGTCGAAGGACCGCGCCTCGAGAAGCCGCCATGCGGGCAGGTGCGACAGGAGGCTGGCGCCCAGCGCCGCGACGATCGCGATTGCCGCGAGCGCCGTCCGGCGTCCACGAGCGGATGCCGTGCCCCCCGGCAGGTCCTTCCACCAGGGACGCGCGCGGGTGGCCATGCGTTCAGAAGCGGACCTTGAGCGAGGCCTCGACCGTGCGGCCCCAGCCCTCGACCTGGGGCGCGACCTCGAAGCGCTCGTCGAACAGGTTCCAGGTCCTCAGCTCGGCCAGGAAGCGCTGGTCGGGGGACTCCCATATCGCCGAAAGGTCGGCAATCCAGGCGCCGTCAAGGCGCTGGCCGGACTCGTCCCCGACCCGTGGTCCGATGCCGGTGGCCGACAGGCTCACGCGGATGTTCGCCGGGTGGACCCAGGTCACGCCCAGCTTCGCGGCGCGGTCGGGCACGAAGGGCAGGGGTGCGCCGAAGCCGGGGCTTTCGGGATCGCGGTTCTCGCTGTCACTGCGGGCCAGGGTCGCGAAGACCCCGAGGCCGTGAGGCAGCTTCCAGTTCACGGTCGCGGCGATCCGGTCCAGCCGCCCGTCCGCGATGTCGATCCAGTCGAGCCCGGTCGGCACGGGGATCGAGATCCGGCTGAAGCTTTGCCGCTGCAGGTCCAGCGAGGTGAACAGGCTGTCGCTCCATTCCGCGTCCCAGCGCAGGATGGCGGTTTCCGACCGCCCGCCGGGATCGAGCGGCATCCGGTTGGCCTGCAGCGCCATGATCCCGAGCGGCGCCAGCGTGGTGTCGCCCGCGCCCGCCGTGTCCGCGATCCATGCTGCCCGAAGCCAGTGCCGGTCCGCCGGGCGCCAGGACAGGCCCAGCCGCGGATCGAGGCGCGACACCTCGACGTCGCCCCGCAGGCGGGTGGCGATGACGCCGGCCTCGGCGGCAAGCGTCGGGGTGACGTCCATGGTGGCGTCCGCCCAGGCGCGCGTCACGTCGAAATCCAGTCGCCGGCTTTCAAGGATCACATCGGGAACGGGCCCCAGGACAATGGTGTCCTCCTGCCGGCGGAAGGTCTCGACCCGGCCTGCCTCGATGCCTGTCAGCAGCGTCCAGCGGTCACGGCCATAGCGCCAGCCGAGCGCGGCCGTGCGGGTGCTTTGCGAGGTTTCGGCGGAAAGGTTGCGCAGCCCCAGCACGGACCCGCTGGCAAGCGAAGCGATGACGCCGGTTTCCTCGGTTTGCTGCTCGACCTCGGTGCCGAATACGGCGGCCTCGACCACGTTGCGCCAGCCGAAGCTGTGGCTGTAGCCAAGGCCCGCGCGGCTCAGGCGCGTCTCGCGGCTTCGCTCATAGGCGATGGCGTCGAACGGCAGCAGCGGTTCGTCGATGAGGATCAGCCCCTCGCCGATGCCCGAGGTTTCGCGCGCGGCCTGGGCATAGAAGACGACATGATCGTCTGGCGTGAGGCTGGCCGTCGCATAGCCGAGGCCCGAGGTCAGCCGCTCGTCCAGGCTGAATTCGGACAGCGGGATCGCCGCTCCCGGCTCGCGCCAGCGGCGGGAGTCGGTCAATCCGTCCTGTTCCAGCAGCAGGTAGCCGCTGACCGGCACGGGGCGCTGGCCGAAACCCTGCAGCTCGAAGCTGCGGGTGCCGCGAGAACCGTCGTCGGTCGCCACGGTTCCGCCGCCCAGCGTCGCCTCGACAAAGGGCCGCCGCACCAGATCGTTGCCGCGTTCGCGTCCCGCGAGGATGCCGGGGGACAGCAGCAGTCCCTGGAACAGGGCCGAGAAGCCGAGCGCGTCCGTCACGGGATCGATGAAGTCCTCGCCATAGCTGAGGGTCGAGGCGACGGGCAGGACGCTGCCCGCCACTGCCTGGTCCACCAGCGAGGCGCCGTCGAAGGGATCGAAGACCGCGTCTCCATAGGACCGCCCCCAGGCGTCCAGCCCCTGCAACCGGAAGGCCTGGTTCAGAAGCGAGCCCTCGGTCCGGTTGGCTTCGGCGCTGGCGAAGTCGCCGCCGCGGGCGCGGGCGCGGCGCATGGCGGATTGCGCGGCCGCGATGGCGCGGTCGGCCTGGTAGTCGTCGATGGCCAGCGCGGCCTCGGCCTGCGCGATGACGGGGTCGTTGGGATCAAGCCGGTCGGCGTTCTCCAGCGCCTGTTCGGCGGGCTCGCGTTCGCCCGCGGCGAGGTAGGCCGCCGCCAGAAGCAGGAGGCCCTGCGAATAGCCGGGGTTGGCCGTCGATCCCGCCAGCAGGTCGTCCTGCGCGGCGGCGATGTTGCCGCGCTGCAGGTTCCAGCGCCCGCGCGCGAACAGCGCCACGTCGAAGCCGGGGTCGAGCGCCAGCGCCCGGTCGATCAGCGGCTTGGCGTCGTCCGGCCGATCCTGTTCGAGGTAAAGGAAGGCAAGGTTCGCATAGGCCACAGGGTTCATCGGCTGCAGCGCGATGGCGCGGCGCAGCGCCGCCTCGGCCTCGCGGGTCGCGCCACGCGTGGCCCGCACCAGCCCGATCTGGTTCCACAGGGACGAGATGCCCGGGGCGGCGGCGGCCGCGCGTTCCAGGTCCGCCAGCGCGTCGTCGTGGCGCCCCTCGAAGTGCGAGGCATAGACGGCGCGGGCTTCCAGCGCGTTCGGGTCGTCGGGATCGATGGCCAGCGCCCGCGCGATCGCCGCACGTGCCTGCGTCCGATCGTCCATCAGCATGGCCAGTTGCGCCCGCGCGGCAGGCAGCGCCGCGTGATCCGGAAAGCGCGCCTCGGCATCCCTCAGATCGGCGATGGCCGCCGGAACGTCCAGCAGGACGGCCTGCGTATAGGCGCGGGCCAGCGCGCCCGAGGCCGTGTCCGACCGGGCAGGAGGCGCCTCGACATGGGTCGGATCGGCCAGGGCGCGCGAGAAATAGCCCGCGTTCTCGGCCACCGCCCGCCGGTCGGGGTCCAGCCGGGGCGCCGCCGCACGGAACAGGCGCTGCGCCTCGTCATACCGCCGGTCGCCCGCGGCGATGAGGCCCTCGACAAGATCCAGCCGGGCCCGCAGGTCCGGGCTGGTCGCCTGCGGCCTTGCGGCGGCGATCGCCCCGCGCGCTGCATCGGTTCCGTCCAGCGCAAAGGCGACCTCGGCCGCAGCCACAAGATCAGCCGGCGTCCGCGCGCCGGGGGGCAGGGCCGCCAGCCGCGCCCGCTCGGCCCTGAGCCGGGCGCTCGGCAGCGGAGAGGGCGGCAGCGCCGCAAATGCCGAGCGCAGGGACAGGTAGGTCAGCATCTGCTCGCGGTCGGCGGGATCGGTGATGACGGTCTTGGCCGGCGCCTCGCCGATCCGGGCGGCGGCGGCCTCGCCCTGGCGGACGGTGACGCTGCCCTGAGGGTTGGACAGGGTGACGATGCCTTCCAGCACTGTCAGAGCGGTGCGGTCGCCCTCGACCGTCAGGGCGAAGTCGGTGCCCCGGATCGCCGCCGCCGCCGCGGGCGTTTCGACCGTCAGGCCCAGGCCGCCGCGGGTGGCCCGGCCCCAGAGCGTGCCGCGCTGCAACTCGAAGACGCTGTCGGCGGCCGTGCCGATCTGCTTGACGACCAGCGTGGTGTTCCGCGCCAGCCGCATCTGCGTGCGGTCGGCGAACAGCACGGCCAACTGGCCTGCGGCGTTGGTCCGCAGCACGTCGCCCCCCAGCAGGTTCTGCGCCAGCTCGACCGCGTTCCAGCCCGCAAGGTCGATGAACTGCACCTCCTCGCCGGATTTGCGGGCGATGACCGAGCCCGCCGCAGGTGCGCTTCGAGGGAAGGGGTCTGCGGCTGCCGTGCCTGACAACACGCACATCACCGTCGCCGACCAGATGGATCGCAAGCGCATGGCGGGAACCGCAGCGGACAAGGACCGGATTTTCCTGTTATCCGCTGGCCTTGGGACATGCGTCAAGCTGTCCGTCCGGCCAGAGGGATTCTGTTGCCGCCGCGTCGGGGGCCATGCTAGTCCGGCAGGGACGCCATCGATTTCAGCAGGTCCGCCGGTGAGATCCGATCCTCCGCCTGACGCCCCTGGACCGGACGCGCCCGGCGCGGCCGACCTGCCGGAAACCACCGGCAAAGGCGATCCCTTCTGGGAGCATCTGAAAAAGGTCAACGACGTCTTCTACGACCAGATCAAGACCGCCGACCAGAAGGCGGCCTATCTGTTCACCTTCATGGTGGCCTTCCTGCTCGCCTCGGCCGAAGGGCGGGACATCTTCAACGTCGCCTCGTACCAGCGGGCGTCCATGGCAGAAACGGTGATCGGCGCCATCATGGCGCTGGCCGTCCTGTTCACCATGTTCTCGGCCATCGCCGTGGTGCTGCCCCGCCGGCTTGCCCGCGGGACGTCCCTTTTCTGGGGGGCATGGCCGGCGCAGGGTGCCCGCCTGATGTCGGCGCGCCACGAGGGCGACACCGCGTTCCTGTTCGAGGAATACAAGGGCAATGTCGAGAACCTTGCCCTTATCGCCCGGCGCAAGTTCCGCCTTGTCAACATGGCGTTCCGGGGCCTGCTGGTCTGGCTGAGCTGCTACGTGCTGCTGCTGGCGGTCAGCCCGGCGCGCTGAGGAGGTGGCGCTGTCCCGGCAGGCGGAACCATCCTAGGCATCGGTTCCGGGTGTTGTGGCTCTTGCGGCATCCAGAGCGGGAACCTTCCGGACGGAGAACGACATGCCGGGGACTCGCGGCGGCGAAGTCCCGCCAAACGCCAGCTTGATCCCGTGGCCCCCGGACGCTATTGCCCCCTGCGGGAGGCGTGGCAGAGTGGTTTAATGCACCGGTCTTGAAAACCGACGTGGGGGCAACTCCACCGTGGGTTCGAATCCCACCGCCTCCGCCACTTGCCCTCGCGAAAGCGTTCTCCCGATCCGGCCGCGGCCGGATTTTTCCGTTGTATTCGAGGGTTATGCGGGAGGGGTTGAGCACTGGCCCCGTCGCCAGGAGGCCCGAAGGCGGTCTCTCAGGGTCGATATTCTCCGGACCTCTCGACTGCGCAGATTCGGTGTAGAGCCCTTAACCAACTGAAAATGAAGGGACAGTTCCTCGCCTCACCTGAACACTTCGATGCCAGTGGCGTTCGTCGAAAGGAACCGAAATCCAACCAGCCTCTGAACGAGCCTTGGTCGGTATGTTTTTCCCGACCATTCAGCGTTGGTCTAGGAAAGCTGAAATGGCCCTTCTTCCCACTTGTTCTGAGTAAACGCGTTCATCTGGACGCCGAGCCGCCCCGGATCCTCTACCAATAGGTATCTCCATACGCCGTGCTCACCGAGGCGATTGACGGCTTCGACCCACCGCTCAGCCGCCTTCGCCTTGGTATCGGCATCGTCAGTGACCTGACCCTTGATCTCGACAATGACGTTCTCGTCCCGATCCGTGACAACAATGAAATCGGGGATGTAGCGCGATAGCAGGCCACGATGCCGGTAAGGGATCGTGAACCCCAGCCGGTCATTCTTAACCCACCTTTTCACGCCCGTATGGCTGTCGAGAAGGAAGGCGGCACTTTGCTCCCACTTCTTCGTGTCAGCCACCATTGCATTCAGATGACACCTCGTGACCGGGTAGATCGGTTTCGTCGTGTGGAAATCGACGTATAGCGTGCTTCCCCTGCCGGCGGCACCTTGGGGAATGATGGCAACCTCCCCGACGCCTGTTGCTGATCCCTTCTTGATGGCTTCGAGCAGGGAGCCGATGGCAGCCTGCATGTATTCGCCGACCAGCAGCACGTCGCACGGCCGGCTATCGCCCTTTCGATCAAGCTTTTCTGCAAGGAAGCGCTTCGCTGCGAATGCGACCTTCGGGAAAAGCTGCTGGACTGGAACTGCTTCGGCGCCGTTGTCCGAGAGCCAGCGGTCGCAGATCTCACGTGCCAGCCTGAATGCAACCTGCTGATCGCGAAACCGGGCGCGCCAGTCCTTCAACGAGAGGATCGGGCGTTCACCCGGCCCGAATGCCGCCAATGTCCCGTCAGGTGTTGTCAAAGGGGTCAACTCAACCACCTGTGGGATCTTCATCGGGTCAATCGTCACCTTGGCGACCTTGCTCCAGTCGATATGCACATCGAACTGGCCCGACTGATGGTAGCCGGTCACGGTGGGAAAGGTGATCTCGAATCCTGCCTTCTCCGGGACGGAGTATATGTGGTTCGGATCTGGTTGCGGCGGCTGCGGACCGACCGGCTTCACCTTGAACGGAATGAGTTCAAAGGGGACACCGAAGACCTTGGCCGTCTCCTCGGCGAACATCTGGGTTTCCTCGTCAAGCGCATAGCTCTTGCGCCGCAATGCCCGCCCGACGACCTGCTCGCACAGGAGCTGTGAGCCAAACGGACGGAGCCCGACGATGTGCGTGACCGTGTTGGCGTCCCAACCCTCCGCCAGCATCGCGACCGAAACGATGCAACGGACGTCTCGCCCCGGCGGGATGCGCTCATCGATCCATTTCAGCGAACCGTCGTTGTCATCGCTGGCCACCTTGTCGTTGTGCTTCCGCACCAGCTCGGACCAGTCCTCGGGGATCTTGCCGCCCGGCCATTCCGGTTTGCCGACCGTGTCGAGGATAAATCTAAGCCGCTTGGTCTCGTCCTTTGACCCGCCTTCCTCGATGTCCTCCATGACCTTCGAGTCGATCCTGACAGTGACCTCCTGCCCGGGCGCATTCCGGAACCAGGCCGGAGATACCCCGTAACTGTCGTTCCCATTCGCCAGCCAATCGTGGACTTCCTTGGCAACGGCGGTGTCTCGGCACACGACGATGAACACCGGCGGCACCGGATGCTTCTGCTGCTGCTTGGAATGCTGTTCCCATTCGAGGAAGCGCTCGTGCCACTCCTGCGCCAGCAGGTTGATGGGCGCGGACGCGTAGTTCATCACGATCTCGGGCGTGATGTTCGTGCCGAGGCCATCCTCCTTAGCCTTCGCCTGAACCCAGCGCCAGATGTTGAAGTAGGCGGCCTCCTCGGCGCCCGATACGTCGCGCGCCGGAAGCTGCGGTATCTTCACAAGCCCGGACTCGATCGCATCCAGCAGACCGAAATCCGACACGACCCATGGGAACGGTTTGCCGACCTCGTTTCCCGAGCCCTGGATGTAGAAGGGTGTCGCCGACAGATCGACGCAGAGGTTGATCCCACGCCGCCGGCTTCCGCCCGCGAGCTTGTTGATCCGGTCCAGGCCCTCGATCCAGATCGTGGCCTCACGAGCGTTCTTCTTCGCGAGGTCCTTGTCCTCGTCGAGGCTTTCCTCGGTTGCCGTGTCGCCCCTGCGGTAGGCGTGGTGCGCCTCGTCGTTGAAGATCAGCCAGTGGGGGCTCCGACCCTTGCCGCTGCCAAGCTCCCGCCGAATGCGCTTGAACCAGGCCTGGTCGGACTCGAAGTACTTCGTCTCGACGCTCTCGTTGGCCTTGCCCGCGTTCTTCACCACCTCGACCGGCTCACCGGTCTTCACCACCTTGGCGCTGTCGCCGTTGACCGAATTGGTCTCCTTCTTCGCCAGCCGGTGCCAGTTCGCGATCATGACCTCGCCACGCCGCAGCTCTTCCATCCGGTGCGGCGGGACCAGCTGCCGTGTCCGGTAAAGGCTGAGATCGCCGAGCGCCGGATCCAGTTCCTGCAGCCGCTCGCGGATCGTCACGTTGGGGCAGACGATCAGGATGGTGTCCGAGAACCGGTCGTCCCGCGGGGAGGCTACGCGGTTCAGGATCGACCAGGCGGCCAGCATGCCCATGACGGTCGTCTTGCCGCTGCCGGTCGCCATCTTGCACGCATATCGAAGGAAGGCGCGCACGCCGGCCGCCTTGGCCTCCAGTCCCGGCTCGTCCTTGGGGATTTCGGGAAGGCCTTTGCGATAGACGTCCTTCGCCTCGACGAGGAAGATGATCGTCTCGGCCGCTTCGATCTGGGCGAAGAACAGGCGCTGCATGCGCTCATCGCTGCGCCACAGGTCCAGAAGCTCGCGCGTCACCGGGGACGCGCCGTCATATGCCACGCCACCGCTGTGCACGCCCGCCCGCCAGTCCTTCACCCGCCCGCGGATGGCATTGACGATCTCGAGCTCGACTTCCTCGCCCGCCTGGCTTTCGAACAGCTCGGCCTGGTCGCGGCTCGCGCGCCCCCGCCCGGCATGTTCCGGTACGCGGTAGAAGTAGCTCGCGCGGCGGCGCCCCTCAGCCTTGTAGGGCGGCTTGGCCTTCTCGATCTTCCAGTGACACTTCGGTTCCGTGAAGGGCGAGTTGATGATCGGGGACTCGACCTCGGCGACGGTTAGCGGGGCGTCCTGTTGGGCGGCCTCAGGCATCAGATGGCATCCTCTTCGCTACGGGTCGCCATCAGCTCGTTGCCGCGCTCGTCGATCACCTTCACCGCGATCCGCTTCTTGTCACCGAGCGCGAAGGGCTCGCTGACCGTGCCCGCGAGGTGCGACCAGACGCTGTCCTCGAACTGGCCCTTCAGCGATTTCTGCAGGTTGTCCCAGGCGCTGGTCTTGGGGAAGAACACCTGGCTCGCGTAGAACGCCATGCCGTTGTGATTGGTGTCGAGCATCCAGCAGGGCAGGTTCTCGGCGTCGATGTGGTCCGTGTCCATAAGGTGCGGCAGGAAGACGTCGAGCCCGCGCAAGACCACGCGATAGAGCGGCGTGCCGTCGTCGCGCTTCCCCGCCTTCTCCAGCCGCACATCCGGCAGGCCGGTGATCGAGAAGATCTCGCTGCCCTTCGTCGTCTTGAGCAGGTCCGACATCACCACATCCGGCGTCATCGAGATGTAGGCGGTCGGAATTTTCATCTTCTCGAGGATTTCGCGCGCCTTGGCCTGGATCGCGAAGCCGAACAGGAACAGCTGGCCAAAGCCTTGGCTCATCGCCTCCATCGCGGCGTTGAACACGTAGTCCGAGCCGATGGCGCCGTCCTCGGGGCCGAAGGCGATGGCGATGGTCTTCTCGCTGCCGTTCTTCTCCACCGCCTCCGCATGCAGATACTCGCGGTCGGCCAGCGGGCGGACGTTGTCGAGTTGTAGCGTCACGTTGCCCGGCAGGCTGAGCGACTTGCTCTGCCGCAGCACCTCGATCATCCGGTCGAGATAGGCGCGCGGGCTGGAGGATTGCGGCTGCGCCGAGGCGCCGTCGGCATCCTCCTCCATGCTCATCGCGGCCTGGATCGTGGCCTCGACCGTGAAAGGGCCGCAGACGCGCGTGATCTTGTCGTTCACCTCGGGTCGATCGACCAGCACTTCCATCTTGGGGTCTTCATCGTTCGCAACTTTCTTGAGGGTTATGCGGGGCACGAGCCCGCCAATTTCGTCGCCTTTTCTGTTCTGCTTGCGCTCGTAAACAAACCCGCCGGCAGGTCCCTTCGAAGGCTCCTTCAAGCGGTACCAAGGGAATGCTGTTGTTAGCAGGCGCTGCCTAGCCAAGGCGATGGGAACGCGCGAAGTATCGACCGTAATCCAGCGCCGACCCCAGCGCTCGGCTACCAGTGCAGACGTGCCAGACCCGCAGGTGATATCGAGAACAAGGTCTCCTGGTTCCGTTGTCATATGGAGACAGCGCGTGATTACCTTTTCGGCGGTCTGAACGACGTACATCTGATCTTCGGTGAAACTGCCAGTACCTGTGTCCATCCAGATGTTGTCGAGGTAGGTTAGGGGATTGTCCTCCAGGAGTAGAATGGTGGAGAGGTTGGTGCCGCTCCACCAGAGGCGTCCCTTCTCAGCGAGTTTGTCCATCTCCTTGCCGGGCTCTGGATCATAGCTCCAGTGCCGATTTCTAGCGCAAGGGACCTCGATGCCTTTAAAATTGTATGGCTTGCTCCGCCCCTCTTGGTAACCCTGCGAGGTGATCGGTCCGAGCCTCCCGATCTTCCATCCATCTGGAATAGGATCTTCACCTGAGATTTCCTTTTCCGTCATCTTCCGCATTTCGGACAGGTCGGGCGAAAAGATCGACGTGTACTGCTTGGCGCCAACATCTCCAGGTTTCTTCGGGCGCGAGAGAGCTGTGAATGCCTGCTGCTCGATATCCTTTGCATATACCAAAAGGTAGTCGCACACGGAGGGAATGCTGTCTGTGGATTGAGAGCTGGTTTTAAAGAAGGCAATCTGCCCGGCATAGTTTTCTGGGCCGAAGACCTCGTCGAGGATTTCGCGCACATGATGGATGTTGTCGTCTGAAATCTGGACAAACACGCTCCCTGACTCAGAAAGAAGCTCTTTCGCGAGGAGCATACGATCGCGAATGAAGGTCATGTATGAGTGAAGGCCGAGTTCCCAGGTGTCCCGATAGGCTTTCACCATTTCGGGCTCGCGGATCATGTGCTCGTCTTTGCCGTGGTTGTCCTTGACTGTCTTGTCCCGCACGAAGGGCTGGAAGTTCGAGCCGAACTTCACACCATAGGGCGGGTCGAAATAGATCATCTGCACCTGGCCGCCCATCCCCTCGTATTCGAGGAGCGAGTTCATCACCTGCAGCGAGTCCCCAAGGATCAGGCGATTGGTCCAGGGGCCCTTGTGCTCGTAGGCGTCCAGCCGGTCGGCGATGTCGAGGTCCAGATCGCCGAACAGGTCCAGCGTCTGCCCGCGAGCCTTGTGCGATTTCAGCGTCTCGAGGATCGCCTGCGTAGAATGCCGTTCGTGCACGAACAGGGGCAGCGTCGGCACGGTGATCTGCTGGCGCTCGGCCTTGCCCGCCCAGTTCAGGAAGGGCTTCGTCAGGCTGCGCAGCCGCGCCGCGCATTGCGAGAGCGAGGTGAACCGCTCCTCCGTGCCCTGCCAGACCTGCGGCTCGGCAAAGACCGTGGCCTCTCCCTTCTCCGCCGCCTCTGCCACCAGGTTGAGCAGCCATTCGGCAAAGGGCCGCTCGCCGTTCTCGTCCCACGCCAGCTCCGGCGCGAGGCTGGAATCGTAGCGGTAGGTCTTCGGCGGCTTGCGATGCGAGAACTGCGCCTCGACCCCGACATCCGGGCGCAGCACGGCCTCGTCGGCGTGCGCATAGGCGGCCGACCCGTTCCCGGCCGGCATGGCAGCAGCCTTGGGCTTTGCCGACGCGGAGGCGGCGGTTGTTGGCGCCTGCCCATCCGCACGGGAGACCGAGCCACCCCGGCCGCGCCCCTTCACCAACAGCCCCTCGGCGACGAGAGCATCGCGTGCGGCGACATAATCGTCATCGGCAAGGTCCGGCATCTGCTCACGCAGGAGCGCCAGCATGGCCCCGTTGCCGATGGAGGAGCCGTCTTCAGGTGCCAAGGTCAGGATCAGTTCAGAAATGTCGGACATGGGGCTGGAAACTCACGAAAAGGTCTTGTTTTCCATTACCTATCGTGCCGGTTGTCTTTTTGCACGCGGGAATCAGTTCTGATCGTTCCAGAGCGCGTGCTGTTCTTTCCAATTGATCGGGAACGGGTCCATCAAGTTGGCGAGCGTCATATTCGAGGTATGGCGGCCGTTGATGACGGCATCGACGAGTTCCGGGGACAAGAGCGACAACCGCATTAGGCGCGCCATGTACGTGAAGGCGATCCCTTCCTTTTCAGCCAGTTCGGAAATCGACGCGAACTCGCCAGACTCCAGCATGCGCTTCCAGCGGAACGCACGCGCCAAAGCCTTGACCAAAGTGTTGTCCTGCTTTCGCGTAGGTTCTGCGCCCTCCGGCAGCACCATCTCCTTCCGCCCGCCGCGCCTCACGACGCGGAACGGGACGTGGAGCGTCACCGTCTCGGGGATCGGCGTCGCGCGGGTCACGCCGCTTCTCCGATGTCCCCGGCCAGCATCTCGCGAGTGAGGCTGCTGAGTCCGTCGACGCGGAGCCGGACGTTGAGCCCGTCCGTGCCGATGTCCACGCGTTCGACCAGCAGCGCCACGATGCGCGCCTGCTCGGCGGGGAAGAGTTCGTCCCACAGCGGGTCGAGCTGCTGCAAGGCCGCGTGTGCGTCGGCCTCGGAGATGTCTTCGGCGTAGGCACGCGCCGCCTTCCAGGTCCCCGCAACAATCTCCGGCTGGCGGAACACGGCGCGGAGCTGGTCTATGACGGCGCCCTCGATCTCGCCCGCAGGCACGCGGCCGACCGGACACGAACCAGCACCATGCTTCAGCACGGTCTGACTGACATAGTAGCGGTAGAGACGATCCCCCTTCCGAGTATGCGTCGGTGAGAACGCGGCACCATCGGGCCCGAACAGCAGCCCCTTCAACAGCGCCGGCGACTCCGCACGGGTGCGTGCGGCGCGCTTCCGGGGGCTCTCCTGCAGGATCGCATGGACACGGTCCCAAACCTCACGATCGATGATCGCGTCGTGCTCCCCGGGGTAGCTCTCCCCCTTGTGGACCGCCTCGCCGATGTAGGCGCGGTTCGAGAGCATCCGATAGATGTATTTCTTGTCGATCCTGTTCCCGCGCGGCGTCCGGATGCCGCGCGTGCCGACCTCACGCGCCAGTTCGGTGCACGAGCCGATCTCGAGGAAACGGTCGAAGATCCAGCGCACATGCGCGGTGGCGTCTTCGTCGACCACCAGCTTCCGGTTCTCGACGCGGTATCCATAGGGCGGCACCCCGCCCATCCACATGCCCTTCTTCCGACTGGCGGCGACCTTGTCGCGGATGCGTTCTGCGGTGACCTCGCGCTCGAACTGGGCGAAGGACAGCAGGATGTTGAGCGTCAACCGGCCCATGGACGTGGTCGTGTTGAAGGACTGCGTGACCGAGACGAACGTCACGCCGTTCCGATCGAACACCTCCACCAGCTTGGCAAAGTCGGCGAGCGAACGGCTGAGACGGTCGATCTTGTAGACCACGACCACGTCGACCAGCCCGTCCTCGATATCCTCCAGCAACCGCTTCAGGCCGGGGCGCTCCAACGTGCCGCCCGAGATGCCGCCGTCGTCATATTGATCGCGGACAAGAACCCAGCCCTCGGACCGCTGGCTGGCGATATAGGCTTCGCAGGCCTCGCGTTGGGCGTGGAGCGAGTTGAACTCCTGCTCCAGCCCTTCCTCGGAGGATTTTCGAGTGTAGATGGCGCACCGCAGCTTGCGGACGACCTTCAATTTGTCGGGCGGCTTCGTCATGTCCGCCCCCTGTGGTTCTTGAGGCCGAAGAATACCCATCCGTTCCACCGCGTGCCGGTGATGGCCCGCGCGATGGCGGACAGCGACCTGTAGGGCCGCCCCTGCCATTCGAAGCCATCGGCGGTGACGGTGACGACCTGTTCGACGCCCTGCCATTCGCGCAGAAGGCGGGTGCCTGTGATGGGGCGGTCGCGATCGGCGCGGATGCCGCGCTTGGATCGGTCGCCGCCGTCCAGTTCTTCACCCAGTCGCTCCAGCCGCCGGATCGTCTCGGGCTTCAGTCCGCCATAGGCGAGCTCCTGGATGCGGTAAGCCAGGCGGCTTTCGAGATAGCGCCGGTTGAATGGTGGCGGCTCGGTGTCGAACAGGTCGCGCCACTGCTTTTTCAGGTCGGGCGTCGGAGTGGTCTTGAGCGCGGCCAGGCGCGCGGGGATGGGATCGGGCTTGTTCATGCATTTCTCCGGCGAGTTGGAGTTGCATGACGGCATTGGTCGGGCGGAGAGTGTAGGCAACGTTCTCCGGTATCGTCAGATACCTCGCCCATCTCGCGCATCCGCAACCGAACCAGCCCGAGCGCCAGCAGGCGGCACAGCTCGGCGCGGCGCTCGGTCGGCTTCATCAGCATGGGTGACAGAGGATTGGGGCGCTTCATCAGGCTGCCTCCGCCTGCGGCTGCCGATGCCGCGGAGCGATCCCCTGCCACCCGCGCGCGCCGCTTACCTTGGCAGGCTGGAAGCCCCGCTCCCGCAGTGCCTCGCCGAGGGACTTCTGCGAGCCCCTGGTCGCGCCCGCGGCCTCGGCCCAAGCCGCCCAGCTGGCGTAGAGCGCACGGGCCGGAGCCCGGCAGTCCGGACCGGTGACGCAACATTCCTCGATCCATTCGCCGACGGTGTCCTCGTCGTCGATATAGCCTGCGCTGGCTCCGGTAATGGCCGCCGGCGGAGCAAGGCCGTGCCGCTGCCACTCGGCACAACCCTCGATCGCCCAGGCTAGAATGCCGTGGCGTTCCTCGAGCAGGCGGTCCGAGAGCAGCAGGTCGCGATCCTCGTCGGGGATGGTGACGGGGAACGGCACCAGGTGCAGCCGGCGGCGGATCGCCTCGTTCACCGAGGTGAGGGCAGGACGATGGTTGCCGGCGACGATCAGCTTGAACTGTGGCCGGAACTCGAAATGGTCGCGATGCATGAAGTTCGCGCGGATGGGCTCGCCGCCCGTGACCGTCTTGATGCGTCCCTCGGCCCAGCTCTGACCCGACTCGGTCTCGAAGGCGACCACGAGCCGGGCTCCACGCAGGCCGGCCAGTTCGGTGAGGTGGCGATCGCTCCGGCTGGCCGTGAAGGTGCCCGGTGCCGCGGTCGCCGCATAGTTGCCAAGCACCGCCGAGAGGGTCTGCAGAAAGACCGACTTCCCGTTCGCGCCGGTCCCATGAAAGAAGAAGAACACCTGCTCGCGCGTGGAACCGGTGAGGCAGTAGCCCGCCACCCTCTGCAGATAGGTCTGCAACTCCCGATCACCGTCGGTGATCCGGTCGAGGAACCGCAGCCAGCGCGGGCACGATCCGCCGGGTAAGGCATCGGCAACCTGGGTTAGCAGGCGGGCGGGATCGTGGTCGTGCATCTCGCCGGTCTCGAGATCGAGGAGGCCGGCGGCGGTGTTGAGGCACATGGGCGCGTTGTCCCATGCGCCGACAGTCGAGGAGATCGCCGGGTCGGCGGCGGCGAGCCGCAGTGCGGCAGTGACGGTCCTGTCGCTGGCGATGCGGCGGGCGATCGGCTTGGCGTCGGCGCTGCTCGCCACCGATCGGCACACCTGGCGCATGAACTCCCGCACGAGGCTGCGGTCGTCGCGTTGCCAATGGGTGCTGCACCACCACATCCAGCCGCCGAGTGCCGCGCAGTAGCGGGTATCCTCGGCGTGGCGGGCGACGAACGCCGCGGCGATTGCGTCCTCGCTGAGCGGCGGCGCCTGCAGACCCGGGGCGCCGAACGGGCCGTGTCGATGGATGTCCTTCTCGAGCAGCCGATCGAACTCGCGCTCGAGGCGGGACGCGTCCCATGGCGGGACGATGAGCGCGGTGTTGTAATCGACAGCCGCCTGTCGTGCCTCATCCAGGCTGCACTGGCCCTGCCGCGCCTGACGAATCCAATGTCCGATCACTCGCGACAAGGCCTCGAAGCGGGTGACATCGTCGGCACCGCCCGCGCGGGTCTTGCGGGTCATGAGTTCGCCGGCGGACGGCCGGTTCTTGCGCGGGGACGTCGCGCCGACGTCGACCAGCTGCGCCATCCCGGCGGCACGTGCCACCAGATCATCGAGCGCGTACGTCGCTGAAGTCGAGGATAGCAGACGAACCGGGCTCAGCTTCGCATTCTTGCCGTGGATGCTTCCCGGCACCCGGATCGGCTGGTGCAGGCTGGCGAAGGAGTCGTCGCCACCAACCTTCAGAGCCACCGTCTCCCGGAGCGCCCGGACACGCTCGAGATCATCGCCGGTCGCGGGCTGGCTCAACCGCCAGTACAGGTGAAGCTTCGCGTCTCCGCCGTCGGTGCGGCCACCAGAGGCGACCTCGAGGCTCGGCTCGCCGAGGTGGTGCAAAAGGTGCTCCCGGGCGAGCGGAACGTCGCCCTTGTCGATATCGACGAGCAGAACCTGCGTCGCACTGATGTCCCGGGCGCGGGCGGAGCCGGGTTTGCTGACGGTGCCGGGCACCACATAGAGGCCGCGGGCCGCTCGAGCTGCGCCACTGGCAAGGTCCGGCAGCGCCGCAGCCAGCTTCGGCACCTCGATGAACCTCGACTGCGGCTTCTGGTCCGGGGTGCCGGTCTCCGCCAGCATGCGGATCGGCACGATCCCGGTCAGGCCGCCGAACACCACCTCGGTGAACAGGGCGATGGCACCACGATCGATCTCGGGGCTGCGGGCATTCGCGGTCATGCCGTCGCCTCGGTGACGCGGCAGCTCTGCTCGAAGGAGAGGATGTCCTCGAGGCGGTAGCGGATGCAGCCGCCGATCCGCATCCAGGCTGGACCCGTCCCACTCGAGCGCCAGCGCTGCAGGCTGCGCACCGACATCTTCCAGCGGATCGCGAGCGCGCGCTCCGTCAGGAGGGCGTCGGGTTCATGGACCGGCTTGGCTGCAGGGATCGCCATCGTGGGCCTCCTTGATCACACCCTGATGGTGGACCAGAGGACGCCCGTTTTTCACGCGCGGGAGGCTGACAACGATCGATGCAGGTCTGACAAAATCGAAGTGATTTCTACAACAAAAACAATGATGCAAGTGGCAAGGTCTGACAAGGAACCAGCCGCAGCATGACAGGCCCGGTGCGACGGCGACCTGGAGGGTATTCCTGGTCAGCGAGATTCGCGGCTGAGAATCCGGATGTCGGGATCGAGGCGGTAGCCACGCCCCGGTTTGTTCTCGATCAGGAGATGTCGCGGCGGTGGGCTGCCAAACACGAGCTTATGGTACTGCGCCAGTTCCTTCCGGCAGCGGCCGACGTGCTGCGCGACGGCATCCTTGCTGGTCTCCAGGCGGGTCGCCAGCGCGCCCGTCGCGACATACCTGTGCTCGGTGCGGGAAAGCCCAGCTTGACGATCCTCGTCGAACTCGGGTCTGAGCTCGTGAGCCGTGCGCGCCGGCGCGCCCTCGACGCGGCCGAGCCCCAGGACGCTGATCACGTGACGCCCGTTCTCGATCCCGAAGGTGACCTCGAGCGGACGATCCTGATCAGGGACCAGATCGGGCGCATCGCCGGAAGTCTCCGCCGGCGGCTGTCGCCGTCGCGGGGTCGCGCGAGGATCGGCAGGGAGCACCGGCGCTACGGCAGCAGCGTCAGCGACATGGAGCCTGACAAGCGCGCTGTCGGGGAGCTCGTGACGGGCCAGCCGATCAGCATTCTCGCGGATCGCGCTCTCAAGGACCGCCACGACCAGCTCGCCATGCCGTCGATGAAGGCCGAGGATCCGGCGCATGAGGTCGGCCCGGCGCTGGTCGGGATAGCCGCTTGCGATGCGCATCAGCTCCTGTCCGAAGGTGCTCATGAAGGCGTGGTCGTCGATGCCCGCCAGTCGTACAGCGTGCCGGGTCCACTCGAGCGCCATCGTCCGCGACCGGTCCTTCTCGCGCGGACCGAACAGCACATCGGTGCCATACATCTCCGAGGGATCCTCGGCGGCGAGACCTGCAGCCAGCATCGCGAAGCGGCGATCGAGGCATTGCGAGCAGGCGCCACAATGGGTGTGCAGCGTGTTCTGCTCGCGGATGCTGGTGCAGCTGACGGCGTGCCGGATCTGGTCGGCCGCGTCGTGCTCGGCGATGCGGCGCACCACATCCGTCTTGGTCAACCACTGGTAAGGGT
The DNA here is from genome assembly GCF_002287065.1 of Paracoccus salipaludis. Classification (GTDB taxonomy): domain Bacteria; phylum Pseudomonadota; class Alphaproteobacteria; order Rhodobacterales; family Rhodobacteraceae; genus Paracoccus; species Paracoccus salipaludis. Next base: position 270,775 of record NZ_NSJZ01000003.1, read on the forward strand.
TCCGGATCGCGGCGCCGGACCCGTCACCCACCAGCATCATCAGATGCTCGAGCTTGCGGAGCGCGAGCGGGTGGGTCGTGCGCGTGGCCATCGTGCCTACCACCTGGGGCGAGAGCGGCAGGTTGTGCCCGATGATCCCGTTCTCGAAGAAGTTCTGTTGATGCGCGCCGAACATTCGAGCCACGACCTGGCCGAGTGCTGCGAAGAGGAAGGAGCGGGACCTCTGTGTTGCTTCCCGAGCCTCGCCGCCGACCCTGTTGGCCGCGACATGGATTTGCAGGACCCGGCCGGGAAAGCGGTTTCTCAGATAATCGCCGAGTTTCCTCTGACGCGTCGCCGCCTTCTGCGACGAGCGGTGCGTGACGAGGACAACACGCTTGTTGCTGGTCGCCAGCATCTCCAGCGCTCCAGCGAAGGAGTCGAGCCCGCCCGAGAACAGCAGGACCTCGTCGGCGGCAAACGCCGCGCCCTTCGCATCGAAGTCGAGGAAGGGTTGCTCGGGTTCGTGCGCAGCGCGGGCGGAAAAGCTGAAGCCGACGATGTCGTCGGTGAGGAACGTGACCGCGTCCGTCAGCGCGGCCATCACCTCCGGTCGGCTCCAGAACGCCGGATCGCGCACGGGGATGTGGAAGTCGAACTGCCGGTGCCATTCCTCGCCCATGTCCCGGCGCGTCGGGCCGCCGCGCGGCACACTGCTGTCGGCTGCGAAGACATGAGCGGCAATGTCAAGCAGGTCCTGCAGGCGTGGCTCGATCGGCCGGACAAGCGCCGCCGAGATCCGGTCGGCGCGCAGCCGGAACGTGGCATCTGCACCATTCAGACGGATGCGCAGCGGCTCGCAGCCGTCGCCGAGGCTGACCAACGCGTCAGTCATCGGCGTCCCTCTTGCGCCGCAACTCCTCGGTGATCTTCTTCATCGCCACTGCGGCGAATGCCGCGGCCTGCGGTGAGCCGACGCCGCCGTCCTCATGCAGCCGCTTGCCGTACCAGCCAGGCGCGAACTCCTGGATGATCCGCGTTGCCTCGTGGGCGTATTGCTGAAGCGCGACATCGAAGGCGCTGCGCGCCCCCGCATCCGGCAGTCGGCGCCCTGGGCCCGTCTGCGTCGCCAGCGTGCGGTCGAGCCAGTACGAGAGCGAGTCCGACAGGAGACGGCCGAAGAAGGCGCGCGTGAGGACGGCAACCCCGGACGGCCGGGAGAGCCGCTGCGCCTCGATCTGCACGTCGCGATCGGTGGCCTCGAAGAGACCGGGCAGCGACTGACCGATCTGGTCGTTGAGCGTGCCGATGAGTGCGCGGCCCGCGAGCTCACCGAAATCCGAGCGTCGGCCGGCCATTCGCGCGATCTCGTCCAGCCGCGCGCCTGCGGCGGCCGATATCTCGAACAGGTCAGGCGTCGAGCTGATGGGCAGGTCGCAATCACGCAGCGCCTGACCGAAGTCATCCCCGCGCGCCGCGAAGGGGATCATCAGCAGGAGCCGGACAGCCTCGACGAAGACGGCGTCATCGGCCGCGCGGGCGAGGTCCTTTTCCGCTGCAATCGCGGCCGCCGCAAACACTGCTTCGTCTGCGGCTTCGCTGCCCAGCAGTTCGACGACCTGCCGCCACTGCTTCGACCGGGGCAGCACCCCGAGATGGATATGGCCCATCCTGGCTCCCCCTCACCGATCGGCAGTCTGTCCGCCCGTAGCCGCGCCCGTCAACCTCAGGCTGTGCAAACAGGGACAGATGGGACAGATGGGACAGATGATTTCTATAAGTTCTCTCGTGCGCGCGTGTGAGCAAATAACCAATTTCATCTGTCCTATCTGTCCCATCTGTCCTGCCCCACGCCGGCAGGTCATCGGCCTTCGACGGCGTGTCGTGCCTTGGCGGGCCGTGGCGAAAAATGACGGAAACTGTCGATCTCACAGTGGCTTACGAGAAGTGTTACACTTTAGGCCGTGGGCATGGCGTTACCGGAGAAATGCGGAATGGCTGAGCGCGACTGGACCGCCGGCGACGTGGCGGATCACTTCGAGGAGGCGTTCCGCACGCTGCGCCGCCTGCCGCCCGTGAAGGCGCGCGGCTTCGTCCATGCTTGGCCCACGATCCTGCGCGAGCCGGAGGAGATCGCAACCATGACGCCCGAGCCGATGCGGATCGTGCCGTCGGCGCGGGCCATCAGCGGCCTCGAGCGGACCTTCGACTGGGTGGCCTGGCTCGAGGAGGCAGAGCGCCGGCTGGTCTGGGCACGGGCGGCGCGGGTGCCGTGGAAGGTGATCAGCCACGAACTCGGCTGCGACCGCACCACCGCCTGGCGGCGCTGGCAGCTGGCGCTGACGAAGATCGCGGCGCGGCTGAATGCCGAGTGAGTCCAGAGTGTTGCAACACATTCGTGTTCGACACCTGCAACAGATCCGTGCTACAAGCAGGGCATGATCGGGAGAAGAGCGCCAGGAGCGCCACCCGGTCCTTTCATCCCCAATCTGGCAACACCTCGCGAGGCACCATGCCGTTGCGCCCGCCCATCCATCGCCCGGTGGGGCGGCGCGACAAGCGCGAACGTGACCGCGACACCGACCGCAAGCGCGACCCGGCAATCCGGGCGCTCTACGCCTCAGCGCGCTGGCAGCGTGCCCGGCAGATGTTCCTCGCTCGCCAACCGCTCTGCGCCGAGTGCCAGCGCCAGGGGCGCCTGACCACCGCCAACACCGTCGATCACATCACCCCGCATCGCGGCGACACCACCCGGTTCTGGGACCAGACCGGATGGCAGCCGCTCTGCGCCCCCTGCCACAGCCGCAAGACTGCGGCCGAGGATGGCGGCTTCGGCAATCGGCGGACCGTGCGCGAGCCCTGCGGCTGACCCCGGGGGGACATCGAATCTCTGGGCGGTTCGACGTCAGGACCGCGTGCCAAGCTTTCTGCATCCATGGCCAAAATGGCGAGGGGGGGGTGCAGCCCATATCCTGAAGGAAATCGTCCGTGTCCGATCGTCAGCTTGCCGTTGAATACCGCCCGCTCGACAGCCTGGTGCCCTACGCGCGGAATGCCCGTACTCACTCCGAGGCGCAGGTGGCCGAGATCGCGGGCTCGATCCGGGAGTTCGGCTTCGTGAACCCGGTGCTGATCGCCGAGGACGGCACGCTGATCGCCGGTCATGGGCGGGTGCTGGCGGCGCGACTGCTCGGCATGGACACCGTGCCGACGATCACCCTGACCGGGCTCAGCGACAACCAGCGTCGTGCGCTGGTGCTGGCGGACAACCGCATCGCGCTGAATGCCGGGTGGGACGAGGCGCTGCTGGCGCTGGAGCTCGGCGACCTGAAGGACGCCGGGGTCGATCTCGGCATCATGGGCTTCGAGGATGGCGAACTGGACCGGCTGTTGGCCGGGGCCGAGGGTGAGGGTGAAGGGTCCACCGCGCCGGTCGTGATCCCCGAGCCGCCGCGGAACCCGGTGTCGCGGACTGGCGATCTGTGGCTGCTCGGCGATCACCGCCTGCTGTGCGGCGACAGCACGAGCCATGACGATGTCCGCCGGCTGATGAACGGCGAGCGCGCCGTGCTGTTCGCGACCGACCCGCCATATCTGGTCGATTACGACGGCAGCAATCACCCGACGCGCAACAAGGATTGGTCGCAGTCCTACGGCGTGACCTGGGACGACAGTTCTCAGGGCGCGGAGCTCTACGACGGATTTATCGGCGCCGCCGTGGCCGAGGCCATCACCGAGGATGCCGCCTGGTACTGCTGGCACGCCTCGCGCAGGCAGGCGATGCTCGAGGCCTGTTGGGAGAAGGCCGGCGCCTTCGTCCACCAGCAGATCATCTGGGTGAAGGACCGCGGTGTTCTCACCCGGTCGCATTACCTCTGGAAGCACGAGCCCTGCCTCATGGGCTGGCGCCGCCCGAACCGCCCGCCGAAGGTCGCAGATCAGACACTGCCCTCGACCTGGGAGATGCCCAGCTTCGCCAGGGACGAGCGGCCCGATCACCCGACGCCGAAACCACTCGACGCCTTCGGCATCCCGATGCGCCAGCATGTGGCCCGCGGAGGGCTCTGCTACGAGCCGTTCTCGGGCTCCGGTTCGCAGATCATGGCGGGCGAGGCCAACGACCGGCGCGTCTTCGCCATGGAGATCAGCCCGGCCTATGTCGATGTCGCCGTCGAGCGCTGGCAGGCGGAGACCCGCAGGGACGCGATCCTCGATGGCGACGGCCGGACCTTCGCCGAGGTGACGGTCGAGCGCCTCGGCGCGATAGATCAGAACGAGGGGTTCGCCGCATGAGTCAGTCACGCACCATGTCGCTGGTCGAGTCGCTGGCCAACGTGATCGTCGGCTATGGCGTGGCCGTCGTCACGCAGATCCTGATCTTCCCGCAGTTCGGCTGGAATCCGACACTGGCGCAGAACATGAGGATCGGCGCGGTGTTCACGGCGGTGAGCCTCGCTCGATCGTTCACCTTGCGCCGGTTGTCTGAACGAATGGGGAGGCAGTAGGTCGCTGTCCTTCCCAACGCTCAGTCCGCACTGACCTGCCGCAACAGGTACCACTGTGTTCCATCGGGGGCGCGAACGCTGCCGCGACGATCTTCATCGCCCTTTTCCGTCATGGCCTCGATCACCTTGGCACCGTTTGCAACCGCACGATCAAACGCAGGATTCGGTCCTCATCACCACGAGGTATCAGGCGGCACCGTCGACAAGTTCCAGCGCACCATCCGCCAAGGGCCTCTGCAGTAAACGTGCCTCGCTCCAGGGCGCGGACATCCACGTCAACCACTCGGCAGGCTCGGTCAGGATCACCGGCATCGCCTTGGGGTGGACCGCTGCGACCTCAGCATTCGGGGCGGTGGTGAGGAACGCGAAAAGGTCGTCCGTGGTCGGACCATCCTTGACCTTGCGAACCGAGGTCCAACCCGGGACATGGATGCCGGCGAATGCGACAGACCGTCCGTCCGCTGGCGCGAACCACTGGTTACCCTGGCCCTTGCCCATCGGCTCCGCGAAGGCGGTGAGTGGAACGAGGCAGCGGTGTGGCGGCCCGAGCCAACGCCGCCAGTGAGGCGAGCCGGTGTTGCGGACGTTGGTGACCCCAGGGTCACGGGCGGTCTTCAGGACCGAGGGCGGTGATGGCAGTCCCCATCGGGCCTTGACCAATTCGCGCTCGCCGTCCGGGCCGATCCGAACGATCGGCGCCATTTGGTCGGGGTAAATCTCCGGCTGGGCAGGAAGGTTGCCGAGCTTGTCGACGGCGGCAAATAGCTGCCGCATCGCCTCTTGGGCACGAGTCTGGCTGTAGAGATTGCACATGCCTACGAGATGGCGTGTCCAGCTGCCACTCGCAATGCGGAAAGAGGGACATCAGGATCATGGCCGGCCGCAAGCCCCTTCCCACGCAGCTGAAGCTGGTGAAAGGCACGGCCCGGCCGCACCGGATGAACCCCGCCGAGCCGCAGCCGGTCGTGGCGGTGCCGCCGGCTCCCGAGCACCTCGACGATGCGGCCGCCGCGAAGTTCACCGAACTGGCCGAGCTGCTGGCCCGACACGGCGTGATGACCGAACTCGATGCGGGGGCGCTCGCCCGCTACGCGGTGATCTGGCGGCGGTGGCTCGAGGCAGAGGCGGAGGTCAAGCGCCGCGGCCCGGTGGTGAAGACGGTGGGCGGCAACATCATCCAGAACCCGTTCCTGGCGGTGGCGAACAAGTGCCTGGCGCAGATGGGCCAGATCGAGAGCGAGTTCGGACTGACGCCCTCGAGCCGGACCCGCATCCGCATGGCGGCGCCGGCCGAGACGCGCGATCCGTTCGAGGATTTTCTGAACCGTGGCAGCACAGCGTAAATCCGGCCCCAGGCAGAAGACTCCGAGCTGTCCCGTGACGGCATGGGCCCGCAAGGTAGTGGAGGGCAAGGTTGTCGCCGGACATCTCACCCGGCTGGCCTGCCAGCGCCACCTGGAAGATCTGAAGACCAGCAATGACCGGGACCTCGTCTGGGACCGCGCGGCGGCGCTGCACGCGATCGAGTTCTTCAGCCACCTGCGGCACTCGACGGGCGAATGGGCGGGCCAGCCCTTCGATCTGCAGCCCTGGCAGCAGTTCGTGGTGGGCTCTGTCTTCGGCTGGAAGCGGGCGGATGGCTTGCGCCGGTTCCGAACAGCTTATGTCGAGGTCGCCCGCAAGAACGGCAAGTCGGCCCTGCTGGCCGGGATCGCGCTCTATGCGCTGGTCGCCGACAGCGAGGCCGGGGCGCATGTCTATGCCGCCGCGACCACCCGCGATCAGGCGCGCATCGTCTTCGGCGAGGCCGAACGGATGGTGGCGGCGAGCCCGGCGCTCTCGGCCCGGGTCACGCGCACGGTCAACAACCTTGCGGTGCTGTCGACCGCGTCCTGGTTCCGGCCGCTCTCGGCCGACGCCAGCAAGATGGACGGGCTGAACGTGCACTTCGCGGCCGTCGACGAGGTGCATGAGCATCCGGGTCCAGAGATCATCCAGAAGCTCAACACGGCCACCGGCGCCCGGCGCCAGCCGCTGATCGTCGAGATCACGACGGCGGGACACGACCGCCACTCGGTCTGCCGCCAGCATCACGAGTTCTCGGTCAAGGCGCTGGAAGGCACGCTGCCGCAGGAGACCGCGGATCCCTGGTTTGCCTTCATCGCCACAATCGATACCGGCGACGACTGGACCGACCCGAAGGTCTGGGGAAAGGCCAATCCGAGCCTCGGGGTGACGGTGAAGGTTGATGATCTCAAGCGCCAGATCGATGAGGCGCGCGAGATGCCGGCGCAGCAGAACGCCATCCGCCGGCTGCGATTGAACGAATGGACCGAGCAGGTCACCCGGTGGCTCGACATGGAGGTCTGGGCGGAGGGTGGACTGTCGGCAACGGCCGGCGGCGCGGATATTGCGCGGGAACTCTCCCGTCTGGAGCGACTGCTCGCGGGGCGCGAATGCTACGGCGGGCTGGATCTGGCTCGGGTCAACGACCTCTCGGCCTTCCTTCTGCTGTTTCCGCCGACGCGGGATGCGGCGCTCGGGAGCCTGGCCGAGAAGTGGATCGTGCTGTCGCGCTTCTGGGTACCGGAGGAGGATATCGGGCGCCGCGCCCGGCGCGACCGGGTGCCCTACGATGTATGGCGCGACCAGGGGTTCCTGGTGGCCACCCCCGGCAACGCCACCGACTTCGCCTTCATCGAGGCGGAGATCGTCAACCTCGCCGGCCGGTTTGATCTGCGCGAACTTGCCTACGACCGCACCTTCGCGGGCGAGATCGTCCAGCATCTGCAGGACGAGGGCATCAACCTCGTCCAGTTCGGTCAGGGGTTCCTGAGCATGGCTGCGCCCACGGCAGAGCTTGAGCGGCTCGCGGTCTCGCGGCTCCTCTGGCACGGGGGCCATCCGGTGCTGCGCTGGAATGCCTCGAACGTCGCCGTCCGGCACGACCCGGCCGGCAACATCAAGCCGGACAAGGAGCGCTCGTCGGAGCGCATCGACGGGATCGTGGCCCTCTGCAACGCGCTTGGCCGGGCCATGATGCGCGACGAGTCCGCCGGTCGCTCGGTTTATCAGGCCCGTGGGCCGATGCTGCTCTGACAGGAACGCTGCATGTCCCTCTGGTCCCGTCTCTTCGGCGCGCGTGGAAGCGCGGCGCCTGCTGCTGCCCCGCAGTCGCAGTCGGACCTGCAACCACAGGCGTCCCTCAGCTCGACGGGCGGCACGGTGGTCCATACCTCCGCCGAGCTGGAGCAGGTCCTCCGCGGCGGGTCCGCCACGGCTGCCGGGGTGAGCGTCTCGCCCGAGACCGCCCTCACGGTGGCCGCCGTCCACGCCTGCGTGCGGATCATCTCCGGGGCGGTCGCGACGCTGCCGCTGCAGTTGCGCCGTCGCATCGACGACCGGACACGCGTCGATGCTTCGGACGATCCGTTGTGGCATCTGCTGCGCCGCCGGCCCAATCGCTGGCAGACACCTTCGCAGTTCCGCCGCATGATGCAGACCCATCTGCTGCTGCGTGGCAATGCCTATGCGATGATCGTCCGCTCGCGCGGACAGGTCCGGGAGCTGGTCCCGTTGCAGCCGGACCGGGTGGCCTGTCGGCAGAGGGACGATCTGGAATTGGAATACGTCTACATCCGCCGCGACGGGGTGCGGGTGCAGCTCGGGCAATCCGAGATGTTCCATCTCGTCGGCATGACGCTTGATGGCGTCACCGGCGTCTCGGTGATCACCCATGCCCGCGAGACGATCGGGCTGTCACTGGCGATGGAGGAGCACGGTGCCTCGACCTTCCGCAACGGCGCCCGGGTCTCGGGCGTGCTGCGCCATCCGGGCCGGCTGGGGCAAGAGGCGGTGGCCAACCTCAAGGCGGGCCTGGACGAGTTCCGCTCGGGCGGCGAGCAGGAAGGCCGGCACCTGATCCTCGAAGAGGGCATGGACTACGCCCGCATGGCGATGACCGCCGAGGACGCGCAATGGATCGAGAGCCGCAAGTTCACCCGCGCCGACATCGCCATGTTCTTCGGGGTCCCGCCGCACATGATCGGCGACACCGAGAAGTCGACCAGCTGGGGCACCGGCATCGAGCAGCAGTCGATCGGCTTCGTGGCCTACACGCTCGAGGATCACCTGACGACCTGGGAGGAGACCATCGCCCGCGATCTCATCCCGGAGGCACGCCCCGACCTCTACGCCCGCTTCAACCGCGCGGCCCTGGTCAAGGGCGACATCAAGGCCCGCTGGGAAGCCTATGTGAAGGGCCTGCAATGGGGTGTCTGGAGCCCGAACGAGATCCGCACGCTGGAGGACGAGAACCCGCGTGCAGGCGGCGATGTCTACTATCCGCCGCCGAACATGACGGCACCGCGGACGGCGGGGCAGGAGGGCAACGGACCGCCGCCGGAGACAGAGGAGCGAGAGCCATGACGCTGCGCAGCGCACCCCAGATCGACCTGTCGCGTCCGCCAAAGGTGCAGGCCTGGGACCCCGATCCGGCACTGCTGGAGAAGTGGACCCCCGGACTTCGCGCCGATCCCGGCCGGGAGTCGGTGACCGGCAGCCGCACGATCAGCATCCTCGACGTCATCGGCGCCGATGGCCTGACCGGCGAGGGGGTCACCGCGCGGCGCATCGCCGCGGCGCTGCGCGCGATCACCGCCGACGAGATTACCGTCGACCTCAACAGCCCCGGCGGCGATTTCTTCGAGGGCGTGGCGATCTACAACCTGCTGCGCGCCGATCCGCGCCGGGTCACCGTCCGCATCCTCGGGCTCGCCGCCTCGGCGGCCTCGGTGATCGCCATGGCCGGCGACGAGGTCCGGATCGGCCGCGCCGGGTTCCTGATGGTCCACAACGCCTGGGTGGTCGCCATCGGCAACCGCCACGACATGGCCGCGGCCGCCGAGACCATGATCCCCTTCGATGCGGCCATGGCCGAGGTCTACGCCGCGAAGGCCCACGTCGATCCTGCACAGGCCGGCGCGTGGATGGATGCCGAAACCTGGTTCACTGGCCCGCAGGCCATTGAGGCCGGGCTCGCGGACGACTTCCTTACAGCCGACGTGGTCGAGACCGAGAGCCATCATGGCAACGGCCGGAGAGCACTGCGCCGGATCGACACGCTGCTCGCCCGCCAGAACATTCCCCGGTCGGAACGCCGCGCGCTTCTGGCCGAACTCCGCGGCACGCAGGACGCTGCCGCGCCCGTCACGCCGCGCGCTGACGACGACTGGACCGCCCTCGCGCGGTCCCTCATCCAGACGCTCACCTGAGAGGCAATCCCATGACCATGATGTCCCACCCTGCGCTGACGCGCGGGATCGTCGCCCTGCGCGCGGATGCCAGCGGCGATCCGAAGCAGATCTTCGCCGAGCTGCAGAAGAGCTTCGAGGCCTTCAAGGCCGAGCACAGTGATCAGCTGACAGCCCTCCGCAAAGGCCAGGAAGACGTGGTCCGGGCCGAGAAGGTCGACCGCATCAATGCGGCCGTCGGCGAGCTGCAGGCCGCCATGGATGCGCAGGCCGCGCAGATCGCAGCCCTGCGGATCGGCGGCACGTCTGGCGCGCCCGGCCCTGTCGATGCCGCCTACACCGATGCCTTCCGCGCCCACTTCCGCAAGGGCGAGGTCTCCGCGGCACTGAACAAGGGCGCCGATGCCGAAGGCGGTTATCTCGCCCCCGTCGAGTGGGACCGCACCATCACCGACAAGCTGGTGGAGGTCTCGCCCATGCGCCAGATCGCCTCGGTCCAGACGATCTCGGGGGCAGGCTTCCGCAAGCTCTTCTCGGCGCAGGGCTTCGGCTCCGGCTGGGTCGGCGAGACCGCCCCGCGACCACAGACCAGCACGCCGACCTTCGGGCATCTCGACTACACCCCGGGCGAGATCTACGCCAACCCGGGTGCCACCCAGCAGATGCTCGACGATGCCGCGATCAACCTCGAGCAGTGGATCGCCAGCGAGATCGAGGCGGAGTTCGCCTATCAGGAGGGCATCGCCTTCGTGGCCGGTGACGGCGTCAACAAGCCCTCGGGGGTGCTGACCTATGCGGAAGGAGGCTCGAAGGCTGCGGCGCACCCTTGGGGTGCGATCCCGACCATCACCGCCGCGAGTGCTACGGCAATCACCGCCGACGAGCTGATCGACCTGGTCTACTCGCTCCCCGGTCAGGCGGCGCAGAATGCGCGTCTGGTCGCCAACCGCAACACGCTCGCAAGCATCCGCAAGCTCAAGGACGGTCAGGGCAACTACCTCTGGCAGCCCTCCTTCACCGAAGGCCAGCCGCAGAACGTGCTGGCCTATCCGGTGACCGAGATGGCGGCCATGCCGGACGTCGCACCCGGAGCCATGCCACTGGCCTTCGGCGACTTCCGCCGCGGCTACCTGATCGTGGACCGCACCGGCGTGCGGGTCCTGCGCGATCCCTTCACCAACAAGCCCTATGTCCACTTCTACACCACCAAGCGCGTGGGCGGCGGGCTGCTCAATCCCGAGATGCTGCGGGTCCTCAGGATGGCCGCAGCCTGATCCCTTGGCCCGGCGTTTGCGCCGGGCTCCACCCTTGTCGGAATGGAGGCCATCATGGTTGTCAAGAAGACTGATGCCGCATTGAAAGCCGATGCAACTGCGACCGAGAACGGCACCCACGGTGTCGCCGATCCTGCGCCGACGGCAGCGCTGGAGGACGCCTCGGGCGCGATCATCGAACCCGCAATCACCGACGCCGTCGACGTGAGCCACGAGAGCGCCGATGCCAATCCGCGCGCCGGAACCACGGCCGCGCAGAACGCCATTGACTGGAACGACCCCAACCGGGTGCGCCCCGATGAGGCCGCCTTCACCGGACAGGGTATCGACCGCGCCGTCTATGGGAAGGCCCAAGACTGATGCGGCTGGTCCTCGTCACCCCACCGGCCGCACCGCCGATCATGCTGGCCGAGGTCAAGGCGCATGCCCGCGTCTCGCATGATGACGAGGATCTCCTCCTCCAGCATTACATCGACGCGGCCACCGCCTGGCTCGACGGTCCGGCCGGGATCCTCGGCCGGTGCCTTGTCACACAGACCTGGCGCGCGGAGGTTGACGCGATCTCGGGGCCAATCCGGCTACCGTTTCCTGACACTGTCATCGACAGTGCGGTGTTCATCGATCCCGCGGGGGGCGATCTCGTGTTCGATCTCCGCTGGCCGGATCGGCTACCGGTGCTGATCCCGCGCAAAGGCCTCGGCCGGCCTGCGGCCATTACCTTCACTGCAGGCTATGGCGCTCCCGCCGAAGTGCCCGCCGCCATCCGGCAGGCCATGCTGCTGCTGGTCACGCAATGGTACGAGCATCGACAGGTGACGGGCACAGGCACCGCCTTGCCCTTCGCCGTCGAGGCGCTGCTGGCGCCGTATCGCAGGATCCGGCTGTGAACATGGACCCGGGGCGGCTCAATCAGCGCGTCACGTTCCAGTCGTTCGTCATGATCGAGGACGACATGGGTGGCGTCGTCCATGGCTGGGAGGACCGCTTCACCCTCTGGGCCCACATCCTCTATCTGCGCGGCTCTGAAGCCGTCATGCAGGCGAGACTCGTATCGAAGGCACCGGTCATCATCACCGTGCGGAGGTCCGCGCAGAGCGTAGGGATCACCTCGGAATGGCGCGCGGTGGTCGGCAGCGTGATCTTCGATCTCAAGGAGGATCCGCGGCCCAGCGAGGATGGCGGGTTTTTCGAGATGCTGGGCGAAGGTTAATCTCACCGAAGGTGTGTCAGGTGCGACCCCGCAACAGCCCATGCCGCTAATCGTCCGCTCAGCCTGCCGTAGCCCCAAGCATAACCGCCCTGTCGGCGGCGCGACCCGGTCGAAGCACATGGAAGGCGCCGACTTCGACATCTCCATGGCGACACGCCCCGGTGACGTTCGAGGCGGCAGCGCGGGAGGTTGGGTTCCTCGGCTTCGGCTTCTATCCGCGCTCGGGGTTTATGCACATTGATCTTGGGCCCGCACGCGAGTGGGGCGACCGGTTCCCGGTGCGACCGGTAGCATTTGCAGTGTAAATGCCGCCCGCAAGGGAAGTGCTGGCCGAAAACCGGACAATGACGGCCAGCGGTGCCGCCGGTGTGGCGACGCTGGGTGCGGCTGGCGTCGATGTGGCGCAGAACGTCCCGGCGGAAACCCAGAGCGCGATCCTGCCGCTCGCCCCTATCTCGACACCCTGGCTGGTTGTTCATCGCTGCGGCGCTCGCGGGCATTGAGGTCACGATCTACGCTCTGCTCGACGATTGGAAGCGGGGGGCGAGGATCGCCGCCGCCCCGTGGATGCGGGTGGCCCTGCGCTACGGCGGCATCGCCCCCGCGGTG
>NZ_NSJZ01000030.1 GCF_002287065.1 Paracoccus salipaludis
GGACCAACGGCCAGGTCGAGCGAATGAACCGCACGATCAAGGACGCGACCGTCAAACGCTTCCATTACGACGATCACGACCAGCTCCGCACCCACCTGTCAGACTTCATGGCAGCCTACAACTTCGCCCGCCGGCTCAAGACCCTCGGCGGGCTCACACCGTATGAATACATCTGCAAGATCTGGACATCCGAGCCAGACAGATTCATCCTAAATCCGATCCACCAGATGCCGGGACTGAACACCTAGCTGGATCAGAAAAATCCGAGTTTTCACACAGCCTCGGCTCAAAGCGGCATGCCGGCTTTCGCTTAGTCAGGCGAGAGATCCGCTACGGGAAGTGCCCGGTAGAGGGTAGCCGGATGGCAGTTCAGAAGCCCTGCGGCCTCGCGGACCGACTTTCCTTCGGCAATCAGCCGCACGGCCAGCGCCCGCTGATCCGCTGTCAGCTTGAGAGGACGGCCGAACCGCACACCCCTCGCTTTGGCCGCGTTCCGGCCGTGGCTCGTGCGCTGATGGATCAGCTCGCGCTCGAACTCGGCCATACCCGCGAACACTGTCAGCACCATGCGCCCCGCCGGAGAGGTCGTGTCCGCCCACGGTTCGGCCAACGAGCGAAGTCCCGCTCCGATCTCGTTCAGCTTCTCGGCAATGTCGAGCAGGTCGCGGGTCGAGCGTGCGTGTAATTTTTAGAAGACAACTGCACTATATGTTAGGAGTGTACAGCACGGCATTGATGAGGGCTACCCAGACCATCATCAATGCCAGGTTCTGCCGATCATACCGATCTTGGCACGCTTCTGCGGCCTGTGTCCCATTTCGGCGCCGTCACCGTGCCACTAGCCGCTTCCCCTCCCGTTACTCCGCCGAGTTGAGCCGCATCCGGGCACGGCGTTCGCGGCGTTGCAGTTCCCGGCCAAGGCGGATCGACTGCTCGACGAAATCCAGGTGATCGCGGGCAGCCTTGTCGGCCAGGGCGGCGTCGCCCGCCTCGATCGCCGCGATGATTTCGAGGTGCTGGTCCAGCAGCTTGCGGCCGGTGCCGTCGATGCTGCGCAGCAGGTCGCGGTTGTAGAAGATGCCCCGCCTGGTTAGGTCGAAGACCGAGGCCATCATGTGGATCAGCGTCGTGTTGTGGCTGGCGTCCACGACCGCGCTGTGCAGCCGGAAATCGGCCTCCTGCTCGGCCTCGCGGTCTTGGGCGTCCCAGGCGGCCCGAAGCTCGTCCCGGATCGCGGCCAGGCGTTCCTTGTCGGCCGCGGTCGCGCGTTGGGCGGCGAGGCGGGTCGCGAATGCCTCCTGCTCGCGGCGGTATTCCAGATAATCGTGGAACGCCTCGCCATGGCGCGCATAAAGGGCCAGCATCGCGGGCGACATCGCCCGTCCGGTGAGTTCGGCGATATAGGTGCCGTCGCCGTGGCGGACCGTGACGAGATTGCGGCTTTCGAGAACCTGCAGGGCCTCGCGCAGCTTCGGGCGCGAGACGTGGAAGGCGTCGGCCATCTCGCGTTCGGACGGCAGGCGGGCGCCGCCCTTCAGCACCCCGTCAACGATCATCGTCTCGATCTTGTCCACTACCATCTGGACCACCGATTCGTGGTCGATGGGTTCAAAGACATCCACTGCGATCATGGTCGGCACTCCTCGACTGCTCGGCGCAGACAGTCAGTAATAATGTTTACCTTGGAAGGGCTGGTTTCAAGGCAGTCTAACGGTTGAGCAAGTATCTGTAATCACGAATTTTATCGAAACCACCTTTTGCGGCCCATGCCTCTTCCTACGGCGTGGTCGCCCTGGAATCTTGCTCAGCCCCCTCTTGTGGTAAAGAAAAATATTGACCGTCTGCAGAGGACAATATTATTAACCTCGTGCGACAGATCGCTGTCGCCCGCCGGGAGGGGCGGTCAGAGGGAGCGAGAGGATGCCGATCATACCGAGCAAGACGCTTGCGTCTTGCCAAGGCACGGCTTCAGGGGCCGGGCCTGCGCAAGTCCCGAGTCCAGCCTCACGCGACCCCGGAGCGTACCGCCTGCCCGGCGAGGCATGACGGATCGCGCCGTTGCCATGATCCGGTCGCCGCTTCCGCGTTTCCCAGGCGGGCGAGGCGCATATCAACAGGACGGACCATCCGGAAATCGTTGTGTGCGCGGAAAAGTTCTGCGCAGGCTGAGGCCATGTCTGGGTGAAAGGACGGCGCAGGATGGCCGGAACCGTCATCGCCCTGGCCGCTCTGACATCTCCGGGCGCCCTTCAGGGATCGGCCGCCGCTGCGTCCCCTGCAAGGCGCGCCTTGTGCCCGCCTACGCCAACCTTCGCATACCTCGGATAGTGCTTCAGCCAAGGGAAACATGATGAAAGATCAGGCTTCTGACATCGACCCCGTCGAATCGCAGGAATGGCAGGACGCGATCGCCGACGTGATCGAGCGCGACGGCGCGAACCGCGCGCATTTCCTGCTGGACAAGGCGGTGCAGCAGGCCCGCGCGGCCGGCGCCAACCTGCCATTCTCGGCTACGACGCCCTATCAGAACACGATCCCTGTGGACGACCAGCACGAGTTCCCCGGCGATCTGGAGATGGAATGGCGCATCCGCACCATCAACCGCTGGAACGCCATGGCAACCGTCGTGCGACGCAACAAGGAATCCAGCGAATACGGCGGGCACATCGCCTCCTACGCCTCGTCGGCGGTGATGTATGACGTGGGCCTCAACCACTTCTGGCGCGCGCAGTCGGAGATTCACGGGGGCGACCTGGTGTTCTTCCAGGGCCATGTGATCCCCGGCATCTACGCGCGGTCCTTCATGGAAGGCCGGATCACCGAGGAGCAGTTGCTGAACTTCCGCTCCGAGGTGGGCGGGGGCGGGCTTTCGTCCTATCCGCATCCCTGGCTGATGCCGGACTACTGGCAGTTCCCGACCGTCTCGATGGGCCTCGGGCCGCTGATGGCGATCTACCAGGCGCGGTTCATGAAATACATGCACAACCGGGGCCTGATCGACATGGCCGACCGCAAGGTCTGGTGCTTTCTCGGCGACGGCGAGATGGACGAGCCCGAAAGCCGCGGCGCCATCGATCTGGCCTCGCGCGAGAAGCTGGACAACCTGATCTTCGTCATCAACTGCAACCTGCAGCGGCTGGACGGGCCGGTCCGCGGCAATGGCAAGATCGTGCAGGAGCTGGAGGGCGATTTCCGGGGCGCCGGCTGGAACGTCATCAAGCTGCTCTGGGGCAAGGGCTGGGACCAGCTGCTGGAGAGGGACACCACCGGCCGTCTGCGGCAACTGATGGACGAGACCGTGGATGGCGACTACCAGACCTTCAAGTCGAAGGACGGCGCCTACATCCGCAAGCATTTCTTCGGCAAGTATCCTGAAACCGCGGCGCTGGTCGAGGACTGGACCGACGACCAGATCTGGGCGCTGAGCCGCGGCGGCCACGACCCCGAAAAGGTCTACACCGCCTTCCGCAAGGCCATCGAGACGAAGAACCAGCCGACCTGCCTGCTGATCAAGACCATCAAGGGCTATGGCATGGGTTCGGCCGGCGAGGGCCAGAATATCACCCACCAGCAGAAGAAGATGGCCGAGGAGCAGTTGCGCGCCTTCCGCGACCGCTTCAGGATCCCGGTCTCGGACGAGGATCTGCTCAAGGCGCCGTTCGTCGCGCTGAACACCGCGCAGAAGGCCTATCTGGCCGACCGCCGCAAGGCCCTTGGCGGGGACTTCCCCAAGCGCAGCTCGCAGGCGCCGAAGCTGGAGATCCCCCCGTTGGAGGCGTTCCAGGCGCAGCTGACCGGCACAGGCGAGCGCGAGATCTCGACCACCATGGCGTTCGTGCGGATACTGACCACGCTGATCCGCGACAAGAACCTGGGCAAGCATGTCGTGCCGATCGTGCCGGACGAAAGCCGCACCTTCGGGATGGAGGGGCTGTTCCGCTCGATCGGGATCTACAACCCCGAAGGGCAGAAATACACGCCCGAGGACCGTGAGCAGATGTCCTACTACCGCGAGGCGGTGGACGGACAGGTGCTGCAGGAAGGCATCAACGAGGCCGGCGCCATGGCCGACTGGATCGCGGCGGCCACGTCCTATTCCAACCACGGCGTGCCGATGATCCCTTTCTTCATCTACTATTCGATGTTCGGCTTCCAGCGGGTGGGCGATCTTGCCTGGGCCGCCGGCGACAGCCGCGCCCGCGGCTTCATGCTGGGGGGCACGGCGGGCCGCACGACCCTGAACGGCGAGGGGCTGCAGCACGAGGACGGCCACAGCCACATCCTGGCCGGCACCATCCCCAACTGCATCAGCTACGACCCGACCTTCCAGCACGAGGTGGCGGTCATCGTCCATCACGGGCTCACGCGGATGTTCCAGGATCAGGAGGATGTGTATTTCTACCTGACCCTGATGAACGAGAACTACAGCCAACCCGACATGCCCGACGGCGTCGAGGACGGCATCATCCGCGGCCTCTACCGCTTCCGCGAGGCCGCCCAGCCGGCAGAGCGGCACGTGAACCTGATGGGCTCGGGCACCATCCTGGTGCAGGCGATCAAGGCCGCCGACATGCTGGAAGCCGATTTCGGCGTCACTGCCGACATCTGGTCGGCCACCAGCTTCAACGAACTGGCCCGCGACGGCCAGGACGCGGCGCGGTGGAACCGGCTCAACCCGCTTGAGGCGCCGCGCGTGCCCTATGTCACGCAGGCGCTGTCAGGGGCGAAGGGCCCATTCATCGCCGCCACCGACTACATGAAGAACTATGCCGAACAGATCCGCGCCTTCGTGCCCGGCCGCTACACGGTGCTGGGGACGGACGGCTTTGGCCGCTCGGACAGCCGCGTGAACCTGCGCCGCTTCTTCGAGGTGGACGCCAACCACATCGCGGCGGCGGCGATGGTCGATCTGTTCCGCGAGGGGGCGATCGACGAGGCCACGCTGCGGGACGCACTGAGCAGATACGACATCGACGGCGGCAAGCCCAACCCCCGGCTGGTCTGATCGGGAACGAGGAGGAACCACATGGCAATCGAAGTGAACGTTCCCGACATCGGCGACTTCAAGGATGTCCCGATCATCGGCATCCTCGTGAATGTCGGCGACAGCATCGCCGTCGAGGACCCGCTGATCGAGCTCGAATCCGACAAGGCGACGATGGAGGTGCCAAGCCCCGTCGCAGGCCGGATCGCCGCGATTTCGGTCAACGTGGGCGACAGGGTGTCCGAAGGCGCGCTGATCCTGACCGTCGAGGCCGAAGGAGTGACGGCCGCTGACGCCCCGGCGCAGGACGCGCCCAAGCAGAACATCCCGGACCGGCCCGCCCCGGCGGCGGGGTCTGCTGCGGCCCCGGTCGCGGCAGCCCCGGCGGGGGGCGCTATCACCGACAGCGGTTTCGGCAAGGCCCATGCCTCGCCCTCGGTGCGCGCCTTCGCCCGCCAGTTGGGGGTCGACCTCGGCAGGATCAACGGCAGCGGCCGCAAGGGCCGCATCCTGCGCGAGGACGTGGCCGCCGCGCTGAAGGCCAGCGCCGCCCCCGTGGCGGCGGCCCCCGCGCAGGGCGGCATGGGCATCCCGCCGATCCCGGTGGTGGACTTCTCGAAGTTCGGCCCCGTCGAGGACGTCGAGATGCCGCGCATCAAGAAGCTGTCCGGCCCCGCGCTGCACCGGTCCTGGCTGAACGTCCCCCACGTCACCCACAACGAGGACGCCGACATCACCGAGATCGACCGCTACCGCAAGGAGCTGGACGACGAGGCGAAGAAGGACGGATACCGCGTCACGCTTTTGTCCTTCGTCATCAAGGCTAGCGTCTCGGCCCTGCGGAAACACTGGGAGTTCAACTCGTCGATCCATCCCGACGGCGACAAACTGATCCGCAAGTCCTACTACAACATCGGCTTTGCCGCCGACACGCCAAACGGCCTGGTCGTGCCGGTCATCAAGGACGCCGACCGTAAGGGGATCATCGAGATCTCCAAGGAACTGGGAGAGCTGAGCGCCAAGGCCCGCGCGGGCGAGCTGAAGTCGCAGGACATGCAGGGCGCGACCTTCACCATCTCGTCGCTGGGCGGGATCGGCGGCACGTCCTTCACGCCGATCGTCAACGCGCCCGAGGTCGCGATCCTGGGCCTGACCCGGTCGCGGATGGCCCCGGTCTGGGACGGCGCGCAGTTCGTGGCGCGCAACATGCTGCCGATGTCGCTGAGCTACGACCATCGCGCGGTGGACGGGGCGCTGGCCGCCCGCTTTGCCGCGACGCTGCGGCACCTGCTCGGCGATGTGCGCCGGATCATGCTGTAAGGGAGGGCGACGTCATGGAAGTCAAGGTTCCCGATATTGGCGATTTCAAGGACGTGCCGGTCATCAGCATCCTCGTGGCCGTGGGCGATGAGGTGGCCGAGGAACAACCGCTGATCGAGCTTGAGTCCGACAAGGCGACGATGGAGGTGCCCTCTCCCGCCGCCGGCCGGATCGCGGCAATTGCGGTGAAGCCGGGCGACAGGGTGTCGGAAGGCGCACTGATCCTGACGCTGGAGGCCGCAGGCACAGGTCCGGGCGCGGGCGAGGTCGAGCCGCGCAGCACCGACAGCGGATATGGCGGGCGCGGCGGCCCGGCTGACGCCCCGGCCGCGCCGCAGCCCGCCCCGGCGGCGGCGGTTCCCGCCTCGGCGCGCGGCGACGTCCATGCCGAGGTCGTGGTGCTCGGTTCCGGCCCTGGCGGCTACACCGCCGCCTTCCGGGCCGCAGACCTCGGCAAGAAGGTCGTGCTGATCGAGCGCAACCCGACCCTCGGCGGCGTCTGCCTCAACGTCGGCTGCATCCCCTCCAAGGCGCTGCTGCACGCCGCCAAGGTCATCACCGAGGCCGAGGAGATGGCCGGCCACGGCATCGCCTTCGACACGCCCGTGGTGGATCTCGACAAGCTGCGCGGCTGGAAGGACTTGGTTGTCAAGCAACTGACCGGCGGCCTGTCCGGGTTGGCCAAGGGCCGCAAGGTGCAGGTGGTGACGGGCTACGGCCGCTTCACCGGCCCGAACATGATCGAGGTCGAACAGGACGGCACGAAGGCCTCGGTCAGCTTCGACCAGTGCATCATCGCCGCCGGATCCGAGCCGGTGACGCTGCCCTTCATCCCGCATGACGACCCCCGCGTGATTGACTCCACCGGCGCGCTGGAACTGGACGGCATCCCCGAACGGATGCTCGTGCTGGGCGGCGGCATCATCGGGCTGGAGATGGCCTGCGTCTATGACGCGCTCGGCACCCGCATCACGGTGGTCGAACTGATGGACCAGATCATCCCCGGTGCCGACAAGGACATCGTGAAGCCCCTGCACAAGCGCATCGAGGGCCGCTACGAGAAGATCCTGCTCAGGACGAAGGTCACGGACGTCAAGGCCGGCAACGACGGCCTGACCGTCACCTTCGAGGACGAGACGGGCGCGACCTCGACCGACAGCTTCGACCGGCTTCTGGTCGCGGTCGGCCGCCGCCCGAACGGCAAGCTGATCGGGGCCGAGGCGGCGGGCGTCGCGGTCGATGAGCGCGGCTTCATCGCCGTGGACAGCCAGCAGCGCACCAACGTGCCGCACATCTTCGCCATCGGCGACGTCGTGGGTCAGCCGATGCTGGCGCACAAGGCGGTGCACGAGGGCAAGGTCGCGGCCGAGGTTGCAGCGGGGCAAAACCGCCATTTCGACGCCCGCGTGATCCCCTCGGTCGCCTACACCGACCCCGAGGTCGCCTGGGTCGGCGTGACCGAGGCGCAGGCCAGGGCCGAAGGCCGCAAGATCGGCAAGGGGGTGTTCCCCTGGGCGGCCTCGGGGCGGTCGCTGTCCTTGGGCCGGTCGGAAGGCATCACCAAGGTCATCTTCGACGAGGCCGACGATCGGGTGATCGGCGCGTGCATCGTCGGGCCGAACGCGGGCGACCTGATCGCCGAGGTGGCGCTGGCGATCGAGATGGGCGCCGACGCGGTGGACTTGGGCCATACCATCCATCCCCACCCGACGCTGAGCGAGACGGTCAACTTCGCCGCCGAGATGTTCGAGGGCACGATCACCGACCTGATCCCGCCGAAGAAGCGGCACTGAGCCGGGCGCGCCCGTATCCCGGTTTCCTGAAAGCCCCGGCACGGGAGGTAGCGCCGGGGACCACTGGAGCAACAAGACGGCGGGGCTGTCCCCGTGATCCGAGGAGGAAAGATGACTGGTTTCCTGATATTCATCCTGGCCCTGCTGCCGATCGCGACAGTGTTCCTGTTGCTGGTGGTGCTGGAACGCTCGGCCAAGCTTTCGATGTTCGTGGCCTACCTGGTTACGGCGGCAACGGCCCTTCTGGTTTGGGGCACCGACCTGAACAAGGTTCTGGGGGCCACCGCCAACGGGGCCATCACCGCGATCAGCCTGCTCTACATCATCTTCGGCGCGATCCTGCTGCTGTTCACGCTTGAGGAAAGCGGCGGCATCCGGTCCATCCGCAGCGGCTTCACCAGCATCTCGCCCGACCGGCGCGTGCAGGCCATCATCATCGCCTGGCTGTTCGGCTCGCTGATCGAGGGCGCGTCGGGTTTCGGCACCCCCGCCGCCATCGCCGCGCCCCTGCTGGTCGCGATCGGCTTTCCCGCCATGGCCGCGGTTCTCGTGACGCTGATCATTCAAAGCACGCCGGTGTCCTTCGGCGCGGTCGGCACGCCGATCCTCGTCGGCGTCAACACCGGCCTCGGCGGCCAGGAGATCGTCGAGTCGACCATCGCGCCGATGGCCTACAGCGACTATCTGCTGGAGATCGCCGTCAAGGTCGCCACCATCCACGGCCTCGTGGGCTTCCTGATCCCGCTGATGCTGGTCGGGATGCTGACGCGCTTCTTCGGATCCAACCGCTCGTTCATCGAAGGCTTCCGCATCTGGAAATTCGCGCTGTTCGCGGGCCTCGCCTTCACCATCCCCTACTGGATCATCGCCAACGTCCTAGGGCCGGAGTTCCCGTCGCTTCTGGGCGGCATCATCGGCCTGCTGATCGTCGTTCCGGCGGCGCGGGCGGGCTTCCTGATGCCGAAGGAGATCTTCGACTTCCCGCCCCGCACCCAATGGGACGACGCCTGGGTTGGCAAGCTGGACGACCTTGAGGATCACCACGCCAGCCGTCCGGTGATGCCGCTGCTGAAGGCATGGGCGCCCTATCTGCTGGTCGTGGCGCTTTTGGTGCTGACCCGCGCGGTCGGACCGGTCAAGGCATGGCTCACCTCGCCCGAGGTGACGCTGGCGCTGGACAACCTGTTCAGCTCGGGGATCAACGCGCGGGTGCAGGTTCTGTATCTGCCCGGCACGGTGCTGATCCTTGCGTCGATCTTCACCTTCTTCCTGCACGGGATGAGCGGGCGGGACTATGGCCGGGCGCTGCGGTCCTCGGGTTCGACCATGATCGCCGCCGCGCCCGCGCTGCTGCTGGCGGTGCCGATGGTGCAGGTGTTCATCAACTCGGCCTCGGACAGCCTGGCCAGCATGCCGATCGTCCTGGCCGAGGGCGTGTCGTCCGCGGTGGGGCAGGCCTGGCCCATGTTCGCGCCGCTGATCGGGTCGATGGGCGCCTTCGTCGCCGGGTCGAACACGGTCAGCAACATGATGTTCTCGCTGTTCCAGTTCTCGACCGCCGAGCAGATCGGCCTGGGCGCGGCGGGCGCGGGCACCGTGGTGGCGCTGCAGGCCATCGGGGGGGCCGCGGGCAACATGATCTGCGTGCACAACGTGGTGGCCGCCTCGGCCACGGTGGGCCTCGTCAACCGCGAGGGCGAGATCATCCGCATGACCCTGATCCCGATGACCTACTACATCGTCCAGGGCGGGTTCATCGGGCTTGCGCTGTTGGCCGGGGGATTCAACATGTGGTGGATCGCCGCCGTGATCTGGGGTTCGGCCGTGCTGCTGTTCATGTCGCGGAACCGGGGGCGCGCGTCCAACCCCGTCGCCGTCCGAAGCTGAGGTAGGTGAAATGTCCGCAAAGCCCAATCCCCGCGTCGGCCTGTTCGTGACCTGCCTTGTCGATGCCATCCGGCCCGGGATCGGCTTTGCGGCCATCCAGCTGCTGAAGGAAGCGGGCTGCCGGGTCGAGGTGCCGCAGGCCCAGACCTGCTGCGGCCAGCCGGCGTTGAACAGCGGCGATGACAAGGACGCGGCGGACCTTGCGCGCCGGACCATCGCCGCCTTCGAGGGCCACGACTATGTCGTGCTGCCCTCGGGGTCCTGCGCCGGGACGATGGTGCACGCCTATCCCGAACTGCTGGCGGGCGACCCGGAATGGGCCGCCCGCGCCCGCGACTTTGCCGCCCGGACCCACGAGATCACCAGCTTCCTGGTAGATGTCATGGGCTACCGCCCCCAGGGCCGCCGTCTTGACGCGACGGCGACCTATCACGACAGCTGCGCGGGCCTGCGCGAACTCGGCATCGCCGCGCAGCCGCGCGCGCTTCTCGCCTCGGTCGAGGGGCTTGAAATGCGGGGGCTGGAAGGCAACGACGTCTGCTGCGGCTTCGGCGGCACCTTCTGCGTGAAATATTCCTCCATCTCGAACGCCATCGTCACCGAAAAGGCCGAGGCGGTCGAGCGCACCGGGGCCGACCTGCTGCTGTCGGGCGACCTCGGCTGCCTGATGAACATGGCGGGCAAGCTGCACCGGCGCGGCGCGAAGACCCGCTGCTTCCACACCATCGAGGTTGTCGCGGGCCGCGCGGGCGGCCCCGCCATCGGCGAGGAGGGCTGAGCATGAACGCGCCGCAGCAAGGCTTCAAGGAACGCGCCGACGCCGAACTGAAGAACGCGGTCCTGAAGATCGCCATCGACCGGACCACCGGCAACGCCGAGCGCAAGCGCGCCGTCGCGGTCGCCGCCTTCCCCGAGTTTCAGGCCGCCCGCGCACGGGGCCGCGCCATCAAGGACCATGTCATCGCCCATCTCGACCACTACCTCGAGATGTTCGAACGGAACGCCACCGCCGCGGGCGCGCAGGTCCACTGGGCCGCCGACGACGCCGAGGCCCGCGCCATCATCACCCGCATCTGCCTTGAGGCGGACGCGAAGCTTGTCACCCGCGCGAAATCCATGCTGGGCGAAGAGATCGGCCTGCCGCATGCGCTGGCCGACGCCGGGATCGAGCGGGTCGAGACGGACCTGGCCGAGCACATCATCCAGCTTGCGGGCGAACGGCCGTCGCATATCGTGTGGCCCGCCATGCACCGCACCCGCGAGCAGGTGGCCATCCTGTTCAAGGAAGCCCATCATCCGCCGCCCGCCGCCGATGATCCGGCAACCATGGTGCAAAGCGCCCGGCGCGAGCTGCGGGCCAAGTTCCTGGGCGCGGACGTGGGCATCTCGGGGGCGAACTTCCTGGTCGCGGACACCGGCGCCACCTGCACCGTCACCAACGAGGGCAACGCCGAGCTGACCACCACGCCGCCCCGCATCCACATCGTGACGGCGGGGATCGAGAAGCTGGTGCCATCCACCGCCCACGCCTTCGCGCTGCTGCGGCTGCTGGTGCGGTCGGCAACGGGTGGCGAGATGACGCAGTACACCACCTTCCACTGCGGCCCGAAACGCCCCGGCGACGCCGACGGCCCCGAGGAGATGCACATCGTCCTGGTGGACAACGGCCGCACGCGGATGCTGGCCGACGAGTTCCGCCCCATGCTGCGCTGCATCCGCTGCGGGGCCTGCATGAACCATTGCGTGGTCTATCGCCAGATTGGCGGGCACGCCTATGGCGGGACCTATCCCGGTCCCATGGGCGCGGTGCTGACGCCGGTTCTGGACGGGCTGGCGCAATCCCGCGACCTGCCCCATGCCTGCACCATGAACGGCCGCTGCGCCGAGGTCTGCCCGGTCGAGATCCCCCTGCCCACGCTGCTGCGGGCCTGGCGCACGCGCAGTTGGCGCGAGCGGCTGGAGCCCCGGTCCGTCCGCGCGGCCCTTGGCCTCTGGGCCATGGCGGCGCGGCGGCCGTGGCTTTACCGCCTGGGCAGCCGCATCGGCGTGCGGGCGCTGCGGCTGTTCGGGCGGCGCGGCTGGATCGGCAGCCTGCCGCTGGCCGGCGGCTGGACCGCCTACCGCGACCTGCCGCGCCCGTCGGGGCGGACCTTCATGGAACAGTATCGCGCCGGACAGGCCGGGCGGGCCGGGCAGACGGGGCGGGAGGCGCGGAAATGAGCGCGCGCGACCGCATCCTTGCCGCCATCCGCGCCGCCCGCCCGGCGCCCCTTCCGCCCGCCGAGGCCATCGCCGCCGAGGCCGCTGCCCTGCTGGATGCGCCCGAAAGCGTCCGCCCCTGGCCTGTCGAAGCGGTGCTGGCGGCGGAGTTTGTGCGGAAAGCCTCGGCCCTCGGGACGAGTTTCGACCATCTGCCCGACAGGGCGGCGATCCCCTTGGCTGTCAAACGCTATCTGGACACACATGGCCTGCCGCCGGCGCTGGCGCTGCAGCCGGCCCCGGCGCTCGCCGCTCTGGACTGGACGGACATAGACACCCATGACGCCGTCGCGCCTGACCAGACGGCCGCCCTGGGGCTTGCCCTCTGGGGCATCGCCGAGACCGGGTCGCTGGTCATCCACTCCGGGGCGGATGCGCCGATCCTGCTGTCCTTCCTGCCGCTGCACCACATCGTCGTGCTCGAGGAACGCAGCCTGCTGCCGCATCTCGAAGACTATGCCGCCGCGATGCAGGGGGCGGCGCAGCCCCGCAACGCCATCCTAATCACCGGCCCCAGCGGCACCACCGACATCGAGGGCAGCTATGTCCGGGGCGCGCACGGCCCCGGATTTCTGCATGTCCTCATGATCGGCGGCTGAGTCCGGTCCCGCCCGTCATCCGCATCCCGGACCATCCCGCGTCCGGGCTGCCCCGTCATCGCCGATCCGACTGGAGCTCACGAACATGACCCAGCGATCCCCGACTGACCTCAAGGCGGACCCCGCGCCTGTCGAATCCCGTCCGGCCTTCCTTGACGCGCTTCGCGCAACCGTGGGGCCGCGCCACTTCCTGACCCGGCCGCAGGACACCGAGCGCTTCCGCATGGGATACCGCTCCGGTGGCGGCGAGGCCAAGGCGGTCGTCCGCCCCGGCTCGCTGCTGAACTGTGGCAGGTGCTGCAGCTTTGCGTGAGGGCGGGACGGATCGTGATCGCGTAGGAGGCCAACACCGGGCTGACCGAGGGCTCGACCCCCAAGGGCACCTATGACCGGCCCGTTGCCCCCCTTGTCGGCGGCTCCGGCCTATCCTGCCCCTCTACATCAACGCCTGCTGTCTCCCCGGATACCGGTCGCCGCTGCCATCCGCCCGCGACCGGCGGACCGGGCGGGGCGCGGCCCGGCATGTCACGTCTTTATAGCCGTGTCCCGATGCGCAGGCTTCATCATTTCCTTTCTTCCGGGTATCTGGCGGAGCAATGTTCTAAACCTGCCTGCAAACTCAGGTCGCTGCCCGTGGGCCTGCCGCCCCGCCCTGCGTCTGCGGGACTTGGCAGGCTTGCATCAGCCGGGGATGCGGGGGGTTCAGATCCGGCCTTGCGCGCTGCCGGATAGCGCGCCGATGCGGACTGAAGGAAATGCTGATGCAGAGCCCTGCGCCCCTGACGGTTCTTGGCCTTGTCGCCCTTGCCACCACGGCGATCGTCTGCGGCGACACGGCCGGCAAGCTGCTGACGGGGGCGGGGGTGCAGCCGCTGTTCGTGGCCTGGTCGCGCTTCGCGCTGGCGGCCCTGCTGCTGTTCTGGATGCTGGGCCTGGGGCCGGCCGGCCTGGGGCGCCTGCTGGACTGGCGGCTGATCCTGCGGGCGGCCCTGATCGTCGGCGCCATCGCCTCGATCCTGACCGCGCTTCGGACCGAGCCCATCGCGAATGTCTTTGGCGCCTTCTTCATCGGCCCGATCGTGGCCTATGTGCTGTCAGCCCTGCTGCTGGGCGAGAGCGTGTCCTGGGCGCGCACGGTGATGCTGGCGCTGGGATTTGCCGGCGTGCTGCTGGTCGTCCGGCCCGGCGGCGAGATGGGGACCGGCATGATCTTCGCGGTGCTGGCCGGCACGCTCTACGGCTCGTATCTTGCCGCGACGCGCTGGCTGACCGCCTTCTATCCGCCGCCCTTCCTGCTCGGCTCGCAACTGCTGATCGGGGCGGTGCTGCTGCTGCCTGCGGGCCTTGCCAGCATTCCGGCAAGCACCGACCTGCGGGTCTGGGTGCTTGTGATCGTCAGTTCGCTTGCCTCTGCCTTCGGCAACTATCTGCTGGTGGTCGTGAACCGGACGACGCCGGCGACGGTCTCGGCGCCCCTCATCTATTTCCAGTTGATCGCCGCCACCGTGATCGGGTTCTTGGTCTTCGGCGACTGGCCGGAACCGCTGACCCCGCTGGGCCTTGCCGTGATCTTCGCCTCGGGTGTCGGCGGCCTGGCGCTAGTGCCGAGGCGCTAGGTGTTCAGTCCCGGCATCTGGTGGATCGGATTTAGGATGAATCTGTCTGGCTCGGATGTCCAGATCTTGCAGATGTATTCATACGGTGTGAGCCCGCCGAGGGTCTTGAGCCGGCGGGCGAAGTTGTAGGCTGCCATGAAGTCTGACAGGTGGGTGCGGAGCTGGTCGTGATCGTCGTAATGGAAGCGTTTGACGGTCGCGTCCTTGATCGTGCGGTTCATTCGCTCGACCTGGCCGTTGGTCC
>NZ_NSJZ01000031.1 GCF_002287065.1 Paracoccus salipaludis
CCAGGCGCAGCGGCTCACCGGTCGTGATGCCCCCGGTCTCGTCGCGGCCCTGGCCGAACTCACCCGCAGGGCCGAGCTGCAGCGCGCGCCGGCGCTTTATCAAGTGCCGAGCCGGCTGCCGAACGCCTTCGCCCTGGGCAGCCCCGAGGACAGCGCCATCTGCGTCACCGACGGGCTGCTCGGCCTGCTCGACGGCCGAGAACTCGCCGGGGTTCTGGCGCATGAGATCGGGCATATCGCCAGCCGCGACCTTTGGATCATGAGCCTCGCAGACATGATGTCGCGCTTCGTCTCGCTGGCAAGCTGGCTCGGACAGCAGAACGGCGACCTGTCAGAAGGCAGGTCTTCCAGAGAAGGTTGGATATCAAGCCCATCCCCTCCGCCACTTGCCCCCACGAAGGCGTTCTCCCGATCCGGCTGCGGCCGGAATTTCTCGTTGTTTTCGAGGGTTATGCGGGAGGGGCTGAGCACTGGCCCCCGCGCCAAGAGGCCCCGAAGCGGTCTCTCAGGGCCGATATTCTCTGGACCTCATGACTGCGCCGATTTGGTGAATTTCTCATAAGCCCATGTAGATATTGACGAAATTCAAGCCGTTGAAATTGCTTGGATTGGAGTCGCGTTTGCGTCTGCCACGACCGGGTTCGGAAGTTCTCACGCCATGGCCCTTTCCAACCTCTGCTTCCGACGCTCCCAATCGGGCATCACCTTGTCGAGCAGCTCGAAGAAGGCAGCACCGTGATGAGGCTCCGCCACATGGCAGAGCTCGTGGGTGATCACGTAGTCGATGGCGTCGACCGGCGCCTGCACGAGGCGGCGGTTCAGAAGCAGGCGTCCGGCCGGCGACATGGATCCCCATCGCTGCCGGGTCTGGCGTACGATGAGACCTTTCGGCCTGAATGCCTCCGGATTCGGGAAGTGGCCGAGACAGAGCTCGATCCGCTCCGGAAACTTGATGTGTGCCCGGTCCCGGTACCATGCCTCGACCAGTTCGCGCGTCACCTCCGGCCTGGTCGGCCGGTGTGTCTGCACAACGATGAAGCCGCGGATCGGCTTCACGCATTCCTGGACATGCGGGACGACCTTCAGCCGATACTGGCGCCCAAGGTAGAGATGGGTCTCACCGGCGACAAACCTGCGCTCCGGTGTTCTTGGAAGGAACTGGGCGAAGTACCGCTGCTGCCGCGTCACCCATGCCGCGCGCTTCCGCAGCTTGGCTTCTATTGCGTCGAGCGTCGCGTCCTCCGGGGCCGCGATCACTACCGAAGCATCCGGCTCGACGGCGATCTCTAGCGTCTTCCTCGGACGGCGGACGATCTCGTACCGGATCTCCTGCTCGCCGTACTTCAGGCAGTGCAGTTCCCGCGTCATGCCGCGAACCGGGCCCGAGCAAGATCCATGATCTTGAGTTCGAGATCGTCGAGCACCTCCACGGGCAGGTCGACGCCCCTCTCGTCACGCAGAACGTCGAAGAAGTAGTCATCAATGGCATTGCGCAGTTTGTTCTGGGCCACTTCGTTCGACCAGATGTCGACGATCAGGTGGGACTTGATGATGTCGATGATCTCCAGGGCGATGGATGCTGCTTCGTCGCCGGCCACCGGCTCATCGTCCTCGATCTTGAGCTGACCTTCCAGGACGCCGAAGAACGCCTGTGCATCCTCATCGCCCCGGATGCTTTCGGGAACATCCCGGCCCCGATCCTTGCGTGCCACCTTGCTCGCGAGGTCCACGACGCTGTTCAGGTACTCGCGCTCGGAGAGCCGCTTCTCGCGATAGGCGCGAATGGTCTCTTCGAGCAGCTCGGAGAACTGTTTGTAGAACGTCGGGTCCTCATCCATCTTCTCGGTGATTGCCCGGCGGGTCGCGCTGGCGATGCGATCCGCCCTCGAGGCCTCGGAGACCCCCGTCTCCTCGATGACAGCCTTCAGCGCGTCGGGGTCGTTGATGTTGACCACCTCGATGATGGTCTCCGCCGGCATCGCCACGACATGGTCATCGAGCAACTTCTGGATCTTCGGTTCGAACTCGCGGACATCGACCGTCTCCTGGTAGCGAAGCTGGACCGAGCGCTTGAGTTCGGAGAACTGCTTCCAGTCCCGTTTGAGGGCATCGACCTTTGCCTCGTCGAAAACATCGAAAAGCTTGTCGGACGAGAGCGAGATGTGCAGGCACCGGCTGAACGCCTTAAGCCGCGCGTAGAACTCATGGCGCTGCGCCTCGTCAGCGAGGTGCTGCTCGAACTGCTCCATGTCCTTCTTGTTCCGGACCGGCTTGAACAGGTCCCAGAGCTGATCGTGCAGCTGGGGCAGCTTGCGGATCTCCTCCCGGACGTCATGCACCGTCTCGGCGAGGTCCGCCGCCTCGTACCCCTCGAATGCGCTATAGGTCGTCAGGGCGCTGTCGAGCTCGCCCAGCAACCCTTCGTAGTCGATGATGAAGCCGAACTGCTTCTCCGTGCCACCGTCCTCGTAGAGCCGGTTCACGCGCGCAATCGCCTGCAGGAGGTTATGTTCCCTCAGGGACTTGCAGACGTAAAGGACCGTGTTACGGGGCGCGTCGAAGCCGGTAAGGAGCTTGGAGACGACGATCAGGATCTCTGGATCGCCGGAGCCCTTGAAGGCGTCGATGATCTGGCGGTTGTACTCTTCCTCGGTCTTGTACTGCGCCATCATTGACGACCAAAATTTCCGCACGAGATCCTTGGATTCCTGGTCGACCTCCTCGTTGCCCTCGTTCTCGTCCGGCGGCGAGATGACGATCGCGCTCGACACGTGGCCGATCTCGTCGAGGACCTCCTTGAAGCGGACGGCCGCCGCTTTCGACGGGGCGATGAGCTGCGCCTTGAACCCAGTCCCCTGCCAGTGCTGGCGGAAGTGCTCGGAGATGTCGAAAGCCTTGGCTCGAATTGCCTGATCGGTCTTGGCCAAGGCGTCCATCCGGGAGAATTTCCGCTTCAGATCACGCTTCTGGTTCTCGGTCAGCCCCTCGCTGATCTTGTCGAACCAACGGTCGATAACGGCGCCCGAGACCTGCTGCTCAACGAGCCGTCCCTCGTAGAGCAGCGGCACGACGGCGCCGTCGGCGACCGCCTCGTCGATGGCGTAGCGGTGGATTAGCCGCCCGAAGGTCGACAGTGTGTTCTTCTCCTTCTTGAGCAGGGGCGTGCCGGTGAAGCCGAGGTAGCAGGCCTTGGGCAGGAGGCGGCGCATCTTGGCGGCGAACTGGCTGTGGCCGCCGTAGCGACCCGTCTGCGTCCTGTGGCTCTCGTCGACCAGCACGAAGATATTCGGATCGTCGTCCGCCAGCTTGCTGTTCTTCAGCGCCGTGTCGAACTTGTTGATGATCGTGGTGACCAGCGGAGCCTTGTTCTGGACGAGCTCCAGAAGGTGGGCCCCGCTCGTCGCCCGAACCGGTTCGAGGTCACAGGACTTGAAGGTGTCCTTGATCTGCTTGTCGAGATCATCGCGGTCCGTGACGATGATGATCCGCGGGTTTTCGATGCTGCGCTCGAGAGCGAGCGAGCGCCCCAGCATCACCATCGTCAGCGACTTGCCCGAGCCCTGTGTATGCCAGATCACGCCGCCCTTGCGGGCGCCGCTGACATCGTGCTGCTTGACCGTTTCCACGGCGCGCCGGATACCGAAAAACTGCTGATGGCGCGCAACCTTGCGGACGCCGCCATCGAACACGGTGAAGCGGCGAATAAGATCGAGCAGCCGCTCCGGGCGGCAGAGTGCATAAACCGTCCGGTCCTGGGCCGTGACCGCGCGTTCGCCCTCGGCGGCCATCGCGTCGAAATAGGCACGTGCATCCGCGAAGTCGCCGGAGAAGATGGCGTCCTTCTCCGCCACGGTGAGCACGCGGTTTGAGAAGGGCGCGATGGCCTCGTCGGTGTCTTCCTCGTCCCGCCAAGTTTGCCAGAACTTTCGCGGCGTGCCGACGGTCGCATAACGCGCCTCGTTCCGGTTCATGCCGATCAGCAGCTGCGCGAAGTGGAAGAGCTGCGGGATGTTGTCCTCGTTCTGGTAGCCGATCAGCTGGCTGTCCGCCTTCTTCAGGCTTTCGGTCGGCCGCTTGTTCTCGATCACGAGGATCGGGATGCCGTTCACGAACGCGACGATGTCGCAACGCTTGGTCTGGCTCGACGCTGTCCTCTCGACCGAGAACTCGGCAGTGACATGGAAGACGTTGTTCTCCGGCCGCTCCCAATCGATGTAGCGGAACGAGTAGCTCTTCGAGTCGCCGTCGATGGACTTCGTGATGGTCGTGCCGAGGACGAGCGTGTCGTAGATGTCTTGATTGGTGCCGCGCAGACCCTTCAGCCGATCCGGCGTGGGCTTCAGCCGTCGCATCGCCTCGTGCGCGTCCTCGAGGTCGAAGGCGTACTCACGGCCCCGGTGCGTGAAGCGGTTGATGCGCATCAGCTGCTCAGCGAGTACGTCGTCCAGCACCACGTTCCGCAGCCGCCCGCCGCGGAGGCGCAGCGCTTCCTCCTGCGAGAGCGGCTTAAACCCCAGCGCCACCAGCAGCTGCAGTGCTGGCACCTGGGACTGGTGTTTCTCGGCGGCGTTGAAGGTCATGGGGCGCGCTCCCGGGCCCGGATTAACTTGCGGTCAAGGGGCTCTGTGGCTATATACGGACCAAAGGATTGGGCATTTCCCGGTCGACAAAGGGGTCCTGGAGTTTCCGGGGCCCCTTTGTTTTTTCCTGTCTGACAAGCGCTTAGGGGAAGCATTTGAGCCCTCCCAGCTTGGGCTCGATGATCTCGAACGCGCGG
Source organism: Paracoccus salipaludis (assembly GCF_002287065.1). Taxonomy (GTDB): domain Bacteria; phylum Pseudomonadota; class Alphaproteobacteria; order Rhodobacterales; family Rhodobacteraceae; genus Paracoccus; species Paracoccus salipaludis. The sequence continues at coordinate 4,778 of NZ_NSJZ01000031.1, forward strand.
TTCGGCTGGCCCGGGCGCAGCCGCGACAGCGCGATGGGCCGGGCCGTCAGGTCGGCCAGCTGCAAGCCCGAGGCATTCGCGGCCTTCGGGATGAAAACCGGCTGGAAGTCGAAGCGGCTGAAGTCGTGCCGGCGGTAGCCCCAATGGCTCTGGTTGCTGGCGATGCGGCGGAACTCCAGCTCAAGCTCGGCATCTTCCTTCGCGCCCCGGCTCTCGAACACGACGTGAACGGTCTTCCCGTGCTGCTCGAAGCGGTTCATCATGGCCTGCAGCCGCTCCATGCAGAAATGCAGGGCGATCTCGTAGGGGTTCCAGGGGTTCGCATATTTCGCGCGGTGCTTCTCCTTGTCGATGACCGAGGCAAAGATCTTCATCGGGGCCGCGTCCATCAGCGCGTTCAGTTCGTCGAAGAAGCGTGTCCGCAAGGCACGGTCGGTGCGCAACACGCCGAAGGGGCCGAGGCTCTTGCGGATTTCATGTTCGTGCAGGACGACCGAGTCGTGCCCCCATATGCCGAACTTGAACCGCTGCATGGCGGGCACGACGGCGCCGACATACTCGTCCTTGCGCATGACGCAGAAGGTCAGCGCGAACATGGGATATTGCGGGTCGATGCTGACCATCCCGTGATCGCCGCTCTCGTCGGCATAGACGATGAAGTCCGAGAAGTCAGGCAACCGGCGCCTCCAGCTTCACGCGCCACTCGCCCGTCAGCAGCTTCTGCATGAGGCCGCGTTTCTGGCGGGTCAGGGCTTCGATCTCGGCTTCGATACTTGCGCACTCGGCGTGAGAGGCGTTCACGATATCGGCGATGGCGGCCTGTTCAGCAGGGTCCATCGGGAGGCGGAGCTTGCCTTCGAGGAACTGGCTGTTGGTGACCGCGATCGTGTTCTTGGCGCCCTTCTGGACGAGGGGATGGAGGTAGTTGCGGGCGGCCAGCGGCGACTCGAAGAGCGCGTCGAGGATCACGCCAAGCGCGTAGGTCTGCGGGGTGAAGACCCCGTAGAGCGGCGAGACGATGACTTCGCGGTCGATCTTGCTCTGCTTGATGATGCCGAGCGGGAAATCGCCCGTGGGGCTTTTGGTGTAGACGATGTCGCCCGGCAGGACGCGGTTGTAGTGGTCGGTGTTCGCGGCCGAGAACGACCGGCCGAGATGCTCGACCTGGTTCACCAGCCCTTTGTGGACCGAGACCGAATAGACCTCCTCCGCCCCGGTCGATTTCGATCCGTGCTCGTCCAGAACCTCGCTCAGCGGAACTTCGCGCCAGTCGCCCGTGAAGCCGGGCAACCTGATCTTGCCGGTGAACAGATGGGTCCGGAACCAGACGCGGCGGCGGATGTTCAGCGCGCGGAGGGCGGTGAGCTTTTCGAGCGCCTCGTCCCAGGTCCGCAGGATCTCGGCGATCTTGCGCTGTTCGGGAAGCGGGGGAACGGGAATCCTGAAAGGCTCAATCTTTTCAAGGCTTAGGTTCGCTTGTGCGTTTTGGGTGGAGAGCGCCGCCAAGTCGTTCTTCGAAAACTTCAGCGACTGGAAAAGCCACTCGGAATCAGCGCCGTTGCGCGGCTTCACAGCCACCACGCTGTCTGGGCAGGCGGCATCGAAGCCTGAAATGGCCACATCACCAATGTTCGCGGCAATCGACATGAAGATCGTGCCGCGCGGGAACATCTTACTCACGCCAAGGCCGAGTTCATTCAGCGTCTGTGTCCAACCCTGAATGATGCGACCCGCTCTCGCGATATCGCCGGTTTGCAAGAAAGGGATTTCGCCGCCGTAATACTTCGGGTCGTTTCGGGGGCGCGCGGAAAACCTGCCCCGCTCGATCCTCGCAACCTTTGAGAGTGGTAGCTTGGCGTAAGGCTCACGCATCAACGCCGAGCTCCTTCAGATACCCGGCCATCTTCGCCCGAACCTCGGCCAGCTCGGCCTCGATCCGCTGGATGTCCTTTTGCACGGCAGCGACGTCGATTTCGTCCTCCGCCTCGAAGGTGTCGACGTAGCGGGGGATGTTGAGGTTGTAGCCGTTCTCGGCGATCTCCTCAGGCGCCGCCCGGTGCGAATACCGCGCGACCTCTGCGCGGGTGGCGTAGGTCTCCAGCACCTTCGCCACATGCGTCTCGTCCATCACGTTCTGGGTCTTGCCCGGCGTGAACTCCTTGCTGGCGTCGATGAACAGCACGTCCCGCCTGTCCTCGTTCGCGCCGCCCTCTTCGCGCGAGCGATCGAAGATCAGGATGGCGACCGGGATCCCCGTGGTGGTGAACAGGTTGGCCGGCAGGCCGACGACGGCGTCGAGCAGGTTCTCCTCGATCAGCTGCTGCCGGATGCGCCCCTCGGCCCCGCCCCGGAACAGCACGCCGTGCGGCACGATGACCGCGACGCGGCCGGACTGCCGCTTGGCGATCTCGATCATGTGGGTGATGAAGGCGTAGTCGCCCTTGGACTTGGGCGGCACGCCGCGCCAGAAGCGCTTGTACTGGTCGCTGTCGGCGTCCTCCGCGCCCCACTTGTCGAGCGAGAACGGCGGATTGGCCAGCACCACGTCGAAGCGCATCAGGTGGTCGCCCTCGACCAGCGCGGGGCTGTTGAGCGTGTCGCACCACTCGATGCGAGCGGCGTCCTTAGCGTGCAGGAACATGTTCATGCGGGCCAGCGCCCAAGTCGCCCCGTTCACTTCCTGCCCGTAGAGGGCGAAATTCTCGGACCCAACCTCCTGCGAGGCCTGGATCAGCAGCGAGCCAGACCCGCAGGCGGGGTCGCAGATCGTGTTGCCGGGCTGCGGTGCCGCCAGCTTGGCCAGTAGACGCGACACGGCAGTCGGCGTGTAGAACTCGCCCGCTTTCTTGCCGGCGTCCGAGGCGAAGCGCGAGATCAGGTAGATGTAGCACTCGCCGATGATGTCCTCGGTCACGCGCGACGGGCGCAGGTCGAGGGCAGGCTTGGCAAAGTCCTCAAGCATGTTCTTGAGGCGGCGGTTACGATCCTTCGGGCGGCCGAGATTGGCCTCGGAGTTGAAATCGATATTGCGGAAGACGCCCTCGAGCTTGGCCCGGTTTGCGTCCTCGATCTTTTCCAGCGCGATGTTGATCAGCTCGCCGATATTGGCCTCGTTCCGCTGGGCGTGGAGGTCATAGAAGCTGGCGCCCTCAGGCAGGATGAAACGCTCGCGCTCGAGGCGCCGGCGAATGCGTGCCTCGTCGTCGCCATACTGCTTGCGGTAGGTCTCGAGGTGGTCGTTCCAGAGGTCCGAAATATACTTCAGGAACAACATCACGAGGATGTAGTCCTTGTACTGAGCGGGATCGACTGCGCCCCGGAAGGTGTCGCAAGCCGCCCAGGCGGCATTATTGACCTGGTCTTGGGTGATCTGGTTGGTCATCAGACAATTTCCTTTTGGTCGGCGGCCTTCGCGGCCTCGCCGAGAATGGCGCTTACGAGTTCTTCCCGGCTAGCGGCGAGCTGTCGAAGCAGCTTCCCCTCCTGCCGAGCCAAGGCATTGAGTTCGACGATGCGTTTCTGCATGGGCAGGTCGGGGACGGCGATCTCGAGGTTTTCGAGGACCGCCATCGGGATCATCCGGAGGCTTGTACCCTGTGCCTCCGCGCCGAGCCTGCGCTGCGCGTCGGGCTGGTTGATGGCCCAAGCGAGGTATTCGGGGAGAATGCGGGCCCTGTCCGGGCGAACGATCACCAGCGGAACGATGACCACGGCAGGCTCCGGAAGCGGATCGCGAATTGCCGCCGCAGCGTTCGGCTCGCCACGCGAGCGAAACACGACCTCGCCGCCACGGACAAAGTATCGGTCGGGCAGCTTGCCCAGATCGTACCGTTGGAAGTCTGGGCCCGGTGCCGCGCCTTCCGTCCCGACATCACGCAGCTGCAGCGCCGGCACGCCGCCCTCAGGCAGGGGTTCGAGTCTGCCGCGTGCCGTGTAGCCGGAGTGAATGTCAGAAAGCTCCGCGAGCCGCATGGAAAAATCCTCTGTAAGGCGCTTACAGAGATATAGGCTATCTCACCCGACGAGTCAATCATTCGAAATGCAGTTTTCGTCCTACAGAGAAAAATGCGAGCTCTGCAGCTGCCATGCGAGGGGGAACGGCTCCAGTCCTTGTGCCAGCGTCACCTCCGGCCCCTGCTTCCCGTCCAGGATTGCCTCGACGATGTCCGGCGCTAGCAGCGTCAGGCGCAGGACGCGGGTTATGTAGGATGGTGCGATCCCCTCTCGCTCGGCCAGTTCTGCGATGGTGGCGAACTCACCCGCCTCGAGCATCCGCTTCCAGCGGAAGGCGCGGGCCAGCGCCTTGACCAGCGTGTTGTCCGCCTTGCGGTCTGGCCTGAAACCGTCGGGCAGGTGCATTTCCTTGCGCCCGCCGCGCTTCACGACGCGGAACGGCACGTGGAGCGTCACCGTCTCGGGGATCGGCGACGCGCGGGTCACGCCGCTTCTCCGACGCCCCCGGCCAGCATCTCGCGAGCGAGGCTGCTGAGTCCGTCGACGCGGAGCCCGACGTTGAGCCCGTCCGTGCCTATGTCGACACGCTCGACCAACAGCGCCACAATGCGTGACTGTTCGGCGGGGAAGAGTTCGTCCCAAAGCAGGTCGAGCTGCTGCAGGGCCGCGCGGGCTTCGGCCTCGGAGATGTCGTCGGCGTGCGCGCGCGCCGCCTTCCATGTGCCCGCCACTATTTCGGGCTGGCGGAACACGGCGCGCAGCTGGTCGAAGACCGCGGCCTCGATCTCGCCCGCGGGCACGCGGCCGATGGGGCAGGATCCAGCGCCATGCTTCAGCACTGTCTGGCTGACATAGTAGCGGTACAACCGCCCGCCCTTGCGGGTATGCGTCGGCGAGAAGGCCGCGCCATCCGGGCCGAACAGCAGCCCCTTCAGCAGTGCGGGCGTCTCAGCGCGGGTGCGCGCGGCGCGCTTGCGCGAGCTCTCCTGCAGTATGGCGTGGACGCGGTCCCACGTCTCGCGGTCGATGATGGCGTCGTGCTCGCCGGGGTAGCTGTCGCCCTTGTGCACCGCCTCACCGATGTAGGCGCGGTTGCTCAGCATCCGGTAGATGTATTTCTTGTCGATCCGGTTGCCGCGCGGCGTCCGGATGCCGCGTTTCGTGATCTCTCTCGCCAGCTCCGTGCCCGACCCGATCTCGAGGAAGTGGGCGAAGATCCAGCGGACGTGCCCTGCGGCTTCCTCGTCCACCAGCAGTTTGCGGTTTTCCACCCGGTAGCCGTAGGGCGGCACGCCCCCCATCCACATACCCTTCTTCCGGCTGGCGGCGACCTTGTCGCGGATGCGTTCAGCCGTGACCTCGCGTTCGAACTGGGCGAACGAGAGCAGGATGTTCAGCGTCAGCCGCCCCATGGAGGTGGTGGTGTTGAACGACTGCGTGACCGAGACGAACGTCACGCCGTTCCGGTCGAACACCTCAACCAGCTTGGCGAAATCGGCGAGCGAGCGCGACAGGCGGTCGATCTTATAGACCACCACCACGTCGACCAGCCCGTCCTCGATGTCTTCAAGCAGCCGCTTCAGGCCGGGCCGTTCCAACGTCCCGCCCGAGATGCCGCCGTCGTCATACTGATCGCGGACCAGCACCCAGCCTTCGGAGCGTTGGCTGGCGATGTAGGCCTCGCAGGCCTCTCGTTGGGCATGCAGGCTGTTGAACTCCTGCTCCAGCCCTTCCTCGGAGGATTTCCGGGTGTAGACGGCGCAGCGCAGCTTGCGGACGATCTTCGACTTTTCCGGTGGCTTCGTCATGGCCGCCCCCTATGGTTTTTGAGCCCGAAGAACACCCAGCCGTTCCACCGCGTGCCGGTGATGGCGCGGGCGATGGCGGACAGCGACTTGTAGGGCCGCCCCTGCCATTCGAAGCCGTCGGCGGTGACCGTGACGACGTACTCGACGCCCTGCCACTCGCGCAGCAGGCGCGTGCCGGTGATGGGACGACCGCGGTCGGCGCGGATGCCACGCTTCGTCTTGTCGCCACCGTCCAGTTCCTCGCCGAGCCGCTCCAGCCGTCGGATGGTCTCGGGCTTCAGTCCGCCATAGGCGAGTTCCTGGATGCGATAGGCCAGGCGGGATTCAAGGTAGCGGCGGTTGAATGGCGGCGGCTCACTCTCGAAGAGGTCACGCCACTGTCGCTTCAGGTCGGGCGTCGGCGTGGTCTTCAGCGCGGCCAGGCGCGCGGGGATGGGGTCGGGCTTGTTCATGCATTTCTCCGGTGAGTTGGAGTTGCATGACGGCATTGGTCGGCCGGATAGTGTAGGCAACGTTCTCCAATATCGTCAGACACTTCGCCCGCGTCGCGCCTCCGTAAGCGGGTCAACCCGAGGGCCAGCAGACGGCACAGCTCGGCGCGGCGCTCGGCTGTGGTCATCAGTATGGGGGACAGGGGATTGGGTCGTTTCATCTCGGGCTCACGGGCTTCTCGAAGATGAAAAGCCACCCGTGCCGGCGGATCGGGACACGGTGCACAAAGATATTGCCGCAGCGGGCATGCCTGCGCTGTAATCACGCGAGCGTTATCATTTGACGGTGAGGCATCCGATGAGCCGGAAGTTTCGCAATCTCGGCCAGGAAACCTTCGATTTCGTTGAAACGGCGCCGATCCCCCTGCTGCGCGAGATCCTCGAATACCGGGGGTCCGATAGCGAACCTGAAATCGCGATCGACTGGCCGACGACAGACAATAAAGATGACTGGCGCGCGGAATTGCTCGGCCGACTGGACGCCTTTGCGGCCGATGATTTGCGCCCAGTGGAGGACCGCTGCAGGCGGATTCGCTCCCTCGCGGTGGGCAAGGGACCGACATCGCTCGAGCATGTGGCCGTCGACCGCAGATCGCACGAGGAAATGGAGGAGCTTTATGACCAGCCGGACGCGCTCTGCCGAAGCACATGGCTGTTCCTGCGTCACCCAGAAGATTTCGAGGACGCCGAAGCGTTTCACGCGGCACGCCAATACCGCGATTTTGGCAAGATGTACGACTCGTTCGAGGCGATCGCGGGAACGGCTGACCGGATCGACGCCGAAAAGATCGACGAGGAGGCGTTGGCCGCGCTCTTGACAGCCAAGCTCGAGCTGCCTTCGCGCGTCACCATCCGCAGTATTGATCTGCCCGCGACCCAGACCCATCCCGCATCGGTGATGGTGATTGTTCGTCACGGTGGCCCCTTGTCCAGCGTTCTTAACTACAAGAACAATGGGGTGCGGAGCCCGATCTATTTCCGCCCGCCCAATGAAGCGACGTTGATCTGGACGCCCGCGGAACGTGCCATTGAAATCTGCGGGCCAGCCCCGAAGGTGCGCAAGGTCCTGGGTGACGGATTTGCAGAGGTGGTTCTAAAGGCCGATCTTTCCAGCAAACCCCTGAGCTGGCGGCGATACGATCTGTCTCGGTTTCGGGAGTCCCTTTTGCTCCCCTTGCCGGCATGGGACGACGTGGACGTGTCGGCTGCACGCCTGATCGAGGTGGAACTTCGCTTGGGCAACTGGTCACGGCGGCTCTCGCTGCGGGTGACCATCGACGACGATATCGAAGCCGTCGCGCAGCGTTACCTTGGTGGCGATCGGATACTCAAGCACGCCGAGGGATTCAGCCGGCTTGCAGTGGCGGTGCACTATTCCCGTCCGGGCGACAGGAAAGGGCGATCGCTCGAGATCTCCTTTGGCGACACCCGCTCCAACCTCCAGAGCAAGGCCGATCCTGAACAGCGCGACCTTGGTTATCGGCTGCTTCAGTTCTGGGGCATTCTCGATCGGCTGCAAGTTCTCGACGATCGTGAGGTGAGCCAGTGCCTACCCGCTCTTCTCGCCCTGCACGATCTTCCCGAAGATGAAATTGGCGGCGGGATGATCCGACAGCACGGGCTCGACCCCAAGCGTCTGATGCAGGCTGGTGTTCTTGAGCTTCGCAAGAAGCAAAATGTTGTCCTGTTGGACGACGACGATGATTTTGGCGATGTCACCATCGGTGCGATGACCCGACGAGGCCAAGCTGAGGCTTCTGGCCTTCACGGAGAAGAACTCGGGAATGTTCCCCTCGAGGATATCCGCCAGTATGTGATCCGGCGCGAATGGCTCGAAGAGATCCTGGTCAGCGCGTTCAAGCCGCTGATCGGGCGCGCAGGGGCGGATCAACTCGATCAAGATCTCCTCTATCTTGGACGGTGGAAGGCGCCTGAGGCGGAAATTCCAGTCTATTTCGCGCGTCGTCTTGATCAGGCCAAGACGCTGTCGCGCCTCGACGTCATTCTGCGCAGCCGGCAAGATGGCGGCATCGGGATCGTCCTAACCGCTGCCCCCACACCGTTCTCGCATCTCGGTCCCAATGTGGTGATGCCGCTGGGCGACCTCCTGAGCAACGGGAAGATCGATGAGGCTGCACAATCGGCCATGCTCGAGCGGTTCAAGATCGGCCGTTGGCTGGCTTTGGGTGGCAGCGAGGTAACGCTGGCACGGTTCGGATCGTCGTCCGCCATGCTTTACATTCCAGGGCTTGCGCCACTGCCGGTCTCGGGAACGAAGCAGATGCTCATCGTGGAGCGCCTCGTTGCGGCTTACCAGTCGGGGGCGACCGAAGTCCGGACCGGCGTCCTGACTGAGGGTACGGGTGTCAAAAGTCCCAAGGACGCGTGGCCGTCGAGTGCGCGGCAGACGGTTGCGGGCGTCTACTTCGAGAACCATCGACAGAACTTCTGGCGGCTGAAGACCGATCATCTGCCCCGCACGACCTGAGAGTCGGACGCTGATCCGAATCCTGGCGGACGCCGGTCCGATATTCCGGTGATTATTGGAAGGGCTCCTGATCACAGAGGAGCATTCCAAATGCCAACCCCCACTTCCTTCCGCCCGGCCCGCAAAGTGACTGCTGGCCTCGCCACCCGCATTGCGGGCACTGCGAACGACTGGCGGTGCAGCTGCTGCGGCAAGCTGCTGGGCGTGCGCCGTGACGGCGTGATGCATCTGAGCTTCGCCCGCGGCCACGAATACCTGGTGAGCCTTCCGGCGACGGCCACCTGCCGCCGCTGCGGCACGCTGAACCAGGCGACCGCGCCCGCGCGCTAACGCGCCGCCCACCCACTCCCCCGATCATCAGAGGCGCACGACGCCCTGAGGCCCGAGAG
>NZ_NSJZ01000032.1 GCF_002287065.1 Paracoccus salipaludis
ATCAGGGCTAACCCGTGAACAATGGTCGGCGATGACGCTCTACGAGAAGTTCGAACAGGTCGTCATTTTCGTCCTCAGCGCCATCATTGCGGTTATCGTCGTGGCGTCGGTTTGGGCGCTGATGCGCGAGGTCGTGAACCGGTTGGTCTTGGGAGCGTTCGACACGCTCGATTACGCCACCTTCCAGGTGGTGTTCGGAATGATCTTCACCGTTGTAATTGCGCTCGAGTTCAAGCGCTCCCTTCTTGTGGCGACAGAACGCAGCTTCGGGATCCTCCAGGTCCGCACGATCGTGCTGATCGCGCTCCTCGCCATCGCGCGCAAATTCATCATCCTCGACCTTGGCGAGACGGAGCCAGCCAAGATTGCCGCCCTCGCGGGCGCGGCTCTTGCGCTCGGCGCTGTCCACTGGCTGGTGCGCGATCAGGACCGGCGCGAACTCGAAGGCCACGAGACGCGATGACGCGGCCTCCGCCAGCCACCGCATGCTCAATTTCGTGCAATCGGCGCTGCTGCTCGGGCTCATGGCCGCGATCGCCTGGATCGCGGTGACAGCGATCGTCGGACCCGAGACCGGTCTCCTCATAGCGCTCGCGATGGTCGGGAGGCTCCTGTTTGCGCCCGCGCTGCCACACCGGCTGCTCCTCTCGGCTTACCAGGCGCAGCAGCTCACCGGTCGTGATGTCCGCGGTCTCGTCGCGGCCCTGGCCGAACTCGCCCGCAGGGCCGGGCTGCAGCGCGCGCCGGCGCTTTATCAAGTGCCGAGCCGGCTGCCGAACGCCTTCGCCCTGGGCAGCCCCGAGGACAGCGCCATCTGCGTCACCGACGGGCTGCTCGGCCTGCTCGACGGCCGAGAACTCGCGGGGGTTCTGGCGCATGAGATCGGGCATATCGCCAACCGCGACCTGTGGATCATGAGCCTCGCAGACATGATGTCGCGCCTCGTCTCGCTGGCAAGCTGGCTCGGACAGCAGAACGGCGACCTGTCAGAAGGCAGGTCTTCCAGAGAAGGTTGTCTTTCAGGCCCATCCCCTCCGCCACTTGCCCCAGCGAAAGCGTTCTCCCGATCCGGCTGCGGCCGGATTTTTCCGTTGTTTTCGAGAGTTATGCGGGAGGGGCTGTTAACCGGCTCACGCCCCGAAGGGCGCACACGCGTTCTCTCCGGGCCGATATTCTCCGGACCTGTTAACCGCCGCGCTTTCGGTGAACAGCTCGCAAGTCACTGATTAGAATAAGAATAATCGTCTGCGAGCGGTGATCGCTGTTCGTATTGGCGTTTGGCATGAGGACGACACTGTCCTCGAACTGAGCGCGCGCGACGGCCGCGGTCTATTGCAGAGTGCGCCCTTCGTGGTGCCGCACTTCGTCCTCAATCTGATTCACGAAGTCTTCGATCTGGTCCTCGTCAAACACTTTGTTGTCGAACGGCACCTGACGAAGGATCTCGACGGCATTCCGGTACGCTGGCTCCAAGGAGGTGTTCTGAGGACGCCCCACTATGAAATGAACCTGAACATCCTCGGTTGTGCCAATCTTGACGGCTGAAAGGTGCCCCAGCCAGCGGCGTGCCTTATCCTTGATGTTGTCTGCGTCAGACAGGTCGAATGAAAGTGGCTCGTATACGTGCCAGCGCCCGTTCTTCCACGCATGACGAAACTCGACAGCGTCCGTATTTCCTTGGATGCGCTTCGGCTCCAGCTCAACGTTTACACCATGCTCCTTGAGCTTCGCCTCGACGGGACGCCATACGTCGTCATCACTCCGTCGGCGCTCAGACGGTCGATCATACCTCGATACAAAACGCAGATAGAGCTGATCGAAGGTCTTCTGCGGGTCCGCAGTCAGGCCGGCGCCTACTGGCGACCACTGCAACGAGCTGTCATCGAGCGGCAACGCGATCCGCGCATAGTCACCGGCTGTCCTCTCGCCTTTGAAAAGGCCCTCACTTTTCAGACTACGCTGAACGCTCTTCATCCCCCGATCGATGGCTTCGATCGCGCGCTTGTAGGACTCACTGTCCAGATCCGGAAAAACATTCTTTATACGGCCGAATGTTTTGCGGGATTTCGTCAGGATGAGCGGTCGACCAGGGACGACCATGACCAAGCCGACATTCACGAACTCGCCCGTAAGGACATCGTGAATGTATCGCAGAACGACGTAGCTATACGGCTCCTTCGCGGTCATGCCAGTATCCTCCCAAGTTCCCCGATGCATGCATCGATGTTGTCCCTAGCCTCGGCGATCAACTTCAGCGCAGCATCTATGTCGGCGCGGGCTGCTGCCCACTCCGGGGGGATGGCTCCTTCATACTCCTGCAGCCGCGCATCCGACAAGGCGCTCCAGCGAGATTTGATCTCGCTGAAGTCGAACGGCGCGCCTTTCAGCTCATGCACGAAAATATGCCTGCCAGGGGTTTCTAAGTCCCTCATGCCGCCAAGTACCCATGGCGCGCGCCACAGGAGGGGCAGGCGGTGGGCGAAGGCAAGCTCGTGATCGATGATCCTCAGATCGTTGCCCCTGACAAGGCAGTTCGGATTCTCCGCCCGCCGATCAGGGTTCTGGATGATCGCGTCGAACAGCAGGATGCCAGCGGCAACTGGCCTCATCGCGTCAGAGAGGCGCTGACCGCAGCTCCAAGCGGAGAAACCCGTGCTGCGCGTAGAGCCAAACGCCAAGGGACAACTGCGGCGCAGCTTGTCAGCGATCTGGGGGTCTGTCACCACCGGAAAAATCTCCGGCGGGATCTCGACGATCCAGGGCCTTGGCACCGGAAGCCCCAGATCGGCTGCAAGACATGCGGCAATGGCCTCTCTCGCCAGGTTCACTACCGCCTGGTCGCAACCTGCCGAAAGCTTGACGAAAACTTCGACCTCTTCCTCGCCATCCGCCTCGCAGGCCGACAGGACAGGCCCCGTTCGTCCCTGTACCGCAGCCCGGTCGATCCGGGTAAGGACGGCGCGAGGTATCATGCGGCCTTCGCCCGACCGTCGAAGATCTCGTGTAGCATGGCCGGAATAAGAGCCTCCACGTCCTTAGCAGTGCTGGCGCGGATGCCGCGGGCCTCGCGGGCCTTCGCATGCAGACGGTCAAACCATTCCTGGCGGCCGATCGGTGGCGTCGGAACGGTGATTGCCTCCAGCGCTCCTTGCCCCAGAGTGCGGTTCCTGTCGGCACTTCCGGGCGATGCGGATTGGACCTTGCCGAGACCTTCAGAGGTCTGGAGGTAGAACCAGATGAACTCGGCTGTCGCGAGCCCCTGAGTGGGAACGCATGTCAGGTAGCGGTGCGAGCCGACCCGCCCATGGTCATCGGGGCCAGCCACTGCGAACGCCCCCTCCCAAGCCTTGATGTTGCTGAACACGAGGTCGCCTTGCTGAACAAGGAAGAGCTTTTGCCAGCTCAGGTCCGCGCCCAGCAGATCGGGTTTATGAAAAGTACCGCGGCCGAACGAACGGACGCCGAGCTCGGGATAGCTCGCGTCAAGATCGATCTCGACCGGCCTGCGCATCAGCGGCGCGACCTCGGCCATGGGGCGCAGGGGGGCGCCATCGATGGCGCGCTGAAAGGCTTTTAGCAGCAGCGCCCGCGTCTCCCGCTCTGCCGCCTCGATAGCGTTGCGGCGTTCGTCCACCAGTGCCGCGACCTGGTCGAGCCTTTCGACGATGCGGCGCTGATCGTCGAGGGACGGCAGCGGGATCTTTAGCGACAGGAACTTTTCTGGAGAAATAGTGTCGCGGCGCGCGCCCATACCGCGGGACTTCCGACGTAGTGCATGCCAATTGGGAGCATACTTAAGGAACCATCCCACATAGGCGATAATTGCCCGTTCCTCGTCGCAGCGGAATGTGGGGAACTGGGTCGAGAGAAAGCGTCCAGAATTTTCTGGATCAACGACGGCGATCGCACCTTCCCAGCCCTTGAGTTGGCTTAAGACGACCTGCCCGACCGAAAGATGGTGAAAACGCTTGTAGGTTGTCTCCGATCCGCGCAGCGGCTCACGATGGAAAAGCCCTCGCCCAAAGCCGTAGACGCCAGACATTTCGTAAGTTGTATTCGCATCAATATCGACTGCATTTATATCAAGCTGCAGAACTTCGGACAGCGGAACACTCTTGTCGCGCATCACAGTCGCTCCGCTAGCACGGCCTTGATCTCGTCCATAATCTCGATGATCCGCTGCTCCTGTGCGATGATCGCATCCGCGATCTCCGCCGGCGCACGGTGATCTACGACCTCTGCGGAATGCGGGTTCTTGATGTCCAGGTTGCAGGCGACAACGCGATCCTGCGCGTCGCGCTGGATCAGGTCAGCGGCCGAGACCTTCCAGGCGCGCTCGTTCGGCTCGCGCTTCTTCCACCAGGCGAGGCAGTCCGCAAATTCCTCATAGGCCATGGGCGCGGTCTTCGAGTACTTCTTGCGGCCCTCCGGCAGCGGCATCTCGTAGTACCAGATGTCCTTCGTCGGTCCGGTCGTGTCGAAGAAGATCAGGTTTGCCGGGATGTCCGTATAGGGCGCGAAGACCCCCTCACGCAGCCGGACCACCGTGTGCAGGTTGAACTTCTCGAGCAGGTCCGCCTTGATCCGCGCCGAGATGCCATCGCCGAACAGCGTGCCGTGCGGAACGACGACCGCGGCCCGCCCGCGCCCGGCGCGCTTCAGCCGCCGCATGATCAGTTGCAGGAACAGTAGCGCCGTTTCGGCCGTGCGCCGGTCCTCGGGGAAGTTGTTGAGGATGCCCGCCTCCTCCTCGCCGCCGAACGGCGGATTGGTCAGGATGACATTGACCCTCTGATCCTCGCCGATCTCGGCCAGGCGGAAGCGAAGGGCGTTGCCGGGGTCGATGCGCGGGGCATGCAGGCCGTGCAGCAGGAGGTTGAGCTGGGACAGAAGGAACGGTAGCGACTTGGCCTCGCCACCGAAGAAGCTGTCCTCCTGCAGGATGCGCCGCTTCTCGACCGTATCGGCCTGGCGCTCGAGATGCTGAAAGGCCTCTGTCAGAAATCCGCCGGTGCCGCATGCCGGATCGAGGATGGTCTCGCCCAGTTTGGGATCGGTCACTTCGACCATGAACCGCACGACCGGCCGAGGCGTGTAGAACTCGCCTGAGTCCCCTGCCGCGTCACGCATCTCGCGCAGCAGCGTCTCGTAAAGGCGACCGAGGGTATGGACTTCCTCCGACGAGTCGAAGTGGATGCCGTCGATCAGATTGACGACGTCGCGCAGCAGGTAGCCGCTCTCCATCCGGTTTGCGAAGCCCTGAAAGACGGTCGCGATCACGTCGCGCCGTTCGCGCCGCCCGTTATCGCCTCGCAAGCCTCGGAGATAGGCGAAGAGCCCCGGGCCGCGCGTGTCGTCCGGGCGCTCGGTCATTTCGGAAACGAGAAACGACAGGAGGTCGGGACCGGTGATGCCATCCGCATCTGCCGCCCAGTCGCGCCAACGATAAGGGGCTTCGATAATCGGGCGATAGTCCTTGCCTGCGAGCTCCGCGCGTCCTTCCTCGATCCGTTCCATGTCGTCGAGGAACTTCAGGAACATGATCCAGGTCAGCATCGGCAACCGATCGAGGTCGCCGTTCAGCCCCTTGTCCTTTCGCATGATCTTGCGGGCGGACTTGATGATGCTGTCGAGACGCTGGGCAGTGGTCAGTTGCTTCGGCGCAGCCTTCTTACGGGCGGTTCTGGCCAAGTTGGATCTCCTTCAATTCAAGCGGTGTAGAGCAAACGCTGCAGCTCGGTGACGGCGCTGCGCAGCTCCTTGCCCCCGCCGAAGCGGGCGGCGATTTCGATGACGTTGCCCCACTCGTTGAACGGGGGCACTTCCAGGATGTCCGGAAGCTTGAACTGGGCACTGCCATGTTCGGCATACTTTTCAAGCACGGCATCCAAGACCTCGCGGGCATCCGGCCCGAAGCGGTCCAGAAACTCGTCCTGCTCTCTCAGCAGACGGTCAGCACGCTCGCGCCGGGTTCGCAGCGGCGCGTTATATGCCAGATGGCAAAGGAGATCGAACGGATCGGCCTCCGGTTTTCCGACTGCATCAGCCAGGGAATCGAGGTCGATGCCCTTCTCCTCGAGCCGCTCGACGATCTCCGCCCGGCGTTCGGGGTCAAGCCAGTCCGTGCGCAGTTCCGACGCATTGGGATAGAGCGTGCGAACCTTGTCGCCGGTGTAATCGGTAAGCTGGCGGCAGGCGAGCTGCCGCCCGTCAGAATCGAGTTCGTAGACGAGGTGCCGGACGATCGAGACCTCGCCGCCATCAACATAGAACTTGCGGGGCCCGTTCTCGCCCTCGTCCCCCAGATCGACGGGTCCATCCGGCATATCGGGCCCTTCTGGAAAATCGTCGGGATCCAGTGCCACTTCTTCGATCTCGCGCTCTTCCACGATGTCGCCGTCTGCATTGATGACCGCTTCGTCCTCGCGGACGGGATCGCCGTCAAAGGCGGGATCGGCGAACATGCGCGTCGCGGTCCCGGTGTAGTCGATGATGTTGAAGGCGAGCTTGCCGTAGTCGGGCCTGAGACGGGTGCCTCGCCCGATGATCTGCTTGAACTCGGGCATGGAGCCCACGACCCGCGCGAGCACCACGTTCTTGCAGGTCGGGGCGTCCACGCCGGTCGTGAGAAGCTGCGACGTGGTGAGGATGACCGGCGTCTGGGTCTCGACATCCTGAAACTTCGCCCTGTGCGCGCTTCCCACATCGCCTTCGTCGGACGTCACGCGGCAAACGTAGTCGGGATGGTCCTTCACGAGATCGGTGTTCAGGGCGGCGAGCGCCTGCCGCATCTCGAGCGCGTGTTCCTGGTCGACGCAGAAGACGATGGTCTTCGCGAAACGGTCGGTCTCGGCCATGAAGCCCGCGAGATGTCTCGCAATGGCCTGCGTTCGTGCACGCAGCGCCACGACCCGCTCGAAGTCCCGCGTGGAGTATTCGGCGTCGGGGATTTCTCGCCCATAACGATCAAGTTCACCCCGCGTCGGTCGCCATCCGGCGGCGTCGTAGTCCGAGATGACGCGGTGGACGCGATACGGGGCCAGGAAGCCGTCAGCGATGCCCTGCGCGAGGCTGTACTCATAGAGCGGATCGCCGAAATAGTTGTAAGTGTCGACGTTATCCTCTCGCCGCGGCATCGCTGTCATCCCGATCTGGGTCGCAGGCTCGAACCACTCGAGGATTTCTCGCCAGTTGCTGTCGTCCCGGGCGCTGCCACGATGGCATTCGTCAATGATGATGAGATCGAAGAAGTCGCGCGCATACTCTCGGTAGAGGCCGGGACGGTTCTCGTCACGCGCGATGGACTGGTAGATTGCGAAATACATGTCGCGGCTCTTGACCGCCACGCCGCCAGCAATCTTGTGACGGGCGTCGCCAAACGGGCTGAAATCCTTTGCCATCGGATCGTCGACCAGGACGTTGCGATCAGCGAGAAACAGGATCTTCGGGTTTCGGTTGACCCCTTTGGAATTCCAGCGTGCTGACCATAGCTTCCAGCAGATCTGGAAGGCGACGGCAGTCTTGCCCGCTCCGGTGCACAGTGTGAGAAGGGCCCGCGTCCTGCCCTGAAGGGCCGCTTGAACCGCGCGGTTCACCGCGATTTCCTGATAGTAGCGAAGGGGTTTGGCTCGGTCTGGAAAGGTGGGCGTCAGCAGCCGTTCGGCCACTTGGTCGTCGACAATGCCCTCGGCGCGGCGAAGCCGGGCCCAAAGGTCATCAGGCGCCGGGAAATCCGAAATCGTTCGCTCGATGCCGGTCGTGTAGTCGAACTCGACAATCTCGATCCCGTTGGTCGAATACGCGAACCGAAGTCCAAGGATTTCCGCATATTCCTTGGCTTGTTGGAGGCCCTCCGCGGCGTGCCGGTAGCGGGATTTGGCCTCAACGACCGCGATCGGGAAATCCGGATTGTATCGGAGAAGATAGTCTGAGCGCTTCTGCTTGCCACGGCGAGCTTTGCCGCCGACAAATACAACTCGGCCGTCAGTAAAAGTTCTCTGCTCGTTTATCGCGTGCGGGCGATCATCCCAGCCTGCTTCCTGCAGCTTCGGGACGACGAACTTCCTGCAGGTATCGGCTTCGTTCATGCGCAATCTACTTCGCCCGGTTTCGACATGCCATCGCGCAGCAAACGGCTTGTCAAAGAACTCGGCTCAGATCAACGCGCAATTCTTTGGTTTGGCAGCTCTTTCGCCCGACAACGGCTCGGAGAAGCTACAGCGTGGCCGACTGATGCCGCAAGCCTTATTCCGTCCCTCGCAGCAAGGACTCGCGCTGCCTCGACCATTCATCGGGGATCTGCACTCGCAGCGACTGAAGCGTCAGGCCCGGGGGATGCCGTGCGTCGAGTATCGCTTCGACGAGATCGGGCGCAAGCTGCGTCAGCCGAAGCACACGCGTGAGGTAGGAGACAGCGATGCCTTCCTGCGCGGCGAGGTCGGCTACCGTGGCGAAGTCACCGTTGTCGAGCATCCTCTTCCAGCGGAACGCGCGCGCAAGCGCCTTGATGAGCGTATCGTCCGGCTTCCCGCGCGCTTGGGTGCCTGATGGCCGCTGCATCTCTTTCCGCCCGCCGCGCTTCACGATGCGGAATGGCACGTGGATTGTAATGGTCTCGGGGACCGCCGTCGCGCGGGTCATGCCGCTGCTCCGATGCTGCCAGACAGCATCTCGCGCGCGAGCCCTCCGAGGCCGTCCATCCGGAGCCGGAAGTTGAGCCCGTTCGTGCCGATATCGACGCGCTCGACCAGCAGCGTGACTATGCGCGCCTGCTCGGCGGGGAAGAGTTCGTCCCACAGCGGATCGAGCTGCTGCAGGGCCGCGCGGGCTTCGGCCTCAGTGATGTCGGCGGCGTGGGCGCGCGCCGCCTTCCAGGTTCCTGCAACGATCTCTGGCTGGCGGAACACGGCACGGAGTTGGTCGATGACCGCGGCCTCGATCTCACCCGCCGGCACGCGGCCGACAGGGCATAATCCGGCCCCATGCTTCAACACCGTCTGGCTGACGTAGTAGCGGTAGAGCCTGTCGGCCTTGCGGGTGTGCGTCGGCGAAAACGCTGCGCCATCGGGACCGAAGAGCAGCCCCTTCAGCAGCGCCGGCGTCTCGGCACGGGTGCGGGCGGCACGCTTGCGCGGGCTCTCCTGCAGGATGGCATGCACCCGGTCCCACGTCTCGCGATCGATGATGGCGTCGTGCTCGCCGGGATAGCTCTCGCCCTTGTGGACCGCCTCGCCGATGTAGACGCGGTTGCTGAGCATGCGGTAGATGTATTTCTTGTCGATCCGGTTGCCGCGCGGCGTCCGAAGGCCGCGCGCGCCGACCTCCCGCGCCAGTTCGGTGCAGGACCCGATTTCAAGGAAGCGGGCGAAGATCCAGCGCACATGCGCGGCGGCATCTTCGTCAACCACCAGCTTCCGGTTCTCGACGCGGTAGCCGTAGGGCGGCACCCCGCCCATCCACATGCCCTTCTTGCGGCTGGCGGCGACCTTGTCGCGGATGCGCTCAGCCGTGACCTCCCGCTCGAACTGGGCGAACGAGAGCAGGATGTTAAGCGTCAGCCGGCCCATCGACGTGGTTGTGTTGAAGGCCTGGGTCACCGAAACGAAGGTCACGCCGTTCCGGTCGAACACTTCGACCAGCTTTGCGAAGTCGGCGAGTGAGCGACTGAGCCGGTCGATCTTGTAGACCACGACCACGTCGACCAGTCCGTCCTCGATGTCGTCGATCATCCGCTGCAGGCCGGGGCGGTCCAGCGTCCCGCCGGAGATGCCGCCGTCGTCATACTGGTCGCGGACCAGCACCCAGCCCTCGGAGCGCTGGCTGGCGATGTAGGATTCGCAGGCCTCGCGCTGGGCGTGGAGGCTGTTGAACTCCTGCTCCAACCCTTCCTCGCTGGATTTCCGGGTGTAGACGGCGCAACGGAGCTTGCGGAAGGGTTTCGATTTCTCGGGCGGCTTCGTCATCCCCGCCCCCGATGATTCTTGAGGCCGAAGAAGACCCACCCGTTCCACCGCGTGCCAGTGATGGCGCGGGCGATGGCGGACAGCGACTTGTAGGGCCGCCCCTGCCATTCGAAGCCATCGGCCGCGACGGTGACGACCTGCTCGACACCCTGCCACTCGCGCAGCAGCCGCGTGCCGGTGATGGGCCGGTCGCGGTCGGCGCGGATGCTCCGCTTCGCGCGGTCGCCGCCGTCCAGTTCCTCGCCCAGCCGCTCCAGCCGCCGGATCGTCTCCGGCTTCAGCCCGCCATAGGCGAGTTCCTGGATGCGGTAGGCCAGGCGGGACTCGAGGTAGCGGCGGTTGAATGGTGGCGGCTCGCTGTCGAACAGGTCGCGCCACTGTTGCTTCAGGTCGGACGTCGGCGTGGTCTTGAGCGCGGCCAGGCGCGCGGGGATGGGATCGGGCTTGTTCATGCATTTCTCCGGTGAGTTGGAGTTGCATGACGGCATTGGTCGGGCGGATAGTGTAGGCAACGTTCTCCAGTATCGTCAGATACTTCGCCCTTCTCCCGCATGCGCAACCGAACAAGCCCGAGCGCCAACAGGCCGCAGAGCTCGGCGCGGCGCTCGGCGGGCGTCATGAGGGAGGGTGACAGGGGATTGGGGCGCTTCATCTCGGCTCACGGGCTTCTCGAAGATGAAAAGCCACCCGTTCCGGCGGATCGGGACACGGTGCACAAGATTATTTTGCGCTTTTTCCGTCTTGGGTTAGCCTTGGAAAACTCTGATCATGGAGATCTGCATGGTTCGAGCGCCAGCCAGGTCCTGCCCCGCCCTGTCCCGCCTGTTCGGCGACGCCGATGCGTCGATGATCGCCGCGTTTCTGCGAATGCGGGTTTTCGACAAACTGACCTGGCTGGTCGATTACTACTTCGATCCGGATGAAGCGGACGGGAACGTGCCGGCCGCGGCCATGCTGCGCGAGCAGCGCAAGGAGAAGCTGTCGCCGCTCGAAACCGAGGCGGCCCGCATCGTCACCATGTCGTCAGATCGCGGCCAGTTCGCCCTCGACGGACTGGTTCGCTCCAAACTGGCGACAGAGCAGAAGCGCGAGTTCGAGGGGCAGCGCGACGCGCTGGCGCGTAGCTTGTGGGCTTATCTCCAGCAGCCGATGTTGTTTGAGGCGGCCGAGAACACCCTGCATCTGCGGCTCTATCGCCGCTATGACCGTCACTATCAGACATTCATGGTCGAGCCTGCGGAGGACGGTGGGACGGATGTTGAACCCTCCGCGCTGCGGACCTTGCTCGAAGATCTGCGCGCGAGGCTTGACCGGGGCGACGGCTATGAGGTCGACCGGTTCGCCATTCCCCAGGACGGTGATGAACCCGCTCAAGTCATGTACCTGGTGGTTCACCCCGAAGCTCCCACGAGCGTGCGGGAACTCCACGACGACGGGCAGCGCACGACAATGTACTTCCGCCCGCCCGGTGAAATCATGATTGTGCACACCCCGAGTACCGGGCGGGTGCATGTCCGGGCCGGGACCCGAAAGCTGCGCCATGACGCGGCCGAGAGCTTCATCAGGACCGTGCTCGAGCAGGAGCCATCGCAACAACCCGTCGATTTTCAGGCCTATGACATCGGGCGGTTCTTTGGCGGGTTCGAACTGGAGATCCCCGACTTCGAGGACGTGAGCATCCTGCGGGCTCAGGTCATCCGCGCGGATATCAGTATCGGCAACCTCGCCAGCAGGCTGTCGGTCTCGACGCCGCTGGATGAAGACATCGGACAGTTGATCAGCGATCAGCCGGGGCTTGATCGGATATTCCGCGATGCCCTCGCGATCCGGTTTGTGGAAATTGCGGTTCAATACCGTCGCGTTGGTGTGGACGGGGAGCGCACGCTCGACTTCACCGTCACGGACAGAAACACCACGAGCCTGCACAGCCTGGACGATCCGTTCGAGCGTGTCCTCGGCCACCGCTTGCTCCGGTACTGGGGCATATTACGGGACGGTCGGGCACCGACGCCCCGAGAGAGCATGGCGGTGCTTCCTGCGCTGCTGGCGTTGTGGAACCTTGGGTCTGACCGGATCGGCGGTTCCTGGCTTTTCGAGCGCGGGGTAGACGTCGAAACTTTGCTCGATCTCGGGTTTCTGGTTCCCGCAGGTTGGGAGGGTGACGAACTGGTCGATGACGAGGACGATTTCGCGGAGCATGTGGCCGCTGTCGTGGTCCCCCCTGGGGGAGCCGAATTGCGCTCTAGCGATGGCCAGTCCTCCGCAGCTGCGATGCCCGATCGCTACCGCGTCTATCGGGTCCGCGACGGGTGGGTTGCGGCCCACCTGCGCGATCAGCTCGGCAAGGCGCTGGACATCACAGCGATGGAGGATATCAGGCCGGAGCTGGTCGCACTCGGCGCTCTCGAAATCGATGGCCGGGCGGTGCCGCTGTATCTCGCGCGCAGGCTCGAAGATGAACGTATCCGCGCCGCCATCGACACTGAGCTTCGAGCGCGGGACAAGCAGGGGATCGGCCTTGTCCTACAGGCTGGCGACCTGCCGGGGGCATCTCTCGCGGCGAACGTGCTCGCCAGGCTCACCGATCACATTCTCCCGGACGCGGCCGAGTTTGCTGTCGACATGATGAGCCTGACAACGGCGTTTCGTCGGAACCGATCGCTTGCCCAGGGCGGCGCGGCGGTCGAGTTCCAGAAGTCGGGTGATAGCGTGGGTGTGCTGAGCGTCCCCGGCAAGGGCACCATCGAGATCGTGGGCGCCCAGCGAGTGATCCTTATCGATCGACTGGTTCAGGCACATCCGATTCCCATGAAGTCGGAGGACCTGACGGCTGGCTTTGGCGATCAGTCGCTTGGCAACATTTTTGGTCAAATTCTTTGGAATAAGCTGAAGGACGGCTTCCTGCGCTCCCCGAAGCGCGGACTTTGGGAGATCGCCGTCTGAGCTCCAACTCCGCTCCAACTCCGTTCAGGGGGTCTGACTAACTCCGATTCGCTGCTTCATTTGAGATGCTCCATCATCGACGGAGCATTCCAAATGCCAACCCCCACTTCCTTCCGCCCGGCCCGCAAAGTGACTGCTGGCCGCGCCACCCGCATTGCGGGCACTGCGAACGACTGGCGGTGCAGCTGCTGCGGCAAGCTGCTGGGCGTGCGCCGTGACGGCGTGATGCATCTGAGCTTCGCCCGCGGCCACGAATACCTGGTGAGCCTTCCGGCGACGGCCACCTGCCGCCGCTGCGGCACGCTGAACCAGGCGACCGCGCCCGCGCGCTAACGCGCCGCCCACCCACTCCCCCGATCATCAGAGGCGCACGACGCCCTGAGGCCCGAGAG
>NZ_NSJZ01000033.1 GCF_002287065.1 Paracoccus salipaludis
CGTCGAGCGCGGCTCTCTCGGCCCGGTCTTGAGGTCCTCGACCGTCTGGCGCTTGCGCCATTTAGCAACGGTCTTCGGGTTGATCCCAAGATCCCGGCTCAACGTCGCGAGCGAAGCTTGCGATCGTTGTATTGCAGCTCTGACGGCGTGCGTGGTCGTGGCGCTTCCGTGACGAACCTGGCCCATAATGCTTCCTTCCATTCCTGAGAAAGGATCGCACCATCAAACCGTGGGATCAAACACCTAGGCAGCACTCAGGCTACCCAAAGGAATTTTGGCTGAATGTCCGGAAAAAGGGTGATTGTCTAACCGTCCTCCAAGGTCGAGTTCCCGACGATGAACTCACCGAAGGCCTGATCAACGTTGAAGTTGGCGATCTTGAAGCAGCCGAGCACCTTGCGTATCTTGATCGCGATGCAATCAATGCTTACGATCAGGCGTATGAAAGGAACCTGACATGGCCAGCATCACGATCCGCAATCTCGATGACAGCCTGAAGCACCGCCTGCGGGTTCAGGCGGCCGAGCACGGCCGCTCCATGGAAGAGGAAGCGCGGGAGATCCTACGCAGGGCTGTCGGGAAAACGGTAACTCCCGGGAACTTGGGTGAGGTCATCCACCGCAGGTTCGCGGCCTTGGGCGGTGTGGAACTCGCCCTGTCGCCACGTGAACCGATGCCCGAACCGCCGCGCTTCGACTGATACGCGGCGCAATGCTTCTGATCGATACTAATGTCATTTCGGAGTTGATGCGCTCGGACCCTGCTCCGGCCGTTCTGGAGTGGTTCGGCAGGCAGAACGCGGCTGATCTGCATCTCAGCGCGGTGGGAGAGGCGGAGCTGCGACGAGGCGCGGCCCTCCTGCCGATGGGCAAGCGCCGTGACCGTCTGATGGCAGAGATCGACGCCATGATCCTAGAGGACTTCGCGAGTCGAGTGCTGCCCTTTGACAGCGCCGCTGCCGTCGCTTTCGCCGCCATCTTCGTGGAGCGACGCACGGTTGGCCGGCCGATCAGTTTTCCCGACTGCCAGATCGCCGCGACTGCCCGCGCCCACGGCGCGGCAATCGTCACGCGCAACGTGAGTGATTTTGAAGGCTGCGGCATCCGCGTGATCAATCCCTGGACCTCCCCGGCAGGTAACTGATCGACATGGACAAACGCAGCCTCTCGGAACGCTACGACAGGCACGGCTCAACCGTCTGCTGCACTCAAGCCGTTGCGTAACTTTCTAATTCCACTTCCACCCCTCGCCGAGCAACATCGAATTGTAGCCAAGGTCGACGCCGTTATGGCTCTCCGCAATCGGCTAGAGGCCGCCCTCGCTCAAGCCGACGCGACCCGCGCACGCCTGCTTGAGGCTCTACTCCACGAAACACTTCTTCCCAGCATGCCCGAGATGGCGGCTGCGGAGTGAACGGAAGCGCTCAGGTCAGCCTGGGTTGTGGGTGCTTCTATATGAATGTCCGCAACAGATATTGGCCTACCGGCTTAGCAAAACCAGGGCATCCACCATCCGGATGAAATCGTCCGTCGCCAGGCCACGCCAGCGTTCGCCCTCGTCATAGGAGTTTTCGATCCGCTGCCGCTCGACTTTCTCCAGAAGTCGGACCGAGGCGTTCATGCTGGCAATCTCGCGCTCGCAATAGCTGATCGCCGCTGCCAGCAGCTCAGTCAGCGCTGCCCTGTCTTCCGCCCCGGTCATCTGTGCCCGGCCTCATTCTGCCTGGCGATAGACCAAGGCAGGAAAGGGGCACGGCGGAAGCGGCGCCCCTCCAGTCTCACGCGGCGAGGTCCTCAAGGGTGCGGCCGGAGTCCAACGCCTCATTGATCCATTGCGGGCGGCGGCCACGACCGCTCCAGGTCTGCTCGGGATTGTCGGGGTTGACGTATTTCGCAGCGTCAATGGTCGTGCCGCCGTTGGATTTCCGCCCCCTGCCCGCTTTTCCGTTGCCCAGCAGATCCGTCAGCTTGAAGCCATGCTCTCGGGCCGCCTGTTCGGCCGCAGAAATCGCTTCCTGCCGCTTGCGCGTCTCGTAGCTCGAGATGGCGCGATCCACGGTCTTTCGCAGATCCTTGAGTTCCTCGATGTCGAGGCTGTCCAGCTTATCGAACATTTCACTCGTCTGATCTTCTACGTCCATCCGTTCAGTCTCCTTTTTCTTATTGGGAACAGCGACAGCTTCGCGAAGGCTTCGCTCACCATATATTTTCCCCCGATTCAAGAAACCAATGTGCGCAGCTCAACTGAAAGCTGTGGACAGGAGATTTGGCACTGCCCATCTGGACGGACCCTCATTCCGGTCAGGTTGCGGCCTTCTCCCCTCCGTCGTGGCAACTGTAAGCGCGCGTTTTCTAACCAGCTGCACGTCGCCCTAGAGCGCCTGTGCTGGAGCCTTCGGCCGGGATCGGCAACATCGTGCGGGCCGGGTTGGCCTGTGGCGTTCAGGTCGATGCGGCCCGGATCCATGGCAACTGCAGCGCCCGCATCTGCAGCTTTCCCGGGAGGTCCGCAGCACCGCACCTGGCCGGTCCAGGCCTTCTTCGACACCCTGCACCCTCTCTCTGGATGAGCCATGGCGCGCCTGCACGTGCTGCGTGGTCGCGGCCCTGAACGAGCCCGGCTTCCTTATTCCGTCTGCCCTCGGGACCCGCCCACCCTCCGGACCACTTCGTCCAACCCTGCCATCGCTGCATCCAGGTCCGACATGATGCGGTCGAGCCTCTCCTCGTCGAACTGCTCGCGGAGCCGTCCAGGCCGAGCTTCGATCTCCCGGGCATCCTCGCTATCCTGGGCCGCAGTCGCCGGATGTTCGGCCCTGCGGAACTGGCGCGCGCTGGCCGAGGGGGTCATCCGAGTCGCCAATGAGGGCAGCGCCCAGAAGCGCGCGGCGCGCCTGCCCGTCAGGTTGACGAGACAGCCGGCCTCGACAAGCTCGCCGATCAGCGCGAGCGCTGTCCGGCGCGTCACGCTCAGGCGATCGATGACCATGGCCGAGTTGACGACAGGCTGCGCCTTCAGGAGCTCGATGAGATCGGGTAGCCGCGACCGGCCAGAGGCCGCCCCGACCATGGATTCAAGCCGCGCCAGTTCGTGACGGAGGGTGCCGAGATGGCCGAGATCCTGGGAAAGGTTCCGGGAGGCCGCTTCCAGGAAGGTCCTCAGCCCGGAAAGGGGTGACCAGAGGCGAAAGCCGTTGCGGGTGAGCGCCACCGAGGGAGCAAGGATCCATTCCGCCTCTGCCGGCATGAGGATCGCTCCATCGGCGTCCTCCTCCTCCGGCCAGCCTCCGCGACCTTCCGGTGAAAGCCCACGTAGATGGCGCGCGGCGCCCTCAACAGCCATGAAGATGAGCCTCTCGGCCGCAGGGCTCGCCCGGCGCGATCGGAAGGCATAGTTCGCCGCGGCACGCCATGCTGCCAGGATCGGGACATGGACCCAGGCGCGACCAGCCTCGACGACCCGCGGCAGCTCGGAATCCTCCAGCACGTCGGTCTCGCCTATCGGCTGGCCGAAGGGCGTGGCTGCGGCCTCGATGCGTCGGATCGTCTCGATGGGCGTACTGAAGGGATCACCGGGCCTCTTGGCGACAGCGAGGATCCGCAGCGCCATCCCGGTCGCCCGCGCATCTTCCTCGATGGCCATGTTGCCGGTCAGGCGCAGCACCATCCCTAGCGTCGAGATCCTCTCCCCCTCCAGGCCCACCGATGCTGCCGCTTCCAGCAGGCTTGCCTCCATGCGCCAGAGGCGCGCCAGGGCGGGGTCTGCCAGCAGGATCCCCTCGAGCCTTCCGGCAAGGGCTTCGGAGCGAAGCAGGAGTGAACCGATATCCATCTGAAATCACTCATCCTGGCGTTCAAAGATTACTTTTAAACCCCTTAATCTCCACTTGCATAGTGGTTTTGCTGTTATGAGATCTGGTGCCGTACCCGCAAGCTGGCGGAACGTGTCTGACTAGGTGACCAGGTTCCGGCACATGGCGGGCGAGGAAGGCTGAGCCCCCTGCCCTGCCGGGCTTTCGGGAGCGATGCGGGACAAAGGTCGCCTGGCAGCAGGACGCTGCCGGCGTTCACAAACGGTCGTTTCGTGGTGCCTTGTCGAATTACAAATCGCTGCGGGACCGCTATCCTTACTGGAAACCCAAGCCGTAGGACGGGCATCGAAGGTGACGATGGGCAATGGAGACCAGCCGAGATCATGCCAGGTTAGCAAAGAGATGCCGGTGCACCGCCTGTCGGGCCGGCCGGCAGACCTCCTCAAGGCAGCCATCAGCTTGTCCAGTGGCATGATTAACCGCCTCGGCCCGGGCCTTCGTCATGCCAGCAGCTCCAGGAGCAACCGAGTTGCCACCTTTAACGGCATGACACCCGAAAGCGCCTCATGCTGATCGGCTACGCCCGCGTCTCGACTGGCGAGCAGACGACGGATCCGCAGATTGCGGAACTGCGCGCGGCAGGTTGCATGGACATCCGCTCAGAGACGGGCTCCGGCGGCTCACGTGCGCGTCCCGTCCTTGCGCGGCTGGTACGCGAGATCCAGGGCGGAGACACGCTGGTCGTGGTCAGGATCGACCGCCTGGCGCGCTCGCTGTCCCATCTTCTCGAGGTGATTGAGGCGGTGGAAGCGCGCGGTGCCCATTTCCGCTCTCTCCATGACCCGATCGATACAGCCAGCCCGCAGGGCAAGTTCACCCTCCAGGTGCTGGGGGCCGCGGCCGAGTTGGAGCGGGCGCTGATCCGCGAGCGGACACTGGCTGGGCTGGCGTCTGCCCGGGCCGCCGGACGGGTCGGCGGGAATCCAGGGCTGCGGCGCGGCGACGGCGCGGCCCGGCGCAAGATCGCCCAAGCTCGGGACGATGGCTATTTCGGGAAGCTCGAAGCCAACGCCCAGGAGTGGGTCCCTCTGGTGCAGCGCCATCGCCCGGACATGCCTTGGCAGGACCTCGTCCGCATCATCAACGCCCGGCGCCAGCAAGGCGCACCGGCTTGGACTGTCGAGCGGCTCCGCCGCGCTGTGTCCCGCTTTGTACGCGAGGGCCTGCTGCCGAAGACCGTCCTGGAACGGGCGCGCACCGCGGCGACCAACGATCGGCTTCTCGCGATCGTCGCCGCCATCAAGGGGGCGGATCCGGAGATCACGCTGCAGGGGATCGGGCAGCGCCTCGAAGAAATGCGGGAGCGCACACCGCGCGGACGGGACAAGTGGCAGCCCTCCAGCGTGAAGATGCTAGTCGATCGGGCGCGCGAGCAAGGGCTGCTCGGTCGAGACTGAGAAGACCTAACAAAACTCCTGATCTGGTTGCGGCAGATGAGGGCAACGCCAGGCAGGGCGAACCCCGTGTGAATATCGGCGTGCTGTTCGTGACGGATAGGCAGATGGCGGACGGGGTTGAGTCAGGCCAGCGTGCGTTCGACGAGCTGTCGATGGCGGCCAGTCTTTCGACTGCTGTCCACCCTCCAGCTAGCAATGCACGGCACGATCGCGCGAGCCCGGCATCAGCCTTTTCGGCGTGAGTCTTACTAGGGCGCTTCCGCGAGCCATCCCCACCATGGCGCATGCCTGGCACGGTGTCGAGGGCGGGTGCCGGCGTCAGGCTGTCCCGTCGGTCTCGGGCAAGTTCATCTCTCGTGCACTACCTTCCGTCATCCGAGCGCCTGCAAGTCGACATATCCACAGAATCGATCCAGAGTTCCGCTCTGCGACGCCGACGCGTATCGATTACGGTTGCGGCACGGAGGCTACGAAAGCTCCCTCTTGTGTTGCGCGAAATCACCACAGTCTAAGGAATTCGTGGTTGCTCCGCGCGGCGCGGCAGGTCCTGCTCTATCTTCCATGCTTGGCCGGTCGGCTGGTGGACCTGTATAAAACCCCAGCAAATTCTGACAAATTGGCAGTCTCTCCCGCTCAGGCAGAGGTTCCCTTTTCCGCCATCGGGACCACCAGGCAGAGAAATAGATTGCCCAACCCGTGATCGCGTGGCACTGACGGTAATAACGCTCGACAACGCCGTTTGCCGTTTGGAGCGTGAAGACACTCCTGGGTCGCAGGTGAGGCAGTGGGTATGAACAAGCAGGTCCCTCTCCGGGCGCAGCGCGACAGGGTCGGTCTGGACATGATCAGCCGCTATGCGGATGCGCTGGCGAGATCGCTAGACGAGGAGATGCGCAAGGCCTACCAGCCCACCGAGCACAAGACGCTGCGGCGCTTTAATGTCAGCGAAGTGGCCGAGCTTACGGGGATCAGTCCTTCGAACTTCCGCGCACGCCACAAGGATGGCTCCTTTCCCGATGTCGAGACCGACTCGCGCGGTCACCGGACATATTCGGCCGAGGAGATCGACCAGATCCGGGACATCATGTTCCGCACCGGCAAGAATGGCGAGGCATACAAGCCGGGCCGGCGCCTTGGCGACGAGATGCAGGTGATCAGCGTTGTCAACTTCAAGGGCGGCTCCTCCAAGACAACCACGACCATCCACCTAGCTCAGCGATATGCGCTGCGCGGTTACAGGGTGCTGGCGATCGACATGGATCCGCAAGGCTCGCTCTCGACCTTCTTCGGCTTCCGGCCGGAGCTGGACTTCGAGGACGAGGACTCGCTCACGATCTATGACGCGATCCGCTACGAGGACCGCAAGGCCGGGCTGCGCCGTGCCTCCATGCGGGAAGTGATCCGCAAGACCTACTTCAAGAACCTCGACATGTGCCCAGCCAGCCTGATGCTCTCGGAGTACGACTCTGAGACCGCCAACGCACTCACCCAGGTTGCTACCGGCCGTGCCCAGCACTCGATCTTCGCCGTGCGCCTCACGGAGGCGCTCCAGATGGTGAAGGACGACTATGACATCGTCCTGATTGACTGTCCGCCGCAGCTCGGTTTCACCACCCTGACCTCGCTTGCCGCATCGACGGGCCTCATCGTCACCGTGGTGCCTGGCATGCTGGACGTGGCCTCCATGAGCCAGTTCCTCAAGCTGACGACTGAGACCATGAGCGTCATCAGCAGTTCGACCAAGCGCCCGCAGGAATATGACTTCGTGAAGTTCCTGATCACGCGCTACGAGCCGTCCGACGGACCCCAGACACAGATGGCCAGCTACCTGCGCCACATCCTCGGCAAGCAGGTCCTGATCAATCCGATGCTTAAGTCCACCGCCATCAGCGATGCGGGCATGACCCAGCAGACCATCTACGAGGTCGAGCCGAAGCACATGGTCAAGTCGACGCTCGAGCGGGCACTCAAGAGCATGAACTCGGCCGCGAACGAGATCGAAGCGGTGATCCAGAATGCATGGGGGCGGGAGTGGCACGCAAGCTCTTCAACAACCTGATCGAGGCAGCAGCGCAGAGCTCCGTGGAGGATGATGATCTTCCACCACGGCCGGTCGTCGTCCGCGAAATGCCGAGGACCGGCCGCATCATGTCGACTTCTCGTCTCTCCGACGGGCTGATGGACCTCCAGGCCAATACGATTCGCGACCTCGATCCTTCCTCGATCGTGCAGACCGGATTGCGGGATAGGATCGATGTCGACTCTGACGGCATCAGGGAGCTGGCCCAGTCCATCCGCGAGCACGGTCAGCATGTCCCAGTCCTGGTCCGCCCCCTGCCCGACCAGATCGACCGATACGAGATCGTCTACGGACGGAGACGATTGGCCGCCGTCCGGCTGATCGGTGGCGACATGACGATCAAGGCAATCGTGCGCGGCATGCGTGACGAAGACGCCGTGATCGCGCAAGGGCACGAGAACAACCTTCGCCTCGATCCCTCCCATATCGAGAAGGCGCTCTTCACCGCCGAGCTGCGGCGCAAGAGGTTCCCGAACGAGATCATCATGGAGGCGCTCAATGTCGATCGCTTCGCAATCTCGAAGCTCGTTAAGATCGCCGAAGACATTCCGCATGAGCTGATCGAGATGATCGGCCCGGCACATGAGATCGGCCGGAGACCTTGGCGCGATTTTGGCGACCTTGTGATCTCGGGGAAGGTCGATGTGATTGCCGTCGCGGAAGACGCACTGGCAAGGCTCGGCCATGAGGCATCGAGTTCTGAGCGCTTCCGTTACGTGCACGAGGCATTGCGCCGAGCTATTGATGCTGCATCGCGGCGAAATGCTGCGGCGCAGAAATTGGTCCATGGACCAACCCGACGCCTCGTCGGAGAAAAGGGTCCGGGACCTGCACTGGAGTTCAGAGCCGGGCGCAAGGCGCTCTCGCTGAGCTTCAGAACAAGCGACAATCCTGAATTCGGCAGCTGGCTGGAGAGGAACATCGACACTGTGGTGGCCGATCTCCAGGAGCGCTGGATGCGCGAGAGCAGAAGGGAAGACTGACCCCCCTACCCTCTTACCTGTTCACCAAGCAAGCAAAAGGAGCACATCTGAAGAGCGGAAATTAAAAAGGCCCCCCGAAGTCACCCCCGGAGAGCCTGATAGACAAAGTTTGTTGGCCCTTACTATCTATCAGCCCCTCCCACGTCGCGTCAAGAGCAACCGATTCGGTTGACCGATGCTTCATTGTCTGTTGTTCCACCCTGTGCAACGGCAATGGGCCGACCTCGCGTGGCCGCCGATCTTCTTGTGAAGACGACATGACCGGAGCATCCCTTTATTCTCGCGCCCTCGAACGCGGGCTCGATCCCCATGGTCTCGTCCTGGAGATCTCGTCGATATGGCGAACCTTCCGCTGCCTGGTCGAGGCACGCGCCCGCCTAGGTGTGAGCGCCCAAGCGTTGGGCACCTTGCGGGCTCTCATAAGCTTCCTCAAGGACATGGGCGAGCCTTGCGTCTATGCCTCTAACCGGACCATCAGCGGACGTGCTGAAGGCATCTCTGAACGGACCATCCGTAGGCATGTCGGTGAGCTTGCCGCCGCCGGCCTCCTGGTCCGCAATGATAGCGCTAACGGCAAACGCTACCGCGTTGATCACCCAGCCGGCCACTCTGAGGCCTATGGTTTCGATCTCTCGCCACTGGTTAGGCGCGCTCAAGAGATCGCGTCGATTGCGGCGGAGGTCGCCGAAGAGCGGAAGTTGGTCACGTGGCATCGCAAGCGGCTATCGGTCCTCCTCTATCGTCTCGAGTGCCACGGGGATCCGAAGGGCACGGCGTCAGTCTGCAGACCCGCCCTCCGCCGCAAGCTTGCAGCGTCCGTGTTCGAAAGCCTCTGCGAGGGGGTCGAGCTTGAGCTCCATGAACTCGATGCCGGTTGTGCCGTGGACCAACAGTCATCTGTCGAAGCCCCGCAGACAGGACATCTGTCCGCCAATGACGGCGAATCTGACCGCCATAAGATCAGCTCAGAAACCATAAGAAAAGAATCTGAAAGGCCTGCTCCCGATGAGACTCCGGCTCAGCACGCCGCCACGTTGCTGGAGAAACTGAGGACGACATGTGCGGAGGCCATGGCCTATGCGCAAAGGATCCCGGAAAGCATGTGGGAGGTGGAGGAACATGCATGGACCCTCGCACGCTGGTGCGGGATCGGCCCTGATATTCTAGGAACCGCAATCAAGAGGCTCGGCCGACGGAAGACGGCGATTACGGTGATAGGGCTCTTCAGCAGGATGAATCGCATCAGGAACCTTCCTGCCTATTTCAACGCGCTGACCATTGGTCGCAGGTCCACCGGGTTCGATCCCATGAAGCTCTTGAGCCTGTCATGAAGCATTAAGATGTTCACTAACCGTGGCGCCTGTTGCCGTTGGAATGCTGAATATTAAAGGTAGCGTCGAGTTCACACCAAGCCGGATCGACAGTCTCGACGCGCTTAGGACTGATGTTGGTCCATGGACCAACACCTTGAATGCAGGTACATCGTTAGAACGGCATCAACAGGATCGTGCCCAGCTGGGTTCAGGGATCCCGCCGCCTCATGAGTTGGTCCATGGACCAACTTCCCGCCTTGGATCTTTCCCAGCACCTGCTTTCCGGTAAGGATCTCCAGACTATCTGTCACAAGACCTGCCTCTCCCTGAAGGTGCTGTTCGGCATGGCGTTGCGGCAGGCAACCGGATTCGTCGAGATCCTGTTGCGGCTGGTCAGACTTGACTGGACGGTGCCGGACTTCAGCGCTCTAAGCCCCCGCCAGACGACGCTGGCCGTGAACATCCCCTCTCGGGGTTCCAAGGGCCCGCTGCACCTGCTGATCGACAGCTGGCCTGCTGCCGGTTTCGTGGGCACGAAGATAGGATCGCGACCACGGGACCGGCGACTTCAGATGACGAAACGCAAGTTCCACCGCGCGTTCAGACGGTGTCCATCATCGCTTCGAAGGAAAGATAGCTGCCGACAGCGCGTATTGACTGGTCGTAGTCGAGTTTATCGATCTTTTCCGCCATGTTCTCGGCAGTGATCCCTGCATTCTCGTGGCAGCTGCGCAGGTAAAGCAGGATAGTGCTCTGGTCGGGAACCAGATCGCTCCGGACGTTGATCACCGTCCATTCCTTGTTATCGGCGCTCAGGGCCGGATGGCTGGCGCTGCACAGAATGTAGGTCGGCGAGGGCGCCACCCAAGCCTCCTCCGGAATGTTCTCGACCTCGCCTGCGGGAACTTCCGCGAAGCTGTATTGCGCCTCGATGAGGCGGCCTTCGGAGTGCTCCTCGGGCAGGGGGAGAAGCTTTGCCGAGACCTGCTTGAGAACGGAGCAGTAATCCATCTGACACCAGGTTACGAACTGCTCCTTCAGCGGCTCGATATCGACAGCGGTCTTGGGGTCAGCTTCCGGAAGCGGGCGCGTCATGGTTGTGACAAGCAGGGCACGGCCGGTCTGTTCCTGGGCAGCGACGATCATCACTGGGGCGGTCAGCGTTTCGGGCTGGTCGGCGAAGATGTCAAAGACCGGGTGCGGGACGGGGGTGATATCGCCGGCCGTATAGGTCAACGAAGCGGCGGGAGTACCACGGTAGTGGGACAGGAAATTGTTGCTGCTGAGGCTTGTCTCGATACGCAGCTCCTTCATCTTCTCCAGCTTGTCGCCGAAGACCTCTGCGACCTTGTCGCTGTGGACTGCGGACGGGAACTCCTGGGCGAAGGCGATGCTGGTGGCCAGAAACCGGCCGTTCTGCTTGGTGAAGTGAATCATTCCACAGATGTCGGACTCGACATCACCCGCGCAGTCCAGGTCGGACCCGAAGCGCCCACCCACGAGTTTTCGATCGTTGGGATTGTAGCTACGCCAGCGGCTGCCAACCACCTGCACGGAGGTTTCGGCCGTCTTGCTGTCCACCCCGAAGGCCATGCCGACGACCGTGCCATCCTTGCTGTGAATCCCGTAGTCATAGATCTCCGCGCGAGTGTAATCCCCGTTGTCTTTCGCGGAGTTGAGAGCGATTCCGGGGAAGTTCTCGGCGAGTTGCTGCCGCGCCTCCTCGAGCTCGGTCCCGAGGAGCGGCAGGTCGAATTGCTTGAGGATCGCATCCTGAAGGGCGCGCTCCTGGGCTGGATCGACCGGAGCTTCAGCCTCAGCCTTCATGGAACCCAGCATCGAGCCATCCTTCGTCGTATATTCAATCTCTACGACGCGTCCGACCAGGCTGCGGGGATCGGAAGGCGAGGGTTTCAGGTCCGTGAGCAGGACATTGGCTGTCACGCCGGAGTACCCGACCTTGTCAGCAATGTCGCGAGCCTTGTCGCCCTCGACCTTGAAATGGCGGAAGTCATGGGCGTTCGTGAAGCCGACCTTGGGATTGGAGCTGATGACGGTGCCCGATGCGAAAAGCGGCACAGGAAAGCCCTCGGCCTCAAAGTCGTACTGGCCGAAGGTGATGCTCACCGGCAAGCGGATTGCGTCAATGTTCACGGTGGCCTCGAAGTTTGATTTAGCCGTTGCGATTTCTTCCTCGAGGACCTTTTTCTTGTCGAAGGGGTCGGCATTCCTGAAGACGTTGCTATCGCGAGCAATGGTTTCAAAGTTCGGCGTCTTGCCAGACTTGTGCATCAGGATCGCGCCGAGAAGTTCGTTGCTCGGGTTGTCGGCGGTTTCAGCTTGCGCGCCGGCCCCGCTGAAGAGGGTGATGACGACCGCAAGGATCGTGAACCTGAAACGCATGGAAAACTCCTGTATCGTATTTTTTTGATAGTGAGCGCTGTCGGATCAGGCAACGTCTTCTGCACCAACCCTTTCGGGTCGTATCAAGGCTTGTTGCCTTTTTGCATGATGTTGATTTTTAGCATTCCGCCGGCGTGGTCTTGACCTTTGAAATTGGTCCGATCTGCCAGCGAAATTTCGGGCACACTTCCGAAGCAAGGAGAGTGTCTAGGCTCCAGACCCATTGATTTCAGGCGTTTGGCATGATTCAGGCTCCGCCAGGAGACCTGATCGATGAGCAATCTTTACTGGCTGAGCGATGCCCAGATGGAACGCCTGAAGCCGTTCTTTCCCAAGAGTCATGGCAAGCCCCGCGTCGATGATCGCCGCGTTCTCAGCGGCATAATCTTCATCAACCGCAATGGGTTGCGGTGGTGTGATGCGCCGAAGGAATACGGGCCTGCCAAGACCCTCTACA
>NZ_NSJZ01000034.1 GCF_002287065.1 Paracoccus salipaludis
GATCGTCGAGCGCGGCTCTCTCGGCCCGGTCTTGAGGTCCTCGACCGTCTGGCGCTTGCGCCATTTAGCAACGGTCTTCGGGTTGATCCCAAGATCCCGGCTCAACGTCGCGAGCGAAGCTTGCGATCGTTGTATTGCAGCTCTGACGGCGTGCGTGGTCGTGGCGCTTCCGTGACGAACCTGGCCCATAATGCTTCCTTCCATTCCTGAGAAAGGATCGCACCATCAAACCGTGGGATCAAACACCTACCGCCGGTCGAATGCTGCCGGGGCACCAGACCCAGCCAGGCGGCAAAGTCGCGTGCCTTGCGGAAGGTCTCGGGTGGCGGAGCCAGAACCGCAATGGCCGTGGCAATCAGCGACCCGATGCCCGGCACCGTCATCAGCCGCCGGGCGGCGTCATTCTCCTTGGCGCGACGGGCGATCTCCGCATCGAGCTTCCTGATCTCTGCCTCCAGATGCGTGAGCACCGCGATCAAAGCCTTCAGCGTGGGAATGGCACCGGCAGGCAGGTCACTTTCCAGGTCATCGACGATGGCCACGAGTTTTGATGCGTTGGCCGCTCCCTGCGGCACGATCTGACCGAACTCGGTCAGATGGCCACGTAATGCATTGATCGCTTGCGTGCGCTGCCGGATCAGCAGCTCGCGCACGCGAAAGACCATTGCCGCCCCGCAAAGATCATAAGACCGGTGAGGAGAAACGCAGTCGCAACTACCTTTGAGCCCAGGAGGGGCTAGAAGGGCCTGAAGGGCAAGGCACAGAAGCTGGTCATCGTCGCACTCCTTGGCTGGTTCATCACCCAAGAACGCAGCCCGAAAGACGGCATGTCTCGGCCGCACCCAGCCTGCACATGGACACAGTCGCAGTCATCCATCTTGTGGAATGACATTCTCCAATGGCTTTGCTCGTCAGGCACGCCGACAGCGGGTCAATGTCCCACATCTTGACCTTACGTCCCGGGTGAGATGATGGACGGACACCCGTGGGCCACCATGTCGCCCACGCTGATGCACAAGGAAACCCCATGTCCAGATCAAGAGAGTTCGGTATCGCGCCGGGTATCATGCCCGCGGGGCCGCGAAATGCCATCACCGACGTGACGGGCGTCAAGGTCGGGCATGTCACGCTGTCATCCAGGGATATCAACACGGGCGTGACAGCAATCATCCCTCAGCCGGGCGATCTTTTCGGCGACAAGCTGACCGCAGCCGTCGAGGTCATCAACGGCTTCGGAAAAAGCGCGGGCCTTGTTCAGGTCGCCGAACTGGGCACCCTGGAGACACCGATCCTGCTGACAAACACCTTCGGCGTCGGCACCTGCAGCAACGCCCTGATCCGCTGGGCCATTTCACAGCGCCCTGACATTGGGCGCGAGACATCGACCGTCAATCCGGTTGTCTGCGAATGCAACGATGGCGTGCTGTCGGACATCCAGGCCATGGCCGTGACCGAGCAGGATGCGATGCGTGCCATCGAGGCGGCAGGGCAAGATGTCGCGGAAGGGTCGGTCGGGGCGGGAACAGGCATGATCGCCTTCGGCTTCAAGGGCGGGATCGGCACCGCGTCGCGCCAAATCTTGCTGCAAGGGTCCGCGCATGTCCTGGGCGCGCTGGTGCTGGCCAATTTCGGCAAGGCCGGCGATCTGGTCCTGCCGGACGGGCGGCGGCCGGATCCGCGCATCATGGCCGAGGCCGAGAAGGGCTCCATCATCGTCGTTCTGGCCACGGACCTTCCCCTGGACCATCGCCAGCTTGCGCGTGTCTGCCGCCGGGCGGGGGCAGGGATTGCCCGGCTCGGGGCGTTCTACGGGAATGGAAGCGGCGACATCGTGCTTGGCTTCACGACCTGCAACCGGGTTCCGCACCATCCAAAGGCGGATGTCTGCCAGCTGGAGCGGATGGCGGACAGGCGGATGGACGACGCGTTCCGCGCGGCCTGCGAGGCGACCCAGGAAGCCATCCTGAACGCGATGTGTGCCGCCACCGCGGTTGAAGGCAGAAACGGCGCCACCCGGCCCCTTCTGTCGGACTGGCTTCGGGATGGTCAAAATACAGGCACATCCGAACCCCTCTGAAAAAAAATACGCGTGAGGCGGGATTTGTGAAAATAAAAGTTTCACAAAGCGCGATTTCCTCGGCTACTGTCGGGTGCGAGGGAAACAAGAAGTCGGCAGATGACGGACCTGAGACAGATCATCGAAGCGCATTGGGCGGACCTGACGCCCAATCAGCAGCGCGTCGGTGATTACGCCTTGTCCAATCCGTTTCTTGTGGCGACGATGGGCATCGAGGATCTGGCCGAAGCCACCTCGGTTTCGGCCGCGACGATCACGCGCTTCGTGCGCCAGTTGGGGCTGAGGAACTACGCCGAGTTCCGCGCCATCGCCGTCCGCCGCTATCAGGATCTGCTGCGTCCGATCGAAAATGTCAGCCGTGCCCAGGAAGCCTCCAGCGCCGAGGTGATCGGCTCGGCGCTCGCCTCGGCGCGCGCCAACCTCGAGGGGCTGGCGGATCTTCCCGTAGCCCGATGCGAGGCGCTGGCCGACCGCATGGTTGCCGCGACGCAGGTCGGCCTTCTCGGCTTTGGCAGCAGCGCCCGCTGCATGACCTACTTTCATGGCTTGGCCGAGCCGTTTCTGCGCAACCCGCTTCTTCTGGACGGCACCGGCGGGCACGAGCGGATGGCCCGGCTGATCGGCCGCATGGGGCCGCGCGATCTGCTGATCGCGATGACGCTGCCGCGCTATTCGGTTGCCACGGTTGAATTCGTCCGCGTGGCGCGGGGGTCGGGGGTGCCGTGCATCGGGATCACCGATGGCCCGCAGTCGCCGCTCTGCGCGCTTTGCGACGACACCATCCTGCTTCCTGCGGGCCATCCGGTTCTCAACAGCTCGGCCCTGTCCAGCTTTGCCTTCTTCGAGACCATCGCCGCCTTGCTGACGGCCCGTTACCAGAGCACGTCCGACGCGACCGCCATGACCCGTCTGATCTTTCCCTATCTCTACAAGGACGAGCCCTCGTCCCCTGCGAATCCCAAGGAACAGCAATGACAGCACAACCGGATGGGCTGGCTCCGACGATCAGCGTCGAGGGCCTTAATGTCGAGTTCCGCGGCGAGGCCGGCATCTTCCGGGCGGTCAAGGACCTGTCCTTCCAGATCCACGCGGGCGAGACGCTGGCCGTGGTGGGCGAGTCCGGCTCGGGCAAGTCGGTCAGCTCGCTTTCGGTCATGCGCCTTGTCGAATTCGGCGGGGGCAGGATCACCGGCGGCTCGGTGCGGCTGGTGGGCCGCGACGGAACGGCCCGCGACCTGACCCAGGTGTCCTTGCCGCAGATGGAGGCCATCCGCGGCAACGATGTGGCGATGATCTTCCAGGAGCCGATGACCTCGCTGAACCCGGTCTTCACCGTGGGCGAGCAGATCGCCGAAGCGGTGCGCCTGCACCAGGACTGCACGCCCGCCGAGGCCCGGGCCGAGGCGCTGCGGATGCTGGAAAAGGTCCGTATTCCCGACGCGTCAAGCATCCTCGAC
Source organism: Paracoccus salipaludis (assembly GCF_002287065.1). GTDB lineage: Bacteria > Pseudomonadota > Alphaproteobacteria > Rhodobacterales > Rhodobacteraceae > Paracoccus > Paracoccus salipaludis. The sequence continues at coordinate 3,535 of NZ_NSJZ01000034.1, forward strand.
CGCCACCCGCACCAGTTGTCGGGGGGGATGCGGCAGCGGGTCATGATCGCGATGGCGCTGTCCTGCAAGCCGCGCCTTCTGATCGCGGACGAGCCGACGACGGCGCTGGACGTGACGATCCAGGCCCAGATCCTGCGCCTGATTCGCATCCTGCAGGACGAGATGGGGATGGCGGTCCTGTTCATCACCCACGACATGGGCGTGGTGGCCGAGGTGGCGGACCGCGTGCTGGTCATGCGCCATGGTGAGAAGGTCGAGGAGGGCACGGTCCACGACATCTTCGGGGCCCCGGCCCATCCCTATACCCGCGCGCTGCTGGCGGCGGTCCCCCGGCTTGGAGCCCTGAGCGGGCAGGATCTGCCGCGCCCCTTCCCGCTGCTGAAGGACGGCGGCGATTATCGCAGCGCCGGGGGGTTCCAGGACTATCCGGCCCAGGACACCGTCGCATCGGACGCGCCGGTGCTGCAGGTGCGCGACCTGGTCACGCGCTTTGACATCCGCAAGGGCCTGCTGTCGCGCGTATCCGGCCGGGTCCATGCGGTCGAGGGGGTGAACTTCGACCTGCGGCAGGGCGAGACGCTGGCGCTGGTGGGCGAGTCTGGCTGCGGCAAGTCCACGACCGGGCGCACGCTGATGATGCTGCAGGGGGCCACGTCAGGCCAGGTGCTTTACCAGGGCCGCGACATCTTCAAGCTGCCCCCGGGCGAGCGCAAGGCCGTCCGCCGCAAGATCCAGTATGTCTTCCAGGATCCGTTCGCCTCTCTCGACCCGCGCCTGACCGTGGGCTTTTCCATTGCCGAGCCCCTGCTGACGCATGGCTTGGCATCGGGGCGCGCGGTCGATGAGCGCGTGGCCGAGCTTCTGCGCGATGTTGGGCTGAAGCCCGAGCATGCGCACCGCTATCCCTACGAGTTCTCGGGCGGGCAGCGGCAAAGGGTGTGCATTGCGCGCGCCCTGGCGGGCGAGCCGGACGTGCTGATCACCGACGAGGCGGTCGCTGCGCTGGACGTGTCGATCCAGGCGCAGGTCATCAACCTGCTGATGGAACTGCAGCGCAAGCGCGGGCTGGCCTATGTCTTCATCAGCCACGACATGGCCGTGGTGGAGCGCGTCAGCCACCGCGTGGCCGTGATGTATCTTGGCCAGATCGTCGAGATCGGCCCCCGCCGGCAGGTCTTCGAGAACCCGCAGCACCCCTACACGCGGCGCCTGCTTTCGGCCGTGCCCGTCGCATCTCCCGCGGCGCGAAACCGCGAACGCCCCCTGATCGAGGGCGAGATACCCAGTCCCATGCGCCGCGTGGACGACCCGCCGCTTGTCGCGCCCCTGGCCCAAGTCGGCCCGCAGCATTTCGTGGCCCGCCACCCGGTCGGCGCATACGCCTGACACAAGACATACCAGAAGGAGAGGAAGATGACCCTGAAATCACTGATGATCTCGTCGGCGCTCAGCGCGATGCTGCTGGCGCCCGGGGCGGTTCTGGCGCGGGATCTGACCGTTGCGATCCAGAACAACCTGACCGGGCTGGACCCGACCAATGTCAACGACACGCTGTCGCAGACATCATTGCGGCTGGTCTATCAGGGGCTGTTCGGCTTCGACAAGGACATGAAGCTGATCCCGCTTCTGGCCGAAAGCTATGAAAGCAACAAGGAGGCGACCGAATTCACGATCAAGCTGCGCAGCGGCGTGACCTTCCACGACGGCACCCCCTTCAACGCCGAGGCGGTGAAGATCAACATCGACCGGCTTCGCAACCCCGACAACAACCTGTCGCGCCGCAGCCTGGTGTCGATGGTCAACGAGGTCCAGGTCGTGGACGACCTGACCGTGAAGCTGTTGCTCGACGCGCCCTTCGGCGCCATGATCGCGTCGCTCGCGCATCCGGGCGCCATGATGATCTCGCCCGCCGCGCTGGAAAAACATGGCAGCGAGATCGGGCGCAATCCGGTCGGCACCGGGGCCTTCACCTTCACCCGCTGGTCGGCCGACACCCTGGAGGTGGCGCGCAACGACAACTACTGGAAGGAACCTGCCAAGGTCGACAACATCATCATCCGCTCGGTTCCCGAATCCGGGGCGCGGATGGCGATGCTGCAGACGGGAGAGGCGCAGTTCGTGCCGAACTTCCCGCCCGAACTGATGAAGGTCGTGGAAGCCAACCCCAACCTGAAGGTCGAGACCTCGCCCTCGATCGTTGAGTGGTATGTCGCGCTGAACAACAATAAGGAGCCCTTCGGCAACAAGCTGGTCCGGCAGGCGCTGAACCACGCCGTCGACAAGGACGCCTTCTGCCAGGTCGTGTTCAGCGGGCTCTGCACGCCTGCGGATTCGATCATCCCGAAGGGACTGGCATTCCATGTCCCGGTCGGCGAATACGAATTCGACCTGGACCGCGCGCGCGAGCTTATGGCGGAAGCAGGATACGAAGACGGTTTTTCGACCGAAGTCTGGGCCAACTCGAACACGGAATCCCTGCGGGCGGTGCAGTTCCTCCAGCAGCAGCTGGCCCAGATCAATGTCGATGTGAACGTCGTCCCGCTGGAGGCAGGCGTTGCCGCGCAGCGCATCTGGTCGATCGAATCGCCCGAGGATGCCGAGGTGCAGATGTATTACGGCGGCTGGTCGTCCTCGACCGGGGACGCGGACTGGGGCATCCGCCCGCTGCTGTTGGGTGAAAACGTCCCGCCGTCGATGTTCAACGTCGCCTATTACGCGGACAAGGAACTGGACGCGGCGATCAACGGGGCGATCGGCACGGCCGATCCCTCCGAACGGGCCGCCTTTTACGAGACCGCACAGAAGCTGGCATGGGAAGGCGCGCCCTGGATCTTCCTGGGCGTGACCGACCTGATCGCGGCGCAGACCTCGGACGTGACCGGCGTCCACATGCTGGCCGACCGGGGCTTCCTGCTGGAAGACGCGGCCTTCACCGAATGATGCACCTGCGGGGGCGGCACCGCGCCGTCCCCGTCCTTCGACAAGCGCCGGCCGTCATTGCCCCTGGGCGCAGCGGCCGGGTCAGGCCGGCCGGGACAGGAACCTCATGCTATCCTTTCTGATCAAACGACTGTTGGGCACGATCCCTGTTGTCCTGATGGTGATGATCGCGGTTTTCGCCTTCGTCCACCTGCTGCCCGGAGATCCGGCCCGTCTGGTCGCGGGCCCCGAGGCCACCGCGCAGGACGTTGCCGCCGTTCGCACGGCCCTGGGCCTGGACCGGCCGCTGCCCCAGCAATTCCTGACCTATGTCGGCAACACGCTGCAGGGCGATTTCGGCACCTCGCTGCGCACCCGCCGCCCCGTCGTGGACGAGATCGGGATGCGGCTGATGCCGACGGTCTGGCTCACGTTGTTCGCGATGGTCTGGGCGGTGGCCCTTGGGCTGCTGATCGGCGTCGTTTCGGCGGTCCGGCGGGGCCGGTGGCAGGATTATGGCGGCATGATCCTGGCGGTGTCCGGCATCTCGTTCCCGCCCTTCTGGCTGGGGCTGCTGCTCATCAACCTGTTCTCGGTCCGGCTTGGCTGGCTGCCCACGGGGGGTTACGGCACCTGGCAGCATTTCCTGATGCCGTCCTTCACGCTGGGTCTTGGCGTCGCGGCAGTGATGGCGCGGTTCACCCGTTCCGCCTTCATCGAGATCGCGCGCGAGGATTACGTCCGCACCGCCCGCGCCAAGGGCGTGCCGGAACGCCGGGTGATCTGGCGCCATTCGCTGCGCAACGCCCTGATCCCCATCATCACGATGGTCGGGCTGCAGTTCGGCTTCCTTCTGGGCGGCTCGATCGTGATCGAGGCGGTTTTCGCCTGGCCGGGCGTGGGGCGTCTTCTGGTCGATTCGGTCAGCTACCGCGACTATCCCGTGATCCAGGCGCTGGTGCTGATGTTCTCGATCCAGTTCATCCTCATCAACCTTCTGGTCGATGTCCTTTATGTCCTTGCCAATCCGGAGATCCGTTACCAATGACCGATGCCAGCATGAGCATGGACGAGATCGGCAAGACGAGAAAACCCCTCGCCGAGTTCTGGAAACGCTTTCTGCGCCAGAAGGTCGCGCTGGTCGCGCTGGCCTTCCTGATCCTGCTGATCGGCGCCGCGATCCTGGCGCCCTGGATCGCGCCCTATGACCCAGCGGCACCGGACTACGTGAACGTCCTGCAGGGGCCAAGCGCCGCACATTGGGCGGGAACGGACACCTATGGCCGCGACATCTTCAGCCGCATCATCTGGGGGGCCCGGATCTCCCTGACAGTGGGCTTCCTGTCGGTCAGCCTGGGCGCGCTTGGCGGGGTCGGCCTTGGCATCGTCGCAGGCTATTACGGTGGCTGGACGGACAGCGCGGTGATGCGGCTTTGCGACCTGCTGCTGGCGTTCCCCGGCATCCTTCTGGCCATTGCCGTGATCGCGATCCTGGGGCCGGGGATCACCAACGTGATCTATGCCGTCGCCATCTTCTCGATCCCGGTCTTCGCGCGGCTGGCCCGGGGCACGACGCTTCAGTTGAAGCGCGCCGTTTATGTCGATGCGGCCCGCGCCGTGGGCGTCGGCGACGGCACCATCATGCTGCGCCACATCCTGCCCGGCACGCTGCCGAACGTGATCGTCTATTTCTCAATGCGCATCGGCACCTCGATCCTGACGGCGGCGGCCCTGTCCTTCATCGGACTGGGGGCGCAGCCGCCCTCGCCCGAATGGGGGGCCATGCTGGCCGACGGGCGCACCTACATGGGCGTCGCCGACCACCTGACGCTGTTTCCGGGCCTTGCCATCTTCCTGACGGTGCTGGGCTTCAACCTGCTGGGCGACGGCCTGCGCGACGCGCTGGACCCCAAGCTGCGCATGAACTGAGGGGCGGCGATGCGCGTCTATATCTCGGCCGATATCGAGGGCGTGGCCGGCGTCGTCTCTCCAGCGCAATGCCAGGCAGGCCATGCCGAGCATGAAAAGGCCCGCCTGTTGATGACACACGAGGTCAATGCCGTCATCGAAGGCCTGCTGGAAGGCGGCGCGACCGAAATCCTGGTCAACGACTCGCACGGGCCGATGACCAACCTGCTGCCCGACCTGCTGCATCCGGCCGCCGACGTGATCCTGGGCAAGCCCAAGCGCATGAACATGGCCTGCGGCCTGGCCGGCGGGTTCGATCTGTTCTGCATGATCGGCCATCACTCCCGTGCAGGCGGCGGGGGCGTTCTGTCCCACACCACCAACGGCTTCGCTTTCCACGAGGTGCGCGTGAACGGCGTCCCCTGTGGGGAACCGGCGATCTATGGCGCCTATGCCGCGGAACTCGGGGTGCCTGTCGGGCTGATCTCGGGCGACGACCGGACCGAGGCCGAGAACCGCCCGCTGTTTCCTGACGCCCAGTTCGCCGTCGTGAAGCACGCGATGGGAGAGCGGGCGGCCCGGCAGGTGTCGGTGACGCGCGCGCGCCAGCTTTTGCGGGAAAAAGCGCAGAAAGCCGCACACAACTCAGCCATCCTTGCGCCTGTCCCGCCGAAAGGCCCGTTCCGCGCGGAATTCACCGTCTCGCGGGCCGTGCTGGCCGACCAGTTCGCCGTCCTGCCGCCCGCCATCCGGATCGATCCGATGACGGTGGCCTTCGACTGCGCCACGATGGACGAGGTGATCGGCTGGATGACCGCGCTATCGGCAATGAGCTTCGCCGTTCGTTAACCCCTGTCCCACGAGGCCAACCTTGACGCGTTTCACCCCTGTCATTGCCCTGCACGGCGGCGCCGGCACCATCCTTCCCAGCAAGATCACCGCCGAGAAGGAAGCCGCGCTGCACGCCGCCCTCCACGCCTGCCTTCAGGCGGGGCTGACCCTGTTGCGGCAGGGCGCACCGGCGCTGGATGCCGTCACCGCGTCCGTGATGGCGCTTGAGGACGATCCGCTGTTCAACGCCGGTCGCGGCGCGGTCTTCACCTCGGACGGCACGCATGAAATGGATGCCGCCGTCATGGAGGGGACGACACGCGCGTGCGGCGCCATCGCGGGGATCTGCGGTCCCCGCCATCCCGTTCTGGCGGCCCGTGCGGTCATGGAGCAAAGCGGGCATGTCCTGCTTGCCGGCGAGGGTGCCGCCCGCTTCTGCGCCTCGGTGGGGTTGGAGATGATGCCGCCCGACTGGTTCGGCACCCCCGCCCGCCGCGAGGCGCTGGAAGCCGAGTTGGAGCGGCGGCGCCTGAACCTGCCCGACGATGGCGATCCGGCCCGCAAGCACGGCACGGTTGGCGCCGTGGCCTGTGACGTTCACGGGCACTTGGCTGCCGCCACCTCGACCGGCGGCATGACGGCAAAGCGTCCCGGCCGGGTGGGCGACAGCCCGGTGATCGGTGCCGGAACCTGGGCGGATGACGAAACGCTGGCCATGTCCGCCACCGGCCACGGCGAGTTCTTCATCCGCTGGGCCGCCGGCCACGAGATCGACGCCCGGATGCGGTGGGCGGGCCAGGACTTGGCGCGCGCCGCCGGCGATGTCGTGACGGAACTGGGCACGCGCGGCGGCTCGGGCGGGCTTGTCGCGGTGGATCGCCATGGCAACGTCGCTCTGCCGTTCAACAGCCCCGGGATGTATCGTGCCTGGTGCGACAAGAGCGGCGAAATCAGAACAGCGATCTTTCGGGCCGATGTCCACGGTTCCGACACGCTGCTAGAATAGCCGGGCCTGGAACGCGGTTTGCGAGACCCTTCACCGACAGGAAGACGGCGGGAATGATGATGCACGCTGTCGGGAAAGGGACTTTCCTGGGCGAGGGTCCAGCCGCTTTCTTCTTCTTGGATGACAGCGCCTTTGCAACCGCAACCAGTTCGCCATAATGTTCGGCGAGCGCTTCGACGCTTGAGTATCTGAAACCGCATGGACCGGGCTAGGGTCCAGACTCATTGAATTTCACAGCCAGAACAAGACGGTTGCGGCGAGCATGATCGCGGAGAAGAAGGTTTCCGGGCAGCGGTCGTATCGGGTGGCGACGCGCCGCCAATCCTTCAGACGGCCGAACATGATCTCGATGCGGTTGCGCCGTTTGTAGCGCCGCTTGTCGTATTTGACGGCCTTCCTGCGGGACTTTCGACCGGGGATGCAGACCTTTATCCCCTTGTCTTTCAACGCTTCTCTG
>NZ_NSJZ01000035.1 GCF_002287065.1 Paracoccus salipaludis
GCGGGGCCTCGATGGCCCCGCCAGCGGTTCGAGGGGGGTCAGGGGGGAGTGGCACTCTTGCGGACAAGCCAGCGCTGTAGTATTTTTTGGTAACTGTTGGTATTGCTGAGGAACAGGAGGCTGCGATGCCGCGCAACACGTCCGTTTCGCTGGGCGACCACTTCACCAGCTTCATTGGCGAGCAGGTGCAATCGGGACGCTATGGTTCGGCCAGCGACGTGGTCCGGGCTGGACTTCGACTGCTGGAAGAACACGAGGCCAAGGTGAAAGCCTTGCAGGAGGCGCTAATTGCCGGCGAGCAGTCGGGAGAGGCCCGAGAGTTCGACTTTGATGCGTTCCTGACCCGCAAGCGGGCAGAGCATCAGGCCAGATGAAAATCCTTACCTTCACCCCTGCGGCAGAAGCCGACCTTGATGGCATCTGGGAATACAGCTTCGAGCGGTGGGGGCTCGGTCAGGCCGAACGCTACCTCAAGGAAATCCGCGACACCTGCCGCGCCCTGGCGGCAGACCGGAAGCGGGGGAGGGTGGCCGATGTGCGTCCCGGTTATCTGAAATATCCGAGCGGGGCGCATGTGATCTATTTCCGCGACCATGGCGATCGGCTGGAAGTTGTCCGCATCCTGCACGGCAAGCAGGACGTGCAGCGGCACTTGGTGCAATGACAGGAGGGTCCGGTTTTTGTGTGTCGGGATAACCGGAAACCCCGCAGCGGCAGCCCATTCCGTGTTTCGCCCTGGCGGAAGCTGACGGAGACGCACTCCTCAAGACGGATCAGCTTCCCTCATCCTGCAGGATCACCCCCGGAAAGTCATTCATCCGCTTGTCCTTTGGCCTGCATTGGCGGGTCGATCCAGAAGGCGCAGAACCGGCGTCCTTCAGGGTTGGTCACCACGGTTCCCCCGGCTCCCGTGCAGAAGATCCCCGGATGCTCCCCGAAGGCGCGGGCATCGGCCCGCCCTTGGAGCCAGAGGTGCCCCAGAACGCCCAGAAGGGCTCCCAGGGCGACAAGGCCGCCTGCCACGGCGAACACCCCACCTGACCAGTAGAGGGCCTGCCGGCTGCCTTTCAGGGCCTCCAGGCGCATCCGGTTGGCCGCCTGCCTGACCTCGTCCTGGAGCCCGGCCACGGCCTTGGCGGCCCCGTCCCGGGCCGCCTGAAGGTTGGCCTGGTAGCTTCTGTCGATGACCCGCTCGGCCGCATCAAGGACTTTCGCGCTGCGGTCCTGGGCCTCCTTCACGGAGGCCTGGACGACGGCGCGCAGGGCGGCGGCGTCCTTCTTGGTGGTGGCGGTGGTGGTGAGGACGGCCACGTCCTGGCGCAGGAGCCGGACCTGGTCGCTCAGGTCGTTGATGACCTGGGCGGGGCTCCTGGGCGTGTCGCTCATGCCTCGGCCGCCTTGGCGTCGAGGTCGGCGAGCAGCCCGGTCAGCTCCTTCTGGTCGACCTCGCGGGTGGCGTTCTTGCGCAGGGTGGCGGCCATCCAGCGGGCGATCTTGGGGTCTTTCAGGGCCTCGGTGGTGACGATGGCCCCAACAATGATCTTGCGGCGGGTCTCGGTGGCCTTGGCGCGGGTCTTGAGGCGGTTCAGCCGGGCCTGAGCTTCCGCGATCTGCTGGTCGATAGTGCGCGCCATTCCGAAATCCCTCGTTCTCCTAATGGTTGCCAGACTGGCCCCAGAGCAGCTAGGCTGCAAGGCACGAAGTGCCCACTTATACAAACGCATGCCGCGTTTGTGTGGGCGGGGGAGGCTGCGCTTCCCCTCGACCCCTTGGCTTGAGCGCGGCGCACCCATGGCGATCTATCATCTGCGGGCCTCGATGATCTCCCGCTCGGCCGGGCGCAGCGCCACGGGCGCGGCCGCCTACCGCTCCGGCGAGCTGATCCACGATGCGCGCACGGGGCTCGACTTCGACTACCGGGCGCGCAGCGGCGTCACTCATGTCGAAATCCTCGCGCCCGACCACGCGCCGGAGTGGGTGCATGACCGGTCCGAGCTGTGGAACCGGGTGGAGGCCGCCGAGACGCGCAAGAACAGCCAGCTCGCCCGCGAAATCCGCGTGGCCCTGCCAGCCGAGCTGAGCCACGAGGCGCGGGTGGAGCTGGTCCGCGACTTCTGCCAGCGGTCCTTCGTGGACCGGGGCATGGTCGCGGACATCGCGCTCCACGCCCCCGGGCTGACCGGCGACGAGCGCAACCACCACGCCCATATCCTGCTGACCACCCGCGAGATCGGTGCCGAGGGCTTCACCGCCAAGAACCGCGACTGGAACGCCGTGGCGGTTCTGGAGGACTGGCGCGAGGCCTGGGCGCAGGACGCCAACGCCGCCCTGGAACGAGCCGGTCACGCGCTGCGGATCGACCACCGGACGCTGGAAGCGCAGCGCGCGGAGGCGCTGGAGCTGGCCGCCGAGGCGCGGGAGCGCGGCGACGAGGCGGCGGAGCTGGCGCAGACGGTCCGTGCCGTGGAACTGGACCGGGAGCCGTTGCCGCAGCTGTCGCTCGGGGCGTGGCAGCTCAAGGAGCGCGGGATCGAGGTCGCGGCGGTGCGGGTCTGGCAGGAGGTCCGGGCGCGGGCCCTGGAGGTCGGGCGGGTGGCCCAGGAACTGGCCGGCCACGCCCGCGACTGGCTCGGTCGCGTGGCCGAACGCACCTTGGAGGCGCTGGAGCCGGCGCCTGATGCATGGGGGGAGTTCTTCGCGGAAGCCGCCGAGGGCGGGCTGCGCGACGACCTGTCACGCGATCTGGACCGGGAACGGCATGAGATGGAACAGGCTGAGCGCAGCCGCCAGCAGGAGCTGGTGAAGGAACGTGAGGCGCATGCGCGCCGGGACGACGAGCTGGATCACGGGTTGTAGCCTACGGAGCCAGGCAGGCCCGCCTCCTCCGCACTTGCACCGGTCCACTTGTGGTCAGATTTCCCGTGTACGGCGGCTTTGTTTAATGTGTAGATCACCGATATAGGGTCCCCTGGAAGCGTGACTTTACCAGGGAACCGCCTCCTTCCCGGCCGCCTGTCGGCCGGGAAGGAGGCGCCAGAAGCACTTGCAGGAGATTTCAGGCTTGGAACGTTGCTTTGTGGAACAAGGAAGCGTGGGGCGGCTGACTACGCCGGCGCTGATCGCGCGTCGTCCACAGAACTTTCGCGACATTGTCAAAACTGTCGTGCCGCTCATCTTCTCCGACTCTTTTCGACGACTTACGAAAATTACGTTCCTTGGTATCCTATCTCCTTCCTATGCTGCCATTGAGCGTCACCCCATCCGGTTCTCTGCTACCTCGAGCGATCGTAGTCGGGCTCATCATAGCTTCGAGGTGGCGCTGCTCGCAGGCAGGATGGCTGAAGATCTGTCACTATCGGCAACAACGATCCGCTATGCGATCCTTTGGGGACTTTTGCACGATATCGCGACTTGGCCGCTGTCGCACACCGGCGAAGCGGCTTTCTCGAGCGCGACAGAAACCAGTGCTCGCAAACTTAGGCGCATGATGATTACGGGCGACAATAAGCTTCATCGCTCTCTACGCGTTTACCGGTCGCTCAAGGAGATGGGTGTTGACTTCGATGTCCTTCTTGCACTCTTCGATAAAAGGGCGAGTTCAGGCACGGGCGAACTCGCGCACCTCCATAATTTGCTTCATTCGGCTCTGACCCCCGATACGCTAGAAGGAATGTATCGCAGCGGTAGGGCTTTTGGTCTGCCGGTGCCGAAACCATCTGTTTTCATCGACTCCATGGAGCGGGATTTAGTTTCGGGCATCAGGCTGAAGCGCAACTCTTCGGCAGATGCTATAAAATTCTGGCGGGCAAAGGGTAGAATATACTCGCATTTCATTAACAAGGAAGCGACAGTCGCATTTGAGTCTTCTTGGTCATCTGCGATCCGAGATTCTTACATAAACATAGATCTTTCAGAATCGCTTCTTGCCAATGAGAAAGATATCCTTCGCAAGGTGGCGCATAAACCAGTGCGGCCTGATCGAGAAGTGTTCCGATACAAAGAACCTCTTAGCTACCAAATAGCAGACGAATATCACGCTGCAAGAAAATTCAAGGATTCTTTCGCCTTAGAATATTTGTCTGAGGTATTTGTAAAAGGTAAGTCTTAGTCCTTTATAAGTGAATGATGGGAGGGTAGTCTTGAGAGCAGATATTAAAGAGTGCGTGAAACAACGTACTAACGATATTTACAGTAGGGCGCAGAGTAACTCCGAACAGATTGCCGCGAACGCAAGGGATTTCATCGACCAGTTCGTTAAGTCGAAGCTGGTCGATACAGCCGGGCTGTGTTTCGCTGCCACAGGATCAGTTGGACGCAGGGAGGCGCTCGAGGCGTCCGACCTGGACCTTGTCCCGATCGCTCGAGACGATAAGTGTCTGGCAGAGTGGGCACCCCATGACGCTGAATTACGTCAGAAATTGAAAGAGCATCTTAAGATAAAGGTCTCTAGGGGCGAAGATCTGACGAAGGCGTGTTCGCTGACCAGTCTCACTCGAGCGGAAAAGATCGGCGGAAATGAAGACAACAGTGCGGAACTCACTAAGCGTGTCCTTCTTCTCACTGAGACGATCAGCGCCGGCGGTGGAATGCCAATTGAGGATGTACGGGCTGGGTTGCTGGAGGCATATGGCAGTGAGCACAGGACCAGTGGGCGTCACGTCCTCTCCCTCTGCAACGATGTTGCGCGTTATTATAAAACTCTATGCATCGAGTATATTCCTAGAGCAATTGATCCGGAGAAGGACTGGTGCACCCGCAACATCAAGCTGAGGCACAGTCGAAAGTTCTGGTACTTCTCCAACATGATGGCAGTTGCAACGCTCGCGGATAGGCATCCGCACGGAGACCAGGCATTCAAAGATGCATTACTAGCGGCTTTCTCAAAGTCCCCCATCGAACGGCTTGCCGACGCAGTATTGGAGAGTCAGCCTCTCGGACTAGGTCGCCTGTTAGAGACCTATGGGAACTTCCTTGACTTCATGTCGCGTTCTGAAAATCGCAATGCACTTGCCGATGTCGCTCATGAGAGACGATATGAGATGGAGCTTAATAATCCTTTTCCTACCATGAAGTTTAACTCGGACCTTCTTCACTCTGAGATCATGGCGATCCTAGAGGAGGCCGGCGTCAGTGTGCGGTCACGGGTAATTGGGTGGTTTATGCTGTAAGAAGCCCGCGCTTTGTCTTTTGATGGTGAACTTGCGCGCTCTGAAAACTCGCATTGACAGTCACAACGAAAGTTGAGGCATGGCAAGGATTTTGTTATGCTGACCGAGTGGGCGCGGGTCTTGCAACAAGATTGGTAAACAGAGGAGCGTACCAACGCGTTCCGCCTACGTAGCCACCTACCGCTCCCGATCCAGATTGCGTGACAGGTCATCACCGCTAGTCGGGCTGAATGCCAGAAACGCAGGATCACGCTCCGCATTGCTATACGCCGCGCCGATAGCAGAGAAAGGCTAGGCCGACACCGCCGGGTTGTCGAGCAAACGCTGGCATCGTTCAACGGCTTCCGCCGCCTCGCCATCCACCAGGCCTTCGTCCTCCTCGGCTGCGCTCTCATCTGCCTCAACCAGATCAGAAGGTTTTATTAGGTACTCTAAGTTCAGCAGGTTTAGGTAGCTTTTGGAAATCTACAGTTTTCGTACGATCTCATAAGCACCTTCGGAAGTCCGCCCCGAATTTCCTTACTCTCCTGAAAAATAAATAAACATTGTTATTCGATAGAATATACACCATAAGCCTACGGCTTATTGCCTGCTTCCTTTACGATGCGCTCATAAAGCCGGCATTGCATAGACGCATCGAATGCATCTTCCAGCAGCGTGCTAAGTCGATCTTTTTTGTTACTCACGGACAATAATATGCCTTCAATTATTGATGACTTTAATTCTAATGCTTCCTGCTGTTCATCAAACCAACTTTTAGTTAGGCCATCATGAATAGTCTGGCCATTTGCCTTGGCATGCATTTCAAGGGAAACAGCAGGCATTAGGCCGAACAAGGCCAATGGAGAAATCTTGTCAGTAACTTCTTGTGAAGGATCAATCCCAATTTTTTGAGATGTAAGAATAACTGCGCCAATATCTACTGCCCAGTAGTAACATTCTCTAATATCTGATTGCGACATTTCTCGGAGCAGTAGATCATGATCCTGCGCTTTTGCGGCGCTAACAGAAACCAATATGGACACCGTAGCAACTAATGCCCTTCCGCAACTCACCAAATTTTTTGTAAGATGATGGGGAATTCGCATAAGATTATTGCGATTATAATTATGGGGCGTGTTTATTTTCATTTTAGTTGCTCACGCATTTTCCTATGCGCCCTTGGGCCACGAGCCGGCAGACATCTTGCAGCACTTCATCAAGTTCCTCGGACTGGAATGCAGAATCGGCGAAGTTAGCGAGCACCTTCTGACGCTTGAGCAGGATCTCCAGAGGGTCGCGGTCGCCCGGCATCTCTCGTCACCTGCCTCTGCGACCGCCTAAGGCCTATAAGAAGAGCGGACACCGAGAGGATCAGGTTTCCTGGTAAGAAAACAAGATGCCTGTGAAGGCCGATTAACTTTGTACCATTCCTGCGCTTCATAGACGCCACACATGCCCGCGCGCCCCTCTCCCGCACAACCCCCGCGCGATCCCCGAACCCTTGGATGATCTTACCATAACACCGGTTACGGATTTTTCGGCTATCAGAGGTTGAGCGCGGGGGAAGGCGATCAGCCGCGGCGCCAGGGCCACCCGCGGCGGGGCGAAGGGGCGGGCAGATCGGCAGGAGGGCGGTCAGCTTCGCGGACGAAGCTGCCGCTCGCGATGTTTGTCGGTGTCAGGCCATCCCGTTTATTGTCACCGCGAGCTTCGCAAGGTCAGCCGCATAGAAGCCGGCGGCATTGATGCAATTCGTCTCCACCAACCGTAGCCCTTCTTCGGTGCGGCAGATGTCCATGACATAGGCGGGCGAATAGCCTTTGTTCAGTCCAGCCAGGGTCTGGGCGAACTCTAGAGCATCCTCGTCGATCTCATGGCGGTATGTTACCCGCGCTCCCTCTTTGTAGAGCGAATAGGTGACGACATTCCCGTTTACGATCCAGATGCGCCACTCCTTGAGGATTCGGGCGGGCCGGGTCAGCATCATCAGCGTGTCAGGGCGCAATGAGCCATTAGGGATTTCGTCCGGGTCGAGCGCCATGACCTTGCGGGCTGTCTCGCGAATTTCCGCAGCGGCCTTAACGTTTCCTGCCTGCTCCTTGCTGTCAGCGACCGGCCGAATGAACCAGTGGCGACCATCGTCAGGTAGCTTTGCCTCGATCTCGCTGACATGAAGAAATGCCGCATCCGGACCGTTGAGCATGAAGGATTGCCACGGCTTCTCATGGACGAAGGGCGCTATCCGGAAAACACCTGGATGGAAGCCCTTGGCTTCCGCGTATCGCCACAGCGTGTAGGAACCGAACATCACCACAGCCCGCGGGTCGCGCACTTCAGGCTCGGGCACAAGCTCGCCGATGAACGGAACAACCTTGTGCCACGAGTAATAGATGCCCAGCCGGTCAAGCGCATCCGCAAGCTTCTGCGTGTCCTCGAACTGCTGAAGAATCCACTGCATTTCGTATTTCTTCCCATACCGCGACACTGGGTTTGAGAGCATACAAGAGCCCTAAAGCCAATGACCGCTAAGGGCTCAAACTGCATCACCCCTTGCCTCGCTGATGGACTTGCCGAGGACCAAGCTACCCGGCAATCGCCTGCTCCGATCCTGCGCTGCTAGAACCGGCGCAGGAATTTCCACAGGCCCCGTCTGGACGGCTTAGGGTCAGGCGGCTGGAGGGGTGCTACCGAGGAGGCAGCCGGAGTTATGGCAGGGGTGTGCGACAGCGCCAGGATGCGTTCCTCGGCCCGGTCCAGCCGG
Source organism: Paracoccus salipaludis (assembly GCF_002287065.1). Lineage (GTDB taxonomy): Bacteria > Pseudomonadota > Alphaproteobacteria > Rhodobacterales > Rhodobacteraceae > Paracoccus > Paracoccus salipaludis. The sequence continues at coordinate 7,912 of NZ_NSJZ01000035.1, forward strand.
CGCCGCAGATCGGCCACCGTCTCCTGCTCGCGTTCAAGCTGGGCGGTCAGCATTTCGACCCGGACCCGCAGGACTTCTTCGGCCGCGGAAGGAGTTGCAGATGGTTCCTGATGTGGTTCCACAGCCTGTTCCGGTACCGGTTCCAATAGGGCAGGGGGGAATGCCCGGAACAACTCGGCCGCGTCGATGCTGTAAGTGCCGTCCTCGTGCCGCTGGGCTGATAACCTGCCAGATTTTATAGCCCGATGGATGCTGGATTTCCCCTTGCCGGTCTCTTTGGCCGCTTGGGACAGGCTGAAATGCATGGTGTTCCTATGGGGTTCCGGATCGTCCCACGGACGGGGTTCAGGGAGGGTTCCTAGAACCTATCAGACTTCACTCTTGTCGTCATCCGCTCCGCGCCGGGTAGCTGGCAGGTCCGGCTCCATCCCACCTAGGAACGGCTGTGAGGGAGGAGGCAGACCTGGACCGCCCGGCAGTTGCGCCTCGTTACGGAACAAGCTTGGCACTTTTCGCAGAGGCTCTTGCTGGCCTAGTTCCTCCCGGTCACGCTGCTCCTCTTCAGATACTACAACTGCCGCACTAAACAGACTGTAGCGCAGGCCGTCGCGGTTTCTGGTCCACGCGACACGATCATTAATGACATAAGCGTTAACCGTGCCGCTTTCGCCAATCTGACGAATCTCAATCCATTTGTCCTGTGAAAGAACATCGAGAGCACGTTGAACTGTTGGACGACTACACCCCATTAAGGAGCGCAGCGTTTTCTGGCTGATAACTACAGCGTTATGCTCGCCTACCCGTGCCGTCAGAATATGCATGAGCTGAGCGGCCTTTGGAGCTTTGGCGATCAAAGCGGCCCATGCCTCATGCGCGGCGCGCTCAGTCTGCACCCACTGACCAGCAGGGGCACGAGGGGGGAGAGTAGCACGCTCAGAGGTCATATCTCACGGTCCTTAAGGGGCTCATGGATCGAGTCGGCAGATGAGGCAACCTGCCTCATCTGCTTTCAAATATTGAACAAAGGTGTCCGAATTTTGCAAGAAATTTTTGAACGCTGGCGTTCAAAAATCGCAAAACCTGCCTCATTTAGATGAGGCAGGGGTGCCTCATAGCTCATGAGGCACCCCCCTCTTTTTTATCATTTATAATCAATAAGTTATTTTTTCGCCCTCTTATGATCTAAAGGACGGCAAAAAATCCACAGTCCGGGCGCGCTTGCGCGCCGGGGGGGAGCGCCCTCCAAGGAGCTAGCGACCCCCCGCCCTTAGGACGGGCTGTGGAGTTTTTGGCGGCCTACCGCTGGCGGGGCCTCGATGGCCCCGCCAGCGGTTCGAGGGGGGTCAGGGGGGAGTGGCACTCTTGCGGACAAGCCAGCGCTGTAGTATTTTTTGGTAACTGTTGGTATTGCTGAGGAACAGGAGGCTGCGATGCCGCGCAACACGTCCGTTTCGCTGGGCGACCACTTCACCAGCTTCATTGGCGAGCAGGTGCAATCGGGACGCTATGGTTCGGCCAGCGACGTGGTCCGGGCTGGACTTCGACTGCTGGAAG
>NZ_NSJZ01000036.1 GCF_002287065.1 Paracoccus salipaludis
GAACTGCAGAAGCTCTCGCGGCGTGTGAGCGCGAGCGTGAGCACCGAGCTGACCGAAATCGAGATCGCTATCGTCCAGTCCACGCACGGGATCAGGAACGCGCTGCCACAGCTGAAATGGATCTTGGGGCTGACCTGGGGGGCGATGATCGTGAGCTTAAGCCTGACCGGCTTCTTGCTCTGGCGCTCGACCCAGCCCTTGAGGATCGTGGCGGACATGCCCTTGGAGACGTTCCAGAGCGAGGGGCAGAGCTACCTGGTGGTGCCCGAGAACGCGAAGCCGCTGCAATGCACCACGCCCTCGGGGCGGACGGCGATCTGCCTGCACCTGACGAACGGGGAGTGAGGCATGGACCAGCTCACGGGATTGGAGCGCGCCTTGCTCGAACAGTTCAGGCGCTTGGCGAAAGAGTTCGATCAGTCGCAGAGCGTGTCCGAGAAGTATTCGAAGACGGTGGGCGAATGGTCGCGGAGCATCTCGCAGCGGCAATCGGCGATCGAGGCGCGCTTGACGCAGATCGAAGCCACGCAGCAGCGATTGAGCGCGGGCTTGGAGAGCTTGAACGCGGCGTTAGACAGGCAGACCGCCTCGACCACGCACTTGGTGCAGCAAGTGAACGCGCTCTTGAGCAAACGCAAGAAATAGAGCGGGCCCGAGAGCACGCGCGGGTGCGGGAGCGCGACCACGGGTGGGATCACGAGCTGTAACCCTACCGCCGTCCGATCATTGGTGTCTCCAGGCAGCAGCGTTGCAAAAACGTCAGCCAATCCAAAAAGGTTATGTTTTTCGATCAGAGCCGTCGGTGATCAGAATGACTGATCCGCGGGCCCTGGGAAAAGCCATGTTGATTTCACATAAAAATTTATCATCAGATATCACTTTCGGAGCGAATAAGTAACTTTCTGCTACTTTCTCGTCTCTTTAGATTGCTTTCCAAGTATTGATTAAAGGACAAAAGAATCTCATTGAGCTTTAATAAAGATTTCATGCACTCGTGCCGCTCTCTATCTAAAGCGACCTCAATTGCTGAAATTCCTGCGGGATCTACAATGCCATCGATTACGAATCTCAAGTCTTTGCCCTGAATCGATATCAACACTCTTCCGCTCTCTACTAGCTCTGCTCTTTTGATTTCGCTAAGCATCACTGCATTGCAGAGAGGCTTGGGAACTTCAATTGAAAGCTCGAAACGCGCTTCATTTAAAGCCCCTCCCTTATCCCCTACATTAGCCGCGCAACGGTATAACTTGTCTACATCATGAGCGGAGTTAAACATCCAACCGTTAAGCTCAGCAAATTTTTCGCCGTTCTCTGTGGCCCAGAGATGAACTCCAATTTCACCAGAGCACCCTTGTACATCCGCTACGTACAAAGGGTGATCGTCCGGGCATTCGGTAGGAAAAAGGTGTCTTAATCTTTCATACTCAGGAATAAGATATTTCTCTTTGACAAGATCCTCGTGCATCTCACAGCACAGGCGAAATGCTGTACTGTTTGTGTCATCGGCAAAGAAGGAAAGTGCTTGAGGCACTTCGTTGACCATTACGGTTGTTACGCATCGAGCGGCGAAGTACTCCTGAAACGATCTATGAATATAAAAATAGAAATCTCCCTCCTTTGCAAGAAGGTTAACAGCCTCTAGAACGTCAATTTCAATGCCGCTCCTCTTCTCTTCAGGGATACCAAGGTACTCCATAGAGTCCGAGATGTTGCGGTGAAAATAGTTGTCTCCGAAAGAGGTTTTCTTATCTTGATGAGATAGGAAGGAAAAGACCGAGAAAAATCTTTCGAATTCCAACTGATCTAGCGTTCTTTGCCTTTCATATGCCTGCTTCATGGCGTCATGTTTTCTGAAGAGTGCGTCAAAGCACTGTCTGTAAAAAACACTTAGGCGACTAGGGATCTCTGCGTTTTCACCAAAGGAAACAAGCATCATTAAGGCTAGGAGCGGATTGGATAGAAATTCACGATGGAGATTGAAGAAATCCTCGTCCGCCCGGTTTTGGAATGATCTCTTTGAGTCTGGGTCAAAATCTATTTTATTTATGAGTTCAGAAAATTGGGAAAATGTAAAGGGAGCTACTTTAAGCGTTTGAAATCTTCCCCAAGAAGAAAATCTCTCATCAGGCCTGCCAGTTACAACAATGCTGGTTTTAGAAAAATGCTCACTAAGTTTTATGATTTCTCGTTCAACGTTTCTCTTGTCATTTTGACCAAGCTCGTCGAAGCCATCCAAAAGGACGGTGAAACGACCGTCACCCAAGAGCATCTCAAACTGTCCGGTACTTAGTCTGGCTTCTCCAAAGCAGCTTCCAACTATAAAATCTGTTAATGACCCTTTGCTTAAGTCGATGTTTCTTAGTTCGACTAGAATGGGTATGCTTGAGCCCCTTTTTGCTAGCGAGCGCCAGAGATGGCGCATAAAAATTGATTTGCCAGATCCACCAAATCCTTCGATGGTGAATGCCTCGCCGCTTTCTATTCTTTGAAATAGTTCGTCTTCGCTGATGGACGTGCTGTTATCTAAGAAATTTGAGGAAACGTACACTGTATCAATTGGTACATTCTTGTATATATCTACAATAGTTCTTACTAGGCCTACTTGCTTATACTTTTGAGGTAAGTATTCTTTGAAAGAAATTATGAAGTCGTCGAGCTTCAATGCGACGCTTTCTTTTAGTGGAGATAGCAGAGTGTCTACCCAATTCATCACTTACTCCCATATGATAAGGAAAGCGGTTGCTACAGTTGGAACTATCATGAGTACAGTAGAAAGTATCATTAAAGAAAATATTGGAACCTTTACTATATTGTTGCTTAAATCTTCGCAAGTGTAGGCGCAATAGTATAAATCAACTTGGCGTTTCATTGCTTCGTCAATCATTGCGGAGAAAAGTCTAGGGTTATTTTCGGTAGCTTCCTTCGAAAGTATAGTGACCGAAAGGGAACCATCGTGAACAAGCTCTCTTCCAAGGCGGGGAAGAATAGTTCTCCTCTCCCCTTCAGTAAAATCAACACTGTTGAATATGCTTGTGATCAATTGCTTAGCTTGTAAGTACGGTGGAGATTTTAGCAGTTTATTTTTATTTATCAGAAGCCTCATCAATTGAAACATCTCTACTTCTACGGCTACTTTGCTATTATTCTGCGCAGAGGTGATTGCATAATTCATTGGCCTTAAGCTCTCTTTAATTTGGCGCGGGGCGAGAGCTTGATATAAAAAAGTAGCCACTCCCATAGTTAGCAATCCAAAGTATAGGAATTCTATTGAGTTTGCGTGAGCCCAGTGAAAGAACGTGCCTGGCTTGTTCTCTGCGGTAGTCAGTACGTAAAGACTCCTTAGTCTTGGGGAGAGAGCTGTAGCTATAGTTTCGTTATACAATATAAATGTTCCTACTAGTGGAACTAATATTGTTAATTTCGCTAGGGAAGTATTTCCAATTTGCCCTATAGTTGACCATTTCATGAGGTAGCCTTATTTATTTAACGGTGATCCATGATTTAGACCTTTTCAACTTCTGCGTTCCTTATAGATAAGTTGGCGACAGTTATCTAAAGTTACTCGTGGTTTTGAAACATGCAACGAGCGTTGACGTATGGGTCTTGGCTCAACCAAACCACCACCACCACGTGAGCGCGAGCGCGGCAGTGGCGATTACAGAACACCCGTTATCGGCCGGAGAGCGCCTGGGGGTTGAGCTAGGGGTGAACCGGAGGCCTGCTCAAGAGTGAATAGAAGGAGGAGGACCGCCCTACCGGAGCGGTCTTCCTTTGATCTTCAGGCGGCCGGATATTTCTTGAAGGTTCCGGCTGACGGTGTGCGCACGGTGAACCAGTCAAACTTCTTCACACGCTTCTGTTCTTGCAGATGTCGTGCCCGGTCAGGGAACATCTCATCCCAGCTTGCGATGCCAGTCTCTTGGCTCACGACAACGGCGTTGAGATGAGGCAGATCGTTCTGTTCGCAGAAGCGATGAATATACCCCAAGGGGCCGCCTAAGGTCACACCGGCCCTGCGGTCGTAGCCGAGGAGCTCGGCCAAATCCGCGTATGTAATGAGGCCTGCACCCTTCTCCGACATGTTCTGTTTGAACATGACGTACCCTGTTAGGACCTGCCAAATTCGTTGTGCTCGAGCATACTGGCGCTCTCCACTCTGTTCAAAAAACCGCACCGTCTTCATGTTGATCTCCGCACAACCCGATAGATCAAATATAACCGACTGGTCAAATTTGATCAATCTGTGCTTTTAGACCATATGGGTCGGTGTGGTCAGACCTTCCTCCAAGGCCACCAGCGGCGGGGCGGTGGCTCAGGCTCAGGTGGCAGGACCGCGGGGCGCTCGGCCAAGCGGTCGGTCAGCTTCTCGGCCAAGGCACGCCAGCGGTCGCGGTCCGCTTCGGCCATCTGGGCGCGGGCCTCGGCCGCGCTCACCAAGGCGGCGCGTTCCTCGAGCCGGGCCTCGAGTTGGGCAATGGTCAGCCGCGCCGCCACTAGGTCATCGGCCAAGCTGTCCCGATCCGGCCCGCCGCGGTCCGCCTTGGACAGGTGGGCATCAGGCTGGGCAATATGGGCATCAGAATGGGCATTAGGTGGGCGTTGCTCATTGGGCGCCCACTGGGCACCTGCCCAGTTTTCAAGCTCTTGCCGGATGATCTGCCAGCGGTTTCGATTGTCGCGAAAAGCTGGTAATTCCCCTGCTTCTATGGCGCGCATGATGGTGCGACGGCTGACCTTTGCCAACTGGGCAGCATGGGCAGGGGACAGGTGGGGGGAGGTGGGCGAGCCCAGTGGACGCTCAGTGGGCAAAGTGGGCACGGTAGGGTAGGGCGGAGAGGTCAGGTCTTGCCGCCTTCGATCACGTCCAGCCGGTAACGCTCGACCGCCTGCGCGTGATTGTTCACGTTGCCCCGGAAGGCGCCCTCGGGCGTCACGGTGATGATCTTGTTCCGGCCGCGCTTTACGCGACGGATCGCGCCGACCTCCTCTAGGAGCTTCAGTGCACTCGCCATGTTCGGCGGCTTCGTGTGCGTGATCTCGCAAAGGTCGGCCGCAGACTTGGTGCATTCGTAGCTCTGCCAGGACAGGTGCCGACAGATGATCCAAAGGATCATGCCGGCCTCCTTGGCCTTGGTCGTCGTCGGTGCCGCTTCGAACAGGCGTTCGGTCACGGCGTCCTGATACTGGAAAGCGATGGACACGTTGCCCCCTCCGAAGAAGTCGAACTCGATCTGGTTGCTGGCCGATAGCTCCTTGGCTCCTTGGGCCAACTCGCGGGCCATGGCTGCGCGCTCGGGGCTACTTTCCTGCAACGCTTGTTGGTCCAACAATAGCGCAGCCTGGTCATACGTTCCACGACGACGCAGGGCGCGGTCGGTCAGGTCAGCCGGCGGGTTCGGGTTATGACGCTGGCGTGGTTCCGCAGCGCCGACCAAGACAGCGATGGACTGGACCGGAACGCCATTGCGGCGCTGCGCCTCCTGGGTGGCCTTCGCAAGCTCGATGTCCTCCTGCGACACGCCCGATCGGCGCAGCTCGTGGATGGTCGCTCTCGGCATATCGCGCTCCGATAGTTATCAGTCTGATAACGGTAGTTATCGGTGTGATAACTGTCAATCGGCTTCGCGGCCAGCGTAGCAAGGCCGAAACCGCAGAATCGCTCCAGCGTATCCATGTATCCTAAGAGTATAAGAGGAGGTGTCCCTCTCCATCTTGCTTATGCCGGTCCAGACGGCGGCGCCGCAGGCTGGGGAAGAAGGCCAGCTCGACCCGCTGGATAGGGGTCGAGGTCGAGCCTATGCCTGTTTACGCGGTCGACCGCCCTTGGCCCCATTTGCCCGTGCGGCGGCTGCCTTGGCAGGCGATGTGACCTGTCCTGCCCGGCGGGCCATGTAGGCCTTCGTTCCGAACAGACCCGCCAGCAGGCCGGGCACGGAAAGATCCGCATCGAGGGCTTCCCAATGCAGGCCATAGCCAGCGCCGAGGATCTCGATCGTGGCCAGCTCGTCATCCGTCGCTGTCTCAAGTCCCTGCGCCATACGGGGTGGGAACGCGAAGGTGCAGCCGTTGGTCAGTTCGACGATGATGCGACCGCTTTTCCGGTCGTAGCGTGCAGATGTGGCGCGCGGCTCAGTTTTCTGGGCAAGGCGGCCCCGCTCCAGGGCGGCCTCGATCTCGGCGTCTGTCAGGTCAGCCATGGATTTCCCTCCATCTGGCAAGGAACTGTTCCTGCTGGTCACGGACCAGCTGCACGGCGCGGCGCAGCTCGTTCGCCTTCATGCCTTCGGCCCAGACCAGGGCCGGACTGCCATCAGGCCCGATCAGGTTGATCTTGGCCTGTCCGTCTCCGAACACATGCACATGGGCTGGCTCGTGATCGTCCGTGAAGATGATGACGCGTAGACCATGCGCCCGGTGGATGGTAACCATGACGCAATATAACCCAACACGTTGGGTTTTTAAAGTGGGGCGGCCTGTATTATGGGAGCCGGTGCTGGAGGGCTAGAACAGCTCCAGCTGCTCGGGCCGCAACCAGTAGCCACGCCGCCGCTTCGCTGCCTCCAGCTTCAGGAACGCGCTTGTGGCTTCGTCCTGGGAGGGAAAATAGACGCTGCGAACCTGTCCGGCCTGCCCAATCCGCCCCCATTCCCTCTGAAGGGTCCACTCTCCAAAGAGATTGGGCAGGACCATCAGACGGTAGAACCGCGCCAGGTTCTTCGCAGGATCGCGCTTTTCGAGATAGCTCTGCATCGTGGCCGGCGTATCCCTTCGAGCCCGTTTCCACCAGTTCCGACGGTGCCTCTCATCATCCTTGCTTGCAACTTTTTCGCCAGCGTACTCTCGTGGCCACGGCAAGGCTTCGCCTTGCCTTGACCACTCGCAGCTGGTGAGGGGGCGTGCCGCCCCCTTCAAACCCCCGGCCCCGCGCCACTGGCACGGCGGGACCAGCCCGAACCCCAGCAGGGAGATACCCCTGCACCCCTCTGGAGCCTGCCTGATGGCCGACGACCCTTCCGCTGCCCTCGAACCTGCCCGCTGGATCAAGCTACGGGCCAGCGCGGCGGAGCGGGCACGCTGGCAGGCGCTGGCGGCGAGCCGGGGCATGTCCCTGTCGGAGTTGATCCGGGCCTCCCTGGGTGGCTTGCGGCTGCGGACGCGACGGGAGCCGCCGCCAGTCGCGCCGGAGCTGCTGCGGGAGTTGGCGCGGATCGGGAACAACCTCAACCAGCTCGCGCGGGCCGCCAACCGGCAGGAGCCGGTGACGGCGACGGCGCTGCTGGCCCGGCTGATCGAGATCGACCGCGAGCTTGGGGCGCTCCGGGCGGCGCATACGCGGGCCGATCCGCCGGAGCGCGGCTGATGCTCATCAAGTTCACTAGCGGCGGCAAAGGTGGCGGTGGGACGGTCTGCGATTACCTGCTCGATGCCGGCCGCAACGGGCGGGAGCATTGCCCGCCAGAGGTGATGCGGGGCGACCTGGCGCGGACGCGGGAGCTGATCGACAGCATCGAGCGGCGCTGGACCTACACGCACGGGGTTCTGTCCTTTGCACCCGAGGATGCGCCCACCATGGCCGAGCAGGGGGCGGCAATGGACGCCTTCGAAGCCTTCGCCTTTGCCGGCCTCGATGCCGACCAGTTCGACATTTCCTGGGTGCGCCATCAGCACACCGCGGGCGGGCGGGTGGAGCTGCACTTCGTCACCCCGCGCATGGAGCTTTCCTCCGGGCGGGCGCTCAATATCGCGCCGCCGGGTTGGGAGCGGAGCTTTTCCAAGCTCCGGGACGCGCTGAACCTCCAGCATGGCTGGGCGCGGCCGGACGATCCGGCGCGGGCGCGCGAGATGGCTTTCGAGCTATCGCCGCCCTGGGCGCAGCATGGATTCCACCTGAAAGAGGGCAAGGAGGCCGTCCACGGCTATGTGACGGCCCTTGTCGAACGCGGGGCGATCCATGACCGCGCCAGCCTGGTCGATGCGCTGACCGAGGCCGGGCTGGAGGTCACGCGGACGGGCAAGGACTACGTGACCGTGCGCGATCCCGACACCGACGAGCGCCTGCGGCTCAGGGGCCGCATCTACGAGAAGGACTGGAGCGATGACGCGGAGCTTGGCCGAGCGGCTGCACGAGAGGTTGGAGAGCCAGACGGCCGAGATCGCGGCCTTGACCGAGAACGAACTGCAGAAGCTCTCGCGGCGTGTGAGCGCGAGCGTGAGCACCGAGCTGACCGAAATCGAGATCGCTATCGTCCAGTCCACGCACGGGATCAGGAACGCGCTGCCACAGCTGAAATGGATCTTGGGGCTGACCTGGGGGGCGATGATCGTGAGCTTAAGCCTGACCGGCTTCTTGCTCTGGCGCTCGACCCAGCCCTTGAGGATCGTGGCGGACATGCCCTTGGAGACGTTCCAGAGCGAGGGGCAGAGCTACCTGGTGGTGCCCGAGAACGCGAAGCCGCTGCAATGCACCACGCCCTCGGGGCGGACGGCGATCTGCCTGCACCTGACGAACGGGGAGTGAGGCATGGACCAGCTCACGGGATTGGAGCGCGCCTTGCT
>NZ_NSJZ01000037.1 GCF_002287065.1 Paracoccus salipaludis
GAATTGACGAGCAGACGCTGGAAATACGCGCAGCCGAGTTCACCACCAGCAACGTGGGCGATGCGCCCATGCTGCCCGATCTGCTCGACCAAATCCCACCGGATCAGGAGATCGCCAGCGCCACCGCTGATGGCGCCTTTGACACCCGCAAGTGCCACGATGCCATCGCCGCCCGAGGTGCTGCCGCAGTCATACTGCCCCGCAGAAACGCCAGACCATGGAAACCCGACACTCCCGGAGCGATTGCGCCAACGAAGCTCTGCGCGCTTCACATCGCTTCGGGCGAACCATCTGACGATGATGGAGCGGCTACCACCGCCGGAGCCGCGTCGAAACGAAGACGCATTGTGTGAAGCTGCTGGGCCAGCGTCTGAATGCCAGGGACTTCGACCGACAGGTTGCCGAGTTTCAGATCCGGGTCGCCGTCCTGAACGGCTTCACCGCACTTGGCATACCCCTCACTGAAGCCGTGGGATGAGTCTGCCCCGGCAAAAGGGAAACCTCGACCCGCAGCCGATTTGTGCAACAGAGCCATTAAGTACTTCAAGCTGAAAATAAGAAACAAGGTGAGAAGGCGGCTTCGACCCCAACACACCTTGCAACTTAAAATATATTAGAGGACTCTCGTCAGAGAGGTGGATAGCATATGCCTTCGCGTCTCATTTATTTTGAACGGGCTTATATCGGGATCTTTGGATGTCACAAGTTGCAAATCATTCATGCCGAGCCGAGGGAACATATCTCTACTAAGTCCACTACAGTAATCAGAGAACTTGTAATCATGAGATTTATGGCTCTTCAGGTCTAACCAATAGCAGGGAACGCTATAGCTATCGGCTACAATAAGCCCATGAAGACTCGACGAAACAATCGCAGAGCAGGACGAGATAGCCTGAAGGACATCAACGACCGGATCTGTTGCATCAATAAGCCGACAGCCATTCGCCTCAGAAATCTCTTTAATGACTGCAGATCGTCTATGGGTGAAGTGAGGTACGATGCCCCACGCGTATTTCTTGGATGAAGGTTCAACCAAGAGATTCGAGAGAATCCCAGGATCACCTAAGGGCAGATCTTTGTGCAAGCCAAGAGCGTCACGAGTATTTTTTCCGCGTACAGCCATCGGTTTCAAGCATGGGTCAAGTTGTTCGATATCCTCTTCTATGAGACCACTACCCCAGACAAGAAGATCACTCATACGTTTGCTTCGAGTGGCTGACTTAGACACTTGCGACAAGATGCTGCCAATACTGACGAGATCGCATTCCTCAGCAGCCGCCCACTCAACTGAGCGCCCAGTCAGGTGAGAAACAAGTAGGGGACCAAGCTCATCACCGAAGTTTCCGTTCGCGTTGCCGCCTCCACGACGGAACCAGTACATTTTCAACTTCTTCTGACCACATGATGATTTTAAATCATGATGCGTACCCGGTACGATGGCAGAAATATTATCTTGTCCACTTTGGGACGAAGTGTTTGTTAATACATCCGCGATGGCGTCCTTTATCAAACGAACAATTGTAGCTGCTGCAGGACCGCCTGTCGCTAATTTATCAAGTTTCTGTTTGACCGATGCGTGGTCATCGATATTCAGTATTATGGCATCAGGATGTGCTTCGGTGTACCTTGCAAGGCGTTGGCAGGGATCTTCGATCAAACCCCGAGAAATCAAACTTAATACATCTTCCAAATTTTCTTTGCCAGACAAGACACTCTTCAATGGAGGGAAGCCACGTTGAGATTTATTAAGATATTTGGCGGAGCTGCTGGTAACATACTTACTAAATCCCTGATAAACAGAGTCCGGGTTTCGTGTGATAATTACATTAACCTCCTCATCCAATGGCCATTCTTTATTGGGTTCAGACTTGGCAAAGTTTTCGTAATGGCGACAGGCGACTTGGTAAGAACGTTTCGATTTTTGAGCACGCTTTAATCCTTCTAATAAACAAGTTATTGGTCGCTTATCGAAGGATTTCGCAGTCCAATACATTGTGGCATTGGTACGGCAGCTAGCAGAAAGCTTTTTCATTATAATGCCTGTGCATGACAAGCCGGTAGTAGTAATACTAAGCAATACAGAATATGGAATACTGCCTTCAAGAACGTTCTCGACTACTTTTCGCGGAGACAGGGCCGTTACAAGTTCTCGAGACTCCGCTAACTCATCCTTGGCCAGACGTCCCTGCGTGCTGTGCTTCAGTAGTTCGCGCAGTCTATTTGCAGCATCGTTTTCGAGAATTTCATTTAGTCTGGCATGACGATTTGCCACGGATTTTTTGTGAAGCTCCAAAAGAATTGAATCCGACCTTAAACGATTATATTCTTCGCGGAATTTCGGCGCAATTTTAGTAAGTTTGAGATCGTAGGAATCATTTTTATCTGCTGAACTCCAGTAGTCGATACCATGACGACTAGAGTTCATCAGACCATCACCACGGAAGATCTTGAGGATATATTCGTCGAGGCTTTTGATCATGAAGTGCGCGACCTCAGCGTGTTCGCGGCCAATTTTATTCTTGCCGCCGTTCCACGTCAATTTACTTGCGTCCAGATGGTTACCATCGGGGTCAATCCAAAGGTGCTCTTCATTGGCAGCAGAACCTTCTCCATTCTTCATAACTTTTTTCGGGAAATGTATTGCAAGTCTAAGAGAATCGTCCCTCCTGAATAGAGTTTTTACGCCTGATTTGGGATTGTTGGATGTATTCATAGAGGCGGTAAAACGATCGATTACGGGCTCGTCCTCAAAGGAGAAATTATTCGATGACCCAAAGATCCTCCAGGGTATAACCATCATGGAGGCGTTACTCTGCTCCATTTTTGAGATTAGAGCTTTTACATCATGAGGCTCATTTTTAATAGCAAGAAACTCATCTGCATCTAGTACCATGACGTAGTCAGCCGTCGTTACCTCTTCTGTTATATTCGCCTTTTTCAATGCTATGGAGTGAGGCTTTCCACCTAAGGGAACTTCATTCTTATAGTATGACACCTCGCCCATTTTATGAAGGCGCATCAGCATTTCATGAGTGCCGTCGGTACAATCATTTGCAATCACAACCAGACGGTCGAACCCGATCGATTTGTGGTAAGCGACCCACTCTAGGACGTAAGGGGCTTCGTCCTTCATAGACGTTACTACAGTCGCCGTTGCCATTAGTACTTCCTCTGTCTAAGCCTGCGTCTTCCGGACGTAAGGCTGGGCAAGATCTCGGTTTGAGATCGACTGATTTACTGCTTTGTGCAAGTCGTTTTTGCATTTATACAGTACAGTTGCGTTGTTACAGAACTCTTCGGTCTGCAGGAGGCCGTGCCTCTGACAGGTTAAACGTCGCGGTCTGATGAAGCCTGAACCTTCTCGCTACAGTACGACGAACTGGAACGCCTGTAAGGCGGCGCTGAAAATGCGCGGTTCATTGTTGATCTGGCTGGACCAGGACACGGCGTGGTTTGTAGGTGGCATCAATCATGATCGTCTTCGGTTCGGAGGCCTCCGCGGCCAACCCCTCCATGATACGAGCAAAGACGCCCATATCGCCCCACCGCTTCCAACGGCTGTAAAGCGTCTTCGCGGGACCATACTCTCGGGGATCGTCCCGCCATCGCAACCCGTTGCGGTTGACGAAGATTATGCCACTAGAGCCACACGCCGATCATCAACACGCGGCTTACCATGGCTCTTCGGAAAGAAGGGCCGGAGCCGCGCCACCTGCTCATCGGTCAGCCAGAAACGGTTGCTCATCTGCCAGTCTCCTCGCGGAGCCTGAATCACGCAGCAGCAGGCAGATCAATGGGTCCTGACCCTAGGAGATGCCGAATGGTTGGTCCGCAAGCACAGCGCACAGCGCAGGCGTCGATACGCGTGACCCAGTTTACCTACTACCGGTTGCGCAAGGAGTTCGGCGGCCTGAAGAGCGACCAAGCAAAACGGTTGAAGGATCTTGAGAAGGAGAATGAGCGGCTGCGGAAGGCTGTCTCTGATCTTACGCTCGAGAAGCTGATCCTGCGTGAGGCTGCCTCGGGAAACTATTGAGCCCCGTCTGCCGCCAGAACGTCATTGCCCTTGGCCTCGGGCTGGCGGCTCGTCAGAAGGGGCTCTCCGTGGGCTTCACCACCGCCGCAAGCCTAGCCAGATGATGGAGGCCCGCGACGAGCGCCGCCTGCTTTGCTTTCAGAAGCAAATGGCCGGTTACAAGTTGCTCATGATCGACGAACTGGGCTTCGTGCCGCTGTCCAAGACCGGCGCCGAATTGCTATTCGAAGTAATCTCGCAACGCTACGAGCGCGGCTCGACCCTGATCACCAGCAATCTGCCTTCGATGAATGGACCGAGACCTTCGGCTCCGAGCGTCTCACCGGCGCACTGCTCGACAGGCTGACCCACCACGTCAGCATCCTCGAGATGAACGGCGAGAGCTATCGCCTCGCCAACAGAACTGCCCGAAAGCGGCAACGAAAATCCTGAAATCACATCGTGTCGTTTTCGCTTATGGCGCCGATCGCCGCTACCTGGCCTGGTTTTACGCCGCCGCGTGGCCGCCGTTGACAGGCGGTTCTGGAAGGAGGACTGCCCCGCTGCTCGCGCGCGCAACGAAACCGCGCGGGCGACCAGACGCTTTGGACGCGCCAACTGGAAGCGATGAGCCAGCTACCATGTCCGAAGCAGGATCGAGGCGAAGATGCGATGCCTCAAGTCCTTCGGTGAACGCATCGCTTAGCGAGATCCAAACCGCCAGAGCGCCAAAATCTACATCCACGTCGCACTCATGAACCGCTTCTCGGCTCTTGGAAGAGCCGAGATCGTCCGCGTGGTCTAACATCATCGGGAAAATCTGGGTGTTACGTCCCGCAGAAGCCTTCTGCAACAACGCCCTATGTCGACCAACATTCATTTCCTAATCTTCCTAGTAATTCATACAAAGACCGACAGCAACAAGCAGATTGCGTCGCCACCGGAAGGTAATTTACTTCAGATAATCAAAAGAACTCTACCAAGCTACCCGTTAGCGTACCGCGAAAATTGGCCATAAGAATGGCATCGCCCGTTTCAAACTCGATCAACAGTCCTGCTTCTGTCAGCGAGGACCGTTCTTCCAGTGCTGCAAGGGTTGCCGCTCCTCCTAGAAGCGCTGAATCCACCCGAAGTAGATCATACTGACGAATGGAGAAATCTGCAACACGAAGATTTTGGTCGCCAAATGAAAAAACAAAGGTATCACTACCTCCACCACCATTGATCATATCTTGGCCCGGCCCACCGGAAAGCCAGTCATTTCCTGCTTCACCGTAGATGATGTCGTTATCAGCACCACCATAGATACTGTCGTCCATAGTGCCACCATAAACGGCGTCATCACCATCTCCGCCGTAGATCTCGTCTCTGCCAATCTCACCGTTCAGGCGGTCAGCACCAGTGCCTCCATAAAGCTGATCTACACCATCTCCGCCGTTGATTACATCGTCACCGCTGTCCCCGAAAAGCCGGTCGTTTGAGTAACCGCCATTGAGCACATCATCTTCAGTACCTCCGTAAAGCTCGTCCTGTCCCCCATCTCCGTAGATCGTGTCATTATTTTTGTCGCCAAAAATGGAATCGTTGGACTCGTTTCCGTAAAGAATGTCGTTTCCGTTACCGCCCCGAAGAGTATCAAGACCATTTCCCCCTGACATCTCATCATTGCCCCCTTCGCCAGCGAGTAGGTCGTCGCCATCACCGCCATCGAGGATATCATCTGCCCCGCCACCATAAAGTAAGTCCGATCCGCCGCCCGCATTTAAGGTGTCGGATCCGTTGTCACCATATAGAGCATCATTATCGGCGTCGCCTTGCAATAAATCGTTGTGGAGTCCTCCGAAGAGTAGGTCAGCACCATAGCCCCCATACAGCGTATCGTTGCCGTCTCCGCCTCCGAGGCGATCAGATCCTCCCATTCCGTAGATAAGGTCATTCCCCTCATCGCCAGAAAGTTGATCATCACCAATTCCGCCTTCCGGATCGCCATAGATCGTGTCGCTGCCCAGACCGCCATAAAGGACGTCGATGCCAGGGCGGCCCTGCAACAAATCATCGTCCGTCACTGGATCAGCTGGATCCACGTTTCCTTCCTGTGGAAGAAGCGAAGCAACCACTTCTTCAAGCCGGTCGCCCATACCGATCAGGATGATCTCTCCTCCGTTCGGCAGAGTGACTTGGAGGTCTGGAGCGCCTGTATTGTCCCAGTTAATATGCTGAGCTTGTGCACGGAAATCATCCGCAGAGAAGCCAGCTTCATTAACTATCAGGAAATCGCCTTCAGAGGGCGAATAATCTACCAGAATGGTCCGGCCCCGTGGATGCGCTACGAAGGTGTCTCCGCCCGCCCCACCATACATCTGGGTAACGCCTGCGCCCCCGATAATCCGATCCGTGCCGCGTCCGCCGAACAGGTGGTCGTGGCCGGATGCACCGCCGTTCACGACATCATTGTCATCCTGGCCATACAAGAAGTCGTCAAGCTTGCTGCCCAAGACGCTGTCGTTGCCCGTTCCTCCGTACAGAAAGTTGTTCGCCTCGGCGCTTCCGATCAGCGTATCATTGCCGCCATGTCCAAAGCCAAGGCCAAGGTGTTGCGCGATGTCGAACGGGTTAAGTGCCTCATAGTCGGGATCGTTGGTCTGGTTCCGCAGACGTCCCCTGATCAGTTGGATCTCCACAGTTTCGTTCCCAGCATGCACGGCGTCCTCTCCACCTAGCGAGAAGGCATCCATGGCGGCACCGTAGCTTGCCTGCTGGACAAAGCGTAGGGTGCCGTCCGGGTCCATCCGTGACAGGTTGGATTCACCGTACTGGCTACCGGTGAACCAGCTAACGGCAACGCCGTTGTCTGCGAACCAGTCGTAAGCCTGGGTGAACCCCTGCACTTCCTTGTGGTCAGAAATCAGGTTGTAGGCCTCATTTCCTTGTGCGTTTGTCTCAGTGAGGATGAGCGCGTCATCAAGGATTGGTGCATAGATATCATCTAGAACTGCCCGCACGTCATCGGGATCGAACAAACCTGATGTACCTTGCCATCCGGGATACAGATGGGCGGACCAAACCAGACTGTCACCAAGCCCTGTACGGATGTAATCCAACGCACTGCCGTCCCCCATTCGGATATCGGCCAGTTGCTGGAAGTCAGCAGAATAGTTCCAGCCGCCGACCATGATCTTGGCGTCGCCGGACCGCTCGCTGATCATCTGACCAAGCTGAACCATGTGCTGGGCATAGAGCGACACAAAATCCTGCAGACCTTCATAGCGTTTGTCCGCGTAGAAGGTGGCCGTGTTGTACGCGGCGGGTTCGTTCACCACTTCATAAGCGTAGACGGCAGCGCTGACGGTAGGATGGGCATCCATCCAGTCCAGCATCTGCCTCCAGCCCTGCTCCATATTGTCATAGACCGCTCCGGTTAGAGCATCGCGCATGTCCTGAAGCGCGTTGGGCCCACTGGCCTTCAGGGTCTGGGCGGCCCCATTCATCTGCACCATGATGAAGTTGAAGCCTTCCTTTGCCGCCGCCTCCAAGAAACGTTCGTATTGTGGATGCAGGCTTCCATCCGCATTGAAGCTGTTGGCGTTAAACGGCAGCCGTAGCGTAGTAACCTCGGGCAAAGCCTTGCGCAGGTGTGAGGCATAGAGTTCCGGATTCCCCCACATGCTGGTCGGGATCGTCTGAAAGTCGCTCTGCCAAAGGTAGTACTTGCTGTTCGCCGCAAGATTGGCCTCGTAGGTACCGTTTGCCCGATCAATGGCAATCTGGTCCTCAGCCTCAACTTGAAGGTTTATGATGTTCAGTTGGGATGTGCTGGTCATGCGCAGCTCTTCCATAAATTGCCTGAATGTTGCGCTCGGATAGGCGCAAGTTCTTTACGGTCCGCGAAGCGCCCGGGCTAGAATCGCTCGCGTATGCTTCAACTTAAGCGTACTCTTATACAACTCCTAGTTGTACATACTAGGAAATCCCTGACATGTTCCACAGTAAATTTGCCCTTTTTCGTCCGGCCACCTAGGTGTTTGATCCCACGGTTTGATGGTGCGATCCTTTCTCAGGAATGGAAGGAAGCATTATGGGCCAGGTTCGTCACGGAAGCGCCACGACCACGCACGCCGTCAGAGCTGCAATACAACGATCGCAAGCTTCGCTCGCGACGTTGAGCCGGGATCTTGGGATCAACCCGAAGACCGTTGCTAAATGGCGCAAGCGCCAGACGGTCGAGGACCTCAAGACCGGGCCGAGAGAGCCGCGCTCGACGA
>NZ_NSJZ01000038.1 GCF_002287065.1 Paracoccus salipaludis
TAGACTGCCGCACCCCCGGCAATAGCTATTGCCGGGGTCCACCATGCAAGTATTTGATTTCATTGGATACATAATCGCCGCCTTCTTATGATCTAAAGGACGGCAAAAAATCCACAGTCCGGGCGCGCTTGCGCGCCGGGGGGGCGCGCCCCTCCAGGGAGCTGGCGACCCCCCGCCCTTGGGACGGGCTGTGGAGTTTTTGTCGGCCTACCGCTGGCGGGGCCATTGAGGCCCCGCCAGCGGTTCGAGGGGGGTGCGGGGGGAGGCCCAAGAGGCTGCGATGCCTTGAAATATGCCCTTGAAGGCATAATATGCCCCAATGGCTTGGGAAATCGAATACACTGACGAGTTTGGAACTTGGTGGGTCACGCTTACCGAGGCCGAACAGGAGGATGTGGATGCTTATGTGCAGCGCCTTGAGGCCCGTGGTCCCAATCTGCCCTATCCACACTCCAGCGGGATCAATGGCAGCCGGCACGACCACATGCGCGAGCTTCGGGTGCAGAGCCATGGGAATCCGTTTCGCGTTTTCTATGCCTTCGATCCCCGGCGCACGGCGATCCTGCTGATCGGCGGCGACAAGACGGGGAACGACAGGTTCTACGAAGAGATGATCCCGGTGGCCGATGATCTCTACGATCAGCACATCGACGCCCTCCAGGCAGAAGGATTGATCAGGACATGACCGGACGCACTTCTTTTTCGACGCTTCGCAACCGGATGTCGCCGGAGGCGCAGGACCGCGCCCGCGCCAAGTCCGAGGCGCTTGAGAGCGAAATGGCCCTGGCCGAGGTGCGCCGCGCCATGAAGCTGTCCCAGGAGGAGCTGGCGGCGATCCTCCACATCAATCAGGCGTCCGTCGCCAAGATGGAGAAGCGCACCGACATGTACATCGGGACGCTGCGGCGCTTCATTCAGGCAATGGGGGGCGAGCTGGAGATCGTGGCGCGCTTCCCCGACCGTCAGATCAGGATCGACCAGTTCAGCCAGGACGCTGCAGAAATGGTCGCCCGCTGATCCAAGTCATTTCCGCAGTTGTGATGGGTGGGTGATCCAGAAGGCGCAGTAGGAACTGCCATCGTCGTTGGTCACCACGGTCCCGCCGGCCCCCTTGCAGAAGACTCCCGGATGCTCCCCGAAGGCGCGGGCATCGGCCCGTCCCTGTAGCCAGAAGTGCCCCAGAGCGCCCAGAAGGGCTCCCAGGGCGACAAGGCCGCCCGCCACGGCGAACACCCCACCTGACCAGTAGAGGGCCTGCCGGCTGCCTTTCAGGGCCTCCAGGCGCATCCGGTTGGCCGCCTGCCTGACCTCGTCCTGAAGCCCGGCCACGGCCTTGGCCGCGCCCTCCCGGGCCGCCTGGAGGTTGGCCTGGTAACTTCGGTCGATGACCCGCTCGGCCGCATCGAGGACTTTCGCGCTCCGGTCATGGGCTTCCTGCGCGGAGGCCTGAACCGAGGCGCGCAGGGCAGCGGCTTCCTTCTTGGTGGTCGCGGTGGCGGTGAGGACGGCCACGTCCTGGCGCAGGAGCCGGACCTGGTCGGTCAGGTCGTTGATGACCTGGGCGGGGCTTTTGGGCGTTTCGCTCATGCCTCGGCTGCCTTGGCGTCGAGGTCCGCGAGCAATCCGGTCAGTTCCTTCTGGTCCACCTCGCGGGTGGCGTTCTTGCGCAGGGTGGCGGCCATCCAGCGAGCGATCTTGGGGTCCTTCAGGGCCTCGGTGGTGACAATGGCGCCGACGATGATCTTGCGGCGGGTCTCAGTGGCCTTGGCCCTTGTCTTGAGCCGGTTCAAGCGGGCCTGAGCTTCGGCAATCTGCTGGTCGATGCTGCGCGCCATTCTGCAATTCCTCGTTCGTCCAATGGTTGCCAGACTGACCCCAGAGCAGCTAGGCTGCAAGGCACGAAGTGCCCACTTATACAAACGCGTGCCGCGTTTATGTGGGCGGGGGAGGCTGCGCTTCCCCTCGACCCCTTGGCTTGAGCGCGGCGCACCCATGGCGATCTATCACCTGCGGGCCTCGATGATCTCCCGCTCGGCCGGGCGCAGCGCCACGGGGGCGGCCGCCTACCGCGCGGGCGAGCTAATCCACGATGCGCGCACGGGGCTCGACTTCGACTACCGCGCCCGCAGCGGCGTCACCCATGTCGAAATCCTCGCCCCTGCCCATGCGCCGGACTGGGTCCATGACCGGTCCGAGTTGTGGAACCGGGTGGAGGCCGCCGAGACGCGCAAGAACAGCCAGCTCGCCCGCGAAATCCGCGTGGCGCTGCCGGCCGAGCTGAGCCACGCGCAGCGCGTCGCGCTGGTCCGCGACTTCTGCCAGCGGTCCTTTGTGGACCGGGGCATGGTCGCGGACATTGCGCTCCATGCGCCGGGGCTGACGGGCGACGAGCGCAACCACCACACCCATATCCTGCTGACCACCCGCGAGATCGACGCCGAGGGGTTCACCGCCAAGAACCGCGACTGGAACGCCGTGGCGGTGCTGGAGGACTGGCGGGAGGCCTGGGCGCAGGACGCCAACGCCGCCCTGGAGCGGGCGGGCCACGCGCTGCGCATCGATCACCGGACGCTGGAGGCGCAACGCGAGGAAGCCCTGGAGCTGGCGGCCGAGGCGCGGGCGCGCGGCGACGAGGTCGAGGAGCTGGTGCAGGCGGTGCGCGCCGTGGAGCTGGACCGTCCACCCCTGCCGCAGCTGTCGCTCGGGGCGTGGCAGCTCAAGGAGCGCGGGATCGAGGTCGCGGCGGTGCGGGTCTGGCAGGAGGTCCGGGCGCGGGCCCTGGAGGTCGGGCGCGTGGCCCAGGAGCTGGCCAGCCAGGCCCGCGACTGGCTCGGGCGGGTGGCCGAGCGCGCGCTGGAGGCGCTGGAGCCGGCGCCCGATGCCTGGGGCGAGTTCTTCGCGGAAGCCGCCGAGGGCGGGCTGCGCGACGACCTGTCCCGCGATCTGGACCGGGACCGACAGGTGGCGGAGCAGGCCGAGCGCGCCCGCCAGCTGGAGCTGGTGAAGGAACGTGAGGCCCATGCGCGCCGGGACGACGAGCTGGATCACGGGTTGTAGCCTACGGAGCCAGGCAGGCCCGCCCCTCCGATCTGTGAGGTCTCCGGGGCGGGCCTGCCCTGCCGTCGCTTTGAGGTCAGAACGTTAGCTCGCGTTCGGCCTAGCGGCGCGCGATGATCATGGCGACTGCTGCGCGATGCTGCGACCCGGCGGAGAGGAGCCAGTTACCGGGCAGGGAATAGGCCCGGTAACTGGCAAAGACTTCGCAACTGAAGTCTGACTTGATCACTGTCCAAGTCGATCATCGAACCTCTGCAAAGTCCTGTCTGTTCCCGTCTTGGCAGACCCATGAAAGCTTTTTGAAGCTCGGACCTGGCCTAGAACGGCCAGAGGCGGCGCTTGGCAGGCGTTGTCCCGCGCGCTTTATCACACAAAGTTAGGTGCTTTCTTTCTGACCTTTGCGGCGCCCCAAGTGTTCGGGGTCTTTGCGTTCCTGTGAAAAGGCCAGTTCGATGCACTCCCGAACCGTCTCAAGCATCTTCCCCTTCTGCGAGAAGGGGCCCCGTCTCACGGCCGAGGAATGGATGCTGATCTTGAAAGCCTTGAGCGCGTACCAGCACCATAAGGCGTACCGCCCTCTCTACGAGAAGCTTCGGGACGAGCTTCCCATTATCACGGAGACAGGTTCCTGAACGGTGAGTGCTGTGTCTATGCGCCGGTTTGATGCTGCCATGGCGTGGCAGTCTTCAGGACTGCGTTTGCGATGGTGATGAGCCGTCTGGCGATCGCGATGATGACCGGCTTGTGCGGCTTGCCGTTTTTGTTGAGGCGCTTGGTTTTGTTGAGGCGCTTGGCGGCGGACTTCAGAAGCGGGTTGTGACATGTGGCTGCGAGTGCGGCCTGGAACAGCATGTCGCAAGCCGCGTTGCCCTCCCGCGATCATGCGGCGGCCGCGCATCGCGCCGCTGTCATGAGGTGCGGGGGCAAGGCCGGACATCGAGGCCGCCTTGAGCAGGATTGGGAACTGGATCTAACCCACAATCCGGGACACGGATTGGTTCGGGAATGCGGTTAGGGACTATCGCACAGGTCCATCCCAGTTGGGCCACTCCGATATTGAAAGTTTCTCCGCTGTTAGAGTTGACCGCCTCAGTGCGGAATCCGAGCGAAACGACTGCTTTGGCCGAGTCAAGACCAATCCTGGAAAGGGTTTGGAAAATGTCGTTCCATCCGTATGCAGGTTTTCTGCCTTTGAAGTCAGGATGTTCGCGGAGATCTTCAACAAAGATGAGAATCATATTCTCACGGGTTTCTGCTCTTATTGAAAATCCTTCGAGAGGGTTCAGCTTGTCTATAATAAGCTCAAACTGGAAGCTTTTTAACGTGCTTGGCTTGCCCATAATTTCCTCCCTCTAAACACAGGACTCAAGAATTTGCTGATATATTACAACCTGAAGTGTAGTTTAGTTCCCTTGCTCTCTTTGTGTGAGGCCTGATCGCCCATGCACTCGTCATGGCAGGGCATGGCGAAGCGGTTGCGTGCCTGCCACACGGTCCGCGTTCTGCCAGCCCTGCCCTTATGATTGTTAACTGATTATTTTATGCTACCTAAACGTGCATCATGCATAGTGCTTAAGGTCAATCTAGCCTATCTCGCCCCTGTCCTCGGCATCGTGGTACACGCCAGCACCTGGCGCGTTGCGTGCCGTCTTGGATGGTCTGCCAACTCACCCTATTTGGCCTTCTCCACGGCTCTGCGGGCGCTCTGGTAGGGCTGGCTCGACAGCTTGCAGGAAAGGAGCCTGCTATGACCGCCCAGCACCTGACCGAAGACCAGATCCAGCGCATGATCGCGGCCGACCCTGACGCCCCCGACGCCAACGCGGACCAGTTCGCCCAGGCCCGGCCGTTCCGCGAGCTGTTTCCGGCCCTGCGGATCGTGGAGCGGCCGGCCTTGCAGTTCGCCGCGGTCGTGCTACCCGCCCCGGAAGGCTGGAAGGGTTGGGGCCGGATGCGCGTCACGGCCCTGAACTATAGCCAGGTTCCGGCCGACCTTCGCCAAATCTGCCGCCAGGTGCGGTTGGGCGGGCGCATCGTCTCGATGCTGGAGGTGGCCCATTACGACGAGGCGACCCAGAGCGAGAACTGGCCGCCCCGACCGCGGGGCGGAAACCACCGCTGCTCGGACGTCAGCGAATATTGGGTTCCGGTGGCGGATGCCGCCCAGCCCGGCACGGTGTCCTTCGATGTGCTGATCCGGCCTGGCCGAGGGCTGGCGAAGCTCGGCTACAAGGTCCGATATCGCTGGACCGATCGTCCCGCCGAGATCCTGACCGGCATGGTTCGACCCTGAGAAGGCTGATCATCTCTCAAGGTCACATGCAGGCAGGTAACATTCTGCATTACCTGTTGTGCCATATGCATCGGCAGCCAGGTTGGAGGCGTTGTCGCCTGAGAGACGACTCGTGCTCTCGCCTCCCACATGGATCGAAACCTATGCCGCGGTACTTCTTCCATATCATCGACGGCATCACCCTGCGTGATCACGAGGGCACGGAACTGCCTGACATCCAGACAGCGCGCTCAGTCGCTGTCCGTACGAGCGGCGAGATCTTACACGACATGGGGGAGCGGTTCTGGGATGGCACCGAATGGCATCTCGAGGTAACCGATGAATGGGGCCGGAAGCTGTTCGTGCTGCATTTCCTAGCAGAAAATGCAGATTCAAAGCCTCAAGCCAAGCCCGATCATGAGACAGGCGTCTCCCCTAACCTTTCAAGGAAAAGTTTGGATTAGAGGCTGTTTTTGAACACAGGCCCGGCTCAGCGACGGGCCCGCTCGCGCTGCCAGGACAGTTGGCGCAGAATGGCCGACGAGTTGCCTTGGGCAATGACTGCGGCCGGCAACGCCATTGCGATCTGGAAGGGCAGGAGCATCAGCGCGTCCAGGCGCGGGGCAGCCCCAGCCTGTGCCGGTGCACGCGGTCCCTCTGGGGCTGTGCCCGGCACTGCCTCCATGTCGGCTTCAAACTGCGGGGCGTTGATCTGGGCGTGGTCAAGCATGTCGTCCTCGAATCCTGGGGGAAGAAGGCTCTTGTCTTGTTTGGCTGCGCCTGCGGCATGCCGCGCGCCTGTCACCTAACCAGCGCAGCTTGGCAGGCTTTCCGCGCTGCATGAAGGGCAAACTCTGGAGCACCAGGTGCATCGAGGCCGGCATCGCTCCGTAATCTGAGCTGCGGTCTGGCAAACTGCCCCTGCCCTATGCGGCAGGGGCAGCCTCAGGAGGAGGAGAGCCTGTGCGCTTTGCCTCTACAGCCTCAAGGCAGGAGAACGGCCGGGAGTTCCTCAGGCAACCCGAAGCCCCAGCTTCTTACCGGGCAGGAGCCGATGTTCTTCTCAGGCGCGCGCCTGACCCTCACATTAGATGCGGGTTCCCGCTTGGTCCCGGCTTCGTTCGGGAGGGTGGAAACGCACAACCCCCGGCTGATCCCCCGCCGTCCCCGGGAACTTACCATAACACCGGTTACGGGCGGGGCGGCTATTCCCGGTTGAGCGGGGATGGTCGATCAGCCGCGGCGCCAGGGCCACCAGCGGCCGCGTGGGGAGGTCAGGGACGGCGCGGGATCAGGGGCCGAGACTGGGGCGGTCGGGAGAGGGGCCGGGGGGGGCATCAGTGCGCGCATCTGGTTCAGTTCGCGGCGCAGGTCCGCTAGGTGCGCGGCATGGGCAGCAGCAAGCTCGATTTTCGCGGCGCGCTCGACTTCCAGGGTTTCGCGCAGGTGCCCGATCTCCTTCTCGGCCAGTTCGCGGGCGTGGTGGGTCTCGCGTTCGGCCTCGGTCTTCAGGCGCTCGATCTCCCGCAGGGCTTCGGCCAGTTCCTGCTCGGCGGTGGCAAGCGCGCGCCCTGCCCGTCCTGTCCTGGTCGCTGTCCTTGAAAGGGCCAAGGACAGCGAAGGACGTTCGGCATCGTTACTGTCCTGCCTGTCCTTGGGTGTCCTTTGATCGATAAACTGTCCGGTGTCCGGGTCCGCCTTGAGCGGGAAGACGCGATGCAACTCGGCCGGATCGATCTCGTATCCACCCGACTCGTTGCGCTCGGCGGTCAGTCGGCCATCATGGATAGCAGCGTGAATCGTGGTTTTTCCACGTCCTGCCAACTTTGCTGCCTCGCGCAATGACAGCTTGCTCATGTCCGTCCCTGCCCTGTCCGGTGTCCTGTCCCGGTATGAGAGGCGTCGCGTTTATTGTCATGTCCTTTTCTGGTGTCCCGCCGGACAGAGAAGAATGACGCATTAATAGGACACAAGAAGGACACGTTCTAGGACACGGGCAGGACAGCAAAAAAAACCGGCCTGCATGGGGCCGGTTCGGGATGGTGGCGCACTGCGTCAGAATGCCCGTGAGAGGCGGCAGAGTAGGACAGGGGGTTAATCTTCCGCTCTGCCTTCTAACCGCTCGATCCGCTCATCGTGCTGGTGGATGTGCCCGGCCAGCGTGACAAGGATATGAGTCAGCCCGTCGATACGCAGGTTCACGTCCTCGAAGCCTTTGCGCATCTCGGCCCGCATCTCCTGAAGCAGGCGGATGGTGTGGTTCTCGGGGTCGTCGATCATTGGGGATCAGCTCCTTCGGTCTCTTGCCGGTCGAGGGCAGGAAGGTCCGGCTCCATACCTTCGAAGAACGGCTGCGACACAGGCGGCAGGCCGGGGCCCCCGGGTAACTGGCGTTCGCCAGGATGAAGGGTTGGAACTCGACGCAGCGGCTCTTGATGCTCCAGCTCAGCGGCGTCGGGCTGCTCGTCATCCGAGACCACCACAGCTGCGCTAAACAGACTGTAGCGGATGCCGTCGCGCTTGCCGCTCCATACAACCCGATCATTCAAGACATAGGCGTTCACCGTGCCGCGTCCGCCGATCTGGCGCATCTCAAGCCAGCGGTCGGCTTCCAGCACCCGCAAGGCATCTCTCACGCCGCGCTCGGATGCATGGGCAAGTCGGGCTAGGTTCTTCTGGCTGATAACTGCCGCGTTGTGGTTTCCAACCCGCGCTGTGAGGACGTGCATGATCTTCGCGGCCAGCGGTGACTTGTCGATCAAGCGTGCCCATGCCTCATGCGCTGCCCGTTCGGTCTGAAGCCAAGTCCCGCGATGAGGTCGGCGGTCGATCAATTCGGCTCTCGTCATAGGCACCTTATCTCCAATAACTGGAAGTAGACTGCCG